>NZ_JBHYDR010000009.1:0-199514 GCF_051860605.1 Phreatobacter sp. | reverse complement strand
ACGCCACTGATGCAACCCGCCAACTGCCCTCATCCTGAGGTGCGAGCGACAGCGAGCCTCGAAGGACGCGACACCACCGATGCAGCCGGACCCTTGCGCCAGACATGGGATCGTCCGATGTCTTGTGCGAACCTGTTCCCGAGGAGGCATCCATGCTGGCATCCGACGACGACATCCTGACCCGGGCCGAGGCCTGGGCGAAGGCCGGCAAGGGCGTGGCCATCGCCACCGTCGTGGAGACCTGGGGCTCGGCGCCGCGGCCCGTGGGCTCGCACCTGGTCATCGACGAGGACGGCACGTTTCTCGGCTCGGTCTCCGGCGGCTGCGTGGAGGGCGAGGTGGTGACCGAGGCGCTTGACGTGATCGGCTCGGGCCAGCCGAAGATGCTGGAATTCGGCGTTGCCGACGAGACCGCCTGGCGGGCGGGCCTGTCCTGCGGCGGCCGCATCGCCGTCTATGTCGAGAAGGTCGGCTGATGGATCTCGCCCTGCTTTCGGCGCTGAATGCCGCCCGCGCCGAGCGGCGGGCGGCGGTTCTCGTCACCGATCTGGAGACGGCCACCTCCCGCATGGTGACCGAGGAGACGCTGGCCGGCGACCCGCTGGAGGGGCCGATCCGCGCGGCGCTGCGCTCGGGCCGTTCGGGGCCTGTCGCCGACACGCGGATGTTCCTGAAGGTGCAGGTGCCGCCGGCGCAGATGGTGGTGATCGGCGCGGTGCATATCAGTCAGGCGCTGATCCCGCTCGCGCGCATGCTCGGCTACGAGCCGGTCATCGTCGATCCGCGCACGGCCTTCGCCACGCCCGAGCGGTTTCCCGACGTGCAACTGATCGCCGAATGGCCGGACGTGGCGCTGCCGCCACTGAAGGTGGACCGCTATACCGCCTTCATCGCGCTGACCCATGACCCGAAGGTCGACGATCCGGCGCTGGTCCACGCCTTCACCAAGGGCTGTTTCTATATCGGTGCGCTCGGCTCGCGGAAAACCCATGCCAAGCGCGTGGAACGGTTGACCGCGCAGGGTGTCGACCCGGACGCAATCGCCCGCATCAGGGCGCCCGTCGGCCTTGCCATCGGGGCCATCACGCCGGCCGAGATCGCCGTGTCGATCATGGCCGAGGTGATCCAGGCCTGGCGGCAGGGCATTGCCTGACATGGCCTGGAAACTGGCCGCTGGCGAGGGGAGGCGGCCGTGAGGTTCGGGCCGGTTTCGCTCGACGAGGCGCTGGGCGGGGTCGTGGCCCATGCCGTGCGCCGGGATGGCTTCGTACTCAAGAAGGGCACGCTCATCGGCGCGGCCGAGGTTGCGGCGCTGCGTTCCGCCGGCATCGCCACCGTGACGGTGGCGCTGGCCGAGGCCGACGATGTCGGCGAGGACGAGGCGGCCGGGCGCATTGCCGGCGCGCTCGCCGGTCCCGGCCTCAGGCTCGACCCGCCCTTTACCGGCCGTTGCAACCTGTTCGCGACCCATGCCGGCGTTCTGGTGGTCGACCGCGCCGGTATCGATGCGCTGAACCGCATCGACGAGGCCATCACCTTCGCGACGCTGTCGGCCTTCGCCCCCGTCGTTGCCGGCGAGATGGTCGGGACGGTCAAGATCATCCCCTATGCGGCCCCCGGCGGGGCGGTGGAACGGGCTGTCGCGGCGGGGACGCTGATCCGTGTCGCGCCCTTCGTGCGCCGGCGGGTCGCGGTGGTCTCCACGCTGCTGCCGGGCCTTGCCCCGAAGGTGGTGGACAAGACCCTGCGCGTGACCGCCGACCGGCTGGAGCCGGCGGGTGCGATAATCGTCCGTGACCTGCGCGTGCCGCACGAGACGGCGGCGCTGGCCGCCGCCATCGCCGAGGCATGCGCCGCGGCGGACCTCGTGCTGGTGTTCGGCGCCTCGGCCATTGCCGACCGGCGCGATGTCATCCCCGCGGCGCTTGAGGCGGCGGGGGGGAAAGTCGAGCATCTCGGCATGCCGGTCGATCCGGGCAACCTGCTCATGGTCGGGGAGCGGGCCGGCGTGCCGGTGATCGGGGCGCCGGGCTGCGCGCGCTCGCCGAAGGAGAACGGCTTCGACTGGGTTCTGGTGCGGCTCTTGGCCGGCCTTGCCGTCACGCGCGCGGACATGACCGGCATGGGGGTGGGGGGACTGCTGATGGAAATCGTCTCGCGGCCGCAGCCGCGCGAGGGGGACTTGCCGGTCGCGGCGGCGCCGCGCCTGGCCGGCCTCGTGCTCGCCGCCGGCCGCTCCACCCGCATGGGCGGGCCGAACAAGCTGACCGCCACGCTCGATGGCCTGCCGCTGGTGCGCCATGCCGCCGAGGCGGCGCTCAAGGGCGGGCTTGCCGAGGTGGTGGTGGTGACCGGCCATCAGGCCGAGCGCATCGCGGCGACGCTCGATGGCCTCGCCGTGCGTCTCGTCCACAATCCGGATTTCGCCGAGGGCCTGTCGACCTCCCTGAAGGCGGGCATCGCCGCGCTGGGCGACGACGTGGATGGCTGCGTCGTGCTGCTCGGGGACATGCCGCGCGTCGGCGCCGAACTGGTGCGCCGGCTGGCCGACGCCTTCGATCCGGGTGCCGGCCGGCATATCGTGGTGCCGGTGGCGGACGGGCGGCGCGGCAATCCGGTGCTGTGGGGCCGGCGCTTCTTCGGCGAACTCATGAAGGTTGCCGGCGACCAGGGCGGCAGGGCTGTCCTGGCGGAGGCGCCTGAGGCGGTGGCCGAGGTACCGGTGGAGGGCGATGCGGTCCACCTCGACCTCGATACGCCCGAGGCGCTGGCGGCGGCCGGCGGCGCGCCGGCCGGCTGATGCCGCTAGGGAGCCAAGAAAAAGCCCCGGGCGGCGGACCGTCCGGGGCTGCATGCCAATTCCGTGGACGCGGAGTTGTTGAAAAGCATCATGCCTGTGACAGTTTGCAGGCACAATGCGGGGCGCATTTTTTTTTCCTACCCGTTCAGCATAACGCGCCCTGACCGAATCCGGTCGGATTGTCGGTATCTGGTCCGGACCCGACCCCTTGCTTGACCCCGCCGAGCGGCGGGGTCTATCACCCGCGCCCAGATGACCCATCCCTCGACCCTTTCCGGTCCCGCTCCGGCGGATGCTGCGCCCGCCATCCTGCCGCCGGAGTTGACGGTGGTGGTGCCGAGCTTCAACGAGCGCGACAACGTGCCGGAACTGGCGCGCCGGCTCGACAGCGTGCTCGCCGGCATCGCCTGGGAGATGATCGTCGTCGACGACGACAGTCCCGACGGCACCTCGGCCGTGGTGAAGGACCTTGCGGGCCGCGACCCGCGCATCCGCTGCATCCGCCGCGTCGGACGGCGGGGCCTCGCGGGTGCCTGCATCGAGGGCATGCTGGCCTCGTCCGCGCCGGTCGTGGCGGTGATGGATGCCGACCTGCAGCATGACGAGACCATCCTGCCGGTGATGCTGGAGCATATCCGCGCCGGGCGCGAACTGGTCGTGGCGAGCCGCAACATCGAGGGGGGCTCCAAGACCGAGGGCCTGTCGCCGGTGCGGCAGGCCGTGTCCGAACTCGGGCGCAGGCTCTCGGCCATGATCCTCAAGGCGCCGCTGACCGACCCCATGTCCGGCTTCTTCATGATGAGGCGCAGCCTGGTCGAGGCGGTGGCGCCGAAACTGGCGACCTCCGGGTTCAAGATCCTCGCCGACATCGTCGCGTCGGTGCCGCGCCGGCCGGATTTCGTCGAGGTGCCGTTCGTCTTCCGCGAGCGCGTCCATGGCGAGAGCAAGCTCGACGCCAAGGTGGCGCTCGACTATCTCGGCTTCATCCTGAACAAGCTGTCGGGCGGCCTCATCCCGCTGCGCTTCATCTTCTTCGCGCTGGTCGGGAGCTCCGGTCTGGTCGTCCACATGGCGGTGCTCTACGGGCTGCTCGGGCTCGGGATGCATTTCTCCTGGGCGCAGGCGGCGGCAACGGTCGTGGCCATGACCTCCAATTTCGTCATGAACAACGCGTTCACCTATCGCGACGCCCAGCTGAAGGGCGGGCGCTTCTGGTCCGGCCTCGTGCTGTTCTATGCCGTGTGCAGCATCGGCGCCTTCGGCAATGTCGGCGTGGCAAGCTGGCTCCATGCCGGCCATGCGAGCTGGTGGATCGCCGGGCTCGCCGGCGCGATCATGGGTGCCGTGTTCAACTATGCCGCATCCTCCACCCTTGTCTGGCGCCGCTGAGGTCCGGACCCTGCCGGTCGGCGCCGGCAGCGTGCTGGCGGTGGTGCTGCTCGTCGCGGTGCTGACCGGGGTGCGCCTGGCCGCGGCCGGCAGCCTCGGCCTTGCCGCCGACGAGGCCTATTACCGGACATGGTCGCAGCATCTGGCGCCCGGCTATTTCGATCACCCCCCGATGGTCGCCTGGCTCGTGCGGCTGTCGACGGCGGTCGGCGGCGATACGCCCTTCGGCATCCGCTGGCTGTCGGTGGTCCTGGGCGCGCTGGCGAGCCTCGGTGTCTGGCGCCTGGTCATCCGCCTGACCGGCGACGGGCGCGCCGCGCTGGCCGGGGCGGGGCTCGTGCAGGGCACGCTGTTCCTTGGCGCCGGCGCCATGCTGGTGACGCCCGATACCCCGCTGGTCCTGTTCTGGACGCTGTCGCTGCTGGCGCTGGTGGAGGTCTGGCGGACGGGCAAGGGCGCCTGGTGGCTGGCGGTGGGTCTCAGCGTCGGCCTCGCCTTCGTCTCCAAATACACCGCCGTGTTCCTCGGTCTCGGCATTCTCGTCTGGCTTGCGGCGGTGCCGGAGCTGCGCCGCTGGTTCGCCTCCCCCTGGCCCTATGCCGGCGGCGCGCTGTGCCTGGCCGTGATGGCACCGGTGCTCGCCTGGAACCTCGCCCAGGGCGGCGCCTCGCTGACCAAGCAGTTCGGGCGGGCCGTGCCGCAGGCCTTCGATCCGCGCTTCGTGCCGGAGTTCATCGCCGGGCAGGCGGCCCTGCTGACGCCGCTGATCGGCATCCTCGTGCTGTGGGGGCTGTGGGTGGTGGCACGCGCGGCCCTGCGCGAGCGGGAGCCGGGGGCCGTGCTCGTCGCGGCGACGACCGTGCCGCTGGTCGCCTATCTGGTCTGGTACGGCCTGTTCGACCGTGTGCAGGGCAACTGGACCGCCTGCCTGCTGCCGGCCTCGATCGCCGCTGCGGCAATGGGGGCACGGGCGCAGCCAAGCGGCTGGCTGGCACCGGTCTGGCGCCTGTCATGGCGGCACGGCCTGTGGACCGGCGTGCTGCTCGGCCTGCTCGTCATCGGCCATGCGGGGCTGAGACTTGCGCCCCTTGCCACCGACCCGACCGGCCAGCTGCACGGCTGGCGCGCGGCGGCAACCATCATCGCCGACACGGCGAGAGCCCGCGGCGCCGGCGCCATCGGTACGGTCAGCTACACGACCAACGCGCAGCTGCGCGTCCATATGCCCGGCCCCCTGCCGGTCCTCCAGCTCAACGAGCGCGCGCGCTACACTTTCGAGCCGGCGCCCGATCCGGCCCCGCTGCGCGCCGGTGCGATCCTCGTGGTGGCGGAGAGCCGGCGCGCGGCGGCTGCGGAAGCCGCGCTTCGCGCCCGCTTTGCTCGCGTGGAGCGGGTCGGCAGCGTCGAGCGGCTGTGGGCCTCGCCGCTCTGGGGAACGGCGCCGGTCGACCGGCTCGCCATGTACCTGGTCGCCGAACCATCGGGCGAGGGGTTCCCGGAGATCGGCCCGGCGCGCTGAGCGATCAATGGTTGCGCCAGAGCGCGATGCCGCCATAGGCACCGTTTCGGCCGCCCCGGTCGAAGGCCCAGCCCCCCGAGACCCTGAGACCCAGCGGGCCGAGCCGGAGGCCGGTCAGGTGCCAGCCGAGCCGCGTTCGCAGGGTCCCGTGATGGCCGGAAAGGCTGGCCTCGGGGCCGGTGAACAGGCCCTCGCCGACGGCAAGGCCGGGAGCCACCCGCACGGTCCATGCCTGCATGGCGGTGGTATAGGCGGCATGAACCTGGACCGCGACGGCCGGATGGGGCGTCAGCCAGGCATCGAGCGCGACCGCCGGGCCGATCGCCAGCCCCAGATGGCGGTCGGGCAGGGCGGGGGATAGCCGCCGGTGCTCCAGCGCAAGCCCGGCCAGCAACCGCACCTCGCCCCAGGCGCCGGCCTCGCGCCAGCCGGCCAGCAGCCGGCCCGTCTGGGTGATCTCGCCGACCCTGTCTGGCAGGACCGGGTCGATGCGGAAGCGCGAGACGCCGCTGCCCCCGGTCAGCCGCGCGACAAAGCCGCGTCGGTCGACCTGGCCGCCGAGGGTCACGTCGAACCCGGAGGACAGGTGGGCGCCATCGAACGCGCCCTCGATGCCGAGGAATGAGGTGATGCGGGGGCCGATCACGGGCTCGCCGGCGGCAGCCGCGCCCGACCAGACCAGCACAAGCACGCCGATGACGCGCCGCAACCCCATTACGCAACCCCCGGGGGTATTGTCTCTGACCTGAGGTTGCAGAAAAGACAGGAATAAACCGGAGGGCGATCCTTGCCTGATCTGCCCGTGATTGCGCTTTCCCTGCGGGAAGTCCTTGCGGCGCACAGGCCGTTAACGCCCTGCTAACCGGTCAGCCGGCTCAATGGCTGCGGGCCGTCCGGCATCATCCGAACCCGACCGTCGGCGACCTCAAGGCCATGCGTCTTCGTCACGATCACGAGGTAGCCATGCTCGCACCGACCCCCGCCACGGTCCGCCCCGTCGATGCCGACTTTCTCCGCCTGCTCGAGGGCTATGCGCTGACGACGGCGGAAATCCTCTACCGGATGCCCGACCATCCGCTGCTGCTGCAGAGCTATATCTGGCAGGATTACGATCAGGCGCCCTATTTTCCGGTGCTCCAGCGCTTTCTCGCGTTCTGGGAGCGGGAACTCGACGGGCGGCTGCATACCGTGAGGGTCACCTCGTCCCGGCTGATCCAGCCCTGCGAACTGGGCATTGCCCGCTCGGTCGGCTGGCTCCACTGAAGCGTATCGAGGGCGCGCCCAATCCGTCGCATGGACGAGCGCCCGGCGATCCCCTAGAACGGTTCCGGCTATCGCGTCCCGGGACCTCATGTGACCACGCCAGACAAGACGTCCCAGATGCTGGCAGCGATGATGGCCGCCCAGGCGCCCGGATCGCAAACCGCCACCGTTTCGATCGGCGACCTCATGGCGGCGCTGCGCAACCGCGCCTTCGGCCTGTCGCTCATCCTGTTCGGCCTGCCCAATCTCCTGCCCATTCCCGGCCTGCCCATCCTCACCGGCATCGTGCTGGTGGTGCTGGCCGTGCAGATCATGGCCGGCCGGGACTCGCCCTGGCTGCCGGACCGCATCTCGCGCGCGCCCCTGTCGCGCGAGCGCTTCTTTGCCGTGATGAACCGGACGCTGCCGCTGCTTGCCCGCATCGAGGCCTGGACGCGCCCGCGCCTCGGCTTTGCCGCGGGGCCGGCTGCGCGCCGCGCGGTGGGCTTTGCCGTTCTCATTCTCGCGGTGCTGCTGATCATCGTGCCGGTCCCGTGGATCGGCTCCATGCCGCAGGGTCTGGCGCTCTGCGTCCTCGGTCTGGGCCTGACCGAGCGGGACGGTCTTCTGGTGATCGCCGGTTTTGCGCTCGCGGCTCTTGCGACCTCGATCGGTGCCGGAATCGGCTATACGGTGGTCGCCGGGGCGCTTGCCATCCTGTTTTGAGCCCGGCCCGAGCGGACAGAGCCTGAGCGAGCACGCGTGACGCCTGACAGCGACGAGACCCTGCATCGCACCTCGGAGGTGTTTCTCGCGCTGAAGACGCTGGGCGAGGGCGACCGCATCTCGCTTGGCGCCCTGACCGGCGCACTCGGCGACCGTGGCTTCGGCATTCTGGTGCTGATCTTCGCCCTGCCGAACATCATCCCGATGATTCCGGGCGTTTCGACCATTTCCGGTGTGGTGATCGCCCTTGTCGGCCTGCAAATGATGTTCGGCCGCCGCTCGCCCTGGCTGCCCGGCTTCGTCGCCGAGCGCACCCTGCCGCGGGCGGCTCTTGCCGCCATGGTGGACCGCACCATCGGCTGGATCGTGAAGCTGGAGCGCTTCGCGCGGCCTCGGGCGGTGTTCATGATCCGCGGGCCGATGTGGCTGCTGATCGGCGCCATGTGCATCCTGCTCGGGTTCATTCTCGCGCTGCCGCTGTCGTGGATCGGCAATTTCCCTCCCGGTGTCGCGCTGGTCGTCCTGTCGGTGGGGCTTCTGGAGGAGGACGGGGTGCTGGTCGCGGCCGGGCACCTCATCGGCCTTGTGGCCACGCTGCTGGTGACCGCACTGGTGATCGCGCTGATCGGCGCGCTGGTCGTCAGCTTCGGCTGGCTCACAGGCTGATCGACGGGGCAGGACCATCGCGCGCGAAGCGCTTTCATTGGGCGCGACGGGGCATTATGGTCCGCGCGCAATCTGACGAGGACGATCATGGCCGGTCATATCGTGCCCCATTTCGCCAATGATGACGGCGTCGCGGTCATCCATATCGGGGTCAAGGAATTCAAGTGCATGGGCAGCCGCGCGCCCTTCGACCATCCGCATGTCTTTCTCGACATGGGCGCGGACGACGAGATCGTCTGCCCCTATTGCTCGACGCTCTACAAGTATGACGCGAGCCTGCATGCGGAGGAGACGCGGCCGGCCGGCGCACGCGTCGAGAGCCTCGAGGAGGCCTGACGCGGCCACGATGGCTGCTGGCCCGCCCATTCTCATCGCCGGGGCCGGCATTGCCGGCCTGACGGCGGCGCTCGCGCTGGCGCGGAAGGGCTTTGCCGTCGCGGTCATCGAGCGGGCCTGCGACCTGGCCGAGGTCGGCGCCGGCATCCAGCTCTCCCCCAATGCCAGCCGCATCCTCATCGGGCTCGGTCTCGAGGCCCGGCTGCGGGAGGCCGTCGTGGTGCCCGAGGTGATGGAGGTCCATGCCGGCCATTCCGGCAGGGTACTTGTCCGGTCGGAGTTGGGTGCATCCATCGCGCGCTGCCACGGCGCGCCCTGGTGGGTGATCCACCGCGGCGACCTGCAAGCGGCGCTTGCCGATGCCGTTCGCGCGACACCCGGCGTGATGCTGTATCTCGGCCATGAGGTCCGCGATGTCGCGATGGCCGGCGAGGTCAGGCTCGCCGCGCGGGGACCGACGCGCGAACTGGACCTGAAGGGTGCTGCGCTGATCGGCGCCGACGGCATCCGGTCGACGGTGCGACGTCTTTCCGGCGAGGGGCCGCTGCCGGTCTATCGCAGCCGCATCGCCTACCGCGCGACACTTCCGGCCGAGGCGGTGCCGGCGTGCTTTGCCGGACCGAAGATCGGTCTCTGGCTGGGACCCGATGCCCATTTCGTCCATTATCCGGTGAGCGGTGGCCGGCAGGTCAATCTCGTCGCCGTGGTGGCGGCGCCCGAGCCCGAAGCCGGATGGAGCGGGCCGGCAGACCGGCAGGCGCTGCTTGCCCGCTTCGCCCGCTGGGCTTCGCCCGTGCGCGACCTGATCGCTGCAGCGCCCCAGATCGCCTCCTGGCCGCTGTCCGACCGGGCGGTCTGGTTCGGGCCGGGACAGGGGCCGGTGACGCTGATCGGCGACGCCGCCCATGCCATGCTGCCCTTCGCGGCGCAGGGCGGTGCAATGGGGATCGAGGATGCGGCTGTCCTGGCGGCGCATTGCGCCGCGCTGCCGGACGACCTTGCCGGTGCCCTGCGCGCCTATGAGGAGGCCCGCCGGTCACGGGTTGAGGCGGTGCAGGCGCTGGCACGGCGGAATGGCGCCATCTACCATCTCGGCGGTCCGCTGGCGCTGGCCCGCGACCTGGGCATGGCCGTGCTCGGCGGGCAGGGCATCCTGTCCCGGCAGGACTGGATCTACCGCTTCGCCGCCTGAGGCGGTGAGGGCAGCCTGATCCGGGCGGACAGGCCGCCCGCGGCCGCGCGGCCAAGGTCGAGCGTGCCGCCATGGTCGGCCAGAATGTCCGCCACAATGGCCAGCCCCAGCCCGGAGCCGGGCAGGCTCTCGTCCAGGCGCTGGCCACGGGCGAGCACCGCCTCGGCCCGGTCCGGCGGGATGCCGGGACCATCGTCCTCGACCGTCAGGATCACGGCGCCATCGGCCGGGGCGGCCCGCACATGAACGCGCGAGGACGCCCAGGCGAAGGCATTGTCCACGAGATTGCCGACGATCTCCTCGAGATCCTCGCGGGCAAGGGGGGCGGCAAGACCCTCCGGCATGTCGATCCCGGCCGTGACGCCGCGGGCGGCATGGACATGACGGGCCGCCAGCACGGCATCCTCGGCCACCGGACGGATGGGGGTCGATGCGCTGATCGCGCCGGGCGCGCCCGCGCGCGAGCGCTTCAGCCGGCGCTCGACCTGCCGGCGGATCTGGTCGGCGCTCGCCACGATCTCGGGATCGGCGGATTGCGCGCGCAGCACGATGACGCTGAGCGGCGTCTTGATCGCATGGGCGAGGTCGGCCGCCTCCGCGCGCGAGCGCTCAGCCATGCGGGTGAGGTCCGCGGCCATGCGGTTGACCGCCCCGGCCACTGGCTGGAGCGTGGTGACCGGCTGGTCGGGGAGGGCGGCAAGCTCGCCGGCGCGCATCCGGTCGATATCGGAGACCAGCCGGCGCAGGGGATGAAGGCTGAGGCGGACCTGCAGGACCAGCACCAGGATCAGGCCGGCCGCCAGCGCGGCCATGGTCCAGGCGACGGTTGCGCGGGCCTCGCGCACCTCGGGCTCGATGCTGGAATAGGGTGCGGTGGCGTAGAGCCTTGCACCCGTCCGGCCGGGTCCGGAAAAGGCGCGCGAGGCCGAGACGAGGCGCTCGCCGGCCGGGCCGCGCTCCGCCCCGGCCGCCAGCGCCTGCTGCCAGGCGCCGATGTCGAGGCCGGCCATGGAGCGCGACTGGGCGATGGCCCGGCCATCGCGCACGATCAGCCAGAGCCAGCCCGACCCCGCGTGCTGGAAGGCAGCGTCCTCCGGCTGGCGCTCGAGCGTGACGATGCCGTCGGCGCCGATCTCGGCATTGGCGACGATCTGTTCGGCGGCCGAGGCGAGCCGGCTCTCCAGCACACGCCGGGCGCCGGCCTCGACCAGATTGCCGAGCAGCCAGGCCACGAGCACGACGGCGAGAAGCGTCCAGGCGAGGATGGTGGCCGCGAGCCGCCCCTCAAGCGAGCGCATAGGCCGCCCCGTCGCGCCGCAGGCGGTAGCCGGCGCCGCGCACGGTCTCGATCAGGCCGGCGCCGAGCTTGCGGCGCAGCCGGCTGACGATGACCTCGAGCGAGTTGAAATCGCGGTCGCTGTCGTGGTCGTAGACGTGGTCGGTGAGGTCCGAACGCGAGACGACCTGATCGGGGCGCATGGCGAGATAGGCGAGAATGCGTGCCTCCAGCGCGGTGAGGCGCACCGGGATGCCCTCGCGCTCCACCGCGCCGGTCACGGTGTCGAGGCTGACGTCGCCGAAGGCGATGCGGGCGCTGGCATGGCCGGCGGCCCGTCGCAGCAGGGCGTTCAGGCGCAGCAGAAGTTCCTCGATCCGGAACGGCTTGGTGAGATAGTCGTCGGCACCGGCCCGGAAGGCCGCCGCCTTGTCGGCCAGCCGGTCCCTGGCGGTGAGCACCAGCACGGGCAGGGTGCTGCCCGCCGCGCGCAGCCGGTCGAGCACCGCGACGCCGTCGAGCAGGGGCAGGCCGAGGTCGAGGACGAGCGCGCCATAGGGACCGGAGCCGGCCTGGAACAGCGCGTCCTCGCCGTCGCGGCTGATGTCGACGACATAGCCCTCGGCGCCAAGCCGGCCGGCAATCTCGGCGGCGAGGGCGGCATCGTCTTCGGCAAGCAGCAGGCGCATCGGTTCCCCGGGGGGTGGCAGGTTGCGGCCCACGGCTAGGGGAGATCACCTTAACCCTGGTTGAACCGGGCGCGACAGGCCCGGTTGCGGTCGCCGCGGCTAGAACGGCGCCATCGCAAACCGTTGATGGAGCGTTGCATGTATCCGCTCGACACGCCCCGCCTGAGCCGCGCCGGGTCGAAGCTGCGCCGTCGGCCGCGCATCTCTGCATCCATGCTGGCGCTGGCCGCCGCGCTGGTCGGCGGCTGTGCGTTGCTGGGCGCCGTGCCCGGCTTCGGCCAGGTCTCGATCGGCGAGGCGCTGGCCGGCGGCGTGGTGGTGCGCGGCCGCATCGCCGACCTGTTCGGCGACCGCTTCCTGATGGAGGATCCGACCGGGCGCATCCTCGTGGAGGCCGGTCAGGCCGAGAAGCCGGCGGATCTTGCGGCCGGCCAGGAGGTGGTGATCGAGGGGCGGCTCAACGGCCGGGTTCTCGAGGCGCGCCGCATCACGCTGGCCGGGGCCGGGGCGAATGGCGCCACGCCACAGGCGCCGCCCGCAACTCCGCAGGCCGGATCCGACGGGCCCTCGGTTCCAGGCCAGCCGCCAGCTACGGCAGCACCCGCCACACCGCCCCTCGCCAATGGCACGCTCGCCGAGGCGCTGATGCGTCCGGCCGACACCGCCGCGATCCAGCGCACGGTCGAGGCGGCGGGTTTCCGGATCGCGGGAAGCCCGGTCCGGCATGACAAGCATACGGAAATTCCGGTGCGGGACGCGCGCGGGCGCGCCTGGGTCGCCTGGCTCGACCGGTTCGGCCGGATGGAGGAGGCGGAGATCGTCGATTACGACGAGGCGCGCGTGCCGGACCGACCGGCCTTCGCCATTGGCGAGGTGGGCCGCCATGCGACCGCCGAGGGCTTTTCGCCGCGCGCGCAGGCGACCGCCAAGCGTCACCATTTCGAGATTCTCGCCAGCAACCAGCGCTCGGAACTGGTCGAGCTGCATATCGACTTCGCCGGGCAGGTCTACAAGGTCGTCTGGGTGCGGTGAGGCGTGGGCTGGCTTCCATTGCCAAGGGGGGGCCGGGGCCGCTAGACGTGGCCCTGCGCCCCCTTGGTGAAACTGGTAGCCACAAGGGACTTAAAATCCCTCGCTTTCGGGCATGCCGGTTCGAGTCCGGCAGGGGGCACCATGGCCGCGCCGACCATGGTTTAGCCCGGAACAGGGTGCAGCATCTTGCGTTGAGCACCCATGGCCATGACCCTGAACCCTTCCGAGCGCAGCATGCCGGTCGTCCCCCAGCGCCTCGCGGCCGCCGCGCTGGCAGCTGGCCTGTCGGGCTGCGCGGCGATGGCGAGCACGAGCGGCGAGCTCTCCGCCGTTTCGCCCATGACGACCGGCCAACTCGCCGATTGCGTCGCCCAGGTCTTTGACCGGCAGGTTCCGCTGGTGCGCCGTCGGTCCTGGCCGGGGGGCGCCGAGATCGTGGTCCGTGGCCTGCACGAGCGGCCGCTGGTGATCGTGACGATTGCAGGCACGGCGGGCGGCAGCACCTTGCGGCTGGTTGCCGAGAGGCCGGGAGACCGGCGCGTCTACTGGCGTCTCGTCGGCAATTGCGTGCGGCTGCCGCGGGCCGGCTGGTTCGGCTGACCAGGCGCGCAGGCCCTGCAGGCAGCCGCTCGCCGGATGGCGTTTGCAACATCCGCCGTCGCGCCGGGCGGGCCACAATGGGCGGGCGCAAACGGGTGTTCCGTCCAGCAGCTTACCAAACGGAAGGTCGGCCCCTTAAGCCTTCCCTAACGGGAGCCCTGCGGAACGCCAGCGAAGTTGACGCGAACTGGAGCGAAGCGGTGAACCGGGCGTAAAAGCGGACCGGCTAGCATGTCCACGGGATGGGGAGATGGCGCGATGGAAAGGACGGCCAGCCGTGGAGATGACCCCGCCAAAGATCATCGTGTTCTTCACCGTGCTCTGCACGCTGGTCAATCCGCCGGTCATGCTCGGCCTGTTCGGGTCTGAAGGACGCCGGGTCGGGCACATGATCGAGGAGGGCCTCGGCACGGAGGCCGTCAGGATCGCGCTGTTCGGGCGCCGCTAGCCGCTCAGCCCCCCTCGCGGATGGGCGGCTGGAACGTGTAGCCCATGTCCCAGGGGAAATAGATCCAGGTGTCCTGCGAGACCTCGGTGACGAAGGTGTCGACCATGGGCCGGCCCAGCGGCTTGGCATAGACCGTGGCGATATGCGACTTCGGCAGCATTTCACGGACCACTCTGGCGGTCTTGCCCGTGTCCACCAGATCGTCGATCACCAGAATCCCCTCGCCGCCGTCGGCCAGCAGGTGATCGACCACGGTCTTGATGACCTTCAGCTGCCCCTGGCTCTGGTAGTCGTGATAGCTGGCGATGCACACCGTCTCGATCATCCGGATGCCGAGTTCGCGCGTCACGATGGCCGCCGGCACGAGTCCGCCGCGGGTGATGCAGACGATGGCGCGGAACGGCCCCTGACCGGTCAGGCGCCAGGCTAGGGCCCGCGCGTCGCGGTGGAACTGGTCCCAGGCGACGGGGAAGGCCTTTTCCGGGTTGGGGGTTGCCATGGCGGGTCCTTGATCAGCGTCGGTGGGGCGCGACACTAGCGGCCGGCCGGGTTCGGGAAAACGCCCCGCGGGCGCGTTGTCCGCAGGAATCTGGGCCAGGTCGCGGCTCTCACGCTTCGGGCCGCGTGATGACGATCTGCGACTGGGGCGGCTTGTTCTGCTCGACCATGGCGACCACGTCCTTTTCGGCCGCCGCCAGCAGCCCGGCATCCTTGGCGCGCAGCACCAGGCGCGTCCAGAACCGGCCTTCCTGCATCATCGGGTAGGAGCCCATGATGACGCCGGGATGGGCCTTGGCGATGGTGCCATATTCCGAGCCGATGTCGCCTTCCTTCAGGCCGGCGGCCTCGATCGAGACCTGGATCATCTTCACGCCGGTGCGCAGCCTGGGCGACACCACGTCCATCATGGCCTGCATCACCGAGGGCACACCGGCCATGGTGATGACATTGCCGATCATGAAGCCGGGCGCCTTGGACACCGGGTTTTCGATCAGTTCGGCCCCATGGGGGATGCGAGCCATCCGCAGACGCGCCTCGTTGAGGTCCTTCTCGGCAATGCGCTCCAGCAGCATGGCGCGGGCCTGGGCGTTGACGCTGATATCGACGCCGAAGGCCTTGGCGATGCAGTCGGCGGTGATGTCATCGTGGGTCGGGCCGATGCCGCCGGTGGTGAAGACATAGTCGTAGCGCCCTCGCAGCGCGTTGAGCGCCGTGACGATCTCGTCCTCCTCGTCGGGAACGACGCGGACCTCCTTGGTGTCGATGCCAAGGGCGGTCAGATACTCGGCGATGTAGCCGATGTTCCTGTCCTTGGTCCGGCCGGAGAGGATCTCGTCGCCGATGACGAGAATGGCGGCGGTGACGGTCTCGGGGGTCGTGTTCATCGCAATCTCCGGTCGGGCTGACCGGCAGTTAGCGGTCGATGCGGGACGCGGCAAGGGGGGCGAGGGGCGGACGGCCGCCGGCAGCAACCTTTGAACGGGGGCTCGCGCAGAATCGGTCGGCCTCGGCTATGTCTTCGTTTCGCCGCAGGGTGGTGTGACGCAGCGCGTCAACGCTGTGGCGCGACGACAAGGGATCCGGCCGGCCGTGATCAGGAACATCTTTTCGGTCTCGGCACTGACGCTCGTCAGCCGCGTCCTCGGCTTCGTCCGCGACCTGATGTTCGCGGCGGTGCTGGGCGCGGGGGCATTGTCGGATGCTTTCTTCGTCGCCTTCCGCATCCCCAACCAGTTCCGCGCGATCTTTGCCGAGGGCGCGTTCAACGCCGCCTTCGTGCCGGCTTTCGCGCGCGTCGCCGCCCAGCGCGGGCAGGATGCGGCCCTGGTCTTCGCCGACCGCATCTTCGCCTATCTGTTCATCGCCCAGCTGTTCCTGCTCGGCGGCGCGCTGGTGTTCATGCCGGCGGTGGTCTCGATGCTCGCGCCGGGCTTCGTCGACGATCCGGTCCGCTTTCCGGCGACCGTCGAGCTGACGCGCATCACCTTCCCCTATCTCGCCTTTGTCTCGCTTGTGGTGCTGATGGGCGGGGTTCTGAACGCCGTCGGCCGGTTCGCCGCGCCGGCCGCCACCGCCATCATCCTCAATGCCGGGGTGATCGCGGCGCTGCTGGCGGCTGGCTATTTCCCGACGCCCGCCCATGCCGCCGCCTGGGGCGTGGTGATTTCCGGCGTGCTGCAGTTCCTGCTGGTCACCGGCGTGGCGCTGCATGTCAATGTGATGGTCGAGTTCCGCCTGCCGAAGATCACGCCGGAGGTGAAGCAGTTCTGGAAAACCTTCGTGCCGGCCACCGCCGGCTCGGCCGGCAGCCAGATCGCCGTTCTGGCCGACACGATCATCGCGAGCTTCCTGGTCACCGGATCGGTGTCGTGGCTCTACTATGCCGACCGGCTGAACCAGCTTCCCACCGGCGTCATCGCGGTGGCCGTCGGCACGGTGCTGCTCTCGGAAATGAGCCGGCGCATCGCGGCGGGCGACGACAGGGGCGCCCGCCATGCCCAGCTCCGGGCCATCGAACTGACGCTGGTGTTCTGCCTGCCGGCCGTGGCGGCCTTCGTCATCGTGCCGGACACCATCATGCGCGCGCTGTTCATGCGCGGGGCGTTCTCCGAGAACGACGCGCTGCAGGCGGCCCGTGCGCTGGCAGCCTATGGGCTGGGCCTTGCCGCGCTGGTGCTGATCCGCTCCTTCACCGTCACCTTCCACGCGCGCGGCGACACGACCACGCCGGTGATCGCGGTCGTCATCGCCATCGCCGTCAACGTTGCGCTGAAGGTCGTGCTGATGGGGCCGCTCGGCCATGTCGGGCTGGCGATCGCCACCAGCGTCGGGGCCTGGATCAATCTCGTCCTGCTCGGCTGGTTCGCCCGGCGGCAGGCGCTGATGGGGCTGGACGACCGGTCGCGGCGGGTGCTGCCGCGGCTGTTCCTCGCCTTCGGCATTCTCGCGGTGGTGCTGGCGCTGGTTTCCTCCGGCCTCGCCATGGCCTTCGGTCCCACCTTCGACGACAAGATTGCCCTGGTCATCCTGATGGCGGCCGGCGGCCTCGCCTATGGCGCCGCCCTGGTGGTGCTGTTCGGCCGGGAGTTCGTGGCCGACATCAAGCGGCTGCGGAAGGGCATCGGCAGCTGAGGGGGCGGCTTGAACCTCTCCGGTTCATGACGCGACAGAGCGGAAACGCATCCCGTCGCGAAAGGACGCTCCCATGCCCAGCATCCTCGAAGCCATCCTCTCCGACCCGCGCCTGCTGTTCCTGTTCGTCGCCTCCATCGGCACGGGCGTGGCGACCGGCTACGGGTTCGGCCTGATGCCCGGCCTCTATGCCTTCGGCACCAGCTTCGTGGTCCTCTCGGTCGCCATGATGGTCCGGGCCTGGTCGCGCCGGCGTTGAGGGACCTGTCCCGACGCGCATGGCTCACCGCCACGCATGGCTCCCCGCCGCCCGTGGCACTTCCCATGCGGCGGCCGGCTTCCAACACTTGACCCCGACGCGATGAACGACGGGGACCTGCCATGGACTATCGCACGCTCGGGGGATCGGGCCTGAAAGTGCCCGTGCTGATGCTGGGAACCGCCACGTTCGGCGGCGGCAGCGAGTTCCTGCGCAAATGGGGCGCGACCGACGTCGCCGAGGCGACGGAACTGGTCGATATCGCGCTCGACCTCGGCTCCAACATGTTCGACACGGCCGACGGCTATTCCACCGGCCTGTCGGAGGAGATCCTCGGCCAGGCGATCCGCGGCCGGCGCGACAAGGTGCTGATCGCCACCAAGACCGGCATGCCGATGGGGCCGGGGCCGAACGACATCGGTACGTCGGGGGCGAAGATCATCGCCTCCTGCGAGGCGAGCCTGAAGCGGCTCGGCACCGACTATGTCGACCTCTACCAGCTCCACGCCTTCGACGCCCTGACCCCCATCGAGGAGATGCTGCAGGCGCTCGACGCGCTGATCCGGGCGGGCAAGATCCGCTATTTCGGCGTGTCCAACTATTCCGGCTGGCATCTCATGAAGATGCTGGCGCTGGCCGACCGCCATGGCTTGCCGCGGCCGGTCACCCACCAGGCCTATTACACGCTGGTCGCCCGCGATTTCGAATGGGAGCTGATGCCGCTCGGCCTCGACCAGAAGGTCGGGACGCTGGTCTGGTCACCGTTGTCGGGGGCAAAGCTGTCCGGCAAGATCGGCCGCAACCGGCCGGCCCCCGAGGGCAGCCGGCTGGCGACGGATGCCAGCTGGCCGGTGCCGGACGAGCGGCTCTATGCGGTCACGGACGCGCTGGAGGCGGTGTCCGCGGAGGTCGGCCAGTCGATGGCACAGGTCGCGCTCGCCTGGCTGCTGACGCGGCCGACAGTGTCGTCCATCGTCATCGGCGCGCGCAATGCCGCACAGCTGAAGGACAACCTTGCCGCCTGCAAGCTGACGCTGTCCGCCGACCAGATCGCGCGCCTCGATCAGGCCAGCGCCATTCCGCCGGCCTATCCCTACTGGCACCAGCAGCGGACCATGATGACGCGCAACCCGCCGCCGGTCGCCTGAGCCGGGCCATCGCCGCGCTGGCCCGGCTTTTGCTGTTTCTTGACAAGTCCTGCGCAAGGATCGCGCCGCGGACGAGGCGTGCCGGAACGGGTGCGCGGCTGCGGGCAGGGGACGGACGATGAGCGTGCTGGTAACGGGCGGCGCCGGCTATATCGGCAGCCACATGGTTCTGGAACTCGTTGACGCGGGTGAGGACGTGGTCGTGCTCGACAACCTGTCGACCGGCTTTGCCTGGGCCGTCGATCCACGGGCGAGGCTGGTCGTTGGCGACATGGGCAACCAGGCTCTGGTCGAGACGGTCATGCGCCGGCATGGCGTCGATGCGGTGATCCATTTCGCCGCGCGCATCGTCGTGCCGGATTCGGTGGCCGATCCGCTCGGCTATTACCTGTCGAACACGGTCAAGACCCGCGCGGTGATGGCGGCGGCCGTCGCCAGCGGCGTGCGCAACTTCATCTTCTCCTCCACCGCCGCCGTCTATGGCACGCCCGAGGTCATGCCCGTGGCCGAGGATGCGCCAACCCGCCCCGAGAGCCCCTATGGCACGTCCAAGCTGATCACCGAATGGATGCTGCGCGACGCGGCGGCCGCTCACGACCTGACCTATGTCGTGCTGCGCTATTTCAACGTTGCCGGCGCCGATCCGAAGGGCCGCACCGGCCAGTCCACGCCCAACGCCACCCATCTGATCAAGGTGGCGGTGCAGACCGCGCTCGGCCTCAGGGCGAAGATGGACGTGTTCGGCACCGATTATCCGACACCGGACGGCACCTGCGTGCGCGACTACATCCATGTCACCGACCTGGTGCGGGCCCATCTTGCCGCGCTCACTCACCTGCGCGAAGGTGGAGACAGCATGGTCGCCAATTGCGGCTATGGCCGCGGCTATTCGGTGCAGGAGGTGATCGACACGGTCCGCAAAGCGACCAAGGTCGATTTCCGTGCCGATTATGCGCCGCGCCGGCCGGGGGACGCAGCAGCCGTGGTCGCCGACCCGACGCGGATCAAGACGCGCCTCGGCTGGTCGCCCACACTCGACGATCTGGAGGGGATCGTGGAGAACGCCTATGCCTGGGAGCGCCGGCTCGCCAACGGGCCGGCCTGACGCGGGATGATCCGGGGCAGCGCCTATTGCGACTGCACCTGCCGGGCGGCCTGATCCACCTGGACCTTGACCCACAATTGCTCACCGTCGCCGCCGTGGCGCGATCCGCGCACCGGCGCGGCGTTCAGGTAGTCGAGGCCGCAGGCGATGCGGATATGGGCTTCCGTCGGGCAGGTGGCGTTGGCCGGGTCGAAGCCGACCCAGCCGAGGCCCTCGACATGGGCCTCCGCCCAGGCATGGCCGGCCTCCTGATCGACGGTGCCGTCGGCATGGAAGAAATAGCCGCCGACATAGCGCGCCGGAATGGACAGGTGGCGCGCCGCTGCAATGAAGACATGCGCGAAGTCCTGGCAGACGCCGCGCTTCATCGCAAAGGCTTCCGATGCGGTGGTCGCGGTGTGCGTCGGGTCCTTGTCGAAGACCATGTCCTCGGCGAGGCCGTCGAGCAGGGCGTGGAGGGTCGACAGCGTGCTCTCGTCGCTGCGCCGCGCCTCGGCATAGGCGCGGATCGCGGCATCAGGCCGGGTCAGATCCGTCTCGCGCAGGTAGAGGCCTGGCGGAAACCGCTCGATGGCACCCCGCACCACACCCGCCGTGTCGGTGGTCTCGACCAGGCCATCGACGCGCACAGTCATCGCATGGATCGGACCGCTGCACGTGAAGGTATGGGCGATATTGCCGAAGGCGTCCTCGTGGGCGTCGAGCCGGCAGTCCTGATCGACATCAATGCGCCAGAAGGCGATGTGCTGGCCGTCGAAATTGCGCGGCGTGAGCCGCAGCGTCTGGATCACGGTGTTGGCGGGGACGGCGTAGCGATAGACCGTCTCGTGGGCGATGCGGATGCGCATGGCGGGCGCCCGATCAGGCCAGATATTGCTGGGAGATGGCGGCTCCCAGCCGGTTGTTCTCGGCGATGAAGTCCGAGACGAATTCGTGCAGGCCCGACTGGAAGATGTCGTCGATGCGGGCGTTTTCCAGCCGCGTGCGGATGCCGCGGGCAGCGCGCTGGGCCGGCCCCTGGCGGCCATAGGCGAGGGCCAGGCTGTCGAGATTGCGCACGATGCTCTCGTAGCAGGCCGCCAGCGAGCGCGGCATCTGGTCGTTGAGGATCAGAAGGTCGGCGACCAGCCAGGGCTTGAGACTCTCCTTGTAGACCCAGTGATAGGCGGTCAGGGCCGACACCGCCCGGAGGATCGCCGACCACTGGAAATAGTCGAGGGAGCCGCCGACATGCTCGGCATCGGGCAGCAGCACATGGTATTTCACGTCGAGAATGCGGGCGGTGTTGTCGGCCCGCTCGATCATCACGCCGAGACGCGAGAACCAGTAGCCGTCCGAGCGCAGCATCGTCCGGTAGGCCGAGCCATCGAAGCGCAGACCGGTTTCCTTCACGAAGGACAGGAAGTCGCCGAGCGTGTCGGTGTCGAGTTCGCGGCCGCGATATTTGCCGAGCTCCAGCCAGGCCGAGTTGATCGCGTCCCACATCTCCACGGTCAGGGCGGTGCGCACCGCGCGCGCATTGGTGCGGGCAACCTCGAAGCAGGAGCGGATGGAGGAGGGGTTGTCGGGCGAGAAGGCGAGGAAGTCGATGACGTTCTCGCGCGTCGCCTTGTCATGGGCCGCGAAGAATTGCGGCGCGCAGCCGGCGGTGGCCACCGCCGATTCCCATTCGTTGGAGGTGCCGGCATAGGCCGAGGGCAGGTTGGCGAGGCGGATCGAGGCCTCGATGATGCGGGCGAGATATTCGGCGCGCTCCACGTAGCGGGCGAGCCAGAACAGATTGTCGGCGGTGCGGGAGAGCATGGGTCAGACGATCCTCATGAATCCAGCACCCAGGTGTCCTTGGTGCCGCCGCCCTGGCTGGAATTGACCACCAGCGAGCCCTCCTTCAGCGCCACGCGGGTGAGCCCGCCGGGCACGATGCGAACCTTGTCGCGGCCGGTCAGCACGAAGGGGCGCAGGTCGACATGGCGCGGCGCCACGCCTTCCTCGACGAAGGTCGGGCAGGTGGAGAGCGCCAGCGTCGGCTGGGCGATGAAATTGGACGGGTCCTTCTGCAGCTTGTCGCGGAAGATCTCGATCTCGGCCTTCGTCGCCTTCGGCCCGATCAGCATGCCGTAGCCGCCGGACCCGTGGACCTCCTTGACGACCAGTTCGGGCAGGTTGTCGAGCACGTATTTCAGCTCGTCCGGGTTCCGGCAGCGCCAGGTCGGCACGTTCTTCAGTACCGGCTCCTCGCCGAGATAGAACTTCACGATCTCCGGCATGTAGCTGTAGACCGCCTTGTCGTCGGCAACGCCGGTGCCGACCGCATTGGCCAGCGTGACATTGCCGGCGTGATAGGCGGACATGATGCCGGGCACGCCGAGCGCCGAATCCGGCCGGAAGGCGAGGGGGTCGAGGAAGTCGTCGTCGAGCCGGCGGTAGATGACGTCGACGCGCTGCGGCCCCTCGGTGGTGCGCATATAGACCACGTCGCCCTTGACGAAGAGGTCGCGGCCCTCGACCAGTTCCACGCCCAGCTTGTCGGCCAGGAACGTGTGCTCGTAATAGGCCGAATTGTAGAGGCCGGGGGTGAGCAGCACGCAGTTCGGGTCGGAGGAGGCCGAGCGCGGGGCGACCGATTTCATGGTCGCCAGCAGGTCGTCCGGATAGTTCTCCACCGGCGAGACGCGGTGGCGGGCGAAGAGATCCGGGAACAGGCGGATCATCACCTCGCGGTTCTCCAGCATGTAGGAGACGCCGGACGGCGTGCGGGCATTGTCCTCCAGCACGTAGAAGGTCTGGTCGTCGACCCGCACGATGTCGATGCCGGCGATCATCACATAGATGTCGTGGGGCACCGGCTGCTGGTTCATCTCCGGCCGGAACGCCGGATTGCGATAGACGAGGTCTTCAGGGACGATGCCGGCGCGCAGGATCTCGCGGCGCGAATAGACGTCTTTCAGGAAGGCATTGATGGCGCGCACCCGCTGGGTGAGGCCGACCGAGAGCCGGCTCCATTCATCCGCGTTCAGCACGCGCGGGATCACGTCGAAGGGGATCAGCCGCTCGGTCGAGGCGGCATCGCCATAGACCGCGAAGGTGATGCCGATACGCCGGAACAGCGCCTCTGCCTCGCGTGAACGGGTGGTCAGGAGCGATGTCGGGCTGGAGGCGAGCCAGTCGGCCAGTGTTGTGTAGGCGGCGCGGATCGAGCCGTCCGCAAGCTTCATTTCATCGAAGGCCGTCTGGTCGCCTGCCATTGCCGGCTGCATCCCCTCTGGAAGACGAAGCCCGGCCCCTCTCTGGCGGAGCGATCCGGTGCTTCGCCGACAAGCTAGCGAAAAATCATGGCGTTAGGGAAGGCCCTTTCGCAGGTGCAGCAGCGCCATGCGTGAAGTCTGCTGGTCCCGCCCTCTCAGATCAGGCCGAGGGTGCAGGCGCGGGCCACGGCCTGCGCGCGCGTGCGGGCGTGGAGCTTGCGCTTGGCATTCTCGACATGGGCATGGGCCGTCGTGGTGGAAATGCCGAGCCGTGCACCGATCTCGCCGTCCGACAGGCCTTCTGCGACGAAGGAAAGGCAGTCCACCTCGCGGGCGGTCAGGACGGCCTTCGGAGCGGGGCCGGCCTCCGGCGGCGAGAGCGCCGCCATGCGCTCGTGCGCGACATGCGCCGCCAGACTGATCGCCAGAAGCTCCTGGCGCCCGAGATCCAGCCGCTCGAAGCCGAACGACACCACCCCGACGCGGTTGCCCGGTCCGTGGCAGGGAACGGCAAAGCCATCCGCGACGCCAAGGTCGCGGGCGAGCGCGAGGCCCGGCCAGTTCTTCAGATCCGGAAAGCCGGGCTCGGACCAGCGGAAGGCGGTGGCGCGGCGCGGCGGGCCGAAGAGCACCGGGTTGGATCGATGGAGGCCGCGGGGCGCGTAGTTGTCCGTCCAGCCTTTCGGCGACAACTGGGCGAACAGGTGCCTGCCGGCGATGAACGCCTCGGTGGTGACGCCGACGGGAATCGGGAACGAGGCCGCATAGAGGCTGCGTGCGCCGAAGGGGCGGAGCGCGTCGAGCAGGCGGCGGCCAACCTCTTCGGCCGACCGGGCCGCGTCGATGGCACTGACCAGATCGAGAGCCTGAGCAACCGGCGAGACCATGGCGGCAACAGCTCTCTCTACCGTGACGTCAGCTGACCAAAGGCGTGTCACGGGGTAGCGCGCCGTTCAAGAGCTTTTCCGCCCTGCGGCTCGCGGACGGGAGCGGGCGCGCCCTGACGGCTGGTCCGCCGCCGGGTCCCTGTCGTGCTGCGGCAAGAGCGGCATGGGTGACCAGGCCAGTCCGAGCAGGATCAGCCGGGCGACCGCCTGGGCGCGGGTGCGCGCGCCAAGCTTGCGCTTGGCGTTCTCGACATGGGCATGGGCGGTGGTGTGCGAGATGCCGAGCTTTTCGCCGATGCCGACGTCGGACAGGCCGTCGGCGACGAAGCTCAGGCAGTCCCGTTCGCGCGTGGTCAGGGACGCGGTGTCGGACGGGGCGCCGGTCCGCGTCATCTCGGTCATCCGGACGATCGCCAGCATGGCGGCCAGTTCCAGCATGCGCTGCTCTCCGGCCGAGAAGGAAAACCGCTCGAAGCCGAGGCTGATGACGCCGAACCGCCCGCCCGGCCCGTGCCAGGGGACGGCAAGCCCGTCCTCGATGCCGAGATCACGCGCCAGGTCCAGGCCCGCCCATCCCTCCAGATCGGCAAAGCCGGGCTGGGACCAGCGGAACGGCGAGGCCCGCCGCCCCGGTGCCAGGATCACCGGGTTCCCGTCGTCGAGACGGCGCCGGTAATAGCTGTCCAGCCAGCCGGGCACCGGCATGCGCGTATAGAGATCAAGGCCATCGACGATATCGGCAAGGCGGTCCTCGGGCAGGCGCGGAAACGATGCGGCGAAGAGGCCACGCAGGCCGTAGGGGGCAAGGGCCGCGAAAAGCTGGCGTCCGACCTCGTCCGTCGTTGCGGCCGCGTCGAGGGCGCCGGTCAGATCGAGGGCTGCGGTGAAGGGCGATGCCATGCCGATCCTGCTGCTCCAGAACCAGCCGCCAAGGCGGTATTCCGGGATGGTCGCATGCAGCGCCCGCGCCTGCAACGGTTTGTCTGGCGGTGCGGCATTGTTGCTGCATTGCCGCATCGCGCCGCCAAACGGGCGGCCAGGGGCATTGCCGCGGCCGCGGCAGCCGGCTATGGCCGCTGATGCATGGAGAATCCCTGATGACCTATTGCTGCGGTATCCTGGTGCGCGACGGTCTGGTGATGATCGCCGACACCCGCACCAATGCGGGCCTCGACAACATCTCGACCTTCCGCAAGCTCCATGTCTTCCAGCAGCCCGGCGACCGGGCCATGGTGCTGGCCTCGGCCGGCAACCTGTCGATCACGCAGTCGGTGATCGGCTATCTCAGCGAGGGTATCCCCGATCCGGAGACCGGCAAGGTCGAGACCATCCTCAACGCTCCGACCATGTTCCAGGCCGCCCAGCGGGTGGGGCGGGCGATCCGCGAGGTCCGGCGGGTGGACGGGCCGGGACTTGAGGCCGACGGCATCAAGTTCGAGGCCTCGTTCCTGTTCGGCGGGCAGATCCGGGGCCGGTCGCTGCGCCTGTTCATGATCTATGCCGCCGGCAACTACATCGAATGCACGGTGGACACGCCCTATCTGCAGATTGGCGAACACAAATACGGCAAGCCGATCCTCGATCGCGCCATCAGATTCGACACCAACCTCAACGACGCGCTGAAAATCGGGCTGATCTCCATGGATTCGACCATGCGGTCCAATCTCGGGGTCGGAATGCCGATCGATATCGCGGTCGTGCCACGCAACGAGGCGATCCTGGAGACGCATTACCGGATCGAACCGGGCGAGCCCTATTTCCACGACCTGCGCGAACGCTGGTCGGCGGCGCTCAGGCGCGCGCATATGGACATTCCGCCGCCGCCCTATGCCGGCTCCAACGTCGTGAAATAGTCCGGCCTTCCCTGATTGGAGAATGGGCCGGGTCGTCCCGCCGGGACATGCTGGCCGGATCGCGCCAGACTTGTGGCCGGGCCGCAGTTCGCAACATCCTGCAATGGACAGCAATGCCCGGAGGCGAGGCTCGCCGCTACTCATACGGCCATCGGCAGACGCCGCTGACCCCACCGAGGAGTGAACGCCATGGCTACCCGCATCCGCACCGCCCTTGCCGCCCTGGCGCTCGCCGCCGGCATCGGCCTTTCCGCCCCTGCTTCCGCCCAGGTCTATTATGGCGGCTACAATCTTGGCCCCAATTACGGAGCGATGATCGAGCAGCAGCAGCAACTCGCCCGCCAGCAGCAGCAGCAGATGCAGCAACAGCAGCAGCAGGTCATCGCCCAGGTGATGCAGCACCCCAATTTCGGCCCGATGTACCAGCAGCACCGCGCGCAGGGCGGGCAGATGTCGCCGCAGCAGTTCGCCTACCAGCTTGCCGCCACGCGCTGGGGTTCGCCGGAGGGCATCCGTCATTTCCAGAATTCCGAGCGCGCCAACCACCAGCGCGAATTCGACTCGGCCCGCGGCTTGCGGGATGCCGAGCGGCGGCGCGGCGATGCCCAGATGGGCTGGTCGAACGGCTATCACCGCAACAACAACGAGTTCGGCCGCACCGTGCAGGGCAATTCGACCTATGTCATGCCGAACGGCCAGACGATCGTGCTGCCCCACACCCAGCCGGGCGTTCCCCAGCGCGACCAGCATGGCCGCACCTTCGTGATGAACAATCAGGGCCAGTATTTCATGGCCACGCCGTACGGCTGGCAGCCCATGCGGCCCGCCCACTGACATAGCCCCGGCAAGGGCGGAGAGGGATCGGCCGCTGCGGGGCGGAGCCTTCGGGCTCCGCCCCGTTTCCGTTTCCGGACAGCACGGCGAGGCTTGCGGATGCGACCGTCCGGTCGCCGCGTCAGCGCGCGGCGCGCACCTCGACGGTCGCGATCAGGTGCGGCCGCGAGTCCGTGCCGGCCATGATGTCATAGGTGCCGGGCTCGACGCGCAGGCGGCCCTGGTCGTAATGGAAGCCAAGGTTGCGGACCGGAATGGAAAAACGAACCTGCCGCTCGGCGCCGGGCTCCAGCGCCACCTTCTCGAAGAATTTCAGCTGCAGCACCGGCCGCGAGCGCGAGCCGACACGCTGGCGGACATAGACCTGCACCACTTCGCTGCCGGCCGGTCCCGACGCATGGGCGAGGCGCATCGTGCCGGCAATCGTGCCGGTCAGCGGCACATCGCGGCTGTCGAGAGCCAGCCTGTCGAGCGTGAACCGGGAATAGGACAGGCCGTAGCCGAAGGGGAACAGCGGGTCGAGCTGCTCGTCGAGATAGCCGGTCTCGTAGCGGGCATTGGAGGTGCGCGGCCGGCCCGTGGGCAGCCGGTCGTATGAGATCGGCACCTGGCCGGTGGCCCGCGGAAAGGTCATCGGCAGCTTGCCGCTCGGATTGACCCGGCCGGCGATCACCTCGGCCAGTGCCGTGCGGCTCTCGGTGCCGAGGTGGAACGCCTGCAGCACCGCCGGCACGCGCTCGATGAAGCGGGTGAGCACGAAGGGGCGGGAGGTGTGCAGGATCACCACGACCGGCTTGCCGGTGGCGATGAGGGCATCCAGCAGCGCCTGCTGGACGGCCGGCAGGTCGAGATGCGCGCGCGATGTGCCCTCGCCGATCTGCTCGCAGTCCTCGCCGAGCATGACCACGACGAGATCGGCGGCCTCCGCGGTGCGCACGGCACCGGCCGTGTCGCCGGCGGCGAGGTTGCAATGGGTGGCAAGGCCGGGTGCCGCGGTGATGGCGACGTCGGGACCGAGCAGGCGGGCGAGTTCGTCGGTGAGCCTGGCCGGGCGGACGCGCGGCAGGCCGGCATTGTCGCTGTACTGCCAGTCCTGCTGGTGGGTGGCGAGCCCGCCGATGACGGCAATCGAGCGCACGGATGGCTGCAGCGGCAGCAGGCCGCGATCATTGCGCAGCAGCACGATGGATTCGCGCGCCACGGTGAGCGCGTCGGCGCGCGCGTCGGGCGTTGCCATGTCGCGTCCCGCATGGGCGGGGTCGGATGGCGTCTCCTCGAACAGGCCCATGTGGAACTTGACGCGCAGCACCCGCCGCACCGCCTCGTCGAGCGCCGTGCGCGGGATGCGGCCGGCCGTCACCTCGGCGGCAAGGTACCGGTCATAGAGCGCCGACATCATGTCCATGTCGACGCCGGCCAGGAACGCCTTCCGCGCGGCCTCTGCCGGATCGCGCGCCATGCCGTGGGCGATGATCTCGCGCACCGAATCGAAATCCGAGACGACGAAGCCGCGGAACCGCAGGCGGCGCTTCAGCACGTCGGTCAGCAGCGTGCGGTCGGCCGTGGAGGCGATGCCGTTCATGGCGCTGAGCGAGGTCATCACGGAGAAGGCGCCGGCATCGAACGCCGCCCGGAAGGCGGGCATGTGGTAGTCCCAAAGCCGCGAAACCGGGATCCAGACGCTGTCATAGTCGCGCCCGCCCTCGGCCTCGCCGTAACCGATGAAATGCTTGGCGGTGGTGGCAAGCCCGCCGCGGTGATAGCCGGCAACGCGCGCGGCGGCCACGACCGAGGCCAGATGCACGTCCTCGCCGGCACCCTCCATGACGCGTCCCCAGCGGGCATCGCGGGTCATGTCGACCATCGGCGCGAAGGTCCAGTTGACCCCGGCGGCGCGGGCCTCGCGTGCCGACCAGTAGGAGGCGAGCTCGATCAGGCGCGGATTGAAGGTGGCCGCCTGCCCGATGGGTTGCGGGAAATAGGTGGCGAAGCCGTTGATCGCGTCGAGGCCGATGATCAGCGGGATCCGCAGCCTCGAGCGCGCGACCAGATCATGCAGGCGGCGCACCTCGGCCGGTTCGGTGAAGTTCATCACCGCGCCGGTGCGGCCCGTGACGATCCAGTTGGGATCGAAGCCGTCGCCGCGGCCGGTCAGATTGAGCTGGCCGACCTTCTCGGCCAGCGTCATGCGGGCGAGCAACGCATCGATCCGCCGCTCGATGGCGCGCGCTTCCGCGCCGGTCTTCCAGACCAGCGCCGGCGGGGTCGGGGGCGAGGCTGCAGGCGGCGGGCTCTGGGCTCCGGCGGCGGGCGGAAAGGCGAGGAACGCGGCGAAGGCCACAAGCGCCGGGCCGCGGCGCAGACAAGAGATCATGATCGGGGCCGGCTCCCATCGGACGATGGAGCCTCACTAGCCGTCCGCCCCGCCATCCGCAATCGGCAGATGCCGCTCCGGCCGGTCAGCCGGCATAGACGGCCCGCTCGTAGTCCTCATAGACCCGCATGAAGCGCGGTTCCACGAAGGGCAGGGACTGGGTCATGATGACGGCCGCCACGTCGCGGGCCGGATCGATCCAGTAATGGGTGTTGAGCACGCCCGCCCAGCTCTGCGAGCCGGCAGACCGCATGCCCGGCACGTCGCCCTCCACCCTGAGGAAGCCGAAGCTGTGGGTCTTGGCGATGCCGGGGAACGGGGCGAAATCGGCCGTCACCGGGGGCGCGGCCGTCACCATCGTCTCGAAGGCGAGGCCCCCCATATTGTCGGCGAGCATGCGCGCGATGCCGGCTTCCGACAGGATGCGCGCGCCGTCGAGACTGCCACGGTTCAGGATCATGCGCAGGAAGCGCAGATAGTCCGGAGCGGTCGAATAGAGGCAATGGCCCATGCCATAGACTTCCGGGTTCGGCGGCGGGGCCAGGGCGGTCTCGGCGAAGATGCCGTCCTCGCCGCGTGCCGCGACGGAGGCCAGGCGCGCCTCCATGGCCGGCGACACCTCGAATGCGGTGTCGTTCATGGCGAGAGGGCCGAAAATCTCCTCCTGGCAGAAGCGGTCGATGCGCCGGCCATCCACCTTCTCCACCACCTGGCCGAGCCAGTCGATGCTGATGCCGTAGCCCCAGCGCGTGCCAGGATCGGTCATCATCGGATAGAACAGCGCGTCCCTGGTGCCGGCCAGGATGCTCGGGCGGCCGGTAGCGGCCAGGTAGCGGCCGACCGTCGGGTTCCAGAACTCGTATTCGAGACCCGATGTGTGGGTGGCAAGATGGCGGATGGTCGCCTTGCGCTTCGGCGCGCGCATGACCGGCGTCTCGCCATCAAAGCGGTCAAGCACCTGGATGGAGGCGAAGTCGGGCAGGATGTCCTCGACCGGCGTGTCGAGATCGAGCCGGCCGCGGTCGATGAGGATCATCGCAGCGGTCGATCCGATGGCCTTGGTCATCGAGAAGATGCGGAACACCGTGTCTTCCATGGCCTTGCGGCCGGCGGCGGCATTGCCCGCGGCCCCCGACCAGGTCACGCCGGCGGCATTGGCCGTCATGGCGACGACAAAGGGAACATCCTGCCTGGCCACGGCGGCGGCCAGCACCTCTTCCTTGCTGCTCATCGCGAACGTCTCCCGCTGAGCCGGAGCCCCGCCTCCTTGCCGCGGACGGATGCCGATCCGGCTGGACGGGCCAGACTAGGCCCTCCGGCGACGCGGGGGCAACCGGCAGTGGAGGGCGCAGACCCGCGCAGCCAGGGCATGGCGGCTCCCCGCATGGGGGCTTTTCTTTCGCGGCAGGGCCGCTAGAAGGCGCCATGCCCGCCTTTCCCGCGCCGCTCCCGATGCAGAGCTTCTCCTCCGACGGCGTCGATATCGCCTATTTCGACACCGGAGCGGGCGAACCGGTGCTGTGCATCCACGGCTTTGCCTCTTCCGCCCATGTCAACTGGACCTATCCAGGCTGGGTCGACGCGCTGACGAAGGCCGGCCGGCGCGTCATCGCGCTCGACAATCGCGGCCATGGCGCCTCGGCGAAGCTTTACGATCCGGCTGCCTACCACACGACCCTGATGGCAGAGGATGCCCGCGCCCTGCTCGACCATCTCGGCATCGGTCAGAGCGTGGTGATGGGCTATTCGATGGGCGCGCGGATCACCGCCTTTCTCGCCCAGCGCCATCCGGACCGCGTGAAGGCGGCGATCATGGGCGGTCTCGGCATCAAGCTGGTCGATGGCGTCGGCCTGCCCGAGACCATTGCCGAGGCGCTGGAAGCGGAGACCCTCGACGCGGTCACCGACCCGCAGGGCCGCATGTTCCGCGCCTTCGCCATGCAGACCCGTTCCGACCGTCGGGCGCTGGCCGCCTGCATCCGCGGCTCGCGCAACCTGATGACCCGCGAGGAGGCAGCCACCATCGCCTGCCCGCTGCTGATCGCGGTCGGCACCAAGGATTCCATCGCCGGGCCGCCCGAGCCTCTCGCCGCCATCGTTCCAAAGGCCGAGGCGCTTTCGATTCCCGAAAGGGATCATATGCCGGCGGTCGGCGACAAGGTGTTCAAGGCCGGCGTGCTCGACTTCCTCGCGCGGAACGGCGTCTGAATGTCCATCCATCCCCGCCATGCGGTGTTCACCGGGGCTGAAGGCAACCGGCTCGATGCCGATGTCTATGGTCACGGCGGCAAGGTCGCCCTGCTGCTGCATGGCGGCGGGCAGACCCGCCATGCCTGGCGGGCGACCGCCCGGCGGCTGGCCGAGCGTGGCTTCACCGCCGTTCCGGTGGACCAGCGCGGCCACGGCGACAGCGAGTGGGTTGCGAGCCGGGCTTACGCGGTTGCGGACTACGCGGCGGATGCGCGCGCGCTGGCGCGCGAGGCCGAGGCCCGCTTTGGCGCGAAGCCGGTTGCGGTCGGCGCGTCCCTCGGCGGGCTCGCCTCGCTGCACGCGCTGGGCGCGGAAGCCTGTTTCTCGGCGCTCGTGCTGGTCGATATCGTGCCGCGTATGGAGGAGACGGGGGTGCGCCATGTCGGCGCCTTCATGACGGCGCGGATGAGCACGGGCTTTGCCTCGATCGAGGAGGCGGGCGAGCATGTCGCCGCCTACCTGCCGCACCGCAAGCGCCCGCCGACCCTCGACGGCTTGCGCAAGAACCTGCGCCAGCGTGCCGACGGGCGCTGGTACTGGCACTGGGACCCGGCCTTCGCCGCTGGCGTCGGCGCCAGCCCCGCCGACCGCGAGCGGGTCGCCGTCGTGCTCGAGGATGCCGCGCGCCGGCTCGACGTGCCGACCCTGCTGGTCCGGGGCGGGGCCTCCGACATCGTCTCGCAGGCCTCGGCCGATGCCTTCCTGAAGCTCGCGCCCCATGCCCGCATGATCGACGTCTCGGGTGCCGGCCACATGGTCGCCGGCGACAAGAACGACGTCTTCGCCGACGCCATCATCGATTTTCTCGGCTGAGCGGCAAGGGCCGTCCTGAGACGTGGCCTGTCTTGCGCGGGCGACTGCGTCTTGCGGGCGTGAATCAAGTGAGACCGAAAACGTTCATGAGTTCAATTAGATAACGTCGAAATCCTGACGTTCAGATTTTGATTCGGCTGGCGCTTCACGTTCCGATTCCGATTCAGTTTTTTCCAGCTTCCCGTTCTGATTCAGGTCGCTGCCGCTCCGGATCAGAATCTGGTCCTTGCGGCCCGCCCGCCCGTCTTTTTTCTCCGCCATGTCACAGCCGGGCCGGCCGGCTCGTCCTTGTCGTGCGGCCCCGCAACCCGGCCGCCGACAGGAGAGTGCCCATGACGACCCGCCTCAATGTCTTCGCCGCCGGCCCCGCGCCCATGAAGGCCATGATGGCCATCTCCGCGGCCGTGGACGGCTTCAGCCTGGAGACCAGCCTCAAGGAACTGGTCAAGATTCGAGCCTCCCAGATCAATGGCTGCGGCTTCTGCCTGCACATGCACCTGAAGGACGCGGTCAAGCTCGGCGAGAGCGTCGAGCGGATCGTCCTGCTCGATGCCTGGCGGGAATCGCCTCTGTTCACCGACCGGGAGCGGGCGGCGCTGGCCTTCACGGAGGCCGTGACCGAACTGACGAAGGCGGGCGTTGCCGATCCGGTTTATGAGGAGCTTGCGCGGCACTTCTCGCCCGCCGAGCAGGTGGAACTGATGCTGGCGATCGGCGTGATCAACATGTGGAACCGGATCAATGTCGGCTTTGCCGTCGTCCATCCGGGGACGAAGGCTGGCTGAGACGGGAGGAGCGGCCGTGGCCGAGGACAGCGCAGGCCATGCCGCCACGGCGGAGGGGTTCGAGCAACACCGCCAGCGCCTGAAGCGCATCGCCTACCGCATGCTCGGCTCGGTCGCCGAGGCGGAGGATGTCGTTCAGGACGCCTTCCTGCGCTGGCACCAGGCCGACCGCGGGGCGGTGCGCGATGCCGGCGCCTTCCTTGCCCGCACGGTCGCACGGCTGTCGCTGGACGTGCTGAAGTCAGCCCGCGTGAAGCGCCAGGCCTATGTGGGCGCCTGGCTTCCCGAGCCGATCCTCGTCACGGAGGAGGAGCCGGTGGACGACGTGACGCTGGTACTGATGATGGCGCTGGAGCGCCTGTCCCCGCTCGAACGGGCCGCCTTCCTCCTGCACGACGTGTTCGGCATGGATTATCCGGCCGTGGCCGAGGCGGTCGGGCGCGACGAGGCGGCCTGTCGGCAACTTGCGGCCCGCGCCCGGCGGCATGTCCGCGACGGGCGGCCGCGCTATGCGGTCGGGCGGGAGCGCGGGCAGGCTCTTGCCGGCGCCTTTCTGAGCGCCTCGCGCTCCGGGGATGTCGCCGCGCTCAAGGATCTGCTGGCCGCCGACGTGGTTGTCCACTCGGATGGCGGCGGCAAGCGCGCTGCCGCACGGAAGCCGGTGGTCGGCGCCGACAAGGTGGCCCGCTTCTTCGTCCACTGGGCGGAGAAGGCCGGCTTCCGGCCGGCGCGGGTGCTGCATGCGGGGGCGGTCGACGGGCTGCCGGGCTATGTGACCGAGGAGGCGGACGGCCTGCAGGTCACCGCCTTCGACATCCGCGATGGGCGTATTGCGGCGATCTATGTGGTGCGCAACCCCGACAAGCTGAGCCATGTGGGCGCGTTCGTCGCCGGCCTTTGACTTGGCGCCCCCGGCCATGGCACACGGCCCCCTGACATTCGAACAGATGGAGGCGGCGTTGGACCGGACCGAGATCAACAAGCTTCAGGACTATCTGCGCCGCAAGTTCAGCAACCAGACGATCAGGCTGCAGCCGAACATGCGCCGCAAGGAGATGGTCGAGGTGATGATCGGCGAGGAGCAGATCGGCACGCTCTACAAGGACGTGGACGAGGGCGAGACCTCCTACACGATCACCATTTCGATCCTCGACATCGACCTCGAGGAGGAGTGAGCGGCCGGCAAGCGGCGTCTGCCCGTCGGCAGGCCCGCCCCGCGCATTAACCCCGTCTTAAGGATATCCGGCCGGAGTCTTAACAGAAGCCTAACGCTGCGGTAGCAATTGGAACGGCCCCTGCGGGCCGCTCTGTTCCAGTTGCCGGGTACCGCGTCATGTCCGCCCAGAGCCTGCAGCTTTTCCATTCGCTCGCCCTCGGGCTGGCAGTCGCCGGACTGCTCACCGCGGTCTACCGCTACCTCACCGACCAGCCGGCGAGCTTCCGCCTCCTCCAGGGCGGCGGTGCCCTGGCGGTTCTGGCCGTGCCGTTCCTGGCCTTTGCGGCTCCCGCCATCATCCTGCGCAACACGATCCGCGGCCGGCGGATCGAGAACCGGCGGATGGAATTCGTGTTCCTGGCCTCGCTGCTTGCGCTGATGTGGAGCCTGATGTCGGGCCGGGTCGTGACCATGGTCCTGCATTCCTTCGGCTTCTGACGACCGATACCTGACACGTCCTGTCAGCGCCTTCAGGCAGTCTCTCCGCAGTCGGATGGTTGCGGAGTGGGTCGATGGCGGCAGGACAGGTGGGGCAGGCGGGATTCCGCGACGGCCGGCGCGACTTCGACTTCCTGAACGGCGTCTGGACGGTGCACCACCGGCGGCTGCGCCGCCGCCTCGCCGGCGATACCGACTGGGAGACCTTCGAGGGCACCTGCGCCGCGCTGCCCATTCTCGGCGATGTCGGCAATCTGGACGATAACCTCCTGCATCTGCCCGACGGAAGCTATCGCGCCATCACCATCCGGGTGTTCGACCCGGCAAGCCAGCTCTGGTCGATCTGGTGGCTGGATGCCCGCCGCATCGCCATGGACGCGCCCGTCCACGGCCGGTTCGACGGCGGCATCGGCACCTTTTTCGGCGAGGATGTTCTGGCCGGACAGCCGATCCGCGTGCGCTTCACCTGGTCGGACATCACCCGCCAGTCGGCGCGCTGGGCTCAGGCCTTCTCGGCCGACGGCGGGGCAAGCTGGGAGACCAACTGGGAGATGGAGTTCCGCCGCGCCCGCTGACGGCAGGGACTGCCATTGCGCCGACTTTCCAGCATCAGGCCGGCATGGCATAGCTCGCGGAAGTCCCTGGAGGAGCCGATGCCGATCTATGCCCTGGGCGATGTTGCCCCCGTCCTGCCTGCCGACGACCGCTTCTATGTCGCCCCTGACGCCCATGTGATCGGGGCTGTGCGCATGGCCGCCGATGTCGGTATCTGGTTCGGCTCGGTGATCCGCGGCGACAACGAGTGGATCGAGATCGGCGAGGGCACCAATATCCAGGAAATGTGCATGCTGCACACCGACCCGGGGGCGCCCATGACCATCGGGGCGCATTGCACGATCGGTCATCGCGTCATCCTGCATGGCTGCACGATCGGCGAGGGCACGCTCATCGGCATGGGCTCGACCATCCTCAATCACGCGAAGATCGGGAAGAACTGCCTTGTCGGCGCCAATTCGCTGATCACCGAAGGCAAGGAATTTCCCGACAATTCGCTGATCGTCGGTTCACCGGCCCGCGCGGTGCGCACGCTGGACGAGGCGGCCCTTGCCCGCCTCAAGCTGTCGGCGGCCAATTACGTGCAGAACGCCTACCGCTTCAAGGCCAAGCTGCGGCAGGTCGGCTGACATGACCCAGCCCGTCGTCTCGTTTTTCTATGAGTTCGCCTCGACCTATTCCTATCCGGCTGCGATGCGGGTGGACGAGGCGGCGAAGGCCGCCGGCGTCCGGGTGGCCTGGCGCCCCTTCCTGCTCGGCCCGATCTTCGCCGATGCCGGCCTGACCACCTCGCCGTTCAACCTCAACCGCGCCAAAGGCGACTATATGTGGCGCGACCTGCAGCGCGTCACCGGCGCCCTGGGGCTGGCGCTGACGCGCCCCGATCCGTTCCCGCAGAACACGCTGCTCGCCGCTCGCATGGCGACCGCGCTGCCCGATGACGGCCGGCGCGCCGATTTCTCGCGCGCGGTCTATCGGGCCGAATTCGGCGAGGGAAAGGCGATCAGCGATCCGCAGGTGCTGGCAGCCCTCGCCGACAGGCTGGGCCTTGGCGGCGCCGCGCTGCTGGTGCAGGCCGGGACGGATACGGTCAAGCAGGCGCTGCGGGCAAGCGTTGACGAGGCACGGTCCCACGGGGTCTTCGGTGCGCCGAGCTTCGTCGCCGCCGATGGCGAGCTGTTCTGGGGCAATGACCGGATGGAGCAGGCCTTTGCCTGGGCGAAGGGCGAGAAGCCCGGCCCTGCGGCCGGCTGAGGTCTGGCACCCGGACCCCTGTCGCAATGCTGTCACCTCTCGCCTCTAACGCGGCCCCATGACCCTGCGCGCGATCCTCCTCGACAAGGACGGCACCTTCGTCGATTTCGACCGGACCTGGGGTCCGGCGGCCTTCCGCGTGATGGAGCGCATGGCGGGCGGCGACCGCGCGCGCGTCGAGCGCCTAATGGCGGTGTCGCAGTTCGACGAGGCGGTCATGCGCTTCCACCCGACCTCGCCGCTGGTCGCCGGCTCCTCGGCCGATTACGGCCCGCTCTGGGCGGGGGCGCTGGGGGTGCCCTTTTCCGCCGCGGTGACCGACGCGATGGACGAATTGTTCGTCGAGGAGGGGCTGGTCGCGCTGACCGCCATCGGCGATCCGCCGGCGGTGATGACGGCGCTGAGGGCGCGCGGGCTGGTTCTGGGCATCGTGACCAACGATTCCGAGAACGGTGCCCGCCATCAGGCGGCAAGGCTTGGCATCGACCACCATTTCGATTTCATCGTCGGCTGGGATTCCGGCCATGGCCGCAAGCCCGGCCCGGGCCAGATCGAGGCCTTCCTGCGCGATCACGCCATGGCGCCGCACGAGGTGGCCATGGTCGGCGACAGCCTGCACGACATGCATGCGGCGCGGGCGGCCGGGGTGGTCGCCATCGGCGTCGAGACGGGGCCGCTGGTGCCGGCGGATTTCCATCGGCATGCCGATGTCGTGCTGCCTTCGATCATGGATCTTGCGGGTTGGCTGGATGCGCGCCCCGCCGCTCAGCCAAGCCCTTTGGCGAACGCCTCCCCATCCTGAAGGCCGAGTTCGTAGGCGGCGCGGATGGCCGCCCCGTCGGTCACCGCGAAGCGGCTGGTGAGGATCGGCACGGACGGGCGCGCGACCGTGCGGTTTTCCACCTCCGCCATGGCGCGGCCGGCACGGGTGGTGAGCACCAGCGTGCGGCCGCCGCCGGCCTCCACCTGCGCGATGCGGTCCACCGGCGGATTGTCGACCAGGCCGCCGTCGAGGGCGGGCCGGCCATTGACGGTCCCCACGGGCATGAAGGGCGGCACGGCAGCGGTTCCCATCAGGGCGGCGACGAGGTCTGCCGGGGTTTCGGCCTCATGGGTCGAGACCCAGCTCGGAAACAGGCCGACATGGCGGCCGGCCCGCGAATGGGCGGCCCCCATCCAGACCTTCTCGATCTGGTAGGCGCCGATGGCGGCATAGGCGGCGAGCAGCGGGGGAAAGTAGCGGGGCGGATGGGTCAGCTGGATCAGCACCTCGGGGGCAGCCTTGAGCGCCGCCAGTTCCAGCTCGCCGAAGATGTCGGTGAGCAGGTCGCGATAGAGCCCGCCGACGATGAAGGGCGAGCGACCCTTCAGCACCTCGCCCCAGACGAGTTCCTTCTCGATGGTGGAGCAGGCATCGATGACGATGCGGCGCACCCGCGGACCCTCGCCGATCAGCGAGAAACAGGCCTGGAACGCGCCGGCGGAGACGCCGACCACCAGCGCCGGCGATTGCGGATGGACCGCGTTCAGCGCCTCCCAGAAGCCGCCCTGCCAGTAGCAGCGGTTGCCCCCTCCGGCGAAGGCCACGGCGTCGAAACGGGCTGCGGTCATGGTGGTGCGACGGCCGGTCCTAAGTGTCGGAAGCGCCGATGTTAGGGGCTGTGGCGGCCCCGCGTCGAGACCGGGCAAAAGGTCGCGCGACGGGGTTGCGCAGGGGCGGGCCCGCCGCTATACACGCGGCCTGTTTGCGGCGGAGTGTAGCGCAGCCTGGTAGCGCACTTCGTTCGGGACGAAGGGGTCGCAGGTTCAAATCCTGCCACTCCGACCATCTCTCCCGGCGCGGGAGACTGGTCGCGCCGCGGACATTGTTTCCATCATATCCGGACTGGCCGTGCGGGTTCATCGCCTTGCGGCGTGCGCCTGACGGAACTCTCCCGGCTGACGGGGCGTTGACGTTCTACGTATCAGATACGGAGGACCACATGCCCAGCCGAGACACGCGGCCCGATGACAAACGATCCGACGAGACGGGGACGATCGAGCGGGAGATCATCGACGCAATGCGGACCGATCCGCGCGCCGAGGATGGCCGGATCATCGAGGAAAACGGCACATTGGTGGAGCCCGATCGGCGCCAGATGCCGCCGCCGGCCGAGGCTGAGCCCGGTCCGCAGATCGTCAATGCCGACACGGTGCGTTCGGCTCCGCTCGGTCGCCCGGTGCTGATGGTGCTGACCGTGAGCCTGGCGGCGGCGGCGCTGGTTCTGTTCGTTCTGCTGTGGGGCTTTGCGTCCTGATCGGGCGCCTCCCGGCCACGGGAGCCTGGTCTCCCGTCCGAGCCCAAGGACCTGCTTCAGCAAGTCCTGCTTCAGGCAGTGACGAGGCGCCGGATTCCGGGATTGGGCGGTGGCGGGGAGACGCGGTATTCGCCGCACCAGTCGCTGCGTGACACCGATGGCCAGAGCGCCGTGCCATCGCCCTGCGCGATGGGCGGATGGGCGCGGCACAGCCCGCCATTGTCGCCGCGCGGCGGCTGCCAGAAGTTCCGGCAATTGGCACACATCTCGGCCATGGATGGCTCCGGCTGGTCGAACTTTCAGCCAGTGTCGCGCCTGTGCCCTTACTGCCGGGTTTCCCCGGGCGGGATGCTGTCGCCAGTCGGTGGTTTGGGTTAGCGCAGGGTTTCCATCAGGCCGGCGAGCAGGCGCGCGCGCGGCAGAATGGACGAGACGAGGCCATGCTCCTCCAGCGTGTGGGCGCCGGCACCATCGATTCCAAGCCCGTCGAGGGTCGGCACACCGAGCGCGGCGGTGAAATTGCCGTCCGAGCCGCCACCGGTCATCGGGCAGTCCTGGAGGTCGAAGCCGATGGCCTCGGCGACCGTGCGGGCATGGTCGAGCATGGCGCTGATCGGCGCCGTCTTGGGGTAGGGCGGGCGGTTCATGTCGCCCTCCACCTCGACGCTGACGTCCGGATCGGCGGCCTGCAGCGTCCGGATGCGGCGAACCATCTCCGCACCGGTCTCGGGATCGGGCACGCGCAGGTCGATCTCGGCCGTGCAGGTCTCGGGGATCACATTGGCCGCCGTGCCGCCGCTGATCAGGCCGACGGTGGTGGTGATGCCGCGGTCGTAGTCGGTCATGGCCTCGATGGCGAGGACCTGGCGGGCCATCTCGCGGATGGCGCTGCGGCCGTCCTGGTGGCGCGCGCCGGAATGGGCGGGCCGCCCGTGGGTTGAGATGCGGAAGCGGGCGACGCCCTTCCTGGCCGTGACGATGCGGCCGCCGTCGCGGGCCGGTTCCGTCACCAGCACATAGGCGGCCTTGGCTGCCTCCTCCTCGATGATGGCGCGCGAGGTCGGGCTGCCGATCTCCTCGTCGGGCGTGAACAGGAACGTCACCGGTCGCGCGGTGGGCACGCCGGCCCGCACCAGCGCGCGATAGCCGGCGACCGCCAGATAGGCGCCGCCCTTCATGTCGTAGAGACCTGGCCCGTACAGCCTGTCCCCATCGCGGCGGAACGGCAGGCGGCCGGCCAGCGTGCCCTTCGGGTGAACGGTGTCGACATGGGTGAGCACGAGGATCGGCTTATCGTTGGAATCTCCGGCGGTCGCGACCCTCAGCGTGCCGGCGAAGCCGTCGAGCCCCGGGCGGCGGTCGATGACCACCGGCAGGCCGGCGAAATCGTTCTCGACCTCGTCGAGCACCGCCTCGACGCCGGCAGCGTCGTAGGTCGGGCTTTCCACCGTCACCCAGCGGCGGATGCCCTCGATGATCTCGTCCTCGTCGAGGGGAACGCTGGCGGCTTTCACGCTCATGGTCATGCCTTCACTGCTGTCTCTGCGCGCGGCGCGCGGCAACCCTCAGGTCGTCCAGCGCCGCCACCACCCGCCGGGCATTGACCCCGAAATCCTGCCGTCCGTAGCGCGCGGCCGATCGCATGTCGATGCGGGCGCGGCCGTCGACGGCACGGACGCGGATGACGATGTCGTCCCGGAACCCCATGATGAGCGAGCGGTGCACCATTTCAAACCGCCCCTCGCGGTCCGGCCCGCGATAGTCGAGCCGGTCGAGCACGCGCCAGCCACGTCCTGCGACGAGTTCGGCGATGATCTCGTTGACGTCCTCGGGTGGGAGGTCGATCTCGAGCGGGCGGATTTCCGGGTAGAGGCGGCGCTGCAGCGGGGCGAAGGCAGCCGGATAGGCCACCGGGTTGGCGGTCGCCGGCCGGGCGCTCGCGGCGATGTCGAAGGCCGGCGGGTCGGCCGGATCGGTGGTGATGTCGTTCAACGCCGGATGACCGATGCCGATGGCGAGCGAGGCCACCGGATAGGCGAGGGTGGCAAGGCCGAGCAGCATGGCCGCAACCGCATAGCGCGCGCCGCGATAGCCCGAGAACCAGATCAGCATTCCGGCCAGCGCCGCGGCCACCACGCCGGCTGCCGTAACCCCCAGCCCCGCGGCGAGGGCGGCTGCGGCCTGCGCCCCGTCCAGACGGTCGGTGCGCGCCGCCAGCAGCGCCACCAGCGCCACGCCGATGCCGACCACCGTCAGCCTGAGGCTCCAGACGGCAAGCCGGGAGGTCGGCTCGATGAGGACATGACGGCGCATCTGCGGCGGGATCCGGGTGTCAGTCGGTCTTCTGGCAGATCGCCCGCAGCGCTGTCCATTGTTCCGGCGTCAGGGCCGGTCCGACGCGGGGGCGGTTCTCGGCGGATTGCCGGATGGCCCGTTCGCGCTCGACACCGGTCGGGTGGGTGGCGATCCAGGCAAAAGCGCGCCCGCCGCCGGATGACACGCTCTCGAAGAAGCGGGCGAGCGCGACCGGATCGCCGCCGGCCCGCAGCATCAGTTCGACGCCGAACCGGTCCGCCTCCCGCTCTGCATCGCGAGAGAAGGCTCTCGACATCAGCGTGCGCGAGGCAATGATCACCGCCGTGCCGCCGGCAAAGTCGCCGAAGACGGTGCCGAGCAGGAAGCCGAGGCCGCCGGCCTGGATGGCGGAGCGGAGGCTGTGGCGCAGCTTCACATGGCCGATCTCGTGCGCCAGCACGCCGGCCAGTTCGTCGGGCGACCGGGCACGCTGGATGAGGCCGTTGAAGAGGTAGATGTAGCCGCCGGGCAGGGCGAAGGCGTTGACCAGCCCATGGTCGAGCACCACCACCCGCAGCGGCAGATGCAGGTCGGCCTGGCGCTCGTAGCGGGCGACGAGGTCATTCAGCGCGGCGAGGCCGTCCGGGGCCGTACAGGTCTTGAGCGGCGCGTCGGACACTATGCCGCGCACCTGCGGATCCATGGCCTCGCCGAGGCGGATTTCGGCCGAGGCCGGCACCAGCGGGGCGAGCCGGCCGGCAATGGCCGGCAGCCCGTAGAAGGCCAGCAGCAGCAGCGAGGCGATGGCACCGAGGGCCCAGAACACGACCTTGCGTCGCTCGCGCCGGCCGGTGGCGCCGGCCGTCAGCGTCAGCGGGGCGCGCGCGGCCAGTTCGGCCGCGAAGGCCGCGTCTGTGATCTCAAGCCGTGGCTCGGCCGAGGAGCCGGGCTCGGGCAGGCGGGTGACCGCAAGGCCGGCGCGCGCAAAGCCGTCGATGCGGCGGATGGCCGGATAGGGCCAGAGGGCGAGGCGGTGACCGTCGGAGCCGAAGATCGCCAGCCCGTCGGGATGCAGCGAGACCTCCACCGTCTGACGGCGGCTGGTGATCCCGTCATAGAAGGCTGCCCCTGTCATCGCGGTCAGATCCCGATGCCGAAATCGACGGCATCGCCCAGGCTGTCGCCCATGGCCGAGGCATCGACGTTCCGGGCCGTGACACCGTCGAGCGCGGACAGATTGACCACGGACAGCGATTGGGCGCGGGCGCGGTAGAGGGCGAGGTCGATGAACAGCTGCTTGATGATCCAGTAGGTCCCGAAGCCGATGATATAGAGCAGCATGGCCAGAAGGATGCCAACGATCTCGGTCGCCAGGCCCGCGCCATAGCCCACCAGGGCCGGGACGGCGGCATAGACGACGCCGGTGGCGGCAGACGACACCAGCGACATCACCGCGAAGATGCCGAGGAAGCCGAGGATATACACCCTGTAGGATGTTCCGACGGTGAAGGCGCACGACAGGCTCGCCCCGCCGATCCGCATGCCCTCCATCCGCCAGCGGAACACGATGGCCTGGAAGGCGGGGAACAGCAGCAGCGGCACGGCGAGGATTGCCAGCACCACGCCCATGCCTGCCAAAAGGATCATGAGGATTTCGCCGGTCTGGGGAACCCGCGCGGCGGCCAGATCGACGACCAGCCGATCCAGGAAAGCGTCCGGCAGGGAGCGGACCACCGAGGTGATGATGGCCAGCGGCACGCTGACCGCCAGCGCCCAGAGCACGATGCCGCGGCGCAGCAGCGTGCCAGCGGTGCCGACGAAGGCGCCCTGCACATCGCCGTAGAAGGTCTCGCGCATCTTGATGCGCTCCAGCACGGTGGCGACCCATGGATAGGCGAGGCCGAGCGTCAGAATGACCAGGACGGACAAGCCGAAGGCCTTGGCTGCATAGGTCCAGGCCGAGCCCGTCATCCTGAGGCGCAGGCCGCGGAACGCACTGCGTGAGAGCCGGTATCGCCGGGCGGCATAGACGGCATACTGCCCGAGAAACAGGAAGATCAGGACCACGCCGATCGAAATGACAAACTGCGCCCCAGGCAGGCCGAGCGCCAGGAAGAAGGCCGCGGCCTGGATCGGCACGAGGATGGTCAGCGCCACAAGGAAGCCCTTGAACAGCTCCATGCCGAAGCCGGTATAGGCAATGTATTCGGGGCCGACGGTGGTGTGGCCCCAGTAGAAGCGCCGGATGTCGGTGGTCAGCCAGAACCGGTAGATGCCGAGCGTGACGAGCTGGAGCAGGAACCCCTTCAGCAGAAGACCGAAGAAGGCGCCCGCCTGACCGTAGAAGCGCACGGGCGCATCCGCCTGCGGCGCGGCGAGGCCCGGCGCGACAGCCGGCACGCTTGTACGCACGGCCTGCTCGGCCGCCTCCACCGCGCGCGCCGCGGAGCGCGGTCCCCACGGTCCCTGCCGGGTCGGGTCCTGCCGGGTCAGATCGGTCATGCGTGGCTCCGGACTCGACGGCCCGCCGCCAGTCTAGTCGCGCCGGTGTTTCTGCGCCACGGTGGCGCAGCCACGGCGATCATTGCGTGCGATGTCCCGCGACCCTGTTCAGGCCGTCGGCAGCCGATAGTCCCGGAACTGTTCGCGCAGCGCCATCTTCTGGATCTTGCCGGTGGCCGTGTGCGGGATCTCGCCGACCACCACCACGTCGTCGGGCATCCACCATTTGGCGATCTTGCCCTCCATGAAGACCATGAGGCTTTCGCGAGTCGGCGTGCGGCCGGCCTTGGGCACCACGATGAGCAGGGGGCGCTCGTCCCATTTCGGATGGGCGACGCCGATGACCGCGGCCTCCGCGACGTCGGGATGGCCGACCGCGAGGTTTTCCAGGTCGATGGAGGATATCCACTCGCCGCCCGACTTGATGACGTCCTTGGAGCGGTCGACGATGCGCAGGTAGCCGTTCGGATCGATCGTGGCGACGTCGCCGGTGTCGAAGAAGCCCTCCGCATTGAGGATCTGCCCGCCCTCGCCCTTGAAATAGGCCCCGGAAATGCACGGGCCGCGCACCAGCAGGCGACCGAAGGCCTTGCCGTCGCGGGGCAGTTCGGTCCCGGCGTCGTCGGTGATCTTCATTTCCACGCCGAAGGGCGGATGGCCGACCGTCTCCTTGATGTCGAGCCAGGCCTCGCCCTCGAGGCCTGCGACCTCGGGCTTCAGCGAGCAGACCGTGCCGAGCGGGCTCATCTCGGTCATGCCCCAGGCGTGCATCACCTCGGCGCCATAGACGTCGCGGAACTTCTGGGTCACGGCGCGCGGGCAGGCCGAGCCGCCGATCACCACCTGCCGCAGGTCCGGCAGAAGCGTGCCCCTGGCCTCCAGTTCCTGCAGCAGCATGAGCCAGACGGTGGGCACCGCCGCCGAATGGGTGACGCGGTAGGTGGTGAGCAGTTCGGCAATGCTCGGCCCGTCCATCTTCGCGCCGGGCATGACGATGGTGGCCCCGGCCATGGGCGCGGTGAAGGCGAGCGACCAGCCATTGGCGTGGAACATCGGCACCACCGGCAGGATGGTGTCCTTGGCCGAGAGCCCGAACATGTCGGGCCCGTTGGCCATCAGCGAATGGAGGATGTTGGAGCGGTGCGAATAGACCACACCCTTCGGATTGCCGGTGGTACCGGACGTGTAGCACATGCCGGCCGCGGTGTTCTCGTCGAAGCTCTTCCAGGCGAAGTCCTCGTCGACCTCGCCGATCCAGTCCTCGTAGGCGATCGCGTTCTTGAGGCCGGTCTGGGGCATGTGCGCGCCGTCGGTGAGCACGACATAGCGCTCCACCAGCGGCAGATGCTCCTGCAGCTTTTCCATGAGCGGCACGAAGGTGAGATCGACCATCATCATGCGGTCTTCGGCATGATTGGCGATCCAGGCGATCTGCTCGGGGAACAGGCGCGGGTTCAGCGTGTGATAGACCGCGCCGAGGCCGGTGATGCCATACCAGGCCTCCAGATGCCGCCAGGTGTTCCAGGCCACCGTGCCGACCCGGTCGCCGAGGCCGATTCCATCCTTCTCGAGGCGCTTGGCCACCTTCAGCGCGCGGCGGCGGAGGGCGGCATAGTCGGTCTCGACGATCGGCCCCTCGATGGAGCGGGAGATGACCTTGCGCGCGCCGTGATACATGCCGGCATGGTCGATGACCCTGTGGATCAAAAGGGGCCAGTCCTGCATCAGACCGAGCATGGTTTCCTCCGCGATTGCATGGGCTTGGGCCTTCGGGGGTGGCCTCGTTGGGCAGACCCTAGTGTGCCGGACGCCGCCCGTCCACACCTCTTGCAGCCGCCGTTCGTCGGGGGGCGGGAGCGGGGACGGGAAGCCGGCCCCCGGACGTCGCCGGGGGCGTTGAACCGCCGGGCCGGCGCAGCTATGGTCCGGCCGCTCCGGCGATGGGTCGTCGTCTAACGGTAGGACTCGGGTTTTTGGTACCCGCTATCTAGGTTCGAATCCTAGCGACCCAGCCAGCGCCGGCCGGATGCAGGCGATGCCGGACGCAGGCCATGCCGGACGCAGGCCATGGCTGCCATTGCGTCCATGGAACCTTAGCCGATCTTGGCGGTTGTCAGCGCAGAGGCCCTCGCCGGGCCGCATCCAGTTCAGCAACAGTTCGTACGGAACGCCGCCATGACCCAACGGTTCATGCGAATCTGTGCTGCCGCGCTTTTCGCCCTGGCAGCCACCCATGCTACCGCCCCCGCAGGCGCTGCCAATCCGCGCGCTTCCAATCACTGCCCGATCGAGACGGGTCTGGAGAGCCAATACCTGATGCCGAGCGAGGCCTTCATGCAGGCGGCCGGAGCCGGAACCATGCTCTACCGGGTGATGTCGCTGGTCGCCGGCCATTTCGGCGACTTCGATGTCGAGATGGCCATCGACGGTCCGATCGTCGGCGCGACGAAGGAGAGCCATGCCGAACTGATGAACGCGATCACCAACGAATTCGGCATGATGGGCGCGCCGGACGCCGCGAGCGAGCCTGCCAACCAGCGCTGACCGGTTTGCGCCGATCGGCTAGCGCGCGCAGATCCTGAAATCGTCGCCCTGCCAGCAGGCCCCGTCGCGGCCCGAGCGGCGGGCCGTGCCCCAGCGCGAATTGATACCCCCGGTGGTCAGACCGCGGACATCGGCGACGCCAGGCTCGATCACCATGACCGAGACGACGGAAACGCCCCGGAACAGCGGGGTGTCGGCACCGCCGCGCGCCGACAGCGTGAAGGAGCCGTCGCGGCCCTCGGGCTGGAAGTCGCAGGTGCGGTCCAGCACCACCCGCCCAGCCTGCTCGATGCGGCAGCCGGCATCGCGCGCCGCGGCAGGGCCGACCAGGGCCGGGACCGCCAGCACGGCGGCAAGCATCAGGGATGGGAGAGCAGGAGCAGCGAAGGGACGTCTTGCCGCGGTGCGGCCAACGGCATGTGTGCGGGTCGCGGCCACGCGGAAGGCAACGGCAGGGGGCATGTCAGGCTCCGGTGAGGCAAGGCGAAGACAATCACCCGCGCATTCCAGCCCGACGCTTGCGACGATTCCGAGGCAGAGCCGACACCCCGCCACCAGTCCCGTTCGGATGACCGGCTGCGATCACGCGGCCTTGTGGTGGCGCGCCGTGTTCTTCCAGTAGGTGACGATGGTGCCAATCATGGTGCGATAGCCTGACAGCGAGTCCGGTTTGCGGAACATGGCATTGGCACCGGCCTCGTAGGCCTTGTCGACGGAGGCGCGGCTTTCGTCGCCGGAAATGACCACGACCGGCAGGTGGCGTGTCAATTCATCCGCGCGAACCGCCTTCAGGAAATCGAACCCGGTCATGGCGCCGAGCTTCAGGTCGAGAATGATGACGTCCGGATCATCGACAAGCGGCGGATTCTCACCCTTGACGCCCTCGAAGTGCAGCCGCGCCAGAGCCTCCTCGGCGGAGGTGAAGGTCTCGATCTGACAGTCCGGCAGGGCCTCTTCGAAGAACTGGATCATGAAGCCGATGTCGGTCAGTTCGTCGTCTATGATCATGAGGCGCGTCAAATGGCGCATGTCCGTCTCCGGGAATGTCTGGATGCGAAGCGCACGAACGAGCCCGGCCGCCCCGGCGGATTCTACGTTACCAGACTACGGTCGCGCGGCGCGCTGCGCAATGCCTGCAACGCCGCAAGTGCGATTGCCAACAGGATTGTGCACGCATGACGGGAATTCAGGCGCTGCTTCGGACGCAGGTCCGGGTTGTGCCGCCGTCGCAGACCATCACTTTCGCATCAAGGCCCGCAGCCGCTGGCTCAACAGACTGGACCTCGCGACTGTCGCGCAGCACATGCGCGAGGAAGGCGAGAACCTGAAGGCCCTGCTGGAGCAGCCGGCCACATCTGCCTGACCCCACTGCTCATCCTTTGGGCAGCGATGGTATCCTGACGCCCGGGCGCGATTCGCCGATGCCCGCAAGAAGCCGCCACGCTGGAGGAGAGCCCTTGCAGGCGCCCGCCAAGGGTCCGGATGCAGTGCGGGACCGGCGCCCAGCGCCGTCCCTGTGGTTCTACATTGCCATGCTGGCGGCTGCCTTGACGCTGCCCCTGCTGGTGCTCGCCGGCATCGTGACCTGGCGCTATGCCGAGGCCGAGGCCGGGCGGCTCGAAGCGGCCGCCGCCCAGCGGAACGAAGACCTGGCCAGCGAAGTCGACCGGATCCTCGCGTCCCGGCTCGCCATCCTGCAGGTGCTGGCCTCCTCGCCCGCGCTGGACGGGGCGGGCGACATTGCCCGGTTCGACGAGCAGGCACGGCAGTTTTCGCGCGAGGGCATCGACATTCGCCTGCGCGAACTGTCCGGCCAACTGCTGGTCGACACCGGCCAGCCGCCAGGCACGGCCCTGCCGCACTGGCCCTTGCTGGACGCCATGAACCAGGCCGTGCAGGGCCGCCTTCCGGTTTTTGTCGATCTCTATGTCAGCCGGGGCACCGGCACCTACGCCGTCGCACTGGTCCTGCCGATCGTGCGCGATGGCGAGGTCCGCTATCTCGTCTCCACCATCTTCCATGCGGAGTTCTTCGCGCAGCTGCTCGCCGGAAGGGGCATCCGCCAGCCCTATTTCGCCAGCATCGTCGACCGCTCGGGCCTGATCATCGCGCGATCCGAGCGTCACGCCGAACTGGTCGGCAAGCCGCTGCCGGGCTTTGCCGAATCCCGCGATCCCGCGGGCCGGTGGCGCGGCATCAATTCGCAGGGCGTGACGGTGTCTGGCTATTACCGCCGCTCTCCCCTGTCGGGCTGGATGGTGACGGCGGGTGTGGACGTGGCCGCCCTGCGGGCGCCGCTGAACGTCTCGCTCGCCTGGCTGGCCGCGACCGCGACTGGCCTCGGCGTGCTGGCGGTCGGGCTGTCTGGTCTCATCATGCGCCGGGTCGGCCGCGCGGTGGTGTCGGTCACAGAGGCGGCGTCGGCCATGGGGCGCGGCCAGCTGACCGTGGTTCCGGAGACCGGGATCGCCGAGGCCAACGCCGTCGGCCAGGCCATATCCGAGGCCTCGATCCGCCTGCACCGGCAGGCCGCCCAGCTGGTCAGCGCCAATTCCGCCCTTGAGGATCGGGTCGAGGAGCGGACCCGGGAGCTTGCGGCCAGCGAGGAGCGCTACCGGCTGCTGGCCGATCATGCCAGCGACATGATCGTGCTGCGCAACATCGAGGGCCGCGTCTTTTACGCTTCACCCGCGAGCCTGAAGCTCATCGGCTACAGCCCCGAGGACATGCTGGACGTGACACCGTCGATGCTCGTCCATCCCGACGACATGGAGCGCGTCCGCGCGATCAGCGAGGCGATCGGCGCCGGCCGGGAGAGCGATTTTTCCATCCACCGCCTGAGGCACAGGGACGGACACTGGGTCTGGGTGCAGGCGGCCTTCAGCCGGCTGTCGGGACGGGGGGCCGACGAGCCCAACATCATGGCGGTGGTGCGCGACGACACCGAGCGCCAGCAGTCCGAGGCACGCCTGCGCCAGTCGAACGAGGCCCTGAAGCAGTTTTCCGCCATCGTTTCGCACGACCTGCAGGCCCCGCTGCGCCACATCAACATGTTTGCCGAGATGCTCAAGACGCGGGCCGAGGCCGCCGACCCGCAGACGGCCGAGACTGCGGGCCGGATCATGGCCAGCGCCGAGCGGATGCAACGCCTGATCCGCAGCCTCAACGCCTATACCCAGGTTGCCTATCGCGAGGTGCGGCAGGAGCCGGTGCCGCTGGCCCGCGTGGTCGCCGAGGCCCTGCAGCTTCTCGACGCCGATATCCGCGAGGCCGCGGCCGAGGTGAAGGTCTTCAACCTGCCCATGGTGCTCGGCGATCCGGACCTCCTGGTTCGCCTGTTTCAGAACCTCATCGCCAATGCCGTGAAGTATCGCGGCGAGGCAAGCCCCGTCATCCGCATCCGCTCGCGGCCCGCCGGCCGGTTCTGGGAGATCCGCGTCGAGGACAACGGCATCGGCATCGCCACCCAGCACGGCGAGAAGGTTTTCGAGATTTTTCGCCGGCTCCACCGGGACGAGAGCCGCTATGCGGGCATGGGGGTGGGACTGGCCCTCTGCCGGCGGGTGGTCGAGAGCCATGGCGGCGAAATCTGGCTCGATACCGAGGCTTCGCAGGGCGCCTGTTTCCGGTTTACACTCCCGCGCAGACGGGAGCCTGCCGCACCCCCCGAAGCGGGAGAGGACCATGGCGCGATCCAACAGGCGCATGCTGATCGTTGACGACGATCCGAACGAGGCGCTGTTTCTCGTGGATGCCTTTCGGTCAGCGCCTGAACCCGTCGAGATCCGTCACGCGGAGACCGGAGAGGAAGGTCTGGAAGCCATCGACAGCTTCGATCCCGGCCTCGTCCTGCTCGATCTCAACATGCCGGGCATGGACGGTTTCGACGTTCTGGCCGCGATCAAGGGCAATGACGCCCTCAGGAGCCGTCCCACCCTGATCTTCTCGTCCTCCGAGCGGGATATCGACATCGACCGGTCCTACCGGGGCCACGCCAATGCCTATGTGGTCAAGCCGCGTTCCTTCGACGGCTATCGCAAACTGGCCGAAGACATCGAGCGGTTCTGGTACGAGACCGCACGGGTCTGACGTGGCGGGTCAGTCGTAGCGCAGTTCCGTGGCCTTGCCGCGGAACACCCAGTAGGCCAGCACCGAATAGGCGATGATCACCGGCAGGACCACGCAGGTGCCGATGAAAATGATCATCAGACTCTCCGGCGCGGACGCAGCCTGCCAGATCGTCAGCCGCTCAGGCACCACATAGGGGTAGAACGAATAAGCCAGTCCGGTGAAGCCGAGCACGAAGATCAGCACGGCGCCGAGGAAGGGCACGCTGTCGAGCCGTGCATCGGGCCGCGGCATGCGCGCGAGGAACACCCAAAGGCCGAGGATCAGCGCGCCGGTCATCAGCGGGATCGGCGCCAGAGCGATGATCTCGGGGAAGGTGAACCACTTGGTGAAGATGCGGGAGGAGGCGAGCGGCGTTGCGATCGACACCGCCGCCATGCCGACCACGACGGCGAGCAGGGACCAGCGCGCCCAGCCGACGGCCTTGTCATGCAGGGCGCGCTCGGTCTTCAGGACCAGCCAGGTCGCGCCGATGAAGGCATAGGCGGCGGCAAGGCACACGGCGGTGAGCATGGCGAAGCCGTGGATGGCCCAGCCGCCGGCAAAGCCGGTGACGTAGAGGCCGAGCATGTAGCCCTGCGACAGGGCGGCCAGCAGCGATCCGGCGAAGAAGGCGCGGTCCCACCAGCGCTTGAACGGTGCGCCGGCCTTGGCCCGGAACTCGAAGGCGACGCCGCGCAGGATGAGCGCGATCAGGAGCACGGCGACCGGCAGGTAGAGCGTCGACAGGATGATGCCGTGGGCTACGGGGAAGGCCACCAGAAGGATGCCGACGGCCAGCACCAGCCAGGTCTCGTTGGCGTCCCAGAACGGCCCGATCGAGGCAATCATCCGGTCCTTTTCCTCCGGATTGGCGCCGGGCAGCAGGATGCCGACCCCGAGGTCGTAGCCGTCCAGGATGACATAGGCGAGGATCGACAGACCCATCAGGATGGCAAAGGCGAGGGGCAGCCAGACGGCGGGTTCCAGGGTGGCGGGGTCCATGGCTGTCTCCTCAGGCCTTCGCGACCGCGGGCGGCCCGTCGTCGTGGACGAAGGGGATCGCATCCTTGTCGCGCACCGTCGTGCCGGGCTTTGCCGCCTTGCGGGCGAGATAGAAGATCACGCTCACATAGGCCGCCAGAAGGAACAGGTAGGTGACGAGGTAGGCGGCGAGCGTTGCCGCGATCATCGGGCCGGGAACCGCCGAGACGGCTTCGGCCGTGCGCAGCACGCCCGTGACCAGCCAAGGCTGCCGTCCGATCTCGGTGACATACCAGCCGGCAAGCGTTGCCACCCAGCCGGAAAAGGTCATCGCGACCAGCGCCGCCAGCGTCCATCGGGGCAGGGTGCCCCGGCGCCAGAGCAGCCATGTCGCAAGCCACGCGACGAGCAGCATCAGCATTCCGGTGCCGACCATGATGCGGAACCCGAAGAAGACAGGGGCGACCGGGGGATGATTGCCGCGGAAATCGTCGAGGCCGGGCACCACGCCGCTGGGCGAGTGCTTCAGGATGAGGCTGGCGCCATAGGGAATGGCGATCTCGAACCTGTTCTCCCGCGTGCGCTCGTCCGGCCAGGCGAACAGGACCAGCGGCACCGCGCCGCGCGTCTGCCAGTTGGCCTCCATGGCCGCGACCTTGGCCGGCTGGTGCTGCAGCGTGTTGAGGCCGTGGGCATCGCCGACCGCGATCTGCACCGGGATGAGGATGGCGGCCAGCCGTACGGCGGTTCCGAGCGCGGCATGGACGGCCGGACGGTCGTCGCCGCGCAGGCGCTGGTAGGCCGACAGGCCGGCAACCAGGAAGGCAGCCGTCAGCCCGGAGGCAATGACCATGTGGGTCAGGCGGTAGGGCATCGAGGGGTTGAAGACGATCTGCCACCAGTCGACGGCATGGGCCACGCCGTCGCGCATCTCGTGGCCGGCCGGGGTGTGCATCCAGGAATTGAGGACGAGGATCCAGAAGGCGGACAACAGGGTTCCGACAGCCACCAGGACCGTCGCCAGCGTGTGCAGCCAGTTCGGCACCCGCCGGAAGCCGAACAGCATGATGCCGAGGAACCCGGCCTCGAGGAAGAAGGCGGTGAGGATCTCGTAGGCCAGCAGCGGGCCGGCAATGTTGCCGACCTTCTCCATGAAGCCCGGCCAGTTGGTGCCGAACTGGAAGCTCATGGTGATGCCGGAGACGACGCCGAGCGCGAAGGAAAGGGCGAAGACCTTCACATAGAGGCGATAGGCCTCCATCCACTTCTCGTCGCGTGAGACATTATAGCGCAGCTTGAAATAGATCAGGATCCATGACAGCGCGATGGTCACGGTCGGAAACAGGATGTGGAAGGAAATATTGGCGGCGAACTGGATGCGCGCGAGCAGGGTTGGATCGAGATCGGCCATCGTCAGACCTCCTTGCCATCTCTCTTCGACCGCCCGCCGGGCATGACGAAGAGCCTATCCTTCATTTCGAGAACTTTCACGACTTTCGCGCCGAGGGTGAGCAACTGGACCAGTCGCTCGGTCTCCAGCCGTTGCATCTCGGCATACCAGGAGGTCAGAAGCTCGATCAGCTCGTGCATCTCGCGCATGCGCGCCTGCGCATGGCGTTCGTCGTCCGAGGCCGGCGCCTGCATCAGCAATTCGCGCAGCACGGTGAGCGTCGGGTCGATCTCGCGCTTCTTGCGCTCCTCGACCAGGGTGCGGACGATGGTCCAGACATCGTCGGGAGCGGTGAAGAAGTCGCGCCGGTCGCCCGGCATGTGCTTCAGCCTGACGAGGTTCCAGGCCTGCAGTTCCTTCAGGCCCATGGAGACGTTGGAGCGGGAGACGCCGAGGCGCTCGACGAGATCGTCGGCGCAGAGCGGCCGCGGCGAGGCAAACAGCACCGCATAGATCTGGCCGACCGTGCGGTTGATGCCCCAGCGCGAACCCATTTCGCCGAAATGGAGCACGAAGGCCTGGACGAGCGGGGGGAGGTCCATCGGGGGATGGCTTTCTTTATTTCAGTAAAAACTGAAAATAATGAAAGCCGGGCCGGGCGCAAGATGGCCGACAGCGAGATCAGCAGAGTGTGAGGCGCGGCGTGAGGCCGCACCGGACCTAGTCCGGCAGGATCGCGGTCGCCTCGATCTCGATCTTCGCCGCCTTCTCGACCAGGCGCACCACCTGTACCACGGCCATGGCCGGGTAGTGCTGGCCGAAAATCTCCCGATAGGCGAGGCCGAGCGGGCGCAGGTTGGCGGAATATTCCTCGATGTCGGTGACGTACCAGGTCAGCCGCACGAGGTGATGCGGCCGCACACCGCCCTCGGCCAGGATCGCCGCGATGTTGGAGAAGCACTGGCGCGCCTGGGACGCGAAGTCCTCGGCGAAATTGCCCATCACATCCCATCCGACCACGCCGCCGGTGACGACGATGCGACCGCGGGCGGTCATGCCGTTGGCATAGCCGCGCGGCACGGGCCAGCCTTTCGGGTTGAGGGTAACGGGGCGGGCCTCGTCGTCGGCGATCGGGACGGGGATCACGGGCGGAACGGGCCTGGTCATGACACTTCCTTCGCCGCATCGGGATTTTGGGACTGTGCGCGGCCATCGGCCTCGCGGGCGGCCTGCTCTCGCAGCGCGAAGCGTTGCAGCTTGCCCGTCTCGGTGCGCGGCAACCGGTCCACGAAGACGATTTCGCGCGGATATTTGTAAGGCGCGATCTCGTCCTTCACGAAGGCCTGGAGTTCGACGACCAGCGCCGGCGTGACCGTCACGTCCGGCTTCGGCACCACATAGGCCTTCACGATCATGCCGCGCTCGGTGTCGGGCCGGCCGACGACACCTGCCTCCGCGACGGTCGGGTGGGCGAGCAGAGCCGCCTCCACCTCGGGCCCGGCAATGTTGTAGCCGGCGGAGACGATCATGTCGTCGTTGCGCGCCTGATACCAGAAATAGCCGTCTTCATCGGCCGTGTAGGTGTCGCCGGTGATGTTCCATCCGTCGACGACATAGGTGGCCTGGCGATCATCATCGAGGTAGCGGCAGCCGGTCGGACCGCGCACGGCGAGACGGCCCGGGGTTCCGGCAGGCAGGTTCTCGCCGCCGGGTCCGACGACCTTCGCCTGATAGCCCGGAACCGGCAGACCGGTCGCGCCCGGCCGGATGCGGCCCTGCGGCGCGGCAATGAAGATGTGCAGCATCTCGGTGGCACCGATGCCGTCCATCAGTTCCAGTCCGGTTGCCGCCTTCCAGGCATCAAACGTCGCCTTGGGCAGAGCCTCGCCCGCCGAGACGCATTTCTTCAGCGATCGCCAGTCATGGTCGGAGAGGGCACCCAGCATGGCCCGGTAGGCGGTCGGTGCGGTGAAGCAGATGGTCGGTTTAAATTCAGCGATGGCCGGCAGGAGGTCGCCGGGAGGTGCCTTTTCCAGCAGCACGGTCGAGGCACCGACCCGGAAGGGGAACAGGACGAGGCCGCCGAGACCGAAGGTGAAGGCGAGTGGCGGCGAGCCGATGAAGCGGTCATCGGGGTCAGGCTGCAGCACGTTGCGGGAATAGGCGTCGCAGATGGCGAGGAGGTCGCGGTGGAAATGCATGGTGCATTTCGGCTCGCCCGTGGTGCCGGAGGTGAAGCCGAACAGGCAGACATCGTCGCGGTGGGTCGCCACCGCCTGGAAGGCTGCGGGTGCGACATCGGCCAGTCCGTTGAGTTCGCCGAAGGTGACGCTGCGCTTCAGGAAACGGGAGGTGCCGGCCGCCTTCGTCAGTTCGTCGGTCAGCCGGTCGTCGCACAGCGCCAGCGCGATCTCGGCCTTGTCGAGGATCTGGCCAAGCTCCCTGGCGCGCAGCAGCGGCATGGTGGCCACGACAATCCCACCGGCCTTGATGACCGCCAGATAGGCCGCGACCATGGTCGGGTTGTTCGGCGCGCGCAGCAGTACGCGGTTGCCGGGAACGAGCCCGAATTGGCCGGTGAGCACATTCGCGATACGGTCGATGCGGCCGGCAAGCTGGGCATAGGTCCAGCGCGTGCCGTCCGGCGCCACGACGGCTACGCGCTCGCCGCGCCCTTCCGTCACATGCCGGTCGACGAATTCGGTCACGCAGTTCAGGCGTTCCGGATAGTGGAGTTCCGGCCGGTCGAACAGGAAGACCGGTTGGCGCTCGACCGGTGGCAGGCCGCGTGAGGCGAAGGGATCGACATGCGCTGATGCGGCCATGATCGGCTCCTAACCGGCGACCTTCGATGCCGCAGCCTCAGCCGCGGCGAGATGGGCCCGCGCAATGACGACCTTCTGCACTTCGGTCGCCCCCTCGTAGATGCGCAGCGCCCGGATCTCCCGGTACAGTTCCTCCACCTTCTCGCCCTTCTTCACGCCCAGACCGCCGAAGATCTGGATCGCCCGGTCGATGACCTTCTGCGCATTCTCGGTCGCGACCATCTTGGCGATGGCCGCCTCCTTCGTGATCCGCGGCTGGCCCTGATCCTTGGCCCAGGCGGCGCGCAGCACGAGCAGGGCTGCAGCCTCCAGGTCCGCCACCGAGTCGGCGAGGGATGCCTGGGTCAGCTGAAGATCGGCCAGCGGTGCGCCGAACATGTGGCGTCCGCGCGCCCGGCGGGTGGCCTCGTCGAGGGCGCGATAGCCCATGCCGAGGGCTGCGGCGGCGACCGTCGGCCGGAAGATGTCGAGATTGGCCATGGCCATGGCGAAGCCGCCGCCGGGCCGGCCGACCAGCGCATCGGAGGGAAGGCGGCAATTGTCGAAGCGCAGCGTTGCCAACGGATGCGGCGCGATGACGTCGATGCGCTCGGCGATGGTGAAGCCCGGCGCGTCGGGTGTGACGATGAAGGCCGAGATCCCGCGTGCGCCGGGCGCCTCGCCAGTGCGGGCAAAGACGACGTAGCGGTCGGCAATGCCGCCATTGGAGATCCAGGTCTTGGTGCCGTCCAGCCGCCAGCCGCCATCGACCGGCGTGGCGGTGGTAGCGAGCGCCGCGACATCCGAGCCGGCATCGGGTTCCGACAGGGCGAAGGCGGCAATGGCCCGGCCCTCGCGCACCGGCGGGCAGGCGGCCGCTTTCTGCTCCGCCGTGCCGAACAGCGAGATGACACCCGTTCCAAGACCCTGCATGGCGAAGGCGAAATCGGCGAGGCCGTCGACATAGGCCAGCGTGGCGCGCGTCAGGCAGAGCGTGCGCACGTCGAGGCTTTCCGTCAGCCCGCCCTGGTCGCCGGGCACGCAGGCCTTCAGCCAGCCGGCCTTGCCCATGGCCGCGACGAGACGCCGGCAGGAGCCATCGACGTCGTCGTGATCGACGAGGGGAGGGACCTCGCGCGCCGCCCAGTCCGCAAGGCGCACGGCGTGGTCGCGATGACGGTCCTCGAGAAAGGGCAGGGCGAGCAGGTCAGCGGGGAGCATCTCAATCTCCCTCGAAGACCGGCTTCGTCTTCGCGGCGAAGGCCTCGAAGGCGCGGCGGAAATCCTGCGTGTCCATGCAGATGGCCTGCGCCATGGCCTCGGCCTCGATGGCCTCGTCCACCGACATGGTCCATTCCATGTGGAGCATGCGCTTGGTGATGCCGTTGGCGAAGGTCGGACCCGCGGCGATTTCCTCGGCCAGCGCCGTCGCCTCGGCCAGCACCGTTTCGGAGGATGCGAGCCGGTTGAAGAAGCCCCAGGAATGGCCCTCCTCGCCGCCCATCATCCGGCCGGTATAGAGCAGTTCCGAGGCCCGGCCCTGGCCGATCAGGCGGGGCAGGATGGCGCAGGCGCCCATGTCGCAGCCGGCAAGGCCCACCTTGTTGAACAGGAACGCCACCTTGGCGCGGGCCGTGCCGACGCGCAGGTCCGAGGCCATGGCGATGATGGCGCCGGCGCCCACGCAGATGCCGTCGATGGCGGAGACGATCGGCTGCGGGCAAGCGCGCATCGCCTTCACCAGTTCGCCGGTCATGCGGGTGAACTGCAGCAGTCCCGGCATGTCGCGGCCGGTCAGCGGCTCGATGATCTCGAACACGTCGCCGCCGGCGCAGAAATTGCCGCCCGCACCGGTTATCACTACTGTCTTGATCGACGTGTCGAAGGCCAGCGCCCGGAACAGGTCACCGAGCTCGGCATAGCTCTCGAAGGTCAGCGGGTTCTTCCTCTCCGGCCGGTTGAGGGTGATGGTGGCAATCTTGCCCTTCACCTCCCAGAGGAAATGCGTGGCCTGCCATTCGGCGAGCTTCTGACGATGAGGGATGCGGTGGGTCAGGGGCTGCATGGCGCTTCCTTCAGAGTTCGCCGCCTGCCACCGGCAGGGCGATGCCGGTCACGGCGCCGGCCGCATCACCGACCAGCCAGAGCACGGCCGCGGCCACCTCCTGCGGTCGGATGAGGCGGCCGATCGGCATGGATTTCGTCAGCTCCGCCAGCGCCGTCTCGGGCGCGCGCCCGGTCTTCTCGACGATGGTGCCGATCGAACCGGCGACGAGGTCGGTTTCGGTGAAGCCGGGGCAAACGCAGTTGATGGTGACGCCGGAGGCGGCCGTTTCCTTCGCCAGCGCGCGCGTGAGGCCGACGACGCCATGCTTGGCCGCGCAATAGGCTGCGACATAGGGATAGCCGATCAGCCCCGCGGTGGAGGCGACCGAGACGATGCGCCCCTGGCCGCGGGCGACCATGCCGGGCAGGACGAGGCGGATGCCGTCATAGACGGCGGTCAGGTTCAGCGCGACCATGCGGTCGAAGACCCGGCGGTCGAGACGCCGGGCCGGCTGCGTTTCGGCGGCACCGGCATTGTTGACCAGAATGTCGAGGGGCCCGGAGAAGGTGATCGCCGCATGCAGCGCTTCCGGATCGGTGACGTCGGCAACGACATGGCCCGCGGCCTCGCCGGCCTCCACGACCGCCCGCAGGCGCGCCCCGTCCCGGCCGAGCACTGTGACATGGGCGCCAGCGCCGGTGAGGGCCGCCGCGATCGCCCGGCCGATCCCACGGCCGCCACCAGTGACCAGCGCGCGCTGCCCTGCGAGGGGCCGGCCGGCGGGGGAGCGGGGGGCAGTCTCGGTCGCCATCTGAGCCTCCTGCCCGAATGTTTTAAGCTTCAAATAATTCCGGGCAAGGCCCCGGCGGCCCTTGCCGGGATTTATTTTAGACCTAAACTATTTTCCGGATTGGTTCGCAGCGAGCCTCAAGGACGCAGTTGCCTGATGCAAGGCTGCAGGCCGAGATAGGAGATCTCCATGCGCATCGCGGTGATCGGCGGCGGACCTGGCGGGCTCTATTTCGCCATCCTGATGAAGGCCTGGCAGCCGGCCTGCGAGATCACCGTTTTCGAGCGCAACCGGCCGGATGACACGTTCGGCTTCGGCGTGGTGTTTTCCGATGCGACGCTCGACATTTTCGAGCGCTACGACCCGGAGAGCTACCGGGCAATCACCGAGAACTTTGCCTACTGGGACGACATCGAGGTCCATTTCAAGGGATCGGTGCATCGCATCGGCGGCAACGGCTTCTGCGGCTGCTCGCGGCAGACGCTGCTGCTGCTGCTGCAGGAGCGGGCGCGGGCGCTGGGCGTTGCGATGCGCTTCCAGTCCGAGGTCGAGCCGGATCTTTCGGCCTTTGACGGATATGACCTGATTGTCGCCGCCGACGGCATCAATTCGCGCATCCGCGAGGCCAGCCGCGACCATTTCCGCCCCGAGGTGGACCTGCGCCCCAACCGCTTCACCTGGCTGGGCTCGACCCGCGAGCTCGATGCGTTCTCGTTCTTCTTCCGCGAGACCGAGCACGGCATTTTCATCGCCCACACCTACCAGTACGCCGCCGGCCGCTCGACCTGGGTGATCGAGACGGACCCGGAAACCTTCGTCCGCGCCGGGCTCGACCGGATGGACGAGGAGGCCTCCGCGCGCTTCCTCGAGGGCGTCTTCGCCGAGGAGCTGGCGGGCCATCCGTTGATCACCAACCGCTCCCTCTGGCGGCAGTTTCCGATGATCCGGTCGAGGCGCTGGGTGAAGGACAACGTGGTCCTGATCGGCGATGCCAAGGGCACCGCGCATTTTTCCATCGGCGCAGGCACCAAGCTCGCCATGGAGGATTCCATCGCGCTGTTCGATGCCTTTCGCGCGAAGGGCACCGTCAGGGAGGCGCTCGCATCCTATGAGACCGACCGGCGCGAGGAGGTGGAGCGCACCCAGCATGCCGCGGATGTCTCGCTCGTCTGGTTCGAGCATGTCGACCGGTTCCGCGACATGGATCCGCGCCAGTTCGCCTTCGGGCTGATGACCCGTTCAAGGGCGATCACCTACGAGAACCTGAGGCTGCGGGCGCCGGACTTCGTCGCCGAGGCTGACCGCATGTTCGCCGAGACCGTCCCTGGCGCCGACGTCCACCGGCCGCGGCCGCCGCTGTTCCAGCCGCTCGCCCTTCGCGGCATGACGGTGGAGAACCGGGCCGTCGTCTCTCCCATGTGCATGTATTCGGCGGTCGATGGTCTGCCCGGCGACTGGCACATGGTCCATTACGGGTCGCGGGCCATCGGCGGGGCGGGGCTCGTCTACACCGAGATGGTGTGCGTCGCGCCCGAGGCGCGCATCACGCCCGGTTGCGCGGGCCTTTGGTCCGACGCACAGGAGGCCGCCTGGACGCGCATCGTCGATTTCGCCCATGCCAACGGCAAGGCGAAAATCTGCCTCCAGCTTGGCCATGCCGGGCGGAAGGGTGCGACCCGGCTGATGTGGGAGGGCATGGACCGGCCCCTCGCGGAGGGGGCATGGCCGATCGTCTCGGCTTCTCCCATCTCCTACTATCCCGACAGCCAGGTGCCCGCCGAACTGGACGAGGCCGGCATGGCGCGCATCGTCGGGCAGTTCGTGGAGGCGACCGGACGGGCCATCCGCTGCGGCTTCGACATGCTGGAGCTGCACTGTGCCCACGGTTACCTTCTGGCGAGCTTCCTCTCGCCGCTGACCAACACCCGCACCGACAGCCATGGCGGCAGCATCGCGAACCGCCTCAAATTTCCGCTGCGGGTTTTCGAGGCCATGCGTGCGGCCTGGCCTGCGGAGCGGCCGATGTCGGTGCGCATCTCGGCCACCGACTGGGCCGAGGGCGGGATCACGGAAGCCGATTCCATCGCCATCGCCCGTGCCTTCGCCGAGGCCGGCGTCGATGTCGTGGATGTTTCCACCGGGCAGACCACCCCGCAGAGCCGTCCGGTCTATGGCCGCATGTTCCAGACGCCGTTCTCGGACGCGATCCGCAACGAGGCGGACGTGAAGACCCTCTGCGTCGGCAACATCACATCGGCCGACCAGATGAACACGATCCTGGCCGCCGGCCGGGCCGATCTGGTGGCGCTCGGACGGCCGCATCTTGCTGATCCGTCCTTCATGCTGAAGGCGGCCGCCTGGTATGGCGTCGACATCCACCAGCCGCCGCAATATGCGCCGGGCAAGGACCAGGCGCTGCGCAATGCGGTCAGGGAGCGTGCCGACTTCGAGGCGTTGAAGGTCGCGGCCAAGCCCAAGCGCCATGCGAAGGGCAGCTTCGGCACGCAGGCGGCGGCAGAGTAGATCCGCTCAGACCAGGTCAGCGAGGCGCAACGCAACAGCCGTCAGGTCCGGATGGATGGGGCTCAGGGTCTCGCCGCGTCCGAGGCGCCTGATGCTGCCGTAGCCATCGGCGCGCGGCTCGCGATGGATGGTCACTTCAAGCGACTGCGCGTTGATGACCCAATAGTCCGTCACACCGGCCTGTGCCATCAGCCGGGCCTTCGGGCCAAGATCGAAACCGAGGCTGGAATCGGAAATCTCGATCACCAGCATGGCGCGGTCGGCGGTCAGGCGCGGCGCCTCGCTGTAGCGATAGAGAACGATATCGGGCTCGACGAAGGTGAAATCGTCGAGCTTCAGCGTCGGCTCGATGCCGACGGCGAGATCATCAGGCACCGCCCGGATGAGCGCCTTGGTCAGGCGGTTCTGTACGCTCTGGTGGAAGTTGTTCTTGGAATTCACCCGGACGAACTCCCCCTCGATCAGCTCGAGCCTCTCGTCAGGCCCGATGATCCCGGTTTCGACCATGCGGAAGGCATCCTCGACAGTGAAGAGCCGCCGGGACAGGTCATCGGCCTTGGGGGTGACCATCACGTTCATGGTGGCCTCCTTCTCGGGGAAGCATAGCAGCCGTGGCGAGGCCGGTCACGACGCATCACCGGCTCGCTGCCGATAGCCCTCCATCGACCGCGATCTCGGCGGCGGTGACATAGCGCGCCTCGTCGGACACGAGAAACAGCACGGCCTGCGCGACATCCCACGCATCGCCCATCTTGCCCGTCGGCACCTGCGCATTGCGCGAGGCGATGAGTGCCGATGCGTCGCCGCCCGCCACGGTCTTCGCCAGCCGGTGCTCGACCAGGGGAGTGTGCATCAGTCCGGGGATCACCGTGTTGCAGCGGATCGCCTGCTTCGCATAGGTCACGGCGATCGACCGCGAGAAGCCGAGAATGCCGAGCTTGGCGGTGGTGTAGGCGACGTGCGGCCGGTCGGGCAGGATGCGCACGCCCGCGATCGAGGACAGGTTGACGATGGCGCCGCCGCCCTGCTGCTCCATGACCGGAATGACATGCTTGCAGGCGAGGAAGGCGGTCTTGAGGTTCATGTCGAGCTGGCGGTCCCAGACCTCCTCGCTCATCGTCACCGGATCGCCGGGCGCCGAGCCGCCGACATTGTTGACGAGAATGTCGATTCGGCCGAAGCGGGCGAGGCAGTCGGCAACGGCTGCTTCCACCTGGGAGGCGGACGTCATGTCCACCGCGCGCGCGGCGCAGGTTCCGCCCTCGGCCTCGATCAGGCGCATGGTTTCTTCCGCGGCGGCCAGCGAAATGTCGGTCCCGTAGACGCGCGCGCCCTGGCGGGCGAGCAGCACGGCGGTCGCCTTGCCGTTGCCCCAGCCCTCGCCGACCGAGCCGGCACCGGAGATGAAGGCGACCTTGCCGGTCAGGTCATGCATGACGAATGCTCCTGCAATGGTGCGTTCAGACGAGGACGGACTGGGCCTTCATGCCTGCCGTGCCGAAGACGCGGCGATACCGTTCGATCTCGTCCTTCGGACCGGTCGCCTTCAGCGGATTGTCGGAAAGCTTCACCGCGGGCCGGCCATTGGCCTCGACCACCTTGCAGACCACCGAGATCGGCGCCAGCGCATCGGCGTCGCCATTCGGGACGCAGCCCTTGAAGTCGTTGGTGAGATTGGTGCCCCAGCCATAGCCGATGCGGACACGGCCTGCGAAATGCCGGGCGGTGGCCTCGATCGAGTCGATGTCCATGCCGTCGGACAGGATGACCAGCTTCCGTGCCGGATCCCGGCCCTTGTCCTGCCACCAGCGGATCAGTTCCTCGGTGCCCTCCATGGGTTCCTTGGAATCGGGCCGGGCGCCGGTCCAGTCGGCCACCCAATCCGGCGCATGGGCGAGGAAATGGGCGGTGCCGAAGCAGTCCGGCAGGATGATCCGCATGTTCTGGTCGTAAATGCGCGCCCAGTCCTGGAGCACCCGGTAGGGGGCGCTCAGAAGGTCCTCGTCCGTCTTCGCCAGCGCCGCATAGACCATCGGCAGTTCGTGCGCATTGGTGCCGATGGCCTCCAGGCCAAGGTCCATCGCAAGCTTCATGTTGGAGGTGCCGGTGAAAACCTCCGGCCCGAGCCCGTCGGCCATGGCCTCCATCATCCAGTGCTGCCACAGATAGCCGTGGCGGCGCCGGGTGCCGAAATCGGAGATCTTGAGCGTTCCGACCTCGTCCTTGAGGCGGCGCAGGCGCTTGATCTTCTCCCAGGCCTTCGCCTTGGCATTGGCGTAGAGGATGTCGAGCTCCAGCTTCGACATGGAGCGCATGGTGGCGCGGGCGCGCAGCTCGTTAATGATGGCGAGCGCCTGCACCTCCCACATCGTGGTCTCTGCCCACTTGCCTGCGAAGGTCAGTTCGAACTGCCCGTCTCGCTTCTCGAGCTGATAGTCGGGCAGGCGGAAATCCTTCAGGAAGGTGAGATAGTCCGGCCCGAAAATGCGCTCGCGGCCATAAAACGTATTGCCGGCGAGCCAGATCAACTCCTTCGGCCGGAAGCGCAGCTCGCGGGCATGATCGAGCTGGTCGCGCAGCTCGCGTTCCTCGATCACGTCGGCGAGGCGGATGGAGGTGGTACGGTTGGTCAGGGCAAAGGTCGCGTTCACCTCCGGGTGGAAGCGCCGGATGAACTGCTGCATCGAGAACTTGTAATAGTCGGAATCCAGCAGCGACCGGATGATCGGGTCGAGCTTCCAGGTGTGGTTGTAGACGCGGGTCGCGATGTCGACCATGGACGGGCCGTTTCCTTGCCGGCAGGGGCGCGGACCTTACCACCCCGGTCGAGCCTGACCAGCCGTCCGGCAGGCCGGTGGCTGCAAGGCAGCCGCGCAGACCGGTGCCGCTGAGCCGCCGGCTCAGGCGGGGACAGCCTCGCGCGACAGACCGAATTCGCGGCCCGGAATCGAGGCAAGCAAGGCTTGCGTATAGGGGTGCTGCGGCTGGCCGAAGACCTCGCCGATGGGGCCGGCTTCCACCACCTCGCCGTTCTTCATCACCGCGACCAGGTCGCAGACCTGCGCCGCGACCCTCAGGTCATGGGTGATGAACACGATGGACAGGCCGAGCCTTTCGCGCAGGTCCGCCAGGAGGCGCAGCACCTGCGCCTGCACGGAGACGTCGAGTGCGGAGACTGCCTCGTCGGCCACCAGCACTTCCGGCTGCAGGGCAAGCGCCCGGGCAAGGCCGATGCGCTGGCGCTGTCCACCCGAGAATTCATGCGGATAACGCTCGGTCGAGGCCGGATCGAGGCCGACGAGGGCAAAGAGCTCCTTTGCCCTCGCCAGCGCGTCGGCGCGGCTCAGACCATGGACAATGGGGCCCTGCGCAACCAGTTCGCCCGCCTTGCGCCGCGGATTGAGCGAGCCGAACGGGTCCTGGAACACCATCTGGATATGGCGCGTCTCGCGGCGCATCTCCTCGCGCGTCAGCTTCGCCAGGTCCCGGCCGTTGAGATTGATCACACCGGTATCGGGATCGATCAGGCGGATGATGCAGCGGGCCAGCGTCGACTTGCCCGAGCCGGATTCGCCGACAATGCCGATGGTTCCGCCCCTGGGCAGGCTCAGCGAGACGTCCTTCACGGCGTGGGTGACGCGAACGCCGCGCCCCAGAAAGCCGCCGGTGCGGAAGGTTTTCGACACGCCGTCGACTGTCAGGATCACATCGGTGGCGAGGCTGCGCGGAGGCGGTGCCTTCAGCGGCGGGACGGCAGCGATCAACTGCTTGGTATAGGGGTGCTTCGGCCGGTTCAGAATCTCGTCGGCCGGACCCTGCTCGACGACCAGCCCGTGCTGCATCACCGCCACCCGGTCGGCGATCTCGGCGACGACGCCGAAATCGTGGGTGATGAACAGCACTGCGGTGCCCTTGCGCGATTGAAGGTCCTTGATGAGGGCGAGGATCTGCGCCTGCGTGGTCACGTCGAGGGCGGTCGTCGGCTCGTCGGCGATCAGCAGCTTGGGGTCCAGGGCGAGCGCCATGGCGATCATGGCGCGCTGGCGCTGGCCGCCGGAGAGCTCGTGCGGATAGGCCCGGGCGGCAAGCTTCGGATCGGGGATGCGCACCTCTTCCAGAAGGCCCTGGACACGCCCGGCGATCTCGGACTTCGACAGCCGCGTGTGGATCGAGAACATCTCGCCGATCTGGTCGCCGATCGTGCGCAGCGGATTGAGCGCGGTCATCGGCTCCTGGAAGATCATGGCGATGCCCGCGCCGCGCACCTCACGCATCTCCGCCTCGGAGAGTTGCGTCAGGTCGCGCCCGCCGAACAGCACCTTGCCGCCGTCGATGGTCACGCCGGCCGGCAGGAGCCGCATGATCGCGTTGGCGGTCATCGACTTGCCGGAGCCGGATTCGCCGACCACGCAGAGGATCTCGTTCGAGGAAATGCTGAGCGAGACATCCTTCATCGCATGGGGCCGGTCGGCGCCCGGCGGCAGGCGCACGGACAGGGCGTCGAGAACGAGGACGCTTGGGTCGTGTTGGGTCATCGGCCCTTCAGCCTCGGATTGAGGGCGTCGTTGAGGCCCTGGCCGACCAGCGAGACGGCGAGCACGGTAACAAGGATGGCGATGCCGGGAATGGCGGACACATACCACTGCACGCGCAGGACATCACGGCCGAGGCCGATGAGGTTACCCCAGGACGCGACGTTGGGGTCGGACAGCCGCAGGAAGGCGAGGGCGCTTTCCAGGAGGATCGACACCGCCATGACCACGCTCGCATAGACGATGACCGGTGGCAGGGCATTCGGCAGGATCTCGCCGAAGATCAGCTTCATGTCCTTGAGGCCGAGCGTGCGGCCGGCCTGTACGAATTCCCGGTTCCTCAGCGACAGGAACTCGGCGCGCGTGAGCCTTGCCGGTGCCGGCCAGGAGACGATGCCGATCGCGATCGTGACATTGACGATGTTCGAGCCGAAGACCGCGACCAGGACCAGCAGAAGCAGGAAGTTCGGCAGGGTCTGGAAGGCCTCCGTGATGCGCATCAGCACATTGTCGACCCAGCCGCCGTAATAGCCCGAGAGCGCGCCGATCGCGATGCCGATGACGATGGCGATGACGGTTGCGACCCCGCCGATCAGCAGCGAAATGCGCGCGCCGTAGAAGATCTGGGCGGCGATATCGCGGCCCGAATTGTCGGTGCCGAGGGGAAAGCGCGGATTGGAGAAGGGCCAGAGCAGCGGACGCCCCGCAAGCGCCAGCGGATCGCGGGGGAAGAGGAAGGGGGCCGACAGCGCCATGGCAATGACGACGATGAGCAGGACGAGGCCGACAATGGCCGGTGGCGAGCGGAAATAGGCCTTGAGGAAGATCATCGCTCAGGCCCCCGAGGTGATGCGCGGATCGAGCCGGGCATAGACGAGGTCGACGAGGAAATTCACCGTGATGACCAGCAGAGCCGAGACGAAGATGATGCCCAGCAGTGTGTTGAGGTCGCGCTGCACCACGCTCTCATAGGCGAGCCGCCCGAGGCCGGGCAGCGAGAACACGCTCTCCACCACCACCGAGCCGCCCAGCATGGTGCCGGCCTGCAGGCCGATCAGCGTCACCATGGGCAGCAGGGCGTTGCGCAGCACGTGGCGGACTATGACGCGCGTCTCGTCGAGGCCCTTGGAGCGGGCCGTGCGGACGAAATCGAGGTTCAGCACCTCCAGCATCGAGGCGCGCATGATGCGCAGGTAGATGGCGAGGAAGATGAGCCCGAGCGTCAGGGTCGGAAGCACCAGATGCCGGGCGATGTCGAGCGTGCGCATGATGCCGCTATGGCTGGCGGTGATGTCCTCCAGGCCGCCCGCCGGCAGCCATTGCAGGTAGATGGAGAAGACGACGATCGCCATCAGGCCGAACCAGAAGGAGGGCGTCGCGTAGAAGATGAGGCCGACGGTCGAGATCAGCGTGTCAGGCCATTTGTTGACGCGGCGCGCGGCCAGAACGCCCAGGATCAGGCCGAAGAAGAATGCGAAGGACAGCGATGCGGTCATCAGCAGGATGGTCGCCGGCAGGCGTTCGGCAATGACGGTCGCCACCGGCTTGCCGTAGATCGCGGAGAAGCCGAGGTCGAAACGCACCAGCCGCCACAGGTAGTTGGCAAGCTGCGCCGAGACCGACAGATCCAGCCCGTAGAACTGGCGCAGTTCCTCGGCCATGCGCGCGTCGCCGCCGCCCATCTGCGCCATCATGGCGTCGACGGTGTCGCCCGGTGCGAACTGCAGCAGCAGGAACACGCCGATCAGGATCAGGAACAGGGTGGGGATCGAGGCGGCAAGGCGCCGCCCCGCAAGGCTCAGGATTCGCATGGGTTCAGTTCGCGGGCGAGAACGAGGGATACGACGCGGCACATGGCTGAACAGACCCTTCCCGTCATCCCCGGCCGAGCGAAGCGAGGGGAGGGGATCGAGGCTCCTTCATCGTTTCACTCGGTCTGCGGGGTCTGCTGCTTGCCCCTCGGCCTGTCCTGACGGCCGTGCCGGGGGACGTCCAGTGTCACGCAGGCGTGGCGGTCGCCGTCACTCGGCCAGCCACAGGTCGTGCCAGGTCGAGGAGCCCCAGCGCGGCGTGTTGGAATGGTTGCGGGCCTTGGCGGTGATGGTGGTGACGAAGATCTGCTCGATCGGCATCCAGATCATCAGTTCGCCGTTGGCGCGCTTGACGAAATCGGCGTACAGCGCCTTGCGCTTGGCCGCATCGACCTCGGTTGCGGCGTCGTCGATGATCTTGTCCAGCGTCGCATCCGCCACGCCCCACTGGTTGGTCCAGGGCGCGCCGGCGGGCTGGCCGGACCGGTACCAGACGGTGGTCGAGACCGCCGGGTCGTTGCGATACTGGTGCCAGCCGGTGGCAAGGTCGAAGGCGTGCTCGGCATAGACCTGGCGCAGGAAGCCGGCGGCGTCGTTGCGCACCACCTCGACACGCACGCCAACCTCGCCGAGCGACTGCTGGATGAAGGTGGCCCAGAGCGAGATATCCTCGCCCCACGGAGCGGGGAGAAGGCGCAGCGTCAGGCGCACGCCGCCGGCGCCCGGCCGCAGGCCGGCCTCGTCGAGCAGCCGCATCGCCTTGGCCTTGTCATAAGGGTATTGCGGCGTGTCCGCGCCCGGATAGAAATCCGTCGAGACCGAGGGGATCGGGCCGGTGCCGGCCTTGGCGAAGTCGCCGAGGAAGTTCTCGATGAAGAACGGCACGTTGATCGCGTGGGCGAGCGCCTGACGCACCTTCAGGTCGGCCAGTTCCTTGCGCCGGAAGTTGAACTCCAGCGTGTTGGTGCGGGCATTGCCCTCGTTGCCCTTGGTCGAGACGACGAAGCGCGGATCCTTGGCGAGCCGCGCCATGTCCGAGATGGTCAGGCCGGAGAACGGCGAGTAGTGGAGCTGTCCGGCCTCCATCTGCGCGGCGGCGGCGGCGCGGTCGGTGATGACGCGCCAGATGACGCGGTCGAGATAGGGGGCGCCGCGCCAGTAATTGTCGTTCTTCTCGGCGATAACGTGCTGGCCGCGCTCGTAGGAGACGAACTTGAACGGGCCGGTGCCGACAGGCGCGAGGTTGCGCGGGTTCTGGCGGATGTCGCCGCTGTCATAGAGGTGCTTGGGCGAGATGTAGCCGAGGTCCGGCAGTGCGCGCAGCAGCAGGTTGAGCGGCATGGGCCGCTCGTAGCGGAAGATCGCGGTATGCGGGTCGGGCGTGTCGACCGCGGTCAGGAACAGCTGCAGGGTGGAGCCGTAGTTGAGCAGCTTCTTCCACATTTCCATGGCGGTGAACTGGACATCCGCCGAGGTGAACGGCTTGCCGTCGTGCCAGGTGACGCCGCGGCGCAGCTTGAAGGTGATGGTCTTGCCGTCGGGCGTGGATTCCCAGCTCTCGGCGAGCAGGCCGACCGGCTGGCCATTGGCGTCCAGATCGACCAGCGGCTCCTGAATCTTGCCGCCGATGATGTAGACACCGGTGGAAGCCTGGAGGCTGGGGTTCAGCATGCGCTGCTCGGCGCCATAGTGAACCGTGAACACCCCGCCGCGGCGCGGCGTCTGCTGCGCGAAGGCGCGCATCGGATCGATCACGTTGGCGGCGATGGCGGCTGATGTCATCAGCGCGGCGCGGCGTGTCAGGTTCATGGTGGCCTCCTGGCGGTGAGCGGATCGGTTTGGCGATGATGGCGGGAGCGGCCCGCCACCGGAAGCACTGAATGACGGCGTGGCGGGCTCAGTGTGGCACGAAACTGACGATCACGCCGTTGGCGCGGGCGGCCGGCACGCTGAGGCCACCATCGCCGTGGGCGATGGCTCCCGACGCCTTGCCGGCGGCCGCGAGATCGGAGGTGGCGAGCACCAGCACGGCGGCCCCCTCGGTGGTGGCGCCGGCGCGCACCGCGTCCGGATAGAGGCGGCTGAAGGCCGCGGCGTCATAGAAGAGGAAGTCGGCGCGCTTGCCACCGGATGGCACGCGCCAGCCATCGGGGGTCTGGCTGGCCGGCTCGTCGATCAGGCCCGCCATCTTCTCCGCCGCAGCCCTGGGGTCCGCGGTCAGGACCTCGATGCGCGCGATGCGGGTCGCGCCGTTGGCATGGTTCAGAAGCTCCGGAATCCACACGGTCTCGCGCGTCAGGTGCTGGCAGGCGAAGATGCGCATCCCGCCGGGGTTCTGGTCGAGCGGCCAGCGGAACACGTTGAACTTGGCCTCGCCCGTGCCGCCGCCGGGCAGGTCCACCGGACGGCCAAAATGAACCGGGCCGAGCGGCTCCAGCCCGCGCGCCTTGAGCTCGGCCGCGCCACCCGCCGCGTCGTCGGTGGTGAAGGCGGTGCGCTCGATGCCCTCGCGCCTGGCCACGAAGTCGCGCGTGGGCTTGTTCTGGTCGGTCTCGACCAGCACGCCCAGCAGTTCCAGATAGTCATCAGCGAACATCATCGTGTAGTTGCCGGTTCCCAGATGCGGCGAGTGGGTGCCGCGCGGGGAGACGGTGAAGCCGAGCGCGGCCCAGGTCCTGGCGGCCGCGTCGAGATCGCGCACCGTGATGACCACGTGGTCCGCCCCGAGAATATGTTTGAGCGGCATGCCCTGCTCCCCCGTCTGACAATTTCACAGGCAAGTTGACCCTAATGCATCTGCCGAGGCAACGCATCAGGCCCGGCAGTTTTGGAGGGCCACCGCTGCGCTCACGTCATGGCTATCGAGAAATATCATTCTCGAACTGAGAGATTCAATCCAGCAAGAAGCAATAATAATTCTATAAAGTTCATATTATGTAGAACGATATACTATTTGTTCTATGTCTATTGCAAATCCGACAGCCGGTCCGCGACCCCTCGCCGCGGCTGCTGCGGCGGCCCTGCGCCTGCCGCACTTGTGAGCGCCGGGCCATGGGGCTTTCATGTCCCTTCACAGATCATGCCACACTCGCGGAAGAAGTCTTCATGTCCGATCCCGGCGCGCCCGCTCCCGTTACCTGGCCACCGTCCCTGTGGGCGGCCACCGCCCAGGATGGCCCCGTGCTGTCCTCCCTGAGCGGGGAGGTGGCCGCCGACGTGGTGGTGATCGGCGCCGGCTTCACCGGCCTGTCCACGGCCATCCACCTGCGCGAGGTGGGCGTGTCGGTCATTGTTCTGGAGGCGGCCGAGCCGGGCTGGGGCGCTTCGGGGCGCAACAACGGCCAGGTGATCCCGACGCTCGCAGGGCATGACCCTTCGGCCATGACCGCCCGGCACGGTGAAGCCGGCGAACGGTTCAACGCAGTGCTGCGCGACAGTGCCCAATATCTGTTCGATATCGTCCGCCGGTTCGACATTCCCGCCGAGGCCGAGCAGGCCGGCTGGGTGCAGCCGGTTCATTCGCCGGGGCGTTTCAAGGTGGCCGAGAAGCGCGTGCGGGAATGGTCCGGGCTCGGAGCGCCGGTCGAACTGCTCGACCGCGAGGCGATGGCAAGGATGCTCGGCTCGCAGGCCTGGTTCGGCGGCTTCTGGAACCGGACGGGCGGGCATATCAACCCGCTGGCGCTCGCGCGCGGGCTCGCGCATGTGGCCACCGGCCTCGGCGCAACGATCCATGCGCGCTCGCCGGTGACCGGGTTCGTCCGTGAGGGAGGCGGATGGGTGGCGCGCACGGCGGCAGGCTCTGTGAAGGCGAAGGCGCTGGTGCTGGCCACCAATGCCTATACGGGCGAGTTCGCGCCGGACCTTGCCCCCGACATCGCCCGCGAGGTCATTCCGATCCTGTCGTGGCAGATGGCCACGCGGCCGATCAGCGACAATGTCGCAAAAACCATCATCCCGGACCGGCAGGCCATGTCGGATACGCACCGCGAGCTCTATTTCGCCCGCTGGGATGCCCGCAACAGGCTGGTGACCGGCGGCGCAGCCGTGGTGCCGGGGCAGGGCGGCGCGAATATCAGGCGACAGGTCGCCGCGCGGCTCCAGGCGCTCTGGCCGCAGATCGGCGAGGTGGAGTTCGACTATGTCTGGTCCGGCTATGTCGGCATGACGCCGGACAATCTCCTCAAGCCCCAGGTGCCGGGCTTCCCGCGCTTCCACCGGCTGGGTCCCGACGGCTATGCCTGGGCGGGCTGCAACGGCCGGGCCGTGGCGCTGTCGATCTCGATCGGCCGGGAACTGGCGAAACTGACGCAGGGTGTGCCGGAGAAGGAGCTTGGCCTGCCGTTCTCCGAGCCGACACCGCAGCCGCTCCAGCCGCTGATCCGGCGCATCGCGCCGTTCGCCCTGCCGCTCTATCGCTATCTCGACCGCAAGGAGGTCTAGGCGATGGACCAGATCCCAGCCGAGGTGAAGGTCTTCGGACCGGAGGAGAGCCCGTCCTTCTGGCAGCCGGTGCCGGCCAACGGCTTCGTGCGCTGCGTCCTCAACCCGAAGACGGTGCGATCCGAGAGCCGCTTCTCCATGGGCACGCAAACGGTGGCACCAGGCTGTCACATCCGCGAGCACACCCATGACCGGCACGAGGAGGTGATCCACCTGACGGCGGGCCGGGGCTTTGCCCGCATCGACGGCGAGGATCTTGCCATGGAGGCCGGCTCGACCGTGTTCATCGGCCGCGACCGCAGGCACGGCTTCGTTAATCCGGGTCCCGAGCCGATGACCTTCGTCTGGTTCCTGATGCCCGGTGGTCTGGAGGACTTCTTCGCCGCCATCGGGCGCGAACGGACGCCCGGCGAGCCCGCGCCCGAGCCCTTCCCGCGGCCGGCCGATATCGCCGAAATCGAGAAGCGCACGGTGTTCGGCTGGACCGATCCGAGCCACAATCCCCAGGCGGCATCGCAGGAGGCGGGCACCGGCGCGCCTCAGGACAATGCGTCGAAACCGGCGAAAGGCTGATCCATGATCGTCGAGGAACGCGATTATCGCATCAAGGCCGGGCATCTGGCCGAGTTCGTCTCGCTTTACGAGGAGTTCGGCCTGCCGCTCCAGAAGGAACTGCTCGGCACGTTCCACGGCTATTTCACCAGCGAGACCGACGAACTCAATCATGTCGTCGCCTGGTGGTCCTACGAGAGCCTGGACGACCGGCTCGCCCGCCGCGACGGGATGATGGCGGACCCGCGCTGGCAGGATTATCTCGCGCGGGTGAAGGGGCTGGTGGAAACCCAGCACGTCCGTTTCCTCAGGCCGACGCGCTTCTCGCCCCTGCGCTGACAGGCAAGGTGCCATTGCGGCGCGAAACGGCCGGGTGCTAAGAGGCGCGGATCGTTCTTCCACCGGGTGATGACCGCATGTCCGTCGATCAGGCGACCGTCCGCCGCATCGCGCATCTGGCGCGCATAGCCGTGACCGAGGAGGAGGTGCCGCACCTCCAGGGCGAGCTCAACGCCATCCTCGCCTTCGTCGAGCAGCTCAACGAGGTCGACGTCACGGGCGTCGAGCCGATGACATCGGTCACGCCGATGGCGATGAAGAAGCGCCAGGACGTGGTCACCGATGGCGGCATTCCCGACGACATCGTCGCCAATGCCCCGGAGCGCGAGGGCCATTTCTTCGCCGTGCCGAAGGTCGTGGAGTAAGCCGATGACCGAGCTGACGCAGCTGACCATCGCCGAGGCCCGCGACGGCCTGACCAACCGGACCTTCTCGGCCACCGACCTGACGAAGGCCTATCTTGCCGCCATGGAGGCCGGCCGCAGCCTCAATGCCTATGTCCTGGAGACGCCGGACAAGGCTCTCGAGATGGCGGCGGCCTCCGACGCGCGTATCGCCAAGGGCGAGGCCGGGCCGCTGGAGGGCATCCCGATCGGCGTGAAGGACCTGTTCTGCACGAAGGGCACGCGCACCACGGCCTGCTCGAACATTCTCGGCAATTTCGTGCCGACCTACGAATCGACCGTGACGGCCAATCTGTGGCGCGACGGCGCGGTCATGCTCGGCAAGCTCAACAACGACGAGTTCGCCATGGGCTCGTCGAACGAGACGAGCTGTTTCCCCGGTCCGATCAATCCGTGGCGTCGCAACGGCTCCAATGTCGGTGCGGGGGCAGGGGGTATCGAGGGCAGCTATCTTGTGCCCGGCGGTTCGTCCGGCGGTTCAGCTGCGGCGGTTGCCGCCATGCTCTGCGCGGGCGCGACAGCGACCGATACCGGCGGCTCGATCCGCCAGCCTGCGGCCTTTACCGGCACGGTCGGCATCAAGCCGACCTATGGCCGCGTCTCGCGCTGGGGCATCGTCGCCTTTGCCTCCTCGCTCGACCAGGCCGGTCCCATCGCGCGCGACGTGAAGGATGCGGCGCTGATGCTCGCGTCCTTCGCCGGTGCCGACCCGAAGGACACCACCTGCACCGATCTCGCCGTGCCCGACTATGCCGCGGCGGTGGGCCGGTCGGTGAAGGGCATGACCATCGGCATCCCGAAGGAATATCGCCTCGACGGTATGCCGGCGGAGATCGGCAGGCTGTGGGAGGAGGGCGCGGCGATCCTGAAGGACGCGGGCGCGAACCTCGTCGAAATCTCCCTGCCGCACACGAAATACGCGCTGCCGGCCTATTACATCGTGGCGCCGGCCGAGGCGTCCTCCAATCTCGCCCGCTATGACGGCGTGCGCTACGGCCTGCGCGAGCCCGGCCGCGACATCGTCGATCTCTACGAGAAGACCCGCGCGAAGGGCTTCGGCAAGGAGGTGAAGCGGCGGATCATGATCGGCACCTATGTGCTCTCCGCCGGCTATTACGACGCCTATTACGTTCGTGCCCAGCAGTTGCGCACCCTCATCAAGCGCGACTTCGAGGAGGCCTATGCCAAGGGCGTCGATGCCATCCTGACGCCGGCGACGCCGTCGGCTGCCTTCGGCATCGGCGAGAAGGGCTCGGCCGATCCGGTCGAGATGTATCTGAACGACGTCTTCACGGTGACGGTGAACATGGCCGGCCTGCCGGGCATTGCCGTTCCGGCCGGGCGCGACGCGCAGGGCCTGCCGCTGGGCCTGCAACTGATCGGGCGGGCCTTCGACGAGGAGACGCTGTTCTCCGTGGCAGCGGTCATCGAGCGGGCGAAGGGCCGGTTCCCGGTGACGGAGCGCTGGTGGGGGTAGAATGGGCGAGTTCCTGCCCATTGCCAGGGCAATGGCGATTGCCTGCCTGACCGTGTCGGCCTGGCTCGCCTGGGCGATGACCGGCCTGCTTCTGATCTACGCCCTGATGAGCTGGCGCACCGGCGACCCCGCCTTCAAGATCGCCTATCTGCTCGGCTTCGCCGTGGGCGCCCTGGTTCTCGGCTTCCTGTTCCGGCGCCTTGCCCGGCGGATCGAACAGCCCGCACGGCGCTGAACCGCCACATTGGTCGGCGCTGCCGTTCGCGCTAGCGTGCCGCTGCATCCAACCGGGCGGCTGACGTGTAGTCGGCTTGTCGGTCGGGTCTGATCTGGGGGGAGAACCGGCATGGCGGCGACGCCCGACGACCTGAGAGAGGCTCTGGCGCGCTGCGGGCGGGGCGAGCGGGACGGATTGCGCCTGATCTACGAGAGCGAGGGGCCGGCCATGCTGGGCGTCTCCCTGCGCATCGTCAAACGGCGGGAACTGGCGGAAGAAGTGGTGCAGGAGGCCTTCGTCAAGATCTGGCGCAACGCCCATCGCTACGACCCGGACCTGGGTCCGGCGCGGGCCTGGCTTTATGCCATCGTGCGCAACCAGGCCCTCAACGTGCTGCGCGACGGCCGCCGCGAGGACCTTGTGGAGGAGGTGCCGGAGGATGTCGGGGCCGCCATCGAGGCGGGCGCGGCCTTCGACATGCTGCCCGACACCGAAGCCCTGAAGCGCTGCCTGTCGGCGCTCGATCCGCGCCGCCGCGCGAGCGTGCTGATGGCCTATGTGGACGGCTTTTCCCATGGCGAGATCGCCGGCCGGCTGGCGGTGCCGCTCGGCACGGTCAAGGCCTGGATCCGCCGCTCCCTCCTCGCGCTCAGGGAGTGCATGGGATGACCGACGATCTGGTCGCGACCGCCGGCGAATATGTCGCCGGCCTGCTGACGCCGGGGGAAATGGAAGCCTTCGAGCAGCGGATTGCCACGGATGCCGAGGCGCGCCGCGCCGTTGCCGACTGGCGGCGTCGCCTATTGGCGCTCGACGAGACGGCGCAGCGGGTCACGCCCTCCCCGGAACTCTGGGCGCGGATCGAGCGGGCCATCGGCAGGCCGGCCGCGGTCGATCCGGAGGCGGGCGGGACCTGGCTTCAACGCCTGTGGACCAGTCTGCCGGCCCTCAGGCTGGCCTCGCTCGCGGGTGCTGCCGCCGCGATACTCCTGGCCATTATCGTTGCGCTCCAGCCGGGACGGCAGGCCGTGGAGGCGCCGACCGTGGTCGCCATCCTCACGGCACCGAACACCAACGAGGCGGGTGCCATCGTCGAGGCCTTCGCGGACGGGCGCATCCGCGTCGTGCCGTTGCGGCCGATCGAGGTACCGGAGGGCCGCACGCTGCAGGTCTGGACCCTGTGGGACCGGCAGGTCGGTCCACGTTCGGTCGGCCTGATGGCGCAGGCGCGCCAGCAGGACTACCGCACCACCGGCATGCCGCGCCCCGTACGCGACCAGCTCTACGAGATCACGCTGGAGCCGGCCGGCGGCTCGCCGACGGGCCGGCCGACCGGGCCGATCCTCTATGTGGGACGCGGCACGCAGCCCTTGTGAGCAGCAAAAGGCGGGTGGCGAATGGCGAATGGAGGATGGTAAGGAAAAGCGATGGTGACGCGTGAGCGCTGCTCGGCTCGTCACCATCCTCTTTTCGTCAGTTGCCATCCGCCATTCGTCATCCGCCCGGGCCCGCCCATGACCATGCACACGAACCCGAAGAACCTGATCCCCGGTGCCACCGGCGACTGGGAGGTGGTGATCGGCCTCGAGATCCACGCGCAGGTTGCCTCGAACGCCAAGCTCTTCTCGGGAGCTGCGGTCGGTTTCGGCGACGATCCCAACAGCAATGTCAGTCTCGTCGATGCGGCCATGCCCGGCATGCTGCCGGTCATCAACGAGGAGTGCGTCCGTCAGGCGATCCGCACCGGTCTCGGCCTGAAGGCGCAGGTCAACCTGCGCAGCGTGTTCGACCGCAAGAACTATTTCTACCCGGACCTGCCGCAGGGCTACCAGATCAGCCAGTACAAGAGCCCGATCGTCGGGGAGGGCGAGGTGTCGGTCGACCTCTCGCCAACCGAGAGCTTCACGGTCGGCATCGAGCGGCTGCATCTGGAACAGGATGCCGGCAAGTCGATCCACGACCAGAGCCCGGGCCATTCCTATGTCGATCTGAACCGCTCGGGCGTGGCGCTGATGGAGATCGTGTCCCGGCCGGACATGCGCTCCTCGGAGGAGGCGCGCGCCTATGTCACCAAGCTGCGCACCATCCTGCGCTATCTCGGCACCTGCGACGGCGACATGGAGAAGGGCAACCTTCGCGCCGACGTCAACGTGTCGGTGCGCCGGCCGGGCGGGCCGCTCGGCACGCGCTGCGAAATCAAGAATGTCAATTCCATCCGCTTCATCGGCCAGGCGATCGAATACGAGGCGCGCCGGCAGATCGGCATCATCGAGGATGGCGGCACGATCGACCAGGAAACGCGGCTGTTCGATGCCGTGAAGGGCGAGACGCGGTCGATGCGCTCCAAGGAGGAGGCGCACGACTACCGCTACTTCCCCGACCCGGACCTGCTGCCGCTGGAATTCGACCAGGCCTATGTCGACGATCTGGCGGCGAAGCTGCCGGAACTGCCGGATGCCAAGAAGGCCCGGCTGATCGCCGACTATGGGCTGACGCCGTATGACGCCTCCATTCTGGTGCTGGAAAAGGAGAGCGCCGACTATTTCGAGGCCGTCGCGAAGGGCCGGGACGGCAAGAGCGCCGCCAACTGGGTGATCAACGAACTGTTCGGCCGCCTGAACAAGGAGGGCCGGGACGTGACCGCCTCGCCGGTGACGCCGGCGCAGATCGGCGGCATCATCGACCTGATCCAGGCGGGCACGATCTCGGGGAAGATCGCCAAGGACCTGTTCGAGATCGTCTTCACCGAGGGCGGCGACCCGGCGACGATCGTCGAGGCGCGCGGCATGCGGCAGGTGACCGATACCGGCGCCATCGAGAAGGTGATCGACGAGGTCATTGCCGCCAATCCGGACAAGGTCGAGCAGGCCAAGGCCAAGCCCACCATGCTCGGCTGGTTCGTCGGGCAGGTCATGAAGGCCTCGGGCGGCAAGGCCAATCCCGGCGCGGTCAACGAGATCCTGAAGGCGAAGCTCGGCATCGAGTAGCCCGCTGGCAAGGCGCGCCACCCGGTCTGCGCCTTGCATGTCGGACCCCGGCGCAGCAGGCGGGAGGGCAGGCCATTGCCGATGTCGGATGGGGGCGCAGGGCGCCCGGTCAATCTTGCCCTTGCCGGCCTTGCCACGGCCGCGGTGGTGCTGGTCGCCGCGCTTGCCTTCCGATCGGTCTCGCTGCCGCTGATGCTGGCATCCATCGGTGGTTCGGCCGTCATCGTGTTCGGCATGCCGGACAGCCGCATGGCGCGGCCACGCAGCCTCTTTGGCGGACATGCGGTCGGCATCGCCGCCGGCTTTGTCGCCGTCATGCTCGGCCGCTCGGATTATGCAGTCGCAGCCGCGGTTGCGCTCGCGCTGGTGGTGATGCTGATGACCGACACGGTGCATTCGCCGGCGGGCGCTGACCCGATCATCGTCGCCGCGAACGGGGCCGGGCCGGAGTTTCTCCTGATTGCCGCCGCGCTGCTGGCGCTGACCCATGTGATGGGCCTCGGCGTGACCCGGCTGTCACGCCGGCGGAACGAATGGCAGCGATGACGACGCGCGCTCTTGCGGCGTGTGGCAAACCTGTCTCCCATGCGGCGCCAACGGGAGAACGCCTCATGTCAAAACGCTTCACGCTCAACGGTTTCTGGCTGTCGGGGCCGACCTACAAGGTCGGTCTGATGCTCAGCCTCTGCGGCGAGGATTTCGCCTATGTGTCGCTCAATCTGCGTGCCGGAGAGCACAAGACTCCCGCCTTTCTCGCCAAGAACCGGTTCGGTCAGGTGCCGGTGCTGGAGGACCACAAGACCGGACTGACCCTGTGCCAGTCTGCGGCCATCCTTGAGCACCTCGCCGCTGAGCTGGGCAAGTTCAAGGGCGATGGCATCGGCGATCTTGCCCGCGCCCGCGAATGGATGTTCTGGGACTTCGACCGTCTTGCCGGGCCGGTCTACCGCTCGCGCGCCCAGCGCTTCGGTATCCGCAACTTCACGCAGGCTATCATGGAAATGTACTGGGCCGAGGGCAGCATGGCCCTGAAGGTGCTCGACGAGGCGCTGGCGACCTCCGATTGGCTCGCAGGATCGCAGCCGACCATCGGCGACATCGACGTCTATGGGGTCGTCGCCTATGCGCCGCAGGCCGGCTTCGACCTCAAGGCCTATCCCGCCATCGGTGCCTGGATGAAGCGCATGGAGGCGCTGCCGGGCTTCATCGCCAGGGACGATCTGCCCAAGGCCTCGCGTCCGTGACGGGGGACGCTGCCATCCTGCGCGAGGCGACCGCGGCCGACGTGCCGCGGATCGCCGCCCTCATCGCCATGGGCAATGCCTCGGCGCCGATGGACGCCGCCGCGGCCGAGGCGGAAGGCCGCCATCCCGCCTATGCCGCCGCTTACGGGCGGATCGTCGCCAGCGGGTCCAACCACCTGTTCGTCGCCGAGCAGGCGGGCAGGGTGGTCGGCACCTACCAGCTGACCGTGTTGCCGGGGCTTGCCGAGCGCGGGCGCGCGCGCGGGAAGATCGAGAGCGTCCATGTCGATCCCTCCCTGCGCGGCTCCGGCATCGGCGGCGCGATGATGCGCCATGCCATAGGCCAGGCGCGCGTGCTCGGCATCGGGCTCCTGGAACTGTCGTCCAACAAGAGCCGCACCGATGCCCACCGCTTCTACGAGCGGCTCGGCTTCGCCAGGAGCCACGAGGGCTTCAAGATGGCACTCGACTGAGGCGTGCGGACCAGTTCAGCTGCGCCGGCGCGCCCGGCATTCGGGCAGGAAACTGCGCCAGGTCTTGCCGGCGGCCTGCAGGCGTGCCTTGTCACGCCGCCATTCGGCGCCGCAGTCGCGCATGATCTGGTCGTTGCGCAGCTGTGCGGCTGACCGCGGCCGGCGCGGCGTCGTGGTGCCTGCCGGCGCCTGCGCCTGGCCGGCGGTGGCGCCGCGGGTGGCCGCGCCCGACTGGGCCACAGCCGGGGCGAGGCTGGCGAGAAGCAGAAGGGCGGCGCCCGCCGCCGCTGCAAACCGTGAAATCGACGCCATGTGACGGGCCTCCCGATGGGCTGTTCGCGCGCTGGTATGGGGTCTCGCACTGCGCTCTGTCCGGTTGCATCATGGCCTCTTGGCGCGCCGATGCAAATGAGGCATCGCACGGATATGGCCGATGAGGACTTGGCGGCGGGGGTGTCAGCCCATAGCCTCGCCCGCGCGGCACGGCGACGAGCAGGGCCGCGCCCAACGCGGAAGCGAGAGCGCCATGTCCGACACGCCCATCGACCTCTATTACTGGCCGACCCCGAACGGCTGGAAGATCACCATCATGCTGGAGGAGTGCGGCCTGCCCTACACCGTGATCCCGGTGAATATCGGCAAGGGTGACCAGTTCAAGCCGGACTTCCTCAAGATCGCGCCAAACAACCGGATGCCGGCCATTGTCGATCATGACGGACCGGGCGGCGAGCCGATCTCCGTGTTCGAGTCGGGCGCCATCCTCATGTATCTCGGGCGCAAGACCGGCCAGTTCTATCCGCAGGACGAGCGGAGCCGCGTTGCGGTGGAGGAGTGGCTCATGTGGCAGATGGCCGGCTTCGGCCCCATGCTCGGCCAGACCCACCATTTCCGCCTCTACGCGCCCGAAAAGATCGCCTATGCCGTCGACCGCTACACCAAGGAGGCGAACCGGCTGTACGGCGTGCTCAACCGACGGCTGGAGGGGCGCGACTATATCTGCGGCGACTACACGATCGCCGACATGGCCTGTATCGGCTGGGCCCGTGGCTGGGAGCGGCAGGGCCAGGACATTGCCGAATTCCCGAACGTGAAGGCGTGGCTGGAGCGCATGCTGGCCCGCCCCGCCGTGCAGCGCGGCCTCGCCGTGAACCAGGCCGACCGCAATCCCGCGGCCCTTCAGGACCCGGCTGCGCGGGCGGTGCTGTTCGGCCAGACGGCACGCTAGCGCCGCCAGCCTTCAGGCCGCGCGCGGTGCGTAGAGGATGATGGCGGCGCCGAGCAGGCACACGGCGGCGCCTGCCATGTCCCATCGGTCCGGGCGCACGCCCTCGGCCGCCCACAGCCAGGCCAGCGAGGCCGCGATGTAAACGCCGCCATAGGCAGCGTAGGTTCGCCCGGCGGCGCCAACCTCGACGAGGGCAAGCAGCCAGGCGAACAGGCCAAGGCAGAGCGCGCCCGGGACGAGCCATAGGACGGACGCGCCGAGACGCCACCATGCCCAGACGGCAAAGCAGCCGGCGATCTCAGCGAGTGCCGTCAGTGCGAAGATCAGGGCCGTGCGGGTCATGCGATGTCCGTTCGGGGCAGGACACCATGCTGGCCCGGCAAGGGCCGCCGAGCAAGCGAGGCTCAGTTCACCCGCGTCCAGGTCTGGCTGCGACAGATCAGGCCGCCCATGACGCATCCGGACAGGCTCATTGAATTGGCGCCCGGCATGGACATGCGGCCGTTATAGGTCTTGCCATCCTGGAAATTGTAGAGCGTCCCCTGCCAGGCATTCGCACCGGCCGGACGCATCGTGATCATGCGGACCCCGACAAGGTTGCGGTTGCGCAGGGAGGCATTCTCGTTCTTCTCGTCGCGGGTCTGGCCCCGCACCGAGACGATGGTGCCGCAGATCTGGCCGCCGCAGTCGGCGAACCGGACGCGGGTATCGCCGGTCTGGCTGGCGAAGGTGCCGATCGGGCTCTGGGCAAGGGCAGGGGCTGCGGTGAGCGCTGCTGCGAGCGCCGCGGCAGCGATGGCGAAGGGCTTCATCATGACATTCCTCCGGCGCGGTTCTTCACGGGGCCACGCCTTGAAGCACTCTGCCGCGCCGGCTGCGGCCCGTCCAGAGGCACCGTGGTGACGGACCGGTAGCGTTAAGTGATCATTGACCTATGGGAAGCAGACTGCCCGCTCGTGGAGGTAACCGGTGGCGGTTGCCCTGTCCGGATGCGGAGCCAACCCATGTCCGTCCCCCTTCTGCCGGAGGCCCAGTCGCCGTCCATCGTGCCGGATGTGCTGGCAGACCGGCCCGCGCGCGAACTGGGCATGCTCTATGCCGCCGGTCGTGCGGTGCCGCGCGACCTTGTCGCCGCCCATATGTGGTTCAACCTTGCGGCGCTCCGCGGAGACCGCGAGGCCGCATCCAAGCGGCAGGAGGTTGCCGCCGAGATGAGCAAGGACGAGATCGCCCAGGCGCTGTCCTGGGCCCGGGCCTGGCTCGACGCGAAGGGGCCTGTGGCGGTGTGAGGTGAGGGCGGCTGCGGCGGGCGGGCGCAACGTGGGTTCGGACCGCAGCCCCGTCGCGCGGGCCACCGCACCGCGCCAGCCAGTTCCCCCGTTGCGCCCGGTCTGGCGCCCCGCGCAGGGTGTCGATCCGCCGGCGGCAGGTACGGGGTCGCGGTCGCTCCCGATGCTTGCCAAGCCGGCCGTTCGCGGGCATAGAGGCGTCGCCGGATGGAGACGTGGCCGAGCGGCTGAAGGCACTCGTTTGCTAAATGAGCATACCCCAAAAGGGTATCGAGGGTTCGAATCCCTCCGTCTCCGCCGGGTTATTTTGTTTCGCCTTTTTTAGCGCTTGCCGAAAATTGCCGCGTTCTATCTGCAGGATTGGACGGACCTTAGTTTGCAAAGGATGGTCCAGCTTCCTTCCGCCTCGACTTGACCTGCTCGTTCGCGCCTCCTTCTCTATTGGGCTGCTTGTGGCAGTTGGATGAGGCAGCGCACGATGAATGACTCAGCCGCGAACGAGATGGACGATTGGCGCTTGAGCATTGCGCGAACTTGGGTCGGACGCGAAATTAGCATCACGATGGGTGTCGCCACTGTAGAGGCTCTTTATTTTCAGAGTGACGCGATGCCCATGCAGAACCCTTCGGCATCAATTGAAGCAATTTTGCTCGATACGTGGCGTATGCTGGAGGCGGCGGCGAGCACATTTACGCGCTCGGAATGGCAATTATTGATGTCATTTGAATCGCCTCTTGATCAACCTCATGACCTAAAATGTAACGCGGCCGCTGTAGCGCGTGATTTCATTGAGAGGTTTCCAGGGTCCCATTGGAACGGGAATGTCCTCGCTTTGAAAATTTTGATGAAGAAGGTCGCCCAACTTTCACAGGTAGAGTTCGCTGCTGTTCTCACGATTGTCAAAATTCTTCGAAATCTCGGTGGCGAGGAGAGGCTTCAAACTCTTGCAAGTCGTCTTCCAGCCCTGCTTAACGAGACGGTGTGACTATTTAACTGCGTATAGAAAAAATAGCCGAGACATTTGCCGAATTGCATTATAAGCATTTTCGATATACTGTACATTACCGAGTAAAATATTTGCTTGCAAATTATGCCAGCATGGACAATTCCGTACCCGGCGGATCGCGCGCATCCGGTGCAATGCGACCGTCCTCTTTGCCGCGCGCTCGCTTCAGCGCACGATCTGCGACATGCAGCAGTGATCCTGGACGCGGCGAACAGGCGCCGGCGATTTCAGGCGGCAGCTCGAGTCGCCGGCGCCTCCGCCAGGCGGGCGAACCAGCGTGTAGGCGTGGCAGCGCGCATCCGCGACACAGGCCTCCCGGCAGACATCGCCCCGCGCCGTGTTCGGCACGGGAAAGGCGTGGTAGTCGTTCCCCGGAAGATCGGTGCTCCACAGCCGCTCCGGTGTCGGGGCGGGCCTGGATGGTGCAGGCGCCTGTATCTGCGAGGCCTCAAACATCCGCCGGTCAAGGGTGTCGCGCGCCTGGTCGTTGATCGGCGAGAAGTCGACGAAAAAGCCCGTCCGCGACGCCCAATGGGCGAAGAAGGTCGCGTAGTTCACGCGATAGTTCGGGCCGGAAAAGGCATAGCCGCCATTGTGCCACATGTTCCAGCGGCCCGCCCCGAACCGGCGCATGGCGACGCCCGGTCCGTAGAACGCGCCGTTGCCGAGGTCATGTTTCGGCCAGTCGTCGGGACGGATGCGCAAGGGGCTGCGCTGGCTGTCGAAATAGCGCATGAACCGGCCGAAATCCTCGGCCGAGAACTGCCAGTCCACCCAGATGGGTGGCGGCCGGTGGCGATGGAACAGGCCGGCCCGGCCGGCGCCGACCGGTTCCAGAACGAGTTTCCGGCAGGCCGTGCCGTAGCGCTCGCCGGTCAGCTCCTGGATGATGAGGTCGATCAGCGCGAAATTGACATTGGCGTAGCGGTGCTGGCTGCCCGGCGGGTTCGGGATCGGGCGGCCGAGGGCCGTGCGGGCCATGGCATCGACCGAATGATGGGACCACACCCCGCGTGTCATCTCGTCGGTGAAGCCGCTCGTATGGGTCAGGAGCTGGGCGACCGTCACCGACCTGAAGCGTGGATCGGCCGGCTGACGTGTCCGCGCCATGAAGCGGCCAAGGACCTCGCCGAGCGGGCTGTCGTAGCGCAGCCGGCCCAGTTCAACGAGCCGGGTGATGCAGACGCCGCTCACCGCCTTGGACAGGCTGGCGATCGGATAGGGCGCGCCGGCGACGGCATTGCCGGCGACAGCGGTTCGCGCCACCTCGCCGTTGCGGATCACGGCGAGCGTCGCGCGCTCGATCCGGAATTCGCGCGCCCAGGCCTGAAACACCTGGACCATGCGGTCGGCGATGGGATCGCCCGGCTGGGCCGCGGCAGCGGGCGCGAGACAGGTGAGGGCCACCAGCGTGGCGATGATGCGCCCGGGCCACGATCCTGCGCGTTGCTCCGTCATGCCCTCTGCTCCCCCGGCAGCGATTGCCGGCCCCGCACGGTGGTGCAATCGGGAGCGGCTCGCGTCATCAATACGGAGGATGCGGGAGGCAGGCTCGGGTGGCCATCTGGCCGGTGGGCGACCCCGCCGACAGGTCGCGGGTCCGGCAACGAGAAGGACGCGCCCGCCATGAAGGCTTCTGCCCTTGCGATCCTGCCGATTCTCCTGGCCATGGCTGGCGCTGGCGATGTGCGGGCGAACCCGACCGAGCCAGGTCATCGCGGCCGGTTCGAGTTGCATTACAAGCCCGTTCCATGTTTCCGGCCACCCTGTCCGGGCGGCACCTATGTCGTCAGCGCCGCCGGACGGCGGATCCTTCAGGGCCGACGGCTGGTGATCGACGACCGCACCAGCCCGCGCGAGGCGGCCGCCCTGCGCCGCCTTGCTCCCTTTATCAGCGGCGCCATGGTCACCGGCACCGTAACGCTCGTCCCGGCCGACGGCGGCACGATCACAGTGCGGCCAACAGCGGTTCACGGCCGCCCCTGAGGCGGCCTGTGGGAGGGCCTCTTTCTAGCGTGAGACCAGTTCGACGCGCCGGTTGCGCGCACGGCCCTCATCGGTGCCATTGTCCGCGACCGGCCGCTGGAGTCCCTCGCCGGAGGCGGCAAGCCGGTCGGCCGTGATCCGGTGGCGCGACACCAGCGCTGCCACCACGGCCTCGGCACGGCGCTGCGACAGGCTGAGATTGTAGGCGGCGCTGCCCTGATCGTCGGTATGGCCGATCACGGCGAGCCGCAGTTGCGGACGCGTCGCCAGCAGCCGGGCGATCTGTTCCAGCGTCGCATCGGATTCCGACTTCAGATCCGCCCGGTCGAAATCGAACAGAATGCTGTAGAGGTCCACCCGGCCCGTGCGGTCGAGTTCCTCGCCCATCTGGTCCGAGGTCTTCACCTCGATCCGGCCGGTCTCCATGGGCTTGCCCTGGACCACATGAACGAAGGCGGTTGCGCGCTGCTGCCGTTCGCCGACAAAGATCACGACGTGGACGGCTCCGTCTCCCGTCTCGCGCTTGGCCAGCACATAGCGGGCGCGATCGAAATAGATCATCGAATTGGCATTGTCGGCATCGACCATGGCGCCGATCCTATAGACGTTGCTGCGGTCCGGCACCTGCAGGCATTGCGTGTCGGTGCAGGCGAACAGCGTCGTGAATCCGTTCTGCCGCAGCGCCTGCTCGTAGTTGCGCAGCACCTCGAGCGACGACCGTCCTTCCGGGATCGTATAGCGGATCCGGGTCACGGCCCCTTCGAGCTGGAGCCAGGACGGGCTCGATTCCTTCGGCTGGTCGGGGTTCATGGCGCGTGTCAGCAGCCATGCCTCGTCATAGGCATTGGAGGAATAATAGGCGATCTGCGACCCGGCATACCGGCCGACAAGCGGGTGGTCGGCCGATCCCGCGATATCCGCCGTGGCGGGTGCCGTAGCAGCGAGGGCGAACAGCGTCGCACCCAGGAAGGCTCGGATCATTGTCGTCTCCTGCAGCAAAAGAACGGTCGGCTGCAGGATGCCGGCGCCGTGGCGTGACGCATCCCTCATTCGAATGAGAGGCACGCGGCGATGCCGTCACCGATCGACGGATTGGGCAACATGGCGGTGCGGACGCACCACCGTTCGGACGGCCACAGGCTCTACGATGCACCTGGGAGGGGCTGTCGGGGAGGCGCATTGCGAGGCCCGCGCATGAGTGAACCCACGCTCGGTACCGTCATGGCCGCTGTCGACGGGCTGGTCGCTGCAGCGGGCGATCCCGCGGTCCTTCCAGGGGCAGTCGAGGATGTCCGCCGGCTGTTTTCCGGCTCCAAGGCCTGCCTTGCGCGTTTCGGGACCGACCTCGACGTCGGCGATGCCATTGCAACGGATGTCGATCCGGGCCTGCAGCGGCGGATCTCGGGCGACCTGAAGCCCGACTTTCAAGTGCTCAGCGCGGCGATCGAGCGCGTTCCGTTCGGCTTGGTCTATCAACTCCACTCGGTCGCGGGCCGCGAATGGCTGATGAACACCAGGGCCTTCCACGAATGGTTCGCCCCGCAGGACATGTATGACGGGATCGCCTGCCGTCTGGTCGGCGACCCGCAGTCCTACTGGTTCTTCGACGTCCAGCGGGGCAAGTCCCAGCCCCGCTTCGATACGGCCGAACGCGACATGCTCAGGCTGCTGTCTCCGGTCCTCACCCGCACGATGGAAGTTCGCCGCCATCTGGGCAGGGTGGAACTCGATCGCGACATGGCGCGAGACACGCTCGACATGCTCGCCGACGGGGTCGTCATCGTCGACCGGGACCTGACCATCATCCATGCCAACGATGCCGCCGAGCGGCTCATCACCGCCGTCCGCTCCGCCCTGCTGACCCGCCGCGGGCGGCTTGCGGCGCGGCAGGGGGACGACCAGCGCGCCCTGAAGGCGATCGTTGCGGAGACCCTTCTCGCGCACGATTCGCCGCTGCGGCGACACAGCAGCAGTTTCGTCGCGAGGGCCGGCGGCAGGGAACAGCCCGCGCTCTCGATCTGCGCGCTGCCATTCGCTGGACTTCGCTACCCCGGCCGTGTGGTCATCGCCATCAAGCCGCTGTCCGGCCGGCCGGACATGACAGACCACCTGGCGAGGCTCTTCGGCCTGACGCCGGCGGAGGCACGTCTGGCCGGCCTGCTGGCGGCTGGCACGACCGTGGCGGATGCCGCCTCCACCCTCGCTGTCCGACTGTCGACGGTGAGGACCCATCTTGCGCGGCTTTTCCAGAAGACCGGAACGCGCCAGCAGAGCCAACTCGTAGCTCTCCTCAACAGCGTGTCGCCGCCCTTCCCGGCGGCGTGAGCGACGACGGCGGGGCGCCTACCGGCGGTAGCGCGTCGCGTCGCCATCGCGATAGGGCAGGTCGAGACCGTAGATGCCGTGGAAGATGGCGTCGAGGTCCTGGCTGGTGAAGGGCTTCTTCAGGACGGCGGTCACGTTGAGGGCCGCATAGGTGGCGATCGCGGCCGCGTCGCTCGACATCAGCACGACACGCACCTGCGGATTGTGGGCGCGCAGGATGCGCAGCGTGTTCGGGCCGTCGAGGCCGTCCATGTTGATGTCGAGGATGACGATATCCGCCGGCTGGCGGGCATAGGCCTCGAAGGCGCTGACGCCGTCGCCGGCCTCGTCGATGGTGAGATGGAACACCGATTCGGCGAGGATCCGGCGGATCAGCTTCCGCTGTGTGCGTGAATCATCGACGATCAGCACGCGGGTCAGCATGGAGACGCGCTCGTAGGTGGCCAGAACCTTGTGGATCGCCTCGGCCTCGACCGGCTTGCGCAGATAATCATAGGCGGCGAGCCGGCGCATCCGCGCGATCTGCTCCGGATCGCCAATTCCCGACACCACCACGAAAAACGGCATTCGGTGGCCCACGGTGAAGGTGCGAACCACGTCTTCGCCGTGGATCTCGGGCATTGCGAGGTCGAGGAAGGCGAGATCGACAGGACGCGAGGTCAGGGCGTCGAGCGTCTGCTGGCCGTCAGCCGTCTCCTCGATCGTGACATGGCGATCAAAGGAGCGGACTGCAGAACGGATGAACTGCCGGGTCGTCGACGAATCATCAGCAATGAGCACGACCCAGGCAGGTTTTTCCACGAAATCGATGTCGGTCATGGCAGGTCAGGATGCTTTGGCCTCGCTGGAACAACGGGTAGGCGTATGTGCGCCCACATGCAAACCCGCATTGCACGCGGACGGTGACGACCTTGAACTGCGTGGCTATGAAGGCCGTCCGCATCATCGGGACGGCTCAATGACCGCTACAGCTGACACGATTGCCACCCGGCGCCGGGCCCTTTTCAGCCTGCTGCAGCGCCTGGGGATCGAGACGACCACTCACGAGCACCCGGCGGTGTTCACCGTTGCCGAGAGCCGGCACGTCAAGGAGACCATCGCAGGCGGGCATACCAAGAACCTGTTCCTGAAGGACAAGAAGGGCCGGCTGTTCCTGGTGGTCGCGCTGGGCGAGGCCGTGATCGACCTGAAACGGCTGCACGAGGTCATCGGGGCGTCAGGCCGGCTGTCCTTCGGCCCCGCGGACTTGCTGGAGGCGGTCTGGGGCGTCACGCCGGGCTCGGTCACACCGTTTGGTGGCATGTTCGACACGGACCATCGCGTCACCGTGGTGCTGGATTCGGCCATGCTCGATCATGCGATCCTCAACTATCACCCGCTCGAGAACACCGCGACCACCAGCATCGGCCGCGATGACCTGATCCGCTTCCTCGCCGAGACGGGCCACCCGCCGGCAATCCTTCCCGTCAGCCAATCGGCGAGCGCCGGGGCCTGATGCTTTGGGCGCCGTTCACGGCCCCGTCATGAGCGCCACCTTGCGGCCCTATTTCGGCCCCCGTGGGGTCAAGACGGGGGGAGACCCTGCGATTGTCGACTCGTCGCCCGCCTGTGGTGCTCTGGACTCTTCAGCCCCCCAGCCCCCCGGAGCGTCAATGGTGCGGGACGAGCGCCGCCGGTTCTGCCGGTGGTGACAACGTTCGGTCATCCCCTCCGACACGAACGTGCGGGCCGGTGCGCCCCGCCCCGCTTTTCTTTGCGCTACCCTTTGCTCACCGCCGCCCTATCATCGAAGACCGGAACGGGGACAAAGCCATGGCAGACAGATTGACGGGTGAGGGCCGGGCGGCAGGGCTCGCCAGCCTTCCGGACTGGGCCGAGGTGGACGGACGCGACGCCATCCGTCGCCGGTTCGTGTTCCGCGACTTCTCGGAAGCCTGGGGCTTCATGTCCCGCGTGGCGCTGGTGGCCGAGCAGATGGACCACCATCCCGAATGGAGCAATGTCTACCGGACGGTGGATGTCGTGCTGTCGACCCACGACGCCGAGGGCCTGACGGACAAGGATGTTCAGCTGGCAAAGGCGATGGACACGATTGCAGGGCGCTGAACCGCCATCTAGCGGTCGCAGGTCCAGGTCATGACCGGCAGTCGCGCCTCGCGCTCGTTGACGAAGCCGCGGGCCGAACGACCCGGGACCTCGACCTCCACCAGCCGGTTCGGACCGAAATCGATCACCTGCCTGAGCACGAGTTTCTCGCCGGGCTCCAGGCGAACCACCGGCTGTCCGCCGACCGGCGCGTCGATCAGGTCTGCGCCTTCACCGCCCACTTCGATCTCGAAGGTCCGGCATCCGGGTTGAACGGCCGCCTGCTGCTGGGGCGGCGCGGCCGGTGCCGGCGCAGCCGGCTGCTGCTCGAGCGGCGGAACCGTGATGGGCACGGTCCGCACCACGCGCGGGGTCTCCGGTCCGGGCTGAGCGGTGGAGCGGGTGGCATCGCCGGGCCCGTTGAGCGTCAGCATCGCCGCGATGCCGAGCGCCACGACGGCAGAGCCGGCCAGCGCGACCAGCACCCACCGCAGCCGGCGCGGTGAGGAATCGGGCACCTGCAACGGGGCCACCCCGCCGCGCCGCGCGGCGTCCAGGTCCTTCTCGATATCCGAGAGGGCCGTCAGATGGGCGATCTGGGCATCGAGATAGTCGAACCAGCCCTCGAAATCGAAGGGGCCGGGCTCGGCGGCGCGATAGGAGCGGTCGAGCCCGTCGAGGGTTGCCCTGAGTTCGATATGCGGGCCGATGGCCGGCGCGCCGATCTCGGTGCCGAACCGCGTGATGGCGATGGCAAGGTCGTTCTCGGCGCGGGCGATGACATCGCGCAGCGCGTTGCGCGTCTCCTGGTTGGTGCGGGACGCGAGCGCCTTCAGGGCATTCGGCGGATCGTTGACGAGCTTGAGGTCGGCCGCCGCCCGCTTCAGTGCCTCCTCGATGGTCGCCGCCGGCCTCGCCAGCCCACCCACCCGCGCTCCATGGGCATCGAGCACATGGAAGCGGTAGCGGTAGGCCGAGACGAGGGGGGAGACGTCCACGAAAGGTTCCGATTCAGCCGGTCATCGCGGCGCCATGCGGATCGCGCCATCAAGGCGGATGGCAAAGCCGTTCAGCATGTCGTTGTCGATGATGTGCTCGACCATCTTGGCATATTCCTCCGGCTTTCCGAGCCGGGACGGGAATGGCACCTGTGCCTCCAGCGATTGGCGCGCCTCGGGCGAAAGCGTGTCGAAAAGTGGGGTGTGGAAGAGGCCGGGCATGATCGTCATCACGCGGATGCCCTCGCGCGACAGGTCGCGCGCGATCGGCAGGGTCATGCCGACGACGCCGCCCTTGGAGGCCGAATAGGCGGCCTGGCCGACCTGGCCGTCCTCGGCGGCGACCGAGGCGGTGGACACGATCACGCCGCGCCCGCCATCCGGTGTCGCCGGGTCCAGCGAGGCCATGCCGGCCGCGCATTTGGCGATCATCTGGAAGGAGCCGATGAGGTTGACGTGGATGATCTTCGTGAAGCTGGCGAGATCATGCGGAACGATGCTGCCCGTGGCCTTGTCGCGGCTGATCGTCTTCTTCGGCGGGCCGATGCCGGCACAGTTGACCAGGATGCGCTCGATGCCATGGACACCGCGTGCCTTGGCAAGGCCGGCATCCACCGAGGCCTCGTCCGCGACGTTGACCTGGCACATGACGCCGCCGATCTCGGCCGCCACCTTCTCGCCGCGCTCGACATTGAGGTCGAAGATGGCAACCCTGGCACCATGGGATGCGAGCCGGCGCGCCGTCGCCTCACCCAGGCCCGATGCGCCGCCCGTGACAATGGCGGCGGTGTCCTTGCCGATCTGCATAAGCTTCCTCCAGGTTGCGCGCAGTGGCCCTGCGCCCGTTCGTTCGGGGTGCCAGCGTCTTAGGCGAAAGGTCGCGCCGAGGCAAAAGGTCCGAAGGGCAGGGGGCGGATCAGGTCCTGTGCAGCGGAAAGTGGGGCACGGTGACGGCGAGCCGCCGCTCGCGACCGAACAGCGGGATCGAGCGGTCCTTGAACACGGCCACCAGCGCGAAGCCAGCCGCGAGCCCTCCAATATGGGCCCACCAGGCGGTCACCCCTCCGGTCGAGACCACGAGATAATAGACCTGCAACGCCACCCAGGTGCCGAGCGCCAGCCAGACGGGGATCGTGATGGGAATGATCTTGAAGGCCAGGCCGAAGACCCGGACATGTGGATAGAGCAGGAGATAGGCCGCGAGCACCCCCGACACGGCGCCGGACGCTCCGACCAGGGGTGCCTGCGAGGCCGGGTTCAGCAGGAGGTGCGCCCCTCCGCCAACCAATCCGCAGATCAGGTAGAAGGCAAGGAACCGCACATGGCCCATGGCGTCCTCGACATTGTCGGCGAAGACCCAGAGGAACAGCATGTTACCGATCAGGTGCATCCAGCCGCCATGCATGAACATGTAGGTCAACCAGGTCGCCCAGGTCGGGACGGCCACCAGATGCGGGGCCAGCGCAGCCCGCTCCGTCACCACGGCCGGGATGAGGCCATAGCCAAGCGCATTGGCATTGGCGGTCGGGGTCGGAACCAGCCCGGTGGTGAGCAGGAAGATGATGACGTTCAGCCCGATCAGCGCGAACGTGACATAGGGCGCGCGGATCAGCTTGTGGGGGTTGTCGTCGGAGAGCGGCAGGAACATGGCGCAAGGTTAGCGCGGTCTGCGCAACCCTGTCATGATGTCAGTTGCCTGTTTTCGGACATGCGCAGCCGAGACTTGATTCCAAGATGTGAGAAATCTATTCCGGTATCGTGGAGCGGCCGTGCCGCCCGCATCGTCCTCCCTCTGTTTCCGGACCCAGCCGCATGACCGACCGCTCCCCCTCGCAAGGCCTCGACAGGCGCACGCTGGCCGCGCAGGCGCTTGGCTGGGAAGAGCCGGAAACCCATGGCGTCGTGACGCCCATCCACGTTGCGACAACCTATATCCGCGACCCCGACAACCAGTACCGCAACGGCTTCATCTACGGCCGCCCCGACAACCAGACGGTTCGCCAGTGCGAGGCGGTGCTGGCCATGCTGGAGGGCGGCGCCGAGGCCATGGTGCTCGGCTCGGGCATGTCGGCGGCGACCGCCGTGGTCATGGCGCTGCCCGCGGGCGCGCATGTCGTGGCGCCGACGGTGATGTACTGGGCCCTGCGCAACTGGCTGATGAACGATGCGGTGGCCTATGGCTACACGACCACCTTTGTGGACACGACCGACCTTGCGGCCGTGAAGGCCGCGGTCCAGCCCGGCAAGACGAAGCTCGTCTGGCTGGAGACGCCGTCGAATCCGCTCTGGTCGGTCTCCGACATCGCCGGGGCCGCCGAGATCGCCCATTCTGCGGGGGCCATCTGCGCCGTGGACTCGACCGTCGCAACACCTGTCTTCACCCGGCCGCTGGCGCTCGGTGCCGATATCGTCATGCATGCGGCGACCAAGTATCTCAACGGCCATTCGGACGTGGTGGCCGGCGCGCTGGTCGCGCGCGAGGCCAACGAGTTCTGGGCGAAGGTCCGGCGGGTCCGCTCCATGCACGGGCAGATTCTCGGTCCCTTCGAGGCCTTCCTGCTGATTCGCGGCATGCGCACGCTTCACGTCCGCGTTGAGGCGCAGGCGAAGGCCGCGCTGGCCCTTGCCGCGAAGCTCGAGGCGCACCCGCTGGTCGCCGAGGTGCTGTATCCCGGCCTGACGAGCCATCCGCAGCATGCTCTGGCCGCCCGGCAGATGCAGGGCGGCTTCGGGGGCATGATGTCGATCCGCGTCAGGGCGGGCGAGCAGGCGGCGATCTCCACCGCCGCGCGCGTGGAGCTGTGGAAGCGGGCAACCTCGCTCGGCGGCGTCGAGAGCCTGATCGAGCACCGCGCCTCGATCGAGGGCGCCGGCTCGCCCTGCCCGACGGACCTCCTGCGCCTGTCGGTCGGCCTCGAGACGGTGGACGACCTCTATGCGGACATCGACAGGGCGCTGAGGGCGGCAAATGCCTGAGGCGCTCAGGGCCGCGCCACCCAGCCGCCGGGATGAAAGGCGCGCAGCGCCCGCATCCCCACCCAGAGCATGACAGCAATGAGCAGGACTTGCGCGATGGCGAAGGGTGCCTCGCTTTGCGTCGGCGCGAGGCGGTGCAGCACCTCGATCTTCATGAAGGCCTGCGCGATCAGAACGAACAGCAGCAGATAGAGGCTCGCGACAAGGCCGATCGCATAGATTGCGCGCCATGGCCCGACGAAGTGAAAGACATATTGGGCAAGCAGCGTCGCCGCGAGCACGACGAGTGCGATGGCGCCGACGATGTGCGACGGCAGCACGTGGCTGAACGGGAACAGGAAGCCCGTCGCGCTGGTGATGACGGCCGTTGCGAGGAAGACCTCCGTCCAGAGGGCCGGCAGCGAACCGGCCGTGACGCGCAGGACCACGACGATGCCTGCAAGGATGGCGGCAAAGCTGACGAGGGTGTGGAAGCCGACGAGAGTGAACGGGTTGAACATCGGGGGGCTCCGGCAGCGCTGGCAAAATGCGCGCTGGCACGTTGCGCGCTCGGGCCGATGCAAGCATGGCCCGTGCCGATCCCGAAAGCGCGTGGGAGCGCGTAGTGCGCCGCCACCCCTTCGGCGCTCTCAGTTTCCGCCGTCCAGCAGCCGCCGCGCGATGACCTGCGCCTGGATCTCGGCCGCGCCCTCGAAGATGTTCAGGATGCGGGCGTCGCAGAGCACCCGGCTAACCGGATATTCCAGCGCGAAACCATTGCCGCCATGGATCTGCAGGGCATTGTCGGCGGCCGCCCAGGCTACGCGCGCGCCAAGCAACTTGGCCATGCCGGCCTCCAGGTCGCAGCGCCGGTCCAGGTCCTTCTGGCGCGCCGAATAATAGGTCAGCTGGCGGGCGATCATGACCTCGACCGCCATCATGGCGATCTTGTCGGCGACGCGCGGGAAGGCGATCAGAGGCTTGCCGAACTGGATGCGCTCCTGGGCGTAGCGCAGCCCGAGGTCCATCGCCGCCTGGGCAACGCCGACCGCGCGAGCCGCCGTCTGGATCCGTGCCGCCTCGAAGGTTTGCATGAGCTGCTTGAAGCCCTGGCCCTCGACGCCGCCGAGCAGGTTGTCGGCCTTCACCGCGAACCCGTCGAAGGAGATCTCGTATTCCTTCATGCCGCGATAGCCGAGCACCTCGATCTCGCCGCCGGACATGCCCTCTGCGGGGAAGGGGTCCTCGTCCGTGCCACGCGGCTTCTCGGCCAGAAGCATGGACAGGCCCTTGTAGCCGGGCTCGTCCGGATTGGTGCGCACGAGCAGCGTCATCACGTCGGCGCGGACCGGATGGGTAATCCAGGTCTTGTTGCCGTAGATTTTGTAGGTGTCCCCCTCGCGGACGGCGCGCGTCTTCAGCGAGGCGAGGTCGGAGCCGGTGTTCGGCTCGGTGAACACGGCGGTGGGAAGGATCTCGCCGGTGGCGATCTTCGGCAGCCAGTAGTCCTTCTGGGCATCGGTGCCGCCGGCGAGGATCAGTTCGCAGGCAATCTCGGAACGGGTGCCGAGCGAGCCGACGCCGATATAGCCGCGCGACAGCTCCTCGGAGACGACGCACATGGATTCCTTGCCGAGGCCCATGCCGCCGAAATGTTCGGGCAGAGTCAGGCCGAAGACGCCGAGTTCGGATAGCTTGGCGATGACGTCCAGCGGAATGTACTCGTTCTTCAGGTGCCATTCGTGGGCATGGGGAATGACCTCGGCCAGCGAGAACTTGCGCATCTCGTCGCGGATCGCCTCCAGCGTCTCGTCGAGCGCGGGTTCGCCGAAATGGCCGGAGGATTCCTGCTCCTGAACCAGCACTGCAAGGCGGGCCCGGTTCGCGGCGGTGTTGCCGGTTGCGATCAGCGTGTCGCAGGCGCCGGCAAAGCGCCTCGCGATGTCGGAGGCGGAGAGGCCGAGATCGGCGGGGCGGACCGTCTCGCCCTGGCTCATGGCAATGCCGCCGAGGATCTGCGCGAGATATTCGCCGAGCCCGATGCGGACGATCAGGTCCTCGATCTCGCCGAACTTGCCCTGCGCGCCCAGCCGCTCGGCATAGGATGCAAGCTGGCGAACGCTCTCCACATAGGTCGCCAGCCACGAGAGCCCGTGGGCGGCGCGCTGCTCGCGCTCCAGCGCGGCACTGGAGATGCGGCCGTTTTCCGTAACCAGCATGCGGACAGAAGCCACAGCATCGGCGAGGATTGCGTCCGCGGCGACGACAGCTCCCTGGGCGAGGTCCAGGAGGGGGGGCGGCTGGTCCTTGACGGCGAGAGCGGGGCTCATGGTCGGCTCCGGACGGGAGAGGGAGGGATGTTGCACCGCAAAATAGCGCAGACGGCCCGTGCTGCAATCCGGCGAAAGACTAGGGGCCGGTTCAGGCCGGGCGTGTTGCCAGCCACACACCGGCGGCCGTGACCGCCATGCCGGCGAGCTGGACCGGGGTCAGCGTCTCGCCGAAGAACAGGAAGGCCATCAGGGCCGAGACGGCCGGGACCAGATAGATATAGGCGGCGGCCCGCGAGACCTCGCCGCGCCGGATCAGGTAGAGAAACAGCCCGATTCCGCCGACGGACAGCGCCAGGACCGACCAGGCCATGGTCAGAACCAGCGTCTGGTTCCATTCCGCCTCGACAGCGCCGAACAGGGCCAGCAGCGGCAGGACGCCCAGGGAGGCCGCCACATATTGCAGGAAGGTGGTGGTGCGCATGTCGCCACCGGAGACGAAGCGCTTCTGGTAGAAGGTGCCGGCCGTCACCGCGACCATGGCGCAGAGGTTCACGACCAGCGGGGTCACGATGGCGTCAAAGGCCGTGGCCGAGACGCCGACCAGCTTTGGCGCCAGCACGAGAATGACGCCGAGGAAGCCCAGCGCCACGCCGAGAACCTGGCCGGGCGTGATGCGCTCGCCAAGGATTGCGGGTGCGAGAAGGGCGGTCATCACGGGCTGAAGGCCTGCCATGATCCCCGAAACGCCGGATGGCACGCCGTTGCGGACCGCCCACCATACGCCACCGAGATAGAGCGTGTGCAGGAGCAGGCCCGACACCATCGCGTGGCCGACCTCGCCGCCGGAGCGTGGCCAGGGCGCCCGCATGACCAAGGCAATGAGACCGATCACCGCCCCCGCCAGGGCGAAGCGCAGGAACAGGAACCACAACGGATCGGCGTAGCGGGCCGAGAAGCCCGCGACGATCCAGCCCGTCGACCAGAGGATCACGAAGAGGAACGGGGCGAGACGGGCTGCCAAGGACGTCGATGCTCATGAATCGGGCGGGCACCGTAACGACCGCAAGGCCGCGCGGCAATTACCCCTACGTCACCTTAAAAACGTCTGCAGCCACGCCATTTCTCTGGTTTCAGCAGAGCCGAATACCGTGGCGATATGGGTTCCTTAACCAATCGCTACGACAGTCTACGCGCCCATAACCGCGGATGCAGCCATGATTCCGATGCCTCGACTTTCGATCCGATTCAAGATCGCGCTCATGGCGCTTGTCCCGATCGCCGGCGTCGTCGCAGCCGGTGCCACGTCCTGGTACGGCCAGCGCTCAGCAGCCGCGGCGTTCCAGTCCTACGAGGCCTATGCGGAGCTCGCGACCGATGCGAGCCGGGTCAAGGCGAGTGTCCGCGACCTGCGCTATGCGGCAATCGATTTCGCCGAGCGCTACAATGCCGGCGCCTCGACAGCCTTTGCGCAGGCGCGCGTCGAGGCCCTGATGGCACTGCGCCAGATCCGCGCCAAGCCCGAGGCCGCCCGGTTCACTGCCGATGTCGACAAGGCCGTGACCCAGCTTCAGGACGCCCAGCAGGTCTTCGGCTTTGCCACGGCGACCGTCGAGGCGCTGGGCATGACCGAGACGACCGGGCTGACCGGCAAGATGAACGAGTCGGTCCAGCAGCTTGAGGTTCTCGCGCGCCGCGTGGCGCAGAACTTCGACGATGGCGCCGGCATCCTGGAGCAGGTGCTCCAGATGCGCCGGCACGAGAAGGATTTCATCATCCGGGGCGAGGAGAGCGATCTCGAGCTGTTCCGGCAGGCGCGTACCAAGTTCGTCAACGAGGTGTCCCGCTCGGTCATCGCCCCGTCGATGAAGACCGATCTGATGAAGGCCGGCGAGGCCTACTGGCCGGCGCTCGATGCCTATGTCGAGGGCCAGCGCTCGGTGCAGAGCACCAACGAGCAGCTCGATGCCCTGCTGGTGGGCCTCGACCAGACCACCAACCTGATGGTCTCGGCAGCCGGTGACGGTCGCACCCGTGCAGCGGAGCAGCGCATTGCCGCCGAAGTCGTTACCCGCAACTGGGTGATCGGCATCGTCGTGTCCATGCTGCTGCTGTGCGGGGTCGTCGGCCTCGGCCTCGGCCGGACCATCACCCGCCAGATCAGCGGCATCACCGGCGCGATGCGCACGCTGGCCGCCGGCGATACCAATGTCGAGGTCCCCGGCACCGAAGCCACCGACGAACTCGGCGAGATGGCCCGTGCGGTCATCGTGTTCCGCGACAATGCCGTGGAGCGCGAGCGCCTTGCCGCCGAGCAGGTCGCCGAGGCCGAGGCACGCAACCGCCGCGCCAATGCGGTCGACGGGCTGATCCGGGGCTTCGAAGAGGCCGTGGACCGCTCGCTGACCTCGCTGCGCTCCGCTTCCGGCGAACTGGACGGCGCCTCCGACAAGCTCGACGATGATTCCGGTGCAGTCAGCGACCAGGCGACCCTGGCCTCGCAGGCCATGGACCAGGCGGCCGGCTCGGTCGCCTCGGCCGCCGCTGCTGCGGAGGAGCTTGCCGCCTCGATCGCGGAGATCGCCAGCCAGGCGTCCAAGTCGACCGAGGTTGCCGGCACGGCCGTCACCGAGGCCGAGCGCACCGCACAGACCATGGGCTCGCTCGCCTCGGCCGCCAGCCGCATCGGCGAGGTGGTGAACCTCATTCAGGCGATCGCGGCCCAGACAAACCTCCTGGCGCTCAACGCCACCATCGAGGCGGCCCGTGCGGGCGAGGCCGGCCGCGGCTTCGCGGTCGTCGCGTCGGAGGTGAAGAACCTTGCCAGCCAGACGGCGCGCGCGACCGAGGAGATCGCCTCCCAGATCGGCGCCATCCAGGAAGCCTCGGGCGATGCGGTCGATGCGATCGACAAGGTCAGTTCGGTGATCGGCGAGATGCGCCAGATCGCGGCCTCGGTGGCAGCTGCGGTCGAGGAGCAGAACGCGGCGGTGTCGACCATTGCCGAGGCCGCCAACCGGGCCTCCGACGAGACGCGCGGAGGCGCCGAAGCCATGGGGGTTGCCGGCGGTACGGCGCAATCGGCGCGCCAGACGGCCGGCGCGGTCCGTTCGCTGTCCGGCCGGCTCGGCGACGAGGCACAGGCTCTCGAAGGCGAGATCCGAACCTTCCTGGATGGCGTTCGCGCCGCCTGATCTGCCGAACTTCCAGCAAAAAAAGGCCGCGGCACCTGGTGCCGCGGCCTTTTCATTCGGGAGACGGCCCTACTTGGCCGCGACCACCATGATCTCGACCGTATATTGCGGAGCGGCGAGCCTGGCCTCGACCGTGGCACGGGCCGGGGTGTGGCCCGCAACGACCCAGCCGTCCCAGACGGCGTTCATCTCGGCGAAGGTCGACATGTCCGACAGCCAGATGTTGGCCGACAGCAGGTTCTGCTTGGAGGTGCCGCACTCGGCCAGCAGGGCGTCGATGGTGGCGAGGATTTCCTGCGTCTGTTCGGTGACGGACTTGCCGGCCGCCTTGTGGGCAACCTGTCCGGCCAGATAGACGGTGTTGCCGTGGACGACGGCGCCGCTCATGCGCGGGCCGACCTGTTTGCGCTCGATTGCCATGATCTTTCTCCCTGAATGCCGGCCCGAAGCCCGGGCCGTGTCCTTAGCCCGGCGGCGCGCTGCGGCCAAGCCATCGGCCGGGCAGGGCCCATGCCGGGTGCGCGCGACTGGACCGGTTCACGCCCTTCCGCCCCTTGCCTTGGCGCCGCCGGTCTGGAAAATCGGCGACGGAGGCTGACCGACCATGCTCGACCGGTTCTTTTCGCTCTTTGCCGACTCTGCCAGCGAACTGCCGGAGCCTTTCGGCGAGGGCGACTACCGGCTGGCGGCTGCGGTGCTTCTCGTTCACGCCATGACGGTCGATGGCCGGGCGGCGCCCATCGAGATGGTGGTGCTGGAAGAGGCGCTCTCGACGGGCTTCGATCTCAGTCTCGACGATACGCGGCGGCTGATCGGGCAGGCGCAGGACGCCGAACAGCGCGAGGCCAACTGGACCGGATTTGCCGACATCCTCGCCCGCACCCTCGACGAGCCGTCGCGGCGGCGCATCATCGACATGATGTGGCGCGTGGTGCTGGCGGACGGGCGGATGCAGGAAATGGAGGAGGCGGTGGTCGAGCGCGCCGCGCAACTGCTCGGCGTGCCGGTTCCCGACCGGCCGGGCGGCGCCGGCTGAGCGGCTCAGGCCCAGACCGCCGCCAACTGCTCGTCCAGGTCGAGGGTCGAGCGCACGCCGATGTCGTCGAAATGGCTCTTGAGGAAATGCCGGGCCGCGCGGTGGCCGGCCTCGCGCAGCTTGAGCAGGAAGTCGTAGTCGGTGTCGGCCTTGGAACTGGCCGTCAGGTCGGCGAGGGCGTCGCTCAATGCGATGCGATGGACATTGATGTGGCGATACTGGCCCTTGTCCCGGCCACGCACCAGCTTGCCCTCGTCGATCAGCCGCGCGACGAAAGCCGCGGCCCTGAGCTCGCCCATGAGCGGTGAGTTGAAGGTGATCTCGTTGATGCGGTTGGTGATCTGGCGTGACGAGGTCGGCGTCTCGTTGCGCAGCACGGGGTTGAGCTGGACGATGACGATGTCCTCGGCCTCCGTGGTGCGATAGAGCGGGAACAGGGCCGGATTGGCCATGTAGCCGCCGTCCCAGTAGGGCACGCCATCGATCTCCACGGCCCGGAACAGGTTGGGCAGGCAGGCCGAGGCCATGACGGCCCGGCAGGTCAGGCTCTCGCGCCGGAACACGGTCAGCTTGCCGGTGCGCACATTGGTTGCCGAGACGAAGACCTGCAGCGGTTCGTAGGCCGCCAGCCTGTCGAAATCGACGAAGTGGTTGATCAGGTCCTCGAGCGGATTGATCTCGAAGGGATTGAGGTCGTAGGGCGAGAAATAGCGCTGCATGGCGCTGGTCCAGGCCTCCATCAAGGAGCCTTCGAAGGGCATCACGGAGAACAGCCGGTCCAGAACCCGGCGCTGCGCGGCCGGAAGGCTGCCATCGCGGGAGGCGGCCTGCCAGAAGCGCGCGAGCCGGTCATGTGCCGCCTTGCGCCCGCCCTCCGCCATTCCGTCGGCGAACAGCACCGCATTGACGGCACCGGCCGAGGTGCCGGTGACACCGTCGATGACGATGCGCTCGTCGCCCAGGAATCCGTCCAGCACCCCCCAGGTGAAGGCCCCATGGGCGCCGCCGCCCTGCAGGGCGAGGTTGATGCGGCGCGGCGGGGCCGGCGGCGCTGGCGCGGCCATCACGCCGCGGTCCAGCCGCCATCGATGACGTTATTGGCGCCGGTGATGTTCTTCGCCGCATCCGAGCACAGGTAGAGCACCAGGGCCGCGACCTCGTCGGTCTGGACGAACTGCTTGGTCGGCTGGGCGGCGAGCAGCACGTCGTTCATGACCTGCTCGCGGGTGAGGTTGCGCGCCTTCATCGTGTCGGGAATCTGCCGCTCCACCAGCGGCGTCCAGACATAGCCGGGCGAGATGCAGTTGGCGGTGATGCCGAAGGTGGCAAGCTCCAGCGCGATCGTCTTGGTGAAGCCGGCAAGGCCATGCTTGGCAGCGACATAGGCCGACTTGAAGGGGGAGGCGACCAGCGAGTGCGCCGACGCGATGTTGACGATGCGGCCATGCTTGCGTGCCTTCATGCCGGGCACCACGGCGCGGGTGAGATGGAAGGCCGCGCTCAGGTTGATGGCGATGACGGCGTTCCATTTGTCGACCGGGAAATCCTCCACCGGCGAAACATGCTGGATGCCGGCATTCGAGACGAGCACATCGACCTTGCCGAAGGCGCCCTCCGCTTCGCCGACCATGGCGGTGATCTCGTCCGGCTGCATCATGTTGGCCGGGGAGAACAGGATGGTACGGCCGGTCTCGGCCGCAAGCCGGGCGCGGGTGGCCTCGATCTCGGCCGCGTCACCGAGCCCGTTCAGCATCACGTCGCAGCCCTCGCGCGCGAGGGCCGTGGCAATGGCAAGGCCGATGCCGCTGGTCGACCCCGTGACGATCGCGCTCTTTCCCTGCTTGGACATCGTGCCTATCTCCCTGATGCGGACATTGTCGGTGTGGCCGGCATGATGGCGCCGGTTCCGCATTGCAGCAAGCCGGTGACCGGCGGGCGGCTTCGGCAGCGGCCTGTGACATGCTATCAGGACGGAACAGGGAGCGAAGGGCCGGACCATGCAGCGCGCGCGCCATAGCCATGACCACGCCTGCGAGCACGGGGATCCTCCGGTGGACGCGCTGAAGGTCGCGGAGGCGCGCTGCGCCGAGAAGCGGCTCAAGCTGACGCCGATCCGGCGCGAGGTGCTCCAGCACCTGGCCGGGTCACCCGCGCCGCTCGGCGCCTATGAACTGATCGAGCGGATGCACCGCGACAGCGGCCGGCGTCCGGCGCCGATCAGCGTCTATCGGGTGCTGGACTTCCTTCTCGATGCGGGCCTGATCCACCGGATCGAGAGCCGCAACGCATTTGTCGCCTGCGCGCACCGGCACGAGCGCTCCGACCTCGTGGTGTTCATGATCTGCGATGCCTGCGGCTGCGTCTCGGAGGCGCCGGGAGCGACCGTCGAGCGCGACCTCGACACCATTGCTAAGAAGGCCGGCTTCGCGCCGGCCTCCCGCGTGGTGGAGATGTTCGGCCGTTGCAGCCATTGCGACGAGGCGGGTACGGGCTGATCAGGCTGCCTTCAGCGCTCCGACGAAGCTCTCCACTTCCGCCTGCAGCGTTCCGGCATGGGACGACAAGTCGGTCGCCAGGGCCATGAGTTCGCCGGCGGAGCGGCCGGTCGCCTGCGCCGCCTGCCCGACATCGGCAATCGTGCCGGTGACGCCTGTCGCCGATTCGGCGGCGCGCTGGCAGTTGCCGGCTATCTCGCCGGTCGCCGCGCCCTGTTCCTCGACGGCGCTCGTGACCGCTGAGGTGATGGTCCTGATCTCGTCGATGGTGGCCGCGATCGAGGCGATCGAATCGACTGTTGCGGCGGTGGCTTCCTGGATTTCCGAGACCTTGGCGGCAATGTCCTCGGTCGCCTTGCCGGTCTGCGCGGCAAGGTTCTTCACTTCCGAGGCGACGATGGCAAAGCCCCGGCCGGCCTCGCCCGCGCGCGCGGCTTCGATTGTCGCGTTGAGCGCCAGAAGGTTGGTCTGATCGGCAATCGCCTTGATCAGGTTGACGACGTCGCCGATCCGGTCCGCGGCGCCGGCCAGTGCCCGGATCTGCTCTTCGGTCTTGCGGGCGCCCTGAACAGCCTCGTCCGCGCTTTCGGCCGAACGGACCACCTGTCCGGTGATCTCGCGGACGGAGGCGGCCAGTTCCTCGGTGGAGGCGGCGACCGTCTGCACGTTGATCGAGGCGTTTTCCGCCGCGCCGGCGACATCGCCTGCCTGGCGGGTGGTTTCCTCGGCGGTGGTGGACAATTCCCGAGCTGCGTCCTCGACGCGCGACGAGGCGACCGTGAAGCTGGCCGCAAGCTCGCTCATCTTGGCAACGAAATCTTCCGCCACGGCATTGCGGCGGGCGAGGCGCTCTGCCTCGGCCGCGCGGGCGGCGTCCTGGGCTGCGCGCGCCTCCTCGGCCTCGGCCAGACGGTCGCGGAACACGCCCATGGCGGCGGCCATGCCGCCGACCTCGTCGGTCCGCTCGCGGCCCGGAATCTCGGTGTCCAGGCGGCCCTCGGACAGCGACTGCATGGCGGACGTCATGCCGGCGATGGGCCCCACGATCATCCGGCCCAGCAGCAGGGCGATGACGAGACCCGCCGCAAGCGAGACGAGGGCGGCGACGATCAGCATGGTGGACAGCTGCGAGGCCTGCCCGCCGGCAGAGTGCGTGCCGGCATTGAGCATGGCGATCTGGGTGTCGATCAATCCACCCGAGCGGCTGCCGTTCGCATCGGCGGTTCCTTCCAGAGCCGTCAAAATCCGGCCGGTCAGCGGCAACACTTCCGAGCGCATCAGCGCCATGGGGGCATTCCAACCGGCTTCACCGCGCAGGGCGAGGATATCTGTCGCACCGAACTGGATGGCGGCCATGGCCGCGCGGACCTTCTCGAGGGCCTGGTTCTGCTCCGTGGTCAGCGTGCCGCTGAAGACGGTGATGTCGCCGAGCCGTTCCTGCGCCCGTTTCCACGATTCCTCGAACTGCTTTTTCTCGGCATCCCGTCCGAGATGGACGTAGCTGCCGAGATCGCGCACCGCCGAGAGCGTACGGGCCTGCAGCGCGACCAGGAACGACATGACCATTTCGGAGGCGTTCGCGCCCTTGTCGATCTCCCGGGCGACGAGGGTTGCCAGCGTCTCCTCCAGGGCACCCAGCCGAGGCACGATGTCCTGCTCATAAGCGGTGAGGGCCGGAAACTGCTCGGATGTGCCGATCAGGTTCAGGACGCGCCTCTGGCTCGCCTTCATCTCGTCGAAGACCGGCCGAGCCTCCGTCCAGCGTGCGCGGTCCTCCTCGCGAACGAAGCTGGCCGCGTAGCGGTCCATGGCATCGCGATCTCGCGCGATCTCCTCCCAGGTCTGCTCCCAGAGCGCGGCGTTCTGCTCGCGGGGGTCGATGATCTGGTCGCTGACCACAAGGCGGGCCTGGTTGACGGCCGTCACCAGCCGGGCACCAAGGAGCGCGGCGGGGGCGCGAATGTCGGCGACGGTCCGCACGCTGTCGGCAATATAGCGCGCCTTCCAGAACGAGAGCGCGGCGCTGGCGGCCGAAATGGCGATGAGGGCGGCGAAACCGATCAGCAATTTTCCGCGCAGTTTCATGGCAGCCACAGGCATTCCCCCACATTATTGTGGAGCGCAGGACACCAGATCATGGTCAATTTTCAGTTAAATGAGCGTCCCGGCATGCATCTGGCAGGCGCCCGCGCGGACGACGCTGGCGCCGGTCGGCGCAAGGCGTTATGTGCGGGTCGACAGCGGAGATCGGTTGCATGTCGCAGGGTTTCGGCGTGAAGGCACGGCATCGGACCGTCGGCGTCGTGGTCGGGCAGGGTGCTGCGGCCGTCCGGGTCGGCGCCGGCGCCCCCGTCGTCGTCCAGTCGATGACCAATACGGACACAGCCGACATCGAAGCGACCGTCCGCCAGGTGGCGGCGCTGGCGCGGGCCGGTTCCGAACTGGTCCGGATCACAGTGGACCGCGACGAGAGCGCGGCCGCGGTGCCGCATATCCGCGACCGGCTGATGAGAATGGGCGTCGGCGTGCCGCTGGTCGGCGACTTCCACTATATCGGCCACAAGCTGCTCGCCGACCATCCTGCCTGCGCGGAGGCCCTCGACAAATACCGGATCAATCCCGGAAATGTCGGCTTCAAGGACAAGAAGGACCGTCAGTTCGCGATGATCGTCGAGAAGGCGATCGCGCATGGCAAGACCGTCCGGATCGGTGCCAACTGGGGCTCGCTGGACCAGGACCTGCTGACCCATCTGATGGACGAGAATGCCCGGCAGCCGGAGCCGCTCGATGCCCGGGCGGTGATGCACGAGGCCATGGTGCAGTCCTGCGTGCTGTCCGGCGATCGGGCCGTCGAGATCGGACTGCCGAAGGACCGGATCATCCTTTCCGCCAAGGTCTCGGCCGTGCAGGACCTCGTCTCCGTCTACCGCATGCTGGCGGCGCGCTCCGACTACGCCCTGCATCTGGGGCTCACGGAGGCCGGCATGGGCTCCAAGGGCATCGTCGCCTCCTCGGCGGCGCTCGGCATCCTGCTGCAGGAGGGCATCGGAGACACGATCCGCGTGTCGCTCACCCCCGAGCCTGGCGGCGATCGCACGGTGGAGGTGAAGGTCGCGCAGGAGATCCTGCAGACCATGGGCATCCGCACCTTCGTGCCGCTGGTGGCGGCCTGTCCGGGATGCGGTCGCACCACCTCGACCCTGTTCCAGGAACTGGCCCAGGACATCCAGGGCTTCATCCACACCTCCATGCCCGAGTGGAAGACGCGCTATCCGGGCGTCGAGGCGCTGAATGTCGCCGTCATGGGCTGCATCGTGAACGGACCGGGCGAATCCAAACATGCCGATATCGGCATCTCGCTGCCGGGCACCGGCGAAAGCCCGACGGCCCCGGTCTTCGTGGATGGCCAGAAGGTGGCGACCCTGCGCGGACCGACCCTTGCCGCAGATTTCAAGGCCATGGTCATCGCCTATATCGACAAGCGCTATGGCGGCGGGTCCTCGCAGGCGGCGGAATAGGCATGCGCTCCTGCGTGATTACCGGCGTCTCGTCCGGCATCGGCGAGGCGATTGCCTCGGATCTTGTCGCCCGGGGCTGGCGGGTTTTCGGCACGGTCCGCAGTCCGGAGGATGCGGACCGGCTGGGCAGCGCGCTCGGGCCGGGGTTCACGGCGCTGATCGCGGATGTGACGGATGCCGACAGCCTGTCGCGTGCGGCGGCGACTGTCTCGACCGGCCTCGACGGCGAGCCGCTCACCGGACTCGTCTGCAATGCCGGCGTCTCGCTGCCCGGGCCGCTGCTGCATCAGCCGCTGGACGAACTCGATCGCCAGTGGAAGGTCAACGTGCTCGGCCAGATCGCGACCGTGCAGGCCTTCGGGCCGCTGCTCGGCGCACAGGAGGGTTTCGCCGGCAAGCCGGGACGCATCGTCATGATGTCATCGGTGTCAGGCCGGCTGGTCTGGCCCTTTGTCGGCGGCTATGCGGCTTCCAAACACGCGCTGGAAGCGGTCAGCCACGCCCTGAGGCGGGAACTGATGCCGTTCGGCGTGGATGTGGTGATCGTCGGGCCGGGGCCGGTCGATACGCCCATCTGGGAGAAATCGGGTCGGGCGATCGACCGCGTGCGCTACCAGCCGACCTTCTACGGCCCGATCATCGAGCGTTTCGAGAAGGCGGTGCTGGAACGGGCAGCCGACGCGCTTCCGGCCTCGGCCGTGGCTGACACCGTCCATCTGGCGCTTACCGCCGACAAGCCGAAGGCCCGCTATGCGCTGACCCGCGCGATGCTGATGAACTGGTACCTGCCGCTGATCTTGCCCGATCGCTGGCTGGACAATCTGGCGGCAAGGCGCCTCGGGCTGCTGCCACGCAAATAGCGGCCGGTTACGCCTCGTAGGTCGCGATCAACTCCTCGGCGAAGCTGGCCTCGTCGATGAAGGTCGTGCCGCCCAGCGTGACGGCGGTGATGTCGCCGCCCGCATCGCGGACGAGCCGTGCCGGCTCGCCGGGGCTGGCAAAGCCGGGTGCGCGCGCGATCACCCCGCTGTCCGGGCCGTCGAGCGCGATCTCGAAGGTCTCGAAGAAGGGCGGCAGCACCGCCGGGTTCATGGCGAGGACCTTGTCGCCCACGGGCACGAAATCGACCGCGTTCCACAGCATCCAGCGCCGCCCGGCCCATTCGGCCGCCTGGCTGGAGGGGGCACCGCCCGCCGCGTGCGTCTTCAGGATGTGGACGATGCCATCTACCCAGGTATGGGCCGGCCCGTCGATGGCGTTGACCAGCACGGACACGGTAAGGTCCTGCCCGGGCAGCACGGCCGTGCGCGACAGCGTGCCCTGAAAGCTGCCGGAATGACCGAAATAGTCCCAGCCGGCCACCGTGCCGCTGATCGTGCCGAGCCCGTAATAGCGCTCGACCGGGGTCTCCTGGTCGCGCCAGTGGCGGCGCGACAGGTCGCGACGGCTGGCCGGCGAGAGCAGGACGGTTTCGGCGGCCGGCGAGAGCTGCGCGAAGAAGCGGGCCAGATCGGCCGCCGTCGTCGTGAAGCCGGCTGCCGCGGCCACGCCGTTGGTCGGATTGTCGCCGGGAAAGACAAGGCGACGACCGAGTGGCAGGCGGGTGGAATGACCCGATGCGAGCGTGCCCTCCGTCAGCCAGGCGGTATCGGAGACCGTTTCGGTGAGGCCGGCAGCCGCGACCACCTCGCGCGTGATCCAGTCGTGGTAGGTCTCGCCGGTGACGGCCTCGATGACCATTCCGAGCAGGGCATAGCCGTGGTTCGAATATTTGAACCGGGACCCCGATGGGATCGGCGGCGGCTCGGCGAGTTCCGCGCGCACCTCTTCGGCGGACAGGAAACTGCGCCGGCTGGCGAACTGGCCGCTGTCACGGCCATCGCGCGTCAGGCCGGCACTGTGCGACAGCAACTGGCCAAGGGTTACCGAGGCCGCCTCGGGGTGCAGGCCCTGAACGAAGCTGCCGGCCGCATCGTCCAGACGCAGGAGACCGCGCTCCTTCAGTTTCAGAATGCCGACGGCCGTGAAGGTCTTGGAATGGGAGGCGGCGCGAAAGCGGTGGCGGGGGGAGAGAGGCTCGCCGGTCACGAGATTCGCGACGCCGAAGGCCTCCTCCAGCACGACCTCGCCCCTGTGGGCGATGGCGATGGAGCAGCCCGGCTGGTCGGCGTGCTGGACCTGAAAGTCGATCCAGCGTGGTACATAGGCGAGCGCGGCGTCGAGCCAGTCGGGAAGGGTGGTCGTGTCATGCATGGCGGTCGGTCCTAGTGAGGGCGGCGGACCATCGCACGGCGGAGGGAGGAGAGGGAATGGGCGGCAGCGTCAAGTAAAAAACGACACATCGGCCTAACCGGTATTCTCTCCATTGGAACTGATGGTGTTTAACCATGCAGGTAAAGTCATTTGTCTATTTTTAAATTCATCGACAAGAGCTAGAAGGTATCCGTGCTCAATTTTGATATAATCTGTATTGTAAATTTCAATCAAAGGCAATGGTGACCCATCTTGCCACTCGGATGCTTTGCCATTTTCATCTTTCCGTTTTGATTTTTCAAAGAAATCTCTGTATCTAAATGGAGCGATTCCCACAAGTGGCTCGAATACTATCTTGCCGTCAATATATTCAGATGATCTAGAAAGGGAAATTTCCTTGGAATACAATTCCGTGGCGTAGATTTTAGGGTATGGCTCGATGTATACAACCTTCCGTATTCCTGATGAAAGAATATGTTTGGCGCAGAGATGGCAAGGAAATGTTGTACAATAGAGGGTCGTGTTCTCAAGTGGAATTCCACATCTAGCGGCATCGGTAATTGCATTCATTTCTGCATGCAATATGCGCCCATATTCTATTATTTCCATCATCAATAGAGATTTATCTAATTTAATACCGTGATCGGATTTGACCTTTTTCAGAAAATCTCTCGGCGCCAGATTTGCCAATTTTTTATCAACATAACCAATTTCCGCCAATTGCGACAGAACATCGCTCAACAAGCGTAGTTTGAATTTTTCGTTTGTATCTTCACCGCCGATGAATTCTCTATTGTCGCCATCATCATTTTCCCAGAATGTACCTCCTTTCGGACTCGGCACCTCATTGCACCCCAGAACCTTCACCTCGCCTCGGCGATTAAAGATAGCGGCGCCAACTTGCCTTGAAAGGTCCACTGATCGAAGTGAGGCGGATTTTGCAATGTACATTCCATATTCGTCGCGAGATGGAGAGTGAAAATTGTAGCCAAATATAATCTTTAGGAAGCGATCCATAGTTTGCCGGATCGATTCGGCAGAAGTGGCATCAATAAAAACATCTGCGAGTGGGAATACGTCGCGAAGCCTCTGACCGTAGTCTAGCGAGCCTTCATTCTCGTCGCGGTTGATAAGCGATAGTGCATCGCGCTCAAAGTCGCTCTGCCGCGTCTTAGCCTTGTCGAAATCACGCATTTTCTGTGCAAGCCGCGATCGGCGAGGGGCTGGATCTGCATAAGCTGATATCTGGAAAACCTGCTTCCCATAGATCTGCCGTAGAAGTTGAATTTCTTCGGGCCGCTTGAGTTGACGGATCACATAAGCAGTGCCTCGCGCTCCGCTTTGAGGCACTGGACCTGCGATTTTCTGGTTTGCGCCCCGTCGTTCATCAATTCGTATCATGGCGAGTTTTGCCATAAGCGCGGGGTCTTGAAATTTCTCGCGATACGCATTGGCGCCGTCAATTAGATCGGCGTATCTTTGACTTAATGAGTCGTGCTGCCGTGCGTGCATTCCATCAATTGATTTAAGTATATCTGTGATGTGAATTACATCTACATCATATTGATAATAGGATAGTTGCATTTCAAGTTTTGATGCAACCTCCTCAAGATTTACACCAATTGGCCCCACAAGCCCAAAAAAGAGTTCTGGTCGACTTATTTTTGTTTGTGTCACAGAATTTTTTCTCTCGTTATTCTTTTTGCCGAAACTATAGGCGTGACTGCGCGTTTACCTGATGGTAATGTGATTCCAACGAGTCATAAAATGTCAAGAGGAGCTGGACGATGAGCAACATGGACCGCAACTGGTTGGCAGAGCGTATGGCAGCGATCGTTTCAGTGCCCGTTTCAACGACTAATGTTGTAGTTTCGAACGTTAACGTCACCGAAGTGCGATCCTACGTCCAATCAGTGCAATCTCGCGTCAATCGACAGACCGAGAGCATCGCGCGCCCCGCTCCAAATTGTCGATGAGCCTGAGATAGCTTTGATATCGGAGCCCTTTGAAATTCCCGATTGCTTGAATGACGGCCCTCAGCCAGCCGAGAGCTTTTTCTCCACCAGCCGCGCATAGAGCGTGGCCGCGAAGGGCAGGAGCGCGTCGTCGTAATTGTAGGCCGGATTGTGGACCGGCGCCGAATCGCCGTTGCCGATGTTGATATAGGCGCCCGGCACCTTCTCCAGCATGAAAGAGAAGTCCTCCGACGCCATGATCAGGTCGCGGTTGCGGTTGACGTTGTCGGGGCCGGCGATTTCCTCCGCGACCGATGCGATGAAGTCCGTCTCGGCATCGGCATTGACCAGCGGCGCGAAGATGACCCGGAAATCCATCTCGGCAGTCGCACCGAAGCCGGCCGAGATGCTGGTGGCGAGCCGCTTCATGTTGCCGCGGATGATCTCCAGCACCTCCGGCTTGAACCAGCGGGCGGTGCCGCGCAGGAACGCCTGGTTCGGAATGACGTTGTAGGCGTCGCCGCCCTCGATCCGGGTGATGGAGATGACCGCGCCGTCCACCGGCGGCACGTTGCGCGCGACGATGGACTGGATGGCCGTCGCGATATGGCAGGCGACCAGAACCGGATCGATGCCGTTCTCGGGCGCTGCGCCGTGCGAGCCGCGGCCCTCGATGCGGATGTCGAAGAAGGCGCCGCCCGCCATCATGGCGCCGGGCCGGATCGCGAACTTGCCGACCGCCAGCTTCGGGGTGTTGTGGTAGCCGAACACGGACTGGCAGGGGAACCGCTCGAACAGGCCGTCGGCGATCATGGCGGAGGCACCGCCGACCCCTTCCTCTGCCGGCTGGAAGATGAGGTTCACGGTGCCGTCGAACCGCTTCGTCTCGGCGAGGTATTTGGCCGCCCCCAGCAGGCTCGCCGTGTGGCCGTCATGGCCGCAGGCATGCATGCGGTTCTCGACCGTCGACCGATAGGCGAGCTGGGTCGTCTCCTGCATCGGCAGGGCGTCCATGTCGCAGCGCAGCCCGATGGTCCGGTCCGACGTTCCAACCTTGAGGCGGCCGACGACGCCGGTGCGGCCGATCTCCCGGTGGACCTCGTAGCCCCAGGATTGCAGCGCCTCGGCGACGATCCCGGCCGTGCGCTTCTCCTCGAAGCCGATCTCCGGATGGGCGTGGAAATCCTGCCGCCAGGCAGTCATCTCGGAGTGCAGGGTCTTGATGGCGTCGAGGATGGGCATGGCGTCAACAACCGTCTGGCATGGGGGGAGGGCACCCGGCCCGGGCGGGCACGATAGCCCCGGGCGCGGGCAAAAATCACCTGTGCCGTCCCATCGTGCGGGGTGGGTCAGATATGCGAGCCGTCGCGCACGGGCGCTGGCGCCGCAGCTTCGGCCGGTTCGGGCGGCGATCCGGGCGCGGCTTCAGACCGGTCGGGGCCTGCAGGCGGGGCGGTTCCGATGCCGGCCGTGCGGGCCACCTCCTCGATGATGCCGCGAGCGATCTCGCGCTCGCCCATGATGACGATGCCGGCTCCGAGCCCGGACAGGTGGCTCACCTCGGCGTCGGAATGCGCGCGGGCGATGATGATGAGGGCCGGATTGACCGCCTTGGCCAGCTCGATGATCCGCCCGGCCTCGAAGGCATTGGGAATGGCGACGATCAGCCGGTTCGCCGCCGCGATATTGGCGCAGTCGAGGATCGTGTCGCTCGCCGCATTGCCGGCGATCATCTCGACATGCTCCTCGCGCAGGCGCGACTGCGGGCGATCGGCATCCTCGATGACCAGAAACGGCACCGCCCGGTCGCGCAGAGCATCGCCCACCAGGCTGCCGACGCGGCCGTAGCCGACCAGCACCGTATGGTCGGTGAGCAGGGTGCGCTCCGGCGGCTCGTCCTCGTCCGGCACCGCGGCGACCGGCTGGGGAGAGGGGCCGGCCGCGGCTGTCTGCTCGCCGGCCTTCTGGTCCATGCGGCGCTTGAGCCAGCCGACGCCCGCAAAAACCAGCGGGTTGAGCATGATCGACAGGATAGCGCCGGCCAGGATCAGGTCGCGTCCCCGCTCGGGCAGAAGCTGGAGCGCCACGCCGAGCTCGGCCAGGATGAAGGAGAACTCGCCGATCTGGGCAAGGCTTGCCGCGATCGTCAGCGCGGTCGCGGCCGGGTGTCGGAAGGCGACCACGATCAGGAACGCGGCAACGGATTTGCCGATGACGATGATGAACAGCGTCGCGATCAGCGGCCAGGCGTCGACGATGATGCTGGCCGGATTGAACAGCATGCCGACCGACACGAAGAACAGCACCGAGAAGGCGTCGCGCAGCGGCAGCGATTCCTCCGCCGCCCGGTGGCTGAGCTCCGACTCGCTCATGATCATGCCGGCGAAGAAGGCGCCGAGCGCGAACGAGACGCCGAACAGCTTGGCCGCGCCGAAGGCCACGCCCAGCGCGATCGACAGCACGGCAAGACGGAACAGTTCGCGCGACCCGGTATGGGCGACGTAGTGCAGCACCCAGGGGATCAGCTTGCGGCCGAACAGCAGCATGACCGCGACGAAGCCGATCACCTTGATCATCGTCATCGCCAGGATGCCGGCAACGCCGAGGTCGAGCCATTGGACGATGGGATCCGAGGCGGTGCTGGTCTGGGCCGTGCCGCCGAGAAGGCCGGCGACGGCCGGCAACATGACCAGCGCGAGCACCATGGCAATGTCCTCGACGATCAGCCAGCCGACCGCGATGCGGCCGCGTTCGGTCTCCACGAGACGGCGCTCCTGCAACGCGCGCAGGAGAACGACCGTGGAGGCGACCGAGAGGGCAAGGCCGAACACCAGTCCTGCCCCCCAGGACCAGCCAAGCAGCCAGGCCAGCCCCATGCCGAGGCCGGTCGCCATGACGATCTGCGCCAGCGCGCCGGGGATCGCGATGGCCCGGACCGACAGCAGGTCCTTGAGCGAGAAATGCAGGCCGACGCCGAACATGAGCAGGATGACGCCCATTTCCGCCAGTTCGGTGCCCAGCTTCTGGTCGGCGACGAAGCCCGGCGTATGGGGTCCCACCATGACGCCCGCCAGCAGATAGCCCACCAGCGGCGGCAGCCTCAGGCGGTTGGCGATCGCCCCGAAGACGAAGGCCAGCCCGAGGCCCGCGACGATCGTGGCGATCAGAGGCGTGTCATGCGGCATGAAGGGGCGAACCTCGTCGTCGATTGGGTGGGTTCCGCCGCCTGCGCGGCAGAGCATGTGCAGTATGGGTTCGCACCGGCCTGTGGACAACCTGCGGGTATGGAATCACCGAGTCTCCCGGGATGTCGGGATTCGCCAGCGCCGACCGGTCGGCACGACAACCACGGGAACCCGGGCAAACCGGGTGCCGAGGCGGCGTTAAGACCGGCCGCGACTGTAGAATTCTGAAAACATGCGCAATATCAACGATCTATATCTCTTCACGGCCGCGTGAGGTTGGTTAAGAGGGCCGTGACCTTCCTGCAACACTCCCTGGCAAAGCCCCCTTTGGCCCTGTGAGAACCCGTTGTTTCCGTTGATCGGCCCGGAACCATCGGTCATGTTCACCTTGCGACGAAGGGGGGCACCCCAGTCGCACCGCCTTTCCTGGGTTCGCACGGCTCAACCCCACGGAGACAGGACAGGCGGCTCGCGGGGAATAAGGGTTCCAAAGGCAGGCCGGCTCGCTGGCAAGACCGTAAAGCCCTCAAGCTCCCTTCAGGAGAAACATTGGAGGTCTACACAATGAAGACGGTTAAGAGCCTTCTTCTCGGCACGGCGGCGGGCTTCATGGCCATCGCCGGCGCGCAGGCGGCGGATCTCCCGGGTAAGGCGGCTCCGGCCGAGTACGTTCGCATCTGCGACACGTATGGCGCTGGCTTCTTCTTCATCCCGGGCACCGACACCTGCCTTCGCATTGGCGGCAGCGTCAGCGTGAACTACGTCATCAACACCTCGCCGGGCAACGCGACCGGCCCCGGCCAGAACGGCGTTCTCGGCACCTCGTACTTCGACCAGGCCTACTCGACCAACGTGAACTTCGCGTTGAACGCCGATGCCCGTGCGAATACCGAGTACGGTCTGCTCCGCGCTTTCGGCCAGATGCGTGCCTATCGCGGCGCCTTCTCTGGCGCCTTCTCGTCGCAGGGCCTGGTCAACTCGGGTGCCGGCCAGTCGCCGCGCGCCTCGCAGCTCAACCTTGACCGCGCGTTCATCCAGTTCGCTGGCTTCACGTTCGGTTTCTCGGCTTCGTTCTTCAACTTCTACCAGGGCGACGTGCAGATGACCGGCAACTTTGCCGCCACTGCCCGCGGCACCACGGTGCTGGCCTACACGGCTTCGTTCGGATCGGGCTTCTCGGCCACGGTCTCGCTCGAAGACAACATGTACCGCCGCTATTCGAATGGCGACGTGTTCACCGCCACGGGCCTTCAGCGTCCTCTCTCGGGCGCCGGTGGCATGACCTATGCCGGCCAGCAGATCCCGGATGTCGTCGCCAACCTGCGCGTCGATCAGGGCTGGGGTTCGGTTCAGGTGATGGGTGCCCTTCACCAGCTGCGTGACTTCGGCTTTGCCGGTGCTCAGAACGCTCCGACGGCTTCCGCCGGCAGCAAGTGGGGCTGGGCCGTCGGTGCCGGTCTGCGTCTCAACCTCGACATGCTCGCCCGCGGCGACGTGCTCTGGTTGCAGGCTGTCTACTCTGACGGTGCTCTCGACTACGCTTTCGGCACTGCCAACCAGGGCGGCGACCGTCAGACCATCTCCGGCGCGGGCAACCTCGCTGGCGTGAACTCGTTCGGCTCGCAGATCCGTGACGCGGCTGTGATCGGCGGCGTCATCACGACGACGAAGGCCTGGTCGATCGCGGCCGGCTTCCGCCACTTCTGGACCCCGGCCCTGCGGTCGGCGATCTTCGGTGGTTACTCCAACATTGACCAGCCGACTCTGTCGACTCTCAACGACATTCGCTACTGGAATGTCGGTGTGAACACGATCTGGTCGCCGGTTCGTAACCTCGACCTCGGCCTGGAAGTTGTTTACCACAACATCCACTGCCGCACGCAGGCTGGTGCCAACTGCACCTTCCAGGGCGGCAATGCCCGCTCCAACGAAGGCGCCTGGGTCGGTACCTTCCGCGTGACGCGCAACTTCTGATCCGGAACCGGTCTCAGACCGGATCCGAATGCAAAGACCCCGGCGGGAAACCGCCGGGGTTCTTTTTTGTCTGAAGGTTCAGACAGTTGAACGCCCGTCCCACGTTAGCCGTAGATGTCGGCCGCTTTTCGCTGCCGCTCGAGTGTGGTCCATTCGGCCGGATCGATTCGCTTCCCGGGATTCGCGCGAACTGCGTGAAACAGGACGATGCGGTCGGAAGCCGGAGGGGCTGGATGACCGATCCGCCCGGGCTGTATCGTGCGGATGATGGAATGCGCTTGCTGCGATTGGGATTGTCGGCCACGCTGTTGATTGCGGGCCTCTTGCTGACCGGCCCTGCCTCGGCCGGGACGGCTGATCAGGGTATCACCAACCTGAATCAGTTTGTGAGGAAGTCTCCGCAAACGGTTGAATTGTCGCGTGATATTGTGATTGCTCAAGGCGCACCGACATCGATCAATTCAGGTTCACCGGACACCGCAGCGGACCCTGCCTCCGACCGGAGCCCGCCTCCGCCGCCATCCTCCTCCGCCTCTCCGGATGCCTCAGCGGCACCGACAGGCGACGGCACGGCACCGACCGGACCTGCCGGCCAACAGGCTGAGCCGTCCTCTCGATCAATCTCCGCTCCCATCGCGACTGATCCCTCAGCAGCGGGTATTCCCGCGCCTGAAGCGGCCGCTCCGGCTGCCGATGTCGCACCACCGGTCGGGCCCGCCCGCGCCGATCCCTACCGGCTCGCACTGTTCCGGTCCGGGGAGGGCGTGACGATCGAGGGGCACATGCCGTCCGAAGCCGCGCGCGAGGCGCTGGTTGCGGAAGCGCGTTCGCTGCTTGCAGGTCTCGTCGTCACCGACCTGATCGAGATCGCCAGCGGGGCGCCCGATGGCGCGGACTGGCATGCGGCCGGCCGCTTCCTCGTCCTGCAGGCGCTGCGGCTACGGCAGGGCGAACTGCGCGTGACCGGCCTCGACCTCGCCGTGCGCGGGGAGCCGGCCGATCGTACCGGGTTCGTCGCGCTGAACAATGCCCTTCGGCAGGGACCATTGCCGGGCGGGTTGCGGCTGGCATCGGCCGAGATCGCGCATCCTCGCGTGTCCCCCTATGTCTGGAGTGCTGTTCGCGCCGGCGAGGCGGTAGTGCTGCGCGGCTATGTGCCCTCCGTGGCGGAGGGCGAGGCGGTGCGGACACTGGCCGGTGTGCTGTTCGGGCAGGCCGTGGTGCAGGACGAACAGGTCGTCGCATCCGGCGCGCCCGAGGGCTTCGCCGGGGCGGTGGCTGCGGCCCTCGGCCATCTTGCACTGCTCGATCAGGGGCGGGCGGAGCTCTCCGACAAGGCTCTGGCCATATCCGGCTCCGCCTCCTCCGATGTGGCGGCCGCCGCTGCCGGGGCCGCCATCGGCGCCTCGGCGCCTTTCGGCTTCACGGTGCGTCACGCGATTGCCGCGCCGCCGCCACCTGCGCCGCCGCCTCCGGCTGCACCGCCGCCGCCCGCCGACACCTGTTCCCCGCGTATCGCCGAGGTGATGGCGGAGGGTGGCATCGTCTTCCAGTTCGGGCGGGAAACCATGCGGCCTGACAGCCTGCAGAGGCTGCGTCGCATCGCGGACATTCTCAAGGACTGCGAGCGGATCTCGTTCGTAGTGGAGGGGCACACCGATTCCGATGGCGTTGCCGCGCAGAATCGCGATCTCTCCGAACGCCGCGCGGCGGCCGTGGTCAGCGTGCTGATCCGGCAGGGGATCGCCGCCTCGCGCCTGACCGCCGAAGGCCTCGGCCAGACCCGGCCGCTGGTGCCGAACGACAGCGCCGCCAACAAGGCGCGCAACCGGCGCATCGAGTTCCGGGCCGTGCGCTAGCCGCACCGCCCACCGGCCGGAGGCGCCCATCGCCGGCGCCTTCGCGCGCGTATCATGCGCAAGCGTTTGAAGCTGGCGCAACCTTCAGCTAAACGGACGCTCTCGCCATTCGCCTTCCGGGGCGCGCGCCCCCTGCCGCGCCCTCATCCGAGGATATCATGCACCGCTACCGCACCCATACCTGCGGGGAACTCCGCGCCGCCCATGTCGGCGAGACGGTCCGGCTCTCCGGCTGGTGCCACCGCATCCGCGACCATGGCGGTATCCTGTTCGTCGACCTGCGCGACCATTACGGCATCACCCAGTGCCTGGCCGATCCGGACTCGCCCGCCTTCAAGGCGCTGGAGGCCTGCCGCGCCGAGTGGGTCATCCGTATCGACGGGCGGGTGAAGGCCCGCGACGAGGGGTTGAAGAACCCGAAGATCGACACCGGTGATGTCGAGGTGTTCATCACCGACCTCGAGGTGCTCGGCAAGGCGGACGAACTGCCGCTGCAGGTCTTTGGCGACCAGGAATATCCGGAGGAGACGCGGCTGAAATACCGCTTCCTCGACCTGCGCCGCGAGAAGCTGCACAGGAACATCATGACGCGCGGCGAGGTGGTGGACGCCATCCGCCGCCGCATGAAGGGGCAGGGCTTCTTCGAGTTCCAGACGCCGATCCTCACGGCGTCCTCGCCCGAGGGCGCGCGCGACTTTCTCGTTCCGAGCCGCATCCATCCCGGCAAGTTCTACGCCCTGCCGCAGGCCCCGCAGCAGTACAAGCAGCTCATCATGATGAGCGGCTTCGACCGCTATTTCCAGATCGCGCCGTGTTTCCGCGACGAGGACCCGCGCGCCGACCGGCTGCCGGGCGAGTTCTACCAGCTCGACCTCGAAATGAGCTTCGTCGAGCAGGAGGACGTGTTCGCGGCAGTGGAGCCTGTGATCCGCGGCGTGTTCGAGGATTTCGCCGAGGGCAAGCCGGTCACGCAAAGCTTCCCGCGCATCCCCTACGCCGAATCCATGCGCAAATATGGCTCGGACAAGCCGGACCTGCGCAATCCGCTTGTGATGCAGGACGTTTCCGAGCACTTCCGCGGGAGCGGCTTCAAGGTCTTCGCCCGCATGCTGGAGGACCCGAAGAACCAGGTCTGGGCCATTCCGGGGCCGGCCGGCGGCTCCCGCGCCTTCTGCGACCGCATGAATGGCTGGGCGCAGGGCGAGGGCCAGCCCGGCCTCGGCTACATTATGTGGCGCGAATTGTCTGCAGAGACTGCTGCGGACGGCGAAAAAATCGTCAAAGACGTCCTTGAGGCCTCCCGTGGTGCCGGTGCGGGCGATAGCGTTCGCGTCGACCCCGGAACCGTAGGCGCAGGCCCGCTCGCCAACAATATCGGTCCGGAACGCACGGAGGCGATCCGCCAGCAACTGGGCCTTGCGGCCGGCGATGCCGCCTTCTTCGTTGCTGGCGATCCCGAAAAGTTCGTGAAATTCGCGGGGCTCGCCCGCACCAAGGTCGGCGAGGAACTCAACCTCATCGACAAGGACCGGTTCGAGCTCGCCTGGATCGTCGATTTCCCCTTCTACGAGTGGAACGAGGACGAGAAGAAGGTCGATTTCTCGCACAACCCCTTCTCCATGCCGCAGGGCGGTCTGGAGGCGCTGAAGACGCAGGAGCCGCTCTCCATCAAGGCGTTTCAGTACGACATCACCTGCAACGGCTACGAGATCGCATCGGGGGGTATCCGCAACCATCGTCCCGAAGCCATGGTCAAGGCCTTCGAACTCGCCGGCTATGACGAGGCAACCGTAATCGAGCGGTTCGGCGGCATGTATCGCGCCTTCCACTACGGCGCGCCGCCCCATGGCGGCATGGCTGCGGGCGTCGACCGGATCGTCATGCTGATCTGCGGCACGCAGAACCTGCGCGAGATCTCGCTGTTCCCGATGAACCAGCGGGCCGAGGACCTGTTGATGGGCGCGCCGAACGAGGCGACGCCGAAGCAGCTCCGGGAGCTCTCCATCCGCGTCGCCGTCGACCCCAAGAAGCCGGCCTGAGGCCATGAGCGCAGGCGGTCAGGACGCTTACCAGAACGTCGCGGTCACGGCCGGCGACGGCCTGACCCTCAATGTGCGGGTCTATGGAACGCCGGTCCGCGGCCGCCTGCCGCTGCTGTGCCTTGCCGGTCTGTCGCGGAACAGCGCCGATTTCGACATGCTGGCCCGCGCCCTTTCGGCCGAACGGCAGGTGTTCGCCCCCGACTATCGGGGCCGCGGCCTGTCGGGCCGGGACCCCAACTGGCAGAACTACGCCCTGCCGGTGGAACTGCAGGACCTGCTGGCGGCCACGACCGCGCTCGGCATCGAGAAGGCCGTGTTCGTCGGCACCTCGCGCGGCGGCATCCTCACCATGCTGATGACGGCCGCCCGGCCGGGGCTGATCGGCGGGGCGGTCCTGAACGATATCGGCCCGGTCATCGACGGCACCGGCCTTGCCCGCATCAAGAGCTATCTCGGCAAGCTGCCCGAGCCTGCCAGCTGGGACGAGGCGGTGGCCCTGCTCAAGAGCATCAACAGCTCACGGTTCCCGGCCCTGTCGGAGGACGACTGGCGCCGCCATGCCGCTGCGATCTGGAACGAGCGCGGCGGGCGCCTCGAGGTCGCTTTCGACCCGGCGCTGGCGAAGACGCTGGAAGGCCTCACCTTCGATGCCGGCATGCCGACCCTCTGGCCGCAGTTCGACGGACTGGCCGAGGTCCCGACCATGGTCATCCGCGGCGAGAACTCGGACATCCTCTCGGCCGGCACGGTTTCGGCCATGACGGAGCGGCGTCCGGATCTCGATGTTCTGACCGTTGCAGGGCAGGGCCATGCACCGCTGCTGATGGACGAGGTGTCCATCGGCCGCATTGCCGCCTTCGCCAGGCGCTGCGATCCGCGCTGACCGGCTACGGCCCCTGCCTTGGCAAGCTATCGGGGCCGCTCTAGTGTCCCGATTCTCGGGCCGGGCGACTGCACCAACGTGAACATTCCCAATCTTCTCACCCTCGCGCGTATTCTGCTGGTGCCGGTTGTCGTGTGGGCCATCGCGCAGGGCCAGATGTCCATCGCCCTGGCGGCCTTCGTCGTTGCCGGCATCACCGATGCTGTGGATGGCTACATCGCCAAGCGCTTCGACCAGCAGACGGAACTTGGCGCCTATCTCGACCCATTGGCCGACAAGACGCTGATCGTCTCGATCTATGTCTCGCTGGCGATCTTCGGCTTCATCCCGCCCTGGGTGGCGATCCTCGTCGTGTCACGCGACATCATGATCGTCGGGGCCGTCGTCCTCTCGACCCTGATCGAGCGGCCGCTGACGATCCAGCCGCTGATGGTCTCGAAGGCCAATACCGTGGCCCAGATCGTCTTCGCCGCGCTGGTTCTGGCCTCCAAGGGCCTCAAGATCGACCTCGACTGGGCCATCTTCATTGCAATGTGGTCAGTCGCAGCCCTGACGCTCGCCTCGGCCGCCGCCTATCTGGTGTCCTGGACCCGGCACATGTCGGGCTGAGGGCCGTCGGGTCCTCGCGTCGCGCAGATAGGACCAAGGTCGCAGCCCCGCCCCGGCGTCATCTGGCGGTTCGGCCTTGCCAGTATGGGGACAAGTTGCGACCTTGCAGCCGCCTTGTGCCCGGCCGATGGGGGCGGGCAGGTGGTGCGAGGCGTTCGGGAGATGGGGTCGTGACCCTGCAGCGACAGGTCGGCTTCTGGATCGGCGGCGTCATCGTGCTCGCCCTGCTGCTCTATGTGCTGCGCGGCATCCTGCTGCCCTTCATTGCCGGTCTGGCGCTCGCCTATTTCCTCGACCCCGTGGTCAGCCGGCTGGAGCGCGTGCGCGTGCCGCGGGCGGTGGGGGCGCTGGTGGTGATCGGCACCTCGGTCGTCGCGCTTGTTGCAATCGCCATCGTCATGCTGCCGGTGCTGACCAACCAGCTCACGGCCTTCGTTGCCCGGTTGCCAAGCTATGTCATCCAGCTTCAGGCGCTGATCACCGAGCAGAACCGCGAATGGCTGCAGCGCATCTTCGGTGATCGGCTGCCCGACGTGTCGCGGCCCGTGACCGACCTGGTCGCCCAGTCGACCGGGTGGATCGCCGGCGTCATCCAGGGACTGTGGACCGGCGGGACGACCTTCCTCTACCTGTTCGGCATCCTGGTGATCACGCCGGTCGTGGCCTTCTATCTGCTCAAGGACTGGCCGCGGATGATGCTGAAGATCGAGTCCTGGCTGCCGCTGCACCAGAAGGAGACCATTCTCGGCCTGATGCGCGAGATGAACGTGGCCATGGCGGGCTTCGTCCGCGGGCAGGCCACGGTCTGTGTCATCCTGATGATCTACTACGGCGCGGCACTGCCGGGCGCCGGGCTCAATTTCGGGCTGCTCATCGGCATCACCACCGGCTTTCTCGCCTTCATTCCCTATGTCGGCGCCATTACCGGGCTGACTCTGGCGGTGGGCGTCGCCATCGTCCAGTTCTGGCCCGACTGGACGCTTGTCATGGTCATCCTCGGCATCTTTGCCGCCGGCATGTTCATCGAGGCCTATGTCCTCTATCCGGGTCTGGTCGGTGAATCTGTCGGCCTGCATCCCGTCTGGATCATGTTCGCGCTGTTCTCGTTTGGCGCGCTGTTCGGATTCGCCGGGCTTCTGCTCGCCGTCCCGCTCGCCGCCTCCATCGGCGTGCTTGCGCGCTTTGCCATCCGACATTATCTCGCCAGTCCTCTCTATACCGGTGCGCCGCGCCAGCATCCGGCCACGCCGCCCGAGGCCTGAACCATGCTCCCCAGCGCCTTCGGCGCCGGACCACGCCAGATGGCGCTGGATCTGGCGCTGCCCGAAAGTCATGCACGCGACGACTTCCTGGAAGCGCCCTGCAACATGGCGGCGCTGCGGCTGATCGAGTCCTGGCCGAACTGGCCCGCGCCGGTGGTTGCGCTCGTGGGGCCGCCCGGGTCGGGCAAGAGCCATCTCGGCGCCATCTGGGCGGACCTCGCCGGTGCCCGGCGCCTGTCGGCGCGCGACCTTGCCGGCACGGTGCCGGCCGATGCGCTGGCGACCGGCGCATTGCTGCTGGAGGATGCCGGCCCGAAGACCGCCGAGGTGGCGCTGTTCCACCTCATGAACAGCGCGCGCGAGGACAAGGCCTTCGTGCTGATGACCACGCGCGAGGCTCCCGTGGCCTGGGGCGCCGGTCTGAAGGACCTGGCGTCGCGGCTGAGGGCCCTCCCGGTGGTGGTCCTCGACGAGCCGGAAGACGCGCTCCTGAGGGCGGTGCTCGTCAAGCTCTTTGCCGACAGGCAGATGCTGGCCGATGCCGAAATCGTCGAGTTTCTGGCCCGGCGCATGGAGCGATCGCTGGATGCGGCGCGGCGGCTTGTCGCGGGTCTCGACCGCGAGACGCTCGAACAGGGCCGGCGCCTGACCCGTCCGCTGGCCGCCCGGGTTCTCGATCGCATTATGCAGCCGAGCCTGATCTGAGCCGGCTCTGCATGGCTGCCCCCGGGGGTCCTGTTTGACGATCGTCACAGCAGCGTCATGATCGCAGAGGATGGGTCGGGGAACCGGGGCCACCGCGAGGACATCATGGCGACGCTCGAGACCCGCAAGGAAGCCACCCGCCCCGAAGCCGAGGCGGTCGCGGCACGGCTGTCGGAGCCGGCCGTATCGGAGCTGCGCCACCAGCCGGCCCGCTTCATCAACCGGGAGCTGTCCTGGCTGCAGTTCAACCGGCGGGTGATGGAGGAGGCGTCCAACCGGAACCACCCGCTGCTCGAGCAGCTGCGTTTCCTGTCGATCTCGGCCAACAATCTCGACGAGTTCTTCATGGTGCGCGTCGCCGGCCTTCGCGGTCAGGTGCGGGCCGGCTTTTCGGACATCTCGCCTGACGGACTGACGCCGGCCGAGCAGCTTTCCCGGATCTCCGATGCCGTGGCGACGCTTGCCTCCGACCAGCAGAAGCGCTGGCGCGAGCTGCGCGACGACCTGCTGCAGGAAGGCATCGTGCTGGTCGATGCGCCGGAACTCACCAAGGCGGAGAAGGCCTGGCTGGAAGATCATTTCCTCGGCCACATCTTTCCGGTGCTGACGCCGCTGGCCATCGACCCGGCCCATCCCTTCCCGTTCATTCCCAATCTCGGCTTCACGGTGGCGCTGGCGCTGCAGCGGGCATCCGACGGGCGGGCCATGCGCGCACTGATCCGCGTGCCTGCCAAGATCGACCGCTTCATCAAGCTGCCCGACATTGCCGAGACTGGCGCCCGGCGCTTCGTCACGCTGGAGCAGACGGTCGGCCTCTACATCAACCGGCTCTTTCCCGGCTATCTGGTCAAGGGGCAGGGTGCCTTCCGCGTCGTCCGCGACAGTGACCTCGAGATCGAGGAAGAGGCGGAGGATCTCGTCCGCCACTTCGAATCCGCGCTAAAGCGCCGTCGCCGCGGTTCGGTAATCCGGCTCGAGGTCGAGGTCTCGATGCCGGAGGATCTGCGGCTGTTCATCGCCTCCGCGCTCGACGTCTCGGAAGACGAGATGTTCCGCGTGGAGGGCGTGCTCGCGCTGAACGAGCTTTCGCAACTCGTTGCGCTGGAACGGCCGGACTTGAAATTCGTGCCCTACGCGCCGCGCTATCCCGAGCGCATCCGCGACCAGGGCGGAGATTGTTTCGCGGCGATCCGGCAGAAGGACCTCGTCGTCCACCACCCTTACGAGAGTTTCGACGTGGTGGTGCAGTTCCTGAACCAGGCGGCGCGCGACCCCAATGTGGTTGCCATCAAGCAGACGCTCTATCGCACCTCGTCGGATTCGCCGATCGTCAAGGCGCTTGCCGAGGCCGCCGAGGCCGGAAAATCCGTCACGGCGCTGGTCGAGCTGAAGGCGCGCTTCGACGAGGAGGCCAATATCCGCTGGGCGCGCGACCTGGAGCGGGCCGGCGTCCAGGTGGTCTTCGGCTTCATCGAGCTGAAAACCCATGCGAAACTCTCGATGGTCATCCGGCGCGAGGGCGAGAACCTCGTCACCTATTGCCATGTCGGAACCGGCAATTACCACCCGATCACGGCCCGCATCTACACGGACCTGTCCTATTTCACCGATGACAGGGCCATCGGCCGCGACGTGGCGCGCATCTTCAATTTCATCACCGGTTATGCCGAGCCGCAGGAACTGGAGGTGATGGCCGTTTCCCCCGTCGGGCTGAAGGCCAAGCTCCTCGCCCATATCGAGGAGGAGATCACCTTCGCGAAGGCCGGCAAGCCGGCGGCGATCTGGATGAAGATGAACTCGCTGGTCGATCCGATGGTGATCGACGCGCTCTACGACGCAAGCCAGGCCGGCGTCTCGGTCGACCTCGTGGTGCGAGGCATCTGCTGCCTGAGGCCCGGCCTGCCGGGCCTGTCAGACAATATCCGCGCGAAATCCATCGTCGGCCGTTTTCTCGAACACAGCCGTATCTATGCGTTCGGCGGGGGCCACGGCCTGCCGCATCCGAAGGCCCATGTCTACATTTCGTCAGCCGACCTGATGCCGCGCAATCTCGACCGCCGCGTGGAAACGCTCTGCCCGCTGGCCAATCCGACCGTCCATGAGCAGGCGCTCGACCAGATCATGGTCGCCAACTTCAAGGACAACCAGCAGAGCTGGCGTCTCTTGCCGGACGGGACCTCGGAGCGTATCAAGCCGGCCGAGGGCGAAGAGGCCTTCAACGCCCATATGTATTTCATGACCAATCCGAGCCTGTCCGGACGTGGAAAGTCGCTCAAGGAATCATCTCCCCGTCGGCTCGCCCGGCGGGAGCGCTGAACCGGCCGATTTCTTCGAGATCGCCCCTGGACGGCTCCAGCTCGGGCCAACCATCGGCGTCATCGATATCGGCTCCAATTCCGTGCGGCTCGTCGTCTACGAGGCGCTGACGCGGTCCCCGACGCCGATCTTCAACGAGAAGGCGCTCTGCGGACTTGGCCGCAACGTGCAGAGCTCCGGGCGGCTTGGTGATGAGGGGGTGGCGAAGGCTTTGGCCTCCATCCGCCGGTTCCGGGCGCTCTGCCGCCAGCTTCGGGTCGGCGAGCTGCATGTGCTGGCCACCGCTGCCGTGCGCGATGCCGCCAATGGCCCGGACTTTGTCTCAGCGGTCGAGACGATCTGTTCCGTGCCGGTGCGCCTGCTGTCGGGCCGCGAGGAGGCTCACTATGCAGCCCTTGGGGTCATTGCCGGGTTCTGGAAGCCGCAGGGCATTGTCGGCGACCTCGGCGGCGGGTCGCTGGAACTGGTCGATGTCCGGAACGATCGGATCGGCGGCGGCGTCACCCTGCCGCTCGGGGGGCTCGCCCTGCAGGACATGTCCGGCCAATCCGTCAAGAAGGCCGAGCGGATCGCCGCCAAGGCGCTCGCCAAGGTGGACCTGCTCAAGAAGGGCAAGGGCTTGACCTTCTACGCTGTCGGCGGCACCTGGCGCTCGCTGGCAAAGCTGCACATGGCGCAGCGCGGCTATCCCCTCAACGTGATGCATGGCTACTCGCTGTCGGGCAAGGAAATCGCCGATTTCTGCTACCTCGTCAGCCGCCAGCCGACCGATTCCATCTCCCGTATCGATGTGGTGGCCGAGAGCCGGCGGCCGCTGCTCGCCTATGGCGCACTGGTGCTCGAGGCGGTTGTCCGCGCCTCGAAAGTCGATCAGGTGGTGATCTCGGTGCTGGGCGTGCGCGAGGGACTGCTGCATTCGCTGCTCGACGAGGAGGAGCGCCAGCACGATCCGCTGATCGCCGCCGCGCACGAATTGTGCCTTTTGCGTTCGCGCTCCCCCCGCCATGGCGAGGAACTGATCGCCTGGACCGACCGGTTCATGGAGGTCGCGCATCTGGAGGAGGCGCCGGAGGAGCGGCGCCTGCGCCATGCCGCCTGCCTGCTCGCCGATATCGGCTGGCGCGCCCATCCCGACTATCGCGGCGAGCAGAGCCTCAACATCATCGCCCACGCCAATTTCGTCGGTGTCGATCATCCCGGCCGTGCCTATCTAGCGCTGGCGAGCTTCTACCGGCACGAGGGGTTGCTCGACGAGTTCATGTCACCGCGCATCCGGGAACTGGTGGGGGTTCGGCTGCTCGACCGCGCGCGCATCCTCGGGGCCGCCATGCGGGTGGCCTATCTCGTCTCCGCCGCCATGCCCGGCGCCTTGCCGCGCGCGCCCCTGAAGGTCGAGGACCGGCGTCTGGTGCTGACCCTTGCCGGCGACCTTGCCGGCCTCGCCGGCGAGCGGCTGGCCAACCGGCTTCGCGCCCTCGGGAGGCTGGTCGGGCGCGAGAGCGAGTTGCGCGCCATCCCCTGACCGCTTCCGCCTCAGCGGCCGTTCATGGCCGCCGGGCCTGCCTGCCGGCTGTCGAAGGCATCCTGTGCCGCGGCGATCTCTCCGTGGTGGGCAACCGCCCAGCTGGTCAGCGCCAGGATCGGCTCCATCAGCGAGTGGCCGAGCGGGGTCAGTTCATAATCCACGCGCGGAGGGATGGTCGGATAGACCGTGCGCGAGACGAGCCCGTCGCGCTCCAGCCCGCGCAGGGTCAGCGTCAGCATGCGCTGCGAAATTCCGCCGATCGCCTTCTTCAGCGCATTGAATCGCTGCGGGCCGGGCCCGAGCATGCGCACGACCAGCACGGCCCATTTGTCGCCGACGCGGGCGAGCACCGGCTTGACCGCCGCACAGTCGGGCAGGGCGTGGCGTATCACCGCCTCGGTCACATGCATGTTCCTCGCGCTCACAAACGTGCCTCCTTGCGGAACATGGGAGTGGTTCCGTAGTTAGTCCTGGTCACAAACAGTAACCGCCTTTCCGTTCCGGGTGAAGGCCGCGCGCCGCCCGGACAGACTGCCAGGAGCCCTTCATGCCGATGACATTGCAGACCATCATCACCAGCACCCGTCCGGGCCGCGTCGGGCCCCAGGTGGCGCGCTGGATGAACGACCAGGCTGCCGCCCATGGCGGCTTCACGGCCGAACTGGTGGATCTCGCCGATTTCGACCTGCCGGTCTTCGATGAGCCGAAGCATCCCCGTCTCGGCCAGTACGAGCATGCGCATACGCAGAAGTGGAGCGAGACGGTGAAGCGGGCCGACGCCTTCGTGTTCGTCACGCCCGAATACAATTACGGCGTGTCGCCGGCCTTCCTGAACGCGCTGACCTATCTGGCAACCGAATGGGCCTACAAGCCGGCGGGCTTTGCGGGCTATGGCGGACTGTCCGGCGGCCTGCGCGCCATCCAGTCGATCAAGCCGATCGTCACCACGCTGAAGATGATGCCGCTGCCGGAATCCGTGGCCGTGCCCGGCTTCGGCTCGTTCCTCGGCCCGGACGCCACCTTCAAGCCCAACGACATGATGGAGAAGGGCGCGAAGGACATGCTGGACGAACTGGCGAAGTGGGCAGGGGCCCTGAAGCCGCTCAGGGGCTGACGAAAGCGTCTTTCGGGGCAGAAGCTGGCACGAAGGTTGCGACTTTCGGCTCGTCATCCCATCAGCGGAGTGGACGGGTCGGGGCTTGCCCACTAGAACCCGTCCCATCCGCTTCTGTCGCGTGCTGCCCCGAAAGACTTCCTGCATGTTCAAGAAGATCCTCATCGCCAACCGCGGCGAGATCGCCTGCCGTGTGATCAAGACCGCGCGGAAGATGGGCATCGCCACCGTCGCGGTCTATTCGGATGCCGACCGCGATGCCATGCATGTCGAGATGGCCGACGAGGCGGTCCATATCGGCCCGCCGGCGGCGGCCGAAAGCTACCTGGTCATCGAGAAGATCATCGAGGCTGCGAAGCAGACTGGCGCGGAGGCGGTTCACCCCGGCTACGGCTTCCTGTCGGAGCGTGAGGCCTTCGCCCAGGCGCTGAAGGACAACGGCATCATCTTCATCGGTCCGAACCCGGGCGCCATTGCTGCCATGGGTGACAAGATCGAGTCGAAGAAGGCTGCGGCGGCCGCCAATGTCTCGACCGTTCCCGGCTATCTCGGGGTCATCGAGGATGCCGACCACGCCACCCGCATCGCCGACGAGATCGGTTATCCCGTGATGATCAAGGCCTCTGCCGGCGGCGGCGGAAAGGGCATGCGCATCGCCCATTCGGCCGGCGAGGTGGCGGAGGGCTTCAACCTGGCGAAGTCGGAGGCAAAGTCCTCGTTCGGCGACGACCGCGTCTTCGTCGAGAAGTTCATCGTCAATCCGCGCCACATCGAGATCCAGGTCCTCGGCGACAAGCACGGCAACATTGTCTATCTCGGCGAGCGGGAGTGCTCGATCCAGCGGCGCAACCAGAAGGTCATCGAGGAGGCGCCGTCACCGCTGCTCGACGAGAAGACCCGGCGCGCCATGGGCGAGCAGGCGGTCGCGCTGGCGAGGGCGGTGAACTATGATTCGGCCGGCACGGTGGAGTTCGTCGCCGGCCAGGATCGCTCCTTCTACTTCCTCGAGATGAACACCCGTCTGCAGGTGGAGCATCCGGTGACGGAGATGATCACCGGCGTCGATCTCGTCGAGCAGATGATCCGCGTGGCCTATGGCGAGAAGCTCGCCCTCACGCAGGACCAGGTGAAACTGAACGGCTGGGCGGTCGAAAGCCGCATCTATGCCGAGGATCCCTATCGCAACTTCCTGCCGTCCATCGGCCGTCTCGTCACCTATCGCCCGCCTGCCGAGGGGCCCGCCGGCGATGCCATCGTCCGCAACGATACCGGCGTGTTCGAGGGCGGTGAGATCTCGCTCTATTATGACCCGATGATCGCCAAGCTGGTGACCTGGGCGCCGACGCGCGAGAAGGCCATCGCAGCCCAGGCCGACGCGCTCGACGGCTTCGCCATCGACGGCATCCAGCACAACATCCCGTTCCTCGCGGCGCTGATGCAGCATCCGCGCTGGCAGTCGGGCAACCTGTCCACCGGCTTCATCGCCGAGGAATATCCGGACGGCTTCAAGGCCCGTGCGCCGGAAGGCGAGGCGGCCGGCGTGATGGCTGCGGTGGCAGCCTTTGCCGACCATCTGCTGAACGTGCGCAAGCGCCGCATTTCAGGCCAGATGCGCCAGGGCCACCGCGTTGCCTTCGACCGCGAGCGGGTGGTGCTGCTGGACGGCAGCCGCCACGATATCGAGGTGATCGACGAGGAGGGGCGCATCGCGGTCCGGCTGTTCGACGGGCCCGGAGGCTCGGAAATCCGCACGCACACGGTCGCGTCGTCCTGGGTGCCCGGCCAGCCGGTGTTCTCCGGCCGCGTCGACGGCAAGCCGGTGAACCTTCTCGTCCGCGCCGTGCCGAACGGCCTTGCGATTGCCTATCGCGGCATTGCCGCCCGGGCCCATGTCTATACCCGCCGCGAGGCCGAACTGGCCGCGCTGATGCCGGTGAAGGTGGCCGCCGACACGGGCAAGAAGCTGACCTGCCCGATGCCAGGCCTCGTCAAGTCCATCGCCGTGACGGTCGGCCAGGAGGTCAAGGCCGGCGAGGCGCTGTGCGTCGTCGAGGCGATGAAGATGGAGAACGTGCTGCGGGCCGAGCGCGACGGCAAGGTCAAGTCGATCGCCGCCAAGCCGGGCGACAGCCTGGCCGTGGATGCCATCATCATGGAGTTTGAATGAAGGCTGTTGGCGGGGCTTCCTCCAGCCTTGCGGGCCGGGAAACGCTCTGCTAGACAGCCGCCCGTCGGCTTGCCCGGCTGTGCGGTCGTGGCGGAACTGGTAGACGCGCTGCCTTGAGGTGGCAGTTCTTAACCGAGTGGAGGTTCGAGTCCTCTCGACCGCACCATTCTTCTCCGGATCCCCGTCCGGTGAGGCGACAAATCCCCGCTCCGGTCCCGGCGCGGGGATTTGTCGTTTTGGGGCCTGCCTTGCTATAGCGCACCCGCCTTGCGTGCGGGGAGGGACATCTCAGGCGCGGCTGCCGGGATCGGGCGGCTGACCATCGGCCTGGCCCTCGGCACCTACCGCGGCGGCCGGAGGGCTCTGCGAGAGGACGACCCGGCGCTGCGCAATGGCCGTGTCCAGCCTTTCGGTGAGGATGTCGAAGGCCGGCTTCAGCTCAAGGTCGATCCGCCCGTCCAGCATGTTGGCGGACAGCGTGGCGAGCAGGGCGTCCGCCTCGGCGACCAGCACATCGAGCACTTCGGGGGAGCGCGCGTGGCGCGCCCGGCCGACGAGAGCCTCGAAGGCGTGGTGTTCCTCGTGAACCAGCAGGCGGCGGGTCGGGAACAGCGATCGCCAGATCCAGATGAACCCCGACAGGATACCGCTGAAGCCGAACAGCAGGATGTAGATCAGCGTTTCGTAGCGCTCGAAGAAGCTCTTGGCCTCGGCGTCATAGTAGGTCGCCGCGCCCGGGTGCAGGGTGAAGGCCGAGCCCCGATCGGTGGGCAGGGCCTCGATCCGAGCCGCCGCCGGATATTGCGAGATCAGCCCATGCCGCAATGTGAACAGCTGCTTGGTGAATTCCTCCACCACGTCATCGGCAAGCCCCCGCCGGGCGACGAGGATTGATGAGAAGGCAAGGGTCGACATGGCGTCGGCCGGCAGGGACGGGTTCGCCGCGAACTCTGCCGCGACGATCTCGACCGAGGCAAAGATCCGGTTGCGGGCCTGGAAGACGCTCCCCTCGGCCAGCGGAACGATGGCCAGGCTGCGGCCCTCGGGGCAGGCCATGGCACTGAGGACCGAGCCGATGAGCTGATCTCCCCGCGGCGCGGACACGAAGATGCCGTCGAGCGGCTGGCTTCTGGTCTGCGTCGCGATGTCGGCGACCTCGGTAAAGGTGACGATCGTGACATCGCCGGCGGCCAGGCCGTGATAGGCGGCGAGCCTTGCGAAGAGGGCGCGATTTGCCGGACCCCGGCCGAGCACGCCGACGCGCCGGCCCCTCAGATCCGCAAATCCCTGGATCGATGCCGGTCTGACAGCCGCCGGGGGCGCTCCGCGCCGGGCCGGTGGTGGCTGGGCCGCGATCGGATTGCAGGCCGCAAGGATCACAATGTTCTGGTGCAGGCTGGCAACCGCCAGTCCTGTCGCCGGCAATCGATAGTCGGCCCGGGCAATGGCGAGATCGACGTCGCCGGCATCGATCGCTGCCGAGGTCTCGGCCAGGTTCGTCAGCGGCGCCAGGACGAGGCGGACCCGCAGCTTCTCCGCCTCGCTGACTCTTGCAAAGGCCGCGAAGAAATTGGCGGCCTCGCTGCCGGTCGGCGCCACGGCCAGCCGCAGCACGATGGGCGACAGGTAGAGATACCAGTAGATGCCCGCCGCACCGGTGACGGCCACGCAGATGATCACCACCCCGACGAGTGTGCGCCATGCCTTCATTGCCGGGGCCGTCCGATGGGAGCATCATTCATGATCGAGCCACATCATGCCGACAACCCGGCCGTCGTGAACCAGTTCGATGCGCAACCCCGAGCCGGTTTCCCAGTGATCGCCGACCTCGAGGCTGCGGGGATCAACGTCTTCCCAAAGGGTGCCCTGCTGCTCGCCGGCGATCATCAGCGGCCAGCGCCTGACGCCGCGACCCGTCGTCCAGTCACGGCCCTTGCTGGCGGTTGCCAGCAGCCGCTTCGCGCGTTCCGCGATCGCGGCGGGCGCGGCGACCAACTCCCGGGCGCCAGGCCCCAACGCCATGACAGGGCCCGCCCCCAGGGCGAGCAGGACGGTCCTTCGGGTGGCCGGCTGGCGGGACATGGCACGATCCGGGCGGATGACGACCAAAGGCAATGGCATGGTGGCGGATCTGCGCATTGATATGGCTCACCGGGGCGGTGTCTGCGTCGGTCCGATCAGCCTGTATAGCGCGACGCGGTGCTTGCGCGCCTGATCAGGATCATACACATTCCGTTTTCTATATGCGAGAGTAGCAATCGCCATGCCCCCATCCGGACATCCGCCCATGACCAGGTTCTTCCAGTTCGGCCTCGACCACCCGGCCTATCCGGTGCGCGTTCTCAACGAACGCGAGGCCCGAGCCGGCGCCGGCCTGCTGCTTTTGCTGGCGGGCGTTGCCTTCATGAAGGCATGGTTTCTCGGCGACTTTTCGCTCACGCGGGTCGCTGTCGTCGCCTTCTTCATCGACTTCACCATCCGCGTTCTGGTCAACCCGACTTATGCCCCCAGCCTGGTGCTCGGCCGCATCTTCGTCCGGCACCAGAAGCCGGATTATGTCGGGGCGCCGCAGAAGCGATTCGCCTGGAGCATCGGCCTCGCACTCGCCGCGGCGATGATGGTGCTGGTCGTCTTCAACGACGTGCGGGGGCCGCTGGTCCTGCTGGTCTGCCTGCTCTGCATCACCTTCCTGTTCTTCGAGGCGGCCTTCGGCATCTGCATCGGCTGCACGATCTACAACCTGTTCAACCGGGAGAAGGCGCAGCTCTGCCCGGGCGGCGCCTGCGAGATTCACCGGCGCGAGGACGTCCAGCGTCTCGTGCCGGGGCAGCTCGCGGTTCTTGCGGCTTCTGTCCTCATTGTCGGCGTGGTGGCCCTGCAACTGCCGCCGGCCACCGCCCGGGGCGTCAGATCGGCCGATTCAGCCGCGGAGGCCGAACGCTGCCGTGTTCCCGCATTCGCGATCGCCATCGGGCACGAGCAGAAGTGGAAGCTCCACAACAACTGCCCGTGACGGCGGATCGGCCCGGTTCAGACGGCGTGAGATCCGGCAGCGCTCGACCGGAGGACAGCCTGACCGGACTTGCGGCGGCTCATGGGACGGGTAACCTTGTGCCGCTGGATGATTTCAGGGAGCCACGATGTCGATCAGGCTGGTATCGGGTCCCCTGTCGCGGCAGGAGAAGCTCAGGGTCGCCTATTCGGCCTGGGCCCGCGGCGATGCCTCCGTCATGTTCTCGATCGTCACCGATGACTGCGAATTCACGCTGGTCGGCAATCCGGCGGTCAATCCGCATGCGGGAACGCGGGTTGGAATCGAAGGCCTGAAGGTCGCGATGGCCGAGTTCCACACGGACTTCGTCATCCGCGACATTGTCATCGAGACCATCGTCCTGGTCGGAGACCATGCCGCGATCAATTGGCATGGCACCTTCGAGATCAAGCGCACCCACAGGATCCACGAGAGCGAGCGGCTCGATCTCCTGGAGTTTCGCGGCGACCTGATCTGCCGGGCCCGGTGCTTCTATGATTCGGCGACCATGGCGCTGATGACCGGCCGCGCGACGCTGCGCATGCCGGCCGATCTGCCGAGTGGCTGAGGCCGGGCCCTGACAGCCCGGCCTTCGCAAGGGTTCCACTTTTGATCCGGGGTCACGCGTTCGGCATGGTCCGGTTCGAAGGGTCGCGCATGAAGGCCGCGAATTCGCCGGCCAGATCGGCATAGTTGCGGATCGTGAAGCTGATCGCATCGCGCGTCGTTCCGGGGAACACGGCGTGGTCCGTGGCGAAAGCGACCACGTTCTCGCCGGAATGCCGGCTGCGATGGACATAGGCCACCGCATATCGACGGTGATGGCTCCACCGGTTGGTGGCGACCAGGGCAGCCTGCAGATCGGCCGGGTCCGTGGTCAGGCCGAAGAACGGCAGGGTTGCCGTCAGGCGCAGCTGCAGCGACGAGCACTGGCGGCCCTCGTTGCATCCGACCAGGGTCATGACGACGGTCATGCCGGCCATCCGCGTCTCGATATCGACATTGCGGGCATCCGCGTGGGAGATCCGCGCGCGATAGCCGATCGACTGGAGCAGTTCGACGGCCTGCTGCGGGTCGATGCGGGTCATCACCGGGACAGATACAGGAGCAGGAGCCGGGGCGGCCGAACTCTCCTGGTTCCGGGGGGCGGTGTCGCTGGCGGACAGCTTGTCGGCGGCGGCGGGCTGGATGGTGCCTGCAACGGCCATGATGGCCAGGGCGGCTGCAGTCGTGAACATGCGGTGGGCCATGATGCTCTCCTCTGATGGGCGACAGCGGTCGTGCTGCCATGGCGGGAGGAGGTACGGGCCGTCTCTGCGGCCGGCCATTGCAGCGGCTTGCGGGACCGTGGGCCTGGTTGCGGACCTACCATGCCGCCAGCCCGTCAGCGCGCGATGACGGGACGCTCCTCGCGCCTTGCCAGCAGCAGGACCAGGGTTCCGACCAGCCCTGAGGTGAGCGAGCCCATGAGCACGCCGATCTTCACCTGATCCTGCAGCGCCGGCGCATCGGGGAAGGCAAGCAGGCCGATGAACAGGCTCATCGTGAAGCCTATTCCGCACAGGAGCGATATGCCGAACACCTGGGTCCAGCTGGCATTGTCCGGCTTGTCGGTGAGACCGGCCTTGACCGCGATCCAGGTCGCCAGGAACACGCCGACGAGCTTGCCGAACAACAGGCCCGCCGCAATGCCGAGCGGGACGGGCTGCATCACGGCGGCAAGGTTGATGCCGGCGAGCGAGACGCCGGCATTGGCGAAGCCGAAAACCGGCACCACCAGGAAGGCGACCCATGGGTGCAGCGCATGCTCCATCGTGACCAACGGCGGATGGCCGTAGGCGGCAGGCCCCGGAGCGACGCGCAGCGGAATGGTCAGGGCCAGCGCCACGCCCGCCAGCGTTGCGTGGACGCCGGACTTCAGCACGAAGAGCCAGAGAACGAGGCCGAGGATGATGTAGGGCACAAGCGAAGTCACACCGACGCGGTTCAGAACGACCAGCGCGGCCAGCGTGAGCAGGGCGGCCGCGAGCCACAGCAGGGCGAGGTCGGCCGTATAGAAGGCCGCGATGATCGCCACCGCGCCCAGATCGTCGATGATGGCGAGCGCGGTCAGGAAGATCTTCAGCGAGATCGGCACGCGCGAGCCCAAAAGGGCCAGCACGCCGAGGGCGAAGGCAATGTCGGTCGCCGTCGGGATCGCCCAGCCGCGCAGGGTCGCCGGCGTGCCGATGTTGAACGCGACATAGATCAGCGCCGGCACGATCATGCCGCCAGCTGCGGCGATGCCGGGCAGCATGCGCCGCGGCCAGGTGGAGAGCTGGCCTTCGATGAACTCGCGCTTGATCTCGAGCCCGACCAGCAGGAAGAACACGGCCATCAGGGCATCGTTGATCCAGTGCAGGACGTTGAGCGGCCCGACATAGGTCTTCAGCGCGGCGAAATAGGCCGGAGCCAACGGGGAGTTCGCCACCACCATCGCCGCCACCGCCGCAATCATCAGCGCGATGCCGCCGCTCGCCTCGCCCCTGAACATGGCTCGCAGGAGGGCCGAGGCAGGGCGCCGGGCAGCGGCCGGGGGGCGTTCAGACATGGCGCTGGACCCCGGAGTCGGGCATGCCGGTGACCGGGCAGGCATTGGACGATCGGCGACGGAGGGCGATCATCCCCGCTTCATAGGCATTCGCCCTTCCGGCGTCAGCCCCCGTCTCACGAAATACGTCAAAGCCCGGCCATTGCGGGCCGAGCCCGACAAAAGGAAGGATCCCCGGGAGATGGCTCCCCCGGGGATCCGGCTGTTCAGGCCTTGGGCGTCAGCGGCGCGCCATGCGTCCGCCACCAAACCCTGGCCGGTGACCAGGCCGACCCATGAAGGGGCCGGGGCGATGGCCGGGCCGACCCATGAAGGGGCCGGGACGCGGGCCGGGCCGGACGATGATCGGGCGCGGCATTATCGGCCGACCCATGCTCGGGCGGGGCACGAAGGGGCGCAGGTTCGGGCGGTTCACGCCGCGGCAGGCCGGCAGATGCGGCCGCGTGGCGCAGAGGGCACCGAGCGGACCAGGCGTTGCGCCCGGCGGCAGCTGGACCCCGCCGACAACCGGGCCGGGGCGCCGGCATCCCGGCAGGTGGGGCCGCGTGGCGCAGACCGGCCGGCACCAGGACGGACGGATGCCCGTCGAGCAGCTCGGCGGCAGGCCACCGACCACCGGCCGGCAGATGCGCAGCCAGGGCTGCCGGCGGCAGCGATCGATGACGAGGATGCTGACCCCGCCGCCGATGACGGCCCCGCCGATGGCGCCGTATCCGACCTCGCCCATCATGGCCGGTCCCGGCATCATGGGGGCAGCGGCACGCTGCGGCGGCGGCGGACCGGGCTGGCGGCAGCCGGCATTGAACGACATCTGGTCCTGCGTCTGCCAGCCTTCGCGGGGCGACTGGCCGCCATGCTGGTCGGGCAGCATCGGCGCCCAGCTGATCTCGCGCTGACCGGTGCGCCAGACGACCCAGCCCGGTCCGAAATTGGCATCGGCGATCCAGACCCAGCCGAACTGCGGATCATTGGCCCAACGGCCGTGACGGTGGACGATCCCGCCCCATTCGGTCGGGTCGTTGAACACCCAGGTGCGCTGCTCGCGGTCGAACTGCCAGTGGCAGCGCGGATAGGGGCTCCAGCCCGGGGCGGCGACCTGCTCGGAGGGCCGCCAGACCTCGCCGTAAAGCGGATGCTGGTGGAACGAGCCGAACCGCTGCAACGTCTCGCGGAACTGGTCCATGGCGCTGGCCGTGGGGGCAGGCGGCGGCCTGTCGGTTGCCGTGCTGGCCGTGGTGTCCGGCGGCGGGGGCGGCGGGAAGGACGAGGCCGTGCCATCGGCAGCGGCGAAGGCGGGACCGCTCGCCAGGCCGATGACAAGCATCAGCGTGGGAACAACGGCCCTGCAGGACAGGAGGCTTGAGCTGCGCATCGGTCGGCTCCTCGGGTTTTGAAAGGGGGTCCCGAAGCATCGGTCGCAATGACGCGCCGAAAGGTTCACGCGCCGCGTCAGGTTCTTCCCGCCGTGCCGACAGCCAGGAACGAGTCCTTGATCGTTTCGCGGGTTGGGCTATGCAGGTTGCATGTGGCTGAACCAGCGAACCCTCGATGCGATCCGCCTGATGGCCGAGCTCTCGGCGCGCTGGCCGCAGGCGGTCAAGGCCGCGGATCTCGCCACTGCGACCGGGATCACCTTCCTCAACGTCCAGAAGACCGCACATGCCCTGTCCCGCTCAGGGCTCCTTGAAGCGGAGCGGGGGCGCTATGGCGGGCTGCGGCTCGTGCGCAGTGCCGACGAGATCAAGGTGGCCGAGATCGTGCGGGCCTTCGAGCCGACGGACTGCCCCGCCAATTTCCTGCTGACCGACCAGACGGATGACCCCGTCGCCAAGCTGATGTTCCGCGCCCATCGCGGCTTCTTCCAGCCGCTGGAGGAGACCAGCCTGGCCGATATCGAAACGCGCGCGGTTGCCGGCCAGGGTCAGGCGGCGCCGCGCTCCATCCGCGTCAGGGCATAGTTCTGCGGCAGCACCACCGGCAGGCCGGCAACGCGCGCCTCGTCGCGGGCAAGGTCGACGCCGAACACCTCGCGCACGAGACGCCGGGTCAGGACCTCGGCCGGTGCGCCGAGCGCATGGGTCTGACCCCGGCTCATGACCAGAACCCGGTCGGCGAAGGTCGCGGCCAGGTTGAGGTCGTGAAGCACGGCCACGACGGCGATGCCCTCGCGCGCGAGGCTCGCGGCGCTCTCCATCAGGGCGATCTGGTGGGCAAGGTCGAGGCTGGCCACCGGCTCGTCGAGAAACAGGAGCTGGGCCGAGCCGTCCCGGCGTCCCGCCCTGAGTTGCGCCAGCGTGCGGGCGAACTGGACCCGCTGCTGCTCGCCGCCCGAAAGGGTCTGGTAGCTTCGGGCCAGCAGGTTGCCGACATCGGCGGCTGACAGCGCCTCGGCGATGATGCCTTCACGGGTCGCCCGGGGCAGCGCGCGGCCGACGCCATCGATGCCGATGCGCACCACCTCGCCGACCGTGAAGGGGAAGGCGAGGCGGGCCGCCTGAGGCATGACGGCGCGGCGGGCGGCAAGACGCCAGGCGGGGATTGCGCCGAGCGGCTCGGTGCCGAGCAGCACCGTGCCGGAGGAGGGGGTGACCTCGCCGGTCAGCAACCGCGTCAGGCTGGTCTTGCCGGCGCCGTTCGGGCCAACGATCACCAGCAATTCGCCGGCCGACAGGCTGAGCGACACCCCGTCCACGGGGCGGGCCGGACCATAGGCGAGCGCCAGGTCGCGCGCTTCCAGAAGCACGCTCATGAGTCCAGCGTCCGGTCGCGACCGAGCAGCAGCCAGAGGAAGAACGGTGCGCCGATGGCAGCGGTGAGGATGCCGATGGGCAATTCGGCGGGCGCGACGAGCACCCGCGCGACAAGGTCGGCCGCCGTCAGCAGCGTTGCGCCGGCAAGGGCCGAGAACGGCAGCAGCATCCGGTGGTCCGGCCCGAACATCAGGCGCAGCAGATGCGGCACCACGATCCCGACGAAGCCGATGACGCCCGCAGCCGCCACGCTGGCGCCGACGGCTATCGCGACCATGACAATGGCGAGGGTCTTGAGCTGCTGCACGGCGATGCCGAGGTGATAGGCCTCCGCCTCGCCGAGCAGGAGCGCGTTGAGCCCGCGGGCAAGCATCGGCACGGCAAGCAGGACGGGCAGGACCAGCGGCGCCACCACCGTGAGCTTGGTCCAACTGGCCCCCGACAGCGAGCCGAGCGACCAGAAGGTGAGGTCACGCAGCTGGCGGTCGTCGCTGACATAGGCGAGCAACCCGGTCATGGCTCCTGCGAAGGCGCCGATGGCGACGCCGGCGAGCAGCATGATGGCCACGGAGGTCCGGCCGTGGCGTGTGGCGATTCCATACAGGACGAAGGTGGAGACGAGCCCGCCGAAAAAGGCACCGATAGGCAGAAGGATGAACGGGGTCTGACCCGAGGCCATGCCAAACAGGCGGTCGCCGAGGACGATGGTCGCGGCGGCGGCAAGCCCCGCACCGGCCGACACGCCGACAAGGCCCGGATCGGCCAGCGGATTGCGGAACAGGCCCTGCATCAGCGCGCCGGACACGGCGAGCGCCGCGCCGATCAGCGCACCGAGCAGCAGCCGGGGCAGGCGGATCGACAGGACGATCAGCCCCTCGCGCGACTGAAGGGCCTCACGGTCGCCGGACAGCGCGGCGCCCAGCACCTCGATGACCCGGCCCGGCGCGATGCGCACCGCACCGACGCCAAGCGCCAGAACCGCCAGGACGAGAAGCAGCAGGACGAGCAAGCCGGCGGCCAGGGCGAGCCGGCGTCGCCGGGCGGCGAACAGGCCCGTGACCGAAGCCTGTGAGGCGGCGAGGCTCACGGCGCCGCTCCGGCGGGGCGGGGCCTGCCGTAGACAGCGACCATCAGGTCGCGCGCGGCTGCGGGTGTGCGCGGGCCGAAGCCCAGCAGGTAGAGGCCGTCCATGGTGACGAGCGCCCGAGCGCGCGCTGCCGGGGTGGCTGCGAATGCCGCCTGACCAAAGACCTGCTCTGCGGCCACGGCATGGTTGCCACGCTCCATCATCAGCACCACGTCGGGCGCCGCCTCGATGATGCCCTCGTCGGTCAGCGGCTTGTAGCCTTCGACCCGATCGGCGGCATTGACCGCACCCGCATAGCCGATGATCGCGTCGGCGCTGCTGCCGCGCCCGCCCACCATGGCGCGGCCGTTCTGCAGCGACAGCACGAAGAGCACGCGCTTGCGCCCTTCGACCGCTGGTCGCTCGCGCTCCAGGACCGCGAAATCCTGTTCGACCCGACCGGCCAGCGCCTCGGCCGCCTCGACCTTGCTGACCAGGCGGCCGATGGTGCGGATGCGGGTGGTGACACCGTTCGGGGACGTGTCCTCGGAGATGCGCGCGACCCTGACGCCTGCCTCGGCGACGAGGCGCAGCGCGTCGGGCGGGCCGGCGCCATCGATGGCAATGACCAGGTCAGGTGCGAGCGACAGCACGCCCTCTGGCGACAGGGCTCGGACGTAGCCGACATTCGGCTTGTCGGTCAGGGCGCTGGCCGGATGCAGGCTGGTCGCGTCGACGCCGACGATCCGGTCCTGCGCGCCGAGCGCATAGAGAATCTCGGTCACGACGCCACCTGCGGCGACGATCCGCCGGGGCTCCACCGGGGTGGCGTGGCCCGGGCGGAAGCCGAGCGGGCCGAGCCCCGCGGCCAGTGCCGTGGCAAGGACCGCGCGGCGGTTTGGCTGGAGGCGTGAGAGACGGGACTCCGGGATCATGGGCGCAGGGGTCATTTCGTCAGGATGAGCTTGTCATTGGCCGTCAGCCGCAGCCGGTAGCGTTCGCCCCGGTGCAGGATGATCGCCTCGCGTCCCTCGCCGATCAGGGTCACCACGTCGATGGTGGGAGGCGAGTCCGGGCCGGGAGATGATCCCACGGTCGCAGCAGTCGCGCCGTCGCCGCGGGCGGTCGATCGGGGAAGAGACATCATTTTGAGGCCTAGTTTAGAACAGCAACAATCAGGTTCATGACTCTGAAAACGTTCAAATCTAGGAACGATCAGAGATTGTTGACATTGGTAGTCAGCTTATCTACGAACCGTCAAGTGCGCTGCGGCAAAGACCGCAGTATCCCGCCAGCCAGCCGGACGCCCAGCGTCGAGCCAGCCAGCCGAAACAATGTCATTCAGGCTTGCGGTTCCGCCATGTCACAGTCCTCCGGTCGCGCGACGCTTCTGGCGTCGGTTCCCCTCCTTGCTCTTGCCACGATGGTGCATCCAGCCGGCGCCCAGGACGGGGCGTCCGATGGCCGTGCGATGTCGGCGCAGGACGAGATCGTCGTCTCCGCCGAGCGCACCCCGTCCACGGTCTACAACGCCCCCGGAACCGTAACCGTCACGACGGACCGCGAGATCGACCGCACGCTGGTCCAGAGCCCGCGCGACCAGGTCCGTTCGGAGCCGGGCCTCGCGGTCAGCAACTCGCCCACCCGCACAGGGTCGGGCACCTATTTCATCCGCGGCATCGGCGACAACCGCGTGCGCCTCGAGGTCGACGGCGTCCGCGTCCCGGACTATCCGGGCTCGAATGTGGGGCCGGGGCTCTACACCCGCGACGTGATGGACTTCGACAGCCTGAAGCGCGTCGAGATCATCCGCGGTCCGGCCTCGGCGCTCTATGGCTCCGATGCCATCGGCGGTGTCGTGTCGTTCATCACGAAGGATCCGGGCGACTACCTGCGCGAGGTCGGGCGGGACTGGTATGCGGGCACGAAGCTGTCGTTCAACAGCGTCGATCGCTCGTTCGCCGAGACGATCACCGGCGCGGCCCGGCGTGGGCCCTTCGAGATGCTGTTCCAGTACACCCGGCGCGACGGGCACGAGACGCAGATCAACTCGGCGACGCGCCGGGCCAATCCGCAATATTACCAGTCCAACAACATCCTGACGAAGCTCATCTACGAGACGCCCGATGCCGGCCGCATCCGGCTGACCGGCGAGTTCTTCTGGCGCAACATCGCAACCGATCTCGTTTCGGCGCGGACGGCCGCCATCGCCCAGCAGATCACGCATGACACCAACAAGCGCTTCCGCATCAGCCTCGACTGGACGCGCCAGCTGTCATGGGCGCTCGCCGACGAGGTGCGCGTGCTGGCCTATGTCACCGATTTCGACCGGCAGGAGAACACCGCCGAGTATCGCCGCACCGGCGTGCCGGCGACCGACCCGGCCAACCGCCTGCGCCGCTCCGACTTCGACTTCCGCCAGCAGGTCTTCGGCGTCGACCTTCAGTTCACTGCCCGCCGGCAGTGGGGCGGCTGGGACCACACCATCGTCTACGGCGCGACGGCGGACCTGACCACGTCGTCGCGCCCGCGCGAGCGCACGGAGGCGACGTTCCCCGGCGGTGTGCCCGTCGCATTGCCGCCCGGCGAGATCTTCCCGAACAAGAACTTCCCCGACACGCGCACCAGCCAGGCGGCCTTCTACATCCAGGACGTCATGCAATACGGGGCGCTGCGCATCATTCCGGCGATCCGCTTCGACTACTACAACCTGAAGCCGCTGCCGGACGCCTGGTTCATGAACTCCAATCCGGGCTTTGCCATCGGCACGGTCTCGGCCTTCGCGGTCTCGCCCAAGCTCGGCGCGACCTATGACCTGAACGAGAATTTCCGCGTGTTCGCGCAATATGCGCGCGGCTTCCGCGCACCGCCCTACGACAATGCCAATTTCGCCTTCTCCAACCCGGTGCAGTTCTACGAGATCCTGCCGAATTTCGGCCTGAGGCCGGAGACCAGCAACAGCTTCGAGGCCGGCCTGCGCGGCCGCTTCGCCAATGGCTCGAGCTTCCAGGTCACCGCTTTCTACAATCTCTACAAGGACTTCATATCGACGGTGGTGGTCGGCATGAACGGCCCGATCACACAGTTCCAGTACCAGAACCTGTCCTCGGTGCGGATCTGGGGCGTCGAGGCCAAGGGCGAGTGGCGCATCACGCCGGAATGGTCGCTGCACGGCGCGGTCGCCTTCGCGGAAGGCACCGACCAGACCACGGGCGCGCCGATCGACTCGGTCGATCCGCTCACCGGCGTCGCCAGCCTGCGCTACACCAGCCCCCATGCCTGGACCATCGAGGCCAGGGTGCGGGCGGCAGCGGCCAAGAACAGGGTCTCGGCTGCCAACATCTTCCGTCCGGGCTCCTATGCCACGATGGACCTGCTCGGCTCCTACGAGATCAACAAGCACCTCACCGTCCGGGCCGGCGTCTTCAACATCTTCAACGCCCGCTACTTCAACGCCATCGACGTGGCCGGGCTGACAACGACCAATGCCAATCTCGAGCTGTTCCGGGCACCCGGTCGCTCGGTCTCGGTCAACATGTCGGCGAAGTTCTGACAGCCATGGTGCGGGCCTCAGCAGTTCCCAGGGATCGTCGGGTGCCGGCACCGCCGGCACCGCGTCGGACTGGCCTGCAGGACCGTCCCGGGCCCGCCGGCCCGGGAGAGGGGACGGCGACGGCCGCCATCCTGCCGCTCGTGCTGCGCGCCGAGCGCCACGTAGTGGTCGACGATGCGTCGGCGCCGCCGGTGACCCTCGCGCCTGTACCAGCGTCCGGCGCTATCGCAGCGCCGGCTGTTCTGGCCCCCGACGGCGTCTGCGAGGCGGCACACACCGCCCCGGCCGTCACGCCCGACCGGCCCGGCTGTCCCTATGCCACGGCGGGCGGACGCCTGACCGCCTTCATCCTGGCATCCATCATCCTGCACACCACGGTTGCGGCCTTCGCCATCTGGATTGCCTGGATGAAGCCGCCGGCGGCCACGTCCGGCGAGGATGCCGTTCCGGTCGAACTGGTGGTTGCCGCCGAGGAGGGGGCGGCCGCGCGGCAGGAAAGGGCAAGCGGAACCGAGGACACGACCGCCGATGCCGTGCCCTCCGAGGCTCGCCAGGCCGTCGAGGCGCCGCAGACGACCGAGATGCCCCAGCCGGCTGCCGAACCGGTCGAGGCCGCGCCCGAGGGCCCCCCGGTCGATCAGCCTGATCCCGAGACGACAGCCGAGCGGATCCTCGACCAGTTGCCGGTGCCCCCGATGCCCGATCAGGTGCCGGTCATCGAGACCGCGCAGCCACCGGTGCGGGTGCCGGATCCCCAGCCCGATCCGCAGGCGGTCGCCGCCGCCATACCCGTGCCGGACCTGCCCGCCGAGACCGAGCTTCCCGCAGCGCTCCAGCCGCCGCCGCCCACGCCCCAACCCGATGAACGGGCCGTCGCGGCAGCCGTTCCGGTCCCGGACCTGCCTGCCGAGACGCAGGTGTCGGCCGCGCTCCAGCCGCCGCCGCCCGCCCCACAGCCTGATCCGCGGGACGTCGCTGCCGCCGTGCCGGTGCCGGACCTGCCGGTCGAAACGCCGCTTCCCGCCGAATTGCAGGCGACGCTGCCGCAGCCACGCCCCGATGCGGAACAGCCGGCGCCTCCGCGGCTTTCGGCCGTGGCCCAGCCCAATGCCCGTCCGACGCCTCCTGCCGTCCAGCCTCCGCGCGCGACCCCGCCTGTGGCGCAGGCGACCCGGCCTGCAAGCCGTCGCGAGGCCCCGACCACCACCCGCCGGACCCGGCCGACGCAGCGCGCCGCGGCCACACCGCAGCCCGAGCGGCGGGCGCAGGCCAGCCGTCAGACCGCCGCGCAGGCGCGGACCGCACCGCGCGGGGAGGGGACGGGCCAGCGCAACAGCCAGGAATCGCGCGGCACCGCGAATTCAGGCGCTGCGGCCGCGGCCGCCATGGCAGGCTACAGGGCGCGCGTGCTCGCCCATCTCGCCCGGTTCAAGATCTATCCCGACCAGGCCCGCGAGCGCGGTGTGACCGGACGGGCCGTGATCGCCTTCACGCTCTCGGCCAGTGGCCAGGTCACGGCCTCCTCGCTCGCCGGTTCGTCCGGTGCCGCGGTGCTCGACCAGGCCACGATGGCCATGCTCCGCCGCGCCCAGCCGTTTCCACCGATGCCACCGGGTTCGCCCGGCACCATGCGGTTCACCGCCGGCATCCGCTACAATCTCCATTGACCCAAGCCAGTCCGCCGGATGTGCCGGGGACGAGCCAGAAAGGAAGACCCCATGTATATCGCGATGAACCGCTTCAAGGTCATCAAGGGCTGCGAGGCCGATTTCGAGACCATCTGGCGCACGCGCGAGTCCTATCTCGCCGAGCTGAAGGGCTTCGTGGAGTTCACGCTCCTGAAGGGTCCGGAGAAGGAGGACCACACGCTCTACGCCTCGCACACCGTCTGGGAGACGAAGGACGACTTCGTCGCCTGGACCAAGTCCGACCAGTTCCGCAAATCCCACGCCCGTGCCGGCACGCAGAACAAGCCGACCTCGCTCGGTCATCCCGAGTTCGAGGGCTTCGAGGCGGTGATCGTCGAGGATCATCGCGGCAAGACTGCCGTCGCGGCTGCGTGAGGCAAGGATGAGCGCGCAGATCATCGCCTTCGAGGACCGGCTGTCGGCCGCGCGCGCGGCGCTCGCCGCCAAGCCGGACGGTGTCATCGAGAATGTCGCGCGGGAGCATGGCCTGCCGCCGCGCGAGGTGCTGGCCATGCTGCCCCCCGGCGAGGCGGTCAGCGCACCGCCGGCCGCCTTCGAGGCCATCTGGACCGATGTGACGACGTGGGGCGAGGTGCTGTTCATCGTCAACACGCCGGACATCGTTCTGGAGTGCCATGGCCCGCTCGTGCCGGGCTCGTCCGGACATGGCTGGTTCAACGTCCATGGCGACAGCCCGATCGGCGGTCACATCAAGGCGTCGAACTGCCAGGAGATCTGCTTCGTGGACCGCAAGTTCCACGGACGCCGGTCGCTCTCGATCCAGTTCTTCAACGCGGCGGGCGAGGCGATGTTCAAGATCTTCGTGCGTCGCGACAAGGCGCGCGACCTGATGGCCGATCAGGTCCTGCGCTTCGAGGCGCTGAGGACGACCTACCTCTGACGACTCATCCCCGCCGGACTTGCGCGCGCGCCCTTGCCATCATCAGATGAGCCAGGGGTCCGCGACGAGGCCGGCGGGGAGGGTGCCATGACCAGCGAGACGGCCGATTTCATCATTGTCGGCGGCGGGTCGGCCGGCTCGGTGCTGGCTGGCCGGCTGAGCGAGGATGCCGCGACCTCGGTGCTGCTTCTGGAGGCTGGCGGCGGCGGTGACAGCCCGCTGATCCGCACGCCGGCCGGCGTCATCGGCATGCTGCCGACGCGCATCAACAACTGGGGCTTTGCCACCGTGCCCCAGAAGGGCCTTGGCGGGCGCATCGGCTACCAGCCGCGCGGCCGGGGCCTTGGCGGCTCCTCCGCCATCAATGCCATGATCTATATCCGGGGCCACCGCTCCGACTACGACCACTGGGCAAGCCTCGGCAATGTCGGCTGGGGCTTCTCCGACGTGCTGCCCTATTTCCTGCGCGCCGAGGGCAACGAGCGGCTGTCAGGCCCGCTGCATGGCCGGGACGGGCCCCTCAATGTCGCCGACCTGCGCTCCGACAATCCATTTCCGCAGCGCTTCCTGGAAGCCTGCCGGCAGCTCCAGCTGCGGGAAACGGATGATTTCAACGGCGAGGAGCAGGAGGGTTTCGGGCTCTACCAGGTGACGCAGAAGGACGGCCAGCGCTGGAGCGCGGCCAGGGCCTATCTCCTGCCGCATCTCGGCAAGCGGCCGAACCTGAAGGCCGTGACCCGCGCCCGCACCACGCGCATCCTGTTCGAGGGGCGCCGGGCGGTCGGCGTCGAGTACCGGATGGGCGGCGAAGTCAGGATCGCCCGCGCCCGCCGCGAGGTGCTGCTGTCGGCGGGCGCCTTCCAGTCGCCGCACCTGCTGCTCCTGTCGGGCGTGGGTCCGGGCGCCGCGCTGGCAGACCTCGGCATTCCGGTGGTCGCCGACAGTCCCGCGGTGGGCGCCAATCTTCAGGACCATCCGGACTTCATCTTTTCCTACAAGTCGCGCAACCGGAGCCTCGTCGGGGTGTCGCCCGCCGGTTCGCTCGCCCTGATGCGGGCGTTTGGCCCGTACCGGCGCGAGGGCAGGGGTCTTCTGACCACCAATTATGCCGAGGCGGGCGCGTTCCTGAAAACGCGGCCCGACCTGCCGGCGCCCGACGTGCAACTGCATTTCTGCATCGGGGTGGTCGACGACCATGCCCGCAAGCTGCATCTCGGGCACGGGTTTTCCTGCCATGTCTGCGTGCTGCGGCCGAAGAGCCGCGGAACGGTCACGCTCGGAAGCCCCGATCCGATGGCGGCACCGATCATCGACCCCAATTTCCTCGACGATCCCGACGATATGGCGACCATGGTGGAGGGTTTCCGCCTCACGCGCCGCATCATGGAGACCCAGCCGCTGTCGGTGGAGGTGGCAAAGGACCTCGTCGGGGTCGGCGTCGTCTCGGACGAGGAGATCGCCGCGCTTCTCAGGCGCAAGGTCGACACGGTCTATCATCCGGTCGGCACCTGCCGCATGGGCGCGGACGACGGCGCGGTGGTCGATCCGCAGTTGCGCGTGCGCGGCGTGGGCGGGCTCAGGGTCGTCGATGCCTCGATCATGCCGACGCTGCTGGGCGGCAACACCAATGCGCCCACGATCATGATCGGCGAGAAGGCGGTGGACATGATCCGCGCTGCGTGAGGCCGGCAAGGCTGTCCAGCCATCGACAGCCGGGGTCGCGATTGCCTATGGCTGGTCGCCGATGACCCGCATCGCCCACCTGTCCGACCTGCATCTCTCGCCCGTGCCGTTCCCGGCCGAATGGCCCTGGCGGCTCAAGCCGGTGCTGGGCTGGATCAACTGGCGGCGCCAGCCCGGAGCCCACGACAATGCGATGGCGGCCCGCACCATTGCAGCGGTCGCGGCAGCCGGCGCCGACCATATCGCGGTCACCGGCGACCTGATCGAACTCGGCCTCACGGCCGAATATGCCGCCGCAAAGGCCGCACTGGCCGGGCTCGGTCATCCGGCCCGTGTGGCCTGGGCGCCGGGTAACCATGACTGCTACACCACCGACACACGGAGGAGGATCCGCGCCGCGCTCGGCGACTGGCTGGCGCCCGGGCCGGCCGGCGGCGATCTTCGGGCGCAATTCCCGCGGCTGGACCTCGTTGGCCGGGCGGCTCTGGTGACGCTCTGCTCCGGCACGCCGACCTGGACCTTCTCGGCGGAGGGGGAACTGGGCCCCGCGCAACTCGACCGGCTGGACCGGCTCCTTGCCGGGCTGGACCGCACGCTGGTGCTGCCGGTCATTGCCATCCACCATCCGCCCGAGGCCCCCGGCCTGTCGCGCCTGAAGCGCCTGCGCGACGGATCGGCGCTGCTCGGCCTGCTTGCCCGCCATCGCTGTCCGCTGCTGCTGCACGGCCATCTGCACGAGGCCTGCCGGCGCGAGGTGGTCGTGGACGGCCAAACGGTGACCTGTATCGGCGCGCCGTCGGCGTCAGCCACCGGCCGCCATGGCGAGGATGCGGCCGGCTTCACCATTGTCACGGTCACGGACAGCCTGTCGTGGACCGCCGAGATGATCCCGACCGGCTGAGGCTGCCGGTCTGGCCTGCGCCATTTCAGTTGGCAGGAGGCCGGCTTGGTGCTCTTGATGGCGCCCCCCGGCACATCAACAGAAGAACCCGGCTGCATCGATGAACGCGCCCACGCCTTCCGCCATCAAGCCCGACCTGCTCGAAGCCCTCCGGGCGTTGCTCGGCAACCGGGTTTCGACCTCCGAATCCGATCGTGCGCAGCATGGGCGCGACGAGTCCCGCCATCCGGTTCACCTGCCGGATGCCGTCTGCCGCGCGCTGAGCACGGACGAGGTCTCGGCAATCGTGACGCTGTGTGCCACCCATGACACGCCCCTGGTCGCCTATGGCGCGGGCTCGTCGCTGGAGGGCGCACTGATCCCGGTGAAGGGCGGCGTCTCGCTCGACCTCACCGGCATGAACCAGATCCTCGCCGTGCGGCCGGAGGACCTCGACGCGACCGTGCAGGCCGGCGTCACGCGCAAGCAACTCAACGCGCATCTGCGCGACACCGGGCTGTTCTTTCCCATCGATCCGGGCGCGGATGCCACCATCGGCGGCATGGCGGCCACCCGCGCTTCGGGCACCAATGCGGTGCGCTATGGCACCATGCGCGAGAACGTGGTGAGCCTCACCGTCGTGCTGGCGGACGGGCGCATCATCCGCACGCGCTCCCGGGCCAAGAAGTCCTCGGCGGGCTACGATCTCACCGGGCTGTTCGTCGGCCAGGAGGGCACGCTCGGCATCATCACGGAGGTGACGGTGCGCCTCTACGGCATTCCCGAGGTGATGGCGGCGGCGATCTGCCCGTTCCCGACCGTGGAGGCTGCGGTCACCACCGTCATCCAGACCATCCAGATGGGCATTCCCATCTCCCGCGTGGAACTCATGGACGACCGCGCCATCGAGGCGGTCAATGCCTATTCCAAGCTGACGCTGCCGGTGACGCCGACCCTGTTCTTCGAGTTTGCCGGCAGCCAGTCTGCGGTCGAGGAGCAGGCCGGCATCGTCGAGGAGATCGCCAGAGGCGAGGGCGCGACGGGCTGGACCTGGTCCACCGATGCCGACGAACGCGCGAAGCTCTGGCAGGCCCGCCACGACATCCATTGGGCACTCAGGGCGCTGCGGCCCGGCGCGCGCGGCTGGGGAACCGATGTCTGCGTGCCGATCTCGGCGCTTGCCGAGGTGATCCGTGCCGTGCGCGAGGAGACCAGCCAGCAGAGCTTCTCCACGTCGCTGGTCGGCCATGTCGGCGATGGCAATTTCCACCTCGGCATGCAGATCGACCCGGACGATCCGGACGAGTGGGCCAGGGCCAATGCCATCAACGACCGGATGGTGAAACATGCCATCGCGCTCGGTGGCACCTGCACGGGCGAGCACGGGGTCGGCATCGGCAAGCGCAAGTTCATGCGCGAAGAGCATGGGGAGGCGATCGAGGTCATGCGTCTCATCAAGGATGCACTGGACCCGAAAGGAATCCTCAATCCCGGCAAGGTGCTGCCGGATTGAGATCAGGACGGCCGGGTCAGTCGATCTCGATGGGGCCGATCCGGCGCCGGCGGATCGTGTCCTTGGCGCGGGTCGTCACGTCGTCGATCTCGACCGGCTGAAACTCGGCTCCCAGTTCGTCTTCATTGCGCCAGACGAGCCGGCAAGCCCGCTGGACCGTTCGGGTGCTGGTCAGGGCCAGAACGAATTCTTCGGGCACGATGGTTTCCGGGTCGGTGGCCAGGCGCACCCCCGTGGTCGAAATGTCCAGCACGGAACAGCGGCCGAGCGGAACGGCGTCGACGCCCACCAGGGTTGCCACATAGGTCAGGTCGCGGCGGGCCGCCTTGCGCCTGTTGGGGCCAAGGGTTCGCCCGCGGGCGGGATGTGTCGTCATAGCTGTCGGTCTCGCTCGAGGTGATCGCGCGATGCCGGGCCGTTGCTGCAGCATTCTGTCGTTCGGTTCGGATCCTGCCGGTCAAAGCGGTGTCGCTGGCAGGCCGCGCCCGATACGGCAGGCGAGGGGGGTCAGTCAGAGGTCAGGCATGCACGATGCGATCACTCTTGCAGTAGGCCGCCTTAACGTAACGTAATTGTCGATGACGATTCACGGCATGCCGGCCACTACTTTGGTCGTTCACCGCTGTATTGTATCAGGCCTGGTCGCAAACTCTGGCGCGTGATCCATGCCATGTCTTCATCTTGCCCGATGAACGCCGTCGCGCCGTTCACTCGGCCGCCTGAACCGGTCGCAGCCCGCGCCGCCAGGCGTCCAGCGCCAGCGGGTCGCAGGCAAGGCGCGTGTCGAGGCCGCCTGCGAAAGTCTCCCAGGCTTCGGCAAACCGTGCCGGTACCCCGATGACCAGCGGCAGGCCGGCGGCCACGGCCGCGCCGATCTCTGCGTTGAGGCCGTTGCCCTCGGCTTCCATGCGGCCGAACTTGTTGACGATGACCACATCGACATCCTGTGCGAGGGCGGCCCTCAGCGCGCCGGCTGCCTCGGCGAGGCCCGACGGGTTGAGCCGGCAGGAATTGACGCTGCCCGAACCCAGATCCTGGCAGATGTTGAAGCGCCGGCCGCTTTCAACGGCCTCAAGCTCCATCTCCATGGTCTCGCAGCTTGCATCCCGGCCGTTGATCTGAACGAGGCCGACCACCTTCACGCCCTCCTTCAGCCAATCGTGGGCGAGGTCGGCCAGCATGCCGTCACAGTCCTCCTGCGGGCCGTAGATGATGGCGGCAATGCGCGACGTGACCATGAATTCTCCCGTTCGGACCGGCCCGGATCAGTCCCGTTGCAGAAGATGGGGCAGCGGCCGGCCAAGGTAAAGGCAGTGAATGGTAAGGCCTGGCGCGTAGAAGGGGGTGGGCAGGGTCGGCATCGGCGGTCCTGCCGTGCTTCAATGTCGGCCGTTTCACTGATTCCGGAGATCGTCCATGTTCAGGCTTGTCCTGCCGGCCACTGTCATGGCCACTGCCCTGCTTCTCGCGCTGCCCGAGCCGGCGGAGGCCAGACATGCCCGTTCCATGCACGGATGGTGTCGTGCGGATGCGGCCCAGATGATGGGAATCAGCCGAAGGGTCGTGTCGCTCGAGCGCCGCGTGGTGAGGATCGAAGGCGGCCGGCGGATCCTGCGCGGAATGGCCAGCCATGGTGCACTGGGCGTGCGGCCCTTCGCCTGCCATTTCGACCGGCGCGGCGTGCTCCAGGGCGCGGTCTAGGTCTCATCCAACCTTGCGGATGCGGAACACGAGCGACCCGCCCGCCTTGTCCTGGCTCTCCAGCACGTCGCCCGTCTCGCGGACGAGATTGGGAATGTCGATGGCCGCCATCGGATCGGTGCAGGTAACGACAAACAGGGTTCCGGCCGGTGCCCGCGACAGCGCCTTGCGCGTCTTCAGCGCGGGAAGGGGGCATTTCAGGCCCTTCAGATCGAGGGGCGTCTCGGTCATTGTCAGCATCCGGCCTTGATTGGGGCGGTCATTCCGCCACTTTGTGCTGACGATATAGAGCCGCACCCCGTTCCGTCCAAACCTGCCGCCAGATCCTGCCCCACGAACCCCCGCTGACCATGATCGCACGCCTGTTCCGCGCCATCGGCCTCGTCGCCTGCTGCCTTGCCGCCCCCTCGGCAGCCCAGGAGCTGCGCGGCCATGGCGGCCCGGTCCGGGCACTTGCCATATCTGCTGACGGCCGCATCGCCCTGTCGGGGTCCTTCGATACCTCCGCCATCCTCTGGGGCATCGAGACAGGTACGGCGCTGACGGTCCTGCGCCACCACGACGGTTCGGTGAACGCCGTGGCGGCGCTGCCGGGCGGGCTGTTCGCAACCGCCGGAGAGGAGGGGCGCATCGCCATCTGGCGCATGGGCAGGCCCGAGCCCGAGCGCGTGATCGAAGGCCATCGCGGTTCGGTCGCTGGCCTTGCCCTCTCGCCCGATGGCCGGTTTCTGGCCTCTGCATCCTGGGATGGAACGGCGCGGCTGATCCCGCTCGCAGGCGGTGAGGCGCGCGTCTTTTCCGGCCATCGCGGGCCGGTCAATGCCGTTGCCTTCACGCCGGACGGGCGCGCCATCGTCACCGGCGGTCATGACGCGACCCTGCGCATCAGCCCCGTCGACGGTGGCCCGGAACGCCAGGTGATGCTCGGCACGCCGGTGAACGGCCTGATCGTGGCGCCGGACGGCGAGATCGCCGCATCGGGCGCTGACGGCCGTGTCCACCTCCTCTCGCCCGAAGGCGAGGCGCGCGGCGCAGTTGCGGCCTCGGAGACGCCGATCGTCTCGCTCGCCATCTCCTCCGATGGCGCGATGCTGGCGGCTGCCGGTATCCGCGGCTCGGTGGCGATCATCGACCGGACGGCACGCCGCGTGGAGCGGGTGCTGGTGGGACCGGGCCTGCCGGTCTGGTCGGTCGCCTTCCGGCCGGGGGCTGAGGAACTCATGACGGGCGGCGGCGACCGCCTCGTGCGCCGGTGGCGCGTGGCCACGGGCGAACATCTCGGGGCCGTGGTCATGAGCCGGCCTAACGATGCCCTGACCCGCTTTGCTGATCATCCGGGCGCGGAGGTGTTCCGCGCCTGCATCGCCTGTCACACCCTGGATTCCGAAGGCGGCAACCGGGCAGGCCCCACCCTGCACGGGGTCATCGGCCGGCGCATCGCCACGGTGCCGGGCTACGACTATTCGCCTGCGCTGCGCGGCATGACCATCGTCTGGTCGAAGGAGACCATCGCCCGACTGTTCGAGGTCGGCCCGAATGCCTACACACCCGGCACCAAGATGCCCGAACAGCGGGTGACCGATCCGCAGGACCTGCAGGCACTGGTCGAGTTCATCGAGAAGGCCAGCCGGCCGAACTGATCGCCGGCCCGGTGCTCAGTTGAGCGGGTCCTTGCCCTTGGCTGCAGCCTCGGCGAGGTAATCCGCCGCGGTCCGCACCGGCGGCCGGCCCGGCGCGCCGTGGGGGTCGAAGCTCTCGTTGACGACCTTTTCCACGCGGCAGTCCTCGCACATGAACAGCGCATCACGGCGATGGGCATTGTCGCCGGTGAACATCCAGTGACCCTCCAGCCGCGCGGCCACCCGATCGATGGTGGATTTGGTGCCGAATGCCTTGCCGCAATGGGTGCAAAGCGCCGGCTCCTCGTCCTTGACGACGCGCTTCGGCTGGTCCCAGGCGGCGAAATCGACCTGCGCCTTCAGTGTGATGGCATCCTCCGGGCAGGTCGCCTCGCACAGACCGCACTGGACGCACAGGCTCTCGGTGAAGCGCAGCATGGGCCGGTCGGGATTGTCGGACAGCGCGCCCGTCGGGCAGGCCGAGACGCAGGCGAGGCACAACGTGCAGGCTCCCACATCCACGGCGGCGGTGCCGAAGGGCGCTCCCTTGTCCAGTGCCACGACATCGACCGGTGCGGGGGCCGCCCGATGCAATTCGCGGAACGACAGTTCCAGAAGCCCGCGCTTGGCACCCATGGGCATGAAGGTGGACGGCTTCTGGCTCGCCGTGCCGGCCGGCCCATCAGCCAGGGCTGCGGCGAGCGTGTCGGGATCATCGGTCTCGATAAGCCGGACGGGTCCCTGGCCGTAGCCCAGCCCCGCGGCGAGGGCGTTCGCCGTCCACAGGGTCGCGACAAGGCCGGCCGGGTCGTGCTTCGGCTTCGCCCTCCCCAGCATGGTGACACCCGCAGCGCCATAGGCGAGGGCGGCCGCGAAGAACTCGGGGCCGACCTGCGTGATCTCGTTCACCTGCAGCGGCAGGACATGGGCCGGCAGGCCGCTGCCGAACCGCGCCAGTGCGTCGATAAGCGGGCGGCCGTGGTCGCCATCGTGAACCAGCACCACGCCGTTGCGTCCGCCAGCCTCGCGCCATGTGGTGAGCAGCGCGCGCAGGCGTAACATCAGGGCATCGGCCGGCGGCAGGGCATAGGCAGCCGCACCCGTCGGACAGACCGCGGCGCACTGGCCGCAGCCGGCGCAGATTCCCGGATCGATCGCCACCGTCTCGCCGGCCGGCGTGATCGCGCCTGTCGGGCACAGGTCGAGGCAGCGCGTGCAGCCGGTGATCTTCGAGCGCGAATGGGCGCAAAGCTCGGCATGAAACTGGACATATTTCGGCTTGTCGAAGGTGCCGACCATGCTGCCGGCCTCGCCGATCAGCTTTTCCACCGCCGCGCGGTCGGCCGGATCGGCGCGGAAATATCCGGGCCGCAGGTCGGCGGCAGGGAACAGGGCCGGCCCGCCGGTGAGGTCGATCACCAGATCCGATGCTGACGAGGCCCCGTTGCGCGGGACCTGCCAGCGATAGGCGCGGCGCGAGGATGGCGATGGCAGGGCATAGTCGTCGATCGCGAGGTCAAAGGCGCCGAGAAGGCCGGTCGCACCGGTGATCGTGCCTTTCACGACCGGAAAATCCGTGGTCGCAGCCGGCGTCACGTCGCCGGGCCGCGTCAGCAGAACGGTGACGTCGAGGCTGTCGGCAAGCCGGCTCGCAACCTCGATCGCCGTCTCGTCGCGACCATAGATGAGGGCGACGCCCTTCGATTCCAGACTGGCGATCTGGATCGGCGGCATTTCGACTGACGCCGCGGCGATCAGCGCGGCGGTCTTGGGGCCGGCCTTGTCGGCCTCCGTCGACCAGCCGGCCAGTTCCCGGGTGTTGGCGAAAACCAGGCGACCGGCATAGCCCATATCCTCCGCCGTTTCCTGAAACAGCGGAGCCTCCTGCGTGCAGGCTACGGTCACCTGGGCTTCCTGGCCGAGGATGGCCCGGAACAGGTCAAGTTCCTTGCGGCAGAGGTGGTCGGCCGTACGCACCTTGGTGCGGCAGGCCTTCGCCACCGTCTCGCCATGCAGCGGCATGGTCTCCTCACAGGAACAGACGATGGTGGTGCCGCCGGCCATGCGTTTCTCCCGCCGGCGGGGTTTGGTCTTTCCGCCGGTTATCGTCCACATATATTGGAACGGATCGAAAGAACCAGACTTCGGCCTGCATCAGGGCCGGCTGACGCGGGAACGCCATGCCACTTGTCACATTCCGATCGCCTGCAACGCTCGACCTGCCGCCGGGGCTGAGGACGGTGGCGCTGCGCGAATCGGGCGATGCCTTTGCCCATGCCTGCCGGACCGCGGCGGAGGAGGGGGCCGGCGCCATCGTCTGGGTGCGGCGTTTCGACGTGGCCGAGTTTGCCGTGATCCTCGAGCCCGAGGATCCGCTGGCGGTGGCGCGCAAGGCCTTCTTCCTCGGCATGAACGCGCTGGCGGACGCCGTCGCGGCCCACACGCCGCCAGACCGCGGGGTCTCCATCGCCTATCCCGATACGTTGCGCTTCGATGGCGGGCTGGTCGGCGGGGGACGTCTCGGCTGGCCGAAGCGGGCCGCCGAGGACGCGCCACCGGACTGGCTGGTCTTCGCCGGCATCGTGCGGGTGGCCTTTTCCGATCAGGTGGAGCCCGGCAAGGTGCCCAATGCCGCGGCGCTCGACGAGGAGGGCTTCGAGGGCGGCGGCCCGGCCCTCATCGTGGAGGCGTTTGCCCGCCACATGATGCGGCAGGTGGACATCTGGCAGCATCAGGGCTTCGGTCCCGTGGCCGCGGACTATGTGGCACGGCTCGACAAGGAGAGGGCCGGCGACCGGCTGAGCCTCGACGATGACGGAAACCTCGTCACGCGCCGGATCGTCGGCGGCACCGAGATGCGCGCGGACCTGCTGGCCGGCCTGAGACAGGTCAACTGGCTGGATCGCGAGACAGGGGCGCCCAGGCTGTGAAGCTGCTGCGCACCATCCGGCTCGACCCCTCGGACGGATTCGTGTTCCCGCACGCGGCCGAACCCGGTGAATGGGCGGTGACCGGCACGTTCCTGTTCATGGGCCGCGACGTGGCGGCGCTGGAAGGCAAGGAGCGGGTCGCCTTCCGGTCCGGTTTCGTCGGCGTGGCGAGCCTCGGCTTCTCGACGCTGGTGGTGGCCCAGCCGGCACGCCAGGACGAGGTTTCGGCGGCAATCGCGAGCCTTGCCGGGCACCTTGTCGAACGCCTCGGCGCCCCCTCGATCGCGGCTGCACGGGCCGCTGCCGAAGAAGAAATCACCTTTTCCGCCTCGCTGGCCGATCATGACGAGGGCACATTGGTGGCGCTTCATCGCCGGTTCGAGGACGGCACGATCCGCGAACAGTTCCGAACCCTCAGACGGCGGGAGACGGCCCCCGGCGCCGATGCGCTCCATGCGGGCGCGCGCGCCTTCACTTTTCACGAGACCGTCGGCGAGGACGAGCCCGAGGAGCGGGTCGACCTCATCGGCCTGATGGACAAGCGCCCATGACCGCATCGCCGGCTCTGCCAACCCGTACGGCCAAGGAGTTCTGGGTCTCTTCGGGCCACCACATGACGCGCCCGACGGAGGGCGGCGGCCTGGCCGTGACCGACGAACTGATCCTCGCCTATCTCGCCCGTCCCGAGCTTGTGCCTCCGGCCGAGGCCTGCCAGGCCGAACGCGACCTCCATGCGCTGCTGATGGCGGAGCCGCGCCGACCGGTGACGGCTGCGATGATCGCGGCGATCGCCGACGAGGATGCCCGCGAGAACTGGCGGTTCATGCTCGGCTTCCGCGACCGGCTTCTCGCCCATCCGAGCATCGAGGCAGCCTATCTCGCCATCGTGCGGCAGGGGTCCGGCAGCCTGCCGCCGCTTTTTCTGGCGCAACTGGTTCACCTGATCCTGCGCAATGCCCTGGACGGCTGCGAGGATCCCCATGTGCTGCGCGCTGCGGAACTGTTCTTCCGGCCGCAGAAGGCATCGCTCCGGGACGAGACGCTGCTGCTCGCCGATGCCGAACTGGTCGAAGGCTTCGAAGACGAGCGGCGCGCGCTGATGCATTCCTCGCCGCTCGCGGCCATGATGGGCAACGATCCGGTCGCAGACCTCGAAGTGATGACCGATGAGAATGCCGGCACCTACTGGTCCAGGTCCGATGCCTTCTCGATGGTGATGAACCTTGGCGGCAGCCCTCGGGCCCGGGAGGCGCTGGCCCGTGTGATCGAGACCTTTGTCGGCCATCTTCTGGGCGTGACGGTCGCGGTCGAGCCGATCGAGCGCATCGACGATGCCGACTGGCGCTGGTTTGTCGGCCTCGATGCCGAGGCGACCGCGATCGGCAACCGGCTGTGGAAGGGCGAGACAGTCGGCCCGGAGGATACCGCCCGGATCTGCGCGCTGTTCCGGCTCACCTTTGCCGATCCGCGCGATGCGGATCCCAAAATGGCCGGCAAGCCCGTCTATCTCATCGCGGCCCTGAGCGACGACATGATGCTGAGGATGAAGCCGCAAAACCTCGTCGCAGGCCTGCCGCTCGCCGCCCGGCGCGCGGCCTGAGGAGAAGCCGATGCCCGTAGCCCATCTGCAGGTCGGCGTGGTCGCAGTGAAACGGCGGCTGACCAATCCCTGGATCGACCACGAATGGGTGCCCTCGGCCGTGCTGCCCGGCGTGCCCGACACACCGCCGCGCACGCTGATCGGGCGGGAGGACGAGAGCGAGATCTGGTACCTCGGCCCCGAGACGATCACGCTGCATTCGGGCGAGACGGCGCATTACCGCGACAATCTCACCTCCGCGCGGCCATCGGTCTGGGTGGCGTTGCGCGAGGATGGCGAGGGGCTCTGGCGGGTGGCGGGCGTGACGGTCGACCCCTACGAGGGCGAGGCCTATGTCGACCAGATCGGCGACCGGGTGGAAGCGCTGACGATGCCTTCGGAGATCGCGGCCGAGATGCAGGCGTTTTTCGAGATCCACCACGTCGAGCAGACGTTCTTCAAGCGCAAGCGTGACCGGCAGGACCCGGACAGCCTGGGCACGCGCGGCATCGGCCATCCGCTGAACCGGCGCGGCGGGCCGGGCAGGGGCGGGGCGGAGGGAGACGGGCGATGAGCGGCGGTGAGGGGGGATTCCTGTCACGCTGGTCGCGGCTCAAGCGGGAACAGGCGGAACAGGAGGCGACGCAAGCGGATTCAGCGGGATCAACCCCGTCCGATCCGGACGCGGGGGCGGCCGGGCCGGACCCGGAGCGGGCAGGGGAAAACCTGGCACCGCAGACGCCGCTCGAGGACCTGATCGAAAGCCTTCCGAAGATCGAGGACCTGGTTCCCGGGCAGGACGTGTCGGCCTTCATGCAGGCCTGGGTCCCTTCCGACCTGCGCCATGCCGCGCTCCGGCGTATGTGGCTCGTCGACCCGGCGATCCGCGATTATGTCAGCCCGGCGCTCGACTATGCCTATGACTACAACAACCCGTCATCGATTGCCGGGTTCGGCCCGATGGAAACCAGCGCCGACCAGATTCGCGAGGTCATGGACATGTTCGACCGCGCGGTTGCCGGCAAGGGTGCCGACGAATCGCAGGACCCCGATCCCAAATCGCCGGAAGTGGATGAAACTAAAGTCGTAGAAGCGGTGTCGCAGGCTGACGCCGCAACGGGCGATGCTGCCGCACCTGCCTCGCCGCCCATTCGATCTGTTGCTGCGTTGCGGGAGGGTGATCCGCCCGACGATGAGACCGAACCAGCCCCGACAGGGACAGGTTCCGCGGAACGCCGTCAGGAAGCCGGAATCCCAGTCGATGGACGCCCGCCATCACAGCCGCGTGATGCTGCACCGCACGAGAAGATGCCTGACACATCAGAGATTTCTTCGCGCCGTCGGCGGCATGGCGGCGCTCTTCCCGGCTGAGGCCTGCGACGCCGTCGACCCTTGCCAAGCCATAGCTTGTAGCTATTCTAAGGCAAAAGAAGCATCACAGCATCCGGCTATGGACGCAGCCGAAGCGTCCGGGGCCTGGGGAGATCAAGTCGGCATCATGCGCGAATGGGGACTGGAAGAAGCGATCAAGGCGGTCGGCGGGGTTGGCGCCCTGGCGAAGGGCCTTGGCATTTCCCAGCCCTCGGTATCGAACTGGCGCAAGGTGCCACCCGAGCGGGTGATCGCGGTGGAGCATCTCACCGGTGTCGGACGCCACATCCTGCGGCCCGATCTCTATCCGGAAGCTCGCTCGTCCATCGCCATGGCCATGGAATCCGCGCGCGAGGACAAGGCGCAGCGCGAGGCCGGAAAGGCCGGTCCCGACGAAATGGACCGGCTGCGTGCCGCCGAATATGGCTTGCTTGCTCTCCTCCTGTTCAAGGCCCCGACCGCTTCCGTGCTGGACGAGGTTGCCTCGCTGAAGGGCGATGCCTCTCCACTGGGCATGGCCCATGTGGAGCTTGCTGCGGCAGCCGAGGCCGCGACTGAGGAGGCTGTTGGCCGTGAGTTTTTTGACCTCTTCATCGGGGTCGGCCGGTCCGAACTGCTCCCTTACGCGTCCTACTATCTCACCGGCTTCCTGCATGAGCGGCCGTTGGCGGATATCCGCGCCGATTTTGTGAAGCTCGGCATCGTGCGCGAGGACGACACCCGCGTCTCCGAGGATCATGTCGCCCTGCTGTTCGACGTGATGGCCAATCTTGCCCTTGGCGAGATAGGCGATGGCTATGATAGCGAGAAGCTGTTTTTCGAGACCCATCTCAAGCCCTGGGTCCGACGCTTCTTCGCCGATCTCGAAACGATGGAGACGAGGCCGTTCTACCGGGCTGTTGGCCGGGTGGGCAGCGTCTTCATGGACATTGAATGCGAGGCTTTTTCCTTCGCCGCATGACGGCTGGGAAGAATGGAATTCTGAAGGAGGTTGTCATGCCGACCGACACCAAACAGACGAAGCGCCCGACGCCCCCCGACGCGGATCGCGCCGTGGCCGGTCGCCGTGACTTTCTGAAGGCCATGACGGGCGCATCGGCGGTGGCCGCGGCTGCCGTTGTCGGCGCCGAGCCGGCCGAGGCACAGGCCCAGACCCCGCAGCGCGAGAGCCGGGAGGAGCGCATCAAGGCGCGCTACCAGGCCAATTCCGCGCATGTTCAGGCCTTTTACCGCACCAATCGCTACTGAGGAGCGCGTCCCATGCTGATCAGGCGCAAATCCGCGGAAGCCACCCGCACCCGCCTCGGTGGCCTTGCCGCAGGGCTCACCTCCGGCGTCATGGACCGCCGCACCTTCCTCGCCCGCTCGGGTCTCACGGTCGCCGGCGCCGTTGCCGTCGGCTCGCTGACGCTTGGCGCCGTGCGCAGGGCGGAAGCCGTCTCCCCCCCCCAGCCAGGGGTGGCGATTACCATCCGCAAGAACATCTGCACCCATTGCTCGGTGGGCTGCACGGTGAAGGCCGAGGTGCAGAATGGCGTGTGGACCGGCCAGGAGCCGGCCTGGGAGAGCCCGATCAACCGCGGCACGCATTGCGCCAAGGGTGCGGCCGTGCGCGAACTCGTCCATGGCGAGCGCCGGGTGAAGCATCCGGTCAAGCTCGTCAACGGCCAGTGGCAGCGGATCTCGTGGGACCAGGCGTTCAACGAGATCGGTGACAAGATGATGGAGATCCGCGGCAAGTCGGGCGCGGACTCGGTCTATCTGCTCGGTTCGGCCAAGTTCACCAACGAAGCGGCCTATCTGTTCCGCAAGTTCGCGGCCTTCTGGGGTACGAACAACGTCGATCATCAGGCCCGCATCTGCCACTCCACCACGGTGGCCGGCGTGGCGAACACCTGGGGCTACGGCGCCCAGACCAATTCCTACAACGATATCCGCAACTCGAAGACCGTCTTCTTCTTCGGCTCCAATGCGGCCGAGGCGCATCCGGTGTCGCTGCAGCACATCCTCTCCGGCAAGGAGCAGCAGCGCGCCAATGTCGTGGTCTTCGACCCGCGCTTCACCCGTACCGCCGCCCATGCCACCGAATATGTCCGTTTCCGGTCGGGCACCGACATCGCGGTGATCTGGGGCCTGATGTGGCACATCGTGAAGAATGGCTGGGAGGACAAGGACTTCCTCGCCAAGCGCGTCTACGGCATGCCGGAGGTGCTGAAGGAGGTCGAGAAATACGACCCCAAGACCGTTGAGGACATTTCCGGCATTTCGGGTGCCCAGATGGAGCGGGTCGCCAAGCAGTTCGCCACCGAGAAGCCCTCGACCTTCATCTGGTGCATGGGCGGCACGCAGCACTCGGTGGGTACTGCCAATGTCCGCGCCTATTGTGCGCTGCTCCTGCTCACCGGCAATGTCGGCGCCCAGGGCACCGGCGCCAACATCTTCCGCGGCCACTGCAACGTGCAGGGGGCGACCGACTTCGGCGTCGATGTCGGCAATCTGCCGCTCTATTACGGGCTGGTGGAGGGTGCCTGGCGTCACTGGGGTCGTGTCTGGGAGGTGCCGTACGACTATTTTGTCGACCGCTTCGACGAAGTGCCTGCCAAGGGCGGGCGTGCGGCCCGCACGAAAAAGCAGAACATGGAGGCCTCGGGCCTGCCATCGACCCGCTGGTTCGACGCGACCGTCCTGCCGACCGAACAGGTCGATCAGAAGGACAATCTCAAGGCCATGTTCGTCATGGGCCATGGCGGCAACACGATCCCGCGCATTCCGGGCGCTGTCGAAGGCCTTGGAAAGCTGGAACTGCTGGTGGTCGTCGATCCGCATCCCACCAATTTCGTTTCGCTGGGCAACCGGCAGAACGGCACCTATGTGCTGCCGGCCTGCACGAGCTTCGAGACGACCGGATCGCGAACGGCCTCGAACCGGTCGGTCCAGTGGGGCGAGAAGGTGGTCGAACCGATCTTCGAGTCGGCCAACGACTACTGGATCATGTACAAGCTCGCCCAGAAGCTCGGCTTCGCCGACCAGATGTTCAAGAATATCCGGATGGTGAAGGGCAAGTATGGCGACGAGCCGGAGCCGGAGTCCCTGCTGCGCGAGATCAATCGCGGCGCCTGGTCGACGGGCTATACCGGCCAGTCCCCCGAGCGCCTCAAGGCGCATATGGCGAACCAGGACAAGTTCGATCTGGTCACGCTCCGTGCTGCGAAAGAGGTGGCCGATGTCGGCGGCGACTATTACGGCCTGCCCTGGCCGTGCTGGGGCAAGCCGGAGGTTCGCCACCCCGGATCGCCGATCCTCTACAACACCAACCTTCGGATGATGGATGGCGGCGGCGCCTTCCGCCCGCGCTTCGGCCTGGAGCGCAACGGACAGACGCTGCTCGCCCAGAACTCCTGGAACGAGGGGTCGCCGATCCAGGACGGCTATCCGGAGTTCACCTATGCCGTCTTCCAGCGGCTGGGCTGGGATGCCGACCTGACGGCCGAGGAAAAGGCACAGATCGAGCGGCAGGGCGGCGCCAATCCCGGCGCGGTCAGCTGGGCGACCGATCTGTCGGGCGGCATCCAGCGGGTGTGCCTCGAGAAGAACGTCTGTCCGTTCGGCAACGGCAAGGCCCGCGCCTATGCGTGGAACCTGCCGGACCCGGTGCCGACCCACCGCGAGCCGATCTATTCGCCGCGCCCCGATCTGGTCGCAGCCTGGCCGGCCCGCGCGGATGAGCGGTCGCTGCGCATGCCAAACCTCCACACCACCTACCAGAAGGGTGCCGTGGAGAAGGGCGTCGCCCGCAACTTCCCGATCGTGCTCACCTCCGGACGTCTGGTGGAATACGAGGGCGGCGGCGAGGAAACGCGCTCCAACAAGTGGCTGGCCGAGCTGCAGCAGGACATGTTCGTGGAGATCAATCCGCGGGATGCCGGGCAGCGCGGCATTGCCGATGGCCAGGTGGTCTGGGTCTCCGGGCCGGAAGGGGGCCGCGCACGGGTGAAGGCGCTTGTGACCGAGCGCGTCGGACCGGGTGTCGCCTTCATGCCGTTCCACTTCGGTGGCTGGTATCAGGGCGCCGATCAGCGCGGCAATTATCCGCCCGGCACCGATCCGATCGTGCTCGGCGAGAGCGTCAACACAGTGACCACCTACGGCTATGACCCGGTGACGGGCATGCACGAAGGCAAGGCCACGCTCTGCCAGATCGCGGCAGCGTGAGAGGGAGGACCTGAACAATGGCCCGCATGAAGTTCCTCTGCGATGCCGACCGTTGCATCGAGTGCAACGCCTGCGTCACCGCCTGCAAGAACGAGCACGACGTGCCCTGGGGCATCAATCGCCGGCGCGTCGTGACCATCAACGATGGCAAGCCCGGAGAGAGATCCATCTCCATGGCCTGCATGCACTGCACCGACGCGCCCTGCGCGGCGGTGTGCCCGGTGAGTTGCTTCTACACGACCGCTGATGCGGTGGTGCTGCACTCCAAGGAGCTGTGCATCGGCTGCGGCTACTGCTTCTACGCCTGCCCCTTCGGAGCGCCGCAATATCCGCGCGTGAGCAACTTCTCCTCGCGCGGCAAGATGGACAAGTGCACCTACTGCGCCGGCGGCCCCGAGGCTGACGGAACGCGGGCGGAATATGCCTCCTACGGCGCCAACCGCCTCGCCGAGGGCAAGCTGCCCATCTGCGCGGAAATGTGCTCCACCAAGGCCCTGCTTGCCGGCGACAGCGAGATGATCACCACGATCTACAAGGAGCGGGTGCTCAAGCGCGGCTATGGCTCCGGTGCCTGGGGCTGGCAGACGGCGTACAAAGAGACCATCGCCATCTGAGCCATCGATTCATGCGGCGGCGGGCTCGTCCTGCCGCCGACCTGATCACATCCGGACGGGTTGCCCGAGGGCCCCGTCTGCAGGAGGACCCTCCGATGCGCGTCTCGCTTCGGTCTTTTGCCTCGCTCCTTGGCCTGTTTGCTCTGGCACTGGTGTTGCTCGTCGCTCCGGCGGCCCATGCCCAGCAGCCGGCAACGGTCAATCCGACCGCATCGGCTGCGCAGGAACGCCAGCTGATGGAGGCGCTCAGGGCGGGAACGCCGGGCGCCGGCACGACGCTGTCCGGCCGGATCACAATCCCCGACGCCAGCGCTGGCAACCTCATCCAGCCGCAAGGACAGGCGTGGCGGGTCTTCCACCAGGGCACCATGCTCTGGCTCGGCGCCATCGCTATCCTCGGTATGACGGCGGTTCTGGCGCTGTTCTATCTGATGCGTGGCCGGATCATGATCGAGGCCGGCCGTTCGGGCGCGACGATCCTGCGCTTCTCGGCCGTCGAGCGAATGATCCACTGGCTGACCGCCGGCTGCTTCATCATCCTCGCCCTGTCCGGCCTCAACGTCACGTTCGGCAAGTTCATCCTTCTGCCGATCATCGGGGAATCGTCGTTCGCCGTCCTCTCGCAATGGGCCAAGTTCGCCCACAACTATCTTGCCTGGCCGTTCATGCTTGGCCTTGCCTTCATGTTCGTGGTCTGGGTGATCCACAACATTCCGACCGGAACGGACATCCGCTGGTTCATGCAGGGCGGCGGCCTGTTCAGCAAGGGCGTCCATCCGCCGGCACGCAAGTTCAACGGCGGCCAGAAGATGATCTTCTGGTCGGTGATTATCGGCGGCGCCCTGCTGTCGATATCCGGCGTCTACATGCTGTTCCCGGCTGCGGCCGGCGGCGTGCTGGCTCTGCAGTTCTGGAACATCGTCCACGGCGTGGTTTCGGTGCTGCTGATCGCCATCATGCTCGCACACATCTATATCGGCTCGGTCGGCATGGAGGGCGCGGCTGATGCCATGACCACCGGCGAGGTCGATCTCAACTGGGCCAGGGAGCACCACTCGCTCTGGGTCGAGGAAGAGAGGGGCAAGGGTATGACCCACCCGCATGCGGCCGGCCAGCCCGCGGAATAGGACTGTTTCTCCGTCAGAGTATCGTGTCGGGTCCGGCCGAGGTCGGACCCGATTGCATTTCAGTGCGGGGCCGTCACGATCGAGCCGGCGCTGCGGAGCAAGCATTATGAAGATCATCGGCCTCGCCGGCTGGAGCGGGGCAGGCAAGACGACGCTGCTGACCCGGGTCATTCCGGAACTTGTCCGCCGTCGCCTGACGGTGTCGACGGTGAAACATGCCCACCATGCCTTCGAGGTCGATCACCCCGGCAAGGACAGCTACGAGCATCGCATGGCCGGGGCAACCGAGGTCATGGCGGCGTCCGCCGGCCGCTGGGCCCTGATCCGCGAATTGCGGGACGAGCCCGAGCCAGGCCTGGGCGACCTGCTTCAGCGCATGTCCGCGGTCGATCTCGTCATCGTCGAGGGCTTCAAGACCTCCGCTCATCCGAAGGTCGAGGTTCATCGCGCCGCCAACGGCAAGCCGTTCCTGTTCTCGCAGGTTCCGAATGTGCGGGCGGTCGCGGCAGACGGCCCCGTCGCCGGCTGGTCGGGCCCCGTTGCCGATATCGACGACATTGCCGCGCTGACCGATCTGCTCCTTGCCCATGCCGAGCCGCGGTCTGCCGTTGTCGCCATTCTGGCGGCTGCCGGCCGACCGGAGCGGCTTGTCCCGCCCGGACCGGCCTGATGGTTTCGCCTGGGCGCGAAATGCTCTAGCAACAGCCCATGGCGCAGCTCTCGTCCGACCAGTTCGCCTTCGGTGGCAACCTCCTGACGGTGGAGGAGGCGCTGGAGCGCGTCACGGCAAGGCTTGCGCCGGTGGCAGAGACGGAGCGCGTATCGCTTTCGCAGGCCGATGGCCGCATCCTTGCCGAAGACCTGCTGGCGCCTGTCGATCTGCCCCCGTTCTTCAACTCGGCCGTGGATGGCTATGCCGTCCGCTTCGCCGACCTGCGGCCGGGCGCCGAGACCTTGCTGCCGGTCGGCGGACGGGTGGCAGCCGGAGCGGGGCCGGGTGGCAGCGAGGCCGGGCAGGCTGTCCGCATCTTCACCGGAGCCGCGATGCCGGACGGCACCGACACGGTCTTCATGCAGGAGGACGTCCGCCTGGACGGTGCGCGCGTGATCCTGCCGCCAGGCCTTGCGGTCGGCGCCAATTGCCGGCCGGCGGGCGAGGATCTGGCACGCGGGGCGCTGGCGCTCGCAGCGGGCCGGCGGATCACGCCGGAGGCCGTGGCGCTGGCGGCCGCCCTCGGTCTCGGCCACCTCACCGTGCGCCGGCGCCTGAAGGTCGCGGTCTTTTCCACCGGTGACGAACTGGTCTCGCCGGGGGCACCGCTCGGTCCGGCCCAGCTCTACGATTCCAACCGGTTCACGCTGGCTGCGCTGATCCGCCGGCTCGGGGCGGACGTGACCGATCTCGGCATCCTGAGGGACCGCCACGAGGCGGTGCGCGATGCGCTGGTTGCGGCCGCGCCCGGCCACGACCTCATCCTTACCTCCGGCGGCGTGTCGACCGGCGAGGAGGATCATGTGAAGGCCGCCGTGGAAGCTGCCGGCACGCTGTCCCTGTGGCGGCTCGCCATCAAGCCCGGGCGTCCGGTTGCCATGGGTGTCATCAATACGGGTAGGGAGGGGCAGGGAACGGCCTTCATCGGTCTGCCCGGCAACCCGGTCGCCGTTTTCGTCACATTCGCCCATGTGGTCAGGCCGTTTCTGACAGCGCTCGCCGGCGGCACGGTCGAGCGGCCGCTGGCGCTGCCCGTGCGCGCAGCCTTCGCCTATTCCAAGAAGCAGGGGCGCCGCGAATATGTGCGCGTCATCCTGCGCCGCGGCGCCGATGGCATGATCGAGGCGCGGAAATATCCACGGGACGGCGCAGGCGTGATCACCTCGCTCACGGCCACGCACGGCCTGGTCGAGCTGCCGGAACCCGTCACCCGGATCGAGCCGGGCGACAGTGTCGGCTACCTCGCCTACGAGATGCTGCGCTGAGCAGGCGGCTCAGTTCGGCCGCGCCGTACCGGACCAGTCCTGGCCGACGAGGTTGGAGCCTGCCTCGCTTCCGCGCAGCTGGGTTCCAGAGCCGACGAAGCTTGAACTGGCGGTCTGGAGATAGGACTGGTTGAGCACCCAGCCGGCGCCGATGGCGATCACGATGGCGGCAGCAAATGCCAGGATCATCGACTTCATGGTGTCCCCCGTTTGTCTGAAGCTCTTGTTATCACTTCAACCTAGCACTGCTTCAGAACCATTCAAGCGTGCGGATGGTCGCGCAGGACGGCCTCGGCTGCTGCCAGGTCATCCGGGGCATTGGCGTTGAAGAAGGGATCGTAGGGCTCGGCCGGCCACTCGGCATGGGCAATGCCGTGCCGGGCCGTCCAGCGGTCAATCTTGCGCATGTCTTCCACCACCAGCGCGTGGCGCAGGTCGTCGGCCAGGTCGACCCGCCAGAGGCCGATGACCGGGTGGGTCTGGCCGTCCGACAGCGCGCAGGCGAGCGGCGTCCCCGCCGCCTGCCGGGCGGCATGCAGGCCGGCGGCAAGGTCGTGCGGCAGAAACGGCGAATCGGTTGCCACCGACATCACCCATTCGCAGCCGGGCCGGCTGGCGCGGGCCCAGTCGAGCGCGGCGAGAACACCGGCGAGCGGTCCGGCAAAGCCCGGCACGCTGTCAGCCACCACCGGCAGGCCGAGAAAGCCGAAGCGGGCAGGGTCGCCATTGGCATTGACGACCAGGCCGTCGCATTGCGGCGCGACGCGTTCCACGACGCGGTCGAGGATGGTGCGGGCACCGACCGCGCGCAGCGGCTTGTCACCGCCGCCCATGCGGCGGGCGAGGCCGCCGGCAAGCAGCACGCCGAGTGTCGCGGGATAGGCCCTGTCCGTCATCGCGCTCTCCCCGGCAGGTGGCCGGTCAATCGTCCGCGCCCTTGCGGCGGTGGCGGGCGCTCTCGTCTTCGACGAAGGACAGATCCTGATCGAAGACGATGCGGTCCTCGCCGGCGAGGGCTACGAATCGCTTGCCTCGGGCGCGGCCGATGAGGGTGAGGCCGAGATCGCGGGCCAGTTGCACGCCCCAGGCGGTGAAGCCCGAGCGCGAGACGAGGATGGGAATGCCCATGCGCACCGTCTTGATGACCATTTCGGAGGTCAGCCGGCCGGTCGTGTAGAAGATCTTGTCGGCGCCGGTCTCGCCATGGCGGAACATCCAGCCGGCGATCTTATCGACGGCATTGTGGCGGCCGACATCCTCCATGTAGACGAGCGGCCGGTCCTGACGGCACAGGACGCAGCCGTGAATGGCGCCGGCCTCCAAATAGAGCGAGGGCATGGTGTTGATGGCGTGGGTCAGGCGGTAGAGCCAGGACGTGCGGAACTCCGCCTGCGGCAACCGCGTGTCCGACAAGGCCTCCATCAGGTCGCCGAATGCCGTCCCCTGGGCACAGCCCGACGTCTGGGTCTTCTTCTTCAGCTTGGTCTCGAAATTGGTGTGCGTTTCGGTTCGGACCACCACCACCTGCAGGTCTTCGTCGTAGTCGACGCCGGTGACCGTATCGGTCGGCTTCAGCATGTTCTGATTCAGCAGGTAGCCGATGGCCAGATAGTCCGGATAGTCGCCGATCGTCATCATGGTGACGATCTCCTGGGCGTTCAGGTAGAGCGTCAAGGGTCGCTCGACCGTCACGGACGTTTCCAGCCTCTCGCCACGCTCGTTGATGCCGGTGACGCGCTCGGTCAGCCGCGGATCGGAGGGATCGGGGACGATGAGGGGAGCTCCAGCCACGATGCTCACTCGATCACGATCTTCGGCGGCGTCCTGATCGTCACATCGCCGGTGCCGGTCAGGCTTGCCCAGATCTGCCGGGCAATCTCGCGATAGACGGCCGAATGCGGGCTGTCCGGGTCTGTCGCGACGATCGGGCGGCCGGCGTCTGACCGCTCGCGCAGATCCATGTCGAGCGGCACTTCGCCGAGGAAGGGCACACCCAGCCGGTCCGCTTCCCTCCGGGCGCCGCCATGACCGAAGATGTCGTAGCGCCGGCCGGTGTCGGGAGCGATGAAAAAGCTCATGTTCTCGACGATGCCGAGGATCGGGACCTCGGTCTTGCGGAACATGGCGACGCCGCGGCGGGCATCGATCAGGGCAAGGTCCTGCGGGGTGGAGACGATGACGGCGCCCGACAGGGGCGTTGCCTGCGCCATGGTGAGCTGGGCATCGCCCGTGCCCGGCGGCATGTCGACCACCAGCACATCCAGGCCGCTGCCTGGCGTCGCCCACTGCACCTCGCGGAGCATCTGCGTGATGGCGCTCATGACCATGGGCCCGCGCCAGATCATCGGCGTCTCTTCCTCGACCATGAAGCCGATGGACATGACCTTGACGCCAAAGCCGTCGAGCGGAGCCAGCGTGCGCCCCGACACCACGCGCGGCTTGCCATGCAGGCCGAACAGCTTCGGCAGGCTCGGGCCGTAGATATCGGCATCGAGGATGCCGACCTTCTGCCCGTTGGCCGCCAGCGCCAGCGCCAGATTGCAGGCGGTGGTCGACTTGCCGACACCACCCTTGCCGGAGGCAACCGCGATGACGTGCTTCACACCCTCGATGGCGGCCGCCTTCGGGGAGGGGGGCTGCTGGGGGCGGCCAGGCGGCACATTCGGGCGGGTTGAAGGAGGCGGGGGGCGGTCCGGTGCCCGGCTGGCCGGCCGGTCCGCTGTCAGCGAGACCAGAGCACCGGTCACGCCGGGAATGCCGCCGATGGCCGACTGCGCTGCCGCCCGCACCGGCTCCATGGGGCCGGCCTCGGCCGGATCGATGGCGATCGCCACCATCACCTTGCCGCTGTCGACCACGATGTCGGAGAGCCGACCCGAGCCGGCAAGCGTCTTTCCGTCGGGGAGTTCCACGCGCTCGAGCGCGCGCGTCACCTCGTCTCGCGTTACCATCATCACCATCCCATGCACGGCTCACATAGGCCATGCCGGGCGCGGGCGGAAGGGCAGGCGGGCTTCAGGGGGTCAGCGTGAGCCGCAGCACATGGGCGTCGAGCCCCGGGCGCCGATTGCCGCTGGACATGTCGCGCGGCGGCATGACGAGTTCACCGAAGGCGAGGAAGCGGCCCTGGACGGGCACGACCGGCGCGCCAAGATGAGCGGCGGACGACAGGCGATAGACCTGCGAGCGACCGCCCGCGAACTCGGCCCTGATCTCCACCACGGGGGCGGAGGGGCGGCAGGCCCGGGCGCGGGGGGCACAGGTGCCGTCGCTGATGACACGGCTGAAGGTCAGTCGAACCGGACGCCCGAGCGAGTCGGTCATGTCCGCGCTTGCGCCGCCGCGGATCTCGATTCGGCGCTGGTCGGCGGCCCCTGCGACAGCCTGTGGCGCCGACGCCACCGCGGCAGGCGCTGCCGCCTGCGGGCGCGGCATGTCCTCGCCACGCGCCGGGGCCGGGCCGGTGACGGCCACAAGCGCCGCGCTGGCGGCCAGGAACAGAAGGGTTGGTGCGACGGTCATGGTGACGGCGGCGATCAGGTAAGGGAGAGTGAACTGCGTGCGGTTCGTGACCATGACGGGCTCCGGGCAAGGCCGTCCGGAGCCGGGCTCCGTTCGCACCTCACACGGTGGGTCGCCGCAGCGCCCCGTCAGGTTCAAACCGTCATGTAGCGTGCGGGACGCGCGGCCGTCCGAACCGGGCGGTCACGATGCCGCGACCGGGGACGGTTTCGCCTCCGGTCTGCGAAACACCTTGAACGGACTGCATTTCAGGCGCGTGTCAGCATTCGCGGCGTCGCACGAAAAGATTCTGCCCGCCCTGACGCAAAGGCGTGTTGGAGGTGTCGGCGAGTCGTGCTAGCAGGCATCGCCAACCCGAAACCCGCCGCAACCGCTCCTCTTGCGTATCGAGAGGGCCGGACCGGCTTTACCCGATGCTGGAGTTGGCCATGGCCCGTCTGACCTCCCTCGAGGAAGCGCTGACCTTCGACGATGTGCTGCTGAGGCCCGGGCTCTCGGATGTCATGCCGGGCGACGTGGATGTGCGGACACGGATCACGCGGTCCATCACGCTCAACATCCCGGTCATCTCGTCGGCGATGGATACGGTGACCGAATACCGCATGGCCATTGCCATGGCGCAGGCCGGCGGCATCGGAGTCATCCACCGCAATCTCGATCCCAACGTGCAGGCCGACCATGTGCGACAGGTCAAGCGCTTCGAGAGCGGCATGGTGCTCAACCCGATCACCATCCATCCCGACGAGACGCTGGCGGATGCCCAGGCACTGATGAAGAAGCACGGCTTTTCCGGCTTCCCGGTGGTCGAGCGCGGGCCGAACGGCAAGGCCGGCAAGCTGGTCGGCATCCTGACCAATCGTGACGTGCGGTTCGCCACCCGACCCGACCAGCCGATCTCCGAACTGATGACCAAGGACCGGCTCATCACGGTAGGCGAGGGCGTCACCCAGGAAGAGGCCAAACGCCTCCTGCACCAGTTCCGCATCGAGAAGCTGCTGGTCGTGGACGAGCATTATCGCTGCACCGGGCTGATCACCGTGAAGGACATCGAGAAGCAGGTGGCCAATCCGCATGCCTGCAAGGACGAGCAGGGGCGGCTGCGCGTCGCCGCCGCGACCACTGTCGGCGAGCAGGGCTACGAGCGCACCGAGATGCTGATCGATGCCGGTGTCGACCTCGTCGTGGTCGATACGGCCCATGGCCATTCGCAGATGGTTCTCGATCAGGTGACGCGCATCAAGCGGCTGTCCAACAAGGTGCAGGTGGTCGCCGGCAATGTCGCGACCGGCGCGGGCACCCGTGCCCTCATCGATGCGGGTGCGGACGCCATCAAGGTCGGCATCGGCCCCGGCTCGATCTGCACGACGCGAATCGTCGCCGGCGTCGGCGTGCCACAGCTCACCGCCATCATGGAAAGCGTCGAGGCCGCGCAGGCGACCGGCACGCCGGTGATCGCCGACGGCGGCATCAAGTTCTCCGGCGATCTCGCCAAGGCGCTGGCCGCAGGCGCGGAGGTGGCCATGATCGGCGGCCTGCTCGCCGGCACGGACGAGGCGCCGGGCGAGGTCTATCTGTGGCAGGGACGCTCCTACAAGAGCTATCGCGGGATGGGCTCGGTGGGCGCCATGGCGCGCGGCTCGGCCGACCGCTACTTCCAGGCCGAAGTGAAGGATGCGCTGAAGCTTGTGCCGGAGGGCATCGAGGGGCAGGTGGCCTACAAGGGGCCGGTCTCAACGGTGGTTCACCAGCTGGTAGGCGGTCTGCGGGCTGCCATGGGCTACACGGGAGCGAAGGATCTCGCCGCCTTCCGGGCCGATGCCCAGTTCGTGCGCATTTCCGGTGCGGGCCTGCGCGAGAGCCATGTCCACGACGTGACGATTACCCGCGAGAGCCCGAACTATCCGAATGGCGGGCGGGTCTGAGGACGGCAGCTTCTGCCCCGATCCCGTCGGAGCAACAAAAAAGGCGGCCCGAAGGCCGCCTTTCCTGATTCTCTGAACGGTCTGATCAATCGCAGACGCGAACCCGGCGACGCTCCGGACCGTACGGGGTGTCAACCCAGCGACGCTCGATCCAGCACTCGCGCGGGTCGCGGTTCGCGGAGGCCGCCGCAGCTGCACCACCGATGATCAGCGCAGCCGCGCCGAGGCCGAGAGCGGCACCCGGACCGAAGCCACGACCGCCGCCACGACGACCGGGACCCGGACGCGGACCGCGGAAGCCGCCGCCACGGAAACCACCGCCGCGGCGCTGCATTTCCATCGGCTGAACGGAATCAATCGCCGAACCCACGCCGGCGCGATCCATGGCGGATGCCGCCTGGGCTCCGGTGACCGGAACAAGAGCGAAGCCAAGCGCAACTGCGCCGGCGAAGAGCGAGGCGCGAAGCCCCTTGGTGGAAAGACGCATGACAGGATCTCCCAGATCGTTTGAGCGGGTCGCCCCCCGCAAAATTCTGGCCCTTCGGCCGCAATCGTCGTCGGCGTTGTCTGACGGACTGACCATATCCTTGACCAACGTGGCAGCAGCATGATCGGTTCCGTAGCGATAGGCCAGCGAAAAATGTGGTCTGGCCGGTTCGGGAGGACATTGTGATGGGTAACGTAAATCCGGCCGTGAGCGCGCTGGTCTGGCCAATGCTGGCGCAGGTCGTCCTGGCCTTCGCCGTCATGCTGGTGATGGGCTACCGCAGGCGCCGGGCGTTGTACTCGCGCGAGGTCCGTCTGAAGGACATCGCCCTGTCCGGCGAGGCCTGGCCCACCGGAGCCCGCCAGGCCGCCAACAATTTTTCCAACCAGTTCGAGGTGCCGGTGCTGTTCTATGCCCTGGTGCTGGCCGCTATCGTGACCGGGGCGACCGGCTGGCTCACCGTGACGCTGGCCTGGGCCTTCGTGGCGTCGCGCTTCGCGCATTCGTTCGTTCACGTCACGTCGAACGACCTGCGCCTGCGAGCAGCCGTCTTCTTTGTCGGCTGCATCATCCTGATGGTTCTGACGGGACGGATCGCCGTCGCCCTGCTCTGAACCCTCATCGTTCCTGTACCCCGAGAAAGTTCCTGTATCCCAAGAAAAAAGCCCCGGTGCTGGCACCGGGGCGAAGTGGGGAAACGGGAGGGCATGCACGGCATGGAAGCCGGTCCGCGGGACCGGGCGGAAGAGCCTTGCGGCGCCTTCCTCGCTTCATGGGTCGCGCCAGCGCGGGAAAAGGTTCAAGACGGGGACGCGATATCCGGTTGTCGCCGCCTTTGCTGAACGAACAAGCCCCGGCCAGTTGGCCGGGGCTTGCGTCGTTGAGGGCTTGGCGGAGGTGAGAGGCCCCGCGATCCCCGATCAGTAGGCGCAGATGTTCACGAGGCGGCGAACCGCGCCGTAGGGCGTCTGGATCCACTGGTAGCGGTAGCAGCTGGCGCCGACACCGACCACGCCGAGACCGATCCAGCGGCCGTGCCGCCAGATGCCGCGGCGCGGGCCGAGATGGAGGCGATGCAGACCGCCATGACGGTGGAAGCCGAGATGGCGGCCGCCGAAATGGCGCATGCCACCGAGATGCATTCCGCCGCCGCGGTGGAAGCCGCCACCGCCGCCACGGAAGCCGCGGGCTTCGGCGTCGGCAGTCGCGTACATGCTGACGCCGGCGACAGCGACGGCGGCGAGGGCGAGGGTCTTGAGCGAAGTCATGATGGCGTTCCTTGTGCTCGGGATGGGCTGTGCATGTCACCCCTTCGCAGTGTCGGTCGCTCCCACGCGGAAAAAGGTTCAACCGGATCGCACCCGCGTCTGCGTTTCCGGTTGGGCGCCGAGGACCACGCCGCATGGCAGGGGCAAAGGTCGCCGACTTTTGAGAGGTTTCGATAAGGTCTCGTCCACCGTTTTTCCCGCAAATTGTGTGCATCGCGGCCGGTGCGGCGCGCAATTATCCAACGATTCATGTCTGGCGCGCATCCTTGTCGCATCTCTGCCACAAGGCCCTTCGCGCAATGACGCAGGAGATCAAGGTCAGTCTCGAGGACATCGGGCGCGCCCAGGCGGCGCGCCAGTGGAACCTCGTCTTCCCTGAACCGGTGGAAAGCCGCTTCGAGGTGGATATCGCGCACCGGCGGGCAAAGCTCCTGCGTATCGTCATCGTGCGCACGGTTGTCGTCTACAATCTGTTCCTGATCGGCGACTGGCTGCTGGCGCGCGATGCCTTCAATCTGGCGCTGGTGGTGCATTTCGGCCTGGTGACGCCCTGGCTGCTCGCGGCCAGCTACATGGTCCATCGCTCTCCCGGCCCGGCCGTCCGCAATCTGCTGATGATCAGCGTGCCATTGGCGATGGTGGCGGGAGTGCTCGCCGTGTTCGCGGTGTCGCGCGACCCCCTTGCCAGCCACTATCAGTATTTCGTCGTGATCGTGCTCATCTACGCCAATGCCGTTCTGAGACCCTCGTTCACGGCTGCAGTGATCCTGTCTGCGGTGACCATCGTCGCCCACGGCGTCATCTGCGCGCTTCATCCGACGATGCCGTTCGAGGCGGCGATCACCTCGTCCTACGGGCTGATCATCGCGGCCTGGGTCTCGCTGATGGCGAACTACTACATCGAGCGCGACGTGCGCCGGTCGTTCCTGATGCGCCTGAAGGACAATCTGGCGGCCCGCGACCTGCAGCGCACCGCCGATGACCTCCAGCGCATCTCCCATGTCGATGCCCTGACGGGCCTTGCCAACCGGCGTGGGGTGGATACGCGGGCGGCCGCGCTGTTCGCCGGAGCCGAGGCGCGCCGACAGCCCTTCGCCGTGCTGATGATCGATGTGGATCACTTCAAGGGTTTCAATGACCGCTACGGCCACCTGGAGGGAGATCGTTGCCTGTCGCTGACCGGCGGGGCGATCCGCAGCGCGGTGCGCGGCGGCGGCGACATCGTCGGCCGCTATGGTGGCGAGGAATTCGTTGTCATCCTGCCGGAGGCCGACATGCTGGACGGGGTCCAGGTTGCCGAGCGCATGCGCCGGGCGGTGGAGGCCCTTGCCATCCCGCACGACCGGTCGCATGCCGGCGTCGTGACCATTTCGGCGGGTGTCGGCGTCGGGCGGATCGACAGCCCGGACAGCCTCAGCGAGGCCATTGCAGAGGCGGACGCCGCGCTCTATGCGGCGAAGGCCGCCGGGCGGAACCGCGTTCATCCGCCGGTTCCGGTCGACCGGCACGAGCACAATGTGGTGCGGTTCGGCTGAGACGCCCGGACCGTGCGGACTTTGCGGCCGCGCCCAATCCGTCTAACAGGAAGCTCCCTTGCCCGTCTGGCGCTCCGGTTCCGCCGGGCGCCGCGCCCGGAGCCTGTCCGTGACGCCCGCAGCCCGCCTTTCCGCCGCCATCGAGGTGCTCGCCGATATCGCGGAGCGCCGCAGGCCCGCGCCCGATGCCTTGAAGGACTGGGGTCTTGCCCATCGCTTTGCTGGCTCGAAGGACCGTGCGGCCATTGCCAGCCTCGTCTATGACGCGCTGCGCCGGAGGGCGTCGGCAGCTCATGTGATGGGCGATGCCGGCCCCCGTGCGATCCTTCTGGGGACCCTGGTTCTCGCCCGCGGCATGGACGCTGCCGGGATCGCCCTCCTGTGCACGGGCGAGCGTTTTGCTCCGGAGCCGCTGAGTGCGGAAGAGGCGGCGCGTCTTGCCGCGCCGTCGCTCGCCGATGCGCCGCCCCATGTTGCCGGCGATTTTCCGGATTGGCTGTCGGAAGACCTTGCCGCGGCCTTTGGCGATGGGCTGGTCGAGGAGATGCAGGCGCTGGCCACCCGTGCCCCCATCGACATTCGCGTCAACACCCTCAAGGCCGAGCGTCAGCGGCTCATCCCGGCGCTTGCGCACCTGAACCCCGCGATAACGCCCCATGCGCCGACGGGCCTGCGCTTCGCCGCCGGAGAGGATGGCCGCGGGCCGACCTTGCAGGCGACACCCGAGTTCATCAAGGGCCTGTTCGAAATTCAGGACGAGGGGTCGCAGGTGGTGGCCGCCCTGGCCGGGGCAGCGCCTGGCCTTCAGGTGGTGGACCTGTGTGCCGGCGGTGGCGGCAAGACGCTCGAACTTGCGGCGCTGATGGACAATTCCGGCCAGATCTACGCGACCGACGCCGATGCGCGGCGTCTTGCGCCGATCCACGAGCGACTGACCCGTGCCGGTGCCCGCAACGTGCAGGTGCGCACGCCGAGAGGCCGGGGCGACGAACCGCTTGCCGATCTCGCCGGGCGGATGGACCTCGTGCTGGTCGATGCACCCTGCACCGGCATCGGAACCTGGCGGCGCAACCCCGACACCAAGTGGCGCGTGCGCCCCGGCGCGCTCGATGAACGGATGAAGGAGCAGGACCTGGTGCTGGACCGCGCGGCAAGGCTGGTGAAGCCGGGCGGGCGGATCGCCTACATCACCTGCTCGGTCATCCCGCGCGAGAATGACCACCGAATCGCTGCCTTCCTCGAAATCAATGCGGATTTCGAACCGGTTGATCCGGGCGAGGTTCTGGCGCTTGCCCCCGACACGCTGTCGGAGCGCGACGACCTTGTCTCGGCGCCCGGCCTTGGCGTTCAGCTGTCACCGTTGCGGACAGGAACGGACGGGTTTTACCTGGCGATCTTGCAGCGGAACAGTTGATCGACTACGGGCTGTCCATGACCCAGCACGACACCATCCTGATCATCGATTTCGGTTCGCAGGTGACGCAGCTCATCGCGCGCCGCGTGCGCGAGGCGGGGGTCTACTGCGAGATCCATCCCTTCCAGTCGGCGGAGGCCGCCTACCGCAGGCTGAAGCCGAAGGGCGTGATCCTGTCCGGCTCCCCGGCTTCGGTGACCGAGGATTTCTCGCCCCGCGCGCCGCAGCTGATCTTCGACGAGAGGTTGCCCGTCTTCGGCATCTGCTACGGCGAGCAGACCATGGCCGAGCAGCTTGGCGGCAAGGTGGAGGCCGGGCATCACCGCGAGTTCGGCCGCGCTTTCCTCGACGTCCACAAGTCGTCAAAACTGTTCGAGGGGGTCTGGGAGCCGGGTACGCGCCATCAGGTCTGGATGAGCCACGGCGACCGCGTCACGCAACTCCCCGAGGGTTTCGAGGTGGTCGCGACCTCCGACAATGCTCCCTTCGCGGCCATCGCCGACGAGGCTCGCAACTACTACGCCGTGCAGTTCCACCCGGAAGTTGTGCATACGCCCGACGGCGCAAAGCTCATCCAGAATTTCGTCCACAGGATTGCCGGGGCCCGGTCCGACTGGACCATGTCGGCCTACCGGCAGGAGATGATCGCCAAGATCCGTGCGCAGGTCGGCAAGGGCAAGGTGATCTGCGGCCTGTCGGGCGGCGTCGACTCGTCGGTGGCGGCCGTCCTGATCCATGAGGCGGTCGGCTCGCAGCTGACCTGCGTCTTCGTCGACCACGGCCTGATGCGCCAGAACGAGGCGAAAGAGGTCGTCGACCTCTTCCGCGGCCACTACAACATCCCGCTGGTCCACGTGGACGCCGCCGACCTCTTCCTTGGCGAGCTTGCCGGCGTCACCGACCCTGAGACGAAGCGCAAGACCATCGGGCGCCTGTTCATCGAGGTGTTCGAGAAGGAGGCGAAGGCCGTTGGCGGTGCCGAATTCCTCGCCCAGGGCACGCTCTATCCGGACGTGATCGAGAGCGTATCGTTCACGGGCGGGCCATCGGTCACCATCAAGAGCCACCACAATGTCGGCGGTCTGCCCGAGCGCATGAACATGAAGCTCGTCGAGCCATTGCGCGAGCTGTTCAAGGACGAGGTGCGCGCCCTCGGCCGCGAACTCGGCCTGCCCGACAGCTTCGTCGGCCGCCATCCCTTCCCGGGACCGGGCCTTGCCATCCGCATCCCCGGCGAGATCACAGCCGAGAAGCTGGACATCCTCCGCAAGGCCGATGCCATCTATCTCGACGAGATCCGGAAGGCCGGCCTCTACGACACGATCTGGCAGGCCTTCGCCGTACTGCTGCCCGTGCGTACCGTCGGTGTCATGGGCGACGGGCGCACCTATGACCATGTCTGCGCCCTGCGCGCCGTGACGTCGGTCGACGGTATGACCGCCGATTTCTACCCCTTCGACATGGGCTTCCTCGGACGCGCCGCCACCCGCATCATCAACGAGGTGCGCGGCATCAACCGGGTGGTCTATGACGTGACGAGCAAGCCGCCCGGCACGATCGAGTGGGAATGATTTTTACCCCTCCGGCAGTATCCGTTTATACGCTGCAGTACGACGCAACCGATTGAAATTTAAGGATAAATATTGCGGCGTCTATCGTCATCTATCGAGGGGCAGTGCTCCGATTTGACGGTATAGCAGACGGTATGGGGGAACTTGTTCGATTGGGGATTTCGCTATACCGTCAAGGCTAAGAGAGCTGATGACGGTATCGTTTTTGGCGGTAACTGGCTGAATCAGAATGGGAATTGCGCTTCCAGCGCCCCCTGTTTTGGCCTGACGGTATAATCGGTGCCTCTCTGCTGTTGTTAGGACAGTTTTGGAGGCACCTATGCTTACTGACACGGCCATTAAGGCACTGAGATCACAAAAGAAATTGTACAAGGTGAGCGATCGTGACGGTATGTACGTCGTGGTCCAGCCGTCGGGGGCGATCGTGTTCCGGTACGACTACCGCCTCAACGGACGTCGCGAGACGCTGACGCTCGGCCGCTACGGCCCAGAGGGCCTTTCACTTGCCAGAGCTCGCGAGAAGCTGATCGATGCGAAGCGGGCCATTTCTGAGGGCCGGTCGCCTGCTCAAGAGAAGCAGCACGACAAGCGGCGACTGAAGGAGGCGAAGAGGTTCGGCGAGTTCGGCGAGAATTGGTTCCAGGAGTCGCGCATGGCGGAAAGCACGCGCGCTATGCGGCGCTCGATCTACGAGCGCGACATCCTGCCGACGTTTCGAAATAGGCTTCTGACGGAGATCACCCCTGACGATCTCCGCATGATGTGCGGGAAGGTGAAGGATCGCGGCGCTCCAGCGACGGCCGTGCATGTACGGGATATCGTGAAGCTAATCTTTGCGTTCGCGATCTTGCACGGCGAGAAGGTCGCCAACCCAGCGGATGAAGTTGGGCCCGCGTCTATCGCGACCTTCGTCCCGAAGGATCGTTCACTGTCACCTGCGGAGATCCGCGTTATGCTCGGTCAGCTCGAGCATGTACCGACCCTGCCGACTATACGGCTGGGAATGAAGCTCTTCCTCCTAACGATGGTCAGGAAAAGCGAGCTGCAGGACGCGACGTGGGATGAAGTCGATTTCGAGAACGCCGTCTGGTCGATACCCAAGGAGCGAATGAAGCGGTCGAAGGCACACAACGTCTACCTGTCACAGCAGGCCGTCGACATCTTCATCGCGCTGAAAACTTGCGCGGGCAATTCGCGCTACGTCCTTCCGTCGCGATATGACGCTGACGCGCCGATGTCGCGGGCAACGTTCAACCGGATCACGACCGCGGTCGTTGTCAGGGCGAAAAAGGAGGGGCTGCCACTCGAACCCTTCACTGTTCACGATCTTCGACGCACAGGCTCTACCCTATTGAATGAGCTCGGTTTCAACAGCGACTGGATCGAAAAGTGCCTAGCCCACGAAGACGGAAGGTCATCGCGTGGTGTCTACAACAAGGCAGAGTACGAGCATCAACGCCGGCATATGATGCAGGAGTGGTCAACTCTGGTGGACGCGTGGGTTTTAGGGCGGAAGTACGTCCCGACTCTGCTCCCCGCAACGATGGAGCTTCTTGAGCTCGAGCCTAGTGTTTGACGGGCCGCGAACGGCGCAATCTCACGTCGGGACTGGGAGCGCGTTTAACAGCGTTAGCCCGACAGGCACGGCGTCGAGCGTCGAGCCAAGCTTCGACCTCTGCCAAGTCCCAGACGACGCAGCGCGAGGTGAGATAGAAGCGCTGCGGGAATTCTCCTCGCTGCTCCATGTCATAGATCGTGCTGTCGGCAAGCGGCACGATCTCTCGTAACTGTTGCCGGCGGATTGTTCTGCGGGCGACATGCGGGGCAGCGCTCATACTGTATCTCCACGTTCTTGCTCTTGTGGAGATAGAAGGCGATAGATCATCCGCTTTGAAGCCCACGCGTGAACGTGTGCGGTGATATCGGGCTATAGCGTGTAAATCGGACAGGTGGTCCCAAAGGACAGGTGTCGTCTAGGAGCGTCGGTCGACCCTTCGACTCTTGTTTGAAGGGCCGCCGCCCGTGAAATTTTAGCTCTGTGGAAACCCGCGATTCACTTCAAAATCCAGTTCCGAGAGGAGTGCCGGTTCCACCCCCCCGGCCAGCCGCACTACCTTGTGTCTTAACGAAAGAAAGATTGGCTGGTCACACAATCGTTCTACGCTGTCGGGAATGCGAGCCTCGTAACCAGCTTCACAAACGCTTCAACCGTCTTGGGGCGTGGGTGTGTTCCGCTGGCGAGATTGAACGCACAGATCCTGCCTGATCGGTCGTTAAAGGCGATCCGCCGATACTTTAGCGTTGCGGACGCTATCCCAAATCATGAAGCCCTGCTGCCATGGCGCCGCATGCTTGCCTGTGCAGTTGTTTCCAATGGTGACTTGCAGTCCGTTAACTTTTCGCAGGTTCGTCGCCAGCCGGTCTAACTGGTTCATCGGCACGAGCTGGTCGTCTTCACTTTGATCGGCGACAGCAAGCTGTGGCGCTCGGCCCCTGGAAAGGCGTTCGGCGATCCGATCAGGATCAAACCGAGCTGGGCTGTATCCGGGCCACTTGCTTTCATCCGCGCCAAATGCATTCGACAGCATGATTTTGTAGTCCGTGCTGAGAATGTCATGCGCCGGACCGAGATCGTGGACCAACGACGGAAGGTCATAGAGCCCGTTCAAGCCGATGAGGGCGACCGGCGTCGGCATTTCAAGGGCGTCGTCGAGACCGTGATAGCTCGGTGCCTCAAGCGCGGCTTGGAAGGCGATGGTCGCGCCACAACTATGCCCGGTCAGAATGTAGGACTGATCGGTTAGGCCGATCGATCGAAGCTGAGGTGACCCCTGAAACTCCTCCAGAAATAACTAGAGTCCGCCCCAGGATTGAACCGCTCCCAAACGTTGGACCGCCGGAGGTTAGAGTTTTCCGGCTTGTTTCAGGGAGGCGGACTGGTTGCGCCCCCTGAATTCACCAACGAGATCGGAACCTTGTTGCCGATCGCACCATGAGGTCGCTCCTCATTGTAGTATCTACGCCAATCCTCCATCTTTTCGCGGGCATCCGCAAGGGTCAGGAACCAATGCTGGTTCAGGCATTCCGCTCGGAAGCGACCGTTGAAGGCCTCAATGAAGGCATTGTCGGTCGGCTTTCCCGGCCGTGAGAAGTCCAGGACGACGCCTTTTGCGTAGGCCCAAAGGTCAAGATCGCGGGACACGAACTCCGTCCCCTGGTCCACACGGATCGTCTTCGGATAGCCGACTTTCCGGCACACCCGTTCCAAGGTTTGCACAACGTCCTCACCTCGATAGCTGTGACGCGGATCAAGCACCGGCACATAGCGTGAGAAGGTGTCGACCACGGTCAGAACCCGCAATTTCTTGCCGGTGGCCAGTTGATCATGCACGAAGTCCATCGCCCACACATCGTTTGGACCAACCGCCGTCTGACGATCTTCCCGAAGCTTCGCCCTGACCCTGCGCTTCGGAGTCTTGTTCCGCAACTGCAGGCCCAAGTCCCTGTAGATGCGATAGGTTCGCTTGATGTTGGTGCCCCAACCCTCGCGTTCGAGCAACACGTGCACACGGCGGTAGCCGTAGCGCACACGTGTCTCGCAGATCTCGCGGATACGACGTTCCAGACCGGCCTGATCGGGACGGCGAGAGGTGTAGTGGTAGGTCGACCGATCAAAGTTCAACGCTCCACAGGCACGCCGGATCGAGATCATCCAATCCCGACACATGCCCTTCACCACCTCCCGCTTCCGAGCAGGCCTCAGAGCTTTCGCCGAATGACATCCTGCAGCATCTCGCGGTCCAGCGTCAGATCCGCGACGATCTTCTTCAATCGCGCGTTCTCATCCTCGAGCTGCTTCAGCTTCTTCATCTCCGGCGGCAACATGCCGGCATACTTTTTCTTCCAATTGAAGTAGGTCGCCTGGCTGATCCCCGCCTTCCGGCAGATCTCCGCAACCGACACCCCTTCATCACCCTGCTTCAGAATAAACGCCTTCTGGGCGTCCGAAAACTGCGATGCCTTCATCGTCTTCCGTTCCTTTCCCAGCCAGGAAAAATCACCGGAAAACTCTAACCAAAATCGGTCCAGTTTGAAGGGTTCAGATCAAGGAAAGGGACGGACGAATGAAGCGATCACGATTCACGGAAGAACAAATCATCGGGATCCTGCGCGAGCAGGAGGCGGGCGTGCCGGTGGCGGACCTGTGCCGCAAGCACGGGCTGAGCTCGCTGACCTTCTACAAGTGGAAGGCCAAATACGGCGGACTATCTGAGTTGGACCGCCATATGGTCTCCGGCCAATGCGAACTCAGCTTTGAGGCGCCTGCTGGATCTGGCCGGCGAATTTCGGCCTCCCGAGGGCCTGGGTCGGGTTCGAGCCGCATTCCCAGACATCTTTCGTGGGCTCTAGATGCTATTGCGGATTCCATGATTGCCAAGGTACTGGCAGTCCGGCGTGGTGATGGATCGATGACCCCTCGGTCGGCCACCCTGCGTTCGAAGGATCATCGCTGGCCGTTGCGGGCTTTTACGAATCCCCGATCTGACGCAATGAAACGCTGCAACATCGGGACAATAAGGCGCACCGGATCGGTGACAGGCAGTGCGCTCTCTCTCGCTAGAATTTCGGCATAGGCCGCTAGATCGCGGTGGAGCGAAGCAGGCAGATCGACGGTCACTTTCACTGGCTTGTCGTCGGGCAGCGGCCCCAGCTTCAGCTTAGCCATCATTATCCTCCGTAGGGTTCGAGCGCCAAATCCCGCGTTACGATGACCCTGACGGGGAAACCCGGTCGGATCGTCAGCGTCGGCGTAACGTTTAGCTGACGGCGCACGATTTGCTGGCCGGCGTCATTAATCGTGTCCTGCCCGCCGTTGCGGATCGCCTGAATCAGACGATCGTCATCGTCCACGGCGAGTTCGGCAGCGACGCTGAGCAGCGTTGAGAGACCGGCCGCCTTGGCGAGGTCCCACCAGTGATAATCGACGCCGTCCTGCAGGCCGGCGTAGCCTTCAGCGTCAGCGCCCGGCTGACGCTCGAGGACGATCGACCGGCCGTTCGGGAAAATCAGCCGGTTCCAGACCAACAGCACCCGGCTCTGCCCGAACTGCACATTATTGTCGTACTGGCCGACGACACGCGTGCCCTGCGGCACCAGAAGTATCCGGCCTGTCGGGCTGTCGTAGATGTTCTCGGTTACCTGGGCGGTAATCTGGCCGGGGAGATCCGAACGGATACCGGTGATCAGTGCGGCGGAAATCACAGCGCCCGCCTGGAGGACGTTCGGAGATGCCGGCGCAGCGATGCGATCGGGAGCTACTGTTCGCCGATCGGCAGCGGCGTTGAGGAAGGCATTCTGCCGGTCCTGCGCCGTCGGCGTCGTGGGCGGCGGCGCCAAGCCAAGGCCGGTGAGATCGGGTATCGGTTGCGCGCCGGGCGTCGACTGGGACGGCGTCGCGGTGGCCATCCGCGTTTCTGTGGCGGCGAACAGCCGCGCGGTGCGGGCCGATTCCAGCTCCTGAATGCGGCGCTGCTCTTCCGGGCTGAGACCCGGATTGGGTGCCACGCCGGGCGTCGGTACGGGTTGGCCGCGGTTTTGCGCCCCAAGGATTGGGCGGCCGAGGTCGCCCGGAAGTGGTGGGCCCAGCTGAGGCACAGCGCTGTAGTCGCGCGGCAATCCAGCAATTCCGTCTGCCGTCGAGCGGTTCTCGGTAGAGTAGAGCTCTTCGTTCGGCCGCCCCGCATCGCGGGTCTGAAGGGCATAGATAAGCGCGCCGCCGATCCCGACGCTCGCGAGCAGGCCGAGACCCGCCAGCACCTTTCGCGACAGCCGCGTGACGCGCGGCGGCTCGGCGCGCAGCCGCATCGGCGACGGACCGACGGGCTCGCCGGTCAATGGCCGAGCCTCCTCGTCCGGCCCTTCCTCTTTCCGGGGCTCCGTCTCGCTCACGACGCCGGCCTCCCATCAGTACGCACGATGCGGACGCGCTTCTGGCGATTGCCGGAGCCGTACCGCAACTCGGCGGCGGCGAAGAGCCGATCGACGATCATGTGATGGCCTCGCACCCGGTAGTTCACCAGCTCCGAGGTGTTGCCCTCGGGACCGACCACGAACAGCGGCGGCATCTCTCCCTGGCCGATGCCGCGCGGGAATTCGATGAAGACCTGGCGGCCGTCGTCGAAGGCTCGCAGCGGCCGCCAGGGCGCGCGATCGCCGTCGATCGCGTAGCGGAAGTTGACGTTGGCGAGGTCGACACCGGATGCGACCGGCTGCGCGGCCTCGGCTTGGCTGTTCTGCCGGTGTAGTGCGATGAGCTGGTCCTGCGGATACTGCCACGAAACCGAGGCCATGTAGGTCCGCTCGGTCGAGCGCAGCTCCATGTGATAGGTGCGCAGGTTGGTGTTGATGACAAGGTTGGTCATCAGATCCGGCCGGGTCGGCTTGACCAGGATGTGGACCTGCAGGGTGGCCCCGGCGCCGCTCTGCGTGTCGCCGATGATCCAGCGCACCGTATCACCGGCGGCGACCGGGCCCGAGCCGACAAGCTGCTCCCCCGGCTGCAATGCGATGTCCGTGATTTGCCCGACGGCGGTGTAGACCTGATAGAGCGCGCCCTGCGTGAATGGGTAGACCTGCATCGAGTTGATGAAGCCGTTCCGCACAGGCTGGATGCGCGCAGCGGCGTTGGCCTGGTTCACGCGCGCCGTCGGGTCGGTCGGCTCCGGTGTGCTTCGAGACGGTTCGACGCGTTGCATCTGCCCAGGCAGCGGAAGCGGTCGCGGGATCTCGACCACGGTGACCGGCGCCGGTGGGTCGACCGTCTGCACGGCAGGCGCCGCATTGTCGTAGGAGATTTCCGGAGGCGGAGTGCTGGTGGTGCAGCCGGCCAGCGCGGACGTCGCCAGCATCAGGAGCGGAAATGCGCTTCGGCGCAGAGCCGGGAATGCGGAATCGTGTGAAGCCGGCTTTCCGGCTTTACGGAAAGACGGCTTCATTGACCAAGCTCCCGTGACCAGTTGATGGCGTTGACGTAGATGCCGAGCGGGTTCGCCCTGAGCCGATCGGCATTGCGCGGGAACTGCACGACGATCGTCAGGATCGCGGTCCAGCGCTCGGTCGTGGCAAGCTGACCGTTCTCGTAACGGCGCTCGACCCAGGCGACGCGGAAGCTGTCCGGTGAGGCGCGGATGACGCTGGAGACTTCGACCGCGATCTGCTGGCGGCCGACCTTGGTGAACGGGTCGTTGGCGCGCGCATAGTCGTTGAGCGCCGCCGCGCCGCGGTCGGTCGTGAAGTCGTAGGCGCGCAGCCAGTTCTGCCGCACGATGATGGCGTCGGCCGGTATCGAGCGGACCTGCTCGATGAAGCGCGCCAGGTGGAAGGCGATCTGCGGGTCGGTCGGGCGATAGTCGGCAACCGCTGGCGCTACGGCCTGCGCTTGGCCGAGCCGGTCGACCTGCACCACCCAGGGCACGATCGTGCCGCGCGCCGATTGCCAGACCAGCGCGGTTGCGAAGCCGGCGGAGAGGATCAGCGAGCCGAAGGCCATCAGCCGCCAGTTCCTCGCCTGGACGCGCGAGGAGCCGATCCGCTCGTCCCATACCTGTGTGGCGCGCTGATAGGGTGTCTCGGGTTCGGGGGCTTTGCCATAGTGGGTGGAGGGTCGTTTGAACATCAGCGGTCGCCTTCGGAAAGATTGACGGAAGAGCCGCCGCCATGGGCATCACCGGAGCGCACGGCGTGGGCGGTCGCCTGGACGGCGTGGGTCATGCGTTGGGAGCGGCGCATGCGCTGCGCCCATGCGGGCGGTCCGCTGGCGGTTGCCGGTGCGGCCGAGCCGCCGCCATCGCCCGCCGCGTCGCCACCGACCGATCCCATCGTCGAGGAGCCGCCAGTGGCTTCGAACGCGGCCTTGCCGCCGGCATTGAAACTCGAGCGCATGCTCTCGGCGGCGCGTGAGGCGGCACGGCGCAGCGGCGAGACGGCCGCACTGCCGCCAGCGCGGGCGACACCGCCAAGGCCTGACGCGACGCCGCTGGCGCCTGACTGGCCGGCTGCGCCGAGGCTGTAGGCCGTGGATGCGCCGCCCGCCATCGCCGCCCCGCCCCGGGCCGCGGCTGCTGCGCCTCCGGCCAGTGCGGCGCCACCGGATGCAACGACGCCGACCGCGCCGGCTCCGGCGGCGATCATGCCGCCGGCCGCGAGGCCTGTACCCACCGCCGCGCCGGCGCTGAGCTGCGGGCCGCCAGAGACGATGCCGCTGGCGATGCCGGGGCCGAAGATGCCGAGGCCGAGGAGAGACAGGGCGGCGAGCACGATCGCCATGGCTTGGTCGATGGACGGCGTGGCGCCGCCGAAGCCGGCCGTGAATTCAGAGAACAGCGTCGAGCCGATGCCGATGATGACGGCCAGCACCAACACCTTGATGCCGGACGAGATGACGTTGCCGAGCACGCGTTCGGCCATGAAGGCGGACTTGCCGAACAGGCCGAACGGAATGAGCACGAAGCCGGCGAGCGTCGTCAGCTTGAACTCAATGAGCGTGACGAAGAGTTGGATGGCGAGGATGAAGAAGGCGAGCAGCACCAGCGCCCAGGCGAGGAACATGCAGGCGATCTGGATGAAGTTCTCGAAGAACGACCAATAGCCCATCAGGCCGGAGATGGATTCCAGGAGCGGACGTCCGGCATCGAGGCCGGTCTGGGCCACCTTGCCGGGCCGCAGCAGGTCGGCGGTCGTGAAGCCTGTGCCGCTGGCCTTCAGGCCCAAACCCGCGAAGCTCTCGAAGACGATGCGCGCGAGATTGTTCCAGTTGCCGATGATGTAGGCGAACACGCCGACGAACAGGGTCTTCTTCACCAAGCGAGCGAAGATGTCGTCGTCGCCGCCCCATGACCAGAACAACGCCGCCAACGTCACGTCGATCACGATGAGGGTCGTGGCGATGAATGCGACTTCACCGCTCAGCAAGCCGAAGCCTGAATCGATGTACCGGGTGAAGACTTCGAGGAAGTGGTCGATGACGCCGGTGTTGCCCATGACGCTACCGCGTCTCGGTCGGCGGCGACGCCGGCGCCGGCTGGGCCGGGACATCCGCGTCCGCTGGCGGGTGTGGAGCTGGCGCGGCTTCCGGCAGCCGCTCGGCAGGTCGAGCACCCGGCGCGAGGAAGCGGTTGCGGTTCTCCGCCCAGGCCCGCAGGCAGGCAGGATCACGCGGTCCGGCTTCGCCGAGTGCCTGGCACCGGAATAGCTCCTCGCGCAGTGGGTCAGACGGGGCCGTGCTCGGTCGTGACGAAGCCCAGCTCTCCGCCGGCTCCTCATCCCGGCTTAACTCGATCGCCGTCGCGGTGACGGCCACCGCGACGAACACAACCGCGCCAAGTCGGGCGAGCATCTTGCCGTCCATGGCCGCGCCCTCAATTGCCGCTGTTTGGGAACATGCGGGCGTTGCCCGCCTGGTAGCCGGAGCCCGGTGTGAGGAAGCGACGGCGCTGCTCGCGGCCTTGTTCGGCCGCGGCAGCACGCTCGGCTTCGCTAAGCGCCTGTGCTCGGCCATTCGACGCGACGACGGCGGTGAGGTCGGCAAGCTGCTGCGCCTGAAGCGCGAGGAGCTGGTTACCGGCCTGCGTCGCCTGCAGCGCGCCCGTCGCTCCCTGGCTGCGGCCGATCAGCGAGGACATTTCAGACCGGTTGGTGTCGATGTTGCTGACGACGCCGGCCTGCACGCGCATGGCGTCTTGCAGCCCGCCGACGGTGTTCTGCCAACGCTCGCGCGCCTGCGCCACGAGCGCCTGGTCGGAGGCGGACATTGAGGCGTTGCCATAGGTCGTCTGGAACGCCTGATCGATGTTCTGGACATCATAGGCAATGCGCTGCGCCTGTTGCAGCAGCTGCTGGGTGCGCTGGACCGACTGCTGAAGCTGCTGGAGCGACGAATACGGCAGGCTCGCGAGATTGCGGGCCTGGTTGATCAGCATCGTCGCTTCGTTCTGAAGCTGGGTGATCTGCTGGTTGACCTGCTGAAGCGTGCGGGCCGCCGTCATGACGTTCTGCGCATAGTTGGTCGGATCGTAGACGAGCCATTGCGCCGCGGCCGGGTTGCTGAGGATCGGCGACAGCGCCATCGGCGCCGTGAGTAGAACGGCGGCGATGGCGCGCGAGGGGGAATGGACGGAACGGGTCATGGGCGTGCCTCCGGATCGGTTTGGGGGGTGACGTTGGTGAGATCGGCGATGAGGTCGGCCGCCCAGGCGAGCCGGTTTTCAGCAAGCCACTCGGCGAGGAAACCGTCAGTGCCGCTGCGGGCGTGAACCTCGGCGATTAGCGCCTGGTGCTGCTTCGACGAGGCGGCGCAGAGCGCCAGTGCCACGTCCGACAGGCCCAGTTCGAACAACCGGTTGCCGCGCCGCGACTGGCAGTAGTAATCGCGCTTGGGCATCGCCCGCGCGAGGATTTCGATCTGGCGATCGTTGAGGCCGAAGCGGCGATAGATGGCGGTGATCTGCGGCTCGATGGCGCGCTCGTTCGGCAAGAGGATGCGGGTTTGGCAGCTCTCTATGATGGCGGGCGCAATGGCCGAGCCGTCGATGTCGGAGAGCGACTGGGTGGCGAAGATGACGCTGGCGTTCTTCTTGCGCAGCGTTTTCAGCCATTCGCGAAGCTGACCCGCGAAGCCCTCGTCATCGAGGGCGAGCCAGCCTTCGTCAACGATCAGCATCGTTGGCCGCCCGTCGAGACGATCCTCGATACGATGGAAGAGATAGGCGAGGACGGCGGCCGCGGCGCCGGTTCCGATGAGACCCTCAGTCTCGAACGCCTGGACTGAGGCTTCGCCGAGGTGCTCGGCTTCAGCGTCGAGCAGGCGGCCATAGGGGCCGCCGACGCAGTAGGGCCGGAGAGCCTGCTTGAGATCGTTGGACTGCAGCAGGACCGACAGGCCGGTGAGCGTGCGCTCGCCGATCGGCGCGGAGGCAAGCGATGAAAGCGCTGACCAGAGATGCTCCTTGACTTCGGGGGTGATCGAAACGCTCTCGCGTCCCAGAATGGCAGTGAGCCAGTCAGCCGCCCATGCCCGTTCAGCGACGTCGCCAATGCGTGCCAGCGGCTGCAGCGACACGCTGTCCTCGGCGCCATCGGTGAGTCCGCCGCCGAGGTCGTGCCAGTCGCCACGCATGGCGAGCGCTGCGGCCCGTATTGAGCCACCGAAATCGAAGGCGAACACTTGGGACCGCTCGTAGCGGCGGAACTGCAACGCCATCAGCGCGAGCAGCACCGACTTGCCGGCGCCAGTCGGTCCGACGATCAGCGTGTGACCGACGTCGCCAACGTGGATGGAAAGCCGGAACGGGGTAGAGCCTTCGGTCTTGCCGAACAGCAGCGGGGGTGCTGCGAAGTGCTCGTCCCGTTCCGGTCCCGCCCATACCGCCGACAGCGGGATCATATGGGCGAGATTGAGCGTGTTGATGGGCGGCTGCCGGACATTCGCATAGGCGTGGCCGGGCAGGCTGCCGAGCCAGGCGTCGACGGCGTTGATGGTTTCGGGCATGGCGGTGAAATCGCGGCCCTGGATGACCTTCTCGACGAGGCGCAGCTTTTCGGCCGCGATGCGCGGATCCTCGTCCCAGACGGTGATCGTCGCTGTCACATAGGCTTGGCCGGCATAGTCGGCGCCGAGCTCCTGCAGCGCCATGTCGGCATCGGCCGCCTTGTTCGCGGCGTCGGTGTCGACCAGCACCGATGCCTCGTTGGTCATCACCTCCTTGAGGATGGCGGCAATCGACTTGCGCTTGGCGAACCATTGCCGCCGGATCTTGGTCAGCAGCTTCGTCGCGTCGGTCTTGTCGAGCAGAACGGCGCGTGTCGACCAACGGTAGGGGAAGGCCAAGCGGTTCAGTTCGTCGAGGATGCCGGGCGTGGTGGCGGTCGGGAATCCGACGATGGTGAGGATGCGCAGATGCGTGTCGCCAAGGCGCGGCTCGAGCCCGCCGGTGAGAGGCTGATCGGCCAGCAGCGCATCAAGATAGATCGGTGTCTCGGGCACACGGACGCGGTGGCGCTTCGTGGAAACCGTCGAGTGCAAAAAGGTCAGCGTCTCAGTGTCGTCCAGCCAGTCGCATTCCGGCATGAAGGCGTCGATGAGTTGGAGGATGCGATCGGTGCGATCGGTGAAGCCGCGCAGGACTTCGTGGGCATCGACGCCGGCGTGATCGCGTCCTTCGTAGAGCCAGGTTTCGGCGCGTGCGGCGTCCTCAGCCGGCGGCAGATAGAGAAAGGTCAGGAAGTAGCTCGACTCGAAATGCGCACCAGCTTCCTCGAAATCCGCTTTGCGTTCGGCGTCGACCAGCGCGGAGGCGCTGTCGGCGAACATGCTGGCGGGATAGGTGGCGGCTCCGTGCCGCTGCGCCTCGACGAATATCGCCCAACCCGAGCCGAGGCGGCGGAAGGCGTTGTTGAGCCGTCCGGCGACCGCGATCAGCTCGGCCGGCACGGCGCTGTCGAGGTCGGGGCCGCGAAACCGGGCGGTGCGCTGCAGGCTTCCGTCCTTGTTGAGGACAACGCCTTCGCCGACGAGGGCGACCCAGGGGAGGAAGTCGGCGAGCCGGGTGTTGCGGTTGCGATATTCGGCAAGGTTCATCATCGGCGCCGCTCCTCAGACCGACAGGTGGCCGGGAATGCGCAGATGCCGGCGCACGACGTCGACGAACTGCGGATCCCGTTTGGCGGCCCAGACGGCGGCGATGTGGCCGATCGCCCAGAGACCGAGGCCGACCAGCCAGAGGCGCAGGCCGAGGCCGAGCGCCGCCGCCAGCGTCCCGTTCAGAATGGCGATCGAGCGCGGCGCGCCGCCGAGCAGAATGTGCTCTGTTAGCGCCCGGTGAACCGGGACCGAAAAGCCCGGCACTTCGCCTGCCGTCTCCGCCGACGTCGCCATCAGACCAGCGCTCCGCCGCCGAACGAGAAGAACGAGAGGAAGAAGCTGGACGCGGCGAAGGCGATCGACAGGCCGAAGACGATCTGGATCAGGCGCCGGAAGCCGCCTGAGGTGTCGCCGAAGGCGAGCGTGAGGCCAGTCACGATGATGATGATCACCGCGACGATCTTGGCGACAGGCCCCTCGATGGATTCGAGGATGGACTGCAGCGGCGCCTCCCACGGCATCGACGAACCGGACGCGTGAGCGGCGGGCGCGATCGCCAAGGTGAGGAAGGTGACGGAGGCCGCCGTTGCGATATGACGGCGGTTACGCATGGCATGCTGGATCATGACGGATCTCCTGTGGGGTGCGGACAAGCGGGTGTGACGTGGTAATCGCCGTCGGGACCGAGCCCTTCGACGCGAGCGAGTTGGGCGAGCCGGCGCGAGGCGCCGCGGCCGGAGAGCACGGCAACCAGATCGATCGTCTCGGCGATCAGAGCGCGCGGAACGGTGACGACAGCTTCCTGGATGAGCTGCTCGAGGCGGCGGAGCGCGCCGATCGCGGTGCCCGCATGAATGGTGCCGATGCCGCCGGGGTGGCCGGTGCCCCAGGCCTTGAGCAGGTCAAGCGCCTCAGCGCCGCGCACCTCGCCGATCGGGATGCGATCAGGGCGCAGACGCAGCGAGGATCGGACGAGGTCGGAGAGCGAGACGACGCCGTCCTTCGTGCGCATGGCGACGAGGTTCGGGGCGGCGCATTGGAGCTCGCGCGTGTCCTCGATAAGCACCACGCGGTCGGACGTCTTTGACACCTCGGCGAGCAGCGCGTTGGTGAGCGTGGTCTTGCCGGTCGAGGTGCCGCCGGCGACCAGGATATTGCGGCGCTCGGCGACGGCGACGCGTAGCACCTCAGCCCGGTCGGCCGCCATGATGCCGGCCGCGACATAGTCGTCGAGGGTGAAGACGGCGACCGCAGGCTTGCGAATCGCGAAGGCCGGCGCGGCGACGACGGGGGGCAGAAGGCCCTCGAACCGCTCTCCCGTTTCCGGCAACTCGGCAGAGACGCGTGGGCTGCCTGAATGAACCTCGGCGCCGACATGGTGCGCGACGAGGCGAACGATGCGTTCGCCGTCGGCCGGCGACAGCCGTTCACCCGTGTCGGAGAGTCCCTCGGACAGGCGGTCGATCCAGAGCCGCCCATCGGGGTTGAGCATCACCTCGACGATCGCGGGATCTTCCAGAAATTGGGCGATCGCCGGCCCGAGGGCCGTGCGCAGCATGCGTGCGCCGCGAAGGGTTGCCTCCGATTTCTGGTGAGTGGCCGCCACGTCGTCCCCGTTCTCGTGCGGGCCCGCGAAGTGCGGCCCTGGATCGGGGATGAGTAGAAGAGGCAGAAATCAGTCCGTTACAACAACCGAAATGTGGTCGTCGTACTATGGCGTACAAAGACAGGGAAACGGCGGAATATCGAAGCCCGCGTTGCTGGTCGAGCCTGCGGTTTGCTAGCTGCGATGATGCCGGTGTAGCATGATTATTCAATGAACAGACTGCGAGTCATTCACCAGAGCATGTATCTGGAAACGCGCCCGCTATGCAGCTTCTGAACCAGCGTTGGGCCGGGTGCGAGTCATTGCGTCTATGCCACGACATCAGGAACTGCACCGGGTCAAGCTCAAGCGGCGGCTGCAAGACTGCCAGCTTATCCGCATAGCCCGATGCTGTCACGACGCCTGCCATGACGGTGGCGATCATGTCGGATGACGCGACGAGCGCGGGCGCGGCATACATTTGCGGTAGCGTCAGGGCCAAGCGTCGCTTCAGGTCCATTTTTGCCAGCGCTACATCCACCACCCCAAAGCGCTCGTTTTCGGGCGAAACGAGAAGATGAGAGAGGCAAAGAAAGCGCTGGAGATCGAGTTCGCCGAGTGCTGCTGGATGGTCGCTGCGTAAAATGCAGACGAAGCGCTCCTCGAAAAGACGCGTACTGAGAATTCGTCCCGTTGGAGTTGGCTGAACACCAATCGTGATATCGACCTCGCCGCCATCGAGCATGGTAATGGCATCGTCGCGATTGGCGAAGTTCCGGATGTTTAGAGCGATACCCGGCGCCTTCTGTCGAAGGATCGAGACCAGTCGAGGTAGAAGTAGGAAAGTTGGGTGATCGGACAAGCCGACATTCATCGAGACCGTAGAGGTCGAAGGATCGAATTCCTGTGTAAACTCCAGCGTCCGCTGTATCTCGCCAAGAGCGTGAGTGATGGGGTCGGCGAGATCGAGTGCGCGCGGGGTTGGCTGCAATCCGGTTGGGCCACGGACGAACAGTTCATCACGCAGCAGTGTCCGGAGGCGTGCGAGTGCGGCGCTCATCGCCGGCTGGGTCCGACCGATGCGCGTGCCCGCACGCGTTACACTTCGCTCCGCCATCAGAGCATCAAACGCAACCAGCAGGTTCAAATCGATGCCATGTAAATCCATGGCGTTGATGTTCGCACATATCGCATATCGATTTCAAGTATGTGTAGCCACAGTTTAAAGATTGGGGGTCAACGAAAAAAGGACTCCCTGATGACGATAACCAACGAGACGGAGGTGATCGGCCTTTCGCCTGAAGAGTGCACCGCCGTCGAGACCTTCTATAAAGCCTTCGCGGGCCAGCTCGAGCTGCTGGATGACGCCGTGACCGAAGATTGGCAGGACATCCCCCTCGCTCCGCATCAGCAGCCGGGTCGCGAGGGCATGAAGCCTCTGATCGATGGCTTCAGGGCTGCGTTTCCAGATGCGGCAGTCACGATCCACGAGATCATTGGAGCAGGCGGTCGCGTCGCTGTGCGTGCGTCAATTTCGGGGACGCACCTCGGAGAATGGTTCGGCGTAGCTCCGACAGGCAAATCGTTCGAAATGCCGATCCATGAATTTCATCACATCGTCGATGGGAAGCTGACTCACACGTGGCACCTCGAAGACTGGCTGGGCTGGCTCTTCCAAGTCGGTGCATGGCCGTTGGCCGGCAAGCAGGAGAACGCGTGATGAAAGCCGTCCGGATCAGTGGCTACAACGTCGCGCCAGTGCTCGGGGAGATACCGAGACCTGCGGCAGCTGCCGGCGAAGTTCTTGTTCGCGTCGTAGCAGCCGCGCTCAACCCGCTCGATGTCAAGCTTCAGCTCGGATACATGGAGCAGTTCTTCCCGCTCCAGTTTCCGTACACGCTCGGAACTGACTTGGCCGGCGAAATCGAAGAGATCGGACCGGATGTCCAGGGCTGGGCGATCGGCGACAAGATCGTCGCGCGCACTGATCCGACCGCCGGCGGCGCATTTGCCGAGTATGTCGTGGTTCCCTCCAACTACCTGGCGAAAGCGCCCGCGACCATCCCGCTTGAAGATGCCGCCGGCATTGGGACGGCTGCCGGTACCGCCTGGCAGGCGCTCTTCGAAAGCGCCGCGCTGACGAGCGGTCAATCCGTCCTTATTCACGCCGGCGCAGGCGGCGTCGGAAGCTTCGCCATTCAGTTCGCACGGAACGTCGGTGCCCGCGTATTCGCTACAGCATCGGGTGACGGCGTCGATATCGCTCGTCAACTGGGCGCGGATAAGGTGATCGACTACCAGGCCAGCGATTTCGCCCGAGGCGTTTCCGATGTCGATGTCGTGCTCGATACGATCGGCGGCGATATGCAACGGCAGTCTTACAAGGTGCTGCGTGTCGGTGGGCATCTTCTCGCTACCGCACTTCCGCCCGACGAGGCCTTGGCCAGGGCCCACAATGTCGAAGCTGGCTTCGTCTTCCATAGCTCCAATGGGGAACGCCTTCGACGCGTCGTCGAACTAATCGGCGAGCGCGGGATGAAGGTTCTGCTGGATCGGAAGACACCGTTGAGCAACTTTACAGAAGCGTTCGCGCACCAGGCATCTGGCCGGGCTCGCGGCAAAATTATCATCATCTTCGACTGACCCACGAGGCTGCGGCCGGCACCCGGCTGCAGCCTTGATGGCTTTGTCATCAGCAAGCCGGTTCACAAGGGCCGTGCCGATCGACTGCGAGCGCCGACACAGAAGCCGCAGAGCATAGGAGAAGTGTGATGCAGACTTACATTGGCTTGAATTCCGACAGGCGGGATCTACTGAAAATGGCCGTGCTGGCTGGACTGGCCAGTGCGATTTCATCTCCCGCCAGCGCCCAACAGCAAGTGACTTTTGAACCACCGGCGCGGCCTATGCCAACGGTGGATACGCGTTATCCGGCCGAAATGGCGCCGGGGGTGTTCATCATACCCGACAAGCGTATCCCGCTCGTACCGAACATCGGGATCATCGTTGGCACGGAAAGCGTGCTCGTCGTTGATTGCGGGCTCGGTATCGACAGCGCCGAGAACGTCCTCCGCTTAACGCGGGAACTCGCGCCGGGACGCCGGATATTCCTGACTGTCACCCATGCTCATCCGGAGCACGGCTTCGGCGCCCAGGTTTTTAAGAACGACGCGCGCATTTATTACAACCGTTCGCAGGCTGACTATTTCCGGCGTTCAGGCCAGACCTTACTCGACGGTTTCAGATCTGGCGTTTTGCCCGAGTCCCAGAAGCATCTGCTGGATGGGATCGTTCTGACGCCGCCGCACGAAACCTACGATACCCCAGAATCAATGCTTGATCTTGGCGGCCGAGAGGTCCGGCTAAAAACGTGGGGTACCGCCCACTCTCCTGGAGATCAAATCGTCTACCTTCCGCGAGAGGGCGTCTTGTTCGGAGGCGATCTGCTCGAAGAGCGGATGTTCCCGATCGTGCCCTTTTTTCCGCCGATGATACAAGTCGAGGATATCGACCTTGCAAAATGGGAAGTCGCGCTTAACGATATCATTCAATTGCGGCCACGTTTGATCGTCCCGGGCCATGGAAACCTGGGTGGCGTCGAAATCCCTGAGGCGGTACTTGCTTACTTCGGATCCCTCCGTGAGACCGTAGGAAGCCAGGACACTTCGGATGCCGATGCGCAGCGATTTCTCCGAGAGCGCTACGCCACTTGGGAAAACCCCGAGTTCATAGGCCCGGCAGTCAGGTACATCCGGCAGCGGGGATAGGCACGGTGGGATAAGGCCGTGCCGGACCTTTTGCTCGATCTTCGGTATCTAAGATATGCGATTACAGTAGCAGAGCACGGGAGTTTCCGTCGTGCTGCGGATATCCTCAATCTTTCTCAATCAACCGTCAGTCGCCGGATCCAGTTACTGGAACGCCGCCTTGGCGCTCCACTTTTCGACCGCGACAAAAGCGGAGCGCGTCTGACACCTACGGGCGCACGCTTTCTCAGCGACGCGGCTCCTGGCGCTGACGTTCTAGCGCAGGCTGCCGAGAAGCTGATCGCTGCGAAGCAGAGCAAGGTTGGTCGTATTAAGATTGGATTCGTGGGTTCACTAAGCCGCGGACACCTTGCAGAACTCCTGCGGTTATTTCGTGCGAGGTCGGCCGTCAGTGTGGCTGTGGAGGAGTTGTCCTCCGTCCAAGCTATGATGGCGGTGCGGAGCGGGCGGCTCGATGTCGCAATCGTTGCAACCAACTCGACGATTCCGGGGCTCGCCTCCCGGCAACTCTTCAAGGAACGCCTCTACGTTGCGCTCCCGGCGACGCACAGGCTTGCGGCACACCCTCATCTACATTGGAGTGATTTGCGCGACGAGGTCTTGCTTGTGCGCTCCGACGTGGAGGGGCCTCACCTCCAGGAATTGATCGCTCACGAGTGGGCCGCAATGGGCGCTCAAGCCAAGGTGACGGTTCAAAGCGTCGGTCGCGACAATCTTCTCTGCATCGTGGCCGGCGGACTTGGCGTTTCCATCGAACCGAGCTCGACGTTGGGATTGCCGTTTCCTTACGTCACCTTCGTACCTCTCGGTTCAGACGAAGGTCGTCTAACTTGGAATGCGGTATGGCTAGCCTCCAACGAGGAAGCCCCGCTCAAGCTTTTGCTGGAACTAAGCAATCAAATTGCCACATCAGAGTAATAGTGATTGGCAGGGCGTAGGGAGAAGGGCCATGAACAGGTAGGCTGCGGGGTCGGCGACCTCCTCACCGACGCGTAGCAGCGCAAGATGGCTAACGTTATTGCTCGCCGCTCAACTGCCGCGTGGCTCGAACCCAATCCTCGGAATGGTATGTACGGACGACCTTGCCAGCGTCGACCTCGTGAATATCGAGCGTCATGATCCGGAACGATCGGCCTTGGGGATTCACGCCCATGAAGGGGCCAGCCGGGGCGCCAGTCGCCTCACTTCGCACAATGATGCGGTTTCCTGAGACCAGGATTTCCCGGATTTCGAACTTAAAGTCCGGAATGCGAGCAATGCGAGAGCTCCAGCGCGCGATCGTTGCCTCTCGCGTCTCGCACGCGTCGTTGAGGCTGCAATTTTGCCAGTCGGGCGAAGTCGCAGCTTCCAGCCGCGAACGAACGTCTTCGGTGGATGAAGCCGTCAGTGCTTCGTAGAGCGGTCGCACGATAGAGACGACATCGTCTGGACTGGCCGCTTGAAGGCGCGCGGTGTCTGGCTCCTGCGCCGTAAGGGCGGCAAGTGCGCCCACAGCGATCGAAAGATTTCCCATGGCTTGTCTCCAGCGGGTTTGGATTCGTGATCGGGCGGTAGAGTCAGCCCGCCGGTGGAGCGAGATCTGACAAGCTGAATGCCTCGAGGAGGGCGGTCTGGCGGGCGTCTCGCACCGTCAGAATCTCCTCGATCCCCTTCTTTTGGGCGTCGACGACAATGCGGTACGGTCGCTGTCCGACAGGATGGGCGATTGCGTCGCGCAGTGCCTCGCCGACGCTCGCTACATCCAGGGACCCGCCGTTCGCATCATCGATGGATTGAAGGCGATTACCGAGCGTTTCGGCTCGCGCCGGCAAGTCGCCGTATTGGGCGACCACAGCCGGAAACGCGGGCGTGTTGGCGTGTGTGAAATGCTCCGTCCCGGTAGTGAAGGCGCCGGGAATGATGATGATAGTGTCGATGCCGAACGGCCGAGCTTCCATGCCCATCACCTCGGCCAGAACCTCCCCGGCGGCCTTCGCGGCGGCGTAGGGTCCCAGAAAGGGTTCGGAGATGTGGGCGGTCGTGCTGCTGATATAGGCGAGTGTGCCGTGACCCTGACGGCGCATCAGGGGCAGCACCGCACGATTAACCCGCAGCCACGACGTGGCGTTGGTGTCGAAGATCCGTTGGACCTGTTCCGGGTCGAAAGCCTCTGTGACGCCGGTCATCAGCATGCCCGCGTTGTTGACGACAACATCAAGCCGGCCCTGGTCGGCCATGATCTGATCGACAGCCGCCCGGCAGCTAGTCTCGGAAAGGACGTCGAGGTCCACAACCCGTATGTCAAGATTCTCGGTCGCGGCGAGATCGCGGATTGCATTGGCTCGACTGTCCGCTTCTGGCCGTGCCAGACGGAGGCTCGCATAGACGATGTGGCCGGCGCGCGCGAGTACGGTCGCGATGGCGTTGCCGATCCCGGAACCGGCGCCGGTGACGAGTACGACTTGCTTACTCAGGGCTTTGTCGGTCATGCGATGCCACCGTTTGCGCGAATGATCTGGCCGTTGATCCAGGCCGCGTCAGGAGAGGCGAGGAAAGCTATGAGGCTGGCTATGTCCTCCGGCTGGCCGAGCCGCTTCATTGGCGCCATTCCCGCCATGCGCTCGATGTCGGCATCCGACTTGCCGTGGAGGAACAGTTCGGTCTCCACCGGTCCGGGGGCTACGGCGTTGGCTGTGATGCCACGTGATCCAAGCTCCTTGGCAGCGACGCGGATCATGCCTTCCACCGCACCCTTCGTAGCGTTGTAGATGCCGTATCCGGGGGCGTTGAGCGCCAGCGTGGTGCTGGAAAAGCCTATCAGCCGGCCCCCGTCACGTACCCGGCGAGCCGCCTCGCGGAATGCGTTGAACGTGCCACGCACGTTGACTGCGAAGTGGCGGTCGAAATCGTCGTCCGTGGCGTCTGCGAGAGCTGACGGCGTCATGATGCCGGCGCTCGCGACAACGATATCCACGCCGCCATAAGTTTGAGTGGCGGTTTCGAAGAGAGTTCGAACTTCTGCGGCGACCGCAACATCGGCGCGCACGGCTGTCGCACGTCCGCCGGATGTTTCGATCTCGTTAACAGTTTCCTCGGCGTCCTCCGTTGAGTCGGCGAAGTTGACGACGATCGCACAGCCCGCCTTCGCCAACGCTAGGGCACTCGCTCGTCCGATACCCCTCGACCCTCCGGTGATCAAAGCTGTCTTCATTTTCTCCATCCAGCGATTATTCGTCCGGATGAAGACTAGGTGCTGACGCTACATTACAAAAATCGATATTTAATATGGCAATCCATCAATGGGGATGATGCTCAACGATCGTCTATCGCGGGATAGCTGGCGGATGACTATCTTATTGCGCCCTGGAGTAGCTTCGCTCGCGGGCGTCTTGTGTGTGTTTGGGCTAGCGGGAGGCGCCCGCTCGCCTAGCAGGCTGTTGAAGAAGTCGCTCGCCCGACCCGTGTCGGCGTGATTCAATCCCCCTGGCTGGCTTGGGAGGGTTGATTTGCGGGGATCGGACGAGAGCACGGGGGCGCTGTTCAGCTACGTGGACCTGGAGTCTCGGGTGCGGGTGGATCATCCGCTTCGGGCGATCCGGGACCTGGTGAACGAGGCGCTGGCCGCGTTGGGGAGCGACTTCAGGGCGCTCTATTCGGGTCTCGGTCGGCCGTCGATCCCGCCGGAGCGGCTGTTGCGGGCCATGCTCCTGCAGGCTTTCTATTCGATCCGGTCTGAGCGTCAGCTCATGGAGCGGCTGGACTTCGACCTCCTGTTCCGCTGGTTCGTCGGGCTCGGCATCGATGATCCCGCCTGGGATCATTCGACCTTCTCCAAGAACCGCGACCGCTTGCTCGAGGGCGACATCGCCCTCGAGCAAGCTGTGCTGGCGCAGCCACGGGTGAAGCGGCTTGAACCGCCCCGGTTTTGCCGGAGGCAGGTTGTCGTAAGTTATGCGGCCATCGCTGTCTCTGCCAACGAGGCGTAG
>NZ_JBHYDR010000008.1:0-216288 GCF_051860605.1 Phreatobacter sp. | reverse complement strand
ATCACCAAGGTCGGCGAGGTGAGTGTTTCGGCGCCGGCGAAGCCTGCGGTCCAGCCGCAGAACCCGCCGCCGAAGGGCACGCTGGGGGCAGGGACCTACACGGCGAAGAACATCATCGTGGCAACCGGAGCGCGCCCGCGCGTGCTGCCGGGCATCGAGCCGGATGGCAAGCTGATCTGGACCTATTTCGAGGCGATGAAGCCCGATGCCTTCCCGAAAAGCCTGATCGTCATGGGGTCAGGGGCCATCGGCATCGAATTCGCGTCGTTCTACCGCACGATGGGGGCCGAGGTGACGGTGGTGGAGCTGCTGCCGCAGATCATGCCGGTGGAGGATTCCGAGATTGCCGCCCATGCCCGCAAGCGCTTCGAGAAGCAGGGCATGACAATCCTCACCTCGACCAAGGTCACGAAGGTGGAGAAGGGGGCCGGCAGCGTCACGGCAACCATCGAGGACGAGAAGGGCAATCGTCAGACCCTCACCGCCGAGCGCATCATCTCGGCCGTGGGCGTGGTCGGCAATGTCGAAGGGCTCGGACTGGAGACGCTGGGCGTCAAGTTTGGCCGCGGCACCGTCGTGACCGACGGGTTCGGCCGCACCAACGTGCCCGGGATTCACGCCATCGGCGACGTCGCCGGTCCCCCCATGCTCGCCCACAAGGCCGAGCACGAGGGGGTGATCTGTGTGGAAACCATCAAGGGCCTGCACACCCATGCAATGGACAAGGCCATGATCCCGGGCTGCACCTATTGCCATCCGCAGGTTGCCTCGGTCGGACTGACCGAAGCGAAGGCGAAGGAGGCCGGCTACCAGCTCAAGGTCGGGCGGTTTCCCTTTGCAGGCAACGGCAAGGCCATCGCGCTTGGGGAACCCGAGGGGCTGGTCAAGACCATCTTCGACGCCAGGACCGGCAAGCTGATCGGCGCCCATATGGTCGGCGCCGAGGTGACGGAATTGATTCAGGGTTTCGTCGTGGCCATGAATTGCGAGACCACGGAAGAGGAACTCATTCATACGGTGTTCCCGCACCCAACCCTTTCGGAGATGATGCACGAGAGCGTTCTGGACGCCTATGGCAGGGTCGTCCATACCTGATAGGACAGTGAGCCTAGAGGAAAAAAGTCGTATGAATGGCTACGCACCGTCTGGAATGGTCTGATTGGCGTTCCGCCTATGGGCCGGGCTTTCGCGGGCCCGGCGGGCTGTTGCGAGCGACGGGAGCCTTGGGTCCATGTGCTGCCTGAAGGCCAAGGCCGCGCGAGGCGTGCGGCCTACGGGCATTGCTTTGACCGGATGGCAGGCGATCAGGCTCGCCGGGGATCGACTTCCCCGGGCTCTGCTCGCCACGGATCTGCGCGGCAGGGCCCGGCAGGAATGGACTCCGCCGGTGCGCGGCGCGCCCACGCGAGGCGCGAAAAACCTGTCACCATTCCGGCGATGCAAACCGAACCTTAACCTGAACAGGTGTTGAATCCCGACCATCGTGTTTTGCGTACCGCGTGAGAGTGTCCCATGCGTAACCGTGCGTTCGCCGGGCTGTCGAAAGCCGCAATGATCGTCGCAGTCGCTGGCCTTGGTGCCGGCTGCAGCGCCGACGTGGCCCGTTTCGACGAAAATCCGTTCCGCTCGCAACAGGTTGCGAGTGCTCCCCCGCCTGCTCCGGTGCAGTCGGTCCCCGTGGCGCAGGTGGAAAGCCAGCCGCTTCCGCCCGCCTCCGGTGTCGCATCCAACTCCGGCTCGCCATTCGGCGCTCCTTCCGACACGGGCCTGACCACCGGTTCGGCGACGCCGCGGTTCTCCGCCAACCCGCAGACGCCGGCCGTTTCCCGCATGGCCCAGTCGCATGCCCCTGCAGCCCCCGCCGGACGTGGCGGCTGGTCGGCAGCTGGCGGCACGGGGGTGCGCGCTACGGGCGCCGAGACGGTCGACAGCCTGTCGCACCGATACGGTGTGCCGGCCCGCGCCATCGCGGAAGCGAACGGCGTGCCTCAGGGGCACCGCTTCGCGGCCGGCCAGAACGTCGTGATCCCGACCTATTCCATGGCAGGGGCGCCGGTCGCCGCTTCGCCGCCGGATACTCGCCGTTCGGGCGATCTCGTGCGCCAGCCGGCGGCTCCCGCCGACCGGCCGCGCATCGTTCAGACCCAGCCGATCGCCGTTGCGCCCCGGCGCGAATCCGTCCCGGCTGCGGCCCCGACGCCGCGCATGGCCTGGCAGCAGGGTGCCAATCCGGCAGCCTCCAGCCGGCCGGCCCCGGTGGCCGCGGCGCCCGCCACGACGGCAACCACGAGCCGCCAGCCTGCGCGTGCGGCATCTCACCAGGTCACCTCCGGCGAAACCTTGTCCTCGGTCGCCCGCAAGCACGGCGTGACCCGCGCGTCGCTCGCCCAGGCCAACGGCATGGCGCCCAATGCCTCGCTGCGCATCGGCCAGACACTGCGGCTGCCTGGCGCTGCGGCACCCGCGGCCGTGGCCGCGCGCCCGGCACCCGCGGCTGTGGCCGCACGCCCGGCGCCGGCGGCCGTTCCAACCCCTGTCGCGCGTCAGGATCAGGCACGCCGGACGGTGGCCGCGGTTCAGGCGACCCCTGCCGGTCGCCAGGCCGACCCGCGGCCGACGGCTGCGATCCCGCCGGCCGAGCCCGCGCGTGCCGCCAGCCGTCCTTCGCCGGCAGTCGCGCTGCAGCCGGACGTGGCGAATGCACCCGCTCCGCAGGCCGAGACCCCTGCAGCCGAAGCTCCGGCCGCGGCTGCCGCCGCACCGGCATCCGATCGTGCGCCGCAGTTCCGCTGGCCGGTGCGCGGCCGCGTGGTGGCCGGTTTCCGCGCCGGCACGAATGACGGTATCAAGCTGTCGGTGCCGGAAGGAACGGCTGTCAAGGCTGCCGAGGATGGTGTCGTCGCCTATGCCGGCAACGAGTTGCGCAACTATGGCAATCTCGTTCTCGTCCGGCATTCCAACGGCTTTGTCACCGCCTATGCCCACAACAGCCGCGTCAATGTCCGCCGCGGCGACCAGGTGCGGCGCGGCCAGACCATCGCGCAGGCCGGCCAGACCGGCAATGTGTCTTCGCCACAGGTTCACTTCGAGATCCGTCGCGGCGCGACCCCGGTCGATCCCATGAGCATGCTTGCCGGCAACTGAACCGGCCACGACTAGTCGATCGGTCCTCTCCTGCGACCTCCAAGGGACCGGTCATTTTGCGGGGGCGGCACGGCAGTGTCGCCCCCGATCCTTTTCCGGAACCAGCAGCGCGGGTCATGACCATGGCGCGCAACTTGCTTGGCCAGGTGGCCGGCGATTGCCGCCGCCCCGATGCCAGAACAGGTGCTGCCATGGTCCATCCCCGCACAGGGCGCAGTCGCTGCGGAGGGTCCCCGGGAACCGGGCGCAGCGCATGAGCGTCGAGCCGATCGGCATCCTGTTTCTGATCGTCGGCGTTCTCGGCCTGATGCACGGGCCGGTTGCTCCCTACGCGCTTCTCGTCGTCGCAACCGTCTTCGGCGCCGCTGCAGCCTTTCTCGTCGGCGCCGCCAACATTCAGCCCGCGCATCTGATGATGGGTTTCGTCGGATTGGCCGTGCTGTCCCGGCGCGCCATGGTGACGACCTCCGTGCGGGCACTGGTGACGCCGGGGCCTGCGCTCTGGCTCCTGCTTCTGCTCGTTTATGGCATGATCACGGCCTATTTCATGCCCAGGCTGCTGGCGGGTGCGACGCCCATCATCCCGCTCGGCTCGTCGGAATATGACGATACCCGCTCAACCGTGCCGCTCGGCCCGGTTTCGAGCAATTTCACGCAATCGATCTACATGCTGGCCAATCTGATCTGCTTCGTGGCCATCATGGCGGCAGCGGGGGACCGCAATGTCTTCAGGACGATCGCCAAGGCGGTGGTGGCGCTGTCCGCCATCAATGCGCTGTTTGCGCTCATTGACCTTGCCACCTATTGGTCCGGCACGCAGGCGGTGCTCGATTTCATGCGGAACGCCCAGTACACGATGCATCACGAGGAGCAGGTCGCCGGCCTGAAGCGCATCGTAGGTGCCTTTCCCGAGGCTTCGGCCTTCTCGCGGTTCACGCTGGGCCTGCTCGCCTTCAACGGGACGCTGTGGATTGCCGGCATCTGGCCCCGGACCAACGGCTTGTTGGCTCTCACGTCGTTCCTGCTCGTCGTCCTGTCGACGTCGACGACCGGCTTTGTCGGGCTCTTTCCGGTTGCGGCGCTTCTTTTCACCGTCGCGGTTGCCCGATCATTGCGGCCGACACGAACTGTTCAAAGCGTCCTGTTCGCCGCCATGCTGCCGCTGATCGGCGCCTTTGCATTCCTTGCGGTCATCCTGAACGACACGTTCCGTGAAGGGGTCGTCTACTATGTGGACCTGCTCGTCCTCAGCAAGGCCGATTCCAGTTCCGGTGTCGAACGCACCGCCTTCAACACCATCGCAATGCAGAACTTTTTCGATTCATGGGGGCTCGGTGTCGGGCTCGGCACCGTGCGGACATCGTCCCTTCCGGTGGCGTTCCTCTCCCATGTCGGCCTGCCGGGGACGATCCTCTACCTGTTGTTCCTTGCCTCGGCGTTCTGGCCAAGGCGAACCGCGCCGCACTCGTTCCATACCGATGTCCGGCTGGCGGCGATCATGGCCTGCCTTGCCCTGATCTGCGGTGACACGATTGCTGCGCCGAGTGTCGAACAGGGCCTCTTCTTCTTCGTCCTTGCCGGCCTGGCAGCGGCGCGTCCGGGATCGGAAGTGCTGTTGCCTGCTTCCGCCGCTGCCGGGCTCGCCCAGCTGCGGCTGAGGCCGGGATAGGCTCGTGCGTCGAACGGGATCAGGCGGCAGGGCCGCGGCGCCAGCCGGTCACTGATAGACACGAACGTAGTCGACGCGCAGATGCGCCTGACGATGCTCGGGCTCCAGCGGCGAGGGGTAGCGGACATCCGCCCGCAGCGCGAGGGTCACCAGCATCCAGAACGTGTCGTTGTCCCGGTCGAGTTGGCCCGCACGGCCGATGGTCCAGGCCACCGGGCGCCGGGTTCTGGGATCGATCACAGGCCGCCGTTCGAAATAGGGGATGCAGGAGGCGCCTTCCACCAGCATGCCATAACGGTAATAGCCCTGCGTGACATCGACGCCCGTGGGCACTCCGACGCCTTCGTGGTGGACGTCCTTGCCGCCCCATTCGTGCAAGTAGGTGCCATAGAGCGTCGGCTCGAACCCTTTGTGCTCGACAATGTCGATCTCGATGCTGGTCTGCGGCGCGAGAATGCTCCGGCTGTTCATCAGCCAGAAGGCCGGCCAGGTCAGCGGATGGCGCGGCATCCACATGCGCGCTTCGAAATATCCGTTGCGCCAGCCGCGCATGACCGTGCCGTCGCGGCGGGCCGTCTGGATGTTGCCCGAGATCCACTGGTATTCCGGATGTGCGTTCCCGTAATATTTCGGCACCGTCATCCTGCGTCCGATGTGCCGGGCCGTCATTTGCAGGGCCTTGCCGTTCAGGGCGGCGGTGTCGTCGACGATCGCATAGGGGTTGAAGCCTTCTTCGCCGGTGATCCGGGCGAAGGCTGACCGTCCATAAAAGCCGGGCTCCGCCGTGGTGGTCTTCGGGCCGGCGAGCCAGATGTCCGGATCGAGGCTCGCGAAACTGTCCTCGAAGGCGACCGAGCGCCCCTGAACCGGGTCGTCGGGCACGCTGGCAATGGCAGGGGACCGAGCGACAAGCACTGCCGGGCCTGCCAGGAGCGCAGGCGAACCGAGCAGCAGCCGCCGGTTGGGGCGGAGCGTGGCCGTACCGGCCCGCCGGTTCCGGTCAGCCCTCGCGTCGGACATACCAGCCGTCCCACTGCGAAAACTCCGGGAAGCGCCTGACGTAGCCCTTGTCTGCGAGCAGCGCGTCGATCCTGGCTTCGTTGTCCGTGTGATTGTGCTCGACGGAAAACAGTGCCACGTCGTAGCGCCCGAAATCGAACTGCCGGAGGATGTCGAGTTCGCTGCCCTCCGTGTCGATCGACATGTAGTCGATCCGGCGCGGGGCCCCGTGGTGGTCCAGGAGGTCGTTGAGCGACACGGTCTGCACGTCGAAGGCCGTGCCGGCCGTGCGTCGGGCCGCGTTGTGGTCGCGGCCGGATGCTGCGGAGAGACCGCTCAACTCGGGATCGTCGGTCGCCATGAAGGTCATGACGCTGCCGGTCGAGGTGTAGACGCAGCGCGTATCGATCGAACAGCCGCGATTGGCCCGCAGGTCGCCATGCCAGACGGGGTTGGGTTCGGCGAGGATGCCGGACCAGCCATGGGCTGTTTCAAGCAGCCAGGTGTTGCTGTTGACCAGGCCGTTGGTGGCGCCGAACTCGACGAAAAAGCCGTCCTGCTTGTCATCCAGTTCGAACAGGACCCAGAGATCCTGCAGGATCTGCGACTTCGATTGCGGCAGGCGGTTGAACACGCTCGCCAGGAACCGCATCTCGTCCTGCTCGCGCAGCCGCATCATCCGCGGCTGGCGGAGCCTCAGGGCGTTGAACGCGAAGCGGCGCGCCGCGGCGCGCTCGGCCAGCAGGTCTGCGCTGGCAAGCGCCATGCCCTTGAAGCTGTCCTTCAGCAGATGCCGCATACCCGGTCCCTGTCGATGCTCTCGGTGTCTTCGAGGGTCTCGGCTGCGGCGTGCAGCGCGTGCGAAGACGATCTCCTCAAGGCAAAGCAAGTCGTGCGCCAAATGCTTACAGGACCGGGACGGCGGCGGGGATGAGGCGCGGCCGGAGTTCGGCCGGCGAGTGGGCGGCTTGGCACGCAGCTTGCGAGTGGCCGGGTGCACGGTCGTGAACCCGCGATGCGCGGTTTCGAAGGCGCGAGGCGGGGCCCGGCCGGGCTGGCGGGCCGCAGGAGCTCGAATGAGCAGGCAGGACTTCGGCGACCTGGGAGAGCGCCCGCTCGGCAGCACGGTGCTGGTGTCGACGGATGTGTTCGACACGCTGCTGCTGCGTCGCCTCAGGTCCGAGCGCAGCCGAATTGTCCGCGGTGAGCGCCGCTTTGCGCGGCAACTCGCCGACCGCGGCCTCGCCATCGAACCGGATCACCTCGTCGAGGCCCGTCTGCAGTCGCAGCGCCTCGCCTTCCGCGCGCTCGGTATGGGCGATCACGGAGAGGTGCGGCTGACCGACGTCATCGCCGGCCAGTTTGGCCTGCTCGGACTGCCGGACTCGTTGATCGGCAACCGCCTCGCCATCGAGATTGCCGTGGAGAAGGAGAGCCTTGCAGCCAATGTCATGCTGGCAACGGCCTTGCGGCGTCTTCGGCAGAGAGGCTGCCTGATCGTTGCGGTCAGCGACACGACCCTGCCTGCGGTCGCGGTGGCCGAACTCATCGAGCATTTTCATGGGCCGGGCCTCGTGGACCGGGTGTGGTCGAGCGCGGATGAGGGCCGCACGAAGCGGCGGGGCGACCTGTTCGGACATGTTGCCGCTTCGGAAGGTGTCGCGATCGGCCAGATGCTGCATGTCGGCGACGACGAGCTGGCCGACAGGGATGTTCCCGAGGCGCTGGGCATCGCCACCTACCGCGTCCTGCGAAACGTCGGACGGGCGCGCGTGGCGCGTCTCGGCGGTGGTCTCAGCGAGGCGGGGCGGGTGGTGCGGCGGCGGCTGCGCGCCGGGCGCTCGCATCCGCGCGCGGGCGCCGATCGCACCACCTTCGGTCTGGATGTCCTGGGCCCGATCGTTGCCGAATTCTGCATGCTGATCTGGCTCTATGCGCGGCATGCGGCCAATGGTGATGACGCCGTTCTGGCCTTCTGTGCCCGTGGAGGGATCGGCATCCGTGCGGCCTTCGAGGAGGTGTTGCACCATCTGGCCCTGCCACTGACCGTGCCGAGAGCCAATCTGATGGTCTCGCGTCTGGTCGCCGCGCGGGCCGCAACCCTTGCCAGGAGCGAAGCCGCACTGCAGGAGCTTGGCCGGGAATTCAGGGAGTGCAGCTTTGCCGAGGTCGCCGCCGCTCTCGGCGGGCGCGCCTTCGCACTTCCCGAACCATGGCAAAATCCGTTCGATACGGCCCAGTTCTACAGCCTGCTGTTCTCGTACGGTGGCGCGGAGGTCCGGGCCGACATGGCTCGGCAGAACAGCCTTTTTGTCCGGCACCTTTCCGAAATCTGCGCCGGAAGGCGGCGCATCATCCTGTGCGATACGGGCCTTTATGGCAGCACGCAGCGATTGCTGGCTGGCGGGCTGCCGGCCGAGACGTTCGAGACGATCCAGTTCGCGCGCGCGAACTACAAGCGGCACAGCGAGGATCATTTCCCGAGGGTCGTCGGGCTGATGGTCGAGCGCGACCTCTATTCGCCCGTGGAGCCGGAAACCTGCGTGCTGCGCTACTGGCACCTGATCGAAAGCCTTTTCGAGCCGCACATCCCTTCGGTCCACTCGTTCCGGGAGGAAGCCGGCGGCCTGGTCGGTTGCAACAGCGGGGACATCCGGTACGGCGCCGTCGATCCTGCGCAGGGCAATGCCCTGCTGACCGGTGCACTTCACTACATCCGCACGCTGCGAAAGGGGGATGAGGCAACGGTGCTCGCGGATGCCGAGCGGGCCTGGCACAGGCTGAAGCGCGCCATCACCCATCCTGCTGCGGCCGACGTCGCCTGCCTGGAGGCCGGGCAGCGGTCGGTTGACTTCGGCCGCAGCGGCACGGTCGATGTGCTGAAGGCAGATGCGGCGTCCGGCTTCATTGCGCGGCTGGCCTCGATCAGGACCCAGCTCTGGCGGGAGGGCGCCATCGCACGACAGTTTCCGGTGCTGAAGCCGGCGCTGCTGACCGCCCTGGACTCGGCCCATGCCCTGCGCGGCATCGCTGCCCATCGGTTGCGTTGACCATGCTGGCGATCCGGAAAATCGCGGTCGGCATGGATTGGCACTCAGAGGCGCGGATGGCGCGTTCGCCGCGGGTACGGCCGGGATGAGTGCTACCGAACGGGCAGCCATGGGCGGGGAGGAGCAGCCAGCCATGCTCGCCATGAAGGCGGCGCGGGGGGCGGGCTGGATGGTGCTGTCGCGGTTTCTCGGACGGCTGATCGATTTCGTCACCCTGCTCGTCCTGGCGCGCCTGCTGGCGCCTGCCGATTTCGGCTTCATCGCCCTGGCGATGATCGTCATCAGCATTGCGGACATCGTCCTGGAACTGCCGGTCACGCAGGCCCTGACGCGCCTTCCCCGGATCGATCGCTCCCATATCGACACCGGGTTTACCATCGGCCTGCTGAGGGGCGTCGTGATCATGGCTGCGGTTGCCGCCGCGAGCTGGCCGTTCGCTCACGTCTATAACGACCCCAACCTCGTGCCGGTTCTGCTGTTTCTGGCTGCCGGGCCTGTGGCAAGGGGGCTGTATAGCCCGGCCATGGTGCATTTCATCCGCCAGATGAGCTTTCGTCCGGCGTTCCTCGCCGAAATCTGCGGCAAGGTCTGTGCGGTCATTCTGGCGCTTTCCGTTGCGGCTGCAGGGGGAGGGTCCTGGGCGATCGCGACCAATTTTGTCGCCGCCTCCCTTGCCAGCACGATAGCCAGCTACGTGATCGCGCCCTACAGGCCCTCACTCTCGCTCGCGCGATTTTCCGATTTTGCCAGTTTCATCGGCTGGTTCAGCGCGGCGCAGATCCTTGCCGCGATCAATTGGCAGTTCGATCGCCTCCTGCTCGGCCGCCTTTTCGACAGGACAACGCTCGGGCGCTTCACCATGGCCAGCGACCTGGCCGTCATGCCGACGCAGAGCCTCATCGGGCCAGCTCTCCAGCCGGTCATGGCGGCGCTGTCCCGGGTCAATTCCGACCCTGAACGGCTGCGCCTTGCCGTCCTCAAGGCCGCGCGCCTGACCATGCTGATCTCGATTCCGGTCAGTCTCGGCGTTGCGCTGACCGGCGACCTCGCAGTCACCGTCATGCTCGGAGCGAAATGGCAGGAGGTCGGGCCACTCCTGCAGATGCTCGCCTTGACGGTGCTGACCGTTCCCTATTTCCAGTGCCTCTATGCCCTTGCTCTCGCCGTCGACCGACCGTTCGTGGTGTTCCGCCTGAATGCCATCGATCTGGCATCGCGCCTGATGGTGATCCCGCTCGGTCTCTGGCTGTCCGGCATCGTCGGGGTTATCGCAGGCCGCGGTGTCCTGTCGGTCGTGCTGTTCGGGCTGTGTCTTGCAAGTCTTCGCGCGCTGACAGGGATCGGCATCCGGGAGCAGCTTGCCAACCTCTGGAAGATCATCGTTGCGGGCGTCTGCATGGTCTTTGCCGTCCTGGCAGTTCGGCGCGGTCTGGGCCCCGGCAGGCCTGGCGCGCTTCTGGAGATTGCCGCCTGCGTCGCACTCGGTGCTGCGGTTTACGGTGGCGCGCTGCTGACGCTCGGCGTGCGGGTCGTCGCGGGCGCCGGACGTTTCGAGATCACCGACCGCTGGTGGGCTTCCGCCGCGCCCGGAGCGGTCAGAGCGAGCCCTTGAGAGCGACCCGCAGGAATCCGAGCGCCGTGCGCCGGTGGGGATTGAACCGATAGGACATCAGGGCGCGGGCGCGGGCAGGGGGCAGAAGGGTTGCGACGACGTAGAACAGGCTCATTCCTGCCTTTTCGCGCCGGGAGTAGTAGTCAGACCAGAGCGCTTTCAGGAGGCCGGCGAGCCTCGTCCGGGAGGGGCGCTGCCCGGAGACAATGTCGAGGCACAGGCTTCGCTCGCGATAGAAGAAGCTGTCCTGTGGGCGGATCATCTCACGGCCCGGCAGCAGGCGGCCGACGACCGCACGCAGATGATCCATCCGGTCGGCGAAGCGCAGGATGTCCCGCTCGAGGGAAAGCGGGTCGAGAGGGCGCCCAAGCCCGGAATCGTTGCCGCCGTGGATGCGGTATCGGCCCCATTCCTCCGACAGGCTGACGACATCGCCGAACAGCGGTGCGGCGAACAGGACCACGCCATCGACAGCCCGGTCATAGGTCGCCTCGCGGAGGATCTCGCAGACGTCGCGACGCAGGACGTTTCCCGATGTCGGAGGTGTCGTGTAGACGCCGGTGCGCAGAACCCGCTCCAGCAGGTCCGCGCGGCTGCGGAAGGCGGCCAGAGCCGGCATGGCCCCGCTGATCATATTTCCCTCGGCATCGATGCGGCTCAGCGCGAACTGCAGCTTTGCAACCTCCGGGTCGAGGCTTGCAACGATCGCGTCCAGCGCACCGGGCTTGAGTTCGTCATCCGCGTCGAGGAACAGGATGAAGGGCGCGCAGGTCAGGTCGAGGCCCTTCACGCAGGCGGCGCGCTGGCCGGAGTTCGCGATCTTCACAGCCGGGGCCTGCGAGCGGCTGATGACCTCCCAGGAGCCATCGGTCGACCCGTCGTCAATCACCAGCAACTGGCAGTCGTGGCGCATTTGCGAAAGCACGCTTTCGATGCACCGCCCGACAAAGCGCTCGTAATTGTAGCAGGTGATGACGATGGCCAGACGGAGCGCGCCATCCGCCGCGAACGCCCGTTGACCAGCCGCGACCAGTGTCTCGCGCGCAGATGTTGCCGGGATGCCGTCCAGGCGTTCCATGCGGGGCGCGCTTCCCTATCGCCCGCTTGCGGTCATGCGCGACCCAGTTCCGGGCGCAGGGGGGTGCTCAACCGAGGGTCGACAGGCTGGGACGGCCATGGTGCCTGACGATCGCGAAAATGGTCGATCGAATTCTCGAAGAAGTGCCGCTGCACCTTCAGGTCGTCCAGCCGCCGACACGCGCCGATGAGTTGCGCCTCCGCTTCGACGAGCCTCGCCTCCTCGGCGGGTTCGCGGTGGAGGTAGCCGTCGGTCACCGTGTCGGCGATGCTCGCCGCGCGTGCGCCGGCCTCATCGACGCGGCGCCTGAGACCAGCCTCCTCCCTGTCGATCGCGTCGATCACGCCCCGGATCGCGGCGCGGATCGTCTCGAGCCTTTCGCGATCTGTCGCGCTGGTCCGCTCGCCCGAGCGGAAGCGGGGTGTCCGGTCATTGCGCAACCATCGTGCAAGCAGGCCCACGGCGACGCTCTCCTCCGCGGGGACCCGTTCGACGTGGCAGTGATACCGGTACGTCTGGATCCCGACTTCAGGAAAGCAAGGCGCGGGCCATGTCCGGGACCTGCCGTCAGCGCTGACCGCGCTTGCCCAGCAACTGGGCGAGAAGGCTCGCCGCCGCCGATGGCGCCGAGCCGGACGGTGCCTCGCGGGAGACGATGAGCATGGCGGTTGCGAAGACTGCGGCGCTTGCGGCAATCGCCGAACCGATCAGCGCAAGGATCACGCCATGCGACCAGAGCAGCGCGAAAGCGCCGCCGCCAACGAGGATTGCCACGGCCAGGATGACGACGATCATGCGGGCCGGCCCATGCTGCGCGGTCCTATGAGCGGTTGTTCGCCCGCGAGGGCGATGCCCCGCATGGCAAACCACATGGCGGGCCCGGACCTCAGTCCAGCACCTGTCCGCTCCGACGTGAAGGGATGAGCATCCGGCACTTGCAGCGTTTCCCACCGGGTCCATTGCGGACCTTCTACCCCCTTATACGTCAAGAACCGGTTAGTCTGCGAGTGGCTTGGCCGGGAATTTGCTTTCGTCGAATGGCAGACGTTGACGCAGACCATTCCTGCGCCGGGAGAGCCGTTCCATGTGTCAGCAGCCCAGTCCAGGCCGTCGATCGGGGCGCTCCGGCGAGGCGTTTCGGCAGGGTCTCGCGTGTCTTGTCCTGATGCTCGGGCTTCTCGGGTCCGGCATCGCGGCCGTTCAGGCCGAGACCGCCTACCGGCTCGGCGCGCAGGACCGTCTTCGGGTCAAGGTCTGGGAATGGCGGCCGGCATCCAGCGATACATTCGAATGGACCGCCCTGAACGGTGAATTCACCGTCGATGCGGCCGGCATGGTGTCGCTGCCGCTGATCGGATCGGTCACTGCGCAGGGTGCGACCACGGCGGAGCTGTCGGCCCTGATCGCCTCCCGGCTGCGCGAGGTTGCCGGTCTGATCCGGCCACCGAACGCGGCGGTGGAGATCGCCCAGTACCGCCCCTTTTACATCGTCGGCGCCATCGAGCGGCCGGGAGAATACCCTTACAGGCCGGGCATGACCGTGCTGCAGGCGGTGAGCATCGCCGGCGGATTCTACCGGCCCGACACGAACCTCTCGCGGTTCGAACGCGAGACCATTGTCGCCCAGGGTGATGTGCGGGTGAGCGAGACGCAGCGGATCGCGCTGACCATGCGCCGGGACCGGCTGTCCTCCGAGGCCCGCGGCGAGGCGGAGATCGCGTTCTCGCCAGAGGTGGTCCAGCGGCAGCGTGAAGCGCTGGTGGCGCAGGGAATGCAGGAGGAGACGCTGATCCTCACCACCCGACGGCAGACCCTGCAGTCGCAGGTCGACCTCCTCACGCAGGCCAACAAGCTGCTGGAAGACGAACTGACCGCCCTGGCTGCCAAGACGACAACGCAGACCCGGCAGGTGGAGCTAGCGCGGCGGGAGTTGCAGAACATCAACAGCCTGATGACGCGGGGATTGTCCGTCAGCGCCCGTCAGGTGGCCGTCGAGCAGCACCTCGCGCAGATGGAAAGCCAGCTTCTCGATCTGAGCCTGGCCGCCGCGCGAACCCGTCAGGAGATGGCCCGAAACGAGCGCAGTATGGTGGATCTGCGCTACCAGCGGGCCAACGACGTGCTCCGGGAAATGCGCGAGACTCAGACCATGCTCGATCACGTGAGCGAGCGGATCGAGACGTTCCGCGGGCTTCTGTATGACTCGCAGGTCACCGCCCCGCGCCAGCAGTTGCTCCTGGCCGACGAGGCCGCCCGGTTGAACTTTCAGATCGTGCGCCGGGACGCGGGGCAGGTTCGTCAGATCCCGGTGGATCTCGTTGCGGAGGTGAGGCCTGGCGACGTCGTCCGGATCATCCGCGCGTCTGTCCCGCGCTCCACCGACGGTGCCGACGCAACAGCGTCGGGCCAGACGACGGCCGTTCCCACCCGCTGACCCCGGACGGGCCGGCCTTCCGGCCCCTCAGCCGCCCGCGACAGCGAGGACGTTCGGCGGTGTCAGGCCGGTCCCCATGATGCGGTCGATGTAGGCCTTGAAGCGTTGCTCGAAGAGGTCGTCGGAGAAGCGCCGCGCGTGGGCCGCGATGGCTTTGGGTTCGAAGTCGATCGCGCTGCACCGCTGTTCGGCCTCGATGATGGCCGCAACCGTCTGCTCGTGGAAGAAGACGCCGGTCACGCCATCCACCACGGTTTCGGTTGCACCGCCGCGGCCGAAGGCGATCACGGGCCGGCCGGACGCCATGGCCTCCACCGGTACGATGCCGAAATCCTCTTCTCCGGGAAAGACCAGGGCCTTGCAGCGCGCGTAGTGATCCCGCAGCACCGCGAAGGGCTGGGGGCCGAGCACTTTGACATTGGGGCGGGCGATCCGCCGCAACTTGCCCAGCATTTCGCCACCGCCGATGACGACCAGGTTCCGACCGGTTTCGTTGAAGGCCTCGACGGCCAGGTCCGGCCGCTTGTAGCCGACCAGTTCGCCAGCCATGAGATGGAAGTCGCCGATGTCCACGTCAGGCAGCACGGTAAAATCGTCGACGCTGACGGGCGGATGAATCACATGCGCTTCGCGTCGGTAATAGCGCTGCACCCGCGCTGCCACCGTGCGGGAATTGGCGATGAAGTGATCGACACGGTTCGCCGAGATCGCGTCCCAGTTGCGGATATAGTGCGCGATCGGGGGCATCAGGGCCCGGGTGATGAAGCCCGAGCGGTTCCGGTAGTCATGGAACATGTTCCAGATGTAGCGCATGGGCGAATGGCAGTAGCAGACATGCGTGGAACCCGGTGGCGGGATGATCCCCTTGGCGGGTCCGGATTCGCTGCTGATGATGAGATCGTAGCCGCGCAGGTCGAGCTGCTCGAGCGCCAGCGGCATGAGCGGCAGGTATCGCTGGTAGTAGCGCTGCGCGCGGGGCAGGCGGCTGACGAAGGTCGTCTGGATCCGATGGCTGCCGATGGTCGCCGACACCGCCTCGGGCACGTAGACATGGGTGAAGATGTCCGCCTGCGGATAGATCCGGCACAGAGACTCGATAACCTTCTCGCCGCCCCGCATGCCGACGAACCAGTAGTGGATGATCGCGACCTTCATCGGTCCTGATGCTCCGATTGCCGGCTGTGCAGAGGTTCCGGCCGGTGGCGGCACGGACTGCCAGGCGGACTGGTGCCATCGATCCGCCCAGACTGCCGACCGATCGGCGCGGATCAACGGCTTCCGTGCTGCAGGAGAACCGCAGGCACGGTCTTCACGATGATTTCGGCATCCAGCCAGAAGCTCTGCGTGGCGGCGTAGCGGCTGTCGAGCGCGACCCGGGTCTGGTAGTTGCAATCGCTCCTTCCGGAGACCTGCCACAGTCCGGTCAGGCCGGGCCGGACCGAGAAGCAATGGGCGAAACTCTCGCCGTAACGATCGATTTCTGCCGGAACGATGGGGCGCGGCCCGACGATGCTCATCTGGCCCAACAGAATGTTGATGAGTTGGGGCAGTTCGTCGAGGCTCGACTTGCGCAGGAACCGGCCCAGGCCCGTGATGCGCGGGTCGTTCACCAGTTTCTGGTTGGCTTGCCATTCCCGCATGGACTGCGGATCGCGCGCAAGTTGATCTGCCAGAACCTTTTCCGCGTCGAGAACCATCGAACGGAACTTGAGACAGGTGAAGGGCCGGCCGTGCCGCCCGACACGGGTCTGAGCAAAGATGGCCGGACCGCCATCCGAGCTCCGGATCGCCAGGGCAATGGCGACCATCAGCGGCCAGAGAAAGGCCAGCGCAACGAGGGACAGCGTGACGTCGGCCACCCGCTTTGCTGCGCTGCCGACCATGCTGCGCTGCACCGGGAGCGCCGTCGGCGCGGCCTCGAACGCGAGAGCGAAAACTTGGGACGGTACAGCCTTGGACATGGAGGCACAGACCTCTTAACTTTGCGGCATCTGAGATTAACGATTCATTAGCAGGTGCGGCAAGCCCAAATTGTGCTCTGCACAATAGTTGTTCGCCAAGCATTCGGCATCCCGTCTCTTGGCCGAAAAAATGTTCAGATTATCGGGTCTTTGGCGAGAAAACAGTCAATCAATATCGGCCAGACCGCATCGAAGATCGCATGACAGCGGCGCTTCGTATTCGCTGTCGCGGCACGACCATGGAGGTGCGAAGAACTTGGGCAGTCACGTATCGCCGTCCGGATGAGCCCCATTGCGTGGCATATCCCTTGCTGGACAGACGTTCGAAGTCCTGCATCGCGTGGGACTGCCTTGTTGCTGTGCACATCGTCTGCCCGCGGGTTGTGCGGCAATCTAGGTAGAATTGATTATCTCAGTCGAAAGTCAGATCAACTGGCTATGAGGAGCGTCGGTGGCGGAAGGAACGTTTCGAGAGTGACTTGAGGACGGATATGCCGAAAGTCTCAGTTGTGATGGCCGCCTGCAACGGGGCTTCGCACATTGCGGGGCAGCTGGAGAGTATTCGACGGCAGACCTTGAAGCCGTATGATCTCTGGGTTTCTGATGACGGATCGTCGGATGAGACATTGAGGATCGTCTCGGCCTTTGCCGAAACAGCGCCTTTTCCGGTTCGCATCTGGGTCAATACCGAGAGCGGCGGATTGTGCGAGAGCATCCTCAGCCTCGCCTTGCTGTGCGAGGGGCAGTTCATCGCGCTGTGCAGCCAGGACGGAGAATGGCATCCGGAGAAGCTGGAACAGTGCGTGGCCATGTTGCAGGATCAGGATGCGCTGCTGTGCACGCACACGACGACACTGCTCGATTCCCGATCACGCTATGCCGGCTATCTGCCGCAGGGAATCGCAGCCCGTCAAAGCTTTGCGCCTCTTTCGCTTTCGCCATGGGGCGAGTTCGTCGGACCCAGTCTGGTCTTCCGTCGCGAAATGCTGAGCTGGCTCGATTTTCGTGACCGTGGTCCAGACCCCTTCGTAGCCGGAGCAAGACTGCGTCATGACCGGTGGATCTACTTCCTCGCCCACGGCCTCGGGCATGTGGTCACGCTGCCGCGGCCGCTGATGGGGCATCGTCAATCAATGGCGACGCCGCGTGGCCTGCTTGCCCGGATGACGATGGCGCGGTCCATCCCGACGCATTCGGGCGTCATTGCTGGGCTTGAGTTGCGGCAAGAGGCGGCCAAGCATCGTGCGGATCTGATGGCCTCTCTCGGACGGCAGGGGCGTCGTGGTCCTCTCGCGCACCGGGCCCGCGCGGCGGCGGATTACTGGCAGCGGCTCCAGGATGTCTGCGCCTTGAGGATGTCGCTGTACCTGGCCCCCAGCTTTGCCGAGCGGCGGGCAGCCTTCAACCGGCTGCTGGCGCTCGGCGTCTATACCAAAGCCACGGGACAGGGACTTCGTGGCGGCACGCTCGCGCTGGATGCGCTGCTTGGCCTGATGAAAGTCTCCGACGCGGCAGCGGCAGGAACGCCGAAGCCTGGCTCCACCATCGCCATGCATCGCGATCGGGCAGGACGCAGGCTGCGCGATCATGCATGAGCCCTTGAGCCGTTCCGGCGCCGTCAGCGTCGCCGCAGCACATTACGATGCCGTCGTGCTGGGTGCGGGGATTACCGGCCTGGTTGCCACGTCGGTGCTGGCCGCCCAGGGGCTCGGCAGGGTGCTGGTGGTCGACAGCTACGACCATATCGGTGGAAATCACATCGATCGGCAGCTGCCGCCCTACACGTTCGATGTCGGCAGCTTCATTTTCCAGGATGATTCGCCGCTTCTTGCCCATTTCCCGGAGATTCTCGACCGCTATGAGCCGATCCTGCCGCGGTGGGGACGGCTCAACCCTCAGGGCAAGGTGACGATCTATCCCATCTCGATCCGCGACGACGTTCTGGCCGCCGGCCCGCTGGGGCTCGCCCGCATGGCGATGTCGGTTGCCCATGCGCGGCTGATCGCCGGAAGGCCGCGCAATGCCAGGGATTTTGCCAGGTTCTGGATCGGTGACGCGCTGCTGCGGCGGTCGGGCCTCGATACCTACATGCGGCGGTTCTACGGCCTTGAACCGGAGCAGATCGACCTCAAGCTTGCCGAGAAGCGCATGCTCTGGATCAGCGAACAGGCATCGCTCACCAGCCTTCTTCGTCGGCTCCTGCCCCGCCGGGCGACCGCCCCGACAAACCGGCAGCTCGCGCGCCCGCGCGAGGGGTTTGCCTACCTTTACGCGCCGATCCGCGAAAAGCTGGAGAAGGGCGGCGCGACGTTCCGCCTCGGCTCCGCGGCCGAGCGGGTGGAACGCAGCGGCGACACGTTCTTCCTGACGGTCAACGGGAAGGTGATGAGCGCGGACCGCGTGATCTCGACGATCCCGGTCGACATGACGAGCCGTCTCTGCGGACTGCCGGAGACGGGCGGTCTGGCAGCCAGCAAGCTGCTCAGCCTGTTCTTCAGTTTCGACGGAAAACGCGGCTTCGATCAGTCCATTCTCTACAATTTCTCGGATTTCGGCGCCTGGAAGCGCCTGACCATGTATTCCGACTTTTATGGTCAGGCCGCGGGCCGTGACTATTTCACCGTCGAGGTCATCGGCGAGGACCTGGCGCACGACCCCCATCGCGCCGAACGGGATTTTGCGGACCACGCCAGGGCGAATGGCCTGTTCCATGGCGACCTGAAGCTGGAAGGCAGTCACCTGCTCGACGAGGCCTACCCCCTCTACCGCATCGGATCATGGGAGAGGGCCGAGGCGGCAATCCGGGCGCTGCGGACATTCGGGGTCGAGTCCTTCGGTCGTCAGGGTGGGTTCGACTATCAGCCGACCGCGCGGGTCTCGACACAGGTGGCGGAAGCGGCCCTGCGCCCGGCCGCGGGCCGGTAGCACCCTTTCGACGGTGCCGGTCGGGAAACGGCGGCCCGGCCGAGCGATGAAAACCGAATGGCATGCCGTCCGACCCGGCCATAGGCTTGTCTATTGGAGAGGCGATATCGCTGCTGACGTCCGCAACTGGATCACGTCATGCGCACCGTGAACAAATATCGGGCAATTGAAATTTGGGCAGGTTGAGAAATGAGCAAGAAGCGGCAGGGACGATGCCGAGATTTCGCGGTCAGCTTGTTTGACCAGGTCAATTGCCGGTGAAACAAAAGGCCATGGGTGGACCCGGGCAGATATTGTCGGTGTTTCGTGCCGCGCTGCGATGGTCCCGGACGATCCGGGCTCGCGACGATGGCGGATCGTCGGGCTTGGCATGGTCGTTGCTGGACGTTGGAGGGACCAGCAGGCGATGGGAGGGAGACCCCTGATCGCGCCCGGCTGGTTGCCAGCGCCTTCCTCCCGGCGTTTCAGGATGGCCTTGCCCGTCCTGGACCTGTTGACGCGTATCGGATCGGTTGTTCGACCATGCAGGAGATGTATCAGACCTCGGACTATGCGGAACGCAATCCCACCTGGCATGAGGAGGACTCACCCTGGAAATCCAGACAGATCGAGGAGATCATCCGAGGGAACCGCATTGGTTTCGACACGCTCTGCGAGGTCGGCTGCGGGACCGGCGAGATTCTGCTCAATCTGTCCAGGGCATTTCCGGGCAAGCATCTGACAGGCTACGAGATTTCATCGCATGCCTATGAGCGGGCGAAGGCCAAGGAGACGGACAGCGTCCGCTTCTTCTTCGGAGACCTGCTCGAACAGGCTGATGCGCGGTTCGACGTCGTGGTGGTCGCCGATGTCATCGAGCATGTGGAGGACTACATTGCCTTCACAAAGAAGCTGAAGCGGTTCGGGCGCTACACGATCTTTCACATTCCGCTCGACCTCTCGGTGCAGTCGATCCTCCGGTCCTGGCCGATACTCGGTCTGCGAAGCAATGTCGGACACCTCCATTATTTCTACAAGGAAACCGCGCTCGCGACCCTCAGGGACTGCGGCTACACGATCATCGACCACCGCTACACGGCCAGCCGGCTGGAGCTGCCAAACCAGGCCCTGTCGAGCCGCATCATGCGGCTGCCCCGCCGGGCCCTGCACGCCGTGAATGCCGATTTCGCCGTCCGGCTGCTCGGCGGCTATTCGCTTCTGGTCCTGTGCGAATGACGCGGGCCGAAACCTTCGCGGTCAACGGCCGCTTCCTGACCCAGTCGGTGACCGGCGTCCAGCGCTATGCGCGCAACGTGGTTGCCGCGCTGGATGTCCGGCTCGGCGCAGCGGGACAGACGGCACCGTTGATCGCGCCGCCAGGGGCCGCCGATCCGCGACTGACGTCGATGCCGCTCGTCGAGGCCGGCCCGCTCTCCGGCCATGCCTGGGAGCAGACCGTCCTGCCGCTCCGCTGGCCGGGGCGCCTGGTGAACCTGTGCAACACCGCTCCGGCCGCCCACCGGGACCAGATCGTCTGCATCCACGATGGCAATGTCTTCGCCGCGCCTGGCAGCTACAGCAAGGCCTTCCGCCTCCTCTACAGCCGGTTGCAGCGGCTCCTGGTGCGGCGCGCGGCGCGGATCTCCACGGTGTCGAACACCTCCGCGCGCCAACTCGCCCGCTACCTGTCCCTGCGCGTGGAGGACATTGCGGTTCTGCCGAACGGTCACGAGCATGCCCTGGACTGGAATCCGGCAGCGGCCACGCATGCGCCGCAGATCGTCGCCCCGCTTGGCGAGCGGCCTTTCGTCCTGGCACTCGGATCGCGGGCGCGGCACAAGAATCTCCAACTGCTCGCCGATATCGCTCCGGCCCTGGATGAAATCGGCCTGGGCATCGTCATCGCCGGAGGCGAGGCCGGCATCTTCGCCCCGGAGGCGCTGACCCGCGCCCCCAACATGATCCTGGCCGGCAGGGTCTCGGATGATGACCTGGCCTGGCTGATGGACCGCGCCCTGTGTCTGGCCTTCCCCTCATGGACGGAGGGCTTTGGCCTGCCGCTGGTCGAGGCCATGGCGAGGGGCTGTCCGGTTGTGTCGTCGGACCGGTCGAGCATGCCGGAAGTTTGCGGAACCGCCGGCCTGATGGCCGGGCCCGACGATCCGGCCGCGTGGGTGCGGCAGATCCGCCTTCTGGCGGAAGCGCCGGCCCTTCGACAGGAGATGGCGGGCAGGGGCCTGGAACGCGTGCGGCGGTATTCCTGGTCAGACACTGCAGCCGGCTATCTTGATCTTGTTCACGAGCCCGTGGTCCTGCCGACCCGGCGCCTGGAGCCTCTGCCGCAGCAGACCCGCGTGGCCGTGATTGTCGCTTCGCTCGGGCGCCCCGAAGTGGTGACGGCCATGGTCCGCCACCTCCTCGCAACGCAGACGCTGACCCCTGAAACCGTCATCGTGTCGACGCCGACCGTCGCGGATGCGGGCGAACTCGTCGATGAGGCGCGTGTTCAGGTGGTTACGGGCCCTGCCGGCCTGCCGCGGCAGCGCAATGCCGCGCTTGCCGCCCTGGGAGCCGATATCGACGTCGTGGCCTTCTTCGATGACGACTTCGTGCCCGACAGGAACTGGCTCGCCGTGGCGGCGCGCACGTTCCGTGACGAAGCGGAGATCGTGGGGTTCACGGGCCGGGTGCTGGCTGACGGAATCAAGGGACCCGGCATTCCGTTCGACGAGGCCGTTCGCATCGTGGCGGATGAGCCCGACCGGGCCGACTGGACCTGTGTCGAGCCCTACAGCCCCTATGGCTGCAACATGGCCTTCCGCGCATCCAGCATACGGGGCCTGAAGTTCGACGAACGCCTGGTTCTCTACGGCTGGCTCGAGGACCGGGACTTCGGCGCGAGCCTGGCCCGGCGCGGCGGCCGGCTGGTCAAATGCGAGGGGGCCCGCGGCGTACACATGGGCGTGAAGGGGGGGCGGGTCATGGGTGACCGCCTCGGCTACTCCCAGGTCGTCAATCCGATCTACATGCTGCGCAAGGGAACCATGACTTTGTCCCAGGTCGCCGATCACGTTCTCCGCAATGTCGGCAGCAATGTCGCCCGGTCAGCCCGCCCGGAACCCTTCGTGGACCGGCGGGGGCGCCTGCGGGGCAATGCGCTTGCATTCAGGGATCTCGTCCGGGGCCGGATCGAGCCGGAGCGGGCGGCAGAGATCACGATCGGACCGAGGGTCAACCGATGACCGGAAGCTGGCAGCCTGACGGTCGATCCATGCGCGTGTGGCCGGTTATCGACAATGCGCCCTCGGCGACCGAGGACGGCCCCTTCACCATGCTGCGATCCGGCGCCGCAATGGCCAATCGCTACCGGCTGGTGCTGGCACTCTGGGTGGCACTCTGCGTGGTCGCCGCCGTCGCGATCGCCTGGTCGATCCCGCCGACCTACTCGGCCGCATCGGCGATCCTGCTCGAACCGCGCCGGCCCGCCGCCATGATCGGCCGCGAGGTTGCGCCGCCGCCAGTCCTCGACCTCAACCGTGCCGATACCGAACTGCAGGTGATCCGGTCGGAGCGTCTGCTGCGTCATGTGTTCGACAACCTGCGGCTTGCCGACAGCGCCGATCTGGCGCCGCGGCCGGCAGGCCTTGTCCGCAGAGCCGTGGATGGCGGGGTGTCGATGGCCCGTCGTCTGATCGGCCTTGGCGGCGCAAGCGCGCCATCCGCGGACGCCGCGCCCGTTGCAGACGATCCGGCTCATCGCGCTGCCTTCGCGGAGTTCACGCGCCGCGTCGGTGCCCGCCGGATCGGCCAGTCCTTCGTCGTCGAGGTCTCCTATCTCTCGGGCGATCCACTGCTCGTCGCCAAGGTCGCCAATGCGACGGCGGCGGCCTATCTGATGCAGTCGGTCACCACCAAGATCGACGGGGCGCGCGGAACGGCCGAATGGGTCCAGGGGCGCATCGACGCCCTCAATGCCCAGTCGAATGCCGCCGCCCTGGCTGTGCGGGAAGGGGCCCTGCCGGCAGGCTCCATGCCTGATGCCGATGCACGGGTGATCGGTGCGGCCCTCGTTCCTCTGGCCCCGGTCGCCCCGCGCTCGGGACTGATCGTCGCCCTTGGCGGGGTCGTCGGGCTGACCACCGGACTGTGCCTGCTGATCTTCGCAGGCGCGCTCGACCGACGGATAAGGACCGCCGGCGATCTTGCCAACCGCACGGGCCTTCCGTGCCTTGGGACCGTTCCCGTTGCCAGGACGCGCAGCTGGTTCACCCGCATGATCAAGGCGCAGACAGACAATCTCGTGGTCCTTCGACCCGATGACGGGTTCGCGCTGGCGGTCACAAACCTTCGCTCCGCGATCAGGCTCGCCATGCCCGCAAGCCAGGGATCGGGCCATGCGGTGGTGGCGCTGGTCGGATGGTCGAGGGAGGTCGGCTGCAGCCTGCTGTCGATGAACCTGGCGCGACTGTCCCAAAGGATGGGCCGCGATGTCATGGTGATCGACGCTGATGTTCGCGGGGCCAAAACGACCGTGATGGAGGCTGATTCGCTCGGCTTCAGTTCCCTCGTCGGCGTCCTGTCGCTTCGGACCCCCGAAAGCCAGATCGTGTTCCATGACCTTGACGGCGTGGTTCACCTGCCAGCCTGGAATCCGGTGGATGGCCCCGCGCTGGTCGATTTCGACAGCGAGGCGGTGATGCGTCTCATCCGGCATGGCCGGGCGCGGGGGGATGTGCTGCTGGACCTGCCGCCACTCGGGGAGTCGACCGACGCGGCAGTTCTGGCCCGGCGGGCCGATGCGGTGTTGCTCGTGATCGCGGTCGGCCAGACCACGGTCGACGATGTCGAGGCTGCCTTGCGCGTGCTGCGGGCGGCGGGCGCCAATGTCATCGGCGCCGTGCTCAACAAGGCCAGACCGGAAGACCAGTCGATGTGATGGCTGCGGCGGCGCGGAGCACGGTGAACATGCCGCGGTTCGAGGCCGGCCGTCGGAGAGGCAGGGGGCGCCTGGCGACCGGTTCGGTGACCGTGACGCGGCACCAGAAGAGGATGTGAACACGTCGTGCGTATCCTTCACCTTCTCAATCACACGCTCAGGCTCAACGGGCATGTCCACGCGGCGGTGGATCTCGCATGCGCGCAGACTGCGATGGGCCATACGGTGTGCGTCGGCAGCGGGCATGGCGAATTCGACGAGCTGCTGGCGCGCAGGCAGGTGACGTCGGTCCGGATCGACCATCGTCGCCGGCCGCTGGACCTGGTGAAGTCCCTGCTCGCCCTCCGCCGCCATGTCAGGACCTGGCAGCCGGATGTCATCCACGCGCATATGGTCACCAGCGCCGTCCTGGCCTGGCCGGTCTGCAAGCTGGCCGGCATTCCCCTGGTCACCACCGTTCACAACGAGTTCGAGCGCAGCGCGACGCTGATGGGGCTTGGCAGCCGGGTCATCGGCGTCAGCGCGGCCGTCGCCCGTTCGATGCAAAGGCGCGGCGTGCCGGCGAGAAAGCTCTCGGTCGTCCTGAACGGCACGATCGGGTCCGCCCGTTTCGAGGGCCGTGGCACCGTGCCGATGACGTTGCCCTCGCCGTCGGTCCTGTTCGTCGGAGGCCAGCATCCGCGCAAGGGCCTGCCCACCCTGATCGAGGCCTTCGACCGGGTTCATGCCCGCTGCCCGCAGGCAAGGCTTTACGTTGTCGGCGATGGCCCGCTCCTTGGCACCTACAAGGAAATGGCCATGGCCGCCGCCTGTGCGGATGCCGTGACCTTTGCCGGGCCGGTGCGCGACCCCTATCCGTGGATGCTGGGTGCGGACATCTTCGTCCTGCCCTCCCATGCCGATCCGGCGCCGCTTGTTCTCTCCGAGGCGCGGGAGGCGGGATGTGCGATCGTGGCGTCGGCCGTCGATGGCATTCCCGAACTCCTCGAAGGTGGGTCGGCGGGCATCCTGGTTCCGCCGGGCGACCCCGACAACCTTGCCGCGGCCCTCTGCAGCCTGATCGAAAGTCCCTCGCGCCTGAAGGACTGGCGGGCCAACAGCCAGCTGAACATCGCCCATCTGGCGATCGACCGCGTCGCCAAGGAGACCCTCAAAGTCTATGAGGCTGCCCGCGCGCCGGCCAGGCTGCACGGCGCGTCGGCACGTGCCGAACGCCTGGGCTAGAGGATCATGTCCAGCCCCGGGTCTGCTGCGCATCAGGCCCGCCCATGGGGACCGGCGACGCGCCTTGCGGTGATGTTGCCGTGTGCCGTCCGAAGGCCAATTGGCCGCAATCCTGGAGATCTGCTTGCCGGAAGGATCGCCCTGCGAGCGCTGTGCCGTCGCATGGTACCGGCAACGAACAAGGTCATCGGCGCACTGCCAACACTGGCACGATGATTGCTGAACTGGAGACCAGGCCTGCCTTCCGGCACCCAGCATGGTCGAATGCTCAGGCAACGCTCACTGCGCGCTTGCATCCGCTTTTCGCCATCCGCCGCGGCGGCCTCGACCAGTTCCGAGTTTCCGGGTTCCGGGACGATGGAGGGGCAGACGCCGTGGCGCCGCGATCCGTGACTTGCAACGACTGGTGTCGTCCAGGGCAACCCGGAGCGGGCTCCGTCAGGCGCCGGAACGGCCCGGACTGCAGGTCAGGAGGGCGCCGTCGGTCAACGAGGGCGGCTTCCCTCGAAGGGGGGCGCCGGGAATGACTGCACAGGCGCCGACGCTCAGCGTTGTCATCACCTGCTTCAATTATGAAGCGTTCATCTGCGAGGCCATCGACAGCGTGCTGGAACAGGAGGGCGTGACCTTCGAGATCATCGTGGTCGATGACGGGTCCACCGACGGTTCCTGGGCGAAAGTGCAGACCTACGGCGACCGGGTCACGGCGATCCGGATTGCCAATGGCGGCCCCCTGAAGGCGTCGATGACCGGCTTTCGGCAGGCCAGGGGCCGGTTCATCTATTTTCTGGATGCGGACGACCGGCTGGTGCCGGGTGCCTTCAGGGCGATCGCGCCGCACCTGGTGGACAAGGTCTCGAAGATCCAGTTCATGATGATCCCCATCGACCGGGACGGTCATGATATCGGCATGCCGTTTCCGAAGCTCAGCAGGTCCTCCACCTCCGAGAACCTGATCGATTCCATCAACCGCACCGGCGCCTACGAGACACCGCCGACATCGGGCAACATCTACCGCCGCGACATCTACGAGAACCTCGGTGACCTGAGCTACGAACGGGCGATCGACGGCGTGCCCTATCTCCTGTCGCCCTTCGTCGGCGAGGTCGTGTCCATCGACAGGCCGCTCGCGAAATACCGCGTTCACGGCAGCAGCGTATCCGCTTTCGCCAATCTGACGCCCGAGCGGATGGACGGCTACATCAACCGGTTCAACGCCCGGCTCAAGCACCTTCAGGTGCTGCTGCGCGACCGGGGCATCGAGGGCGACATGGCGCTCTCGGGCGATGCGAGCCCATACGTGCTCGAGATGAGGATGATGCGGGCGGTCACCGGCGGGACCCGGCCCGGTCTGGACCTGTCGCGAGCCTATCTGAAGGCTGTCGCGCGCGAGCGGTCGGGCGCCGCCCGGCTCTTCTTCCTCGGCTTCGGAGCCCTGCTGGCCGCCTTGCCGCCATCGTGGGCGATCGGCCTCGTTCGCATGCGGATCAATCAGTCGCGAGGCATCTGGCTGAGGACGCGGATCAAGAGGCTGGCCGGCTTCTGGCCGTCACGAAACCATCGGATCGACTCTGCCAAGCTGCTGCATTGATTGCGACGGGAGCGGATCAGGATCATGCCCGTCGCCGGCCGGAAGGGACAGGACCAATGAACGGCGGCTCCACGCAGCGCAGGAGGGCAGGGTCATGAAGGTCGTCATCATCGGGACCGGTTATGTCGGGCTGACGACCGGCGCATGCCTTGCCGAGATCGGGCATGACGTGGCGTGCATCGACACCGACCGTCGCAAGGTCGGCGCGTTGTGCCGAGGCGTCATCCCGATCTACGAGCCCGGCCTCGACGCCATGGTGGAGCGGAACGTGGCCGCGGGGCGGCTGGTTTTCGACACGGATCTGCGCGCCCATATCGGTCAGGCCGAGGTCGTCATGATCGCTGTCGGGACGCCGCCGCGCGAGATCGATGGTCAGGCCGACCTGCAATATGTGCTGGCGGCGGCCAGCGAGATTGCCCGGACCCTGGATCATCCGGCGGTCATCGTCACCAAATCGACGGTGCCGGCGGGGACGGGAGACGAACTGGCCCGCCTCATCGCGGAGCTCAATCCGGCGCTGGACTTCGACATCGCGTCCAACCCCGAATTCCTTCGGGAAGGCAATGCGATGGCTGACTTCATGAAGCCGGATCGCATCGTGATCGGAACCCGCAGCCGGAATGCGCTGGAGGTGCTGCTGCGGCTCTACGAGCCGCTGGTCTCCACCGGCGTCGACGTCATCGAGACCGACATCGTCTCGTCCGAACTGATCAAATATGCCTCGAACACGTTCCTGGCCGCGAAGGTCAGTTTCATCAACGAGATGGCCGATCTCTGCGAGACCTTGGGCGGTGATGTCGAAGCCGTCGCCCGGGGCATGGGCAGCGACCGCCGCATCGGTCATGCCTTCCTGCGGCCGGGTCCGGGCTATGGCGGCTCGTGCTTTCCCAAGGACACGCGGGCCATGCAGCATTTCGGCGAGCAGAATCTCTCGCCGGTCAACATCGTGGAAGCGGTGATCACGGTGAACCGGGCCCGCGTCGCGCGGATGATGGCCAAGATCATGGCGGCCGCGGGCGGCGCGATCCGCGGTCAGTTCGTTGCGCTGCTCGGCCTGACCTTCAAGCCCAATACCGACGATGTCCGCGACAGCGTTGCCATCCTGATCGCTGACAAGCTGGCGCAGTCGGGCGCCACGGTTGTCGCCTACGATCCGCAGGGCATCGACAATGCGCGGGGCGTCCTCGGGCAACGGATCGACTATGCCGAGGACGCGCTGTCCGCCATGGCCGGCGCCCGCATCTGCGTGATTGCAACCGACTGGGACGACTTCCGCAGCCTGACGCCGGCCGACTTCGAGCGGGCTGGCTGCACAACCCTGGTCGATCTCCGCAATCTGTACACGGTTGGCGCCTTCGATGGCTCTCCCGTGAGCTACCACTCCGTCGGGCGCCGCACCTCGCTGCCAGCCGCAGCGCGAGCCACTGTCGAGGCGGCCGAGTGGGCGTGACGTGCGGCGATCCGGGCCATGTCCTCGCGCCGTGCGGCGCGCTGCGCGTTCCGGGTCCGGCAATGGGTCAGATTCCAACAGGCGAAGAAAGTCCGGCGCGCATGTCGCTCAAACTCCTTTATGTCGTGCCAAACACGGGGAAATATGCCGGCATCGAGAGGGTGGTCGACGAGGTGGCGTCCGGTATCGCACGCACCTACCCCGGCACGATCGATGTCGATGTGGTCCACCTGTCGAGATATCCGAATGTCGAGATCGTCGATCGCCCCTACCGGGCCTATCAGGAGGATGTGAAGGGCCGCATCGACCTGCTGGCCACGCTGCGACGTGCCATGACCAGGCAGGATTACGATCTGATCGTCATTCCGCAGGTGGAGGGGTCGGTGATCGGCTGGATGGCCTCACTCGGCGTCAGACGCAGGATCGTGCTGCACCTGCATGGCAATCCGGATCGGGAGAAGAGCCATCTTCGGGCGCGCATCCTGTTCTTCATGATGAAGGCGGTCGTGCTTCGCTCGCTCGCCGGCATATTGGGCACGAGCCCGCGCCAGTTGACCGCCTTCCAGGCGATGATGCCGAGCGATGCTCCCCGCTACTGGGCGCCCAATCCGGTGCGGCAGCTCGATGCCCGCCAGCGGGACAGAGCGCCCGGCGACCCGATCGTCTTCGTCAATGTCGGCCGGTTCGCCTACCAGAAGGGGCAGGACATCCTGATCGCGGCTTTCGCGCGGCTTTGGGCCATCCGTCAGGATGTCCGGCTCAAGATCGTCGGCTACGGCACGATGGAGGCGGAGCTGAGGTCGCAGGTCGCGCGGCTGGGCCTCGAGGCCTGCGTCAGCTTCGAACACCATCCGGAAAACCCGCAGGTCCCGCTGGTCGCCAGCGACGTCTACGTCTCGACTTCGCGCTGGGAAGGCTGGAGCCTTGCGATCTGCGAGGCCCTGCGGGTGGGTCTGCCGGTGCTGGCGACGGACTGCGATTTCGGCCCGAGCGACATTCTGGTCGATGCCAGGCTCGGCCGGCTGGTTCCGAAGGATGACGAGGTCCGGCTTGCCGAGGGCATGCTCCATTTTTGCGAGCATATCGACGCGGAGGCCCGACATGCCGGGTTCCGCCGCGATTTCATCCAGCGCTACGATCTGGACAAGGTCGTCGGCGTCCATGCCAGCGCGCTGATGGAGATCGCGGCGGCCAGTCAGTCCGGCCCTCGGGCGGCCCGGCAGGAGGCGGTCGGGGACGCGCGCGTGTCGCCTGGCCCGTCCTAGCGTGGCCCATCCACGCCGCCCCTCGAAGCAAGCGAGGGGTGCCGGCGTGCCGGGCCCCGGCGGCCGCCTCTCAGGCCTCCAGCCTCACGCCCAGACGGCCGGCGAGATCCTGCACGAACTGCCAGGCCACGCGTCCGGAGCGCGAGCCGCGGGTCGTCGCCCATTCCAGCGCCTCCGCGCGCAGGGGCTCGGCGTCATAGGCCAGGCGAAAATGCTCCGCATAGCCGTTGACCATGGCCAGATACTCGTCCTGGCTGCATTTGTGGAAGCCGAGCCACAGGCCGAAGCGGTCGGACAGCGACACCTTCTCCTCCACGGCCTCGCCGGGATTGATGGCGGTGGAGCGTTCGTTCTCCATCATGTCGCGCGGCAGCAGGTGCCGGCGGTTGGAGGTCGCGTAGAAGATGACATTGTCCGGGCGGCCCTCGATGCCGCCTTCCAGCACCGCCTTGAGCGACTTGTAGGAGGTGTCGTTGGCGTCGAAGGACAGGTCGTCGCAGAAGACGATGAAGCGCCGGCCCGATCCGCGCACCATCGCCATGAGATGCGGCAGGCTCTCGATGTCCTCGCGGTGAATCTCGACGAGCTTCAGCCGGGCCATGTCGCCGGCCGGCAGCGGCTGGTTCACCGTCGCGTGGGCCGCCTTGACCAGCGAGGACTTGCCCATGCCGCGGGCGCCCCAGAGCAGGGCGTTGTTGGCCGGCAGGCCCTCGGCAAAGCGCCGGGTGTTCTCGATCAGCGTGTCGCGCGCCCGGTCGATGCCCTTCAGCAGCACCATTTCAACCCGGTTGACCCGCGGCACGGGGTCGAGGCCGGGCCCGGACGGATTCCAGACGAAGGCGTCGGCCGCCTCGAAAACGGGCGTGCGCGGGCCCGCGTGCGCGAGGCGCTCGATGGCTGCGGCGATTCGGGCGAGCGCGTCCGCGATCAGCGGGGTCGAAAGGGTGATGTCGTCGGCCACGGGGCGTCCTCCGGCTCTTCGTTCCGGCTGATTGCACCAGCGGCCGCCTGCGATCAATCGCGCCACTGGAAAGATCGTCGCGCGTGGCTTACATGGCTCGGCGGCAGGCCGTCGGCAGCGTTGCATTCGACGGTCCGGCCACTATAGTCCGCGCCCAAATCCCGCCATCCGGGCGGTCCCGGTCTCCCAAGAGGATTGTCCATGTTCATTACCCCGGCCTACGCGCAGACCGGTGCGGGCGGCACCAACGACATTCTGTTCTCGCTGCTGCCCTTCGTCCTGATCTTCATCATCATGTATTTCCTGATCCTGCGCCCGCAGCAGAAGCGGGTGAAGTCGCATCAGGAGATGATCTCCAGCCTGCGCAGGGGCGATCAGGTGACGCTCTCGGGCGGCGTGATCGGCCGGATCACCAAGGTGGTCGACGAGCAGACCATCGAGATGGAGATCGCGGAGAACGTGCGCATCCGGGCCGCCAAGCAGTTCGTGTCGGACCTTCGCTCGAAGGGTGAACCGGCCGACGAGAAGTGATGCTGCGGCCGGGCGGCTGATCAAGCCGGCCCTGCCTCCGAGGACGACCCCATGCTCAGCTTCACGCGCTGGAAGGCTACCCTGATCATGCTGACGGTGCTGGTGACGATGTCACTGGCGCTGCCGAACGTGCTGCCGCAGAGCGTGGTGGACATTCTGCCGCGCGCGTTGCGCACGCACATCACGCTCGGCCTCGACCTGCAGGGCGGCGTCCACCTGATGCTCCAGGTCGATGCCGACGAGGTGCGCCGCACCAAACTGGAGAACCTGCGCGACGACGTGCGGCGGGTGCTGCGCGATTCCCGCATCCAGCTCCAGTCGGTGACGTTCCAGGGCAACGGCGTGCTTGTCCGGTTGCGCGAGGGCCAGAACACCGAACTCGCCAACACCGAGCTTCGCAAGATTCCCCAGCCGCTCGGCGGGGTCTTCTCCAATTCCGGCCAGTATGATTTCGAGGTCACCCGTCCCTCGGATGCGACCTTCCTGATCACCGCCACCGAGCAGGGCACGCGCGACCGCATTTCCCGGGCCGTCACCCAGTCGATCGAGGTGGTGCGCCGGCGTATCGACCAGCTGGGCACGACCGAGCCGGTCATCCAGCGGCAAGGCATCGACCGCATCATCCTGCAGGTTCCGGGTGAGCGCGACCCGGAGCGGGTCAAGAACATCGTCGGCACCACGGCCAAGCTGGAGTTCCGCCTCGTCGACCAGTCCATGCCGGTGGAGGAGGCTGTCGCCGGCCGCGCCCCGGCTGACAGCGAGGTGCTCTATGAGGAAATCAAGGATGCCGCCGGCCGCGTCATCCAGCAGCAGCCCTGGCTGGTGCAGCGCCGCGTCATCGTCTCCGGCGACGACCTTGTCGATGCCCAGGCGGCGTTCAGCGGCCAGCAGGCCGAGTGGATCGTCAATTTCCGCTTCAATGCGGTGGGCGGACGCCGCTTCGCGCAGGTGACCACCGAGAACGTCAACCGGCCCTTCGCGATCATTCTGGATAACAAGGTTGTCTCGGCGCCGGTCATCCGTGAGCCGATCCTCGGCGGTCAGGGCCAGATTTCCGGCCGGTTCACGCCGGAGAGTTCGGCCAACCTCTCCCTTCTGCTCAGGGCCGGCGCGCTGCCGGCCAAGCTGACGGTGGTCGAGGAGCGCACGGTGGGCGCCTCGCTCGGCCAGGACTCGATCACGTCCGGCACCCGCGCGGCGGTCATCGGGTCGATCTTCGTCATCATCTACATCTTCGCGACCTACGGCCTGTTCGGCCTGTTCGCCAACATTGCCGTGGTCGTCAATGTCGGGATGATGTTCGGCCTGCTCAGCCTGATCGGGGCAACGCTGACCCTGCCGGGCATTGCCGGGATCGTGCTGACGGTTGGCATGGCGGTCGATTCCAACGTGCTGATCTTCGAGCGCATCCGCGAGGAGGTGCGGCTCGGGCGATCGGTCATCGCCGCCGTGGACGCCGGGTTCACCAAGGCGATCGGCACCATCGTGGACGCCAACCTGACCGGGCTGATCACCGCGGTGATCCTGTTCTATCTCGGTACCGGGCCGGTCAAGGGCTTCGCCCTGACGCTCGGGCTTGGAATCATCACCACCATGTTCACCGCCGTGACCTTCACGCGGTACATCGTCGTCCTCTGGCTGCGCTGGTTCCGGCCCGCGCGGATCCCGATGTGAACGGCATAGGGAGCGAACGACCTTGCGCCTTCTGCGGATAGTTCCCGACGACACGAAGATCGGCTTCATGAGACTGAGGCCGTGGGCGTTTCTGCTGTCCACGCTCATCTCGATGGTGACGGCTATCGGCTTCATCCTCTACGGTCTGAATGTCGGGATCGATTTTCGGGGCGGAACGCTGGTCGAGCTGCAGGCCAAGCAGGGCAATGCCGACATCGCCGAGTTGAGGCGGCGCTTCGCCGGCCTCAATATCGGCGATGTCCAGCTCCAGGAATTCGGTGGCCCGAACCTCGTGTTGCTGCGCTATGGCGAGCAGCCGGGCGGGGAGCCGGGACAGCAGGCCGCGCTGCGGCGCGTGCGGTCCGTCATCGATGCCGACTATGAGGTCCGCCGGACCGAGGTGGTCGGACCAACCGTGTCTGCCGAACTCGTTCAGGTCTCGGTTGTCGGCGTGATCCTGTCGATCCTCGCCGTGCTGCTCTATCTGTGGTTCCGCTTCGAATGGCAGTTCGCGCTCGGAGCGATGATCGCCACCCTTCACGACATCACGGCGATGATCGGCTTCTTCGTGCTGACCAGATCCGACTTCGATATCACCTCGATCGCCGCCATCCTGACCATCGTCGGCTATTCGCTGAACGACACGGTGGTCATCTATGACCGGATCCGCGAGATGCTGCGCAAGCACAAGCGCGTTCCGATCGCCGAACTGCTCGACATCGCCATCAATTCCACGCTGACACGCACGGTGATCACCGCCTCGACCACGTTCCTCGCGCTGCTCGGCCTTTATTTCTTCGGCGGCGAGGTCATCCAGGGCTTCACGGCCTCCATGCTGATCGGCGTGGTGATCGGCACCTATTCCTCCATTTTCATCGCCGCGCCCATCCTGATCTATCTGGGCCTCAAGCCCGGCGGGTTCGGTGCCTCGGCCGGCGGCGAGACCGAGGACGACGAGGCGCCGGCGCGCTCCAGGGCCTGACGTGCCCAGGGGAGAGCCGGTCAGGAGGCTCCATGAAGGGTTCCTGCCGGGGCGCCATGCCATCGACGCCTATGGCAATGGCGGTTTCCGCTTCGGCGAGATGAGCCATCGCGGCTCCATCCTTGCCCTGCCGTCGGGCATCCATGCCTGGCAGGCGGATGGACCAGAGGCTTTCACGCCGGAGATGTTTGCCGCCGTGCTGGCCGAACGCGAGGCCATCGACGTGCTTCTGGTCGGGGCGGGCCGCGACATGGCCGTGCTGCCGGCGGCGCTCGGCTGGATGTTCCGCGAGGCCCGCATCGGCGTGGACGTGATGGCGACAGGCGCCGCCGCGCGCACCTACAACATCATGCTCGGCGAGGGCCGGCAGGTTGCGGCCGCGCTGGTGGCCATCGACTGACGGGGGAAGCGGTGCCCCAGCGTTCGGTCCGGGACGACCTCGACCAGGCCTTCAGCCATTGCACGGATGTCGTGCGGGCCGGTCATCGCGATGCCTATCTCTCTGCGCTCTTTGTGCCGGATCCGTTTCGCCGCGATCTGATGGCGCTGCATGCCTATGCGCTCGAACTGGCGGGTGTGCGCGAGCGCGTGTCGGAACCGCTGCCCGGCGAGGTGCGCCTGCAATGGTGGCGCGATGCGCTGACCGATGGCGGCGCCGGCGGCGCGCGCGGCCATCCCGTCGCCAGGGCGGTTCTCGATGCGGTCGCGCGGCGCAGGCTGCCGATCGGGCCGCTGGTGGCAATGTCGGAGGCCCGGATCGCCGACCTCTACGACGACCTGTTCCCGACCGTCGACGATTATGAGGGCCATGCCGGCGAGACCGCCGCGGCTCTGCTCCAGCTTTGCGCGCTGGTCCTGGCCGACGGGGCGGATCCGGGACTTGCCGTGGTGGCTGGCCATGCTGGCGTTGCCCTCGCCATCCGCGATCACCTGATCGGCTTTGCCGCGGATGCCGCGCGCGGAACGGTCCGCTGGCCGGCTGATCTCATGGCGCTGCATGGCGTGACGCGCGAGGCGGTCAACGCCCGCCGCGCCGAGCCCGGCCTGCCGGCGCTCATCGACGACATGCGCCGGCGGGCGACCGATCACCTGCGGGCCGCCGATGCGGCCATGCCAGACGGCCTGGGACTGGCGCGCGCCGCGCTGTTGCCGGCGGCGACCGTCAGCCTCGACCTTGCCTTCACGGCGGCCATGGCCGGGGCGCCGTTCGGGCCGGTCACCGCGGCGCCGGGATGGCGCAGGCAGGTTCGCCTCTGGCGCTCGGCCCGGCGGCTTGCCCGGACAGGCCGGCTCGATCTCGGTTCTTAGCCGCGATCAGGCAGTTGCAGTCTTTCAATCAGGCAGTCTTGGCGGCCTTGCGCGCCAGAAACTCGATCTCGCCGCGCTGAAAGCCCATGTCGGCCAGCGAACGGTCGTCGAGCTGCGCCAGCTCGGTGCGGGTCTGCTGGTAGATCGCATAGGCGCGGATGCGGGCGACGATGGCATTCAGGAAGTAGATCATGACGGATGTCCCTGGCGGCAGAAGGGGGCCGCCTCTCGCATCATGAGATAATCATCCTTTCGCAGTTGCGAAGAAACATTTGTGCAGTGCAGTCATGACCGGGTGTCATGCCGAGGCGCGCAGGGCGGCGGTCGCCAGATAGGCGGCAAGGCCCGCGCCCAGTGCGGCCACGCTTCCCCCAGCGAACAGGGTCGCGAAGCGCCAGGACCCGAGCCCGGCCGCGAGCCCGGCCTTGGCAACACTGTTCGACAGGACCGCCGCAAGGACGGCAAGGGTCGCCATGGCCGGGTTGAGCCCGTTTCTGGCGAGGCCGGCGATCGTGATGACCGGTGCATCGACATCGCCGAGGCCGATCACGGCCGAGGCGGCGATCACGCCCGTATCGCCAAACCAGTGCGCGGCGGCGCGGGCCGCGAAACCGAAGGCCGCCAGCAGCAGCGCGATCTGCATGACGTTCCACAGGTCGAAGGGATTTCGCGAGGTCTCGCTGTTCGCTCCGCCGGTACCGTCGCCTCCGCCGCGCGCCAGTACGAGCGCAACGGCGGCCATGGCCGTAGCGCCGGCGCCAAGCACGGGCAGGATTGCAACCGCGAGCTGGGGCGCAAGGCCGATCACCAGAAGCCCGGTGCGCAGGTAGGACACGACGCAGGCGGCCAGGGCGCCGGTCGCCAGAAGGCGGGCATTGTCCTCCCTGGCCGACCGGCGGGCCTGGGTGAGTGTCGCCGCCGTGGACGACAGCAGCCCTGCCACCGCGCCGGAGATGAGTTCGCCATAGCGGTCTCCGACGATGCGCACGGCGATATAGCCGACGAAGGAGATGGCCGCGACGAGGATCGCAAGGCTCCAGACCCGCGACGGCGACACGCCGCCGAAGGGGCCGATGGGATCGTCGGGGACCACGGGCAGGATGACGAAGGTCATGGCCAGCAGCACGATCGCCGAGCGCAGTTCGACAAAGGTCACGCGTTCGATAAGGCCGTGCAGCACCTCGCGGGCGGCGAGGATCGCCACCATGATGATGCCGGCTGCTCCCGCAAGGCGCATGTCCCCGACCACGGCGAGCGTCCCGATCAGGAAGGTCAGCATGGCGGCCACCACCGAGGTGACGCTGTAGCTGCGCTCGTCGCGCTTCTCCCGGTACTGGAAGACGGCAAAAATTGTGGAGAAGACGATGAACAGGCCGGTGGCGGCAAGGCCCGGCACGATGTCCTGTCCGGTTCCGCGCAGCGAGACTTCCAGCACGCCGGCAAGGCCGCCCATCATGCCGATCAGCGTGAAGGTGCGCAGCCCCGCCGTGCGCTGGCCGTCATCCTCGTCGCGCCGCCGCCAGTGGCGCTCGGAGCCGACGAGCGCGCCGATGGCAATGGCGACACCCAGCCGCTGTGCGAGTTCGAACTCCGTCATGTCTCACCCAGCACCGCAAGTCCCGGCACGCGCGCCGGGATGGCAGCGGCCCGCAGGTTATTCGGCCGCCTCGGTGCGCGGCTTCATGGGCCGGCGCGCAAGGACCTCCTTGAGGAAACGGCCGGTATGGCTGCGCGGTTCCTTGACGATGTCCTCCGGCGGGCCGGCGGCCACCACCTCTCCGCCGCCGTCGCCACCCTCCGGGCCCATGTCGATGACCCAGTCGGCGGTCTTAACCACTTCGAGATTGTGCTCGATCACGACAACCGAATTGCCCTGGTTGACCAGTTCGTGCAGCACGTCGAGCAGTTTCGCAACGTCGTGGAAATGCAGGCCGGTGGTCGGCTCGTCGAGAATATAGAGCGTGCGGCCGGTCGAGCGGCGGGCGAGTTCCTTGGACAGCTTGACCCGCTGCGCCTCGCCGCCGGACAGCGTGGTGGCCTGCTGGCCGACATGGATGTAGCCGAGGCCGACCTCGGACAGGGTCCGCAGGATGTCGCGCACGCGCGGCACGGCCTTGAAGAAGTCCACGCCCTCGTCGACCGTCATGTCGAGCACGTCGGCGATCGACTTGCCCTTGAACACCACCTCCAGCGTCTCGCGGTTGTAGCGCTTGCCCTTGCAGACGTCGCAGGTGACATAGACGTCGGGCAGGAAATGCATTTCGATCTTGATGACGCCGTCGCCCTGGCAGGCCTCGCAGCGCCCGCCCTTGACGTTGAACGAGAAGCGGCCCGGCTCGTAGCCGCGCGCCTTGGCCTCCGGAAGGCCGGCGAACCATTCGCGGATCGGCGTGAAGGCCCCCGTATAGGTCGCCGGGTTCGAGCGCGGCGTGCGCCCGATCGGCGACTGGTCGATGTCGATGACCTTGTCGAGATGCTCGATGCCCTCGATGCGGTCGTGCGGGGCAGGGGCCTCGCTCGCCCCGTTCAGCTTGCGCGCGACCGCGTGATACAGCGTGTCGATCAGCAGGGTCGACTTGCCACCACCGGAGACACCGGTGATGCAGGTGAACAGGCCGAGCGGAATGTCGACCGTGACGTCCCTCAGGTTGTTGCCGCGCGCGCCGACGATCTTCATCGAGCGGCCCTTCTGCGGCTTTCGGCGCTTGGGCAGGGGCACGCCCATCTCGCCGGTCAGGTACTTGCCCGTCAGCGAAGCCGGATGGGCCATGATCTCGGCCGGCGTGCCCTCGGCGACGATCCGTCCGCCGAGGATGCCGGCACCGGGGCCGACATCGACCACATAATCGGCCTGAAGGATGGCATCCTCGTCGTGCTCGACCACGATCACGGTGTTGCCAAGATCGCGCAGACGCTTCAGCGTGCCGAGCAGCCGCTCGTTGTCGCGCTGGTGCAGGCCGATGGAGGGCTCGTCCAGCACATAAAGCACGCCGGTGAGCCCCGAGCCGATCTGGCTGGCGAGCCGGATGCGCTGGCTCTCGCCGCCGGACAGCGTGCCGGAATTGCGTCCGAGGGTCAGATAGTCGAGGCCGACATCGACAAGGAAATGCAGCCGTTCGCGGATTTCCTTGAGGATGCGCTGTGCGATCTCGTTCTGCTTGGCCGTCAGCCGCTCGGGGAGGGCGCCGAACCAGTCGCGCGCGCCGCGCACCGACATCTGCGAGATCTCGCCGATATGGCAGCCGCCGACCTTCACGGCGAGCGCCTCCGGCTTCAGGCGGAAGCCCGAGCAGACCTTGCAGGGGACGTCGGAGACGTAGCGCGAGATCTCCTCGCGCGCCCATTCGCTCTCCGTCTCCTTCAGCCGGCGCTCGAGGTTGCGCACGACACCCTCGAAGGTCTTGGTCGTCTCGTAGGACCTGAGCCCGTCGTCATAGCGGAAGGTGATCTGCTCCTCGCCGGTGCCGAACAGGATCGCGTTGCGCGCCTTGTCCGGGAGCTTCGACCAGGGCGCGGTCAGCGAGAAGCCGTAGTGCTTCGAGAGGGCGTCGAGGGTCTGGGTGTAGAAGGGCGAGGTGGAGCGCGCCCAGGGGCCGATCGCGCCCTTGCGCAGCGACAGTTCCTTGTCCGGGATGACCAGATCGGGGTCGATCGTCTGCTCGACGCCGAGGCCGTCGCAGGCCGGGCATGCCCCGAACGGGTTGTTGAAGGAGAACAGCCGCGGCTCGATCTCCGAGATGGTGAAGCCGGAGACCGGGCAGGCGAATTTTTCGGAGAAGTGCACGCGCATCGGCTCGCCGCCCTCGGTCTTCGCGTCGGCGAACTCGATGACCGCGATGCCGTCGGCAAGCTTCAGGGCGGTCTCGAACGAGTCCGCGAGCCGCGTGGCCATGTCGGCGCGGACCACGACGCGGTCCACCACAACGTCGATGTCGTGCTTCAGCTTCTTGTCGAGCGCCGGCACGTCGGCGATCTCGTAAAAGGCGCCATCAACCTTGACGCGCTGAAAACCCTTCTTCTGCCAGTCGGCCAGTTCCTTGCGGTACTCGCCCTTGCGGCCGCGGACGGCGGGCGCCAGCAGGTAGAGCCGCGCGCCTTCAGGCAGGGCCAGCGTCTTGTCGACCATCTGGCTGACCGTCTGGCTCTCGATGGGCAGGCCGGTGGCCGGCGAATAGGGCACGCCGACCCGCGCCCACAGAAGGCGCATGTAGTCGTAGATTTCCGTCACCGTGCCGACAGTGGAGCGCGGGTTCTTCGATGTCGTCTTCTGCTCGATGGAAATGGCCGGCGAGAGGCCGTCGATCTGGTCGACATCCGGCTTCTGCATCATTTCGAGGAACTGGCGGGCATAGGCCGACAGGCTCTCGACATAGCGGCGCTGGCCCTCGGCATAGATGGTGTCGAAGGCGAGTGACGATTTCCCCGATCCCGACAGGCCGGTGAAGACGACCAGCGCGTCACGCGGGATCGTCAGGTCGACATTCTTCAGATTGTGCTCGCGCGCGCCGCGCACGGCGATGACGCGCTGGTCCGGCCTGCGGACCTCGGCGGAAAACTTGTCGAACAGATCGCTCATCGGCGGCTCGGCACTCGTCGCCGGAAGGACGCGCAAAGGTGCGCGGCCGCCGGCTGAAGGAAAATCGGTCGGAAACGGGCCGCACGCGCCGCGGTCCATCGGCATTCTACGGCGCGGCGCGGCGCCGGATTGGCAGCAGCCCGAGGCCGCGTGGATCCCTTGATCGGCTCCAAGGTAGAAAGGCGGTCCGTCCGGCGCCAGAGGCTGGACCCGGCCGGATGGCAGCCGTGCACAGGACTGGTGTGATTCCGACAGCAATCTACCGGTCGTCTCGCACCGCCTCAAGAACAAAAAAGGAACGACTACCGTGCGAGCTGGCGCAGGGTCCGGTGCGGCAACTCGCCGAACTCTCGTCGATAGGCGGCGGCGAACCGGCCGAGATGGGCAAAGCCCCAGCGCAGGGCGACGTCGGTCACGGTTGTCGACGGGTCGCCATGCATCAGGTCGTAGCGCACCCGCCGCAACCGCTCTTCGGCCAGCGCCCGCATGGGCGAGACGCCATGGGCGGAGCGGTAGGCCAGCTGCAGCGTGCGGATGCCGACGCCGGCGGCATCCGCGATGTCGGTCAGGGTCAGCGGCTCGTCGGCATGATCGCGGATGTAGCGGTCGGCGCGGCGGACGTGCCCGGGCGCGGCCATGTCCCGCGCCTCGCCGAGGAAGGCGGACATGTCGTGCGGCTGGGCGCGCAGCAGGGCCGCCGCCAGTTGCTGCTCGATGAGCGCCGACGACAGGCGGCCCGACAGCACCGCCTGGTCAGTCTCGGCCGCCCGGAACAGGGCCAGCACGCCGGCCCGCCAGCGCTTCAGCTCCGGGCGGTTGAAGTCGATCCGGGGGTCGAAGGTCAGCGGCCCTGCCAGCCTGCGCCCGATCAGCTGCGCGGCGAAGTCGAGGAACGGCTCCTTGCGGATCTGGACGAGGATCTGCCGGCAGCCGCTCCACCAGGTCATGCGGGTGGTCCAGTGCGGGTTGAGCACGGAGGCGGTCTGCGGCCCGGTCACGAACTCGCGGTTGCCGTTGCGGATCGTGGCGGTTCCGGTGATCGGGATCTGCACCAGGTAGAAGTCGCCGAGCTCGCCGGGGTCGATCAGCACGTCGGCGCCATAGGTGATGTAGTTCAGCGAGATCATGCTGCCGGCGAGATAGTGGTGGGCCGCCCCGAAGGCCTTCGCCTCGCCGACGATATCCAGCCGGTGGCGGCAGAATTTTTCGGCGACGCGCTCGCGCGCGCAGTCCAGATCGCGCGTTTCGAACAGCACATGCCGGGCGAGCGGAGGAGGCTGCCGCATCGCTTGCACCTCCAGGACCGGCACAGCGTAACAGGCGCGACGGGATCGGCCTAGACAGGGCGCGCCTGTCGCGGGCAGGCGGTTCGATTTTTTCGTTTTCCGGATAGCCGCGGCCGTCCCTGTCCGGAAGGCTGGTCGCGACTAGCCGGACAGCGCGGGCGCCTGCCCGGCCCGGCCGCAGGCAGAGGAGGACGGCATGTCGGACGATCTGGACAAGGGCATTACCGCTGCGGGCACCGGCTTTGCCGGGCGCACCTGGAACATTCTCGGCCAGGTCTATTACCCGAAGGCCGTCTGCGGCTCGACCTTCGCCTTCGAGACCAACAGCGATCCCGGCCAGTTCGTGCCGGTGCATGTCCACCCCACCCAGGACGAGTTCATTCTCGTGCAGGAGGGCGTGCTCGACCTGAAGCTGGACGGCGAATGGCTGCAGGCCAAGGCGGGCGATCTGGTGCGCATGCCCCGCGGCATTCCCCACGGCTATTTCAACAAGTCGGACAAGCCGGCGCGGGCACTGTTCTGGGTCTCGCCGTCGCGCAAGCTGGAGGCGCTTTTCACCGCGCTCGACAACCTTGCCGACCCGGCGGAAGTGGTGCGCCTGTCGGCTCTCCATGAGGTCGATTTCCTGCCGCCGGAAGCGAGCGCCTGACCCGCAGCCGATACAATCGCGGCCCGCTACCGCGGCCGCGCCCCGGACATGACGAGGGAGGCCGCCATGGTCGCAAGAAAGCACGTCTGCGTCATCGGTGCGGGGGTCAGCGGCCTTGCCGCCGCCAAGGCCTTCCGGCAGCACGGCCATCAGGTGACCGTGCTGGAACGCTCCCACGACCTCGGCGGGGTCTGGGAGCCCTCGCGCTCCTATCCGGAGGTCCAGACCCAGAGCCCCAAGGACCTTTACCGCTACACCGACAAAGCCATGCCGGACGCCTATCCGGAATGGCCCAAGGGTCGGCAGGTCCATGCCTATCTGAAGGCCTATGCGGACGATCACGGCATCGCCCCGCTGATCCGCTTCGGCACCGAGGTGCGGGCCATGGCGCGGCGGGCCGACGGGGCTGCGGGCTGGACGCTGACCCTCGCTGATGCGGCCGGGACGCGGGACGAGAGCTTCGACTTCGTCGCCGTCTGCACAGGCCAGTTCAGCGACCGCAATGTACCGGACTTTCCGGGCGCGAAGGCCTTTACCGGCGCCGGCGGCACGATCCTGCACTCGTCGGACTACACCGATTCAGCCCTGGCGAAGGGGCGCGACGTGGTCGTGCTGGGCTTTTCCAAGTCGGCGACCGACATCGCGGTGAATGCCGTCCAGTCGGGTGCCCGGTCGGTCACCATCGTCTATCGGGAATCGGTCTGGCGGGTGCCCTATTTCATCGGCGGCCTGATCAACTTCAAGCGCATCCTCTACATCCGGGCGCAGGAGGACATGTTCCCGGCCTGGGGCCTGTCGCGTCGGTCGCGCATCGGCCACGCGCTGGCAAAGCCCTTCATCTGGGCCAACTGGCGGGCGCTGGAGGCGCTGCTGACCATCCAGCTCAAGCTGAACCGCACGGGGCTGAGGCCGAAGGTGCCGATCGAGCGCGACATCAGCTGCTCGGTGCCGATCGTCACGCCCGGCCTGTTCGACATGATCGCCGACGGCCGCATCCGGGCGGTGCAGGGCAGTTTCGACCACTATGAGGCGGGGCAGGTCCGCCTGACCGGCGGCGAGACGGTCCCGGCCGACATCGCGGTGCTCGCTACCGGCTGGAAGCTGGGCGTGCCGTTCCTGCCTGAAGCGTATCGGGCAAAGCTGGTCGAGCCGGATGGCCAGTACCGCCTGTTCCGCCTGATCGCCAATCCGGACCTGCCGGACATGGGCTTCGTCGGGTTCAATTCCTCCTTCGCCACGGTGCTCTGCGCCGATCTCGCCGCCAACTGGCTGGTGCGCTATACCGACGGCATGCTGGCGAAGCAGCCGACGCCCGAGGCCATGCGCGAGAACATCGCCATGATGCTGCACTGGAAGCGTCACGAGCGGCCGGCGGCGGGTGTCTATGGCGGGCTCTGCGTCGCGCCCTTCCATTTCCGGCACTTCGACGAACTGATCGACGATATCGGTGCCACGGTGCGCCGGCGCAATCCGCTGGCCGAGAACCTGCTGCCGCCGGATGCCGAGGCGTACGGGCGCTTCCTCGCCTCCGCGCCGCGCTATGAGGTGCGTTGAGAGCGTCGCCTTCGGCCACTGTCCGCTGGCTCCTGCTCGGGGGCTGGTTTCCCGGCCTCGCGCAGCATGGCTCCAAGCTTCCTGAACAGTTCTGGGTGATAATTAACCCGCTCAGGTTCTCCACTAACCGTCGCACGAACGCTGCCGACAAATATATGAATTCGACGGCTGTTCTCGCTGTAGTAGACTGATGCGTCCATCTTTACCTGCTTGCCCATGTCGTCTCCCCTCCTGTCGACCCGACCGCGATGGATTTCAGCGCGTTAGGTGTGTTGGTGTCCAATCAGAAACATCGATCAGCGCGACTTGCACAGCGGCGAGAGAACAAATATAGAACATACGATGCGTGCGAAATGGCGCTTGCTGAATTCCGGGGATAGCTCGTCGCGAGGGCTGCCCCTGCGATGACGCGGCGGCCGGAACGTGGGATGGCTCGCATCGGTTCAGCGCAAGGCGCCCCGGGCTTCGGGCTGCGGGGAAGGAGAGGGCGATATGGCAGGCAGCGTCAACAAGGTGATCCTGATCGGCAATCTGGGGCGCGATCCGGAGGTCCGGCGGCTCAACAATGGCGAGCAGGTCTGCAACCTGCGTCTCGCGACGACCGAAACCTGGCGCGACAAGGCCTCCGGCGAGCGCAAGGAGCGGACCGAGTGGCATCAGGTGGTGATCTTCAACGAGAACCTCGTGCGCGTGGCCGAGCAATATCTGAAGAAGGGCGCGAAGGTCTATCTGGAGGGCCAGTTGCAGACCCGCAAATGGACCGACCAGTCCGGGGTTGAGAAATATTCGACTGAAGTGGTTCTCCAGCGCTTCCGCGGCGAGATGGTTCTGCTCGACAGCCGGGGCGGTGGTGGCGGCGGCGGTGGCGGCGGCGGCGACTATGCGGACGAGAGCTTCGGCTCGTCGGGCGGCTTTGGCGGCGGCGGCGCCATCGAGGGGCGCAGTTCCGGGGGGCGATCGGAAGCGCCGAGGCGGCCCGCTGCGCCTGCGGGCGGCCGGTCGATGGATGATGATGAGATTCCGTTCTGAGGCACGCCGACAGTCGGGAGCGCAGGCAGCGCATGGCCGGATCGGAGGCGTTCTCCCATCTGCAGAGGGCGGCGCCCGCCGACCTCGCCTTCATCATGGCGACCGAGGGCCTGCCCCATAACGCCCTGCGGATCAGCCAGTGGCCGCATGAGCGCCACGCTGCCTGCCTTGGCGATCCCGATTTCGCCTATTGGCTGGCGGTCGATGCGGCCGGCCGGGCCGTGGGCTATGCCATCCTGCGCGGCCTCACCGACCGGAACGGCAATGTGGCCCTCCAGCGCATTTCAGTCGTCAGGCCGGGGCAGGGGACGGGCCGGCCATTCCTTCGGGCGCTTTGCGACCGGGTCTTCTCCGAGACCGACTGCCACCGCTTCTGGCTCGACGTGTTCACTGACAATCCGGCGGCACGCGGGCTCTATCGCTCGCTCGGCTTCACCGAGGAGGGCATCCTGCGTCAGAGCATCGTGCGCGCGGATGGCCGGCGCGCCGATCAGGCGGTGATGTCGCTGCTGCGGCCTGAATGGCTTGCCGCAGAGGCGTGAAAAGGCTCACCGAAAGGCCTTGAGCCTGCCACCCGCCGCGATCAGTCACGCCGAGTGAGAACCGGCAGGATGATGCCGACCACATCGGCCAGCCGCTCCTCGACGGGCTGGTCGGCCATGCGGAACTGGCCGATCAGGGCGTGATAGGCAAAGCGCGCCCGGGCCAGCGCCTCCGGTCGCTTGAAGCCGATGGCCTCGAACAGGCCGGCAACATAGGCAAGCCTGCGCGCGTCCACCGCTGCCATGGCTGATGCCGCTGTCGGATCCCGCGACGCCCAGTCGCGGATGGCCATGTCAAGGCGCCCGTCCGATCGGGTGACGATTGTCATGAGGTGGCGCAGCCGTTCCTCGGCGGTCTCGCCGCGCGCCTCCACATGGGTGATGATGTCGCCGGTCGCCGCTGCCTGCCAGGCCTCGAGCAGCGCCGCAAGCAGGGCAGGCCGGTCCTGGAAATGCCAGTAGAAGCTGCCCTTGGTGATGCGCAGCATCGCCGCCAGCCGCTCCACGCGTACGGCCTCGACGCCGCCCTCGGCCAGCGCTGCCAGCCCGGCAGCAATCCAGGCGTCACGGTCGAGGCGGCTTTTCATACGCGGAACCATACGGAACCGTATTGACTTGCGCAATCGCGTCGGCCAGTGTCCATACGCCAACGTATGGAGAGCAGCATGGAACAACCGGTCCTGCTTGTCGCCGCAGCGCTAACCCTGGCTGTCGGCCTGCTGCATTCATGGCTCGGGGAGCGGATGCTGATCGCTCCGCTGCTGGCATTGCCCGCCCGGGACGGGCCGCTGGCGCGCGCCTCGCTGCGGCGCGTGCTGCGCAATGCCTGGCACATCACGTCGGTCGCATGGGCAGGCATGGGCCTGGTCCTTGCCAGCCTTGCCTTCGCGCCGCTGGAGTCCTCCGGGCGGAAGATGCTGGTGATCATCGGCCTCATGTTTGCCGGGCAGGCGCTGTTCGTTCTGGCGACGAGCCGGGGCCGCCATGTCGGCTGGCCATTCTTCGCGGCCATCGGTGCCATCTCGCTCTGGGCCGCCGCCTGAGAGTCCGGTTCGGAGCGGAGAACCAAAGCCCCTTTCAAGGTCATGGCCGGGCCTGGCGAACGCTGCATCGCGAGCTCCCCAAGGGCGAACTTGCGATGAAAGGGATCGCGCGGGTCCACACGGCCTGCCGATGCCCATCCTTCGCCTTCCAAACGCCTTGACGGATCGAAGATGTAAATGTAAATAACTTCGGCATTCTGCTGGAGTCCGCCATGACCCTCACACCGCTCGTCAATGCCTCGCTGGCCATCCAGATCCACGCCTTCGCGGCGCTCGCGCTGATCCCCCTGACCGCCTTGCAGTTCTGGCGGCCGAAGCGCGGTCCCAGCCATCGCGTCATCGGCTGGACCTTCGTGGTGTTGATGACGGTGACGGCTATCTCGTCCTTCTGGATCCACAACATCCGGCTGATCGGCCCGTTCAGCCCGATCCACGTGCTGTCGGTGGTTACCCTGGTCAGCCTGGTGCTCGGGGTGCGGGCCCGGCGGGAGGGGCGCATCACGGCGCATCGGGGTTACATGACCGGCGTCGCCATCGGCTGGGCGGCGGCGGGTGCCTTCACGCTGCTTCCGGGCCGCCTGATGTTCCAGACCGTGTTCGGCAGCTAGGCTGCCCGCAGGGCCGCCCTGACGCCGTCCATGACGAACTGGACGGCCAGTGCCGCCAGGATGATACCGAGCAGGCGCGACACCACGGCATTGCCGAGCGTGCCGAGCAGGCCGTCGACCTTTTCCGCCATCAGCAGGAACAGCCAGGAGACCAGGATCACGGCCGCCAGCACGCCGATGAGCGTTGCCATCATGGCGACGTTGCCGGAGGCCTGGCCGGCCAGCAGCAGGGTTGCGGTGATGGCGCCCGGGCCGGCAAGCAGGGGGATCGCCATGGGGAAGGCCGCGACATTGACCACCTGCTCCTTGCCGATGGCGTCGCGCGCGGTCTCGCCCTTGCGGGTTGCCCTGAGCCCGAAAACCATCTCGAAGGCGATCCAGAACACGAGGAGGCCGCCGGCGATGCGGAAGGCGGGCAGCGAGATGCCGAGCTTGCGCAGCAGCCAGTCGCCGAAGAAGGCGCAGGCAGCCAGGATCAGGAAGGCGATCAGGCAGGCGCGCCAGGCGACCTGCCGGCGCTGGTCGGCCGAAAAGCCCTGCGTGACGGCGAGAAAGATCGGGACGAGGGCGACAGGCTCGATGATCACGAACATCGTGACCAGCGCGCCGGTGAGGAATTCGACCGTCATGACCACCCCGTTTCGCGCGCCCCGGGCACTGATTGTGGCCATTTGTGCAGGGCGTCGTCCACAACCCTGATCTGAGCCGGCGCAATCCATTGAAATCAATACGAAAAAACGATCGCTGAAAGACCCCGGAAAGTTGGAGATCGGCGGCGGAATCGGCTAGAACGTCGGCAGCCGGCGGATGCCTTTCGCCGGCCCCACCGGAAGAGTTCTCTTGGCCGACGACGACGACAAGACGCCGGAGGGCGCAACGCCCTCCGACCCCACCGAAATCCGCCCGATCTCGATCACCGACGAGATGCGGCGGTCCTATCTCGACTATGCGATGAGCGTGATCGTCTCGCGCGCGCTTCCAGACGCGCGCGACGGCCTGAAGCCCGTCCATCGCCGCATCCTCTATTCGATGCACGAGAACGGCTACGAGTGGAACAAGCCCTACCGCAAGTCTGCGCGCGTGGTCGGCGACGTCATCGGTAAATACCATCCGCATGGCGACCAGTCGGTCTATGACGCTCTCGTGCGCATGGCGCAGGACTTCTCCATGCGTGTCGAGCTGATCGACGGGCAGGGCAATTTCGGCTCCGTGGACGGCGATCCGCCGGCGGCCATGCGCTACACCGAGGTGCGGCTGGAGAAGATCGCCGACCAGCTGGTCTCCGACCTCGACAAGGCCACCGTCGACTTCCAGGACAATTACGACAATTCCGAGCGGGAGCCGAAGGTCCTTCCCGCCAAGTTCCCGAACCTTCTGGTCAATGGCGGCGGCGGCATCGCCGTCGGCATGGCAACCAACATCCCGCCGCACAATCTCGGCGAGGTGATCAATGCCTGCATCGCTACCATCGAGAAGCCCGAGATCGAGATCGAGGAGCTGATGGACTATGTGCCGGGGCCGGACTTTCCGACCGCCGGCCTCATCCTCGGCCGCACCGGCATCCGCCAGGCCTATCTGACCGGCCGCGGCTCGGTGGTCATGCGCGCCCGCACCTCCATGGAGACGGTGCGGCGCGAGCGCGAGGCGATCATCGTCACCGAGATCCCCTATCAGGTGAACAAGGCGCAGATGCTGGAGCGGCTCGCCGAACTCGTCCGCGAGAAGCGGGTCGAGGGCATTGCCGAGTTCCGCGACGAGAGCGACCGCGAGGGCATGCGCATCGTCATCGAGCTGAAGCGCGATGCCGTGCCGGACGTGGTGCTGAACCAGCTGTTCCGGTTCACCGCCCTGCAGCAGAGCTTCGGCTGCAATTTCGTCGCCCTGAACGGCGGGCGGCCCGAGGTTATGAACCTCAAGGACCTGATCGTCACTTTCATCGCCTTCCGCGAGGAGGTGGTGTTCCGCCGCACGAAGTTCCTGCTCGGCAAGGCGCGCGATCGCGCCCACGTGCTGTGCGGCCTCGCCATAGCGGTCGCCAATATCGACGAGATGATCCGCATCATCCGCGCCTCGCCCGATCCGGCCACTGCCCGTGCGGCACTGATGGGGCGCGACTGGGATGCGCGCGACATCGCCCCGCTGATCCGCCTCGTCGACGATCCGCGCCACCCCATCGCCGAGGACGGCACCTACCGCCTGTCGGACACGCAGGCCCGCGCCATCCTCGACCTACCGCTGCGCCGTCTGACCGCCCTTGGTCGCGACGAGATCGGCGACGAGCTGAAGGGGCTGGCCGACGAGATCGTCGACTATCTGGACATCCTGCGTTCGCGCGCGCGCATCCAGGGCATCATCCGGGACGAACTCACCGCCGTGCGCGATGAATTCGCCACCCCGCGCAAGACCGAGATCGTCGACGGCGTCGGCGAGTTCGAGGACGAGGACCTGATCGCCCGCGAGGACATGGTGGTGACCGTGTCCCATGCCGGCTACGTCAAGCGCGTGCCGCTCTCCACCTACCGGGCCCAGCGGCGCGGCGGCAAGGGCCGCTCAGGCATGCAGACGCGGGACGAGGATTTCGTCACCCGGCTGTTCGTGGCCAACACCCACACGCCGATCCTGTTCTTCTCCTCCAAGGGGCAGGTTTACAAGATGAAGGTCTGGCGCCTGCCGCTGGCAGCCCCCAATGCCCGCGGCAAGGCCTTCGTCAACATTCTCCCCCTCGACAAGGACGAGCGGATCACCACGATCCTGCCGCTGCCGGAGGACGAGACGACCTGGGGCGATCTCGACGCCATGTTCGCCACCACCGGCGGCACGGTCCGCCGCAACAAGCTCTCCGACTTCGTTCAGGTCAATCGCGGCGGCAAGATCGCGATGAAGCTCGACGAGGGCGAGGCCATCGTCGACGTGGCGGTCTGTACCGAGGCCGACGACGTGCTGCTGACCACGGCGGGGGGACAGTGCATCCGCTTCGCCGTGCCGGAGGTGCGTGTCTTCAAGGGCCGCGACTCCATGGGCGTGCGCGGCATCGCGCTGGCCGATGGCGACACCATCATCTCCATGGCCATCCTGCGCCATTTCGACGCGAATTCCGACGAGCGCTCCGCCTATCTGAAGATGCGCCGCGCCGTGACCGGTGAGGAGACCGGCGAGGACGAAGAGACCAATGGCAGCGGCGAACTGCCGGCCGAGCGCTATGCCGCCATGTCGGCGGCCGAACAGGTGGTGCTGACCATCTCGGAAAACGGCTACGGCAAGCGCACCTCGTCGTTCGAATACCGCATCACCGGCCGCGGCGGCAAAGGCATCGTCGCCATGGTGGTCAACGAGCGCAACGGCCCGCTGGTGGCGTCCTTCCCCGTGGAGGACAAGGACCAGATCATGCTGGTGACCGATGGCGGCCAGCTCATCCGCTGCCCGGTGGGCGGCATCCGGGTTGCCGGCCGCGGCACCCAGGGTGTCATCGTCTTCGACACGGATGAGGCCGAGAAGGTGGTGTCGGTCGAGCACATCACCGACGAAGGCGAGGATGTGGGGAACGGCGAAGGCGAGATCGCGGGCGAGGGCGAGGGCGAGGGTGAGACGGGCAAGTAGCGGTCGTCGCGGTCCTGTAGCGCAATCAAGCTCAAGCGAGTTTGGTTGAAGGAGGAGGCGACGTTGTTGTTGAAACTGCGCGCTTCGCTGGCGAACTCGTTGATATCGGCCCGAGGGTCGCGGAGGATAACTAGAGTCAGTACCTAGTCAGAGGTGCTACATACGTCCGAACAATACAGAGGATCACCACTCTGTTCCACTGAGAAGCGCCTCGCCGTCGCCGTCAAGCATTGGCTCGAGTGAAATCCGGAAGCGTTCCAGCGCCGCGTATTCGGTTGGGAAACTTATTGATGCGCGTTGCTGAACATCAGCGACGACTTCCCCCTGAGGGTCGCTAGCCAACTCGATGCGCACCAGGAGTTGCCCCCTGGCTCCTGCCGGGGCAATGGCGAGGCCGACGCGCACGAGGTCGGGTTGATCCGCCTCCAAGGCACCAACTCCGCCAGATATCGTCAATGGTGGGGTCGACGGAAGCGGGTACTGACTGAGAGCGCGGGCGAAGTCGATCAGGGTATCACGGTTGAACCACGCACTCGCGCGAGCGGCAAAGCCTCGGGCTTTTGCGAACACGTGCAATTCTCCGTGCCACTCGTCCTCACGAAGATAGGTCAAGCGCAACTCACTCATCGCTGCGCCCGAATGCTAGGTCCAGATGATTGCGACGGCTCCAAAGACAACTGCTCCTACTCCGCCTGCGTCCTCAAAATCGCCAGCGCCAGCGCCTGGGCGCGCGGCACGATGCTGTCGATCTCCAGATATTCCTCGGGCGTATGGGCATTGCCGCCGACCGGGCCGACGCCGCAGATGGTCGGCGTGCCGACGCTGGCGGTGAAGCCGGAATCGGCACAGCCGCCGGAAAACTCGCCGTCGAGGTCGGGCAGCCCGGCATCGGCGGCGGATGCCTTGTAGGCCACGAACAGGTCCCTGGCGTCCGGCGTCTGGACCACTGGCAGGAACTCGCCCTTGATCTCCAGCTTCGCCGACGTGCCCGGCACCGTCGATGTCGCGATGATCTTCTCGATGGCGGCCAGCGTCGCGGCGCGGTCGGCCGGCTCGACATAGCGCATGTCGATCTGGCCCTCGGCATGGGGCGCGGTGGTGTTGACCGACTGGCCGCCCGAGACGAGACCGACATTCAGGGTGATGCCCTTCTGCAGGTCGGTCAGCGCATGGATCTGAACGATCTTGTGAGCAATCTCTCCGATCGCGCTGATGCCGCTTGAGAAATTTCCTCCGGAATGCGCCGCCTTGCCATAGACGTCGAAGCGCATGAAGACCCCGCCCTTGCGTTCCGTCGTGACATTGCCCGTCGGCCGTCCGGGTTCCGAATTGTAGACGGCGCGCGCCGTCCGGCCCTCCCGCTCGATGATCGGCCGGGAGGACGGCGAGGCAATCTCCTCATCGGAGGTGATCAATACGCGGATCGGGCAGGGTGCCCCGCCGAGCGCCTTGAAGGCTGCCGCGACGAAGACATTCATGACCAGGCCCGCCTTCATGTCGGCGACGCCGGGCCCGTAGGCGCGCTTGCCCTCGATGGTGAAGGGGCGGCGGGCCACCTCGCCCTTGGGGAAGACCGTGTCGCGATGGCCCATCAGCAGGACCGGCTTGCGGTTGTCGCCGGGTTCGGTGACGAGGGCATGGACGGCATCGCCATAGACCTCGTTGCGCTCGCGCCAGGCGGAGATGTCGTGCTCCTCGAAGAAGCGCTCGAAACGCTCGCCGACGGCATCCACCCCGGTCTTGTCGTAGGAGCCGGAATCGGTGTCGACCACCTCGCGCAACAGGTCGATCATCGCGTCCCTGCGGTCGGCGATCCAGTCGCAGATCTGGCGTTCGGCGGGCGTGGTCATGGCATTCTCCTCGGCTGGCCCTTTGTCGCGTGGGCGCCGGCGTGGTGCAACCGGACGCGGGCATGGTTCCCTTGCGCGGGCGCGCCGGCTTCGCTAAGCGGATGGTCCCGACCGGCGGAGCCCCATGACGAAACGCATCGCGCTCTATACGGGCTCCTTCGACCCCGTCACCAACGGCCATCTCGACGTCATCCGCCATGCGTGCCGGCTCGCCGACGAACTCGTGGTCGGCATCGGCGTGCATCCCGGCAAGACGCCGATGTTCAGCGCCGGCGAGCGCCAGGCCCTGCTGACCGAGGTCTGCGAGCCGATCGCGCGCGCCGAGAACAGCACCTTCCGGACGGTCACCTTCGACGACCTGGCGGTGTGGGCGGCCCAGCGCGTCGGCGCGACCCTGTTCATCCGCGGCCTGCGCGACGGCACCGATCTCGATTACGAGATGCAGATGGCCGGCATGAATGCGGCCATGGCGCCGGACGTCCAGACCGTCTTTCTGCCGGCTTCGCCCACAGTGCGCCCCATCACCGCCACGCTGGTGCGGCAGATCGCCCTCATGGGCGGCGACGTCACCTCCTTCGTTCCGCCGGCGGTTGCGCGTGCGCTTGCCGGCAAGGTTCAGAAGAAGGCCTGACGCGCCGGACCGTCACTCCTGGAGAGATACCTTGAAGCGCCGCACGTTCCTCGCCGCCACGCTGGCGACCGCCGCCTCCGCCCCCGCCCTCGGCCAGGCGATCCGCATTCCGCCCGGCCTCGACCGGGAGAACGTCCTGGTCATCGAACTCAAGGACGGACCCGTCGTCGTCCGCCTGAGGCCGGACCTTGCGCCCCGCCATGTCGAGCGCATCAAGACGCTGGCCCGCCGGGGCTTCTATGACGGCATCGTGTTCCACCGGGTGATCGAGGGCTTCATGGCCCAGACCGGCGACCCGCAGGGCACGGGCATGGGCGGGTCGGACCTGCCGAACCTGCCGGCGGAATTCTCGCGCGAACCCTTCGTGCGTGGCGTTCTGGGCATGGCCCGCTCGCAGAACCCGAACTCGGCCAATTCGCAGTTCTTCATCATGTTCGCCGAGGGTTCGTTCCTCAACAACCAGTACACCGTGTTCGGCAATGTCGTGTCGGGCATGGACGCCGTCGACCGGATCAAGCGCGGCGATCCCGCCCGCAACGGCACGGTTTCCGGACCGGACCGCATGGTCCGCGTGCGGGTCGCCGCCGACATCCGCTGACGATCCAGACAGTTCACCGCGAGACACTGCAACGAAAGGAGGCCGTCATGGCCCTCGACGCCGAAAACACCATGATCCTGGAAACCACGAAGGGCCGCGTCGTCATCGCCATGCGCCCGGACCTTGCCCCCGGCCATGTCGACCATATCAAGAAGCTCGTCCGAGAGGGCTTCTACGACGGCATCGTGTTCCACCGGGTCATCGACGGCTTCATGGCCCAGACCGGCTGCCCGCACGGCTCCGGCACGGGCGGTTCGAGCTATCCGAACCTGAAGGCCGAGTTCAATGCCGAGCCGCATGTGCGCGGCACCGCCTCGATGGCCCGTGCGCAGAACCCGGATTCGGCCAATTCCCAGTTCTTCATCTGCTTCGACGATGCCGGCTTCCTCGACCGCCAGTACACGGTCTGGGGCAAGGTCGTGGACGGCATGGACAATGTCGACGGCATCAAGCGCGGCGAGCCGGTGCGCGATCCCGACAAGATCGTGGTGGCCAAGATGGCCGCCGACGACATGGCGACCTATGGCGACGTGGTCGCGAAGCTCTGAGCCTTCGTGCTAGGGGACACGGCGCCCGGAGCGATCCGGGCGCCGTTTTCGTTGACGGAAGGCCCCCGTTCGCCCATGCGCGTCGACCTGTTTGATTTCGACCTGCCGCCGGAGCGGATCGCGCTCAGGCCGGCAAGCCCGCGCGATGCGGCACGGATGCTGGTGGTGCGTCCGGGCGAGGCGGTCGCCGACCGGACAGCGCGCGACCTGCCAGATCTGATGCAGCCGGGCGATGCGCTGGTGTTCAACGACACGCGCGTCATTCCCGCCCAGCTCGACGGCATCCGCGAGCGTGACGGCCAGGTGGCCGGCATCTCGGCGACGCTTCACCGTCGGCTCGCAGACAACCGGTGGCTCGCCTTCGTGAAGGGCGCGAAACGGCTGAAGGCAGGCGACCGGGTGCGCTTCGGCGAGACGCCCGAGGCCTGCCTGCTCGGCGCGCTGCACGCGGAGGTGGTCTCCAAGGACGATGACGGCGTCGTTTTCGATTTCGAGTTTTCAGGGCCGCATCTCGACGAGGCGATTGGCCGGGTCGGCCATGTGCCACTGCCGCCCTATATCGCCTCCCGGCGGGCCGAGGACGCGCAGGACCGCACCGACTACCAGACCGTGTACGCCCGTGACGAGGGGTCGGTCGCAGCCCCCACCGCCGGGCTGCACTTCACGCCGGAGCTTTTGGAGCGGCTGAAGGCGCGGGGCATCTCGCTGCATTTCCTGACGCTGCATGTCGGGGCCGGCACGTTCCTGCCGGTCAAGGCGGACGACACCGACGACCACCGGATGCATCCGGAATGGGGGCTGGTGAGCGCCGACATGGCCAAAGCGCTCAACGGCGTGCGGTCCCGCGGCGGCCGGATCGTCGCGGTCGGCACGACCTCGCTGCGGCTTCTGGAAAGCGCGGCATCCGAGGATGGCGCGATCCGGCCCTTTGCCGGCGAGACGCGGATCTTCATCACGCCGGGTTACCGGTTCCGGGCGGTGGACGCACTGATGACCAATTTCCACCTGCCGCGCTCGACCCTGTTCATGCTGGTCTCGGCCTTTGCCGGGATGGAGACCATGAGGGCGGCCTATGGCCATGCGCTGGCCGCCGGCTACCGGTTCTATTCCTACGGCGATGCCAGCCTGCTGTTCCGCGAGGCTGTGCCATGACCGGCTTCTCGTTTGCCATCGCGGCCCGTGACGGCGCCGCGCGGACAGGGACGATCGTCACGCCGCACGGGCCGATCCGCACGCCGGCCTTCATGCCGGTCGGCACGCAGGCCACGGTGAAGGGCATGTACATGGATCAGGTGAAGGCGCTGGGCGCCGACGTGATCCTGGGCAACACCTATCACCTGATGCTGAGGCCGGGCGCCGAGCGGATCGCCGCGCTCGGCGGGCTGCACCGCTTCGGCGGCTGGAGCGGGCCGATCCTGACCGATTCCGGCGGCTTCCAGGTCATGTCACTGGCCAAGCTCCGGAAGCTGACCGAGACCGGTGTCACCTTCGCCAGCCATATCGACGGGTCCCGCTACGAGCTGACCCCCGAGCGGTCGGTCGCGATCCAGGGCCTGCTCGGCGCGGATATCCAGATGCAGCTCGACGAATGCGTGGCGCTGCCGAACGACCGGGCGACCATCGAGAAGGCCATGCAGCTGTCGCTGCGCTGGGCGGAGCGCTCGCAGCGCGCCTTCGCGGCGCAGCCGCCGGGCCGGGCGCTGTTCGGCATCGTGCAGGGCGGCGACCAGCCGGATCTGCGCGTCGACAGCGCGAAGGCGCTCTCGGCCATGGACTTTCCCGGCTATTCCATCGGCGGGCTGGCGGTCGGCGAGCCGCAGGAGGTCATGCTGGCCATGATCGAGGCGGTCATGCCGCATCTGCCGGACGCCAGGCCGCATTACCTCATGGGCGTCGGCACGCCGGACGACCTCCTGGCGGCCATTGCCCGCGGCATCGACATGTTCGACTGCGTCATGCCGACCCGCAACGGCCGCCACGGCCAGGCCTTTTCGCGTTTCGGCCGGGTCAATTTCCGCAATGCCCGCCATGCCGACGATCCGCGGCCGCTCGACGAGACCTCGTCCTGCCCGGCGGCGCGGGATTATTCGCGGGCCTATCTGCACCACCTGGTGCGGACCGAGGAGATGCTGGGCTCCATGCTGATCACATGGATCAACCTCGCCTATTACCAGGACCTGATGGCCGGCGCCCGGGAGGCAATCGCCGCCGGCCGCTTCGCCGACTATGCGGCGGAGGTGCGGGCGAACTGGGACCGGGGAGACATCCAGCCCTGGTCCGCCTGACGATCGCCCATGGCGTGGTTCAGGTCGAAAGTCTTTTTATAGGAAAGATGCCCTTGACAGCGTGACGATGGTCAGGCATGTTTCAGGCATGTTCGAAAGCTGTGTCCGGGGACGGAGGGTCCCTGACGGACCACCTGACCGGCGCAAGGATCCGGACGCACGCTTCCGTCAGTCGATCACGAAATCGGACGGTTTCCACGGCATTTTCGGGTATTTCGGATTCATGGTCTCCAGCGTCTTGCGGACGGTGGCGGCGATGATGCAGTTGCGGGCCCATTTGCGGTCGGCCGGCACCACCACCCAGGGCGCCAGTTCTGACGAACATCGCGAGAGCGCGATCTCATAGGCCTTCTGGTAGTCCGTCCAGAGCTTGCGGTCCTCGAGGTCGCCGGCATTGAACTTCCAGTTCTTCCCCGGCTCGTCGAGGCGTTCCTGCAGCCGTTCGCCCTGTTCCTTGCGGGAGATGTGCAGCATGAATTTGAGGATCACCGTGCCGTTCTCGGCGAGGATCTGCTCGAAGGCGTTGATCTGGCCGTAGCGCTGCTCGATCGCCTCTTTGGGAGCGAGATTGCGCACCCGGCCGACCAGAACGTCCTCGTAATGCGAACGGTTGAAGATGCCGATCGTGCCGCGCCGGGGTGCCGCGGCATGGACACGCCAGAGGAAGTCATGGGCGAGTTCCTCCTCGCTCGGCCGCTTGAACGCCGTGACATGGACACCCAGCGGGCCAGTGGCGTTGAACACGCCGCGGATCGTGCCGTCCTTGCCGGCCGTATCGGTGCCCTGCAGCACCACGAGAAGGGCACGACGGCCCTCCGCATAGAGACGGTCCTGCAGGCGGTCGATCTCGACCACGTCCTCGGCAAGCTGCGCGCGGGCCTCCTCCTCCTCGCCGAGGAAGTCGACCTCGCGCGGATCGATCGTTTCGAGGCTCACCTTCGCGCTGGGCCGGACGACGAGGTGGCTGAGGTGTTTTGGAAACGTGTGCTGCATGTTTCACCGACGCAGAGGGAGCCGACATTGTCGGGGCACGATGCCGGCGAGGCAAGGCCGCTGCATCCAGAGACCGATGGAACCAAAGTCCGCTGCATCCGGGAGCCGGTATGGCGGGTATCGCAGAGGACGCAACCTGATCGAGGAGCCGCGCATGACCCGATCCCGCCTGCCTGCCATTGCAGCCGCCGTGCTGCTCGCGGCCCTTGCCGGCCTCGCCCCGTCCGCCGCACAGACGGAGGATTACGGTTCCTGGCCGCTGCTGACCGATCCGTTCCCCAGCACCGGCGGGGGCGGCATCATGATTGGCGGCTATAATCCGGTCGTGGAGGGGCGCCTCTGCCGCACCGCCTTCACCGCCACGACGCCCAACGGCACCATCTACCGCAACACCGTCGAATTCGATGCGGTGGAGGCCCAGGGCGGGATCCTGTGCACGAACGGACGCTGGCGCGCCGCCGACGGCAGCGCTTCCGGCACCACGCCGTTCCGCATCTTCATCCGCGAAAACGTGAAGCGGATGGCTCCGCCCTGACGGTATCGGCGGACCTGCGGCGCCGGCGTCGCTGGATCGGCGCGATCAGGGCGCGCCCGCCCAGCCAGCCGAGCAGGAAGCCGCCGAAGGCTGCGGCCAGGCCCTCGGCGGTGACCGGCACCGCCGGCTCGAACTGATCGGCGGCGCGGCGCGCGATCTCCGGCTCGTAGCGGCGGGCAAACGTCGCAAGGCGCCAGAAGGGGCCGGCCTGCTCATAGGCACGAAGCTGGTCCTGGAGGCGGGCGGCGCGTTCGGCATCGGCGCGCACCTGTTCGCCGCGCTGGCGGGCGAGGCTGTCCGGATTGCCAGCCAGCCGGTCGATCCCCGCCTCGCGCGACAGGCTGAGCCGGGCGGTCTCGGCGTCGAAATCGGCCAGCATGCGGTTGAGTTCGTCGATATGGCCGCCGAGCCGCTGGCGGTATTGCTGGGCGAATTCGGGTACCTGCGAGCCAACAAGGCCGATGACCAGGGCGAGGAAGAACACGATCCTGCGGAGAATCACGGCATGGCCCCACAGGGGCCGGACCCGACCTTCAAGCTTTGCAGACGGCGCCGGGCGTGGCACCTTCCCGCGAAGCAGGGGCAGATGCAGGAGCATGTCATGTTTTGGGCCGTCCTCGGCGTCATCGCGGTGATCGTCGCCTACGTCATCTTCATCTACAACGGCCTCGTCGGGCTCCGGCAGCGGGTGAACCAAGCCTTCGCCGATATCGACGTGCAATTGAAGCAGCGTCATGACCTGATCCCCAACCTGGTGGAGACGGTCAAGGGCTATGCCTCCCACGAGCGCGAGACGCTGGACGAGGTGGTGCGGGCGCGCAATTCGGCCATGGCGGCAAGCGGCCCTGCGGCCCAGGCCTCCGCCGAGCAGATGCTGTCGGGCGCGGTCGGCCGGCTGCTCGCCCTCGGCGAGGCCTATCCGGACCTGAAGGCCAGCGCCAATTTCCAGCAGCTCCAGGGCCAGCTGGCCGATGTCGAGAACAAGCTGGCCGCCGCCCGCCGGTTCTTCAACAATGCGGTCAGCGAGTTCAACGCCTCGCTGCAGGCTTTCCCCGCCGTGCTGTTCGCCGCCTCGCTCGGCTTTACCCAGCGCGAATTCTTCGACGTCGGGCCGGAGGCGCGCACCCAGCTCGAGGCGCCGCCGACCGTGAAGTTCTGACCGGGCCGGCTGCGTCATGCCGGCGCCGGCCTTCGGGCTCTACGGCCATATCCGCAACAACCGCATCCGCTCGTGGTTTCTCCTCGGCGGACTGTTCCTGCTCGCCTATCTGCTGACCTTCGGCGTTATCCTGATCGGCTACGGGCAGGCGGGCGTGCCCTATGGCGCCAGCCTGTTCGGCGAGAGCTTCTGGGTGTTCCTCACGGCTCTGCCGTTCGTCACGGCGGCAACGGCGCTGTGGGTGTTCATCGGCTACCGGTTCAATGTCGCCATGATCAACGGCATGACCGGCGCCCGGCCGCTTGCCCAGCAGGACAACCCGAAGCTTCACTCCATGCTGGAGACGCTGTGCATCTCGCGCGGCATGACGACGCCGAAGCTTGCCATCCTCGACACCGACGCGCTCAACGCCTTTGCCAGCGGCGTGAACGACAAGCAGTACACGGTGACCGTGACATCGGGCCTTCTGAACAACCTCAACGACGAGGAGGTCGAGGCGGTGCTGGCCCACGAGCTGACTCATATCCGCAATGGCGACGTCAAGCTGATGATCATCGCCGTGGTGATCGCCGGCGTCGTCTCGCTGGTCGGCGAACTGGCTTTCCGGGGGCTGGCGCGCGGGGGCATGCGCTCGTCCTCGTCATCCGACCGCAAGGGCAGCGGCGCCATCGTGCTGCTCGGCCTCGCCATGGTCGCCATCGCCTGGTTTCTGGCCATCGTGGTGCGCCTGTCGCTGTCGCGGGCGCGCGAATATCTGGCCGATGCGGGCGCGGTGGAGCTGACCAAGAACCCCGACGCCATGATCTCGGCGCTGCTGAAGATCTCCGGCCGGGCCGATATCCCGAACGTGGCGTCGGGCGTCATGGATATGTGCTTCGAGAACGATCCGGACGATCTCGGCGACCTGTTCTCGACCCATCCCTCGATCACCAAGCGCGTGCAGGCGCTGGTGGACATGGCCGGCGGCCGGATGCCCGACATGCCGCCGCACCCGCTGGCCATCGACCAGCGGCAGGACCTGCCGACCATGGTGCAGGAGCACAGCCACTGGGGCGCGCGTCGGCCGCGCTGACTAGCGGAAGGCTGTTCAGGCGCCCGCCGTCTCGAACAGGCGGACAAGCAACTGCGTGCGCGGCACGAGGCAGGAGATTTCCAGATATTCGTGGTGGGTGTGCGGTCCGTCGCCGATGACGCCGAGCCCGTCGAGGGTCGGCACGCCCAGCGCGCCGGTGAAATTGCCGTCCGAGCCGCCGCCCGCGACGCGCTCGCCGGCGATGGCGAAGCCGAGTTCGCGGGCAAGGCTTGAGGCGTGGTCGTAGAGCGCCTGGATCGCCGGGGTCTTCACATAGGGCGGGCGGAACAGGCCGGGACGGATGTCGAGGCGGACGTCGGGATCGACCGGCCGGAGCGCCATCAGCGCGGCGCGCACCTCCGCCTCGGCCTCGCCGGTGGGCACCAGCACATAGATGCAGGCCTCGCAGTGGATCGGCACCATGTTCTCGTGGGTGCCGCCGGAAATGGTGCCGACATTGAGCACGATGGTGCGCGAATAGTCGGTCATGGCCTCGATGGCCAGAACCTGCCGGGCCATCTCGCGAATCGCGCTGCGCCCCTTGGCGTGATAGGCGCCGGCATGGGCGGGCAGCCCGGTCGTCGTCATGTGGTAGCGGGCGATGCCGTGGCGGGCGATGGTCAGCTTGCCACCCTCGCCGGAGGGCTCGACCACGAAGACCAGTTGATGGCGGCGTGCCTCGGCCTCGATATGCGCCCGCGAGAACGGGCTGCCGGCCTCCTCGTCGGGGATCATCATGACAGTGACCGGCAGGTGCGGCCGGCGGCCGGTTGCGTGAAGGTGGGCCAGCGCCGACATGGCGATCGCATTGCCGCCCTTCATGTCGTAGATGCCCGGCCCGTAGGCGCGGTCGCCCTCGATGCGAAAGGGCAGCGGGCCGGCCAGCGTGCCGACCGGGTGGACCGTGTCCATGTGGCCGAGCAGGAGGATGCCCGGCCCCTCGCTCTCGCCGGGGATGCGGCCGATCAGGATGTCGCCGAGGCCGTCCTCGCCGGGGATGCGCTCGATGCGCGCGCCGAGGGCGGCAAGCAGGCCCGTGGCGTGATCGGCGACGCGGTTGACGGCGGCGGCGTCCTGCGTCGGGCTCTCGATGAGCACCCAGTCGCGGACGGCGGCGAGAAGGGAATCGGGAGAAAGCTGCTGCATGGCCTGCCATCGGGGTTCGGGGCGGCAAGGCTGGCGGGGCGCGGGGCAGGGGGCAACGGCGCGGAGGGGATGGAAGCCATGCATCGCGCCGGCGGGGTGCTGTTTGCCCGTGGCGGGCGGGTTCACGGCGACCTGCGTTGACTTCCCGGACGCGATCCGCCAAACCCGCGCCCGGATGGGCGGGTAGCTCAGCGGTAGAGCACGTGACTTTTAATCATGTGGTCGTGGGTTCGATCCCCACCCCGCTCACCATCCGCGCTTCCCGGCGCCCCCCTACAGCGAAAATCCGCCATCCACGATGTGGATCGCGCCCGTCGTGTAGGCGGCCTCGTCGGAGGCGAGATAGACCGCAAGCAGCGCCACCTCTTCCGCCGTGCCGAGACGGCCGATGGGCTGGCGGTCGATGAAGGCCTTGCGGGCCGCGGCCTCGCTCTGGCCGGTGGAGGCGGCGAGCGCGCGGATGCGATCGTCGAGCGAGGGCGACTGGATCGTGCCGGGGCAGATGGCATTGGCGCGGATGCCGCGGCGGATGAAGTCGATGGCGACCGACTTGGTCAGGCCGATGACCGCCGCCTTGGAGGCGCCATAGGCGTAGCGGTTCGGCACGCCGCGGATGGAGGAGGCGCCGGAGGCGATGTTGATGATCGAGCCCGCGCCCTTGTCCAGCATGCCCGGCAGGAAGGCGCGGATGGTGCGGTGCATGGACTTGACGTTGAGGTCGAAGGAGCGGTCCCAGTCGGCCTCCGCGGTGTCGAGAACCTGGCCGTGATGGACCCAGCCGGCGGCGTTGACGAGGATGTCGATGGGACCGGTCTTCGCCGCGAGGGCCTCCACCTGGCGGGTCGAGGTGACGTCGAGCTTCAGCTTGCGTGCCCTGGGGATGCCGTCGAGCTTCGCCTTGTCGATATCGGTGGCGATGACCTTCGCGCCCTCGGCCGCGAAGGCCTCGGCAATGGCCCGGCCGATGCCGTTGGCCGCGGCGGTGACCAGCGCCACCTTGCCCTGAAGACGTTTCGCCATCCCTGCTCTCCCTTGCACGGCGGCCGTCGCTGCGGCCGTTCCGATCCCGTCAAATCGGTTGAAGAGGTGGCACGGGCCGGGCCGGCCTGTCCAGCCGCGAGCTATCCGCCGTAGCGCTGGGAGAGTTGCAGATCGAAGCCCTTCAGGTCGGTCAGCACCCGGTCGAGCAGGCCCGGGTCGCGCAGCCTGAGGGCCGTATCGACCACGTCGAGCGCCGCCATGATCGCCTCGACCCGGCGCTGGTAGTCGCCCTCGGCGACCATGTCCTGGGAGGCGAAGGCATCGCAGCGCCGCAGCGCGAAGCGATAGACGGCCGCCCGCGCGATGACCTCGCCGCGCGTCTCGGCGCGGGCGAGATCCGGCGGCGTGCGGCGGACAGTGACGAAGGAGTCGAGGGCGGCAGTTGCCTCGTCCAGGCACTCGACAAGGCCGTAGAGCCCGGCCGCGCGGCGCATGCCGATCCAGTCCTGCCGCAGCGGGCCGAGTTCGTCGAGCGCAGCGTCCGTCCGGCCCTGCGACAGGCCCTCGGCAGCGCGGCTGAGGCGGGCGATCGTACCGTCCAGCGTCTCGGCGAACAGGGCGGTGCGGGTGAAGATGGCCGGTGGGTTGTCGCGAAAGTTGCGGACGGTCTCCTGCCAGTGGACCGACAGCTGCTCCAGCGACCGCACGGCATCATCGGTGCGGCCCTCGCGCAGGTTCGTCACGGTGATGCGGAACAGTGTGCGCGCCTCGGCGACGCGGGCGATGAAGGCTTCCGTTTCCGACGAAAAGGCCACGCGACCGCCGGCACCGGTCAGCCCGGCGAGCGTCAGCAGGACAAGCAGGAGGCGAACGGGCCCGGACACGCGGCGGACACTAGCCGAACCGGAGGTCTTGTGCATCCGTATGCGCTCCGATGGCTCTCATGATCCGGCAAGCAGGGCATCCAGCGCCGCACGGTGCGGCATGCCGGCCCGCCCTCCGAAAACGGTGCATTTCAGAGCGGCCGCGCCATTGGCGAAGCGGACCGCCTGTCGCAGCGGCTGATGCTCGCCCAGCGCCACAGCCAGCGCGCCATGCCATGTGTCGCCGGCTCCCAGCGTATCGACCGCCGCGACCGGAAAGGCCGGTTCGTGCCGCACGCGCCCATCCTCCATGTACCAGGCACCCTTCTCGCCATCCGTGACCAGATACACATTTGCGCGGCTGGTGGATGCGGCCGCGAGTGCCGAGGCAACGTCGTCGATCCCGGTCAGTTCCTTCAGCGCGGGCGCCGAGAACCCGACATGGGTGGCAAGGTCCAGCACCGCCGGATCGCTCGGCCGCCGGTCGGCGTCGAGGACGGAGGGAATGCCGGCGGCGCGCGCCTGAGGCAGGAGCCTGAGGGCTGCGGCGATCCAGCGCGTCTCGGCATAGCAGGCATCGGCACCGGCCAGCAGGGCGTCCGGCAGGTCGGCGGCATCGCCGAGCGTGGCATTGTCGGAATGGCTCACCACCATGCGCTCGCCCGCCGGATCGACGATCACCGACGAGACGGGCGAACGCCCGCCGGGCACGCGCGCGACGGCGCTGCAGTCGATGCCCTCGGCGGCCAGCCCCGCGATGATCGCGTCGCCCGGCAGGTCGTCGCCGAGGCGCGTGACGAGCGAGACGGCGGCACCCAGCCGGGCCGCCGCAACCGCCGCATTGCCGGCGAGCCCGCCGCCGGACATGACGAGATCCTTCGCGCGGTATTTCACCGCTTCCGTGGGCATGGTGTCGACCGCATAGACAAGGTCCAGCGTGGCGATTCCGGCACAGACGATGCGGGGGCGGGTCATGCGTTCGGCCTCGTTCCGACATAGAGCGCGCTCAGGGCGAGGCAGAGGCCCGAGACGGCGATGGCGACCGGCGGCGCGGTCATCCAGACGATCGCCCAGGACAGGGCCATGGAGCCGATGGCAATTGCCTTGATGCGCGGCTCGATGGCGCCGCGCTCGCGCCATTTGCGCACCGGCGGGCCGAAACGGGGATGGTGGATGAGCCACCATTCGAAGCGCGGCGAGGAGCGGGCAAAGCACCAGGCCGCGAGGATAAGGAAGACCGTGCCGGGCAGGCCGGGCAGAATGATGCCGACCACGCCGATGGCGGTGAACAGGCAGCCGGCGAGGAACAGCAGGGCGCGCCAGGGTCGCTGCAGCATGGCTCAGCCCGCCTTGACGAGGCGGATCGCCTCGTCGCGGCCGAACAGGTAGAGCAGGTCGCGCAAGGCCGCGCCGCGCGGGCCGGCCAGCTGCGGGTCGGTCTCGATGAGCAGCCTTGCGTCCTGCCGGGCGATTTCGAGCAGCGGGGCGTGATGTTCCAGCCGCGCCACCTTGAAGCCCGGCATGCCGGACTGCCGGGTGCCAAGCAGGTCGCCCTCGCCGCGCAGCTTCAGGTCCTCCTCCGCGATCCGGAAGCCGTCCTCGGTCTCGCGCAGGATGTCGAGGCGGCGGCGCGCGGTCTCGCCCAGCGGGCCGCGATAGAGCAGGATGCAGGTCGATGCCTCGGCGCCCCTTCCGATGCGTCCGCGCAGCTGGTGAAGCTGCGACAGGCCGAAGCGCTCGGCATGGTCGATGACCATGATCGAGGCCTGCGGAACATCGACGCCGACCTCGATGACGGTGGTGGCGACGAGGATGCGGGTGTCGCCCCGCACGAAGTGCTGCATGGCGGCATCCTTGTCGGCGCCCTTCATGCGGCCGTGAACGAGGCCGACCGCCGCGCCGAAGCGCTGTTCGAGCAGGGCGAAACGCTCCTCGGCCGCGGCCAGGTCAGTCTCCTCGCTCTCGGCGACAAGCGGGCAGACCCAGTAGATCTGACGGCCGGCGGCGAGCGCCCGGCCGATGCCGTCCACCACCTCCTCCAGCCGTTCCAGGGCGACGATGCGGGTATCGACCGGCTTGCGGCCTGCCGGCTTCTCGGTGAGCTGGGAGGAGTCCATGTCGCCAAACCAGGTCAGCACCAGCGTGCGCGGAATGGGGGTTGCGGTCATGACCAGAAGGTCGACTGCCTCGCCCTTGGCGGTCAGCGCCAGGCGCTGGTGGACGCCGAAGCGGTGCTGCTCGTCGATGACGGCAAGGCCGAGGTCGTGGAAGGTCACACCCTCCTGGAACAGGGCGTGGGTGCCAACCACGATGGCGGTCTCGCCCGAGGCGAGGCGGGCCAGGATGGTCTCGCGCTCGCGGCCCTTTTCACGGCCGGTGAGGATGGCGACCTCGAGGCCGGCAGCGGTGCCGAGCTCCCGCAGCACCTTGGCGTGCTGGCGGGCGAGCAATTCGGTCGGGGCCATCAGGGCCGACTGGCGGCCGGCCTCGGCGGCGGCAGCCATGGCCATGAGCGCGACGACCGTCTTGCCGGAGCCGACATCGCCCTGAAGCAGGCGCAGCATGCACGTCCCGGCGCTCATGTCGGCGGTGATCCCGGCGATCGCCTGACGCTGGGAGCCGGTCAGCGCGAAGGGCAGGGCCGCCTCGATGCGTGCGCGCAGCGCGCCATCGCCGGCATTGGCCCGGCCGGCCGGCCGCCTCAGATTGGCACGGACCAGCCCGAGGGCGAGCTGGCCGGCGAGCAGTTCGTCATAGGCCAGTCGCGACCAGACAGGGCTGGCGGGGTCCTGGTCCTCTGGCCCTGCCGGCATGTGAACCTGCCGGAGGGCGGCGGCAAAATCCGGCCAGCTCTGCCGGACGAGGAGCCGGTCATCCTGCCATTCAGGTAGTTTGGGCAGCTTTGCCAGCGCGCCTTCGGCGGCTCGCCGGACGATGCCGGCGGCAAGCCCCTCGGTCAGCGGATAGACCGGCTCGACGAGCGGCATGGTCGCGGCCTGTTCGACCGTCATGACCCGGTCCGGATGGACCATCTGGCGCATGCCGTCGAACAGTTCGATCCGTCCGGAGACGATGCGGGTCTCGCCGACCGGGCACATCGGCTCGATGCGGGCGCGATGGGCGTTGAACCAGACCAGCGTCAGGTCGCCGGTCTCGTCCGACACCAGCACGCGATAGGGCGCGCGTGCCTTGCCGGGCGGGGGCGGGCGGTGCCGCTCGATGTGCACTTCCAGGGTGACGATCGCGCCCGGCACCGCCTCCGCAAGCGTCGGCCGTGCCCGCCGGTCGATGATCCCGGACGGCAGATGAAACAGCAGATCGATCACGCGCGGCGGGCCGTCCGTGCCGAGAAGCCGTCTGAACAGGCCCTCCAGCTTGCCGCCGACGCCCTTCACCGCGGTGAGGGAGGCAAAGAGGGGATCGAGTCGCGCCGGACGCATGGCGGGATTGTATCGCAGATTGCGGCGCTGACAGGTCCCCCGCGCGGTGCTAGGGAAGCGGCCGAACCGGGTGGCGCAAGGCGTCCCCGGCTTTTGCCGTTGTGACCGCGAGGCTTGCCGATGACCGGAACGACCCGTTCCTCCGCCGATCTCGATCCGCGCCGGCGCAAGGTGCTGTTCCGCTCCTGGCACCGCGGCACGCGCGAGATGGATCTGATCATGGGCCGTTTTGCCGATGCCCATATCGGCGGCTTCTCCGAGGCCGAGCTCGACGAGTTCGAGCGTCTGATCGAGGTGCCGGACCGCGACCTGTTCGCCTGGGTCACGGGCAAGGCCGAGACGCCGGGAAGTTATGACAAGCCGGTGTTTCAGGCGCTGAAGGCGTTTCACGGCGAGGGCAGGGGAGCCTGGATCGGCTGATGGCAAAGCGTTCTCCCGCCGATGTCGTGGCCTCCCGCGGGCGGCTGACCCTAGCCGGCGTGCCGCAGGGCTTCGACGCGCTGGTCGTCGCCGATCTGGCGCGCCAGCTCCATGCGAAGGGCAACCAGGCCTCGCCCGAACTGCTGGTGATCTGCCGCGACGGACCGCGCCTGCAGGCGCTGGAGACGGCACTGACCTTCTTCGCCCCCGGCATCGAGGTGCTGAGCCTGCCGGCCTGGGACTGCCAGCCCTATGACCGGGCCTCGCCGAATGCCGCCGTCATGGCGCGGCGCATGCTGACGCTGTCGCGCCTTGCCCGCACCACCGGCCGGGCGACGCCGGCCATCGTGCTGACGACGATCAACGCGGCGCTGCAGCGCGTGCCCGCGCGCGCCGTCATTGCCAAGCAGTCGCTGTCTGCCGCCCCGGGCAATGTCATCGCCATGGCGGGGCTGCAGGCCTGGCTGGAGGTGAACGGCTATCTGCGCACGTCGACGGTGCGCGATATCGGCGAATATGCGGTGCGCGGCGGCATCCTCGATCTTTATCCGCCTGGGCTCGATACGCCGATCCGGCTCGACTTCTTCGGCGACACGCTGGAATCGATCCGCTCCTTCGATCCGGAAAGCCAGCGCACCACCGGCACCCTGCGCCGGCTGGACCTGGTGCCGACCTCGGAGGTGCAGATCACCACCGAGACCATGGTCAAGTTCCGCCTCGCCTATGTGCGCGCCTTCGGCGGCTCCACCAAGGGCGATGCGCTCTACGAGGCGGTGTCGGAAGGGCGGCGCCATCCCGGCGTCGAGCACTGGATGCCGCTGTTCCATGACAGCCTCGACACGGTCTTCGACTACATCCCGGACGCCGGCGTGGTTCTGGACGCGCAGGTGGAGGAGGCGGCCAGGGAGCGGCTGACGACGATCGCCGACTATTACGATGCCCGCAAAAGCGCGCTCGACCACGACAGCGGCGCGTCCCCCTACAAGCCGCTGCCGCCCGACGGTCTCTACCTGACGGCCGCGGACTGGGACGGCCGGCGCGGCGGCGAGGCCGTGGTCAAGCTCACGCCTTTCGCGCTGGCGGGGACGAGCGACGGCGCGATGATCGACCTCGGCGGCCGGCGCGGCCGGTCGTTCGCGGCCGAACGGGCCGACGAGAACGCCAATGTCTTCGATGCGGTGGCATCCCATGTCGCGGCCCTGCGCAAGGACAAGAAGCGGGTCGTCGTGGCGGCCTGGTCGGAGGGGTCGCGCGAGCGCCTGCAGCCGATCCTGGAGGACCACGGGCTGAAGGCGCTGAGACCGGTGGAGAGCTGGGCCTCGGCGCAGGCGCTGCGCGGCGACGAGATCGCGCTCGGCGTGCTCGGCATCGAGGAAGGCTTCGAGACGCCCGACTTCGCGGTCATCGGCGAGCAGGACATTCTCGGCGACCGGCTGGTGCGCGCCCAGAAGAAGCGCAAGCGCGCACAGGACTTCATCGCGGAGGTGACCAGCCTGTCGGCCGGCGACCTCGTCGTCCATGTCGATCACGGCATCGGCCGGTTCATTGGCCTGAAGACGGTGACGGCGGCCGGCGCACCGCATGACTGCGTGGAGATCCACTATGCCGGCGGCGACAAGCTGTTCCTGCCGGTGGAGAATATCGAGCTTCTGTCGCGCTACGGCTCGGAGGATGCCGAGGCGCAGCTCGACCGGCTCGGCGGCGGCGCCTGGCAGGCGCGCAAGGCGCGGCTCAAGAAGCGCATCCTCGAAATGGCCGCCGGCCTCATCAAGATCGCCGCTGCCCGCGCGCTGCGCGAGGCGCCGAAGCTTGTGCCGCCGGACGGCGCCTATGACGAGTTCGCCGCCCGCTTCCCCTATGACGAGACCGACGACCAGGCCCATGCCATCGATGCGGTGCTCGATGACCTTGCGGCCGGCAAGCCGATGGACCGTCTCGTCTGCGGCGATGTCGGCTTCGGCAAGACGGAGGTGGCGCTGCGCGCCGCCTTCGCAGCGGTCATGGGCGGCAAGCAGGTGGCGGTGGTGGTGCCGACCACGCTGCTCGCCCGCCAGCACTTCAAGACCTTCGCCGAACGGTTCAAGGGGCTTCCCGTCAATGTCGCGCAGGCCTCGCGCATGGTCGGCTCGGTGGATCTGGCGGCTGCCAAGAAGGGCCTCACCGACGGAACGGTGGACATCGTGGTCGGCACCCATGCCCTGCTCGGCAAGGCGATCTCCTTCAGGGATCTCGGCCTGGTCATCGTCGACGAGGAGCAGCATTTCGGCGTCGGCCACAAGGAGCGGCTGAAGGAGCTGCGGGCCGAGGTGCATGTGCTCACCCTGACCGCGACGCCGATCCCGCGCACGCTGCAACTGGCCATGACCGGGGTGCGCGACCTCTCCATCATCGCCACGCCGCCGGTGGACCGTCTGGCGGTCCGATCCTTCGTCACCCCGTTCGACCCGCTGGTCATCCGCGAGGCGCTGCTGCGCGAGCGCTATCGGGGCGGGCAGGCCTTCTTCGTCTGCCCGCGCATCGAGGATCTCGGCGAGGCCGAGGCGTTCCTGCGCGAGCATGTGCCGGAGGCAAAGTTCATTGTCGCCCACGGCCAGATGGCGGCCGGCGATCTGGAGGACCGTATCGGCGCCTTCTATGACGGCAAGGTGGACATCCTTCTGTCGACCACCATCGTGGAATCCGGGCTGGATATTCCCTCCGCCAACACGCTGATCGTCTGGCGGGCCGACATGTTCGGCCTCGCCCAGCTCTACCAGCTGCGCGGCCGGGTCGGGCGGGCCAAGACACGCGCCTATGCGCTGTTCACCCTGCCGGAGAACAAGCCGATCACGCCGCAGGCCGAGCGGCGTCTCAAGGTGCTGCAGTCGCTCGATACGCTGGGCGCCGGCTTCCAGCTCGCCTCCCACGATCTCGACATCCGCGGCGCGGGCAACCTGCTCGGCGACGAGCAGTCCGGGCATATCAAGGAGGTCGGCTACGAGCTCTACCAGCAGATGCTGGAAGAGGCGGTCTCGATGATGAAGGCCGGCCTCGTCGACGAGGTGGCGGAGGACAAATGGTCGCCGCAGATCACCGTCGGCACGCCCATCCTCATTCCGGAGACCTATGTGGAGGATCTGTCGCTCCGGCTGTCGCTCTACCGGCGCCTTGGCGATCTCGGCACCGACCAGGAGATCGACGCCTTCGCCGCGGAGATGATCGACCGTTTCGGGCCGCTGCCGGACGAGGTGCAGCATCTGGTCAAGGTGGCGGTGGTCAAGGCCTATTGCCGGCGGGCGAATGTCGACAAGGTCGATGCCGGCCCGCGCGGCATGGTCATCTCGTTCCGCGATCAGAAATATGCCAATCCGGCCGGCCTCGTCGCCTATCTCGGCGAACAGGGCTCGCTCGCCAAGGTCAGGCCCGACCAGAAGGTCGTGTTCATCCGCAACTGGCCGAAGCCGGATGACCGGCTGAAGGGCGCTGCCGTGATCCTGCGCAACCTCGTGAAGATCGCGGAAGCGAAGAAGGCGGCGTGACGCCGGGCCGGCCCGGGGCTGGCACGGAATGCGCGCAGGAGGGCTGGGTGAATCCATCCATCGCGATCGAGGGCCACGCCATCGTCTCGGCCGATGGCATGATCGCCGGACCGGACGGGATCATGCCGGCCGGCCTGATGAACGATGCCGACTGGCGCCTGTTCCAGGCCGCTCTCGACCGTGCGGCGCTGGTCGTGCTCGGCCGTGCCGGCCATGAGCGCCACGCCAATCCCGGCCGGCGCCGGCTGGTGCTGACCCGTGGCGTGACGAGGCTTGAGGCCGATGCAGGCGATCCGCTCGCCATGCGCTGGAATCCCGACGGTCTCGGCTTCGACGCGGTCCTCTCCGAACTGGGCATCCGGAGCGGCACTGTTGCGATTACCGGCGGCACGGCGGTCTTCGATCTCTTCCTCACCCTCGGCTACGACCGCTTCGTCCTGTCGACGGCCAGCCGCGTGAGCCTTACCGGTGGACGCCCCTGTTTCTCGTCGGGTCACCCCGAAGCAGTGCTCGCACGGTCGGGCCTGCGGCCGGGGCCCGTCAACCTCATCGACCCGCAGGCCGGCGTGGCGCGGACGGTCTGGAGCCGTGCCTAGACCTCGTCATCGGGGCTGACGACGACAGGGGCGCCCGTCTCGGTCGCAAGGCTCACTTCCACGTCCGTGCGGCCGCGCGCGCGCAGTTCGCGGGCGAGTGCCGCCGCCAGCCGGCGACCCTCGATCCTGTGGGTCTCGGCTTCGGCGTCGGACCAGAGCCCTGGTCCACCGGGATTGTCCCAGTCGAGCGCGTCCTCGAAGGCGCGGGCCCAGGCGTCGAGACCGGCGACGAGTTCCGGCGACACGCCGAGGGTATCGGGCGCGATCTGTCCGGGATCGTCGTCGTCGAGGGACCAGAGGGGATGGCAGGCATAGTCGGCCATCACCTTGATACGGCGGGCCTGCGACCGCAACCGCTCGGGCGCCATCGGAAATACCGTCCCGGGCGGAGCATAGACGACGCGGGGTTGGCCAAGCGCGGCATTCATGCGGGCGACCAGCGCCGCGCCCTCCGCGGCGAACCGGGCCGCGTCGGCCGGGTCGGCAAAGCCGCCTTCGCGCTTGCGCGGGGGAATGGTGTCGAAATAGTCGTCTTCCCAGTCGCGGATGTCCACCGACAGGGTCTCGCCGAAGGCCTCCACGATGGTGGCATTCGGCACGACCCGCCCGGTGCGGTCATCGGCGACCGGCAGCACGAAGGGCCGGACCATCAGGCGCACCGTTTCGGGCAGCGGCTCGGGAGGGTCAGCCGGCGCGGATGCCTGACCTCCGGACAGTCCGGGGACCGGCAAGGACAGGCTCCGGAACTGCCAGATGCCGAAGGCAAGGCCTGCAGCCAGCGCCCCCGCAAGCGCCAGGGGCTGTTGACCCGGCGCATGCAGGATGCCGGCATGGGCTGCCGCAGCGACAAGCGCAGTCACGGCTCCCTGCAGGGCGACGATCATCCAGTCGCTGCCGGCCTCACCGGGCTCCGGCGGGTCGTCGGGGTCCGCGACCCTTGAGGCAACCCGGCCGACATACCAGGCCTGGCCGGCCAGTGTCGCGACCAGCACGGGCAGTGCGGCGAGGCTCTGTACGAGGGTCAGCGCGCCGCCGGAGAACACGGCGACGGCCAGGCTCATGCGCCAGCGGGCATCGCGCCGCTCGGCGGCCGGCACGGGCTTGAGCGAAAGGGCCGAGATGGCGGCATCCAGAAGCCCGTCCATCCGGACGCGGCGCGCCGCAGCCCAGCCCATCAGCAGGTGCAGCGCACCGACGATGCCAAGCGCCGCCTCGGAAAGCGTCATCGGCGGCGGTTGCCGCAATGGACCCGCCGGAACAGGCCGACGGGGACGACCTCGCGGTCGATGCCGGGCCGGTCGGTCAGGGAGGCGGGGTCGTACCAGAGGCGCTGTGCCACATCGGGAACGAAAACGAATCGCGGCGCCTCGACGCCCTCGCGCGGCGGGCTTTCGAGCGTCCGGAGGCGGCGGTCGAATGTATAGAGGAGCAGCGGCGGCTCTCCCTCCGGCTGCGGCAGGGACCGGTAGCGATAGCCCTCCGTGCGGCCGGGATGGGAGACGGGCTCCAGGCTCATGCGGCCGAACCCCTGGGCCTGGTGGATGAGGAACAGATATTCCCTGTCGGGTGCGGTCCGGATCTGGAAAACGAGATCGGAGGATGGGGTCGATTGCGTGCTGGCGCCCCGGAACAGGGCGGTGACCTGCGGGGCGCCCTGCAGCACGTAATGGGCACCATTGGCGCGGCACTGGGTCCGGCGGGCCTCGGCCGGGGCGGATGCGGTCGCCAGGATTGCCATGGAGAGGGTGAATGCGGCCGCCTGGGCCAACCGCCCGATTCCCGTCATGCAATCCTCGTCCTATCCCGTGTCCGGTCGCGAAACGGTAGCGGCGGTGGCGGCGAAGTCCATTGCAGCGGAGCCCTGCCGGCCATGCATCCGCCGCGGACCGGCGGCTTCGTGAGGGGCTTCGGGGAAAGCACAGGGCGCGGCCTAGCGGCGCACCTCCCCGATGCCTATTTTTACGACTAGCCTAGGAGCACACGTCCCGGCATGATTCTCGCATCGCAAACCAGCACAGGCCCTTTCGGGGCAGCGTCCTGGACCCTGCTTCGATCAGCCCCCCGGGGGGCGAACCGGAGGACCGGCCCGGAAATGACCATGACGAACGACGCATCGCTCCTGGATCAGACGGCCCGGCCAGCCTGCGGGGCGGATCTCGTGCAGGAGGCCGGCCGGTTTCCGTCACTTGCCATGGCCGGCAAGAAGGACGAGCGTGACCAGGACCCGATGGGCCCCGGGACGTCGGTGATCACCAAGACGCGGACGCAGACGAAGCGTCCGAGCCTGTATCGCGTGCTGCTGCTCAACGACGACTACACGCCGATGGAGTTCGTCGTGCACATCCTGCAGAAGTTCTTCAACAAGGATGCCGACGATGCGACCCGCATCATGCTGCATGTCCACCAGCACGGCGTCGGCGAATGTGGTGTCTATACCTACGAGGTGGCCGAGACAAAGGTCACGCAGGTGATGGACTTTGCCCGCAAGCACCAACACCCTCTCCAGTGCGTCATGGAGAAGAAGTGAACGATGACCGCCGGCGGGCCATGGCCCGCGGCCAGACTTTTTGAAGAGGTTCCCTTGCCGTCATTTTCTCGCAGCCTCGAACAGTCGCTCCACCGGGCTCTCGCGCTCGCCAACGAGCGCCGCCACGAATATGCGACGCTCGAGCACCTGCTGCTCGCGCTGATCGACGACCAGGACGCGGCCGCCGTGATGCGCGCCTGCAGCGTCGATCTCGAAAAGCTGAAGAAGAGCCTTGTCGGCTATGTCGACAGCGAGCTCGACAACCTGGTCACCGACGGATCGGAGGATTCCAAGCCCACCGCCGGCTTCCAGCGCGTCATCCAGCGCGCCGTCATCCACGTCCAGTCCTCGGGCCGCGAGGAGGTGACCGGGGCCAATGTTCTGGTCGCCATCTTCGCCGAGCGCGAGAGCCACGCCGCCTATTTCCTGCAGGAGCAGGACATGACGCGGTATGACGCGGTCAATTACATCTCCCACGGCATTGCCAAGCGGGCCGGCCTCAGCGAGGCGCGCTCTCCCAAAGGCTCCGAGGAGCCGGAGGAGGCCAAGGAGAAGTCTCCCGAGGGCGAGAAGAAGAAGGGCGACGCGCTCGATGCCTATTGCGTCAACCTCAACAAGAAGGCCCGCGAGGGCCGGATCGACCCGCTGATCGGCCGTGACGGCGAGATCAGCCGGACGATCCAGGTGCTCTGCCGGCGGCAGAAGAACAATCCGCTGCTGGTCGGCGATCCCGGCGTCGGCAAGACCGCCATCGCCGAGGGTCTTGCCAAGCGGATCGTCGAGAACGATGTGCCGGACGTGCTGAAGGACGCCACGGTGTTCTCGCTCGACATGGGGACGCTGCTCGCGGGAACCCGCTATCGCGGCGATTTCGAGGAGCGGCTGAAGCAGGTCATCAAGGAGGTGGAGGCCCATCCCAAGGCCATCATGTTCATCGACGAGATCCACACCGTCATCGGTGCCGGCGCCACGTCTGGCGGCGCGATGGATGCCTCGAACCTGCTCAAGCCGGCGCTTGCCCAGGGCACGCTGCGCTGCATCGGCTCGACGACCTACAAGGAATACCGGCAATATTTCGAGAAGGACCGCGCGCTCGTCCGCCGCTTCCAGAAGATCGACGTGAACGAACCCTCGGTCGCCGATGCGATCGAGATCCTCAAGGGTCTGAAATCGGCCTTCGAGACCTACCACAAGCTGCGCTACACCAATGATGCCATCAAGGCTGCGGTGGAGCTGTCGGCCCGCTACATCCACGACCGCAAGCTGCCCGACAAGGCGATCGACGTGATCGACGAGAGCGGCGCGGCGCAGATGCTGCTGCCCGAGGCCAAGCGCAAGCGCACCATCGGCCTGAAGGAGATCGAGGCGACGATCGCGACCATGGCGCGCATTCCGCCGAAAACCGTCTCCAAGGACGATGCGGAGGTGCTGAGGAACATCGAGGCGACGCTGAAGCGCGTGGTCTATGGCCAGGACAAGGCCATCGAGGCGTTGTCCGCCTCGATCAAGCTGGCCCGCGCCGGCCTTCGCGAGCCGGAAAAGCCGATCGGCAACTACCTGTTCTCCGGCCCCACGGGCGTCGGCAAGACCGAGGTCGCCAAGCAGCTTGCCAATGTTCTCGGCGTGCAGCTGCTGCGCTTCGACATGTCGGAATATATGGAGCGCCATACGGTCTCGCGGCTGATCGGCGCGCCACCCGGCTATGTCGGCTTCGACCAGGGCGGGCTGCTGACCGACGGAATCGACCAGAATCCCTATTGCGTGCTGCTGCTGGACGAGATCGAGAAGGCCCATCCGGACCTGTTCAACATCCTCCTGCAGATCATGGATCACGGGAAGCTGACCGACCACAACGGCAAGCAGGTCGATTTCCGCAATGTCATTCTGATCATGACGACCAATGCGGGGGCGTCCGACCTGGCCAAACCGGCCATCGGCTTCACACGCACCCGGCGCGAGGGCGACGATACGGAGGCGATCAACCGGCTGTTCGCGCCCGAGTTCCGCAACCGTCTGGATGCCACCATCGCGTTCGGCCACCTGTCGACCGAAGTCATCGGCAATGTCGTCGAGAAGTTCGTGATCCAGCTCGAGGCGCAACTCGCCGACCGGCAGGTGACCATCGAACTTTCGCCCGACGCCAAGGATTGGCTGATCGAGCGTGGCTATGACGAGCAGATGGGTGCCCGGCCGATGGCGCGGGTCATTCAGGAATATATCAAGAAGCCGCTGGCCGAGGACCTGCTGTTCGGGCGCCTCAAGAATGGCGGCCATGTGCGGGTCGTCGTCGAGAAGGACGAGGAGGGCTTCCCCTCGCTCGGTTTCGACTATCCCGCCGGCCCGGTGACGCCGAAGCCCGAGCCGGTGGCGCCCGACGTGCGCCGGATCGCCAAGCGTGCCAGCCCGCGCAAGGCATCGGCGCGGCCGAAGCGCAAGCCCAAGGGCGGCGGGTCCGGTGGTCTCCCCGTTCCCGTCGAGCCGAAGAAGCCGTCCGGATCGGTGCCGAAGGTGCCGCTCAAGGCCGAGTAAGCCGGCAGCCGGCCCGCGCACCTGCGGGCCGGCGTTTCCGGCTGAATGGCGCATATGCAGCAACGCGGCTTGCAAGGCGTGCGCCGAGGGTCGAGTGATCGACCATGACCGCTGCCCCGTCATCCGTTCCCCTGTCGCAGGCCGCCTGGTACCGGCGCGGCCTGCGGGCGGCGGTTGCGCTGCCTGCGGTGATCCTTGGTGCCACCTTCATCGGCATCGGCTCGGTCTGCGCCGATTACGGCATGCCGCTCGCCTGGGCCATGCTGGCCACGCTGCTGATCTGGGCCGGTCCGGCCCATCTCATTCTGGTCGGAGGGCTCGGTTCCGGCGGTTCTTGGATCGCGGTCGGCCTCACCGTCTGGCTCTCCTCTGTCCGCCTGCTGCCGATGGTCGTCTCGCTTCTACCCTATCTCAGGCTGCAGGGGCGTCACCCGGTGACCGCCATCCTGTGCGCCCATTTCGTCGCCATCTCGGCCTGGGTCGAGGGGCTGAGGCTGCTGCCGCAGGTGGACGGGGAGGGGCGCGTGCCCTTCTTCCTCGGCCTCGGCTCCGGGCTGCTGTTGTCGGCGGCTGTCGCGACCGCCATCGGCTATGGCCTCGCGGGAATCATTCCGGCCTTCCTTGCGGCGGGACTTCTGTTCCTGACGCCGATCTTCTTCCTGCTGTCGCTGTTCACCACGGCCCGCGTCGTCTCGGACCGGTTGGCGATCGGCGCCGGCTTTGCCGGCCTGCCGCTGGGCGCGCTGACAGGAGATGGCCTGGAACTGCTCTATGCGGGGCTTGGCGGGGGAACGCTGGCCTATGCCGCCGCACGGCTGCACCGGCGGATGATCGCGCCGTGAGGACCGGCCGATGACACTGATCGGGTCCGATCTCACGCCCTATCTGGCGCTGCTCCTGGTCGGCGTGCTGCCCAGCGAGATGTGGCGCTGGCTCGGCCTCGTCGTCGGGCGCGGGATGGACGAAAACTCCGAACTGCTGGTCTGGGTGCGGGCGGTTGCCACCGCGACGCTCGCGGCTGTGGTCGCCAAGCTCGCCTTCTTTCCGGCCGGCGCCTTGGCAGGTCTGCCGCTCGGCTGGCGCATGGCGGCCCTGGCGGTCGGCATCGCCGCCTATGCGGCGGGACGCCGGTCCGTGCTTCTCGGGGTGCTGGCTTCCGAGGTCGTCGTGGTCTCGGGTGCGTGGTAGGTCGGCCTCAGGTGATCAGCCGCCCGCCTGCATGGCGGTGATGGCGGCCTGGATCGTCTCGGCATGCCGGGCCAGAACCTCCGGCTTTTCCATTGCGCCGGTATGCGGCCTCAGCGCCAGGCCGCTCCAGCGTGGCAGGATATGGACGTGGATATGGAACACGACCTGTCCGCCGGCGCTCTCGTTGAACTGCTGGACCGTCAGACCCTCGGCGCCCATGCCGGCCTTGACGCCGCGCGCGACGATCTGGGTTGCCCGCGCCAGTTCGGCAAGATCGTCGGGATGGATGTCGAGCAGGTTGCGCGCCGGCGTCTTCGGAATCACCAGAACATGGCCGTCGGCGCGGGGCATGATGTCCATGAAGGCCAGGACGCGCTCGGTCTCATAGACCTTCTGGGCCGGCAACTCGCCGCGCAGGATCTTTGCGAAGACGTTGTTCGGATCGTAGGCGGCCTCGGACATGAAAACACCCTCGCGTCTGGAACAGGCGCGAGGGTGTCGCAATCGAAGGCGGCGCCGTCAAGCACCGCAATGGTTCAGGGTCACCAGACGCGGACCCAGCGGCAGACTCGGCCGTAATTGGTCCACCAGCACCGGCGCACCATGCGCGGGCGGCGGTAATAATAGCGGCGCGGGCGGCGGTAATAATAATACTGCATCTCACGCGGCTCACCGGCAAGCGACTGGCGCAGGTCACCGACCGTGCGCGGGGCATCCGAAACTTCGGTCATCGGGGTTGGTGCCGGGGCAGCTTCGGCACGCGAGGCGATCGCGGCAACCGCGAGACCTCCAGCCGCAGCGGCCAGGAACGAACGACGATGAAGCATGACAGAACCTCCAGAATGAATGGGGACAATGCGGGTCACCCGGAAATACTAGGGATTCGAAACCTCACTTCATCCGGGTTTTCCCTTAGGGCATGCCCTAATCCGTCGACATGGTTGCCGACGCCGGTCAGACCGGCGCCGGCAAGGGCGATCGAAATCACCAGTAGTAGCGGCGCCGGACGAAGAAGCGGCGCCGGACGAAGTAGCGGCGGCGGACGAAGTAGCGCCGGCGAACGAAATAGCGCCGACGGTAGTAGTACTGCATCTCGCGCGGAGCTTCCGCGGTGGCGGCTTCCGCAGGAGCGGCCGCGGCCGCTGCATCCGGGCCGGCATCAGCGGCAGGACGGCGCGCCGGGGCGGCCATGGCCCCTCCGGCAGCGCTGACGGCAAGGCCGCCGACGAGGACTGCGAAAAAAGTGCGGCGTTCGATCATAGAGTTCTCCTTCAAGGCGTCGAGGCGGATCGATTCCCACAACGACCCGATCAGGAGCCTGAACCCCGACCACGCCGTTCCGGTCACAGGACAACCGGCTTCTGTTTCAGTCGCGCGCCACCCGGACCCGCCCAGCATGTCACCCGGGCGGCGCGCACGCCATCACTCTCAGCTGCGACGGGCCGCACGACGGCTGGCGCGGCGAACCGAGCGGCGGGCGCGGCGACGGCTGCGGCGGACGACACGGCGGGCGCGGCGGCGGCCGCGCATCTCGACCGGCTCGGCAGCAACCGTGTCCGCTTCGACAGCCGGGGCGGCCTCGGGCGTTGCGAGCGGCCCGCTGAAGGCGTCGATCGCCGGGGTAGCCGCCATGGCGGCACTGGAGGCGAGGACTGCGGCAGCGCCGCCGGCGGCCAGGGTGGCGAAGAAGGAGCGACGGTTCATCATCTTGGGCTCTCCGTTGGCTGAGACCCGGATCAGTCCGGTCCAGTAAGCGGATGCTGCGCGCCGCAAACTGAACGGAATGCGAGCGTTGCGTTTAGCCCGCGTTCAGGATCGCGCCACCGATGACATCGGATAGAAATACCGCGCGGTGAGGGTCAGGTAGCCCTCAAGCCCCGGTCCCTTTCCCAAGGAGCGCAGCCATGTCTGTCAGCCCCCCCGGCCAGCCGGGATCGCAGGACCAACAGCGGCAGGATGATCCGCCGGGCGCAAGTGTCCTGGAGGAGGGCATCGGGGGTGCCATCGAAGCAAGCGGTCTGGTCGACGGAGCGATTGCGGGCATCGGCAATCTCTTCGGATCGATAGGTTCCGCAGCGGGTGATGCTGCGTCGGCGGTGGGCAATGCCGTCGCGGCCCTGATCCCCGACGGAAACGACTCGGACGGCCCGGCCGGCGATGCTGCGGCCGGCCCGGTCAGCGATGCGGCCGTCGACGCTGCAGCCGGCTCGGTCAGCGATGCTGCCGTCGATGCCGCAGGCGCGGTGGGAGGCTCCATCCTCGACCTGTTCAGCTGATCTGCCGATCCTTCAATCCATCTGGGGCGCCACCTTCCGGAACGGCGTCAGCGTATCGAGTTCCTCATTGTTCTCGGTCACGGCCGCACGCTCGCGTCGCAGGAAATCGGCGACCGCCCTGCGCAATCCGGGGTCTGCGATGAAATGGGCCGAGCGGGTGATGACCGGCCGATAGCCGCGGACGAGCTTGTGCTCGCCCTGTGCGCCGGCCTCCACGCGGGCGAGGCCATGGGCGATCGCATGGTCGATGGCCTGGTAGTAGCAGACCTCGAAATGGAGGAAGGGGTGCTCTTCGATGGCGCCCCAGTTGCGGCCGTAGAGGACGTCCCGGCCGATGAAATTGAGGGCGCCGGCAATGCGCCGGCCGCCGCGTTCGGCAACGATCAGCAGGATGCGGTCCGCCAGGCGCTCGCCGATCAGCGAGAAGAAGCGGCGTGTCAGGTAGGGCCGGCCCCATTTGCGCGAGCCGGTGTCGATGTAGAAGGCGAAGAAGTCGTCCCACACGTCCTCGGTCAGGTCGCGGCCCGTCAGATGCCTGATGGTGATGCCGCGTCCTTCCAGCGCCTCGCGCCGCTCGCGGCGGATCACCTTGCGCTTGCGCGAGGACAGGGCTGCGAGGAAGTCCTCGAAGGAGCGGTAGCCGTCATTGACGAAATGAAACTGCGTGTCGGTGCGTTGCAGATAGCCGGCAAGGCCCATGACCTCCCATTCGTCTTCGGGGCAGAAGGTGACATGCAGCGAGGAGACGCCCAGCTGTCGCGCCACCTGTGCCGCCCCCTGGGCAAGGGTCATGCGCGCGGTTCCGGCGTCAGGCCCCGGCCGGACCAGCAGGCGCCGTCCTGTCGCCGGCGTGAAGGGAACGCTGGCCTGGAGCTTGGGATAGTAGCGTCCGCCGGCCCGCTCATAGGCATCGGCCCAGCCCCAGTCGAAGACATATTCGCCCTGCGAATGGCCCTTCAGGTAACAGGGCAGGATGCCGACCAGCGCACCCGCACCATCCTCCAGCACGACGTGGTGGCCCAGCCAGCCGGTCTCGCGAACGGCCGAGCCCGATTCCTCCAGCGACAGGAAGAAGGCGTGGTCGAGAAAGGGGTCGACATGGCCGGCCTCGTCCGCGGCGCAGGCGTTCCAGTCGCTGGCGGCAATGTCGGAGAGGCTGGAGACGACGCGGAGGGTGAAGGGTGTGGCGCTCATCGGCCCCAAGCTTACGGCCTGTAGCCCTCGAACGTCACCTGATCGGCGTGGCGGGCCGCGATCACACGCTCGTCATCGGTCCTAACGGTCCAGCAGATCACCGGGCGTTTCAGCGCATGGCGATAGAGAACCGTGGCGGCGTTCGGCAGGTCGGCGACACGCCAGGACAGGAAGTGCGGATCGGTCTGCGGGAAATGGGCGAGGGCGGCAAGCTCCTGCTTCATGACGGGGTGCATGCGCGACCAGTGCGATCCGGAATAGGTCGATTCGGCCACGATGCCGCGCACCAGGCCGGGGGCTTCCTGCTTCAGCCAGGCGATGGGGCCGGGATCGAAGGACATGATCGCCAGCGGGCCGAGATAGTTGCGCGCCAGCGTCGCGACCCGGCGGGTGAGGTCGAGCCGGCCGTCGAATTCCGACTTGATCTCGACGACGAGCGGCACCCTGCCGGCGACGAGGTCGAACAGTTCGCCCAGCGTGACCATCCGGTCGCCAGTCGCCTTGAACGAGAGGGCCTTCAACTCGGCGGCCGTGCGCGCATCGACCCGGCCGGTTGCCTGGGTCAGGCGGTCGAGCGTTGCATCGTGAAAGACGACCGCCTCGCCGTCCGCCGTGGGCTGGACGTCGCACTCGATGGCGTAATTGCCGTCGATGGCGGCGACGAAGGCCGCCGGACAGTTCTCCAGCACGCCCGCCCCGGCGCTGTGCAGGCCGCGATGGGCAATCGGCCGGGCGGTGAGCCAGCCAGCATCCATCACGCGACCTCGACCAGCGCCTCGACCTCGACCTGGGCATTGGCGGGAAGGGCAGCGACGCCGACGGTCGTGCGGGCGTGCCGCCCCTTGTCGCCGAACACCTCGACCATCAGGTCGGAGGCGCCGTTCATCACCTTCGGGGCGTCGAGATAGTCCGGCGTGCAGTTGATGAACCCGCCGAGCCGCACGATGCGGATGACATTGTCGAGATTGCCGACCGCCGACTGGATCTGGGAGATGACGTGCAGGGCGGCGATGCGCGCCGACGCCTGGCCCTCATCGAGGCTGATGCCGGTGCCAAGCTTGCCGGCGATGACGCCCGCCGGGCCGATGCAAATCTGGCCGGAGATCACCAGCAGGGAGCCCATGCGGACAAAGGGGACATAATTGGCCATGGGCGTTGCCGGAGCCGGCAGTTCGATGCCACGTTCGGCAAGTCGGCGGGCGATGGCGGACATGGCGCGGATCCTCATTCTGCGAAAACGCGCGGACCCTGCCCGAGGCGGCGTGACGAAGCAAGGCGGGGCGCGCGACACATCCATGCCGCGTTGTGGCCTCTGCGCGGCCCCTTTACACTCTGAAACAGGAATCGAACCCCTCCGGAGCCCTGTTCATGTTCCTTGACCGCCTGATCCTGCCTGCCGGCCTCGCCGTGATTCTGTCCGTGGCGCCGGCAGCCGCGCAGGGCGGCGCGGGCGAGCCGGTGATCGCGCCGCACCGGGCGGTCTACGACCTGGTGCTCGACACCCGCAGGCCGGCTCGCGGCGTGGACGGAGCGCAGGGGCGCATCGCCTTCGAGACCAGCGGCAATCTGTGCGAGGGCTTCACCACCACGTTCCGGCAGGTGGTCGAACTGTCGGCCGCCGGCAGCCCGGTGGTCATGGATGTGCGCACGGCCCATTTCGAGGAGGGCGACGGCAGCGGGTTCCGCTTCACCTCGCGCACCACCCAGAACGGCGCCCCGCGTGACGAGACCGACGGCAGCGCGACGCGGATGGACAATGCCCTGAGGATCGCGGTGCGCCGGCCGCGCCCGCTGGAGCGCCAGATCGACGGGCAAGCGATCTTTCCCACCGAGCATCTGCGCCGCATGGTGGCTGCCGCCCGCGACAGCCAGACCATCCTCGAGGTCAAGGTCTATGACGGGGCCGAATCCGGCGAGAAGCTCTACAACGCAACCGCGGTGATCGGCCGGCGCATTGCGCCCGGCACCGGCGAGGTGGAGGAGGCCGCCCGCCACGATGCGCTCGCAGGGCTTGCCCGCTGGCCCGTCACCATCAGCTATTTCGAGATCGGCAAGGACAGCGCCACCCCGGCCTATGCGATTTCCTTCGAACTCTACGAGAACGGCGTGTCGCGGTCGCTCGTGGTCGATTACGGCGAGTTTGCCCTGCGCGGCACGTTGACGGCGTTCGAGCCGCTCGGCGCCAGCGAATGCCGGCGCTGAACTGGCAGGGCAGGGGCGCGGCCGCCCCCTTTTCCTGAAACGGTTCAAAGGTCATGATCCCGGTCAAGACGGCCCGCACGGCCGCGCGCCCGGGAGACGATGCATGACCACCCAGCCCCGCTTCATCCGCCTGGCCACCGATGACAATGTCGTCGTCGCGGTGGACATGATCGATGCCGGCAAGCGTGTCGACGGTGTCACCGCCACGGCGCGGGTGATGCGCGGCCACAAGATGGCGACCCGGCCCATCGCCGAGGGCGAGCCTGTCGTCAAATACGGCCAGATCATCGGCTTTGCCTCGCAGCCGGTCGCTCCCGGCGACTGGGTGCACACCCACAATTGTGCCTTTGCCGCCTTCGAGCGCGACTATGCCTTCGCGCAGGATGCGCGCCCGGAGGACATCCTGCCGCTGGAGGCGCGGGCCACGTTCCAGGGGTTCCGGCGGGCGAAGGGCCGGGCGGGCACCCGCAACTACATCGCCATCCTCACCTCGGTGAACTGTTCGGCCTCGGTCGCCCGTTTCATGGCGGAGGCGGTCAACCGGTCCGGGATGCTGGCCGAGTTTCCCAATGTCGACGGCGTGATACCGCTGGTCCACGGCACCGGCTGCGGCCTTGCCGGCGAGGGCCTGGGATACGAGATGCTGGAGCGGACGATCTGGGGCTATGCGACCAATCCCAACGTGTCCGCCGTCCTGATCGTCGGCCTCGGCTGCGAGGTGTTCCAGATCCCCCGGCTGATGAAGGACTACGGCATCCAGCCGGGCGAACGCTTCCAGTCGATGACCATCCAGGAGACGGGCGGGACGAAGAAGTCCATCGAGGCGGGCATGGCGCGCATCCGCGAGATGCTGCCGCTGGTCAACCAGGCGAGCCGGGAGACGCTGCCGGCATCCGAACTGTGCCTGGCGCTTCAGTGCGGCGGTTCGGACGGCTATTCGGGCATCACCGCCAATCCGGCGCTCGGCAAGGCGGTGGACCTTCTGGTCCGGCACGGCGGGACGGCCTGCCTGTCGGAGACGCCTGAAATCTATGGCGCCGAGCATCTCCTGACCCGCCGGGCCGAGAGCCGCGAGGTCGGGGAGAAGCTGGTCGGGATCATCAAGTGGTGGGAGGACTATACGGCGAAGAACCAGGGCTCGATGGACAACAATCCCTCGCCCGGCAACAAGGCAGGCGGGCTGACCACGATCCTCGAGAAGTCGCTGGGGGCGGCGGCCAAGGGCGGCGCCACGACGCTGCGCGGCGTCTACAACTATGCCGAAACGATCGACCGCAACGGCTTTGTCTACATGGACACGCCCGGCTATGACCCGGTGGCGGCGACCGGGCAGGTGGCCGGCGGCTGCAACGTGCTCACTTTCACCACCGGTCGCGGCTCGGCCTATGGCTGCAAACCGACCCCCTCGATCAAGCTGGCGACGAATTCCGACATCTACACGCGCATGATCGACGACATGGACATAAATTGCGGCGATGTCCTCGACGGCGTGTCGCTGGAGGACAAGGGCCAAGAGATTTTTGAGCTGATCCTGCGGACGGCCTCCGGCGAGAAGACAAAGTCCGAACTGCTCGGCTATGGCGACAACGAGTTCGTGCCCTGGCAGATCGGCGCGACCATGTGAGCCCGGTGCCGACCTGGCCAGAGCGATGGACACGCGCGGCAGGAGATGATTGGCGGGCATCAGCCGGCACTGACCGTCATCGTTGCGGAAATCGTCGATGAGCCCAGGCTCATGGAGATCGAAGCGATCGCGATGGCCTGACGCCGGCGATTTCGTCCAATCGAAATAGTCCGATCTCCAACTGTTTCGCTTTTACAGGGCGCCGGAGTGTGACTATCGTCGCCCCAACAAGGACAGACGCCATCAAGGCGCGCCAACAACATCCCAGGGAACGCTCGACGAGGTTGACCCCATGATTCTCACCCGCCGTCACGCGCTGGCTTTCGCCGGCGCAGCCGTCGCAACACCCGCCGTCATGCGGACCGCCTGGGGCCAGTCGCCGCAGGTGACGCTCCGGCTTCACCACTTCCTGCCGCCCGTCTCCAATGCGCACCAGCGGTTCCTGCTGCCCTGGTCGCGCAATGTCGAGACGGCTTCCGGCGGTCGGATCAAGGTGGATATCTTCCCCTCGATGCAGCTTGGCGGTGCGCCGCCGCAACTCTACGATCAGGCCCGCGACGGTGTCATGGACATCGTCTGGACGCTGCCCGGCAACACGCCCGGACGGTTTCCCGCGACAGAGGCGATGGAACTGCCGTTCATCGCCGGCAAGCGGGCGGTGACCAATTCCAAGGCGATGGCGGATCTGTTTCCCGTGCATTTCGCCAAGGATTATGCCGAGACGCAGATCCTGTGCATCTGGGCGCACGATCACGGCCTCATTCATTCCAGCAAGCAGGTCCGCACGCAGGCTGATCTTTCCGGCCTGAAGCTGCGCTTTCCGACCCGCCAGGCCGGCGAGGCGCTGCGCGCTCTCGGCGCCACCGCCATCGGCATGCCGATCCCGCAGGTGCCGGAGGCGCTGGCACAGGGCGTGATCGACGGCGCGGTGGTGCCCTGGGAGGTGGTTCCGGCGCTCAGGCTCCACGAACTGGTGCGCCATCACACCGAAATCCCCGGCTCGCCGACGCTCTACACCGCGACCTTCGTGCTGGCGATGAACAAGGCGAAGTATAACGGGCTGCCGGCCGACCTGAAGAAGGTGATCGACGACCATTCCGGCATGGTGGCGGCTACCATGGCGGGCGGCATGTGGGACGACCGCGGCCATGTGGTGTCGGAAATGGTCAAGCAACGCCCGCGCAACACGATCACGGTTCTGGCCGAGGACGAGGTCGCCAAGTGGCGGACCGCGACCAAGGGCGTCGAGGAGGCGTGGATCCGTGCCGTGAAGGACCGCGGCCTCGACGGCCAGAAGATCGTCGATGACGTGCGGGCTGCGGTCGCCAAGCACATGGTGGCCTGACGCATGATGCCGGGGGACGAGGCCGGGCGGGCCGCGGAACGGCCCGCCGGCGCCATCGAACGCGCCGCGCGAATTCTCGCGATTGCGGGCGGCGTGGTGATGCTCGCCACGGCGACCATGGTCGTCGTGTCAGTGCTGATGCGCTGGCTCATGCGCTCCGGGCTGCGCGGCGATTTCGAGATCGTGCAGATCGCCACCGCCGTCGCGGTTTTCGCCTTCCTGCCGCTTTGCCAGTGGCGGCGCGGCAACGTTTTCGTCGACACCTTCACGCTGCGCATGCCGGAGCGGGTGAACCGCTGGCTGGATACGCTCTGGGACGTCGTCTATGCCGGCTTTGCCTGGCTGATCGCCTGGCGGCTGATGATCGGGGCGCAGGATGCGATCGCCTCGCAGACCAGTTCCATGGTGCTCGCCATCCCCATCGGCTGGGCGATTGCCGCGACGTCGCTGATGGCGGCGTTCCTCGGCCTCGTCACCGTCATGACGGCCGTCAGGCTGACGAGGACCGGCGCGTGAGCGGCGCCATGGTGGCGGTCCTTGGCTTTGCCGGCATGCTGGTGCTGCTGGGGCTGCGCATGCCGATCGGCCTTGCCATGCTGACGGCCGGCTCGCTCGGCTACATCCACTTCACCAGCGTGCCGATCTTCCTGAACTACATGAAGACCACGCCCTATCACCTGTTCGCCAACTACACCCTGTCGGTGATCCCGCTGTTCATCCTGATGGGGGCGCTGGCCGAGAAGTCTGGGCTTTCAACGGCCCTGTTCCGGGCGGCAGCGGCGTTTCTGGGTCATCTTCGGGGCGGTCTCGGCATGGCGCTGGTGGGGGCCTGCACAGGGTTCGGTGCCATCTGTGGTTCGTCGGTGGCCACCACCGCGACCTTCTCCCGGGCGGCGCTGCCGGAACTGCGCAAGTACAATTACGATCAGGGCTTTGCCACCGGCATGGTGGCCGTCGGCGGCACGCTGGGCATCCTCATTCCGCCCTCGGTGATCCTGGTGGTCTATGCCATTACCACCGAGCAGAACATCGCCAAGCTGTTCATGGCAGCGCTCATTCCGGGTGTCATGGCGGCGCTGTTCTATTGCGCGGTGATCGCCATCGTCGTGCGGGTGAACCCGGCCGCAGGGCCGGCCCTGCCGCGGGTCGGCTGGCCACAGCGCCTTCGGGAGGTTGTCGGCATCTGGCCGGTCATGCTGCTGGCAGGCGTGGTCGTGGGCGGCATCTATGGCGGCGTGTTCACTCCGACCGAGGGCGCTTCCGTCGGCGTCATCGGCATGCTGGCCGTGGGCATGATGCAGCGGACCATCGGCTGGACGCAGGTGAAGGAAGCGCTCGTTCAGACCGCCGAGACATCCGCCATGATCTTCCTGATCCTGTTCGGCGCCGCGGTGTTCAATTCCTTCCTGGCGCTGTCGCAATTGCCCGACATGGCCGCGCAGGCGGTGGCCGGGTCGGGACTGCCCGCCTACGGGATCATCGTGCTGCTGCTGGTGTTCTACATCATCCTCGGCGGGCTGATGGACGAACTGGCGATGATCCTGCTGACCCTGCCGATCTTCTTTCCGATCGTCACCGCCCTCGACCTGGGCATGATGCCTGACGACATCGCCATCTGGTTCGGCATCCTGGTGCTGATCGTCGTGGGCATCGGCCTGACATCGCCGCCCATCGGCCTCAACGTCTTCGTTGTGTCGGGCATTGCCCGCGACGTGCCGATCATGGCGACCTACAAGGGCGTGCTGCCCTTCGTTGCCGCCGACGTCACGCGCCTCGGCATCATCGTGGCCTTTCCAGGCATCACGCTCTGGCTGGTCAACTGGTTGAGCTGAACGTCCTCAGCCCCGCGTCAGCCGGCGGGCATTGGCCCGTACCCTGCGGGCGGCGGGACGCGTTGCCGCGCTGCTGATGGCCACAAGCCCCCTGGCGACATCATCCGGCGAGATGCGCCCCATGGACGCCCGCATCATGAACAGACCCGCTTCCACGGAAGCGGCAAACACCCCCTCGGCAGCGGCTTCCATCTTTTCCGACACCATGCGGGCGGCCTCGGCCCGGCCGGAGGCCGCCGCCAGCAGACTGGGATCGGACAGCAGCGCCATCCGCTGCGTCACGGTGACGGTGGCGGCCATGGCGGTGGCTGCGGAATAGGCTGCCAGATCGGCGCTGGCGCGGGAAAAGCCGGGAAGGAACCAGTAGAACAAGCGGGGAACCTCGTTCGTCCGGACAGCTTGCCGGTTTCCCCTGCAGTCTGCGACCTTTCAACCGTTTTGGATACGGGAATGCTGCATGTCTGCCGAGCCGTCGCGCTTTACCCCCAGGGATCCCGATTTCGAGACGCGTGGCCGCGCCAGCTACGCGCGCCAGACCTTCATGTCCACGCTCGGCGCCGAACTCGGCAGGGTCGAACCCGGCGAAGTCGAGATCGTGATGCCAGTGGCTCCGCACATCTGCCAGCAGCATGGCTTCGTCCATGCCGGCGCCATTTCCGCGATCGTCGACACGGCCTGCGGCTTTGCGGCCATGACTTTGATGGCGAAGGGGGCAGGGGTGCTGACGACCGAGTTCAAGATCAACCTGATGTCGCCCGGACGGGGCGAGCGGCTGATCGCCGTCGGCCGGGTCATCCGCCCCGGGGCGAAACTCATGGTCACGCTCGGCGAGTGCTTCGCCGAGGCCGGCGGCGAGCGCAAGCTCATCGCCATGATGACCGCCACCATGATGGTGATGGACACACTCGGCATCGTCGACTGAGGAGGAGCGCATGACCGATCTCATCGTGGAGAAGGACGGGCCGGTCACGACCTTCATCCGCACCCGTTCCGCCGCACGCAACGCCATGAACCCGGAGGGCGCGCAGGCGCTCTGCGCGGCGCTGCTGGCCTTCGACGCCGATGACAGTGCCAGCGTCGGCGTCCTGTGGGGCGCGGGCGGCGCCTTTTGCGCCGGCTTCGACCTGAAGGTGGCGGCAACCGGCGGCGGCGAGACGGTGGCTGGTGGCGACCTCGACATCCCGGACGGCGATGACGGCTGGCCGCGCGGACCGATGGGCCCGACACGCCTGATGCTGTCGAAGCCCGTGATCGCCGCCATCGCGGGGCCGGCGGTGGCGGGCGGCATGGAGATCGCGCTGTGGTGCGATCTGCGGGTCATGGAGGAGGACGCCTATATGGGCGTCTATTGCCGGCGCTGGGGTGTGCCGCTGATCGACGGGGGAACCGTGCGCCTGCCGCGACTGGTCGGACAGGGCCGTGCGCTCGATCTCATCCTCACCGGCCGCAAGGTCGAGGCGGAGGAATGCTTGCGCATCGGGCTGGCCGACCGGGTCGTTCCGCACGGATCCGCACGGGAGGCGGCCGAGGCGCTCGCGCGCGAGATCGCCCGCTTCCCGCAGGGCTGCCTGAGGGCCGACAGGGCCTCGGCCCAGGCGCAATGGGACTTCGATCTGAAGGGGGCGCTGCGCAACGAGTGGCGCGGCTCCTCGCCGTTCGCGATCTCGGAAGGGGCGGCAGGCGCTGCCCGTTTTGCGGCCGGCAAGGGCCGCAGCGGGGATTTCGGCAGCATCTGACGGCGCCCGAGCGTCGATCATCGGATCAGAACTCGATCCGCTGCCGTTCGCCCGCGTCTCCCGGTCTGAGGGACGGATGGCAACGCTGCGCAGAGCCCTCCGTCCCGGCAGCTGGACGCCTAGCCGATGGGGAAATGAAGCAGGCTTGCGCCTCCGGAGGCATAATTGGCTATGTCGGCTGCCGTTGCCTGTCCTTCCGGCGAAGCCAATGCGCTCATCAGGGCCGCCTCACTCTCGAAATCCGCCGAGAAGATGCAGAAGTAAGACGTCATGCCCGGACCCAGCGTCTTGACGTCGAACGTATAGGTAGCCGCTTTGACGCCGGGTATCTTTGACGCAAGGGGAAGATGATTTTCGACGTAATATGACCGGAAATGTGCCGGATCCTGAGGTTCATTATAAAGTACGAGCAAGCGATGCATGGCTTTCCTCCCGTCCTTGTTGTCGCGGACCTAGCGTAAAGAGAGTTGAAAGCCAAATCGAGCTTCGCCCGTTTGTCAAGAATGACAAAAGCTCTCTACGTCCGATCCCGTGACCGGATGGATTGTCATCAACTGTTCTGTGGACCGTCTGCGCTATCCGGCACGCAGCGCCGCGCCGATGACGTTGTCGCCGATGCCGAGTTCGCGGGCGGTCGCGGCGATCGAATCCCATGCGCCGTCCGAAAGCGGGACACCGTCCTTCAGCTTCTTCGCCTTGGCGCGCGCCTCGGCCTCGCCGGGCACCAGCACCTCGCCGCCTGCGGCAACCGGTTGCGCGCTCTTGTAGTAGGCGACATAGGCGGCAGCTTCGGTCGGGAAGAAGCCATCGGGGTCCAGCACCTTCGGGTTGATGTAGATCGACATCATGCCGTTGCAGAAGCGCTTGTCCGGGCCGGTGGTTCCAGCGCCGGTCAAGGCTCCCCCGAGAATCTCGCACATGAAGGCGAGGCCCGAGCCCTTGTGCTCGCCGAAGGCCCGGATCGCGCCGGGTCCCATCATCGGGTCGCGCGGACCGGGGCCCTCGGGATAGGGCCCGTAGAGCACGGCCGGATCGCCGCTGATGGCGCCATCCGGGCTGATCAGGGCATCGGGCGGCACCGGCTTGCCGCCGAGGGACGCGACCAGCACCTTGCCTTCGGCGACCAGCGAGGTCGCAAAGTCGAGCAAGAGCGGCGGCCGGCCTTCCAGCGGCACGCTGACGCAATAGGGCGCCGTGGACAGGCGCCGGTCGACGCCGCCGAAGGGGGCAACCAGGATCGAGCCGACCACATTGACGAAATGGATGGAGACCAGCCCCTCGGCCGCCGCCATCTCGGCAAAGTCACCGATGCGGCCGAGATGCCCGGCGTGCCTCAGGGCCACCGCGGCGAGGCCGTTCGCCTTGGCCTTGTCGATACCGATCCGGACCGCCTGCGGGCCGACCGTCTGGCCGAAGCCATAGTGACCGTCGAGGACCGTGACCGCCGGCGTGTCGACCACCGCCGTCACTTCCTTGCCGGCCAGCACCCGACCCTCGCGCAGCCAGTCGACATAGCGCGGCACGCGCGCGACGCCGTGGCTGTCGTGGCCGGTCAGATTGGCTTCGGTCAGATAGTGGCCGATGCGCCCGGCTTCGTCGGGCGCGCAGCCCGCCCGCTCGAAAATGGCGGCTACCAGCGCCTCCAGACGTGCGGCATCGACCATGGCCATGTGTTCTCTCCCTGCTGTTTTGCCGACATCATGGCTGGGCGCTGTCGGCGAGAGAAGGTCCGGTCTGCGCATTGGTCTCCGTCGGCATGGCGGCTTCCGCAGGGCGGCGCAGCGCACTAGGCTTCGCCGCCCGACCGCCTTATCCCGAGAGAGCCGTCGCCATGACCCATCCGCTGCCGCATGTCCTGCCTGCCTTCGAGACCGGCCGCCTGACACGGCCGGACGGCGCCGTGCTTCATTTCGAGGTGGCGGGGGAGGGGCCGGCCATAGTCTTCGCCCATGGACTGGGCGGCAATCATCTGAGCTGGTGGCAGTCCGCGCCGGCCTTTGCTGCGAGCCACCGCGTCGTGATCTTTTCCCATCGGGGCTTTGCACCCTCGACGGCGCCTGGCGGCCCGCCCGATCCGACGCTTTATGCGGGCGACATGATCGGACTGCTGGACCATCTGGGCATTCCGCGCGCGGTCATTGTCGGCCAGTCGATGGGCGGCTGGACCTGCGTCGAGACCGCGCTTTCCGCGCCGGACCGTGTCGCCGGCCTGCTGATGGCCTGCACGACCGGTTCCTTCGACTATGATCACTTCAACGACGCGGGCGTGAAAGCCTGGCGCGAGGCTGCCCCCAAGGCCATTGCGGCCCTCGGCGATCGGGGCATCCACCGGGCGGCCGGCGCGCGCATGGCCGAGGAGGCACCGGGCCTGCACGCTCTCTACCAGGCGATCGACCGGCTGTCCTTCGGCCTCGACAAGGTCGAGGTCGGCAACCGCATCCGCTCGATGCGGGTCCGGCGCGAGGCAGATGCGGCGCGGATCGGCTGCCCGGTCCATTTCGTCATCGGCGAGGAGGATCTGCTCATCTGTCCGCGCGGCATCGCGCTGGTCGCCGGCACGTTCCCGAATGCCACGGCGGTCACGGTGCCGAAGTCCGGCCATTCGGTCTATTTCGAGCGCGCGAGCCTGTTCAACGCCGAACTGTCCACGTTCCTCGGACGGATCGGCTGGGCCTGACCCGATCAGTTCAGCAGATTGCGCGGCATGACCGGGGATTCCTTCATCAGAAGGATGGAGACCCGCCTGTTGGCCGCCAGATAGGGATCGTCGGGGAACATGGGCTCGGAATCGGCCTTGCCCGTCACGGCGAAGATGCGGTCGGCGGGCAAGCCGTTTTCCTGGAGGACCGTGCGCACGGCATTGGCCCGGTCTGCGGTCAGGTCCCAGCTGCCATAGCCGGGGCGCGCAAGCACCCGCGTCGCCGAGGTATGGCCGGTGATGGTCAGCCGGTTGGGGAGCTGGCGCAGGGCCGGCGTGAGGGCGGCGAGCAGCTGGCGCGTGCGCTCGTAGGGCTCCCGGCCATCCGGCGGGAACATCGCGCGGCCATCCTGGTCGACGATCTGGATGTCGAGGCCGTCCGGCCGCTCCTCGATGATGACGTGTTTCGACAATTCGGAGATTTCCGGCATGGCCTGCAGGGCCTGCCTGAGGCTCGCGGCGGCAAAGGCAAGCTGCCGGTTGTGCTGGACGGGAATGCCGTCCGGGGCACTTTCCGGACCGGGCGGGCCGGGCCTGTCGGTCGGCGAATCGCTGTGCGGGGACACATGCTGCACGAAGGGCCGGGTGGGCACGCCGTGAAGCTCGACGATGCCCGACATGGAGGTGTTGCTGGTCGTACCGAAGGCCTCGCGGAACGATCCGGTCATGAGGTGCTTCTTGCGCTCGTCCTGGTTGGAGGTTGCCACCAGAACCACGAAGAAGGACATCAGCAGCGCCATCAGGTCGGCAAAGGTCACGTACCAGCCGTGACCGCCCGCGTGACCGCCGCCCTTGCGCTTGGCCATGGCGACCTCAGGCGGCTTCCGCGATCTGATGCCGGTCGTGCGGCGTCAGATAGGCCATGAGCATTTCCTTCACGACCTGCGGGCTCTTCTGGTTCCGGATCTGGATGATGCCGTCGATGATGATCGAGCGCGCAAGATCCTCCTCGGCCATCTTGAGGTGGCATTTGTCGGCGATCGGCAGGCACAGGAAGTTGGACACCACCGCGCCGTAAAGCGTTGCGAGCAGCGCCATGGCCATGATCGGCCCCAGCTTGGACGGATCGGTCATGTTGGCGAACATGTTGACCATGCCGAGGATGGTGCCGACCATGCCGAAGGCCGGGGCACAGTCACCGATGGAGCGATAGACTTTCTGGGCCTCGTCCAGCTGCATGTAGACGTTGTCCTTGTCCGTCTCCATGGCCTGCCGAATGAAGTCGGCGTCGTAGCCGTCGGCGATGTAGCGCACACCCTGTGCGAGGGTCTTGTTCTCGATATTCAGCTGTTCCAGGGCATTGGGACCCTGCTTGCGCGCGACATCGGCGATCTGGGCGATCTGCTCGACCAGTTCGCGCGGATGGGACTGCGGCATGGCAAGCACGGCCTTGAAGCCGGTCGGCAGGCTGTGTGCGATGACGCCGAGCGGAAAGCGCGCCATGGTCGCCACGGCCGAGCCGCCAAAGATGATGATGACGGCATGCTTGTCGAAATACTGCGCGAAATTGCCGCCGTCGATCATGATCAGGCCGACGATCACGCCGACGGCTCCGAGCAGGCCGAGGATTGTTGCGATATCCATCAACGACTCCGCGGAAGACCGCGACTCCTACCTGACGGAACCCTAGGCGAAGGCGCTTAAGAGGCCCTTAAGGTTGAGGGCAGGTTGCCGTTATCGGTGCAACTGGCTGCGGGTCCCGGTCCGGGCCGGTTGCGGCCCGCACCCGATGGCGGCTAAACGCTTGTCTGCTGTCACAGCCCGCGCCTGACCTTTGGAGGCCATCCGCCATGAAGTCTGTTCCGGCCGCCCTCCTTGCCGCCGTCGCCATCTCGTTCCTCGCCGGGTGCGGCACATTCCAGTCGCAGGCGCCTTCGGAACCGCCGCCGCCACCGCCGGCCAACGCGCCGCCGCCGCCGCTGCCGCCGGATCCGGCTCTCGGCCCGCATGGACAGCCGCAGGAGGAGACGTCCCGTCGCGGACGGCGCCCCGCTGAGCCGCAGCGCTCGACCTGGTAGGCTTCGGGGCAGGGCTGGTGCGCCTGTCGGACCGCCTCGATTTTGACAAGAGCGACCGATCCATTGGTTTTTCGTGATCTGACCACGCAGGAGCGCCGCGCTTGGCCGACTACCGCCTTCATTGCTTCGCCCAGTCCGGCAACGCCTACAAGGTTGCCCTGACGCTGTCGCTGGCCGGCCTGGACTGGGAGCCGGTGGCGGTCGACTACTTTTCCGGCGAGACCCGGGGTGCCGACTGGCGGGGCGGGGTCAATGCCATGGGCGAGGTTCCCGTGCTCGAACATGCCGGGCGCCGTCTGACCCAGTCGGGCGCGATCCTGACCTATCTCGCCCGGCGATCGGGGCAGTTCGGCCCGATCGACGAGGACGAGGAGCTGGAAATCCTCCGCTGGATCCTGTTCGACAACCACAAGTTCACCAGCTATTTCGCCACCCACCGCTTCCTGTTCTCGCTGGCGGGCAAGCCGGCCGACCCGGCCGTGCTGTCCTTTCTCAGGGCGAGAACGGACGCAGCGCTCGGGGTGGCCGAGGCCCACCTGGCGGCGCATGACTTCATTGTCGGCGACCGGCCGACCATCGCGGACATCTCGCTGGCGGGCTACATGTTCTATCCCATCGCGGAGACCGGCTACGATCTCGCCGCGTCCCATCCGGCCATCCATGCCTGGCGCGAGCGGATCGCGGCCATGCCCGGCTGGAAACCTCCCTATGACATGATGCCGGTGGCGCAGGCGGCAAACACATGAGTTTTCACGCTATGGTTCCTGCGATGCCGCGCCTCGCCGCCTGTCTCGCGATGGCCCTGACGCTGGGTGCCTGCATGGGCACCGGTCCCACCACCTCGCAAGCGCCGGCAACGGCCGTGCCCGTGCCGGTCGTGACGCAGAGCGCGCTGCCGCCGGCCGGCGCCGCGCAGGGCCCGGCCGTGGCTGCCGCCGGAGAAGTGCCGCTGACCGGGCGCGCCTCCTCCTCGCCCTCCAGTTCCATGGCGCTCGCCCCCGGCGCGCGACAGAGTGTCAGCCTGACCAATGTCTCGCGGACCTCGACCGGCGCCTCGTCGTCCGGCAATGCCCTGGGCGGCACGCTGGTGTCCGGGCAATCGGCGGGCGCCATTCCGACGGTGGTGGACCGGAACCGGGAGCCGCCGCGCTACCGCCACGCCGCGCCGCGCGACACGATGGGGCCGGGAACCGCGCCGCCCATCGTCGCCCCCGAGTTGCGCGACACCACCGGCAATACCCTGCGAAACCGGCAGCGCGTCCAGTTCTGAAACGGCGGAAACGGGACCAGCTGGGGCGCGCCATGGCGGCGCAATGACGCGGGCGCAGAGACGGGGCCATCGAAGCCCCTTGCCGCAGGACCCATCGTGTCACGGACCCGTTTCATCCTTGCCCTTGCCGGCCTGGCCGCGTGCTCGCCACCCGCCGCCGCGTCCTCCATCGTGGCCGGCGTGCCGACCGACATCCAGGCCCCGATCTACTGCTACGTGAAGCGCACGCCCGACGGCTTCGTCGCCCTTCGCGCAGGTCCCTCGGCCAGCCATCGCATGGTGACGCGCATGCGCCCCGGCGAGGAACTGTTCATCGAGGGGACCGTGTCCGGCGAGTGGCGCCGGGTCGACCTGATGCGGCGGACGGGCCGCGACGACGGCTATTTCGGACCCGGCCACCAGGGCTGGATGCATTCGCGCTTCATCGAACGCTGCTACTGAGGTCCCCATGGTGCGTCCGGCCTGCCTCGTTGCCGTCCTCGGGCTGCTGACCGCCGCGGGCCTGCCTGCCACGGTGGCTCTCGCCCAGCCGTCCCTGCCGGCCTGCTCCCTCGGCGAGGCCGACTGGCGCCAGGACAGGACCTTCCTCGAAAGTCGCCATCCGGCGATCCGGCACCAGCCGGTGGCTCCGCTGGCTTGCAGGACCGTCGAGGTCGTCACCGAGCCCGTGGGGACCGATCGCCTGCGGGTTCTCCGCGCCAGGGTGTTCGAGACGCGGGGCGATGGGGAGGGAATCCAGCAGGGCGTGAACCTCATCGTGCTGTCGCGACTGGCCGGCGATGCGGAAAAGGTCCTCGGCCGCTTTCTTGTGCCCTATGACGTCTCCCGCGACGCGCCGGCATTCTTCCCGACGGTCCAGGCGGTGGGCGACGCCATCGTCGTGCATCTGGGCGACTCGGTCGCTACCGCCTACCGGATCGCAGGAGACCGGGTCGTGCCCTTCGATTCGCACGCCTGGGCCGCCAGTGCCTTTCCTGCCGCCGGACCGGGCTGGGTTCCCGGCCGGGTGCGCAAGGTGAATTTTGCCAGCATGGAGGGCTTCGTCTCGCTCTACCGCGCCGGCTCCGACGATCCCGCAACGCCCGGTTCCGCCTATGACGGCGGCGGGCGGGTGGTGCGGGCCGCGCTGGCCTTCGACGGCGACCGGCTGGTTGCGCGGGGGGCGGCAGTTGTCGATCACGGCGTCCTGCAGGATGTGGAAGAGACCGTCGAGATCGTCGAGGCGCAGGAGGCGGCCGATCTGGCGCGCCGGCGGCTGCCTGCCGGCACGGAGCCCTGCATGCTGTCTGCATGGTCGGTCGATCCGGACCCTTCGGGGCTGAACGTGCGGGCCGGACCCTCGCCACGGTCACGGGTCCTCGGCCGCGTGCCGCCCGCCTGGACCACTCCGGGGCGGGACGGCGAGCCGGGAGAGACCTATCGCGCCGAGTTCGAGATCGTCGGCTATCGCGATGGCTGGTTCCTCATTCGCGGCATCAAGGCGCCGGGTGTGGATTATGGCGAACGCTATCCGCGCTCGCGCCCGCAGCCCTATCGTGGCCAGGGCTGGGTCGCGGCACGGCTTGTGGGCGCGGCCCTGGCCAATGGCGGACTTCCGGCCGGCAACCTCTACCAGGCACCCAACCGCCATTCGGCCAGCCGCGAGGTCCGCCGGGCCGATGGGGAGAGGATCTCGACGGGCGACATTGTCCAGGCTCTGCATGCCTGTTCGGGCCGCTGGGGCCTCATCGGGATCGAGGGCGCGCGCGGCTGGTGGAACGGCCTCTGCTCCAACCAGGTGACGAACTGCAGCTGATCCCTACGTTGATCCCTTTGCGCCGGCTCAGTCGTGCGACCACGTGTCGTTGCGCAGGGGCCGGAAGCCGGGCTATAGGGCGGGTCTTCATCGATGACGGGTGCGGCGCGCGTGGCAAACGACAACAAGGGCGGACTGGGCGAAACGGTCCGCGTGGTGATCCACGCGCTGCTGATCGCCCTGGTGATCCGCACATTCCTGTTCCAGCCGTTCAACATTCCGTCGGGGTCCATGAAGGAAACCCTGCTGATCGGCGACCACCTGTTCGTGTCGAAATATGCCTATGGCTATTCGCGCTACTCGATCCCGTTCTCCCCGAACCTGTTCTCGGGGCGCATCTGGGGCGCCGAGCCGAAGCGCGGCGACGTCGTGGTGTTTCGCCTGCCGCGCGAGCCGGACGTCGACTACATCAAGCGGGTGATCGGGCTGCCGGGCGAGCGCATCCAGATGATCGCCGGCCAGGTCCATATCAACGGCGTGCCTGTCGAACGGGAGCGCATCACCGATTTCGCCGATACCGAAGACGGTCGTCAGGTGATCACGCGCCGCTACCGGGAAACCCTTCCCAACGGTGTCAGCTTCACGACGCTCGACCTCTACGAGAACGGCTTCTACGACAACACCCCGGTCTATCAGGTGCCTCCCGGACACATCTTCGTGATGGGCGACAACCGCGACAATTCCACCGACAGCCGCGTTCTCAGCCAGGTCGGGCCGATCCCGATGGATCATCTTGTCGGCCGCGCGGAGGTCCTGTTCTTCTCCGTGGAGGAGGGCGAGCGGGCCTGGGCCTTCTGGCGCTGGCCCTGGGCAGCCCGCTGGTCCCGTATCGGCAGCCTCGTGAGGTAGACGGCCCTTGGCCCCCGGCCGCAAGGCGAAGGCACAACGCGAAGGCCTTGAGGCGATCGAGGCCCGGATCGGTCACGCCTTTGCCGACCGGGAACTGCTCGCGCGGGCCCTGACCCATCCGAGCGCGCTGAACGGGCCGGACAAGCGTGAGAAAAGCTATCAGCGGCTTGAGTTCCTCGGCGACCGGGTTCTTGGCCTCGCCGTCTCGGACATGCTCTTCCAGTCCATGCCGCAGGAGGATGAAGGCGCCCTGTCGCGGCGGCTGTCCGATCTCGTACGCGCCGAGACATGCGCCGACATCGCTGCCCGCCTTGATCTCGGAGCCGGGGTTCGCGTCGGTCCGACCGAGAGCCAGGCGGCTGTCGGCCGGCGGGCCGGCGTTCTCGCCGACCTGTGCGAGGCAGTGATCGGGGCGATCTATCTGGATGCCGGATGGGGCGCCGCCCAGGCCTTCGTGGCGCGCAACTGGCAGGACCGGCTGGCCGCCGGCGCGCCGGTGCAGCGCGACGCCAAGAGCGCCCTGCAGGAATGGGCGCAAGGCCGGGGCCTTGCCACGCCGGTCTATCGCGTGGTCGAACGGTCAGGGCCTGACCATGCGCCAGTTTTCACCATGGCCGTGACCATTCCCGGCCTCCCCGACGGGATGGGGCAGGGCGCAGCCAAGCGTCAGGCGGAAATCGGGGCTGCGACCGCCGTGCTCGTCCGGGAGGGCGTGTGGCCGGCAGCGGAGGAAAAGGCGTGAACGAAACCGGGACCCGTTGCGGGTTCGTCGCCATCATCGGCGCCCCCAATGCCGGCAAGTCGACGCTGGTCAACGCGCTGGTCGGCGCCAAGGTCACGATCGTCTCGCACAAGGTGCAGACGACCCGCGCCCTGATCCGCGGCATTGCCATGGAGGGGGCGTCCCAGATCATCCTGGTCGACACGCCCGGGCTGTTCGCGCCCCGGCGGCGGCTGGACCGCGCCATGGTGACGGCGGCATGGGGCGGGGCGGCCGATGCCGATCAGGTGGTCGTGCTGATCGACGCCAAGAAAGGCATCGACGAGTCGGTCGATGCGATTGTCGACAAGCTCGGCGGCATGCGCCAGCCGAAGGACCTCGTCCTCAACAAGGTGGATCTGGTCGAGCGGCCGAAGCTGCTGGACCTCGCGCGGGACCTGAACGCACGCGTGACGTTCAACAAGACCTTCATGGTCTCGGCCCAGACCGGTTCGGGCGTGGCGGACCTGAAACGCCACTTGGCGGCCACGGTCCCGGCGGGTCCCTGGCACTATCCCGAGGATGAGATTTCCGATCTTCCGGCGCGCATGCTGGCGTCCGAGATCACCCGCGAGAAGCTCTACAACCGCCTCCACGACGAACTGCCCTACGATTCGACGGTGGAGACGGAGAGCTACGAGGAGCGCAAGGACGGCTCCATCCGCATCGAGCAAACCGTCTATGTGGTGCGCGAAGGCCAGCGCAAGATCATGCTCGGCAAGAACGGGGAGACGATCAAGGTCATCTCCAAGTCCGCCCGGGAGGAACTGGAAAAGCTGTTCGAGACGCGCGTGCACCTGTTCCTGTTCGTCAAGGTGCGCGAGAACTGGGGTGACGAGCCCGAGCGCTACGAGCGCATGGGGCTGGATTTTCCGAAAGGCAGGTGAGTGATGCTGTCCGTCCGCGCGAAGAAGACCACCACGCTGTATCGCTATCTGACCGGCCCGGACGATGCGGCCTTCTGCCACCGCGTGTCCGAGGCGATCAACAGGGGCTGGCAGCTCTATGGCCAGCCGACGCTCACCTTCGATGCCGCCAAGGGCCGGGTCATCTGCGGCCAGGCGATCGTGCGGGAGGTCGAGGATGTGGAGTACTCGCCCGACCTGAAGCTCTCCGACTACTGATCCATGCAATGGACCGATGACGGCGTCGTTCTCGGCACCCGCGCCCATGGCGAATCGTCGGTCATCCTGGAACTGTTCACGCGGCGCCACGGGCGTCACCTCGGCCTCGTTCGCGGAGGACGCTCGCGCCGCCAGCAGCCGGTCCTGCAGCCTGGCAACACGGTCCATGCCAGCTGGAATGCGCGGCTTGACGAGCATCTGGGCGCCTATGTCATCGAGGCGGGAACCTCCCGTGCCGCGCGCCTGATGGAAGCGAGGGCAGGGGTTGCCGGCATCACCCTGATCGCGGCCATCGCCCGGCTGATGCCGGAGCGCGAGCCCCATGAGGGGCTGTTCGAGGCGCTTGAACTGATTGCCGACGCGCTGCCCGAGGTGGCGGTTGCGGCTCCCCTGATCGTCCGGCTGGAACTGGAAGTGCTGCAGGACCTCGGGTTCGGCCTCGACCTCGAGGCTTGCGTGGCTACCGGAGCGACCGAGGACCTGATCTATGTCTCGCCGAAATCGTCGCGCGCGGTGTCCCGGCAGGCAGGCGAGCCCTGGAAGGATCGCCTCCTGCCCCTGCCGGCCTTCCTGCGCGGGGGGAGTGGCGCGGATGTCGCGGCGATCCGCGACGGCTTCCGGCTGACGGGCCATTTCCTCTCCCGCCACGTCTACGAGGCGCGCGGACTTGCCATGCCGGATGCCCGCGAGGCCTTCATCCGCCTCATCGCCTGACCGGCCGGCTTGCCATCCCCCGCACCCTCGCTTAAGCCGCTCCGGCGGCCGTCCCTCCCGCCCGAGTCACGCTGGCGGCCGCGCGAGACCGCCATGCACGACATCCGCTGGATCCGAGACAATCCCGATGCCTTCGACGCGGGCCTGCGCGCGCGCGGACGCGAGCCGCTTGCCGCATCGCTGGTCGCGCTCGACGATGCCCGCAAGGCGGCTGTCTCCACCCTCCAGGCCGCGCAGGAGCGGCGCAATTCCGCCTCGAAGGAGATCGGCCAGGCCATGGCCGCCAAGGACATGGCGCGCGCCGACGCACTGAAGGCCGAGGTGACGGGACTCAAGGATCGCATGGCCGAGGCGGAGGCGGCCGAGAAGCAGGCCAGTGCGGATCTGACGGCCGCCCTCGAGGTCATCCCCAACCTGCCGGCCGCCGACGTGCCGCTCGGGGCAGACGAAAGCGCCAATGTCGAGCGCCACCGCTTCGGCGCGCCGCGGCAGATGAACTTTGCCCGCGAGCATTTCGAGCTTGGCGAGGCGCTCGGCTTCATGGACTTCGAGGCCGCTGCCAGGCTCTCCGGTTCGCGGTTCGTGGTGCTCAGGAGCCAGTTGGCGCGCATGGAGCGGGCGCTGGCCCAGTTCATGCTCAACCTGCATACGGACACGCACGGCTATACCGAGGTCAGCCCGCCGGTGCTGGTGCGCGATCACGTCGTTTATGGCACGGGCCAGTTGCCGAAGGCGGCCGACGACATGTTCGTCACGCGCGAGGGCTTCTGGCTGACGCCGACGGCCGAGGTGACGCTGACCAATATGGTGGCGCAGGAGATCGTCGCCGAGGATGTGCTGCCGCTGCGGCTGACCGCTGCCACACCCTGTTTCCGGTCGGAAGCGGGAGCCGCCGGCCGCGATACGCGCGGCATGCTGCGTCAGCACCAGTTTCTCAAGGTGGAGCTTGTCTCCATCACCGCCCCCGAACAGTCGGTCGACGAGCACGAGCGCATGCTTGCCTGCGCCGAGGAGGTGCTCAAGCAGCTCGATCTGGCCTATCGTGTCGTGACGCTGTCGACCGGCGACATGGGCTTCTCCGCCCGCAAGACCTACGACATCGAGGTCTGGCTGCCGGGGCAGAAGGCGTTCCGCGAGATTTCCTCCTGCTCGAACTGCGGCGACTTCCAGGCCCGGCGCATGAACGGCCGGTTCCGGCCGAAGGCGACCGACAACCGTGCCGCGGCGCCGCAATTCGTCCATACGCTGAATGGCTCCGGGGTCGCGGTCGGCCGTGCGCTGATCGCGGTGATGGAGACCTACCAGGACGAGGGCGGTGCCATCGCCATTCCCGACGTCCTCCAGCCCTTCATGGGCGGACTGAAACGGATCGAGAAAAGCTGATGCGCATTCTGGTCACCAATGACGACGGCATCCACGCGCCGGGCCTGGTCACGGCCGAGCGGATCGCCCGGGCGCTTTCCGACGATGTCTGGGTGGTGGCGCCGGAGACCGACCAGTCAGGCGTCTCGCATTCGCTGTCGCTGAACGATCCCTTGCGCCTGCGCGAGATTTCCGAACGGCATTTCGCCGTGAAGGGCACGCCGACCGACTGCGTGATCATGGCGGTGAAGCACATTCTCGCCGGCGAGCCGCCGGACCTTGTGCTGTCCGGGGTCAATCGCGGCCAGAATGTTGCCGAGGACATCACCTATTCCGGCACGATCGCGGGCGCGATCGAGGGCACCATCCTTGGCATCAAGTCGATCGCCCTGTCACAGGCCTATGGTCCCGAGAGCCGCCATATCGTGCCCTACGAGACGGCCGAGGCGCACGGACCGGGGCTCATCCGCACCATTCTCGAGGAAGGGATGCGGGCGGGTTCGCTCATCAACATCAACTTTCCCAACCGAAGCCCCGGCGACGTGCGCGGCGTGCAGGTGACGGCGCAGGGCCGGCGCGATCAGGAGATCCTGACCATCGACCCGCGCCATGACGGGCGCGGCAATCCCTATTACTGGATCGCCTTCGTCCGGAACCGTCAGCGGGTCGAGAACGGCACCGATATCTGGGCGCTGTCCGAGGGCTATATCTCGGTGACGCCGCTGGAGATCAATCTCACCGACGAGCCGATGATGACGCGCCTTGCGGCGGTCTTTGCCGGCGACCGGCCGCCGGGCGGCTGAGCCGAGATGAACGAGGCGCCGGGTCCCGAGCACTTCCGAGCCGCGGCCGAATTCGTCCTCATGCTGCGCCATTCCGGGCTCGCGGGCACGCGCGTGCTGCGCGCCATGGAACAGGTGCCGCGCGTGCCGTTCCTGGACCCGTCGCTGTTCGCGCTGGCCGACGAGGACATCGCGCTGCCCATCGGCTGCGGCCAGACCCTGCTGGCACCCACCCTGACCGCGGCGATGATCGGTGCGCTCGACGTGGAGCCCGGCCATCGGGTGCTGCATGTCGGGACGGGGACCGGCTATGTGGCAGCGATCCTCGGCCGGCTGGCGGCGAGCGTGGTGACGGTGGAGCGGTGGCGCTCGCTGGCGGATGCGGCCCATCTGCGCCTGCGGACGCTCGGATACGCGATGGTGGAGGTGGTGTTCGGCGACGGGCTGGAGGGGTTTCCGCCGCGCGCGCCCTATGATCGCATCCTGCTGACCTGCGCCATCGACGAACTGCCGTCCGGTCTTCTGGCCCAGCTCGCCCGGGACGGCGTGGTCGTCGCGGCCTTCGGCCAGGGCGGCGGTGCCAAGGAGATCGTCCGCCTTGCCCGGGTGCCGCACGGTTTCGACCGGCAGGTGATCACCACCGGGCCGGTCGATCCTGCCGCAAGCGGCACGGCCCGCCGTCTCTGACGGGCCGGTGCCTTGTCAGGCCATGGCCGGGGAGCCCGAGGGCAGCACGATGGCGGTCGCCCCGACCGGCACGCGGTTGAACAGGTCGATGATGTCCTGGTTCAGGAAGCGGATGCAGCCCGAGGACACCTGCGTGCCGATCGTCCAGGGCTCGGTCGTGCCGTGCAGGCGATACAGCGTGTCGCGATTGCCGCGATAGAGATAGAGCGCCCGCGGACCGAGCGGGTTCTCCGGTCCGCCCGGCAGGCCGCCGGCGAAGGGACCGTAGCGCTCCGGCTCGCGGCGGATCATCTCCTGGGTCGGCGTCCAGCGCGGCCAGGCGGCCTTGCGGCCGATGGTGGCAACGCCCGTCAGGTTGAAGCCCTCTTCCTTGCCGACGCCGACGCCGTAGCGCAGGGCGCGGTTGCCCTCCAGCACCAGATAGGCAAAGCGCGAGGTCGGATCGACGACGATCGTGCCCGGATATTCGGGACCCCGATAGGCCACCTCGCGGCGCAGGAACTGCTCCTCCACCTTGGCAAGATCGATGGCGGGAACCGGATGCGGTTCGCCCGGCACCTCCGCATACATGGCGGTGTAATAGGGGTCGAAGCGCGGCGTCTCCAGCGCCAGTTCCTCGCGCCGCGCCGTGCAGGCGCCAAGCACCAGGGGTGCTCCCAGAACGAAGTGGCGGCGATGCAGTGTCATCAGTGTCCTCGACATGTGCCGGCCTCTGCAGACGTGCATTGGCCATGAACCGGAGCGCGGGTCGTTACCACCCACGGAAGGCCGCAAACATGACGAAACCGTGAGCCCGGATACGCGGCGACAACACTGTTGCTGCACTGCATCACCGGGCCATGATCCAGTCAGCTGGTGGCCACAGAGTTGCCGTGGACTGTGCCAGAGGAAGGTTAATGCATGGCGACTGAACGCTTAACGCCGCGACGGGTTCGCCGGTTCCTGCCGGCCGGCTATTTGTTCAAGCGCGTCGTTGCGCGACCGGACCGGCTCGCCGCGCCCCATGTCGGAGGCCGGGCGCTTGGCCGATAGTCAGCCCGGGCCGTTCCGCATCATGGCGGTCTATGTGGTGCCGCCGCCTCAGAGCGCGGCGTAGAGATCGTATTCGCTGGCGCGGTCGATCTTCACGGTGACCAGTTCGCCGACCTGCAGCCGGCGCTTCGTATGGATGAACACCGAGCCGTCGATCTCTGGCGCGTCGCCCTTCGAGCGCGCCTTCACGACGGTCGGCCCGACCTCGTCGATGATGACCTGCTGACGGCTGCCGACCTTCCGCTTCAGGCGGCGGGCCGAGATCTCCGCCTGCTTCTTCATGAACCGGTGCCAGCGCCGTTCCATGACCTCGGGCGGCACATGGTCGGGCAGGGCGTTGGAGGTTGCGCCCGCCACGGGCTCGTATTTGAAGCAGCCGACCCGGTCGAGACCGACCTCGTCCAGCCAGTCGAGGAGGAAGTCGAATTCCTCCTCGGTCTCGCCGGGAAATCCGGTGATGAAGGTCGAGCGGATCGTCAGGTCCGGGCACATCTCCCGCCAGTTGCGGATGCGCTCGGCGGTCTTTTCCTGATGGGCCGGGCGCTTCATGCGGCGCAGCACGTCGGGATGGGCGTGCTGGAACGGAATGTCGATATAGGGCAGCACCTTGCCCTCGGCCATCAGCGGGATGACCTCGTCGACATGCGGATAGGGGTAGACATATTGCAGTCGCACCCAGACGCCGAGCTCGCCGAGCGCCTGAGCCAGGTCGAGGAACTTCGTGCGCCACGTGCGGTCGCGCCATTGGCTCTCGGCATATTTGACATCGATCCCGTAGGCCGAGGTGTCCTGGCTGATGACCAGCAGTTCCTTCACGCCGGCCGCGACCAGCTTTTCGGCCTCGCGCATCACCTCGCCGAGCGGGCGGGAGACCAGGTCGCCGCGCAGTTTCGGGATGATGCAGAAGGTGCAGCGGTTGTTGCAGCCCTCGGAAATCTTCAGATAGGCGTAGTGGCGCGGTGTCAGCCGGATGCCCTGCGGCGGCACGAGGTCGAGGAACGGGTCGTGCTTCGGCGGCGCAGCCTCATGGACGGCGGCAAGCACGTTTTCATATTGCTGCGGTCCGGTGATGGCGAGCACGGAGGGATGGGCCGCGCGGATCTGCTCGGGCTCGGCGCCCATGCAGCCGGTGACGATGACCCGGCCGTTCTGCTTCAGCGCGTCGCCGATGGCGGCGAGGCTCTCGGCCTTGGCGCTGTCGAGGAAGCCGCAGGTGTTGACCAGCACGAGGTCGGCGCCCTGATGCGTGCGCGACAGCTCATACCCTTCCGCGCGCAGCCGCGTGATGATCCGTTCGGAATCGACCAGCGCCTTCGGGCAGCCGAGCGAGACGAAGGAGATTTTCGGTGCGGCCCGGTCAGGGGCCTCGACATCGCTCATGGCGGGGTCCGGCGAAGGCGCGGTCAGGACGCGGGAAGCGCCGCACATAGGCCAAGGCGCGGCCGATCACAAGGCTTCAGGCCGTTTCAGGGCGGCGCTGGGCCGTTCGGAACCGTGCCGTCGTCACCCCGGGGCGCCGGAAACCGCCGCATGCAAGCCAATGGCGGAGAGGGAGGAACGAAGTCCGAACCCGACGCATGGCGCGCAACTGCGCGACCGGCCGAGAGGCCGCCCCCGCGGAGGCGTTGAGCGAAGCGAAACCGCCGTGAGCGAGACAATGGCGGAGAGGGTGTCCATTTTTGGCCAATCTACGGGGGTCCACCTGCATCCATAACTTGTGTTTTCTCAACGACTTGTGGCATGGTCAGCCGTCTATCGGCGTCCCTCGAAAACCACGTGAAGCCAAGGGGCGATTGTGGGTAAGGTTGCGGGCACTGAGAGTTAGACGGAGAAAAGCCGGGTTGTGGGTAGGGGAAATCTAACTGCACTCAAGATTGCCGCGCTTTCGACGCCGGGCCGATATGGCGACGGCGGCGGGCTTTATCTCCAGGTTGCCAAGGGCGGCACGAAGGCATGGCTTTTTCGTTTCATGCTGGACGGGCGCGCTAGGCAGATGGGTTTAGGCCCGGTGGAACTCGTAAGCCTCGCCCAAGCCCGCGAGAAGGCCATACAGGCCCGACAGCTTCTCCTCGACGGCATCGACCCTATCGACGCCCGCGATGCCGCACGCGAGGCCCGCCGCGCCGAGAAGGCGTCTGCCATCACGTTCAAGGAAGCCGGCGCCCGATACGTCGCAACGCACCGGGCCGGCTGGAAAAATGCGGTGCATGTCCGACAATGGGAGCAAACCCTCGAAACCTACTGCGACCCGATCCTCGGCAGCGTCTCCGTCGCCGAGGTCAACGTCGGCATGGTGCTGAAGGTGCTGGAGCCGATCTGGCTCGACAAGCACGAAACCGCGAGTCGGCTTCGCGGCCGGCTGGAAGCCATCCTCGACTGGTCGACGGCGCGCGGCTACCGGAAGGGCGACAACCCTGCACGGTGGCGCGGGCACCTTGAAAACCTTCTGCCCCGCATCAGCCGGGCTAAGCGGATCAAGGGCCATGCGGCACTTCCCTATGAAGAGGCGCCCGCGTTCATGCATGCCCTGCGAGCGCGGAACGACGTGTCATCGCGTGCGCTGGAGTTCCTGATCCTCACAGCGGCCCGCACCGGCGAGGTCATCGGCGCCCGGTGGTCTGAGGTCAACGTGGCAGAGAAAGTCTGGACTGTGCCAGCTGAGCGGATCAAGGCGGGCCGGGAGCATAGGGTTCCGCTGTCCGACCGTGCGCTCGAAATCCTGCGGACGGTGCCAACGGAGGGAGACTTCATCTTTCCGGGCCGTGCGAAAGGCGCTGGTCTCTCGAACATGGCCCTTTTGGGCACGTTGAAGCGCATGGGTCGCGAGGACCTGACGGCGCACGGGTTTCGCTCGACATTCAGGACTTGGGCGGGCGAGCGCACAAACTTCGCCCGCGAGGTCGCCGAGCAATCGCTTGCACACGTCGTCGGCGATGCGGTGGAGCGGGCCTATGCGCGCGGCGATCTATTCGAGAAGCGGCGGCGTCTGATGTCGGCATGGGCCGGCTATCTGGCGACGGAGGTAACGGCTGGCGAGGTCGTTGCGATTCACGGGGGGCTGGGTAGATGAAAGTCGAGGAAGTTCTTCGGTGGCCTTTGCACGAAGTTATTGCGCGACAGTCTGAGGCCGATGCAGAAAACCGCGGAATGCAATCAACCGCACCAATATACCGGCACGCTGCTGCGCAAAGGATTTCTGCACTAGAGCAAGCGTTCAGAAACGGCGACAAATATGCGCTAATGAAAACGATTGAAGTCTGCGCTTTGCATGAATTCGTAGTGCCTGACTGGGCATCAAAGGCCTATATCGAAGCTTTCCGCAGTATCGAACGCATGAAGGTAAGATCATGGGATCAGGCTTTCGGCCCCCCATTTAAAAAGGGGGTTCACCTTCACGAAGCCGCGCAACGCCAACGACTTGCGCCAGCGGTATTCGCAGAGGTTCGCGAAGTTCTCGCGCTTGATCCAGCCTCGCCCATAGACGATGGGCTGTTCGAACAGGTTGGAAAGCGGTTTGGGATCGGCAAGACCCTAGCCAAGGAGCTCTACTACGAAAGACAGAGCTTCTACGAAGCCTATTTCTCGCAGAAATCCCCCTAACGCTCGATTCCCTGCCGCCAATTTCTGAAATTTGGCGGCAATACCGTCGCGCCACTGTCAGCCATCGTCGTCCCTGTGAGGCCGCCCCACGGCCAAGAGGGACGCACGATGAACAACATGCTTCGCCGCGAGGAAGTCACCCGGCGCACGGGATTGGCCCGTTCTACGATCTATAAATTGGCTGGCCTTGGGCAGTTCCCACGACCGGTCAAGATCACGGGCCGGGCATCCGGCTGGCTCGAAACCGAAATCGACGCATGGCAGAAGTCCCGGCTCGCCGAGCGCGACGGCAAGACCCGCCAGACTGAGGCCGCGTAATGCAGCGGCTTGAACGGGGGCCGCCCGAAAACAGCAGCGCCGGCCTGGGGACTAGCCAGACCGGCGCTGAGATGCAGAAGCAAGGGCAGCTTCATCCCGGAGAATATCCCGCCGGGCCTGACCTCGCAACTGCGCTGGACGAGTTCGAGGGCCGCGCGTTCGTCAATCAGTGCCTCCGCGATCCCGATCTTGCGCGGCACGGCATCCCGGCCGACCTGCCGATGATCGTCACACGCATCCGCTGGACGTGGGCGAGCCGCTGGACCTTCGCTGATGAAGGCGAGGGCGAGTTTGGCGCCGTCGTCGTGGTGCAGGACGAGGGCGAACCGCTTGACCTCGCCGCATGGTCGCCTGCCGATCCCAGCCGCTGGGGCTTCATGTTCGGGGCCGCCGTGGCGCTGGGGCTGGAGCGGATCGACCATGCCGGCAGCTACACATGGGATACGCCTTTGCCCGTGTTCCGGACGCCGCTGGGCTGGGCGAAGGCGGGCGGGAAGGGGGCCTGCTTCAAGCACGATCATGACCTGCGGCTCCTCGAACGGGCGCACGGCCGCATCGTCTGCGAGGATCGCGACCACGCCCTGACCGTGGCGCGCTGGGCTTGCCTGTCGCCGTTCATGTCGGCCGACCGGATCGGCTTCCGGAGGGCAGCGGTATGAACGATTTCACGCCCGTGGCGGATTTGCCGGAGTTTGATCCGGCGGCCCCGGCCCCCAAACCGAAACCGCCCGAGTCCTTCGGGATCAGTTTTGCGAGCCTGCGTCACAAGACGTTCCCGCCCGTGCGCTGGATTGTGCCGGACATCCTGCCGGAAGGTTGCACCATCCTCGCCAGCCGTCCGAAGCTCGGCAAAAGTTGGCTGGCGCTCGATGCGGCCATTGCGGTCGCACGCGGCGGGTTCGTGCTGGGCGACAAGCGCTGCCCGGAGGGCGACGCGCTCGTTCTGTCGTTGGAGGACAACGAAAGGCGCCTGCGGTCGCGTGGCTTTAAGCTGCTTGGCCACGATGACTGGCCGGCACGGCTGACGGTAGCCACGGAATGGCCGCGTGCTGATCAGGGCGGCATCGCCAAGTTGGAGCGTTGGGCGAAGTCAGTTGCCGATCCGCGACTGATCGTCATCGACGTGCTGGCCGGCTTCCGCGCGCCGGTCTCCGACCGTGCGAACGGCTATGGCACCGACTATGCGGCCATCGCAGAGTTGCGCGACCTTGCGAACCGGCTGGGGCTTGCCGTCCTTCTCATCCACCACGTGAGGAAGGGTGAGGCGACGGACCCCGGCGACTTGGTGTCGGGGACGTTGGGCTTGACCGGGGCTGCCGACGCAACGCTGGTCTTGTCACGGACGGCGGAGAAGGGCGCCACGCTCTACGGCCGGGGCCGCGACCTTGCCGAGATCGACCTCGCGCTGGACTGGTCTCAGGACGCCTGCCGCTGGACCATCAAGGGCGCCACGGCTGAGGTGATGCGGTCGGACCAGCGAAACATGATCCTGGCCGCTATCGAGGAAAACGGCTCCCCGATGACGCCGAATGACATTGCGAGCGTTACCGCCATTCGGGGAGGTAACGTTCGCCGGCTCATCGGCAAGATGGTCCGTGATGGGCAATTGAGGAAGGAAGGACGGTCCCTCTACGCCATCGGTAACACCGGTAACGCCGGTAACGCGTCGGACGATCCTCTTGAATTTGAAGGGGAAAGTGATGAATGACGTTGTTACCGCAGGAGAGATGACCGGTAACGGTAGCCGGCGCTCAACCTTCGCCGTGCCGCTGATCGTTACCGCTGTTACCGCTGTTACCGGGGGGCGAGGGTCAAGTCTGGTCGCGGCCGTCTCCGGACCGTCGCGGGCAGTAAATCTTCGGCGTTTGCAAATTGCCGTTCTGGCCGTGCCAATCCAGCGAGGCCGGCCATGAGCGCGGCTGACCGTGCCCGCCGATATCGCGAACGGCGGCGCGAGGGCATCGAGGTTTACCGCGTCCCGGTTCGCGACTGCATCGCCGTGGTGCTTGTCGAGCTTGGCGAACTGCACCCGAACAAGAGCGACGACCGGGCCGCCGTCGAAGCGGCGCTGGCGCGGTTCCTTGAGCGGCTGGCGCTTGTCGATCTTCACGAGACCTGACCGTCACGCGTGACGACGCGGCCCGTGAAAACCTGCGAATCTGCCCTCGACCCGTAGGAGGACATGCTCATGAAAGCCGCAATAGTTCGCGCCACGGCCGACCCCGCTGCCGCTGCCATCCCCCAGGCTTTTCGCCTCTACCTGAAGGCGAAGGCCGAAAACCGCGAACCCGCCGACATCGCGGATGATGCCGGTGCGTCCTTCACCGTGCGAGCCGTCCTGAAGGCGGCAACCTCCGTGATGACCACGACGGACACGAGCACATCGGTCCTGATCGATGGCGCGGTCAGCGCATGGTCGGACGCGCTTCGCCAGCGCAGCGCATTCGCCGCAGCCTTCGCTGATGGCGCCTTCGCCCGTGTGCCATTCCTGATCCGCTCGACCGTCATCACAAATGGTGCGGTGGCGTCGGTGGTCGGGGAGGGCCGCCCGGCGCCGATAAGCCGGATCGACTTCAGCGCGGCGCAGACACTCCAGCCGGAGAAGATTCAGGCGACCGTGGCCGTGACGGGCGAGCTGATGGACGAGGCTAGCCGCGAGGGCAGCGCGCTGCTCGAACGCGAACTTAACCGGGCGGTCGCGACCTGCCTGGACGAGGCCATGGTTGCTCGTATCGTCAACACCGGGACGCCGTCCTTCTCGTCGGCCGGCATTGCGGACGCGGCCCATGCCGACCTGCTCGACCTGATCGGAAGCCTCGACCCTGACGAGGGCAGCAGGATCTACGCTGTCGCATCGGCTGACGTGGTGCGCGGCGCAAGCTTGCTCTGGACCACCTACGGCGGCAGGGTTTTCCCGAACGTTAGCGTGACCGGGGGCACACTGCCCGGTGGCATCCCGCTGTTCCTTTCCTCTGCGATGGAGCCCGGCGAGATGCTGGTGTTCGACGCTGGCCGGATTGGCGCAAACCTTGGTGCGCCGCGCTTCGAGGTTGCCCGACATGCTTCCATCGAGATGGCGACCGATCCCTCGAACGACGCCGTCTCGCCTTCCGAAACGACGACTGTGAACCTCTGGCAGGCTGGCCTTCGTGCCGCGCGCATCTCGCTCACGTTCGGCTGCAAACCGGAACGGGAGAACGTGGCGGCACTGATGACCGGCATCGCCTGGGGCGCAACGGGGAGCCCGGTGTGATGACAGATGAGCGCAAGACCCGCCGCTTGCAGGCCTCCATCGCCCGCGCAAACGATCAGGCGAGAGCCGCCCGCGACCGTGGGTGGACATCGCTCGCCGAGCAGTTCGAGCGTCTGGCCGTGGCGCTCTCCGTCCGGCTGGCGAGCTTGAGGGTGGGCTGACATGGCAAAGCGCACGCGAAAAGCCACTTCGGCACCGACAACCCAGCCGACCAAGCAGCCGACCGCGCTGGAGCGGGTTGACGCTGAGATTGCCGATGCCCGTGCCCGTGCCAAGGCGCTGGAGGCGGACGAGAAGGACGCAGCGCACCGACTGGACGATAGGCGCTGGCGGGCCGCGAAGGCGGCGGGGGAACGCGCCTGGGCTCGCCTTGACGCGCTGGAGGTGAAGCGCGCGGCGATCATGGCCGGCGAGATGCCGGGAGAGGAGCCCGCTGGCGGGGGCCTGACAAAGCGCGAGCTGGCGCTTGCCGAAGTGGTCATGGAGCTCCTGCTCCGGACCGAGGTTTTTCCTCTTGAGGATCGCGTCAAGGCGCTGGAGTCGCGGCCCGCACTTGAAGACCACGGCGTCTGGACAGAGGGCAAGGTCTATCGGCCCGGCAATGCCGTCTCTCACGGCGGCTCGCTCTGGCTGGCTCAATGCGAAACATCAGCCAGGCCAGACACGAAGGACAGCGGCTTTCGACTTGCCGTGAAGAAAGGTCGAGACGGGAAGGACGGCCGATGAAGCCAGCAAATGACAACAAACCCTTCGATGCCAAGCGCTTCGATACCGTCGCCGAGGCCGCCATCGAGCGCGCCATTGAGGCCAGCGTTGCCCTGCTCGTCCGCCACGGTGCGACGGATGACGAGATCGCGACCCATATCGCCAGCGAACGGCAGCGATATGCAGTGTGGAAGGCCGACACCCTGGAGCAGTGGACCCGCGCAGCGATGCTCCCGGCCAAGGAGTGGGCCGCACTCCCGTCCACCCAGTTGCAGTGACCGGGGGGGCCTCCGTGAGCCATCGGGCGCAATCCCCGGACCGTCGCGGGCAGTTTCGGCGCGCTAAACCTGTAGAGAAAAATTTGCAGGAACGCAAAAAATGCTCGAAACTATAAGACATTCTTTGTGCGATTTCGCATGCGCTATAGGCGGGTTTCTTTGCCTAATCGACAACGTTCGGGGCGGGCATCAACGAATTTTGTCGCTAGGGCCAATCCGGCATCCGCTGAATCTGTCGTCCGCCGCACGCAGAACGGGTTAGGCGCCGGCCAGCGGACGGGAATGGTTCATCGTCGTTGGCCTTCATGCGCTCCCACGACAAGACGACATGCCGGCCGCACGAGACGCACCAAAGCCGAGCCCCCTTCACGCCTTGATCGCGCAGCAGCCCCACGGTGGGTGGCGCCGATCTGACAGCCATGTCCTCGCCGTGGCTGTCAGATCGAGCGGACACCATGTCGAAGGGATAGACGCCGGCCCGGTCGCAGGCGGACAGCCGCATGCCGGCCGACGCCATGACCTCGGCCACGGGGCGCCGTCCCAAACTTCGACCAAGAATGGATGCTCGACCTTGCCGCAATACCGCCACTCCCCGAACGGCGATACGCAAATGCGTTCCTTGCAGGTTCTCAAATTGCAGCTGGCGCGCCTCACAAGGATGCCGGTCTAGCGCGCCGCCACGGTGCTCAACTCAAAACGCCCCCCAATTGGGGGGCGCGGTCCACCCAACTGCACGGCAGACTGGTTCGGTCACGCGCTCGGAGTGAACCATGAAGTTCCCGTATTCAGTCTTGGCAGCAGCAATGCTGTTTTTTCCCGCGGATCAAGCTAGGGCGCGCGCTCCTGAAGCTTGTGTAGTAACTCGCGGAACCAACCTGTTCAATGGCTGCAACGCGCGTCTCAGCGTTTGGTACCGTCAATGCAGTGGCGCAGTTGGGCTTGTTGTTATCAATCCGGGGCAGCAAAAATTCAACGGATCAACATCATGCGGACCGCAAATATTGAAGGCCTGCGTCTATCAGGATCATATAGCCAATCGCTGCAACTATCGGGGCTGATGTGAGGTTCTTTCGGGAGGCCAATGGCGCGCTGTTTGCGGTTCGGCAGTCGCGCGATAACCTAGCTGAGTGTGCAACCTTTACAGCCGCCCGAAGGGCCAGCAGGCCATCCTAGACCTTGCCCGGGCGCAGGTGGATCGGACAGGCAACTCTGCCATCGACGCGCTGGACCGGCTGATCGTCGGCGGGGAAAGCTTCGGCCAGGTTCTCGGAGACATCACTCGCCAACTCGCCCGCATGGTCTTGCAGGCCGCGCTTCTGGGGCAGGGGCCGCTTGCCTCCCTGTTCGGTTTCGGCGGGACAGGGGGCGGCGTTGGTGGCTTGGTCGGGCTTCTGTTCGGTGGTGCCCGCGCGGCAGGCGGCCCGGTCAGTACGGGGCGCTCCTATCTCGTTGGCGAGAAGGGGCCGGAAATGTTCGTCCCGAACTCAAGCGGAGCAATCGTGCCGAACGACATGGTGAGGGGCGGCGGCGGTGGCGTGGCCGTGACATTCGGTGACACGCTCATTGATGCCCGCAACTCGTCCATGAGCGAAGCGCAGTTCCGGTCGATCCTCGCTGAGAACAACAAGCAGGTTCTGTCGATGGTCCCTGCCGCTGTCCAGAAGGCCCGGTCCACCCGTGATCTGGATCGACGCCGATGAGCGGGTCATTCGGCATTCCGCAGAAGGGCGGGCTCGTCAGGTAGGGTTCGCCACTCGTTCCCTTTATGGTCCTACGCGTAGTTCATGTCATCATGCGACATGAAATCTCTTGTTAATGAACCATACGATATGTATCGTCGTTGTATCGACATGCGCCCAGGGAGAGGCGTGGATCGATGGAGAGAACCATGAACATGCCGATCACGAAGTGGGGCAACAGCCTTGCGCTACGCATTCCCTCGTCTTTCGCGAAGGAAATCGGGGTGGGCGAGGGTGCGATTGCCGATCTTTCCGTGGAAAATGGTACCTTGGTCGTTCGACCGGTTGCCAAGCCTGCCTATGATCTCGCAATGCTCGTAAGTGGGATCACCGAGGCGAATCTCCATGGCGAAACAGATACCGGTTACGCAGCCGGCAACGAAATCGGCTGAGGAGCCGTATTGCCCTGAAGAGGGCGATATCATTTGGATCAACTTCAATCCTCAAGCAGGGTCAGAGCAGGCTAACAGGCGTCCTGCTCTTGTCCTCTCCCCGAGGAACTATAATACTAAGGTACGTCTGTGCGTGGTTTGCCCAACTACGAATCAATCAAAAGGCTATCCTTTTGAGTGTGCGGTGCCTTATGGTGCTAAAACTTCGGGAGTGGTCTTAGCTGATCAGGTAAAGAGCCTGTCTTGGCATGCTCGCCAAAGCTCATTCATCGAACAGGCTCCAAGGGCATTGATGGAAGAAGTTCGAGGGAAGCTACGCGTTCTCCTCAAGTTCTAGTAACGCGCGTCGGTTGGCGAGCCTATATCCGAAGCCTCCGAATTGCTGTTGAGGAAGTCGCGACACTCGCGGATGTCCGCGAGATTTCGAGCGCGATGGCACCGCGCTCATATCTCCGTTCCTTCATCGGCCTGACGCCCGGCCGCTGCCGTAACCGACGGCGAGCACTGGACGGTGCGCGCAACCAGCGATAGGGTCTACATATGCCCTACTTGCTCTACATCGTTGGAATTTTCAGCGTGCTTGCCGGCATCGCCTTCATGATGGTCGCAAGGGGCGGCATTCATGAAGCAACGGCGGCCATCCTTTGGTGCGGAGGGTTCGGGATCATCGGGATCGCCGCGATCCTGACAGAGTTGCGGAAGAAATGAAAAAGGGGGCCTCGCGGCCCCCTCTCTCATTCTTTCGACAGCGACGGATCAAGCTTGCAAGTTGGTGAGCGATCCGACCAGCAGATCGAACTGCTCCTCGCCCGCGCACTCCATGAGCGTGCGGCAGCCAGAAATGTATTGGATCTTGCGGCGGACCATCTCCGCAGTGCGGCACGGGAATGCGATGAGTTCGTCTTCCATGTCCACGAGATGTCGGCACCGAACGCCCTCGGCCTCGTCCAATGCCTTGAAGGCGTCAGACCCCCAGACCTGTTGCAGCGCATCGCCGCCCATATGCTCAACGGGGCGTTCGAGCCGAGCCTTGGCTTCGAGAACGGCTTCGAGGGCAGCATGCGCTTCCATCTGGCGGGCGATGCAGGCTTCGAGGCCAGCCATGTCACCGTCCGGAACTTCGGCAACGGCAGCCACGGGCGCCAGCGCTGATGCGGCGATGCCGACGAGCGCGGCGCGACGTGATGGGGTATGCGATGAGGTAGCCATGATCGTCTCCTAACGACGGTGGTGGTCAGGGCCGGGAAGGGGCACAGCCTTCCCGGCTCGCACGATCATGATTTCATGTGTGGGCAAGTCTGTCGGCAGAAAAATTCCGCGGAAATAAGATATAGCAAAATCAATGGCTTATAAGGGTATTTGGCGGAGAGGGTGAGATTCGAACTCACGGTGGGCGTGAACCCACGGCGGTTTTCAAGACCGCTGCCTTAAACCACTCGGCCACCTCTCCCGGCCCGGCATCCGGGTGGGCCTGTCTAGGCCCAGCGCAGGGCGGGCGTCAACGCGTCGTCGCGATGCCGGGAGAAGCTGCGGGGCGCGGCGGTGGGGCCGTCGCAATTGGTCAACCATCCGCCGCCTTGCCCGGCCAACCGCCACGTTTCGGCCCCGATTGCCCGGAGGATGGATTCGTTCATGAACGTCGGCTAAAAGAACCGGCGTGAAGCGGGCCCGCAAGAGGCCCGCAGGTCACAGCGGGCACGGAGCGATCGGCTTGGCTTTTTCGGCAACGAACGGCGGATCGCGCCCCCATGCGGGGTTCGTCGGCATTCCGGCGTCCCGGCTCGGGCTCATCAGCCTGTGCGCCATCGGGCTTGCGCTTGGCGGCTGCGCCCATCAGGACCGCGTCGCCGAAGGCGCACCCTCCGTCGACCGGTTCAATGCCCGCTACGGGGTCTCCTCATCTCCGCGCGTGCTTGAGGGCAACCGTCCGGTTCCGCGCGGCGGCGGGGTCTATCGCGTCGGCCGCCCCTATACGATCGCCGGGCGGCGCTACGTGCCCTACGAGAAGCGCGTCGGCCACACGGAGGCCGGCATCGCCTCCTGGTATGGGCGCCAGTTCCACGGCCGCCTGACCGCGAATGGCGAAGTCTACGACATGAACGCGCTGTCGGCGGCGCATCGCACCATGCCCATGCCGAGCTATGCGCGCGTCACCAACCTGCGAAACGGCCATTCGGTGGTCGTGCGCGTCAATGACCGCGGCCCGTTCCACGGCAACCGGGTGATCGATCTCTCCCATCGCACCGCCAACCTGCTCGCCTTCCGCGGTCACGGGGTCGCCCGTGTGCGGGTCGAGTATCTCGGCCGGGCCAGTGTCGATGGCAGCGATGACCGCCGCCTGCTCGCAACGCTCAGGACCGACGGCTCGCCGGCGCCGACGCCCGGCGCCGTGACGCCGACCATGCTGGCGGCCGCGCCGGGCCCCGCCGAGCCTGCGCGCGTCCAGCCTGCGGTCCAGGTGGCCCAGGCTCCGGTGACACAGGCTCCGGCGGCAAGGCAGTCGGGCTTCCACCTTGCCTCGACCGGATCCCGGCCGGTGCCCGCGCCGGTGGTGCAGGTTGCTGCAGCAACGCCGTCAGCGACCATGGCAGGCGCGCCGTTGCCGGCCGCGCGGCCCTCCTCGGCGGGCATGACGGCGACCACGACGATCGCGCGGGTCAACCAGCCGCCGCAGGTCTATCAGGCCCCCGCCATGCGCTCGGGCACGACGACGACCACCGTGGTCGCCGCGCCGGCGGCCGCTTCGGCCGCTCCTGATCGCGCGCAGCGGGCAAGCCTGTCGACCGCCTCGGCCTTCTCTGGTCAGCGGCAGGGCGGCAACCAGTCCGCTCCGGCCCTGTCGGCCATGCCGGCACCGTCGAGCCGCGTGGCATTCGGCATGGGCGGCCTCTACTGACACGCCGGCCTGCGCGCGGGCAGGGCAGGCGGCGGGACCCTTTGCCGCCCTTGATTTTGCGCTTCCGCCGGCCCATCCATGACCGCATGGCGCGCGGGTTGGGACGGCTCTTCGATCGCTTGGCTTTCTGGCGCAAGCCGGCCGTTCGGGCTGGCCTTTGCGGCTTGTTGCTGCTGCCCGGCGCACCCGCCCTGGCGCAGGATGCCTTCCAGACCACCGTCCGCAACGCCATCCTCCTCGACGTCGGCACCGAATCAGTCTTGTTCGAGAAGGCTGCGGACGAATTGCAGGCTCCGGCGAGCCTTGCCAAGCTCATGACGCTGGCCGTGATCTTCGAGGAGATGCGGCAGGGCCGGCTGCAGGCCGACCAGGACATCGTCATCAGCCGGGATGCATGGCGCCGCGGCGGCGCGCCCTCGCGCACCTCGTCGATGTATGCGGCCGTGAATTCGAGGGTGAAGCTGCAGGACCTGCTGCGGGGCGCCATCGTCCAGTCCGGCAACGATGCGGCCATCGCGCTGGCCGAGGCGGTCTCGGGCACCGAGGCGAATTTCATCGACGTCATGAACCGGCGCGCGCAGGCGCTCGGCCTCAGGCAGTCGGTTTTTCGCAACGCCACGGGCCTTCCGGACCCCGAACAGCGGATGACGGCGCGCGAGGTGGCAAGACTGGCCGACCACATCATCCGCAGCTATCCGGAACATTATCCGATCTACGCGGAACGCGAGTTCACCTGGGGCGGCATTCGCCAGCAGAACCGTAACCCGCTGCTCGGGACCTATCCCGGCGCCGATGGGTTGAAGACCGGCTATATCGAGGAGGCGGGGTTCAATCTTGCCGGCTCCGCCGTGCAGAACGGCCAGCGGCTGATCGTCGTGGTGATGGGCGCAAGGTCCCTGCAGGAACGCTCCAATGAGGCGCGCAAGCTGCTCGACTGGGGGTTCCGTTCCTTCGAGCTGCGCGATCTGTTCCGCGAGGACGAGGTCCTCGGCGAGGTGCAGGTCCATGGCGGGTCGCAGGGGTCCGTTCCGGTCACCGCGCGTCGCCTGGTTCGCCTCCTGGTCCCACGGGGGCAGTCAGATCGGGTGACGGCCCAGATCGTCTATCGCGGGCCGCTACGCGCGCCCGTGGCTGCCGGCACGGAGGTCGGCCGCCTGCGGGTTCTGCGCGGAAGCCAGCTCGCGCTTGAAGTGCCCGTCTATGCCTCGACCGATGTCGGAACCGGCACGCTCACCCAGCGCGCGCTGCAGGGCGCCTGGGAACTGGTTGCCGGCTGGGTCCGCTCCGGGATCGCGCGGCCGTGAACGAGGCGGCAGGGCGCGGCCGGTTCATCACGCTGGAGGGCGGAGAGGGAGCCGGGAAATCGACGCAGGCGAAGCGCCTTGCGCGCCATCTGGAAAGCCGGGGCCTGTCGGTGGTCGTCACCCGCGAGCCCGGCGGCTCGCCCGGCGCCGAGATCATCCGCCATGTCATCCTGTCGGGCGCCGCCGAGCCCTTCGGTCCGGATGCGGAAGCGATGCTGTTCGCGGCCGCCCGGCGCGACCATCTGCGCACCACCATCCTGCCGGCCCTTTCCCGCGGCGACTGGGTGATCTGCGACCGTTTCGCCGATTCCACCCGCGTCTATCAGGGCGTCGCCGGCAAGGTCGATCAGGCGTTCATCCTGGCGCTGGAACGGATCACGGTGGGCGAGGACCGACCCGATCTCACCCTGATCCTCGACCTGCCGGCCAAGGTGGGCCTTGCGCGGGCCGCCGGCCGCGGGGAGGGCGCCGACCGCTTCGAGAAGGAGGCGCTCGCCTATCACAACAAGCTGCGCCAGGGCTTCAAGGCGCTCGCCAAGTCCGAACCGGAACGGTGCCGGCTGATCGACGCTGCCGTCGACGAGGAGGCTGTGGCAACCGCGATCCGCGACACGGTCGACACGCATTTCGGCCTTGGTGCCCGGCTGGTGGCATCGTGATCGAGGAACCGGCGGCGGACCGGCTGGAGAGTGCGCCGCATCCGCGGGAACGCCAGGTGCTGATTGGCCACCGCGACGCCGAGCGGACCTTGCTCGATGCCTATCGCGGGCCGCGGATGCACCACGCCTGGCTGATCGGCGGCCCTGAGGGCATCGGCAAGGCGACGCTTGCCTACCGCTTTGCCCGCTTCGTGCTGGCAAATCCCGATCCGGGCAGGCTCCGGCACGACACGGCCGACCTTTCGGTTACAGCCGACCATCCGGTGGCGCGCCGGATCGTCTCCGGGGCCCATCCCGACCTCCTCGCTCTGCGGCGGATCGCCGAGGGCGGCAAGGACAAGATCCCGCAGGACATCGCGGTCGCGGCGGTGCGCGAGATCGTCCGCTTCTTCGGCTCGACGGCCGGTGAGGGGGGATGGCGCATCTGCATCGTCGACAGCGCCGACGAGTTGAACCGGCATGGCGCGAACGCCCTGCTGAAGCTGCTGGAGGAGCCGCCGCCGCGGTCGCTGTTCCTCATCGTAGCGCATGTGCCGGGAGCCCTCCTGCCGACCATCCGCTCGCGCTGCCGCTTGCTGTCGCTTGCCCCGCTTTCCGCAGAGGAGATCGTCCAGGGGCTGGCGAGCTTCGATGAGGTCAAGATCCCCGCGGACGAAGCGAAGGCCATCGCGCGGCTCGCCGATGGCAGCCTGCGGCGAGCCCTGCAACTGGTCGAGGGCGGGCAATCGGCCTTCGCGGCCGAGATCGAGACGGCGCTCGCGGCCCTGCCGCAGGTGAACGGACGCACCACCCATGCCATCGGCGACCGGCTGGCCAAGCGCAATGACGAAGCCTTCGACCTGTTCCTGCGCCTCGTCTTCGACCATCTGAGTGCCGCGGTCAGGGGGCAAGCCGCGGCCGGCGGCCGGCTCCTTGCACCCCATGCCGAGGTATGGGAGAAGGTCGAAACTGCCGCGGCCGAAGTGCGGACGTTCAATCTTGAGCGCAAGCCCTTCGCTTTCCAGGTTTTCGGCTGGCTTGCCGAAGCCGGCCGGCAGCGGCCCTGATTTCAGACCCGACATCCACCGAACCTGCGCCATGGCGAAGCCCCGCTTCTACGTCACGACCGCCATTTCCTACCCCAACGGCGTGCCTCATATCGGGCACGCCTATGAGGTGATCGCGACCGATGCCATCGCCCGGTTCATGCGCAAGGATGGCCATGAGGTCTTCTTCCTGACCGGCACGGACGAGCACGGCTTGAAGATGGTCCAGACGGCCGAGCGCGAGGCATTGCCCGTTCGCGAACTTGCCGACCGCAATGCCGAGCGCTTCCGCGCCATGGCGGCGGCGCTCGCCATCTCCAACGACGACTTCATCCGCACGACCGAGCCACGCCACTACAGGGCGAGTCAGGCCATCTGGGACCGCATGGTCGCGTCCGGCGACATCTATCTCGGCGGCTATGAGGGCTGGTATTCGGTGCGCGACGAGGCCTTCTACAACGAGGACGAGACCTCGATCGGACCGGACGGCGTCCGGCTCGGCGGGCAGGGGACACCTGTGGAGTGGACTAAGGAGGAGACCTACTTCTTCCGCCTGTCCAGGTACCAGGACAGGCTGCTTGCCCATTATCAGGCCCATCCCGCCTTTGTGGGGCCCGATACCCGGTTCAACGAGGTGATCAGCTTCGTAAAGGGCGGGCTGTCCGATCTGTCCGTGTCGCGCACCACCTTCGACTGGGGCGTCCCGGTGCCGGGGTCCGACGGCCATGTCATGTATGTCTGGGTCGATGCGCTGACCAACTACATCACCGCTGCCGGCTTCCCGGACGAGACCGATCCGAGGTGGACCTTCTGGCCGGCCGACCTGCACGTCATCGGCAAGGACATCGTGCGGTTCCATGCCGTCTACTGGCCGGCTTTCCTGATGTCGGCCGGCATTGACCTGCCGAAACGCGTCTATGGCCACGGCTTCCTGTTCAACAGGGGCGAGAAGATGTCGAAGTCGCTCGGCAACGTGGTCGACCCCTTCGCCATGGCCGACGCCTATGGCGTCGATGCCATGCGCTATTTCCTGTTGCGCGAGGTCGCCTTCGGCAATGACGGCTCCTATTCGCACGAGGCCATCGTGGCGCGGACCAATGCCGACCTTGCCAACGATCTCGGCAATCTCGCCCAGCGATCCCTGTCGATGATCGCCAAGAACTGCGACGGCGTGCTGCCAACTCCTGGTGCCTTCACCGGCGAGGACGAGGCCATGCTCGCAGCCGCCGACGGCATGCTGGCCGCCTCGCGCGAGGCCATGGCCACGCAGCAGATCCACCGCTGGCTCGAGACCGTCTGGGCTGTGGTCGGCGAGGCCAACCGCTATTTCGCGGCGCAGGCGCCCTGGGTGCTGCGCAAGACCGATCCCGCGCGGATGGGCACGGTGCTTTACGTCACCGCCGAGGTGATCCGACAGGCGGCGATCATGGCCGAGCCGGCCCTGCCGATCGGTGCGCCGAAACTGCTCGATCTGCTGGCGGTGCCGGCGGAGGAGCGGGATTTTGCCGCGCTTGCGACCCGACTTCGGCCTGGCTCCGCATTGCCGGCGCCTGTCGGCGTGTTTCCGCGCTATGTCGAACCGGAGGCAGCGGCCTGATGTGGGTCGACAGCCACTGCCACCTCGACTTTCCCGAGTTGGAGGCCGACCGCAGCGGGCTCATCGCCCGGGCGGTCGGTGCCGGGCTGCAGGCCATGGTCACGATCGCGACGCGGGTGCGCCGGTTCGATCAGATCAAGGCGATTGCCGAGGCGCATGACGGCATCTGGTGCTCGGTTGGCACCCATCCGCACAATGCCCACGAGGAACTGGACGTGACGGCCGACACGCTGGTGGCGCTTGCGGCCCATCCCAAGGTGATTGCCATCGGCGAGGCCGGTCTCGACTACCACTATGACAAGTCGCCGCGCGAGGCGCAGGAGCAGGGCTTTCGCACCCATATCGCAGCGGCGCGCCAGAGTGGCCTGCCGCTCGTCATCCATGCCCGCGAGGCCGATGAGCGGGTGGCCGCGATCCTGACCGAGGAAATGGGGAAGGGGGCGTTCAAGGCTGTCCTCCACTGTTTCACGGGTTCGCAGGCGCTTGCCCTGCGCGGTGTCGAACTCGGGCTCTATGTCTCGTTCTCCGGCATCGTGACCTATCGCAGCGCCCAGAACCTGCGCGACATCGCAGCGGTGCTGCCGGCCGACCGCATTCTGGTGGAGACCGACGCTCCCTATCTCGCGCCGGGCAAATTCCGCGGCAAGACCAACGAGCCGTCCTTCGTCGTCGAGACCGGCAAGATGGTGGCCGAGGCGCGCGGTGTCGCTCCCGAGGTCATGGCCCGGCAGAGCACGGAGAATTTCCATCGGCTGTTTGCCAAGGCCGATCCCCGCCAGCGGCTGACCGCCTAGCCGGGCCGCCCATGACGCTCCGGTTCACCATTCTCGGCTGTGGGTCCTCGGGGGGCGTTCCCCGGGTCGGCCAGGGCTGGGGCGCCTGCGACCCGAATGACCCGCGCAACCGGCGGCGTCGCTGCGCGCTGCTGGTGGAACGCTCGGGTCCCGGGGGCACCACCACCGTGCTCGTCGATACCGGGCCGGACCTGCGCGAACAACTCCTGGACGCCGGCGTGACGCGGCTCGACGGCGTGCTCTATACCCATGACCACGCCGACCACACCCATGGCATCGACGACCTGCGGCCGCTCGCCATCACCATGCGCCGGCGGATCGATGCCTATGCCGACGCGGCAACCACCCAGACGCTCATGCAGCGCTTCGGCTACTGCTTCGTGTCGCCGCCGGGCAGCGACTATCCGCCGATCATCACGCTGAAGCCGATGGAGGCGCACCAGCCTGTCAGCATTGCCGGTCCCGGCGGCCCCATCGAGGCCGTGCCGTTTCCAGTGATGCATGGCGCGCCGTATCGCGCGCTCGGATTGATGTTCAACGACGTCGTCTATTGCCCTGACATCAATGTGCTTTTGCCTGAGTCCGAAAGCTATCTCCGGAACTGCAGACTGCTCGTGCTGGATGCGCTGCGCTATACACGGCATCCGACGCACTTCAATGTGGATGAGGCGCTCGCGGTCGTTGCCCGGTTCAAACCCAACAGAACGGTGCTGACCAATCTGCACTGCGACCTGGACTACCGTGAACTGGCCAGCCGACTGCCTGAGGGCGTCACGCCAGCCTATGACGGGATGGTTCTGGCGCCTTGATCCTGCAGCGCCAGCTGGCGCAGAGCCCGGAAACCGTCGCTTTGGTGACACCGATATATTCCATAATATGTCTTATGCGAATTGCATTCGAGGCAGCCTGCCTGTGGATGGCTGATCGCGCCCCTTGCCCCTCAACGGCACAGACACCCCTATGGAGCCATGACCGTTCTCGCGCCTTCCGACGATATCGCCGCCCTGCTGGCCATCATGGCGAAGCTGCGGACGCCCGGTGAAGGCTGTCCGTGGGATATCGAGCAGGACTTCGCGTCCATCGCGCCCTACACGATCGAGGAAGCGTATGAGGTGGCGGACGCGATCGCGCGCGGTGACCTGTCGGACCTGCGTGACGAACTGGGCGATCTGCTGCTGCAGGTCGTTTTCCATGCCCGTATGGCCGAGGAGCGGAACGCCTTTGCCTTCGGCGACGTGGTGCGCGCCATCACGGAAAAGCTGATCCGCCGTCACCCCCATGTCTTCGGTCAGACCCCCAACCTGACTCCGGCGCAGGTCAAGGACCTGTGGGATCGGATCAAGGCCGACGAGCGGCGCGCGAAGGCCGAGGAACGGGCTTTGCGCGGACTTCCGGCGCCATCCGACGCAGGTGCCCTTGCAGGCGTGCCCGCCGCCTTGCCCGCCCTCACCCGCGCACTCAAGCTGCAGCAGAAGGCCGGCCGGGTCGGCTTCGACTGGAACGATGTTGGTGCGGTCATTGCCAAGATCGCCGAGGAGGCCAGCGAGATCGCCGAGGCCCGCCGGGCGGGTGCGAGCGATGATGTGGTGGCCGGAGAGGTCGGAGATCTGCTGTTCGCAGCCGTGAACCTTGCCCGGCATCTCGGCGTCGATCCGGAAAGTGCCCTTCGGGGCACCAACGCCAAGTTCGAGCGGCGGTTTGCCTCGATCGAGGCCGCGCTGGCCGCGCGCGGGCAAACGCCGGCCGGATCGAGCCTCGACGAGATGGATGCGCTGTGGAACGCGGCCAAGGCGGCGGAGAAGCGCCCCGGCACCTAATCGTCAACCGGTCGCGAGGCGCTCTTCAAGTTGCGCGCGCTTGGCCGGCGCGATCCGCAAGGTCACCTCGGTGTCGCCATCGGCAAGCGGGCGGCGCTGCTCCACGGCGGCATTCTCGTGAATCCAGCTCAACGTCTCGCCGTCGCGGGCCGGGACCGTCACGACCATGCGTTCGTTGCCGGCGCCGAGCACCGCCTCGATCATGACGCGCAGGCTGTCGAGCCCCTCCCCGGTGGTCGCCGAGACGAAGTGGAGCTGGCGCTCGGTCTCGCCGCGGGCCGCGCGGTTGCGGGCCTCCTCGCGCGCCGGCGCGTTGAGCAGATCGACCTTGTTCCAGACCTCGATGATCCGGTCGCTGTCGGGATCGATGCCAAGGTCGGCGAGGATCGCCGCAACATCCGCCGCCTGGGCCTCGGTGTCGCCATGGCTGACGTCACGCACGTGAAGGATGACGTCCGCCTCGATGACCTCCTCGAGCGTCGCCCGGAAGGCGGCGACCAGCATGGTCGGCAGGTCGGAGATGAAGCCGACCGTATCGGACAGGATCGCCTTGGTGCCGCGCGGCAGGCGGAGTTGGCGAAGCGTCGGATCCAGCGTGGCGAACAGCATGTCCTGCGCCAGCACGCCGCCCGTGGTCAGCGCGTTGAACAGCGTCGACTTGCCCGCATTGGTGTACCCGACCAGCGCCACCACGGGATAGGGCACGCGCCGGCGCCCTGCCCGGTGCAGCCGCCGCGTGCGGATGACCTGGTCGAGTTCGCGCTCGATGCGCGTGATCCGTTCCTGGATCATGCGCCGGTCGGCCTCGATCTGCGTCTCGCCGGGGCCACCGAGGAAGCCGAAGCCGCCGCGCTGGCGCTCGAGGTGGGTCCAGGAACGGACGAGCCGGCTTTTCTGATAACTCAGATGGGCCAGTTCCACCTGGAGGGCGCCCTCCTTGGTCCGGGCGCGCCGGCCGAAGATTTCGAGGATCAGGCCTGTGCGGTCGACAACCTTGGCGTTCCAGGCCTTTTCGAGATTGCGCTGCTGGACGGGCGACAGCGCCGCATCGACGAACACCAGGCCGGCCTTCTCCGCCAGCACCAGCCCCGCCACCTCGTCGACCTTGCCCTTGCCAATCAGCGTTGCCGGCCGCGGCGTGTTGACGGTCACGACCATCGAGGATGCCACGTGGAGGTCGATTGCGGCCGCAAGGCCCACCGCCTCGTCGCGGCGCGCCGCAGGCGCGCGCAGCGAGCCGGCCTGCGCGCTGCGCCCGCCCATGATCGGCACAACGACGACCACCCGCGTCGGCTCGCCGCGCGGGGTATCGGTGCCCGAGGGCGCCGTGTCCAGAATGTCGGGTCGTCTGATCTCCAACAGGGCCTCTTCGGGTGTCAGGCCCTGTCGCCGTCTCCGTCCTGGGGCTCGAAGAGCTGGATCGGCGCGCCGGGCATCACCGTGGATATGGCGTGCTTGTAGACCAATTGCGAGTGCCCGTCGCGACGAAGGAGCACACAGAAGTTGTCGAACCAGGTGACGACGCCCTGCAGCTTGACGCCGTTGACCAGGAAGATCGTGAGCGGGACCTTGTTCTTGCGGACGTGGTTGAGGAAGGTGTCCTGAAGGTTTTGCGCCCGTTCCGCCATTGTCGTTATCCTTTTGTTGCCGCAGCCACACACACGCTGCGAAGGTTTATGGACCGGCCGAAGCCGTTCTGGGGATTTGCCACATTAAATGCCCATGATGCCGCACTGCACAAGGGGCAAGGCGTCACAGGCCCGTGTATCGGCCCTGCTACTTGATTTCGGCCACCTCGTGGAATTTTGACCGCAGTTCTGTCGCGATCTGCCCCGGCATGCCGTTTCCCACAGGCCGACCGTCGATCTCGACGATTGGCATGACGATCGTCGTCGCCGAAGACAGGAAGGCCTCCTTGGCGTTCTGCGCCTCGGCAATGGTGAAGGGGCGCTCCTCGATGCGGATGTTTTCGCGCTTGCACAGGTCGAACAGGGTCGTGCGGGTGATCCCCTTCAGGATGCCGTTGTCGGCGAAGCGGGTGACCAGCACGCCGTCCTTGGTGATGATCCAGGCATTGGTCGACGAGCCCTCGGTGACATTGCCTTCGTCATCCACCAGCCAGGCCTCATAGGCACCGGCCTCGCGGGCGGCCTGCTTGGCAAGGCAGTTGGGCAGAAGGCCGACCGATTTGATGTCCACCCGCTCCCACCGGTTGTCGGGAAGCGAGATGACCTTCACGCCCTTCGCGGCGGTCGCGTCGTTCTTGGCGAAGTCGATCGACTTGGCGGTAACCACCAGCGCCGGAGGCGTGCCGGGCTTGGGGAAGGCATGGTCGCGCCGCGCCACGCCGCGCGTGACCTGGAGATAGACCAGACCATTGCGCACGCGGTTGCGGCGCACGGTTTCCCGCAGCACCACGCCGAGCGGCCCGCGCCCCATGGGCATAGCGATCCGCAATTCCTTCAGCGAGCGTTCCAGCCGGTCGACATGGCGGGTTTCGTCGACAAGCCGGCTGCCGCGCACCTCGCAGACCTCATAGACGCCGTCCGCGAACTGGTAGCCACGGTCCTCGATGTGAACGGCGGCCTCCCCATGGGGCACATAGCTGCCATTGACGTAGGCGACACGCGACATTCCCCAAGGCTCCCGTCATTGCTGGCACGCCGGAGGGCGTACCGGGCGCGATCCTGCCGCGCTGCGGTACAATCTGCCACGGTTCGCCCCTGCCCGCGAACCTTGGATGCGATCTGGTCCTGCAAGGCGGCCCTGCCGAAATGGCGGATCACTCCACGCCGAGGGCCTTCAGCTTGCGGTGGAGCGCCGAACGCTCCATGCCGATGAACTCCGCGGTGCGCGAGATGTTGCCGCCGAAGCGGCTGATCTGCGCGGCGAGATATTCGCGCTCGAAGGCCTCGCGCGCCTCCCGCAGCGGCAGTCCCATCAGGTGCTCGCCGCCCTGCCCCGTCGGCATGGTCGGCGCCGCCGAACCGACATCCGGCGGCAGCATGGAGACATCGACGACAGCGTCGGGATCGCCCCCGGCGAGGATCAGGACGCGCTCGATATTGTTGCGCAGCTGGCGGACATTGCCGGGCCAGTCATGGGACTGCAGGACCGCCATGGCGTCGTCGCCGATCCGGCGTCGCGGCAGACCCGCAACGGTGGAAAGCTGTTCAAGGAAATGCTGCACGAGATCGGGAATGTCCTCCCGGCGCTCAGCCAGTGCCGGCACCCGGACGGGCACCACGGCGAGCCGGTGATAAAGGTCCTCGCGGAAACGCCCCTCGGCAATGTCCCGCTGCATGTCGCGGGCGGTGGACGCGATGATCCGCACGTCGACCTGCACCCTGGCGGTGCCGCCGAGGCGCTGGAAGCTCTGGTCGACGAGAACACGCAGGATGCGGTTCTGCGTCTCCCGGGGCATCTCCGCAACCTCCTCCAGGAACAGAGTGCCGCCGTGGGCCTCTTCCAGCGCGCCGACCTTGCGCGGCTGGCCGCCGTTGGACTCGGTGCCGAACAGCTCGATCTCGACCCGTTCCGGGGTCATGGCCGCGGCATTCACGATGACGAAGGGCGCCTTGGTGCGCTGCGAGGCCGTGTGGATCGTCCGCGCCGTCAGTTCCTTGCCGGTGCCCGGCGCGCCGAAGATCATGATCCGGCTGTTGGTGGGTGCCACCCGCTCGATCGTCTGGCGCAGCTGGTTCATCACCGAGGAGCGCCCGATCAGATGGCCCGTGTCACCGGACATCTGGGTCAACTCGCGCACTTGCCGCTTCAGCCGCGACGTCTCGATGGCGCGCTCGGCCACCAGCACAAGCCGGTCCGCCTTGAACGGCTTCTCGATATAGTCGTAGGCCCCGCGCTTGATCGCGGAGACCGCCGTCTCGATGTTGCCGTGGCCGGAAATCATCACCACCGGCACATCGGGATGGCGCTCCTTGACCACGTCGAGAAGCTGCAGTCCGTCGAGCCGGCTGCCCTGCATCCAGATGTCGAGGAAGACGAGATGCGGCCGGCGCGCCTCGATCGCCTCCAGCGCCTCGTCGGCGTTCTTGGCTGTGCGCGTGCGATAACCCTCGTCGTCGAGGATACCCGCAACGATCTCCCGGATGTCCGCCTCGTCATCCACAACCAGAATGTCACCTGCCATGCCGTTTCCGCCCTGTATCACTCGGCCGCGGCCGAAGCCGCAGCCAGCGTCTGGTCCTTGAAGCTCAGCCGGATATGCGCCCCGCGCTGACGCCCCTCTCTGTCGGGCGGGGCGTCGAAAAGTCCCAGCCCGCCGCCATGCTCTTCGAGAATCTTGCCGACGATGGCGAGGCCGAGACCGGTGCCCTTCTCGCGTGTCGTTACGTAAGGTTCAAGCAGCCGATGACGGTTTTCCTTGGGCAGCCCGACCCCGTTATCGACCACATCGATGGCGAAAAACGGCGCTCGCGCATCGAGCGTCACACGGATCCGGCCCTGGCCGCGCTCGGCTTCCGGAACCGCAGCGACGGCCTCCGTGGCGTTCTTGACGATATTGGTCAGCGCCTGGCTGATCAGGCGGCGATCGAACGAGGCGGGGATCGCGCCATCGGGAATGTCCGCCTCGATCTCGATCTCGGGATAGCCGATCTTCATCATGAACACGACCTGGCGGACCGTGTCGGCCACGTCCTCGGTCTCGAAGACGGGCTTCGGCATGCGGGCAAACGACGAGAACTCATCGACCATGCGCCCGATATCGCCGACCTGCCGGATGATCGTGTCGGTGCACTGGTCAAAGACCTCCCGGTCCTCGGTGATGACCCTGCCGTAGCGGCGCTTGAGCCTCTCGGCCGAAAGCTGGATCGGCGTCAGCGGGTTCTTGATCTCGTGGGCGATGCGGCGGGCAATGTCGGCCCAGGCCGACGTGCGCTGCGCAACCACCAGTTCGGTCACGTCATCGATCGTGACAACGGCGCCGTGCGAGCCCTCTTCGTCCGCCTCCAGGGCCACGCGCACCACCAGGGTGCGCTCGCGCCCGCCGCGGGTCAGCAGGACCTGGCCCTGGACGATCGGCGCACCGCGCTCGGCCCGCGCGATGAGCCCCGCCAGTTCGGGCACCATCTCGCCAAGCGGCGAACCCATCAGTTCGGTCTCGGCGACACCCAGGGTCTCGACGGCGAAGCGGTTGAGCAGACGCACGCGACCATTCTCGTCGAGGCCGATCACACCGGCGGTCACGCCGGCCAGAACCGCTTCGGTGAAGCGGCGGCGGCTGTCGATCTGGTCGCGGGCACTGATGAGGTCCTCGCGCTGCTGGCGCAGCTGCGAAGTCATCATGTTGAAGGTGTCGCCGAGATTGGCGAGGTCACCCTCCGATTTGCGGATATGAACCTCGACATTGAGATCGCCCGAGGCCACCTGCCTTGCCGCGCCGATCAGGCGGCGGATCGGCTGCACCAGCCGGTTGGCGAAGCTCAGGCCCAGATAGACCGCTGACAGCGTGACCAGGAAGGCGATGAGGGCGAACATCAGCGCGAAGGCGAGCTGCAATCCGGCCCGCCGGGCCTGGATCTGCTGATACTCGAACAGGCCGAGCTGCGTGGCCCTGAGGTGCTGGCCGATCTGGGGGTTGATCTGCCTGACGATGTAGAGGACCTCGTCGCCCCCGCGCTTGAGCTTCAGAACGGCCTCGATGAAGTCGCGGTCGTCGCGGGCCGAGAGGTTGACGATGATGTCGTCGGTGCGGCTGACCTCGGCAAGCACCGAGGCCGGCAGGCTGAACTCGGCCTGGACGGGGGTATCGGCATTGGCGACAACCGTGCCGTCCATGCGCAGGATGCGGATGACGACGAAGCCGCGCACCATCGACTGCGCGATCAGGAACCGCTGAAAATCCACCTGACGCTGGTCGAGGGCGCGGATGCGCTCGACATCCTGGGTCAGCGCCGCCGCCTCGGCGCGAACGGCTTCCACCTGCTCGCGCACATAGGCATTGGCGACCTCGGCCGAGGCATCCACCGCGTGTTTGACGGAGCCCGAGAAGATGCTCTCCATGCCGCGGTCGAGCGCGACCGAGGCCGCCACTGCGACGACGGCGACGGGAATCGCCGCCACGATGGCGAACAGGCGCACGACCCGTTCATGAAGCCGCGAAGCGGCCTGACCGGACCTGCGCGCGCGGCGCAGCACCAGAATCTCGCGAAGGATCATCAGGATCAGCGCGGCAACGATGATGCCGTCGGCGATCAGGACGGCGAGCACGACCTCGTGGGTCGGCACGATCGGCGACAGTCCCGAGACGAGCAGGAATGTGAAAAGGCCGCAGCACAGCGCCACGGCCACCATCAGGGGGCCAAGGCGGCGCGAGCGCAGCCGCGGCACGATGGCCGGGGCCTCCGACACCGGAAGCTTGACCTGAGGGGCTGCCGAAGCCGTCATCCGATCGCCATTCTCCTGACCGCCGGGCCGGAAGCCCGCACCGGACCCTATCGGATTCGTGAGACCTTCCTACAACACCTGTGACCGAAGAGGCACGCAGGCTCTCCTCACGTCACCGCGAGGTGAGGCACGAGTGCGGCCCGAATGAGGCAGGATCGTTGCGCAGCACCCCGGGGTCAGCGCGAGGTGCGGATCACCTGGATGTCGAGGTCGCGGACCTTCTTCCGAAGGGTGTTCCGGTTCACACCCAGCAGGTCGGCGGCCTTGATCTGGTTGCCGCGTGTGGCGGCCAGCGCTGCAGAGATCAGCGGAATCTCGATCTCCCGCAGAATCCGATGATACAGGCCGGGTGGTGGAAGATCGTCTCCGAAGCCCTTGAAATAATGTCCCATATGGCGCTCGACGGATGCCATCAAGGTCTCGTCCTCGCGGGCGGGTTCGCGGGCCGGCCCGGGCTCGGGCGTCGCCAGCTCATTGTCGATGATCGGCGCGGTGATGATTTCCTGCGGGTAAAGCGCGGCCAGCCGGCGGACGAGGTTCTCCAACTCACGGATGTTGCCGGGCCAGCGGTAGCGGCGCAGCTTCTCCATGGCGGCCCCGTCCACCTGCTTGGCCGGCAGACCCTCGCGTTCAGCCAGTGCGAAGAAGTGGCGGACCAGATCGGCGACGTCGTCCAGCCTTTCGCGCAGCGGCGGCAGGCGGATCGGCACGACGTTGAGACGGAAGAACAGATCCTCGCGGAACAGGCCCTGCTGGATCAGCTGGCGCAGGTCCTTGTTGGTGGCGGCGACGATCCTGACATCGGTCTTGATCGGCGTGCGGCCACCGACCGTGGTGTATTCGCCCTGCTGGAGCACGCGCAGGAGACGCGTCTGCGCCTCCATGGGCATGTCGCCGATCTCGTCCAGGAACAGCGTGCCGCCCTCGGCCTGCTCGAACCTGCCGGGGTTTCGCGACTGGGCGCCGGTAAAGGCACCCTTCTCGTGGCCGAACAGTTCGCTCTCGATGAGGTCTCGGGGGATTGCGGCCATGTTGATGGCCACGAATGGCCCGCTGCGCCGCTTGCCGTAGTCGTGCAGCGCGCGCGCCACCAGTTCCTTGCCCGTTCCGCTCTCGCCGACGATCATGACCGTGAGGTCGGTCTGCATCAGGCGGGCCAACATCCGGTAGATGTCCTGCATGGCCGGCGAACGGCCGACCAGCGGGATCGCATCCACGTCGGGAGGCTCTGCCCGGCCGCTGGCCTTGCCTCTCGGCTCGGCCAGCGCCCGGCCGACAATGGACACCAGTTCCTTCAGGTCGAAGGGCTTGGGCAGGTAGTCGTAGGCGCCGCGCTCGGAGGCCTTGATGGCCGTCATGAACGTGTTCTGCGCGCTCATGACCACAACCGGCAGGTCGGGCCGCAATTTCTTCATGCGCGGCAGCAGGTCGAAGGCATTCTCGTCGGGCATCACCACGTCGGTGATGACAAGATCGCCTTCTCCCTGGGACACCCAGCGCCAGAGCGTCGTGGCATTGCCGGTCAGGCGGACGTCATAGCCAGCGCGTGACAGTGCCTGGTTCAGCACCGTCCGGATCGCGGCGTCGTCGTCGGCGACCAGGATCGTTCCCGTCGGCATGGGCACCTCGTCAGAGCGCTTTGCGGCCATTGGTGTCCACCTGGGACACGCGGGCCATCGGCAGAAGAATGCGGAAGGTGGTGCGACGAGGCTGGCTGTCGCATTCGACGATGCCGCCATGGTCCCCGACGATCTTGGCGACCAGCGCCAGGCCGAGGCCCGAACCGGAACTCTTGGTGGTCACGAACGCATCGAACAGATGCGGCAGCAGGTCGTCCGGCACGCCCGGCCCATTGTCTCGCACGCAGACCTCGAGCGGCAGGGCGACGCGGCTCGAAACGCCCGGAACGGTCAGGCGCACGCCCGGCCGGAAGGCCGTGGTCAGCAGGATCTCGCCGTCTGTCGCCCGCTCGCCGATGGCCTCGGCGGCGTTCTTGACGAGATTGAGCATCACCTGGATTAACTGGTCGCGGTTGCCGTAAACCGGCGGCAGCGAGGGGTCATACTCCTCGATGAAGCGGATATGCCGGCCGAAGCCCGACTGCGACAGCTTCTTCACGTGCTCCAGCACGACGTGGATGTTGACCGGCTCGCGCTCGACCGGGCGCTCGTCCGAGAAGACCTCCATCCGGTCAACCAGCTTCACGATCCGGTCGGCCTCGTCGCAGATGAGCCGGGTCAACGTGCGGTCCTGGTCGTCGACCGATGTTTCCAGAAGCTGCGCGGCCCCGCGAATGCCGGAGAGCGGGTTCTTGATCTCATGGGCCAGCATCGCCGCCAGAGCGGTCACCGAACGGGCGGCGCCACGATGGGTCAGCTGGCGGTCCATCTTGTCGGCAATGGTCCGCTCCTGGAGCATGACCACCACGTCGCCCGCCTGTTCCGGCATGGGCGCGACATAGATGTCGACGATCCGCTCATGCCCGTTGCGCGGTGTGCCGAGATCGACCTTGTATTCGTTCACCGGCGCCAGACGCTCGCGCACCTGGTCGACCAGGGCGAGGAGCGGGCTTCCGAAGGGGACGAGGTCCTTGAGGGAGTGCCTTGCCAGCACGGGAACGGAGGCCTGGAAAAAGGCCTCCGCAGCGGCATTGCCATCGACGATCCGGCCGTTCGACGACACCCGCACGACAGGGTGCGGAAGGGCATTCAGGATCGTGTCGTGCATGTCGATCCGCGATGTGCCGAGCATCATGCGGCGGCCCTCCAGGCGAAGGCGCCATAGGCGTCGGCAAGGGCCCGGACCACCTGCCGCGGCTGGTCTAGCGTCAGGACCCGCGCGCGCTCGGCCGAGAGCAGCGAAGGCGCTGCGCCGGTCGCCGCGGCGGCCGTGTCCAGTGCCCATCCCAAGTGCTTGCGGGCATGCCGCACACCGACAGCCGGGCCATAATGTGCCAGTTGGGCCTCATACAATTCGGTGGCCAGCTCCAGCTGCGCGGAGAGGCCCGGGTCGGCTGGAACCGGCTCGCCGGCAAGTGCTGCAGCAACCTGTGCCAGGATCCACGGCCGTCCCTGCGCTCCACGGCCGATCATGACCGCGTCGGCGCCCGATGCTGCAAGCGCTCCCGCCGCTGCCTCGGGCGAATCGATGTCGCCGTTGGCGACCACGGGGATCGATACGGCCTGACGCACATCCGCGATGCGGCTCCAGTCCGCCGTGCCCTTGTAAAACTGCTGGCGGGTGCGGCCATGAACCGTGACAAGCCGGACACCCAGCCGCTCGGCGCGGCGGGCAAGATCCGGCGCATTGATCGTGGCGTCGTCCCAGCCGAGCCGCATCTTCACCGTGACCGGGACATCGACCGCCGCCACGGTCGCCGCGATCAGCCGCTCGGCGTGATCCAGATCGCGCATCAGCGCCGAGCCGGCATAGCCGCCCGTGACGCGCTTGGCGGGGCAGCCCATGTTGATGTCGATGATGTCGGCGCCCGCACCCGCTGCCACGCGAGCCCCCTCGCCCATCCAGTGCGGATCGCATCCGGCGATCTGGACAACGTGAAGCCCCAGGCCGTGACCCTCGGCGCGCAGGCGTGCCTCGTCCTCGCCAGCCGCAAGGCCGTCCCCGGGGACCATCTCGGATACGGTCCATCCCGCACCGAACCGCGCCACCATTCGCCGGAAAGGCGCATCGGTGATACCGGACATCGGTGCCAGGGCGACGGGACCTGCTATACCGAAATGGCCGATCGACAACGGAACGCCCAGGGGCGTCGAAGCCGAAGAGTGAGCCATTCAAGTGCCTATTTCGTGAGCGTCGTTCAATGTGCCTACACATTAGACATTTTTTGCACTGCCGCACAAGAGCGCAGTTGCACACGCATAGGCAAGAGATCGCCGGCGACGGGATGGCGGAGATCAAGACGTGAGTGCCAGCGCGACATTGCATGCGGCAAGGCCCGTCGTGGCGGTTCTGGTCGTTGCCGCCGGGCGCGGCCTGCGGGCCGGAGGCGAGGTTCCGAAGCAGTATCGCGACCTCGCCGGCCGACCGGTCCTGGCCCACGCTCTGGCGACCTTTGCGACCCATCCGGCGGTCGACGTGATCCAGGTGGTGATCGACCCCTCCGATCGGGCGCACTACGATATGGCGGTGAAGGGGCTCGAAAAGCTCGCGCAACCGGTCGCTGGCGGAGCCGCGCGCCAGGATTCGGTCAGGCTGGGTCTGGAGCAACTGGCGGCCGAACCTCCGGAGATGGTGCTGATCCATGATGGCGCCCGGCCCTTCGTCGATGGCGCGCTGATCGACCGGGCCATTGCTGCCGTGACCCTGGAAGGAGCCGTGGCGGCCGTTCCGGGCGTTCCGGTCACCGACACCATCAAGCGGGTCGATCCAGCCGGTGCCGTCTGCGAGACCCCGTCCCGCGATCTTCTGCGGGCCGTGCAGACGCCGCAGGCCTTCCGGTTCGACCTTCTCCTGGCGGCTCATCGGAAGCAGGCGGGAGCGGGCCTCACCGACGATGCGGCCGTGATGGAGGCGGCCGGACATGCTGTGATGGTCTTCACGGGCGACCCCGGAAATATGAAACTGACCCATCCGGAGGATTTTGCCCTGGCCGAACGCCGCCTTTCCCCGCCGCAGGACGACATCCGAACCGGCCAGGGGTATGACGTCCACGCGTTCGGGCCGGGCGACCATGTCTGGCTCGGCGGGATCCGCATCCCTCACGAAGCCGGCGTGCTCGCCCATTCCGATGGCGACGTCGTCCTGCACGCTGCGACCGATGCCATCCTCGGCGCGCTCGCCGATGGCGACATCGGCAGCCATTTCCCGCCCTCGGACCCGCAGTGGAAGGGCGCTTCGTCCGACCGGTTTCTCGCCCATGCCGCGGCGCTCGTCGCCGGGCGAGGCGGACGGATCGCTCATCTCGACGTGACGGTTGTCTGCGAGCGGCCGAAGGTCGGGCCGCACCGGGAGGCGATGCGGGCGCGGATCGCAGAGATCCTCGCCATCGCGCCCGACCGCGTCGCTATCAAGGCGACGACCAGCGAGCGGCTCGGCTTCACCGGCCGCGGCGAGGGCCTCGCGGCGCTTGCCATCGCGACCGTCCGCCTGCCCGGCTTGTGAGTGACAGGAGCGAACCCATGGACAGCGAGACGGAAACCCTCGCCCACGACGTGCTCGATGCGTGCCGCGCCCGCGGCCTGACCGTTGCGACCGCCGAGAGCTGCACCGGCGGGCTCGTCGCAGCCACGCTGACGGCCATCGCCGGCTCCTCCGACGTGGTGGACCGGGGGTATGTCACCTATTCCAACATGGCCAAGCAGGAGATGCTGGGCGTCCCGGCGGAGGTGCTCGCGGCCCATGGAGCCGTATCGCGCGAGACGGCCGAGGCCATGGCCAGCGGGGCGCGGAGCCGTTCGGGTGCCGGTCTTGCCGTTTCGATCACCGGCATTGCCGGACCCGGCGGTGCGACACCGGGCAAGCCGGTCGGTCTCGTCCATTTCGCGGCTGCGGGGCCGGATGGCGTGGGTCTGGCGGTCGAGCACCGGTTCGGCGCGATCGGGCGGGACGAGGTGCGGCGGAAAAGCGTGCTGGTGGCGCTCGGGCTGCTGAAGGATCTCGCCCGAGGCTCGGCCTAGACGCCCTGATCGACGGCGATCAGGGCGCCGCCACCGCCGTGCCGGTGCCATAGATCGCGTCGGCCCGTGCCTCGAAGGCTTCCGCGAAACGCCGGAAGGCCGCATCGAAGATGGCGCCCATAACCAGAGCCAGCGCGCGCGACCGGAACTCGTAGTCGATGGAGAAGGAGACACGGGTGCCCTCCCCGTCGGGAGCAAAGCGCCAGTGGTTCTCCAGCCGCGAGAACGGGCCGTCGATATATTCGGCGATCACGTGCAGGCGCGACCGGTCCAGCGTCACGCGGCTGGTAAAGGTCTCGCGCAAGACCCTGTAGGCGACGGTCATGTCGGCCACCAGGATCTCCACGCCATCATCGCCGGCATTCACCCGGCGTCGCACCTTCAGGCTTTCGCAGAGCGGCACGAACAGGGGGTAGTTCTCGACGTCGGCGACAAGGTCGAACATCTGGTCGGGGCGATGGCTCACCCGACGCTCGGTCTTGAAGACGGGCATGTCAGTGCGCTTTCGCCGTGCCAGGGTCGGACACGCAGCCGCCCGGAAGCCCGCGTATGGTCAAGGAGGTCTGTCCCGAGCCCGAGCAACCCATCACGAGAACGCGGTGCATGACCTGTTCCAGCCTCAATGGCCGAGGCGCGCCAGACGAGCTGCCCGCAGCCTGGCGAAATCCTCCCCCGCATGGTGAGACGAGCGCGTCAGCGGGCTCGACGAGACCAGCAGGAAGCCCTTGGCCATGGCGATCGTTTCGAAGCCCTTGAACTCGTCGGGCGTAACGAATCGCACGACCTCGTGGTGCTTGCGGGTCGGCTGCAGATATTGGCCGATGGTCATGAAGTCGACATCGGCGGAGCGCAGGTCGTCCATCAGCTGGAGCACCTCGTTCCGCTCCTCGCCAAGGCCGACCATGATGCCCGACTTGGTGAAGATCGTGGCGTCCAGCTCCTTGACCCGCTGCAGCAGGCGGATCGAGTGGAAATAGCGCGCGCCGGGACGGACCTTGAGATATTTCGAGGGCACCGTTTCCAGGTTGTGGTTGAACACATCCGGACGGGCCGCGACCACGATCTCGAGCGCCCCGTCCTTGCGCAGGAAATCGGGGGTCAGGATCTCGATCGTCGTCTTCGGCGAGCGGGCGCGGATGGCGCGGATGACATCGGCAAAATGCTGCGCGCCCCCGTCGGCAAGGTCGTCGCGGTCGACCGAGGTGATGACGACGTGTTCCAGCCCGAGCTTCGCCACGGCGATGGCCGTGTGCTCCGGCTCGTTGCGATCGAGCGGACCCGGCAGGCCGGTCTTCACGTTGCAGAAGGAGCAGGCGCGCGTGCAGGTGTCGCCCATGATCATGAAGGTGGCGTGCTTCTTCTCCCAGCACTCGCCGATATTGGGGCAGCCCGCCTCCTCGCAGACGGTGACGAGCCCGTTCTCCTTCACGATCCGGTGCGTCTCCGCCCATTTGGGCGAACCCGGAGCCTTCACGCGGATCCATTCCGGCTTGCGCTGGATCGGCTTGTCCGGCCTGTGCGCCTTTTCGGGATGGCGCGGGCGGCTGTCACTGTTGAGCGTGTCGATGAGCGTGGCCATGGTGGCTCCGGCGGCCCGCACCGCGGGCAAGGTCAGGCCTCATTAGGCGCCCGCGGGGGGCTTTCGCAAGGCCTGGCATGGCGTCTGCGACGCCGATGCAGGGCGGGCGCAGTCAGCCGGCCGGCCGTCTGGCCGGATCGAACCCCTCGATGAAGCGGATCAGCGTCGCGACCGCCGCACCCATATCGGCGGACGTGGAGAACTCGGCCGGATTGTGACTGATCCCGCCCTTGCAGCGAACGAAGATCATGGCGAAATCGGTCAGCCGGGCCATGGACTGGCCGTCATGGCCAGCGCCCGAGACGAGCCGCGGGGCGTCGATCCCCAGCGCTGTCGCGGCCTGCACGAGCCCATCCTGCAGCCAGGGCGCACAGCCTGCCGTCGGGCAGTCGTGATAGGTCTCGAAGGCGACCGTGCAACCACGGGCAGCAGCGATGGCCTCGGCCCGCTTCTGGAACAGGACCAGCGCCTCCATGCGCGGCGCATCGGAGGATGCGCGCAGATCGAGCACGAACGCGACCCGGTCCGGAATGACGTTGATGGCCCCAGGATTGATCGTCATCTGCCCGACGGTCGCAACCATCGCCGCCTCATGCCGCGCCTTGGCGATGGCCTCCGCCGCAAGCGCCATCTCGGCAGCGGCCAGGAGCGCGTCCTGCCGGATCGGCATGGGCACCGTTCCGGCATGCCCGGCCATGCCGCCGACGGTCACGCGCGTTCGGTATTGCCCGGCAATGGAGGTCACGACCCCGATCGGCTGGTTCGCCCGTTCGAGCACCGGCCCCTGCTCGATATGGATCTCGACATAGGCCAGCGCCTCGTCCCTGGCCATGGCCGCGGTCCCCACCGCGCCGGGATCGAGGCCGTAGTCCTGCATGGCCTGGCGCAGGGTGATGCCGTCGCGGTCGGTCCCGTCCAGCCAGCGGGGTTCGAACGTGCCGGCAAGAGCCGCGGACGACGACAACACGGTCGGAAAGCGGCTGCCCTCCTCGTCACCGAAGGCCAGCACGTCGACGGCGAAGGGAAAGCGCCGGCCGGCGTCGCGAAAATGCTCGATGGCCAGGATGCCAGCGACCACGCCCAGCATGCCGTCATACTTGCCGGCATTGATGACCGTGTCGATATGCGAGCCGACCAGCAGGCGCGGGACGGCATTGGCGCCGGCGGTCTCCCCTTGCGCCGCATAGTGGCCGCGCACCGTTCCAAGCGCATCCTCGCTCGTCACCATCGTTGCCTCGGCCATCCACTGGGCGACGAGATGGGCGGCGCGCTTGTGCTCTGGCGTGAGGAACCGGCGCGTCAGCCGGTCGGGCTCCTCGGAGATCGCCGCCAGTTCCTCGATCATGGCCTCGGCGCGCCGGCCGAGGCGCTCGATGTCGAGGGTCCCGGTCATCGTGCGGCCAGGAAGGCGCCGAGCTCGGCCCTCTCCCCATCGGTCATTCCACTCTGGTTGCCGAGTGGCATCGCCCGCGACTGCACCGTCTGCTGCATGATCCCCGCCGAAAAGCGCCTGAGGTCCGACACGGTTTCCAGAATGACGCCTTTCGGCGGCTCGGTGAAGCTTTCGTTCGCCGGCCGCCGCGCATGGCAGGACAGACAGTGGCGGTTCGCGATGTCGAGCGCCCGTGCATCGGCCACGCGCCCGACCGATCCGACATCCACCGTTGGACGCTGGGCGGTGACGAAGATGGCGCAGACCAGCGCGAAAGCTGCCAGCGGCACAGCCCAGCCGTAGCGCTGCCACGGGTCGCCGGCATCGTGCCGGTTGATGCTGTGCTGGACCAGGGCGCCGATCACCAGAATGAAGGCCACGACCAGCCAGGCATGCGGGTGGGCGTAGAGCATCGGATAATGGTTCGAGACCATCATCAGGACGACCGGCAGGGTCAGGTAATTGTTGTGGGTCGAGCGCGTCTTGCCGATCTTGCCGAATTTCGGATCCGGTCTCCTGCCGGCAATGAGGTCGGCCACGACGATGCGCTGGTTCGGGATGATCACCATGAACACGTTGGCGGCCATGATCGTGCCGACCAGGACGCCGACGTGGATGAAAGCGCCGCGTCCGGAAAAGACCTGCGAAAAGGCCCAGGCTGCGGCGACCACCATCGCGAACACAATGCCGGCCAGCAGCGCCGGTCGCTCGGCGAGCGGCGAGCGGCACAGCCGGTCATAGGCGAGCCAGCCGCCGACAATGGAGGCGAGCGACAGCGCAATCGCCTGCCAGGGCCTGAGATCTGCAACGGCGGGATCGATCAGGAAGGACCGGGCATTCAGGTAGTACTGCGCGGCCAGCAGCACGAAGCCCGACATCCAGGTCAGATAGGCGGCCCAGCGGTGCCACATCAGGTCCGGCGGCAGGTTGTCGGGAGCAACCAGATATTTCTCGACCCGGTAAAAGCCGCCGCCATGCACCTCCCAGGCTGTGCCGTCGGGGCCGGAGGCGCCCTCCGCCCTGGGTTTCAGCGAATAATCCAGCGCCATGAAATAGAAGCTGGTGCCGATCCAGGTAATGCCCACCGTGACGTGGAACCAGCGCGAGAGCAGGTTGAGCCAGTCTGCAGCGAGGGCGAAGTCCATGGTCGGTCCTGTCGGTCGGCTCAGGCGCGGCGGGCCGTCGGGCGCTGAACGGTTGCGGTTGTCGCCCGATGACCGGCGAGGATCAAGCATTCGGCCGCCACGGAGGCCGCAATCACCGCAGGCTCCTTGCCGGCGAGGCCAGGGATCCCGATGGGGCAGCGCAAGGCGGCGATCCGGTCGTCGGGCAGGCCCGCTTCACGCAGGCGGCCGGCAAAGCGCGCACGTTTGGAGGCCGAGCCGATCAGGCCGACATCAAGGCCGCGCGGATCGGCCAGCGCAGCGGCAACGATCGCAAGATCGAGGGCATGGCTATGGGTCATGACCAGGACCTGCGTGGCTTCCGGGGCCGCATCGAGCAGCGCCTGCCAGTGGCCGGCCACGACCAATACGCTGGCCGGAATCGCCGGTGGAAAGGCCCCTTGCCGGCCGTCCCACCAGAGAACCCGGACGGGAAGCGGCGCCAGCGCCAGCACCAGGGCCCGGCCGACATGGCCTGAACCGAACAGCAGAAGGGTCGTGCGGGTGTCGCCCCACGCCTCCAGAAACACCGGTCCGCCAACCGCCAGATCATCTGCGGCACCGGTCAGCACCTTGCGCACGACGCGGCCGTCCCGCAGCTCGGCCATCGTCCGGAACGCTCCCAGGCGCTCCTGCGCCGCCAGCTGCCGGACCGTTGCCAGATCGGTCGCGATGAACCGCTCGGCCAGCAAGGTGACATGGCCGCCGCAACACTGGCCAAGATCGGGGCCGAGAGCCTGCCCGATCAGCCGGGCCGGCTCATTGCCGGACAGGAGCGCCTGCGCATGGGCCTGCGCCTGCCATTCCAGTGCGCCGCCGCCGATCGTGCCGTGAAAGGCGCCATCCGGGCGGACGATCATGCGCGCTCCGGCCTCGCGCGGCACCGAACCGCGGGTCGCGACCACCGAGACGAGCACGCAGGCGACGCCCGCCTCGATCATCGCCTCGATGCGCGGCCAGACCTCCATGGCTTAGTCCTCCGCGGACTGCTGCGCCTTGCAGGCGAACAGGATGGCCTCGGGCGTCGCCGGAGCGTCGAGCGCGACGGCCCGGCCGGGCCTGAGCGAATGGACCGCATCGGCCATGGCACAGAACACGGCATTGGCCAGCATGAGCGGCGGCTCGCCGACCGCCTTCGAGCGGTAGATCGTGTCTTCGCGGTTGGGATGATCGAAGAAGGCGACGCGGAAATCGGCCGGCACGTCGCGCGCGGTCGGGATCTTGTAGGTTGAGGGCGCATGCGTCCTCAGCCGCCCCTCGGCGTCGAAGACGAGCTCCTCATTGGTCAGCCAGCCCATGCCCTGCACGAACCCGCCCTCGATCTGGCCAAGATCGACCGCCGGATTCAACGAACGGCCGACATCATGCAGGATATCGACGCGATCGATCGTGGACTCGCCCGTCAGTGTGTCGATGGTGACTTCGGCGCAGGCCGCCCCGTAGGCGAAGTAGAAGAATGGCCGGCCGGTGCCGCTGGGCCTGTCCCAGGTGATCTTCGGCGTGGCGTAAAAGCCCGCGGCTGACAGGTGCGTGCGCGCGAGATAGGCCCGCTTGACCACGTCGGCAAAGCCTTCCGAGCGCTCGCCGGCGAAGACGCGGTCATCGCGGAACACCACGCTTGCCACCGGCACCTGCCAGTCGCGCGCGATGAACTCGGCGAGCCGGCCCTTCAGTTCGGCGGCGGCAATGCGCGCCGCCATGCCGTTCATGTCGGTGCCGGAGGACGCGGCAGTCGGCGAGGTGTTCGGCACCTTGCCGGTATGGGTGGCGGTGATGCGCACGCGCTCCAGGGCGATGCCGAACTCCTCGGCCACCACTTGCGCCACCTTGATGAACAGCCCCTGCCCCATCTCCGTGCCGCCGTGGTTCAGGTGGACCGAGCCGTCCTGATAGATGTGAACCAGAGCGCCGGCCTGGTTGAGGAAGGTGGTGGTGAAGGAGATGCCGAACTTGACCGGTGTCAGAGCCAGGCCCTTGCGCAGCACGACGGATCCGGCATTGAAGGCCGCCAGAGCTTGCCGGCGGTCGCGATAGGCCGATGAGCGCTCCAGTTCGCGCATGATCTCGCCGGCAATGTTGTCTTCGACAACCATGCCGTAGGGCGTCACGTTGCGGTCCGTGGTGCCGTAGAGATTGGCATAGCGGACGTCCAAGGGGTCGCGGCCTGTCGCCCAGGCGATCTGGTCCATCAGACGCTCGGCGAACAGCATGCCCTGCGGGCCGCCGAAGCCCCGGAACGCGGTGTTGGAGACAGTGTTGGTCTTCAGCCGGCGCGACCGGATCGCGACATGCGGATAGAAATAGGCATTGTCGGCATGGAACATGGTCCGGTCGTTGATCGACGAGGACAGGTCGTGGCTGTAGCCGCACCGCCCGGCCAGGTCGACCTCGACGGCCTGCACCTGCCCGTCCGGGTCGAATGCGGCCCGGTAGGTCGCCAGGAAATCGTGGCGCTTGCCGGTCATGACGAAGTCGTCGTCGCGGTCGAGACGGACCTTGCACGGCCTGCCGGTGACATGGGCGGCCAGCGCTGCCATGGCCGCCCAGCCGCTCGCCTGGCTCTCCTTGCCGCCGAACCCGCCGCCCATGCGGCGCACCTCGACCTCCACGGCCGCATCGGCGAGGCCGAGCACGCGCGCGACCACGTGCTGGACTTCCGTCGGGTGCTGGGTGGAGGAATGGATGGTGAAGCCGCCGGCCTCGGTCGGCACGGCGAGTGCCGCCTGCCCTTCGAGATAAAAATGCTCCTGGCCGCCGATGCGCAGGCTCCCCTCGATCCGCCGGTCGGCAGCCGCCAGCACGTTAGCCGGATCGCCCCGCCGGAACGCGTAGGGCGGCATCAGGTCGGCCTCCGCCGCAATCGCGTCGTCGACGCTGACCAGCGGCGTCGCAACCTCGACCGTGACCTGTGCCAGCCGGGAGGCCCGCCGGGCGGCATCGCGGGTGCGGGCCACCACCGCAAAGACCGGCTGGCCGTGGAACGCGACCCGGTCGGCGGCAAACAGCGGATCATCGCCGGCCACCGGGCTGACATCGTTGCGGCCGGGAATGTCGGCCACCGTCAGCACGGCAACGACACCGGGGTGGGCCCGCACCGCGGCCAGATCGACAGCCGTGATGACACCACACGCTGCCGGCGCGCCTCCCGGCACGACGTGCAGGGTGCCCTCCGGCTCAAGAATGTCGTCGATATAGGGAGCCGATCCGGTGACGTGGCGCTCGGCGGCATCGTGGGCGAGCGGCCGGTGGACATGCCGGCCGGCCTCCTTCAGAGGCGGTGGTTCATGCCGCATGGGTGCCCTCCCTCAGAGGAGCGATCCGCGTGGCCAGGCGGCTGCCTGTGGCGATCTCGGCCAGACCTTTTCGGATAAGGCCCACCGACGCCTCGAGCCGGTAGCGCGCCGAAGCGCGATGATCGCCGAGCGGGGTCAGGTCCTCCGACAGGCGTGCGGCGGCAATGGCATTGGCCTCCCCGTCGTCGATGGCAAGGCCGGCAAGCGCCGTCTCGACGGTCGCCACCCGTTTCGGGATGCCGGCCATCCCGCCGAAGGCAACGCGGGCCGACGCGATGCGCCTGCCGTCGAGCCTGATGGCCATGGCGCACAGAACGGCCGAAATATCCTGGTCGATGCGTTTCGACAGTTTGAAGACGCGCAGATGCGTGTCCGGCGGGGGTCTCGGCACGGTGACATGGGTCACGACTTCGCCCGGCGCCCGGTCCTGCCGCCCATAGGCCTGGAAGAAATCCTCCAGCGGCAGGTCGCGCACAGCCTCTCCGTGCCGGAGATGAAGGCGGGCGCCGAGCGCGATCAGAAGGGGCGGACTGTCCCCGATGGGCGAGCCGTTGGCGATGTTGCCGCCGATCGTGCCGGTGGCGCGCACCTGTGCCGAGCCGAGCCGTTTCGCCCAGATCGCGATATCCGGGTCCAGGACCGACAGCGCGCCTTCCGCTTCGGCATAGGTGACGGCGGCGCCGATGGTCAGGCCATGGGGCGCCAGATCCAGCTGCTTCAGTTCGGCAACACGGCCGGTGTGGATGATCTTCGGCAGGTCACGCAACTGCTTGGTGATCCACAGGCCGACATCGGTCGCCCCGCCCAGCAGCGTGGCATCGGGGTGCTGCGCCGCGAGCCGGCAGAGGCTGTCGAGGCTGGCCGGAGCCGCGAAGAAAGATGCCTCGTCGCCGACCAACAGGTCGGCACGGTCATCAAGCGCGGCAAGGCCGGCAATGGTCGCTGCCGACCCGGCGGCAAACCGGTCCGCGGCCGCCCCTGCGCAGGCCTCCAGCCCCGCGTCGACGATCGGCCGGTAGCCCGTGCAGCGGCAGAGGTTGCCGGCAAGGCGCGTCAGCACCGCATCGCGGTTGCCGTCCCGCGCCGCGCCATCCTGGTAGAGCGTGAACAGGCTCATCACGAAGCCGGGCGTGCAGAAGCCGCATTGCGATCCGTGGTGCTTCACCAGCGCCTGCTGCACCGGATGCAGTCCCCCTTCAGCCGAAAGGTCCTCCACGGTTACCAGTTCCGCGCCGTCGATCTGGCCCAGCAGCAGGATGCAGGCATTGACCGGCTCGTAGACGAGACGACCACCCTTCACGCGGCCGAGCGCCACGGTGCAGGCCCCGCAATCCCCCTCGCCGCAGCCCTCCTTGGTGCCTGTCAGGCGCCGGTCCAGCCGCAGCCAGTCGAGCACGGTCATCATGGGATCGAAACGGTCGATCTGGACCGTCTCGCCCCTGTGCCGGAAACGCAGAGATGAACGCAGCTCGGTCATGATCCCCGATAGGTCGTGTAGCCAAAGGGCGAGAGCAGGAGCGGCACATGATAGTGCTGGTCGGTCGCCGAAATGTTGAACCGCAGCTCGACCTGGTCGAGGAAGGGCGGATCGGTCAGGGTCAGGCCCGTTCCGCGGTGGTAGGCCGCGACATCATAGACCAGCACATAGGGACCCGGCCGGATAGTCTGCGGCGTCAGGATCGGTGCGGGGGCCCGCCCATCGGCATTTGTGACGCCTTCGGCGACGGGGGTGCGGGCTTCGCCATCAATCCGGTAGAGCCGATAACCGATGCCGGCCGCCGGCCGGCCGAGGGCGGTATCGAGAACGTGGGTGGTGACGTTTCCGGGCATGAGGTCCTCCGATGCCAAACGTGCCGCAACGCCTGTCGCTGGCAAAGTCTTTTTGTGCGGCGCGTCCTGACGCCCGAACAGGCTGACAGGAAACCTGCATGGCAGCCCGTCTCCGTAATTGTCCCGTGGCGCGCTGTGGTATCGCGCCGCTAGGGTCTTCAGGTTCCCCGGCGTCGAATCCTCCGAAGCACAATGACTGTCCTGACGTTCGCGCCGCCGTCGTTCCGCGACCTGTTCACTCCCAAGCTCGTGACGGTGTTGCGGGAAGGCTACGGGCCAAAGGACCTGAAGGCCGATGCCGTTGCCGGCCTGACGGTCGCCATCGTTGCGCTGCCGCTGTCCATGGCGATTGCCATCGCCTCGGGCGCCTCGCCCGACAAGGGGCTGATCGCCGCGATCGTCGGCGGCTTCCTGATCTCGGCCCTCGGCGGTTCACGCTTTCAGGTCGGCGGCCCGGCGGGAGCTTTCATCCCCCTCATCGCGACAACCATAGCGACCCATGGCTATGACGGCCTCGTCATCGCCACCTTCATGGCCGGGGCCATGCTCGTGGCGGTCGGGCTGCTGCAGCTTGGAACCTACATCAAATATATCCCCTACCCCGTCACGGTCGGGTTCACGGCCGGCATCGCGGTCATCATCTTCATCAGTCAGATCCGCGATCTCCTCGGTCTGAGGATCGAGGGACACGACCCTGCCGAGGTTCTGGAGAAGCTGCCGGTCCTCTGGGCTGCGCTGCCGACCGTCAATGCCGTGGCGCTAGGCGTCAGCCTTGTCGCCGTGGTCGGGATCGTGGTGCTCAGGCGATGGCGCCCGCGGCTTCCGGGGTTTCTGTTTGCAGTGGCGGGCGGCGCCCTCGCGGTTGCCATCTTCGCACTGCCTGTCGAGACCATCGGGTCGCGATTCGGAACCCTGCCCACCGGGATCAGCTTCCAGGGTCTGCCCGGCCTGTCCATCGCCCGCATGCGCGAACTGATCGTGCCGGCCATCGCCATCGCGATGCTGGGCGGGATCGAATCGCTGCTCTCGGCAGTGGTCGCCGACGGCATGACGGGCCGGCGCCACCGGTCGAATTGCGAACTCGTCGCCCAGGGCATCGCCAACATGGCCTCCGCCCTGCTCGGCGGCCTGCCCGTGACCGGCACCATCGCCCGTACGGCGACCAATGTCAGGGCCGGGGCGCGCAGCCCCGTTGCCGGAATCCTGCATGCGGTCTTCCTGCTGGTATTCCTGACCCTTGCCGGCAATCTGATGGGATTCGTGCCTCTGGCCGTCCTTGCCGCCGTGCTCGCCATCGTTGCGTGGAACATGGCGGAGAAGCGCGAGTTCATCGTGCTGCTCCGGGCATCGCGCGGCGATGCCATGGTGCTCATGTCGAGCTTCCTGCTGACCGTCTTTGTCGATCTGACGGTGGGCATCGGGGTCGGCATCGTGCTCGGCGCGCTCCTGTTCATGCACCGCATGGCCGAGGCGGTGGAGGTTCAGGGCGGCCGTCGGATGATAGAAGCCGACCTTGCCGATTCCCGAGACAGCGCGGTTGCCTACGATGCCTCCCGGGCGGCAGATCGGGAGGTCGCGGTCTACCGACTGAACGGCGCCTTCTTCTTCGGAGCGGCCGCCACGGTGGGAGCCGTGTTCGACCGGATCGGGGATCCGCCCCACGTGTTCATCCTCGACCTGACGGCCGTGCCGTTCCTCGACACGACCGGTGCCTATACGCTGGAATCCTTCATCCACAAGCTGGAGGGCAACGGCACGACCGTGATCGTATCGGGCGCCCGCGCCGAGGTCGCGCAGGTTCTCGCTCATTTCGGGCTGAAGGAACCGCGCGTGATCATGTCGCCAACGGTGGACAGCGCGTTGACGACGGCAGATGCCCGTCTCGGGCTCGGCGGCTGATCCGTCAGGTCATTGGTCGCGCACGGCCGAAGGCCAGGCCAATGGTGAGGAAATAGAGGCTCGCTGCGGCGAGCACAGCCAGGACCGCGGCTCCCGGCCGGAGATCGGCCGCCAAGGCCGCTCCGGCCGCTCCGCCCCACACGGCGAGCACGGCCAGCGTGACCAGCCGGAACCGCCTGACCCTGAACGGATGGACCATCACGAAGGGCGCAAATGTTGCCGCCACCAGCGTCATCACCACGGCCGCATTGAGGGCCTGACCGGCATCGAAGACGAAGATGAGGAAGGCCGCGACGTTCCACACGGCGGGAAAGCCGCGGAAGCCGCCTTCGCTGGTTTTCATCAGACCGTCGGCGAAATAGAAGGCCGAGGAGATCAGAATGGCGGCAACAAGCGGCCATGCCAGCGCCTGGGGCAGGAGGCCCGCCGCCATCAGGGCATAGGCGGGCACGATCACATAGGTCAGGAAATCGACGATGAGGTCGAGCACCTCGCCGGAAAACCGCGGCAGCACCTCGTCAACGCGCACCGCCCGCGCCATGGTGCCGTCGATGCCATCGACGACCAGTGCAATCCCGAGAAAGAGGAACATGGCCGTCCAGCGGCGTTCCGCGGCGGCCTGCAGGGCAAGAAGCCCGAGGACAGCCCCCGATGCTGTGAAGGCGTGAACACCGATTGCGGCCAGACGCCGGCCGCGCGGCGATTGTCCCGATCCGCCGTCCTGCGGCACCGTGCCCACTCCCGCTCCCCTCGCCCGCCATCCACATCGATCAAGAAGGCTAGCATAGTCCGGACAGTAGGCGGCGGCGCCATGTGGGGCGATCTTCCGCCCTGCGGCCAGTCATGTTAGGCGGGATCGGAGGTCCAAGATCATGGCGAGACATCCGGGATCCAGGCAGGACACCGGCCACGCGAGCAAGGCTGTCGTGGTCGGCGGCGGGCCGGCGGGGCTGTTCGCCGCGCTTGCACTGCATCGCGCGGGCGCGCGCGTGGAGGTGGTGGCTCCAGCGCATCGACCTGGGGGTGACCGGCGCACCAGCGCCCTGCTCGGCGGATCGGTGGATGCCCTGCGGGCGCTCGGCGTCTGGGAGCGCGTCTGTGACCGCGCGGCTGCCCTCGCCGTCATGCGACTTGTCGACGATACCGGGCGGCTGATCCGGGCACCGCTGTTCGAGGGACGGGCCACCGAACTCGGCCTCGAGGCTTTCGGCTACAACATCGCAAATGACGATCTGAATGGCGGTCTTTCCGAGGCAGTGGCCGCAGCCGGCATTCCGGTCCACACATCAGGCGCGGCCAAGGTGCTTGCCGGCGCGACGGGTGCCGAGGTCGTGCTGGCGGACGGAGACCGCCTCGTGGCCGCGCTGGTGGTGGGGGCGGACGGGCGCCGTTCGCTCGTGCGCGAGGCTGCCGGCATCAGCGTTGTCGAGGAGCGCTATCCGCAGGTGGCTGTGACGGCCAACCTCTCCCATACGCGCGCCCACGATCATGTCTCCACCGAGTTCCACACGCCCGACGGGCCGTTCACCCTCGTGCCGCTGCCGGGCCGCCGCTCGAGCCTGGTCTGGGTCGTCCGGCCGGCCGAGGCCGAGCGACTGATGGGCCTGGAGGAAGCAGCCTTCGCCCGCGCGGTCGAGAAGCAGTCGCAGGGGCTGCTCGGACGCATCACCGTCGAGACCGGACGGGGCGCCTTCCCTCTCGGCGTCATGACCCCGCGCCGCTTTGCCGGAGGTCGTATCGCGCTTGTCGGCGAAGCGGCCCATGTCGTCCCGCCGATCGGTGCGCAGGGGCTGAATCTCGGCCTGCGCGACGGGGCCGCTCTGGCCGACTGTATCGCCGATGCCCTGTCTGCCGGCAGCGATATCGGCGGCGAGGCGCTGGCCGAGGCCTATGACCGTTCGCGCCGTGCGGACATCGTCTCGAGGTCGGCAGTCATCCACATGCTGAACCGGTCGCTGCTGTCGGATTTCCTGCCGTTCAACGGCTTGCGCAGCCTCGGCCTGTGGGCGCTCGACCAGGTCGGGCCGCTGCGCCGGACCTTCATGCGCGAGGGACTGGAGCCCTCTCTCGCGCAGCCCCGTCTCATGCGCGGCGATCTGCCGACCGCCGCCTGATCAGGCTGGGAAGAGATTGATCGGCAGGAGGTTCTGCTTGACGAGATAGAGCACGGTGGTGAGCGTCACCACCGACACGACGGTCCCGAGCAGCACGGCGTTGGATGCCTCCTCGACCCAGGTCTCGTATTGCCGCGCGATGATGAAGACGTTGAGCGCCGGTGGCAGGCAGGCCATCAGCGCTGCCGTATAGACCCAGGTCGTCTCGAAGGTCCCGAGCACGGACAGGATCAGGATCACCAGCAGCGGGTGAACCACCAGCTTCAGTGTCAGGATCGGCGAGATGGCGGCGGCAACCTTCGCCAGCGCCGTGAAACTGCCCATCCTGAGCGCGACTGTGACGCCAAGCGTGAACAGGGCGACGGGCGCTGCCGCTGATTGCAGGAAACCCAGCAGGCGGTCGAGCATTTCCGGTGGTTCGAACTGCAGGAAGGCCGAGGCCACGCCGGCAAGCGTCGCCAGGATGAACGGGTGCGTGGCGATCTTGCGGATCACCTCCCAGATCACCGACAGGATCGAACGGCTCTCCGTTCCGGACAGTGCCATCAGCAGCGGCACGAGCGAGAAGAGCAGGATGTTGTCGAAGCAGAAGATCAGCGCGACCGGCACGGCGGCATCCGGCCCGATGGTCGAGAAGGCAAGGCCCGGGCCCATATAGCCGATATTGCCATAGGCCCCGCAGACCCCGGCGACAGTCGCGTGGCGCATGTTGCCGTCCGAGCGCCACATCACATAGGCAAAACCGCAGGCGAACACCGTATAGGTCGCCAGCGTCGTGCCGGCGATGAACGGCACGTTGTTCAGCTTTTCCAGCGGGGTTTTGGCGAGGATCCGGTAGAACAGAGCCGGCAGCGCCACATAGATCAGGAAGAAGTTCATCCAGGCGAGCCCGGATTCCGGGATCGCCGTGCCGCGCCAGGCCTTGAAGCGGGCCGTGGCAAAGCCGAGCGCGATCAGCCCGAAGAACGGCATCGCGAGATTGAGAACCTGGATCATGCCCCTGCCGGCCGCTGACGGTGACCCGCCGTAGTGGGCTGCGCGGCAGGCGTCAATTGCCGGGCTGACCGGCAAGGCGCGTCAATCAGCCCAGATGCGGCCGCGCCAGCATCAGCCAGAGGATCCCCATGACCGCCGCGAAGGCCGGAAAACCGCACAGGAACCAGATGCGAAACAGCCGGTCGTAGTCGGGTGGCAACGGGTCCCCGCGCGCCGCAGCCGCACGGGCGAGATTGCGCAGGCGCAACTGGATGAACACCACCGGCAGCCAGAACAGGCCGATGATCCCATAGAGCACGAGCGAGATGACGATCCACGGCGTGGTCAGCGGCCAGCCGATGAGATGGGCGAGCAGGACCCCGGTCAGCGGCTGAATGACGACGGCGCTTGCCGTGAACAGCATGTCCGCGACCACGACGGTGCCGGCGACATGGGCGATCAGGACCGGATCGCGGGTCAGATGGGCCCGCAGCATGAAGAAGGCGATGCCGGCACCTGTCCCCAAGAGAACGGTCGCGCCGATGACGTGGAGCCAGCGCAGGATATCGACCGCCAGCATCACCGGTCTCCCGCAATTGCCATGGCGACCAGCGCGAGGACCAGAGCAGGCAAGGTCTTGACCATCGGCCCGAGCGGGTCGAGCCAGAGATCCGGGGTGAGCACGGTGGCCGCCCCGAGATAGCCAAGCGTGACCAGGATCATGCCGATGGCAGCAGGAACCAGCGTCCGGCGAAAGGCCGCGGCGATCCCGACCGCGATGTCGGCTGCGGCGCCGGCCAGCACGAAGAAAACGGCCAGGTCGCGGCCCATGCCGCGGGTGGTCAGAACCGACGCCGCCTGATCGAGGCGGATCAGGCCAATCACTCCGGATGCCAGCCAGAACAAGACCAGCGTTGCGATCACAACCGGCTTCATCAGCCAGAGCCTTGCGAACCAGCGCTCCTGAACCGAAGCGGGCGTGGCGGCAAGCGTCGTGTCGAAGGATGCCAGCCCCCGCCCGGTCGCCTCGCGCCAGGCCCCCGGGTCGCCGGTGACGCCGGCCTCCATCTGCCTCAAGGCGGTCGAGCGGACCGGCGAACGCCAGCCGAGCAGGCCAAGTCCGTCACCGATCCGGAAGGCAAGCCTCGCCAGCCCGTCGGGGATGGCCAGAAGCCGTGCCGGTGGCAGGCCGAGCCAGCCACGCAACGAGACCAGGAGCGAGGCCAGCGTTCTCGGCTCGTCCTCCACAAGGTCGTAGCTGCGCCGCTGCGGCACCTGCCCCTCGATCGCCAGAACCACGGCGCGGGCGACTTCGTCGAGCGAAACGGTCTGGAAGCGCGTGGCGCCGAAGGCGACCGGCAGGACCAGCGGCACCGCGGCCGCAGCCCGGAGCAGACCGGTCGCGCCATAGGCCGGCGAACCGAAGACGAGGCCGGGCCGCAGGATCACCCAGTCGAGCGAACTCGTGGCCAGCGCGGCATCGGCCTCCACCTTGCTGGTCATGAACCGGGTGGACGCGCCGGGGTCTGCGCCGGCCGCAGAGACCTGCACGACACGAACTCCGCCCTGGGCCTGACAGGCCTCGAACAGCGCCCGCATGGCGTGGGTCTGCACGGCAGCCACGTCATCGTCCGGCCCATCCTGCAGGACGCCGGCGGCATTGACGACGGCATCCATGCCCTCGGTCAGCGCGGTCCAGTCCCGCGCCGCGGTCATTTCGCGCAGGTCGCGCTCGACCCATCGGGCCTGCGGCCACCGGCGGGCGGCCTGCGCGGTGCGGCGGCCGAGCCCCGTGACCTCATGACCAGCCGCGATCAGGGCGGCTGTGACCGCGGAGCCGATCAGGCCGTAGGCGCCGAGCACGAGGACCTTCATGGTCGTCTCCCTCCCGAGCCCGACGGCTCCTGACCCGGGCCGGGATGCGACCATGACCGGCGCGCAAGGCCAGCGTCAGTGCAGCCCCGATCGGCGGGTCCGATAGGCGCCACTGTCGTCGCGCTCGAAGAACTCATCCACCTGCGGATGTCGGATCGGCTCCTCGCTGGTGTCCGGAACGAGGTTCTGCTCCGAGACATAGGCGATGTACTCGGTCTCGGCGTTTTCGGCGAGCAGATGGTAGAAGGGCTGATCCTTGGACGGCCGGACCTCGACGGGAATGGACTCGTACCATTCGTCGGTGTTGGCGAAGGTCGGATCGACGTCGAAAACCACGCCCCGGAACGGATAGATCCGGTGCCTCACGACCTGTCCGATCTTGAACTTTGCGACACGCGGCTTGTCGATCACGGTCCCGAAGCGTCCCTTCCGATTGAGAAGTTGGGGGTTTTGCGCCCCACTCCCCCCCCTGTCAACCGGTCCGGGCGCGCCCGACATGCGTCACATCGCATATCGGCCGGCAAAGCCCGGGTCCTTGGCGGCGACCATGCGGGCCAGATCGACCATGACCTTGGCCTGCTTCCAGGTGGCGTCGTCCTGCATCTTGCCGTCGATCATGACGGCGCCCGTGCCGTCCGGCATGGCGGCCAGAATCCGGGCGGCGAAGGCCACTTCCGCGGGATCGGGCGAGAACACCGCCTTGGCGATGTCGATCTGGCTGGGGTGGAGGGTCCAGGCACCGGCGCAGCCCATCAGGAACGCATTGCGGAATTGGGTCTCGCAGGCCAGCGTGTCGGAGAAGTCGCCGAACGGACCGTAGAACGCCTTCAATCCATTGGCCGCGCAGGCATCCACCATCTTCGCCAGCGTGTAGTGCCAGAGATCCTGCTGATAGACCGCACGCGGGGCATCGCCTGCCGGGTCAGCCACCACCTTGTATTCAGGATGGCCGCCACCGACGCGCGTGGTCTTCATGGCGCGCGAGGCGGCAAGGTCGGCCGGGCCGAGGCTCATGCCGTGCATGCGGGGCGAGGCCGAGGCGATGTCGTCGACATTCTTCACGCCCTCGGCCGTTTCGAGGATGGCGTGGATGAGGATGGGCCTGGCAATGGCGTGGCGCGCCTCGAGCTGGGCCAGAAGCTGGTCGAGATAGTGGATGTCCCAGGGACCCTCGACTTTCGGCAGCATGACCACGTCGAGCTTGTTGCCGACGGCTGCGACGATCTCCATCAGGTCATCGAGCACCCAGGGCGAATTGAGCGCATTGACCCGGGTCCAGACCCCCGTCGCGCCGAAATCGGTGGCCTGAACCATCTCGATGAAGCCGCGCCGGGCCGCTTCCTTGGCATCCGAGGGGATCGCATCCTCGAGGTTGCCGAGCACGATATCGACGCTGCGGGCGAGGTCCGGCACCTTGGCGCGGACCTTTTCCAGATGCGGCGGCACGAAATGGATCATCCGCTCCAGACGGACCGGCAGATCGCGCATCGGCGCCGGTGCGCCAATCGCCAGCGGCTTGAAGACATTGCGCGGCAACTTCATGGGGTCCTCCCGGTTCCGCCGCCGGCTGGAGCACCGGATCGGCGCGGACAATTCGGCGGATCGGCCGATGCTGCACCGCATCCAAGCGGTTTGCATGCCAAATGAAAAGGGCGCGGGAGAGGTCCCGCGCCCTTGTCAGGCAAAATCGCGCTTGCGGCGATCAGCGCTGCGGCGGAGCCAGCGGCGTCAGGCCGGCCGGAGCGCCGGTGCCGGGCGGCAGGCCACCGGGGGCCGCGGCACCGCCCTGCTGCTGTTGCTGCTGCTGGAGCCGGCGCTGGGCTTCCTCGCCCCGGCGCTGCAGTTCCTGCTGAAGGCGACGCTGGCTTTCCTCATAGGCGCGCGGGTCGACCGGGGCGCCGTCATAGGACTGCGTGAAGCCCTGCAGCGACATGGCGAGCGAGATCGCCCGGTTGTTCATGTTGACCACCTGGATCTGCAGGTTGTTGGCCCGCTTCATCCGGGTGAGGAAATCCGGCTGCATCTCCATCTGGGCGAAGCAGGCATTCGGCAGGCACACCTCGTAGCGAAGAGCCTGCGGCTGGGGCTGACCGGCGCCGCCCTCGAGCACCACGCGGATGCCCGGCTGCAGCGACATGCCGACCGGCACGGCGATGATCAGCCGCGGCCGCTCGCCCTCAAGCTCGCGGATCTGGACGGAGGCCAGCATCTGGCCGTTCTCCGCGCGCGTCTCCTGCACCACCATGCACAGCTTCTTGGTCGTTGGCGGCTGGCGCTCGTCGACCGGCACGTCGTCGCACAGCTTGACCCAGGGGGTCTGAACGGCGGCAAGGTTCGGGTCGGGCGTGCCGGCTGCCGGGGCCGCTGGCGTCTGGGGCGCGGCAGGCTGCTGCTGGGCGGGCTGTGCCGGGCGCTGGGCGGGGCGCTGGGCCTGCGCCAGGGCCATGGCGGGCACCAGGGCAAGGGCGGCGCCGAGCCCGAATCGGACCGCGGTGGCGGCGGGGTTGAACATGGAACAGCCCTTTCGGTCCGGTTCCGGGAGCGCGCGTTCGCTGCGGTTCGGAACAATCAATCTGGGTGGGATGCGTCCTTTCGCCATGGAACGTGGCGACACTTGGGCGCTTCCGTGCGCCGCGGTTGATAGCCGCTCCCCCGCCCGTTGGAAAGCGGGAATCGCCTGACCGTGGTAGCCTGACCGGAACATCCGGACGAACCATGAGCCTGAACCGACGCCAAGCCCTGCTCGCCACAGCGGGTCTCGTCACCGTTGCCGACCTTGCCCGTGGCGGCCGTGTTGCCGCGGCCGTGCCGCGTGCGCCGGTCCTGCGTGGCATTGCCATGCACGGCGAAGCGGGAAGCGATCCGGACGCCATCCACCGCCGCTATGCGCGCGAGGACGCGCCGAAAGGCGGGCGGCTGGTTCAGGGCGTTCTCGGCGCATTCGACACGCTCAATCCCTTCGTCGTGCGCGGCCTTGCCGTGCCCGGTGCGCGACAGTTCCTGCACGAGACGCTCCTGCAGCGCAGCTACGACGAGCCCTTCTCGCTCTATCCGCAGATCGCGGCCGGCCTCGAAGTGCCGGAGGATCGCGACTGGATCATCTTCCACATCGACGCTCGAGCGCGTTTTTCCGACGGGCAGCCGGTGACGGCCCGCGACGTCCTGTTTTCCTGGGAGCTTCTGCGCGATCACGGCCGGCCCAACCACCGCAGTTACTACCGCAAGGTCGTGCGGGCCGAAGCGCTCGACGGCAGAACGGTCCGGTTCGACCTTGCCGGTGCGCAGGACCGCGAAATGCCGCTGATTCTCGGCCTCATGCCGATCCTGCCGGCCCATGCCATCGACACGGCCCGCTTCGAGGAGACGACGCTCACTCCGATCACCGGATCGGGTCCCTACCGGGTCGGCGAGGTGAAGCCGGGGGAGAGCCTGACGCTGGTCCGCGACCCGGACTGGTGGGGCGCCGGCCTGCCGGTCCACCGCGGGCTCTACAATGTCGACGAGATCCGGTTCGACTTCTACCGGGACGCCAATACCCTGTTCGAGGCTTTCCGGCGGGGGCTGGTGGATTTCCGCGTCGAGACAGATCCGGCGCAATGGGCCAATGGCTACGACTTTCCCGCCGCGCGGGAGGGCCGCATCCGTCGCGATACGCTGAAACCCGGCGTGCCGAAGGGGATCCGCGCCTATGCGATGAACACGCGGCGGGCCGTGTTTTCCGACGTGCGCGTGCGCGAGGCCATCGGTCTGCTGTTCGATTTCGAATGGACGAACCGCAATCTCTACGCTGGCGGGTTCGAACGAACGGCCTCGATCTTTGAAGGCTCGGAGCTGTCGGCCATCGGCCGGCCGGCAGGAGACAGCGAGACCGCACTTCTTACGCGAGCGGGGGCGCGCGTCAGGTCCGATATTCTCGACGGCAGTTGGCGCGTGCCGGTCTCCGATGGAACCGGCACCGACCGCAGGCGTCTGCGGGAGGCCATCGACCTGTTCCGGCAGGCCGGGTGGGACCTGTCCGCCGGCCTGCTCGTCAACCGCGAGACCCGTTCGCCCTTCACCTTCGAAATCCTGGTCGCGACGCGCGAGCAGGAGCGCCTGGCCCTGACGTTCCAGCGCATGCTTCGCCGCGTCGGCATTCAGGCCTCGGTCCGCAACGTCGATGCCGTCCAGTATGACAGGCGGGTGCGCGACTACGATTTCGACATGATCGACTATCGCTGGTGGACCATCTCGCTGTCACCCGGCAACGAGCAGGCCTTCTACTGGGGCCGGGAGGCGGGCCGTACACCCGGCAGCCGCAATGTGCCCGGCATCGATGATCCGGCCGTCGATGCCATCGTGGCCGCGCTTGTCGAGGCCCGCACGCGCGGCGAACTGGTCGATGCCTGCCGCGCCCTCGACCGGGTGCTGGTCTCCGGCTTCTACTGGGTGCCTCTGTTCCATCAGCCGGCACAGTGGATCGCCCGCTGGAGCCATGTCGGCGTTCCTGCCGAATCATCCGTTTTCGGCTATCTGACGGAGACGTGGTGGCGGCAGCAGCCTTGAGGAGCGGCGTGTGATTCTGGGCGGGGGGAAAGCGGGTGCCCGTTCGGGCCAGGCGACGGCGACGCTCGACGGCCTGCTGCGCCGCGCGGCTGCCTCTCGTCCCGACGCCCCTGCCCTCGCGGATGCGGCCAATCGCGACGCCCTTATCGGCGGCGCGCCGCGGACGCTGACCTGGGCCGAACTCGACAGGCTGGTGGATCGCCTCGCGGGCCGGCTGCGCGAACTCGGCCTGCAGCCCGACACGGTGGTCGCCACCCAGTTCCCGCTTTGCACCGAGGCCGTGGCGTCGATGCTCGCGATCGCCCGCGCGGGCCTGATCGCGGCGCCGCTTCCGCTCGGCTGGGGCCGGCGCGAGGTCGTGGCCCATCTCAAGACGGTCGGTGCGCGGGCGATCCTGACCTGTGGCCGCGCCGGACCGCTCGATTGCGCCGACATGATGCGCTTCGCGGCGGCCGAGGTCTTTTCCATCCGCTTCGTGCTGTCGCTGGGTGGCCCTTCGCTTGACGGGGTCGTGCCGCTGGACGATGTGCTCGCCGACACCGGCGGCGTGGAGCCTGTGGAGACCGTTCGCGCTGGCGAGCCTGCCCATCACGTGGTGCTGGTCACCGCGGAGGCGACGCCCCAGGGGCACGTCTCAGCCGCACGCAGCCATGCGGAACTGGCGGCTGGCGGCCTCGCCGGTTTCATGACGCTGGTTCCGGACGACGGTGCGGTCATCGCTGCGACGCTCGCCCCCGACAGCTTCGCCGGCATGGCCCTGCAGGTCGTACCCTGGCTGATGGCCGGTTGCCGCCTGATCGTTCATCCGCCTTTCGCACCGCGCGTCTTCGCAGACCTCCTCGCCGCCGATGGCGTCACTCATGTGGTGATTCCGGCCGGGCTCGCCGCCTGCCTTGCCGCGGCCGATGCCCCTCGTGTGCGGCACGCCCTCCTGGTCGCGCGACGGTCGTCGGAAATTGCCGCGGCTCAGGACCTGCGCCCGGCCGGCATGGTCATCGACACGCTGTTTGCAGCCGGCGAGGCCGGCATCGTCCGCACCCTGATGGCCGATGGGACCCCCGCGATCCGGGCGGGGGCCGATTCCTTCGCGACCAGCGCGGGCCAGTCGCCGGTGCTGGTCGAAACGCGCGCCGGGACTGACGGCATGCTGGAGCTTGCCGGAGCGATGGTCCCGCGGGCCGCCTTTCCACCGGGCGCCGAGCGTGGGACGACACCCGGCTGGACGGTCGATGCGGCCGGATTCAGGGCCTTCAGCCAGAGCGCCGCGCCCATCAAGGGCGCTGGGGCGCTCGCCATTGGCGAGAGAGCCCAGGGCATCGTGGCCGTCGGCGGTCGCGGATTCTCGGAGGCTGACATCCGCGCGGCCTATGCGGAGGCGGGCGGCGAGATCGCCCCGGTCATCCGGCCGGATCCCGTGCTCGGGCAAAGGGTGTCGGGTGTGATCGGCGACGGCCGGGCCGTCATGGGGCTGGCCGGACGGCTTGAGGCGACCGGGCTGACCATGCTCGCGGTGCCGGGGGGCAACCGTCGCGCGGGACCGATTCCGTTCGAGGACACACGGGTGAAGGAACCGGCGGCAGCCCGCGATGCGCTGGCCGACACGCAGGCTGCGCTGGAGCAACTCCTGCAGGTGGCGCGCTCGGCCGCCGGGCGCTAGGCTGAGAGGTCCCCTGCGGGGGCTTCAGGCCCGAAGGAGGCTCCATGGTTGCAACATCCCCGACGCCGTCCCCCGCCCTCATGATCGACGTGGTCTCGGATGTGGTTTGCCCCTGGTGCTTCGTCGGCAAGCGGCGGCTTGAGAAGGCGATCGCGCTGGTCCCCGACATTCCGGTGGAGGTGCACTGGCGTCCCTACCAGCTGGCTCCCGAGATCCCGCAGGGCGGCCTGCCCCGGAAGGACTACATGCTCGGCAAGTTCGGCAGCCAGGCGCGGATCGACGAGATTCACGCACGCCTGACCGGCGTTGGAGCCGAGGAAGGCATTGCGTTCGCCTTCAGCGAGATCGCCGTCGCTCCGAACACGATGGACGCGCACAGGATGATCCTCTGGGCCCGCTCGACCGGCACGCAGGATGAGCTGGTCGAGGCCCTGTTCCGCGCGTTCTTCATCGAGGGACGCAACCTCGCCGATCGCGACACGCTGATCGCCATCGGCTCGGCGAACGGACTGGACGCGGCGCTGCTGGCCGAGCTTTTCGGAACCGAAGCCGATATCGACCGCACGCAGCGCGACATCGCCTCCGCCCAGCGGATCGGCATCACGGGCGTTCCGTTCTTCATCGTTGCCGGGCGCTATGGCATTGCCGGGGCCGAGGCGCCGGAGACGATTGCGCAGGCGATCCGCGAGGCGGCGAGCGAGCCCCTGCAGGAAGCGGCTCCGGTGGGCTGACGCGGGCGTTGCGCCCGTCAGGCAATGCCGCTAAGCCCGCGGCAAGGTTGCGGATCACCGCTTCGGCCCGATGGCAGGACAGGCATGGCTCAGGGACAGGTGCTGACCCATCTCGATGCAAGCGGCCAGGCCAATATGGTCGATGTCTCGGCCAAGGCCGCCACCGAGCGCGTCGCCGTGGCCGAAGGCTGCGTGGTGATGATGCCAGCGACGCTGGCGCTGGTCCTTGCCGGAGAGGCGAAGAAGGGCGACGTGCTGGGCACCGCCCGCCTGGCCGGCATCATGGCCGCCAAGCGCACCCATGAACTCATTCCACTATGCCACCCGCTGCTGATTTCGCGGGTCGCCGTCGATATCGTTGCCGATGACGCGCTGCCGGGCGTCCGCGTCACCGCCAGCGTCAAGGTCACGGGGCCGACCGGGGTCGAGATGGAGGCCCTGACGGCGGTTTCGGTGGCCTGCCTGACCGTCTATGACATGGTCAAGGCCGTGGATCGGGGCATGCGCATCGAGGGTATCCGCCTGCTGGAGAAGTCTGGCGGGGTATCCGGCGATTTCCGGGCCGGCTGAACCATGAGCGGCCTGACACCTGTCGCAGACGCGCTTGCCATGATGCTGGATGGCGTCCAGCCGCTCGGGCAGGAGATGGTCGCGCTGGCCGAGGCCGACGGGCGGGTGCTGGCGGATGATCTGGTCGCCACCCGCTCCCAGCCGCCGGCCGCCGTCTCGTCCATGGACGGCTATGCCGTGCGCGCGGCCGACCTGCCGGGAACGCTTGCCGTTGCGGGGGAATCAGCTGCCGGCCGGCCGGCCCTGACGACACTCGCGGCTGGAACCGCCATGCGCATCTTTACCGGTGGCGAGGTGCCGGACGGCGCCGATGCCGTGGTGATGCAGGAAGAGGCTGTTCGTCAGGGCGACACTGTCACCATGAACGGCCGCGTCCATGTCGGCCAGTTCGTGCGGCCGAAAGGGCTCGACTTTACCGAAGGCGTGACCGGCCTCGCCGCTGGCAGCCGGCTCGATCCGCGCGGCATCGCGCTTGCAGCCGCCATGAACCATGCCACCCTGCCCGTGCGCCGGCATCCGCGCGTCGCCATCCTGTCCACCGGAGACGAACTGGTTCGTCCGGGCCAAGCGCCGGGGCCGGGCCAGATCGTCTCCTCCAATGCCTTTGCGATCGCCGCGCTGGTCAGGCGCGAAGGCGGAATTCCGGAGGATTTCGGCATCGTCGCAGACCGGCTCGACGACACGCTCGCGGCGGTGAAGCGGGCCCGCGACGAAGGCTTCGACGTGTTGGTGACGTCCGGCGGGGCGTCCGTCGGCGAATATGACCTGATGCGCGACGTGATTGAGCGCATGGGCACGCGCCCGGGCTTCTGGAAGATCGCCATGCGGCCGGGCAAGCCGCTGATGATGGCCGATCTCGGCGGAACCCGGCTGATCGGCCTGCCGGGCAATCCGGTCGCATCGTTCGTGTGCTCGCTGCTGTTCCTCGGGCCGCTGCTGCGCCGGTTTTCGGGCCTTGTCGACGTGATGACGCCGACCGAACCGGCCGTGCTCGGCCGCGACCTGCCGGCCAACGATCTGAGGGCCGACTACCTGCGCTCTCGGCTGACGGAGAGCGAAGGGCGTCTGGTGGCTACGCCCTCGTCGGTGCAGGATTCCTCCATGATCCGCGTGCTGGCCGAGGCCGATGCGCTGGTGCTGCGTGCTCCCTACGCCGAAGCGGCGCGCGCCGGCGATCCCTGCCGCATCATCCGCCTGCCGCGCTGACGCGCCGAGACCCGGCGTTCACCGAATATCAACCCTTGCAGAACACATAAAGAACAGATAGGCATTGTTCATGATCTGTTCGAGCGAGTCGGACAGATCAGAGCCGGAGACGACAAGCCGATGCTGACGCGCAAGCAGAACGAACTTCTTCGCTTCATCCAGGAGCGGCTGAAGGAAAGCGGCGTTCCGCCCTCTTTCGAGGAGATGAAGGAGGCGCTGGATCTCAAATCGAAGTCGGGCATCCATCGTCTCATCACGGCGCTGGAAGAGCGCGGGTTCATTCGCCGGCTACCCAATCGTGCGCGTGCCCTCGAGGTGATTCGCCAGCCCGAGCAGTCGGCCGGCCCCGCGCGTGGCCGGTTTGCGCCGAGCGTGATCGAGGGTTCGCTGGGTCGCATCCGCCCGCAGGTCTCCGACGAGGAAGCGCTGATGCCGGTGTCCGTGCCGGTGATGGGCCGGATCGCCGCCGGCGTGCCGCGCGAGGCCATCGAGAGCCGGACGAGCACGCTGTCGGTGCCGCCCGAGATGATCTCCCGGGGCGACCACTATGCCCTTGAAGTCCGCGGGGATTCGATGATCGACGCGGGCATCCTGGAGGGCGATCTGGCGCTGATCCGCAAGTCCGACAATGCCGAGACCGGTGACATTGTGGTTGCGCTGATCGACGACGAGGAAGCGACGTTGAAGCGGTTGCGCAAGCGTGGCACGTCGATCGCTCTCGAGGCCGCCAATCCCGCTTACGAGACGCGCGTGCTCGGTCCCGACCGGGTGCGTATCCAGGGCAAGCTCGTGGGGCTGATCCGGCGTTACTGAGCCGGCTCGTCTTCACCGGCCTGCGGAGCTTCGGGAAGGGTCTCGCCGGTTTGCGGGTCGGTGTCGGGCTGGACCTCGAGGTCAGGCGCCACGGCCGGCTGGATGGTGGCGCGCGCGGCAGGAAGCCGGACCAGAGGCTTTGGTTCGCCCGCCGGCCGGGGTCGGTACCACGGACGCAGTCCGGCGGGTGGCCGGCTCGGTGCGACCGACAGTTGGTCGCCGTGTCGCCGGAGGACCACGGCGCCGGTCCAGGGCAGGCCCGCGAGATCGACGACGATCGCCCTGCAATCGGCGGGCGCCGGATGGCGGGTCACGACGAGGCTCGCCTCGCGGCAATCATCGGCGACGGCCTCCGGATCGCGCGGCACGGCGATGCGCCCTCCTCCGGCCAGCGGCATGGCACAGCCAAGGGCGTCGCAGCGAACCCCGTCGACCAGGCTCTGGTCGGCCGCGCTGCGGGAATCGGCCTCGCTGGCAAGCCAGCGCTGGAGCGTGAAACGGCTCGTCCGGCTGGATGCCGCTCTCAGGAGCCCGTCCGGGCCGCGGGCGGCCACCGTCGTGCCATCCGCATCGATACGCACCAGCGGCGGCGGGTCGCGCCATGTCCCGAGGCCCATGCCGGCAAGGAAGATCGGCAGGCCCAGCCAGCGCAGGGGTGTCGAGGGCGCGGCCGCAAGGATCAGTCCCAGGGACATTATGCCGAGGGCCATGGGGCCGAACGAAGGGACCACCGCCTTGCCGCCCGGCCAAGAGGCCACCCATTCAGCGGTCCAGATGAAGGCGGTGACACCCTTGCCGGCCAGCGCCCAGACCGGTCCGTCCCAACCCAGCGGCCAGAGCAGCAGGGCGAGGATTTCCAGCGGCATGACCACGAACTCGACGATCGGCGCGCCAAGCAGGTTCCCGGGAACGCCATAGAGGTGGACGAGATTGAAGTGATGGGCGGCATAGGGCGTGGTTGCGAGCGAAGCGACCAGCGAGGCCATGGCGAGGCCGACGACGCCTCCTGTCACGACGAGCATGGCGCGCCCCGCCCCGCCCTTCACCTCCGCGTGCCGCTCGGCCCAGGGTCTCAGGCCGCCATAGCCGGAGACAAGAGCCAGCGTTGCGGCAAAGGACATCTGGAAGCTCGGCCCGAGAAGACTTTTCGGCGCGACGGTCAGGACGATCAGCGCTGCGACGGCCAGGGTGCGCAGGGTGAGTGCGCCGCGGTCGAGGGCCACGCCGACCAGCACCACGGCCACCATGATCCAGGAGCGTTGCGTGGCGACCTCTGCCCCCGAGATGAGCAGGTAGGCGGTGGATACGGCAAGGGCAACGAGGGCCGCCCAGGCCTTGACCCTGCGCCTCAGCGCCAGTGCCGGCACCAGCGACAGCGTGCCCCGCACCAGAGCGAAGACCAGCGCGGCAACGAGCGCCATGTGAAACCCTGAGATCGACAGGATGTGATAGGTCCCGGCCGCGCGCATGACCTCGTTCAAGGCTTCGGGAATGCCATCTCGCTTGCCGGTCACCAGCGCATCGGCGACGGCGCCGGACTGGCCGGGGATGGCTGCGCGGATGCGGCGGCTGATCGAGCCGCGCACGTCCTCCAATGCCTCGCGGGCGACGATGGGCCAGGGCTTTGGCCCGGCCTCGGCCAGCGCCGGACGACCAAAGGCGAGCCCCGAGGCGCCGATCCCCGAGAAATAGGCCTCGCGGGCGAAATCATACAGGCCCGGGCCTTGCGGATCCGCCGGCGGGCGCAGCCGCGCCGTGACGGTATAGGCCTGCCCGACGGTCATCCCGGTGCGCCCGCGGCTGACCACCCGCACCCGCTCGAGCGCTGCTGCCGGCGCCGGCTCGATGCGCACCACGCGCAGGGTCACGCGGTCGCTGCTTTCGCGCTGCTCGACCGCCTCGACCCAGCCTGTGACGCGAACCGTTGCCGTTTCGGCGCCGAGCACGGGATGAGCCAGCAGGGCGGTCTTGATCGTGGCGACCGAAAAGCCGGCGCCCGCCATCGCGGCTGCCACCAGCGCCACACGAAGGCCCTGGGTCTCGCGGTACCGGAACGCTGCAATGGCGAGGCCCGCTGTCATCGCGACGGGAGCCGCCAGCATGGGTTCGTCGGGGGCCGCGAAATAGAGCAGGATGCCCGCGGCGAAGGCGATCGGCAGGCCGAGGAACAGGCGGCCGCGATCCACCTCGGTGAGAAGCCAGCGAAGGCAGAGGCCGCCGAGAGCCGCCAGCCGGTCCGACAGAGGCGAAAGCCCGTCCCAGCCGCCGGCTGTGGCAGCCCGAACGCCTGCCGCCACGGCTTTCGCACGTGCCCGCAAGACCAGTTCCCCTCCCGGCCCCCTCCGTGCTAAACGCACGCGCTTTCGGGGTCAGGCTAGCCGGCCGCGCGCCCCCTGTCGTGTCCGGATGAATCATGACGGTTGTCACCCGTTTCGCCCCCTCCCCGACCGGGTTCCTGCATATTGGCGGGGGCCGGACGGCCCTGTTCAACTGGCTCTATGCCCGCAAGACGGGCGGCAGGATGCTCCTCAGGATCGAGGACACGGACCGCCAGCGCTCCACCACCGAAGCCATCGACGCGATCCTCGACGGTCTGTCATGGCTCGGGCTCGACTGGGACGGCGAGACCATCTTCCAGTTTGCACGCGCCGGCCGCCATGCCGAGGTCGCGCTCGGCCTGCTCGCCGAGGGGCGTGCCTACCGCTGTTATGCGAGCCCGGAGGAACTCGACGAGATGCGCGCGCTCGCCATGAAGGAGGGCCGCCCGCCGCGCTATGACGGGCGCTGGCGCGATCGCGATCCGGCGGATGCCCCGGCCGGGGTCAAGCCGGTGATCCGCCTGAAGGCCCAGCAGGATGGCGAAACGGTCGTGGACGACCTGGTCCAGGGCCGTGTCGTGATCCCCAACAAGGACCTCGACGATCTCGTCCTGCTGCGGTCCGACGGCACGCCCACCTACATGCTGGCCGTGGTCGTCGACGACCACGATATGGGAATCACCCATGTCGTGCGCGGCGTCGATCACCTGACCAACGCGGCGCGGCAGATCCAGATCTACCAGGCGCTCGGCTGGGCGGTGCCGGCCATGGCCCATATCCCGCTGATCCACGGATCGGACGGGGCCAAACTGTCCAAGCGCCATGGCGCTCTGGGCGTGGAGCAGTATCGCGCCCTCGGCTACCTGCCCGAGGCACTGCGCAACTATCTGGTCCGGCTCGGGTGGAGCCACGGCGACCAGGAGTTCTTCTCGACCGAGGAGATGACTGCGGCCTTCGACCTGTCCGGCGTCGGCCGGTCTGCCGCCCGTTTCGATCTCGCCAAGCTGGACGCCATCAACGCCCATTACATCCGCCATGCGGACGATCAGCGCCTGATGGCGGCCATCGACGACGTGCTGCCGCATATCGATGGCGGACGGGCGATTGCCGATGCCCTGTCGCCGCTGGTCCGTGCCCAGATCCTGAAAGCCATGCCCGGCCTCAAGGAGCGGGCCCGCACAGTGCTCGACCTGATCGACGGCGCGGGCTTCATTCTGGCGCAGCGGCCGATCCAGGTGGACGCCAAGGCTGCAGCCCTGCTGACCCCGGATGCCCGGTCCCACCTGACCGCCCTGCACCAGCGCCTCGCCGGCCTTTCCGAATGGTCGGCCACCAGCGCCGATGCTGCCGTGCGCAGCGAGGCCGAGGCACGCGGGATCAAGCTCGGCGCGCTCGCGCAGCCGCTCAGGGCCGCCCTTACCGGCCGCACGACGTCGCCGGGCATCTTCGACGTGCTCGACGTGCTCGGCCGCGAGGAGAGCCTCGCCCGGATCGCGGATCAGGCCCGCTGACGCCCTCTGCCGGAGGCATCACGCGCGCGGCGTCCGTGGCGACACCGACAGCCCAAGGTCTGATGCCCCGCCGCTTGCCGCATTGCGAAAAAGCGTCTATCCGGGTCTTTGGGGGCGCGTCCAGGAGACGGCTTGGGTCATCTGCGCGGGCACAATCGATTCAATTTGCAAATCCAAGAGGTTGCCAATGTCCGGTGATGGAAAGACGGCCACACTGACCTATGCCGACAAGTCGGTGCAACTGCCGGTCTCGCACGGGACGATCGGCCCCTCGACGGTCGATATCGCGAAGCTCTATGGCCAGACGGGGATGTTCACCTACGACCCCGGCTTCACCTCCACCGCAAGCTGCGAAAGCCAGATCACCTATATCGACGGAGACGAGGGCGTTCTGCTCTATCGCGGCTTCCCGATCGAGCAGCTTGCCGAGCACGGCGACTTCCTGGAAACCTGCTATCTCCTGCTCTACGGCGACCTGCCCACCGCCGCCCAGAAGGCCGATTTCGACTTCCGCGTCACGCATCACACCATGGTGCATGACCAGATGTCGCGCTTCTTCCTCGGCTTCCGGCGCGATGCCCACCCGATGGCGGTGATGGTGGCGGCCGTCGGCGCCCTTTCGGCCTTCTATCACGACTCGATCGACATCGCCGATCCGCAGCAGCGGATGATCTCGTCGATTCGCCTGGTCGCCAAGCTGCCGACGCTTGCGGCCATGGCGTACAAATACACCATTGGCCAGCCGTTCGTGTATCCGCAGAACTCGCTCGACTACGCGTCCAACTTCCTGAGGATGTGTTTTTCGGTTCCGGCCGCCGACTACAAGCCGAACCCGGTCCTTGCCCGCGCCATGGACCGCATCTTCATCCTGCATGCCGACCACGAACAGAACGCCTCGACCTCGACCGTCCGGCTCGCCGGCTCGTCGGGTGCCAATCCGTTCGCCTGCATCGCGGCCGGCATTGCCTGCCTGTGGGGGCCGGCTCATGGCGGTGCCAACGAGGCAGCGCTGAAGATGCTCAGCGAGATCGGCTCGGTCGACAACATTCCGAAATTCGTTGCCAAGGCCAAGGACAAGAACGATCCGTTCCGCCTGATGGGCTTTGGCCACCGGGTCTACAAGAACTACGACCCGCGCGCCAAGATCATGCAGAAGACCTGTCATGAGGTGCTCGGCGAGCTCGGCATCAAGGACGACCCGCTGCTCGACGTCGCTGTCGAACTGGAGCGCATTGCGCTGTCCGACGAGTATTTCATCGAGAAGAAGCTCTATCCGAACATCGACTTCTATTCAGGCATCACGCTGAAGGCGATGGGCTTTCCCACCTCCATGTTCACGGTGTTGTTCGCACTGGCGCGCACGGTCGGCTGGATCGCCCAGTGGAAAGAGATGATCGAGGATCCGCAGCAGAAGATCGGCCGGCCGCGCCAGCTCTATACGGGCGCCCCGCGCCGGGACTACGTGCCGATCTCGCGCCGCAAGGGCTGAGCGGGGCGGATCCGGTCAGCCCGGGTTCACGCATGCAGAACGGGGCGTCCATGCGGCGCCCCGTTTGCGTTTCGGGACGTCTGGCCGGCATCTTCGATCGGATCAGGCTCTGGACCTGCGCTCCGCCAGCACAGCCAGCACGATTTCCGCCGCCTTCCGGCTGGGGCTCTTGCCGTCGAAATCCATGATGGCATCGATCTCGGCGAAGCCATTGAGTTGGACCTGCCGAGCCGGACCGTTGGCGATCACCGCGAGGAGTGCATTGGTCAGGCCCTCCACGGTGGCAAACTCCTGCAGGAACTCCGGCACCACCTTCCGCCCGATCACGAGATTGGCAAGGATCGCCGTCTCGGCCGTGATCAGCCGGCGGGCGATCTGCGCTTCCAGCCAGCCGGTGCGATAGGCCCCGACCTGCGGAACACCGGCCACCGCCAGTTCCAGCGTGACGGTGCCCGAGCAGGCGAGCGCCGCGCGTGCTGAACGGAACGCGGCAAACTTCTCGTCATCGGTGGTCACCATGCGGGGCTTCACCGGCCAGCCGGACACCTCCCGCTCGATCAGCCGTCGGTGGCGCACCACCGCCGGAAGGACCCAGTCAAACGGGCCGGCAGCGGCCTCCGTGCGCGCGATCACCTGGCCGAACAGATCCGAAAGCCGGGTGATCTCCAGTTTGCGGCTGCCGGGCAGCACCAGAACCTGCGGGGGTGACGCGTTGCGCCTCGCGATCTCGGCAGGGCCCGGCCGCAGCTCGACGAGACGCTCGCTGATCGGATGACCGACATAGGTGCAGGGCGGCCCGCCGAGCTTGCGGTGAACCTCCGGCTCGAACGGCAAGAGGGCAAGGATATGGTCGACTGCGCCCTTCAGGCGCTGCGCGCGGCCCGGTCGCCAGGCCCAGACCGAGGGCGAGACATAGAGGATGATGGGCAGGTTCGGCAGCAGCTTGCGGACAGAGCGGGCCACACGGGCGTTGAAGCCCTGGCTGTCGATCAGCACCAGCACGTCCGGAGGGGCCGCGGCGATCGCCGCCACCGTTTCGCGAAGACGCCTGAGGACCCGCGGGAGATGCGCGACGATCGAGGTCAGCCCGAGAAGCGTGATCTCGGCCATGGGGAATTGCGGGACAACGCCCCGTGCTTCCATGCGGGAGCCGCCAAGCCCGCGGAACCGCGCGCCGCCCTCGTGCATGGCGACGAGCGCGTCCATCAGATGAGCACCAAGCTGGTCGCCGGACTCCTCTCCGGCAACGATGAACACATCAAGTTCTTTGCCGGCTTCGGTCATGGTGCCGGAGGTCCGGATCGCTCCACCCCCACGATGAAGAGGCCGCGCCGGTCGGCCGCCCCGATCATGGCCTGCGGTTCGACCATCAGCGTGCCGCCGGCCTCGACCGCAATGCCTCTCAGCCCGGCATCGGCCGCCCTTTCGCAGGTTCCCGGTCCGATCGCCGGCAGGTCCAGCCGATGATCCTGTCCGGGCTTCGGAGCCTTGACCAGAAGACCCGTGTCGGACGCCCATTTCAGCCGGCCGCTGGCCCGCATCGCCGCGCAGCGCTCGAGCATTCCGTCCGTGCCCTCGGCGCCTTCGACCGCGACGATCCGGCGGCCTGATATGACGACGCCCTGCCCGACATCGAAGGGGCCAAGGGCCGCAATGGCCGCCCGCCCATGGGCAATGTCGTCCATGTCGTCGGCGCCCGGAGCCCGGCGGGTCAGCACCCCGGCGGGCATCAGAAGCTCAGGCGCAACCTCCTGGGCCCCAAGCAGGCGGAAGCCCTCCTTCTCGAACAGACTGGCGATGCCGCGCAGGAGATGGTCGTCGCCGCCGCGGTAGAGCCGGATCACATCGGGCAGGGCCCTGAGGGCCGCGAGGTCCGGCACGGTGGTCCACAGATGCGGCCGCACCAGCGAGCCGATGAAGACGAGGTCGCGGCAGCCAGCCCGGCGGGCGGCCTGGAGAATCTGGCCGAAGCGGCCAATCCCCGCCCATTCATGCGGGAAGGCCTCGAGTTCGGGACCGGCAATGCCCTTCAAGAGGATGGCGAAGACCGGGCGGCCGCGCGCCGATGCCGCCTCTGCCAGGGCCAGCGGAAAGCGCCCTGCCCCGGCAATGATCCCGAGCGGGGAGGTGTCAGTCATCGGAGCCGGCGACGCGCGTCTTCTTCGGCGCGGCCATCATGACCGGACGCTTCTCCCCAGCCTCGATGAAGGCGATCAGGCGACCGGCAGCCGGATGGTCGCGATAGGCCGCGGCGGCATCAGTGAGGCGTTCGGCGAAGGTGCCGACACCGTAGAACAGGGTCTCGTAGCAGGCCCTGACCACGCGCAGATCCTCGCGTGAGAAGCCGCGGCGCTTCATCCCGATCACATTGAGGCCGATCAGTTCTCCCGCCGCGCCGTTGGCGGCGAAGGCCATGCCGAAGGGAATCACATCGTCCTTCACGCCGGTCACACCGCCGACCATGGCGAAATCACCGATCCGGGTGAACTGATGAACCGCGCAGAGTCCCCCCAGAAACACGGAATCGCCGACCTGGCAGTGGCCGCCAAGCGTCGCTGCATTGGCGAAGATGACATTGTTGCCGACACGGCAATCGTGCGCGACATGGGCATAGGCCATGAGGAAGCAACGATCGCCGATGCGGGTGAGGCCGGTCTTCGGCGTGCCGCGGTTGATCGTGACGCTTTCGCGGATGACGCAGCCGGCACCGATCTCAAGGCGGGTCGGCTCACCCTTGTAGGACAGGTCCTGCGGCGGCGAGCCGAGCGAGGCGAAGGGATAGACTTCCGTGCCGGCGCCGATCACCGTATGGCCGTCGACATGGACATGGGAATGCAGACGCACGCCCTCGCCGATCTCGACATCAGGACCGATCACGCAGAAGGGCCCGATGGTAGCGCCCTGCCCCACCCGTGCGGACGGGTCGACATGGGCCAGCGCGTGGATGTCGGCCGACGATTGGGTCATGATCGATGCGTTCCAGAGGGCTTCAGGCGTTGGCGAGCATGGCCGAGAGTTCGGCCTCCGCGACCAGCTTGCCGTCGACATAGGCTTCGCCGCGATAGAACCAGATGTTCCGCTTCTTGGCGAACTTGGTCATGTGATACTCGACCACGTCGCCGGGGATGACCGGCTTCCTGAACTTCGCCTTGTCGATGGTCATGAAGAAGACGAGCTTGCCAGCGGAGCCCTGGTGAGCAAGGGCGAGAACCCCGCCAGTCTGCGCCATGCCCTCGATCATCAGCACGCCCGGCATGACCGGATTGCCGGGGAAATGCCCCATGAATTGCGGCTCATTGGCCGTGACATTCTTCACGCCGACGCCGAAATCGTCGCCCTGGATGCGGATCACCTTGTCGATCAGCAGAAACGGATAACGATGCGGCAGGGTGCTCAGGATGGTGGCGATGCCCATCGCATCGATCGTGGTCGTCTCGTTCATCGCTCCCCCGCTCTCCTGACCCGGTTTGCAGTTGTTTCGCCCGGACGCCCTGCAACCCACCCCGCTCCAGACCTGCAGGACCGACGCGGCGGCGATGCCGGCACCTGCCTACCTAGTCCGACTGCCGCGTCCGCGCCAGCCGCTCGACGGCGGCAATCTCGCGGAACCAGTCGCGCACCGGCTTGGCCGGCCGCCCGCCCCAACGCGCGCCGGGCGGCACCTCATCCTTGACGATGGAGGTCGCCGCGATCTGTGCGCCAGACCCCACAGTGATGTGGTTGTTCACGCCGACCTGTCCGCCGAGCATGACGAAGTCGCCCAGTGTCGCCGAACCCGACAGGCCACACTGGCTGACGATGAGACAGTGGCGACCGATCACCACGTTGTGGGCAATCTGGACCAGATTGTCGATCTTGGTGCCCTCGCCGATCACCGTGTCGCGCACATGGCCGCGATCAACCGCCGTACTGGCGCCGATCTCGACGTCGTCCTGAATGATGACACGGCCGATCTGCGGCACCTTGCCATGGCCCTTCGCACCCGGTTCGAAGCCGAACCCGTCCTGACCGATCCGCACCCCCGCATGGAGGATGACACGATTGCCGACCAGCGCATGGGTCAGGCTGACGCCCGGCCCGACGGCACAGTCACGGCCGATGCGCACCGACGGCCCAATCACGGCATTGGCCGCGATCAGCGTACCGGCGCCGATCTCCGCACCGGGCCCGATCACGGCACCCGGATCGACGACAACGCCGGGCTCCAGCCGCGCCGAGGGATGGATTATCGCGCCCGGAGAGACACCGGTGGCGCCGAACAACGATTGCGGCCTGAGCGCCTGCGGGTAGAGCCGGCGCGAGACCGACACGAAGGCAGCATGGGGATGGGACACCAGGATCGCCGCCGTGCCTGACGGCACGGCATCCTTCAGCTTCTCGGTGACCAGGCAGGCGGCGGCGCGCGTGCCGGCAAGGTCGGCCGCATATCGGGGATTGTCGCAGAAGGACAGATCGCCTGATCCCGCATCGGCAAGAGCCGCAACGCCGGTGACGGGGCGATCCTCCCCGTTGAAGGATGCGCCCAGAAACTTGCAGACCGAGGCGACTGTCATCGCCTCGGCCGGTGTCAGGAAACGCGGCTCAACCATTGTCGCCCCGCCTGCCGGTCCGGTGCCGGACGGCACCTGGACGCTGGATCAGAAGCGCGTGCCGCCCGAGAAGCGGAAAGCCTGCGTGCGGTCCCACGGCGCCTTCGACAGGACCCACGAATAGTCGAAGCGGATCGGACCGAAGGGCGAGTTCCACAGAAGACCGACACCCACCGACGACCGGACCGCATGGGCAGCGGAGTTCCGCCCCGTGACCGGATCGACGAGATTGACGGGCAGAATACCGCCGCCGGTGTTGAACTGCCTGACGCCGTCATAGCCCCAGACCGCGCCGGCATCGGCGTAAACCGCGCCACGCATGCCGAAATCACGCGGCAGGAAGGAGATCGGGAAGGTGATCTCTGCCGAAGCGCCCCAGTACATCGTTCCACCGACAGCATCTGCCAGGCGGCCGCCAATGGCGGGGGCGAAGTCGCGCGGGCCGATGCCCGCCGTCTGGAAGCCGCGCACCAGTTCCGGTCCCATGAACCATTGGTCGATGGCGTCGAGCCGGCCGCCATTGGCGCTCTGCGCACCAAGGCCGAGCATATGGCCACCCTGGACGCGCAGCATCGCGATCCAGTCGTTGGTGAGGTCGTGGTAGTAGCGCAGTTCGCCGCTGGTGCGGATGAAGCGGGCATTGCCACCGGCACCTGCAATGTCCTGCTTCAGCTCTGCATAGAGGCCCTGGCTCGGATTGTTCACCCGGTCGAGGTTCGAATAGACCAGCGAATAGCCGAACATCGAGATGAAGCGCTGCCGGCCATCGACCGCCCGAAGGGCAACCGAAACCTCGCCGTCAGCCAAGCAACTGAACGGCGGATTCACACCGCCATTCGCTAAGGTTGCCGGCAAGCCATTGGGGCCTGTGAGAGCCGGGCCGTCGTTCACACCTCCCGCGGCCATAATGTCGGTCGCACGCGTGTCGGTAGGCTCAAGATAGTGAACGCCACCGTTTACGTCGGTGAACTGGTTCAACGGGGCGCCATAGGCTGTGAAGCAGTTCGTCTGGTCCGAGCGAATCGAGATCCTCTGCGCCACTGCACTGTAGCGCAACTGGACGGCGAAATTCTCGGTGATCGGAATACCAAGCCGCAGCGTGCCGCCGTAGGAATTCGATTCGAACGGCTGGAAGCTCGACCGGTTGACCTGCCGAAAGAACAGATCGAAACCGCCCGACAGGCGGTAGTCCATCAGGAAGGGCTCGGTAAACGAGAAGGTCACGCCCCGGGTCCGCTGGCCGAGCGTGCCGCCAAGGCGAACGAACTGGCCGCGGCCGAGGAAGTTGCGCTCCTCCACCGAGGCCTCGGCGATGAAGCCGTCGCTGGTCGAATAGCCACCGGAAATGGAGAACTGGCCGGTCGGCTGATCCTCGACATCCACGTTGACGATCACGCGATCCGAAGCCGAACCCGGCTCGGTCGTGATCCGCACGTTCTTGAAGAAGCCGAGGTTCTTCAAGCGGCGCTCGGCGCGGTCGACCAGCACGCGGTTGTAGGCGTCACCCTCGGCGATATCGAACTCGCGCCGGACGACGCGGTCCTGCGTGCGGGTGTTGCCGCGCACGTTGATGCGCTCGACATAGACGCGCGGGCCTTCCTCGACCACATAGACGAGATTGACCGTCAGGGTGGACGGGTCGCGCTCCCCGCGCGGACGCACGGTCGCGAAGGCATAGCCGCGGCGGGCCACCTCCAGCGTAACGTCCTCAAGAGACTTGTCGACCAGTTCGACGTTGTAGACCGAGCCGGTCTGGGTCCGCACCGAGCGGCGCAGGGTCGCGCCATCCACATCGCGGATGTTCGATTCCACATCGACCGTGCCGACCCGGTACTGCGGCCCTTCCTCGATCTCGATGGTGATGGCGAAGGCATTAGCGGCGCGGTCGAAATCGGCGCGCGCCGACAGGATGCGCATGTCGACATAGCCGGCGCGGAGGTAAAGGCGGCGGATCGCCTCCTGGTCGGCGTTCAGGCGGTCGGCGTCATAGACGTCGTTCGACTTGAGCCAGGAGAAGATGCCGGATTCAGCCGTCGACATGACGTCGAGGAGGCGCTGCCGGCCAAAAGCGTTGGCGCCGACGAAGCTGATGGCGCGGACGCCTGCCTTCTTGCCCTCATTGATCTCGAACACGAGATCCAGCCGGCCATTCGGCTGGCTGATGATCTTCGGCGAAATCTCGACATCGTAGCGGCCGGTGCGGCGATAGACATCGTAGAGGCGCTGCACATCGGACTGGACGGTAGCGCGCGAGAAGGTGCCGCGCGGCCGCGATTCAATCTCGTTCTGAAGCTGTTCGGTCTTCAGCCGCCGGTTGCCCTCGAAGGCGATGCGGTTGATGACCTCGTTCTCGTCCACCGTCACGACCAGACGACCGCCGGCGCGGCTGACGCGCACGTCACGGAACAGGCCCGTGGCGTACATCGCCTTGATGGCCTCGTCGACCCGTGCGGCCGACAGCGGCTCACCGGGTGCGGTGGAGAAATAGGAGCGGATCGTATCGCTCTCGATCCGCCTGTTGCCCTGCACGACGATCGAGGAAGCCTGCGCGTTCACGCTGGTAGAGAGAACAGTGCCGGAGGTGGTTGCTACCACCGCACCGACTGCCGTCATCGTTCCTGCGATCACGACCGTTCGGACCGTCCGAGCGAAAGAAGTCATGAATCACGCGCCTGTCTGTTCAATGCTATCGTGCCCGCACGAATGCGAACCGCCCATGGAATCTGCCTGGGCCGGTTGCTTGTAACCGGTTTCAGGATCAGTGCAAACCGCGCCGGACGATGCCGGCCCGTTTTCCGTCCGCCGTTGCCCTGACGCCACGCCAGTCCTCATCCGACGAGCCCCCGGATGTCATTCCAGGTGGCAAATATCATCAGCATCAGGACGAGCGCGAGGCCGAATCGGAAGGCCATTTCCTGCGACCTCTCGCTCATTGGACGGCCGCGCACGGCCTCGATGGCGTAGAAGACGAGGTGACCACCGTCGAGCATCGGGATCGGGAAAAGGTTGAGCAGGCCGATCGACACCGAGATCAGGCCGGCCAGCATGAGGAGTGCGCCGAAGCTCACCTGGGCGGCCTCGCCTGACACCTGGGCGATGCGGATCGGCCCACCGAGCTGGTCGGCACTCTGCGTGCCCATGACGATGCCGCCGAGATAGGCGAAGGTCCGCTCGATGACGAACCAGGTCTCCTGCACGCCCATCACGGTTGCGGTGAAGGGATCGTAACGGCGGATCTGCGTGTCGCCCGGCTGGTTGGAGCGGGAAATGCCGAGCCGGCCGATCCGGTGCGTGCCGCCGAAGCGATCCTTGAACTCGTGGATGGTCGGGACAGCCGACAGTTCGGTGCGCGAGCCGCCGCGATCGACGACGATGGTCAGCGTGTCACCGGCGCTGGCCGCGACGATGCGCTGCATGTCGCTGAAGCTCTCGATCGAGCGGCCGCCGACGGACAGGACAAGGTCGCCCGGCTGGAAACCAGCCCTTGCAGCGGCGCTGTCGGCCACCACCGTGTCCACGCGCGGCGCCGTGATGGCCTTCCCGAAGACCATGAACACGCCGGCGAAGATGACGATGGCGAGAATGAAATTGGCGATCGGCCCCGCCGCAACGATGGCAGCCCGCTGGCCGAGGGTCTTGTGGAAGAAGCTTTCGCGCCTCTGCTCCTCACTCATCGACGCGGTGCCGGCAAAGTCCGGTGTCGAGGCCGCATCCGCGTCGCCATAGAACTTGACGTAGCCACCGAGGGGGATGGCGCTCAGCTTCCACCGCGTCCCGTGACGGTCATTGAAGCCCGCCAGTTCCCGGCCGAAGCCAATGGAGAAGACCTCCACGCGCACACCGTTCCGCCGGGCCACCCAGAAATGGCCAAGCTCGTGGAAAAACACCACGATCGTCAGCACGAACAGGAAGGGGATGACGGTCCAGACAAAGGTCTGGCCCCATCCGCCCAGCGTGGCGAAAAGATTCATGTCGAAGTCCCATGGATGCGAACCGCCCGAGGCGGAGTCGCACCCTCCCGAGAGTTAAGATGCCGGAGCGGCCAGGCGAAGCAAAGAGCTCCGCGCCCGATCTCTCGCGGCATGGTCTACAAACCTTAAATCGCCCATTGTGGCTGGAGCTTGGCCGGCGCCCAGCGCATCGAGCGTATCGGACACGATTGCCGCGATCGCGCCGAAGCCGATGCGCCGGGCGAGGAACGCTTCCACGGCCACTTCGTTGGCGGCATTCAGGACGGTTGGCGCCCTGCCCCCGGCCTCCATGGCCTCGATAGCCAGCCTGAGACAGGGAAAGCGCAAGAGGTCGGGCTCCTCGAAGGTCAGGATTCCAAGCGCGGCCAGATCCAGCCGCGCGGACGGCCCGTCGATCCGCCCGGGGAACCCGAGGCAATGGGCGATCGGCACGCGCATATCGGCCGGGCCAAGCTGGGCCACAACCGAACCGTCACGGAACGCCACCATGCCGTGAACCACCTGCTGGGGATGGACCAGCGCCTTGAGGCGGGCCGGCTCAACCTCAAAGAGATGATGCGCCTCAATGAGTTCCAGGCCTTTGTTCATGAGACTTGCCGAATCGACGGTTACCTTCGCACCCATCGTGTAGTTGGGATGTTTCAGCGCATCCTCGGGCCTCGCGGCGGCAATGGCCGCAGCGGTCCAGGTCCGGAAGGGTCCGCCGGAGGCCGTGATCGAAATGGTCTCGACATCCTCCATCCTTGACCCGGCGAGCGCCTGAAAGACGGCATTGTGCTCGGAATCCACCGGCAGGATCGACACGCCGCGGGACCGTGCCGCGCCCATCACCATGGCACCGGCGGCGACGAGGCTCTCCTTGTTGGCCAGGGCGATGGTCGTCCCCTGCCCGATCGCTGCGAGGACGGGCTCTACCCCGGCGGCGCCGGAAATGGCCGCCATCACGAGATCGGCGGGCCGGGCAGCCGCGTCGACCACAGCCTCGGGCCCGGAGCCGGCCTCGATACCCGAGCCGGAAAGCGCCTCGGCCAGCCGCGGGCCTGCGGCCGGGTCTGCAACGGCCGCAAAGCGCGCTCCGAAGGCCCGCGCGATCCGCGCCAGACCTTCGGCATCGCCATTGGCCGTCACAGCCTCGATCCGGAACAGGTCGCGGTGACGGGCGACGAGGTCGAGCGTGCTGGAACCGACCGAACCGGTGGCGCCGAGCAGCGTGAGGGATCGCGGAGCGGGCGACATGGGCATTACCACACCAGTATACCCTGGGCGGGAGCGCCGAGGCCGCCGCGCGCAAGGCCGACCAGCGCGGCGACAATCGCGGCTACCAGAAAGCCGTCCAGCCTGTCCATCACGCCGCCATGGCCCGGTATGAGCTTGCCGGCATCCTTGGCGGAAAAGCGTCGCTTCACGAAGGATTCGAACAGGTCCCCGCCCTGACTTGCGGCGGCAATGGCAGCGCTGCACAGGGCCAGCCCAAAACTCACAGGCACGCCGGATAAATGCACCACTGCCAGCCCAAGGCTGGTGCCGGCCACAAGGCCGCCGATGAAGCCGGACCAGGTCTTTTTCGGCGACAGGGCCGGCCAGAGTTTCGGTCCTCCGATCGTCCGCCCGGCGAAATAGGCCGCGACATCGGCGCCCCAGACCACCGCGAAGAGCCAGAGGATGGCGATGAAACCGAGCGAGGGATCGTCCCGCAGGATCACCGGGCCGGCAACCACGGCGGTTGCATAGAGGAGACCGCCGATGGCCCAGCGTGAGCGTCCCTGCGGACTGAAGGCGAGCGCGATCCCGGCCCCGATGCCCAGCGCCACCAGCCCGAAGCCGGGATTGAGGAAGTAGCGGATCAGCAGCACTGCCGCGGCGAGCGCCATGAGTTCGCCTCCCATCATGACGGGAGGCACCTCGTCGAGGATCAGCCGGTTCCACTCCCACAGGACGACCGCTGCCGCCACGAGCCAGAACAGCGCGAAGGGCCAGCCGCCCCACCAGGCCGCCGCGATGGCAAGCGGAACCATGACCAGAGCCGACGCGATCCGCCTCAGGAGGTCAGGGTCGGAGAAGGCGCCTGCAGGCCGCTGGTCGCGTGAGGCCGTGTCCCGCGGTTCCATCTGGGTCACGCGCCAGCCACGACTGCGGCCACGCCGCCGAAACGGCGCTCCCGCCGGGCATATTCGGCAAGCGCCTCCAGCAACGCTTCGCGGCCATAATCCGGCCAGAGCACAGGCTGGAAGACGAGTTCGGCATAGGCCGACTGCCAGAGCAGGAAATTCGACAGCCGCATCTCGCCGGACGTGCGGATGACGAGGTCGGGATCGGGGATGCCGGCGGTCGACAGCCGGGCGCTGATGGCCTCGGGCGTGATCGAGGCCGGATCGCGGGTGCCCGCCGCAACCTCCATGGCGAGGGTGCGTGCAGCCTCGGCGATTTCCTGGCGGGAGCCGTAGTTGAAGGCGACGATGAGCGTCTGGCCGCGATTGCCTGCGGTCAGGGCTTCCGCCTCGACCAGCAGCGAGCGGATGTCGCGGCTCAGCGAATCGCGGTCGCCGGCAATCCGAACCCTGACCCCGGCCTCATGGAGTTCGGCGAGGTCGTTGCGGATGAAGCGCTTGAGCAGCCCCATCAGCCCGGACACCTCCGTGGCCGGTCGCGACCAGTTCTCCGACGAGAAGGAGTAGACGGTCACGATCTCGATGCCGATGTCGCGTGCGGCCCTCAGCGTGGCCCGCAGCGCCTCGACGCCGCGCCTGTGGCCTTCGAGCCGCGGCAGTCCGCGCGCCTCGGCCCAGCGCCCGTTGCCGTCCATGATGATCGCGACATGCCGGGGAAGAGCGGCGGCGCCCCGCGACGGACCGGGCTGTGCCGCGGCCAGGCCTGCTGCACCGTATCGCTCCGTCATGGTCATGGCGCCCCTGGTCCCGTCAGACCGTCATGATCTCTTTTTCCTTCTGCACAAGCAGATTGTCGATCTCGGCGATGTGCTTGTCGGTTTCCTTCTGGACCTGGTCGGCTGCGCGGGCATGGTCGTCCTCGCTCATCGAATGGTCCTTTTCCTTGGCCTTCAGGACGTCGAGCCCGTCGCGGCGGACGTGGCGCACGGCAACGCGGGCGCCTTCGGCATATTTGTGGGCGACCTTGACCATTTCCTTGCGGCGGTCCTGCGTCAGTTCCGGAATGCGCAGGCGGATGACCTGGCCCTCGGTCTGCGGGTTGAGGCCGAGGCTGGACTCGCGGATCGCCTTTTCCACAGCCTGCACCATCGAGCGGTCCCAGACCTGCACCGAGAGCAGCCGGGGCTCGGGCACGCTGACGGTGGCAACCTGGTTGACGTGCATCGACTGGCCATAGGCGTCGATCGTGATCGGATCGAGCAGGTTCGGCGAGGCGCGGCCGGTCCGCAGCGTGCCCAGTTCATGCTTGAAACTGGCAATGCTGCCCTGCATGCGGCGCGAGATGTCGGCAAGATCGAAGGTCGGGGACGCGGCCATGGCTGAGCCTCTACGAACGATGGGCGGGAAAACCCGCTGGCGCGGTCAGACGGTGACCACAGTGCAACGCCCCTGCCCGGCCAGAACGGCGGCCACGGCGCCGGGAGCGTCGAGGGAGAACACGATTATCGGAAGACCGTTCTCGCGGGCAAGGGCGAAGGCCGCCGTATCCATGACCTTCAGGTCGCGGGCAATGGCCTCTTCTGCCGACAACTGGTCGAAGCGGGTGGCCTTCGGGTCCTTCCGGGGGTCGGCCGAATAGACGCCATCGACATTGGTGGCCTTCAAGACGACCTCGCAGCCGAGCTCGGCCGCCCGCATGACGGCGGTCGTGTCGGTGGTCAGGAGCGGCACGCCGATGCCGCCTCCCAGCACCACGATGCGGCCGGCTTCCAGATGCTCCAGCGCCAGGCGCGGCGTGTAGGTGTCGATGACCTCGGGGGCAGGCTCGGCGGACAGCGCCACGGCGGGATGGCCAAGCGCGCGGATGCGGCCGGCCAGCGCAATGGCGTTCATGACGGTCGCCAGCCTTCCGATGGCATCGGCATCGACGCGCGAGAGGCCGATGCCTGCAATCTGGCGGCCGCGGAAGATGTTGCCGCCGCCCACAACGACGGCCATGCCGGTCCCGGCCTTTGCCGCGGCGATCAGGTCTCCGGCTATGGCGCCCATGACCTTCGCGTCGAAGCCGAAATCCTGGTCTCCCGCCAGGGCCTCGCCGGATACCTTGACCAGCGCGCGGGCGTAGGTGGGCGCCGTCATCCGCTCCCCCGATTCGATACAGCCTGAAAATCCTGTCGGGGGACGGGTTTAGCGGATCGCGCCACAGGCGCAACCTCAACCGCGCTACGTGACCACAGCAGCGGACGGACGGTTCGTGTCGGGGGTGCATCTTGGCACCGTGCAGATACACGCCCTAGACTGACGGTTCGGGAGGTGCCGATGGCAGAGTTGCGCGCAGCGAGTCCCAAGCCAGCGAGCGTCGCCGTGATCGGCGCGGGCGACTTTATCGGCGCGGCCATTGCTCGCCGCTTTGCCGCCGGCGGCTACCACGTCGTCTGCGGCCGCCGCAATGGCGACAAGCTGGTCCCGCTGATCGAGGGCATTGTAGCGGCTGGCGGACAGGCCACCGGCCGGGCGCTCGATGCCCGCGACGAGGCGGACGTCACCGCCTTTCTGGCCGAGGCGGAGGCGACAGCGCCGCTTGCCGCCTGCATCTTCAATGTCGGGGCCAATGTGAACTTCCCCATCGTCGACACCACCGAACGGGTGTTCCGGAAGGTGTGGGAAATGGCCTGCTACTCGGGCTTTCTTGCCGGCCGCGAGGCGGCGCGGCTGATGCTGCCGCGCGCAAGCGGCTCGATCTTCTTCACCGGGGCGACCGCCAGCCTGCGCGGTGGCGCGGGGTTTGCGGCCTTCGCCAGCGCCAAGGCGGGACTGCGCGCCGTCGCCCAGAGCATGGCGCGCGAGCTCGGACCGCAGGGCATTCATGTGGCCCATCTCGTCATCGATGCCGGTGTCGACACCGCCTTCGTCCGCGACCTGCGCCAGAAGCGCACCGGCCGCTCGGATTTTGCTCCCGACGAACTGATGGACCCCGCCTCGATCGCGGAGACATACTGGCACCTGCATCATCAGCCACGCGATGCGTGGACCCATGAACTTGATCTCAGGCCCTTTGGCGAACGCTGGTGAGACCATGACCGACCCCGCCTCCCCGCAAGCCGAGCCGGACCGCACGCCGAAAGCGGTGGAGTTTCATTTCGACTTCGGCAGCCCCAACGCCTATCTGGCCCATCGCGTGCTGCCCGAACTGGCGGCCCGGACGGGGGCCGAGGTCGTCTATGTTCCGGTGCTGCTCGGCGGCATCTTCAAGGCAACGGGCAACCGCTCGCCCTTCGAGGCCTTTGCCGGGGTCAAGGCCAAGATGGACTACGAGCGTATCGAGATCCGCCGGTTCATCGCGCGGCACCGGCTGACCGCCTACAGGCTCAATCCGTTCTTCCCGGTCAATACGCTGATGATGATGCGCGGCGCGGTGGCCGCGCAGATGGACGGCCTGCTTGCGCCCTATGCCGAGACCTGCTTTCGCGCCATGTGGGAAGACGAGAAGAAGATGGACGATCCGGACGTCTTCCGGTCGGTTCTCGACACCGCTGGCCTCGATGGCGGGCGCTTCCTCGAGCGAAGCCAGGACCCCGCCGTCAAGGAGCGGCTTTTGACCAACACGCAGGATTCGGTCGGCCGCGGCACGTTCGGCATCCCGACCTTTTTCGTCGGCCGCGACATCTATTTCGGCAAGGACCGGCTGCGCGATGTCGAAGAGGCGCTGGCGACATGAAAAAGGGGCGGTCGCCCGCCCCTCTTCCGATCCGATGATGAGCCGGCAACCGACCGGCGGCGTGGCTCAGCCCTTCAGGCCGGCCTGAGCCGCAACTTCGGCGGCGAAATCGCTTTCGGCCTTCTCGATCCCCTCGCCGAGCGCAAAACGGGCGAAACCCGTCAGCTTGATCGGCGCGCCGATCTTGCCCTCGGCTTCCTTGAGCGCCTGGGCAACGGTCTTGCCGCCATCGTGGATATAGAGCTGGTCGAGGAGGCAGACCTCCTTGGCATAGGTCTTCAGCCCGGACTCCACGATCTTCGCGAGCACGTTCTCCGGCTTGCCGGCATTCTTCTCGGCCAGAATCGCCTTTTCGCGGGCGACCACAGACGGGTCGAGACCGGCAAAGTCCAGCGCCAGCGGGCTGGCGGCCGCGACATGCATCGCGACCATGCGGCCGAGCGCGGCAAGCTCATCCTTGGCACCGGTCGATTCGAGCGCCACCAGCACGCCGATCTTGCCGAGGCCGGGATCGACGGCATTGTGCATGTAGGTCCCGATCACGCCGTCCGAGACAGCGAGGACGCCGGCGCGGCGCAGCGACATGTTCTCGCCAATCGTCGCCACGGCCGACGACAGGGCGTCGGCCACCGTGCCGGACGAGGTGACGGGAGCTGCCAGGATCGCGGCAACATCGTCGCCGGTCTTGTAGGCGACATGGGCCACCATCTTCACGAGGCCCTGGAACTGCTCGTTGCGGGCGACGAAGTCGGTTTCCGAGTTGACCTCGACAACGGCCGCCCGGGGACCGTCGACCCAGATGCCGACGAGACCCTCGGCCGCCACGCGGCCGGCCTTCTTGGCCGCCTTCGAGAGACCCTTCTTGCGCAAGAGATCGACAGCGGCCTCGATGTCGCCGTTGGTCTCGGCGAGCGCGGCCTTGCAGTCCATCATGCCTGCGCCGGTCATCTCGCGCAGTTCCTTGACCATCTGGGCGGTGATGTTCGCCATGGGTCCTGTCCTTGAAAGCTAAGTGAAAATTGAGACGGGAAACGGCCGGTCCGTGGTGCGGACCGGCCGGAACGCGAAAGCATCAGACGCGCTCACCACGTCAGGGTGACAAGCGCATGACGGGTGGCGATCAGGCCGCCTCGGCCTCGACGAAGCCCTTGGCCTGCTCGATCCAGCCCTGGACGCGGCCCGGCAGGCCGACGGCATCGCCGAATTCCGCCACATCGGCCGGCGTGAAGGCGGCAACCTGCCAGAAGTGGAAGATGCCGAGATCGTTCAGCTGCTTCTCGATGGCAGCGGAGACACCGGCGAGCTTGGTGAGCTCGTCGGCCGGTCCGCGCGGGCCGGCAAGACGCTCGACGCCGGCGGGAGCGGCTTCCGGAACCTCCTCGACGATCGGGGCCTCGGCGGCGCCGAGATCCATGCCGGAGGAGCCCTGCGAACGGGCGAGACCGTCGATGGCCGCGCGGGCGATGAGGTCGCAATAGAGCGTGATGGCGCGGCCGGCGTCGTCATTGCCGGGAATCGGGAAGGTGATGCCGTCCGGATCGCAATTGGTGTCGACGATCGCGGCGACCGGAATGCCCAGGCGACGCGCCTCGAGGATGGCGTTCGCCTCCTTGTTGGTGTCGATCACGAACATCAGGTCCGGCGTGCCGCCCATGTCCTTGATGCCGCCGAGCGCACGCTCCAGCTTGGCCTTCTCGCGCGACAGCGTGAGGGCTTCCTTCTTGGTGTAGCCGGCGCCGCCGCCCGAGAGCTGCTCGTCGAGCCTGCGCAGCCGCGAGATCGACTGCGACACCGTCTTCCAGTTGGTCAGCGTGCCGCCGAGCCAGCGCGAGTTCACGTAGTACTGGGCCGACTTCTTGGCCCCATCGGCGATCGATTCCTGCGCCTGGCGCTTGGTGCCGACGAACAGCACGCGGCCGCCCTTGGCCACCGTGTCGGACACGGCCACCAGCGCGCGGTGCAGCATCGGGACGGTCTGGGCGAGGTCGATGATGTGAATGTTGTTGCGGACGCCGAAGATGAACTGGTTCATCTTCGGGTTCCAGCGATGGGCCTGATGGCCAAAGTGGCAGCCAGCTTCCAAAAGCTGGCGCAGGCTGAAATCGGGCAGCGCCATGGGTCTTCTCCGGTTGTGCCTCCGCGGATATGGCCGGCCCCGCATGGGACCCGTCGCCACCGGAACGGCAAAAGGACATTCGTCCCCAGCCGCGTTTCCGCGTGTGGAATAGCCGGGCCGATACACGATCAGGCCGATGAGTGCAAGGCTGTGGCCCTCTGGTGGCGCAGATGGCCGTTACTCTGGACCGGACAAGCCAAGGAGAATGCGACCATGACGCTGCCGGATCTCATCGCTGGCTATTTCGCCGTCTGGAACGAGGCCGACGCCACGCGGCGTGCGGCACGCCTTGCAGCGATCTGGGCCGACGGGGCGCTTTACTGCGATCCGAGCGTGCATGCAGGCAGTCCGGAGGCGTTCCTGGTCCATATCGCGCAGGTTCGTGAACGGCGCCCCGGAGCGGTGTGGTCGCTTGTCGGCACGCCCGACGCCCATCACGACCTGGTTCGCTTCGCCTGGAACGTGGTCGGTCCGGCAGGCAACGAGATTCGCAGGGGCATCGATGTCCTCGTGCTTTCGGGCAATGGCACGCAGATCTCGCGCGTTTTCGGCTTCTTCGATGACCCGGCGACGGCCGCCTAGCGTCTTGCCGGACGGCCTGTCGCAGCGAGGCGCGCGGCCTGGTCCCGAACCATTGCGGCCAGCTCCTGCGGCCTGTGACAGATCGCGGTCGCCCCGGCCGCGGTCAGTTCCTCGACGCCGCCATAGCCCCAGGCGACACCGATGGAGGCGATGCCGTGCTTCTGGGCTGCGTGGATATCGTGCATCCGGTCGCCGATCATCACGGTCTGTGCCGGATCGATGCCCTGCTCGGCGATGATCTTCGCGATGATGTCGGCCTTGTCGTCGAGGCTGCCGTCGAGGGCTGCGCCATAGACCCTCTCGAACAGCGGGGCATAGCCGAAGCGCTCGACGATGGGCACCGCATAGGGCTCGGGCTTGGCGGTGCAGACGAACATGCGGTCGGACGCGGCGCGGATGGCGGCAACCGCCTCCATCATGCCGTCGTAGAGCGTCAGGTCGTACATGCCGCCCGCGCGGTAATGAATGCGGTAACGCTCGACCGCCGCCTCCGCATCGCTTCCCTCGCCCATGACCTTCGGAAACGACAGCCGCAGGGCCGGCCCAATCACCCAGCCGAGCGCCTCGAAGGGCGGCGGCTCGTGGCCGAGGTCGATGAGAGCCTTTCGGAACGAACCGATGATGCCGGGCGCCGGATCGGTGAGCGTTCCATCGAGGTCGAAGAGCACGGTAAGGGGCATGCGCCTCCTCTATCGTCCCGCCAAGCGCCGGTCCATCGCCGGTAAGGCATGGGCAGGAAGCGGGCGCAGCCGATGACAGACGCGCGCGGATCGGCCACAAGGACGCCGTCTGATGACCGGGAGAAACGACATGGATCAGCCAGAAAAGGCTTGCGTCGTCTCGGTGAGCCTGAACCCGCGCCATGGGTTCTCGAAGACCTGCACCGATTCAGTCCGACTCCTGGCCGGCGAAGGCATCGAGGGCGATGCTCATTGCGGGCGCACCGTGAAACACCGCTCCCGCGTCGCCATCGACCCGGCACAGCCCAATCTCCGGCAGGTTCACCTCATCCATCAGGAACTGTTTGCCGAACTGGCGGCGAAGGGCTTCGACCTCCGCCCCGGCGATATCGGCGAGAACATCCTGACCCGCGGCATCGATCTGCTGGCGCTGCCAACGGGCGCGCGCCTGGCCATCGGCGAAGCAGAGATCGAGGTGACAGGCCTGCGCAATCCGTGCATCCAGCTGGACCGTTTCCGGCCGGGCCTGACGCAGGCCGTGCTGGACCGCGACAGCACGGGCCGGCTCGTCCGCAAGGCCGGAATCATGGCGATTGTCCTGGCAGGTGGCCTGGTGCGCAGGGGCGACGCCATCGCCGTCCATTTGCCGGCCGGCCCACACCGGCCGCTGGAGCGCGTCTGAAGCCCGCGACGCTCGCTGGCACGCATTTCTACTGACCGTTTCTGTATGATGAAACCAGCGCTATCCTGAAGCCTCGCCCGACCCTGCCAGCCGATGAAGGCCGGCGCGGCCGCCTCCGAACCACCACCGGAACGAGGCATGCCATGACCCAGTCCCTGCTCTACCACGAGGGCAATCGCGCCTTTCAGGACGCCTTCGACAGCCGCCGGATCTCCGACCGCCTGGAGGAGAAGCTCTGTCGCACGGCCTTCACTGACGACGACCGCGCCTACATCGAGGGCTCCATCTACTTTTTCATGGCGACTGCCGATGCGGAGGGGCGCCCGGACTGTTCGTTCAAGGGCGGCCCGGCCGGATTCGTGCAGGTGACGGGGACTTCAGAACTCGCCTTCCCGGACTATGACGGCAACGGCATGTTCAAGAGCCTGGGCAATCTCAGGAGCAATCCCCATGTCGGATTGCTGTTCATCGACCTGCACGAGCGACCGCGCCGGTTGCGGGTCAACGGCACGGCGCAGGTGTCACGCGACGATCCGCTTCTCGGGCAGACGCTTGGCGCCCAGCTGATCGTGCGTGTGACGGCCCGGGCGATCTTCCCCAACTGCCCGCGCTACATCCCGAAACTGCAACTGGTCGCGCCCTCCGACTACACGCCGGCTGCCGGCTGCGAGCCGGTCGAGCCCGCATGGAAGGGGTTCGACATGTTCAAGGATGCCATGCACCCGCGCCAGCCGGCCTGGCGCGGCGATCCTCCGCCGGCTTGAGGCCGTCCTGACCGCATTCCGGGCGGTTGGCGCGCCAGCGCCCCGAGCGGCGCCTATCGCCCGCCGAAGAACCCGAGGAAGGTCGGCGCGGCAAAGATCGCGACCCCCGCCAGCCAGATGCCGATCGACACCGGGGTCGACTGCTGCAGGTTGTTGGCCCGCTCGTAGATCGCGGCCGGTATGCCGCCCACCAGCAGGGTGAGCAGCGAGATGAACAGCGAGGTGAAATAGAACAGCAGGATCGGGCTGGTGATGAAAAAGCCGGCGGCAAACGGCCTCATCAGAAAGAAGACCGGGTCGAAGAAGGGCGAGAAGTGCATGCCGTTCAGGAGCGACAGACCGGCAGTAACGATCAGCAGGACATCCCGCTGCATCGTGGCAAGGCGTTCGGCTTCATCTTCCATGGCCGTCAGCCTCCGATCGTCGGGCGCAGGCCCGCGGCTGCAAAGGCCAGGAACACGGCCATGCGAAGCGCCATCAGCCAGATGAAGGCGAAGACGATCAGCAGGCCGCGCGGCACGATCCGCGGTGTGATCACCGCCACGGCATTGACCACCGGATCCGTGACCGTCGTGAACACACGGATCATCACCTTGTCGCTGTTCGCGCCGAAGAACAGCGAGAGGATGTAGCGCCCGATCAGGGTGTACATCAGCGCCGCCAGCACCAGATTGGGCAGGTGGAAATACCAGTGCGCGAAAAACGTATCGGTCGCCGTCATCGATTGCCTGTTCCACCCTGCCGCCGGCCCCTTGCCGGGCCGGTCATTCGTGCTCTCAGATTAGGCGGTTGCGCCCAAAAGAGAAGGGCGGGGGCAAGCCCCGCCCTTCCCGTTTCGTGTGATGGGACTCAGTGAGCCGGCAGTTCGGCGTCCTTGTCGCGCATGATCGTGTCGCCGCGGGGACGACGGGTGGCATCGACCATGTCCATCACCTGCTGCGACGGCGCCGGGGTCATCATCGAGACGATGTAGATCGCCGCGAAGCCGACCGGCAGACCGAACAGGGCAGCCGAGATGTTGCGGACACCGAACCAGGACGCGATGCCCTGGGCATGGGTGTCGAGAGCACGCCAGGCGACGTCCTTCGCCGGACCGGAGGCCGCCATCCAGGCATTCTTCAGTTCGACGAACCGGTCGTGTGCCACCGGAGAGGCGGTCGAGAGCCAGCCCCACATCTCGTAGAAGGTCACCGCGAAGTAGCGGGTTCCGACCAGATAGTAGACGCAGATACCGAAGCCCAGCACCATTCCGGCGATACAGCCCTGGGTGTTGGCCCGCTTCCACCAGATGCCCAGTGTGAGCGCCGGGAAGATGCCGGCTGCCGCGAGCGAGAACGCCCAGGCCACCATGGACAGGATGTCGGCAGGTCGTGTCGAGGCCGTGTAGGCCGCAAGGACCGCCACGATCAGGAGGATGACGCGGGCCACGATGAGCCGCTGCCGCGTCGGCGCGTTCGGGTTGATCATCTTGTAGTAGATGTCGTGCGACAGCGCGTTGGCGATGGCGAGCAGCAGACCGTCTGCCGTCGAGAGCGCCGCGGCGAGGCCGCCGGCCGCAACAAGGCCGGCAATCACATAGGGCATGCCCGCGATCTCGGGGGTCGAGAGCACGATCACGTCCGTGTTGATCGCCAGATCCTGCAGGCGCAGCAGGCCGGGATGACCGGCTATCCTGCCGCAGGCTTCGACGACGGCCTGTGTGGTGGCCGCATCGACGCCGCAGATCTTCACGAGGCCGAGTTTGCCGTAGGTGAAGATCCACGCCGGCAGGGCGGAGAGCTGCGTGCTGTTGTTGATGAGGGTGTAGACCTCCAGCTTTGAGAAGGCGGCGTAGGCCGGCGCCGAGAAGTAGAGGAGGAAGATGAAGAACAGCGACCAGGCCACCGAGCCGCGCGCTTCACGCACCGAGGGGGTGGTGAAGTAGCGCATCAGGATGTGCGGCAGGGACGCCGTGCCCACCATCAGGCAGAGAATGAGGGCGAAGTAGTTGAGCGGGTCGTAATTCGTGAAAGGCTGGACGTGCGGCTTGAGGTTCTGGGCCGCAAGACCCTTCTGCTGCATGCTCTGCTCGAGGTTCGTGATCTCCTGCAGCGCCTGGCCATAGGTCAGCTGCGGCAGGGGAATGCCGAATTTCTTCGCCGACAGGATCACGATCGGGATCAGGTAGGCGACGATCAGGACGATGTACTGAGCGACCTGCGTCCAGGTCACCGCCTTCATACCGCCCAGCATGGAGCAGAGCAGGATGCCGACCAGGCCGACATAGACCGCAACCGTGAAATCCATGTCGAGGAAGCGCGAGGCAATGATGCCGGTGGCGAAGATCTGCGCGGTCACATAGGTGAACGAGCAGGCCATCAGCACCAGAACCGCCAGAACGCGGGCGGTGGAACCGCCGTAGCGCTCGGAGAAGAAGTCCGGGACGGTGTAGGCGCCGAACTTGCGCAGGAACGGAGCGATCAGCACCGCGACCAGCACATAGCCGCCGGTCCAGCCGAGCACGAAGGACAGGCCGTCGTAGCCGAGCAGGAACAGCGTACCGGCCATGCCGACGAAGGAGGCGCCGGACATCCAGTCCGCACCGGTCGCCATGCCGTTGTAGAACGAGGGAACGCGGCGGCCGGCGACATAGTATTCGCCGACTTCGGAGGTCCTGGAGAGGATGCCGATGACGGCATAGACGGCGATCGTCAGGAAGACGAAGCCGTAGCCGATCCACCGGTTGGGGACGCCCATCTGCTCAAGAAGAGCAAGGACGAGAACGAATCCGAAAAATCCGCCCGTGTAGAAGCCGTAAATTCTGCCGAGATTAGAGATGAAATCTCCACCGCCGGCCGGAGCCTGTTGTGCCATGACCGTGTCCCCCTCAGTCTTCCGCCACGCCCTCTTCGCGATCAATGTTGTCCTGCCGCTTGGCATAGATGAACAGCATGATCACGAAGACGAGGAGTGATCCCTGGGCCGCCATGTAGAAGCCCATCGGGAAGCCGAGAATGACGATCTTGTTCAGCGGCCCGGCGAACATGTGGATGACGAAGCCAAAGAAGACCCAGAGGGCCATCATCACCCACATCAATGAACTTGTTCGATTCCAGTACCGGTCTTCTTGTCCGTTGGACATGCCCTTCCCTCCTTGACTCTGGCGCAAGCCGTCTGCGCGAGTTTCCCCCGGGCGAGGATCTTGTTCTTTGAGTTTTTGCGCACAGACCCGTGCGGTCGCCCGATTCCTTGACCCTGCCACGCTAGAGAAGGCGCCAGAGGCGATCCAATTAGACTTTCGCTGAAGATGCGCTGCAGCAAATCCAAGCATTGGATTCTGCCGCTGAATCGGGGTGATTTCAGCTCTTCATCGTTGAAATTGGCCGATTCCGAAACGGCATAGACTATGGTCGATGCCGGTTGCGGGCCTGTCACGTCGACGTGTTCTGTTGCGATGCAATATTCCCGTTCCAAGGCCTTCCCAGCGGCGCTTTTCCGGGGAACACTGAGTTTGATGCAAGGCGCCGGGTTGGTTGAGGCTCGCGATGCGCAACATTCACAATCTCGCCCTGATCGCGACCGCTCGCGGCTGCGGCTTCGGCTCGCTCGCGATCATCACCGCCATGGCCGGCTGTGCGTTCGATTCCGCGCTCGCCCTGAAGGTCGGTGGCTTCGGCTTCACGCTGATGGCGGCCATCCTGCTGCTGAAGGCGGAGATTGCCCGCTGGCAGCCCTACAATCGCACCGAGGTCTGGATCCTGCTGCCCAAGGACCAGCGACCCGACCAGGCCTATGCCCAGCGCGTCATCACCGAGGCCAACCGGGAGGCCTTCCTGCGCTTCGGCCGCTACACGGCGGCGACGGCGATCGGATTGTGGGTCATGCAGATCATCGTCTCGCTCGGCGCGGCGTCCTGACGATTCGCAGCCGTCACATCGCTGTCGCCTGACCGGACGATGACGGGCGGCCTCGCGGCTTGGCCGCGCCAGCCGGATCGGACGACCCATGACCCAGACCCCTTCCCTGCCCGTGCTCGGAGCAGCCCTCCCGCTCGACGGCCTGCGCCAGCATCGCGACTGGATTCTCGACAAGCAGCGCGATCTCGAGATCCAGGACTTCTTCTGGGCCGAGGTGCTCAACGGCGACTGGCGCCCGCTGGCCGAAACCATCCGCAAGGAACTCGACGGCTACAAGGGCCGGCTCGGCATCCACGGCCCGTTCTGGGGTTTCTCCATTGCCTCGATGGACCCGGACGTTCGCGACGTGGTGCGCAAGCGCATGGCGCAGGGCCTCGACGTCTGTGCCGCGCTCGGTGCCACGCAGATGGTCATCCACTCCCCCTACACCACCTGGGATGCGAACAATCTCGACAGCCTGCCCGGTGCCGCCGCCAGCGTGGTGGAGCGGACCCACGACACGCTGCGCGAGGCCGTCCGCCGCGCCGAGGACATGGGCGTGGTGCTCGTCATCGAGAATATCGAGGACAAGGAGCCGCACCAGCGGGTCGCGCTCGCCCGTTCCTTCGACAGCCCGGCTGTGCGGGTCTCGATCGACACGGGCCATGCCAACTACGCTTATGGCTCGACCGGCGCGCCGCCCGTCGACTTCTACGTCACGGCGGCCGGTGAGATGCTCAACCACGTCCACCTCCAGGACACGGACGGTCACGCCGACCGTCACTGGAACCCCGGCGAGGGCAACATTGCCTGGCGGGCGGTCTTTCACGCCTTGCAGCGGATCGACAGCAATCCGCGCCTGATCCTCGAGGTCCGCAACAAGGAGAAGCTGCGCGCCGGCGCGGACTATCTGATCGCGCTCGGCGTGGCGCAGTGACGCGGCCGCGGCCTGTCATCGCCGCGACATCTGCCGGTCATCCCGGCGTTACCCCCGCCGTCTAGTCGGGTGCCGATGGCTGGCCTCCGCAGGTTCGGAGAGCCAGCCGCCTCCCTTTTCCCGATCCGACGGTGACACGATGGCCAAGACCTCCCGACGCAATGTTCTCCTGGCAGGTGGCACGATCCTCGCGGCGCCGTTCGTTCCCAGGATCGTCATGGCACAGGGCGACAGCCGCCCGGCGATCACCATTGCCGTCCAGAAGATCGTCAACTCCAACACGCTCGACGTGCTGCGCGAACAGTCCAATGTCGGCGAGCGCATCTTCTTCACCTCGCTCTGGGAAGGCCTGATCGGCCGCGACTGGCTCGGCAATCTGAGCCCCCGCCCCGGCCTTGCGACGGAGTGGAAGCGGATCGACGACCAGACCGTCGAACTCAAGCTTCGCCAGGGCGTGAAATTCCACAACGGCGACGAGATGACGGCCGAGGACGTGGTCTTCACGTTCTCGCGCGAGCGCATGTTCGGCGACACCCAGCCGAAGAACCGGACGACACTGTCGATCATGGGTGTCATCCCGTCCCCGCGCGCCGGCAAGGAACTGCCCCGCGAGGTTCCCGCGGTTGCCCGCCGCGCCTGGCCGGACCTCGTCCGCGTCGACGCCGTCGACCGCTACACCGTGCGCTTCTACAATGCCACGCCCGACGTGACGCTGGAGGGCCGCCTCGCCCGCTACGGCTCGGACATCATGAGCCGCCGTGGATGGGAAGAGGCCAATTCCTATCTCGATTGGGCCCGCAAGCCGATCACCACCGGTCCCTACAAGGTGGTCGAGTTCCGTCCCGACACCTCGCTCCAGCTGGTGGCGCATGACGAGTACTGGGGCGGCACGCCGCCGCTCCGGTCGATCCGCTTCGTCGAGGTCCCGGAGGTTGCCAGCCGCATCGCTGGCCTGCAGTCCGGCCAGTACCAGTTCGCCTGCGACATCCCGCCCGACCAGATCAGTGAGATCGAGAAGAACGCCGCCTTCGAGGTTCAGGGCGGAACGATCCAGAACCATCGCCTGATCTGCTTCGACAAGAACAATGCCCAGTTGGCCAATCCGCTGGTGCGACGGGCCTTCACCCACGCCATCGATCGCCAGGCGATCGTCGAATCGCTCTGGGCGGGCCGCACCGTCGTCCCCGCAGGCCTGCAGTGGCAGTTCTACGGTGACATGTTCCACGCCGACTGGACGGTGCCGGAGTACAACCCGACCCTGGCGCGCGACCTGCTCCGCCAGGCAGGCTACAAGGGCGACCCGATCGTCTATCGCCTGCTGAGCAACTACTACACCAACCAGAACGCCACGGCCCAGGTGATGACCGAGATGTGGCGCTCGGTCGGCCTCAACGTGCAGATCAACACGGTGGAGAACTGGAGCCAGATCATGGCGCGGGGTCCGCAGCGTGCCGTGCGTGACTGGTCGAACTCGGCCCCGTTCAACGATCCGGTCTCCTCGCTCGTCAACCAGCACGGCCCGAACGGCCAGCAGCAGCAGATCGGCGAATGGACCAATGCCGAAATGAACCAGCTCTGCGAGGTGCTTGAAACCTCCACTGACCGCGCGCGCCGGCGCCAGGCCTTCCGGCGCATGCTGGAAATCTGCGAGCGCGAGGACCCCGCCTACACGGTCCTTCACCAGAACGCGACGTTCACGGCCAAGCCGAAGTCAATCCAGTGGAAGGCGGCCCCGGCCTTCGCCATGGACTTTCGCCCCGGCAATTTCGGCGCGTGACGCAGCAAATCTCGCCGGCGGGCCCAGTGCCCGCCGGTGTTTTCATTCTGCCTGGGACAGATCAGACGATGCAGTACCTTCCACCTGCCGCCGCCCGCCGTTTCGGTTTGACGGCCGCCGGAGCCGGCCCTGTCGCGGATAGGGTCTGACCGGGATGGCCAATGTCCCCTCACCGGCCTCGGGCCGCGAGCCGCTCGTCCGCATTCGCGACCTGACCGTCTCCTTCGCCGGCGTTCCGGCCCTGCGCGGCGTCGATCTCGACGTCGCCCGTGGCGAGGCTGTCGGCCTGGTCGGCGAATCCGGATCGGGCAAATCGGTCACCTGGCTCGCAGCTCTTGGCCTGCTTCCAGGCAAGGCCCGCATTTCCGGAAGCGCCCGCCTGGAGGGACGCGAACTGCTGGGCGCGCCAGCGGCCGATCTCGACCGCGTGCGAGGAGGCCGCATCGCGATGATCTTCCAGGATCCGGCGAGCGCGCTCAATCCCGTCCTCAAGGTCGGCCGCCAGATCAGCGAGGCCCTGGCGCTGCACACCGATCTTTCGGGCGCGAGCCTCAGGGCCGAAGCGCGCCGGCTGATGGAACTGGTCGGCATTCCGGATGTCGCCCGCCGGATCGACGCCTTCCCGCACGAGTTTTCCGGCGGCCAGAACCAGCGGATCATGATCGCCATGGCGCTCGCCGGGCGACCGGACCTGCTGGTCGCCGATGAGCCGACAACGGCGCTCGATGTGACGATCCAGGCGCAGATCCTCGAACTCATCAGTGCGATCCGGCGCGAGACGGGAATGGCCATCGTGCTGATCAGCCACGATCTGGGAGTGATCGCCGAGACCTGCGAGCGCGTCGCGGTCATGTATGCCGGCCGGATCGTCGAGACAGCGCCGGCGGGCGCCCTGTTTGCCGAGGGTCCATGGCATCCCTATGCGCGCGGCCTGCTCGGCTCCCTTCCGCCGCTGGCGGGGCCGCGCCGGCGCCTGACGTCCATTCCAGGCGTTGTCCCCGATCCACGGGCCCTGCCCCCGGGCTGTGCCTTCTCACCCCGCTGCGAACTGGCTACCGAGGCGTGCCGGCACGAGGACCCGCTGCTGACGCCGCTCGGTAACGGCCATAGCGCTGCCTGCGTCCTGCTTCGCCGGCCGGTGGAGACCCATGCGCCGCGGGCTGCCCGGACGGTGACGGCATGACGGCCGAGCTTGTTCGTGCCCAGGGGCTGGCGCGGGTCTATCACAGCCGCCGCGGCCTGTTCGGACAGGCCGTCGGGGTCCGCGCGGTGGACAGTGTGAGCCTGACGATCCGGCCCGGCGAGACGCTTGGCGTGGTCGGCGAATCCGGGTCCGGCAAATCGACACTCGGCCGGATGGTGCTCGGGCTGGAGGTGCCGGACGAAGGCTCCGTCACCTTTGCGGGGCAACCTGTTCCGCCGATCCGGTCGGCGGCCTGGCGGCAGTCGCGGTCGCGCATGCAGATGATCTACCAGGACCCGCTCGGAGCACTCGACCGCCGGCTCCCGGTCATCGAGCAGGTTCGCGAACCGCTCGATATCCACGAAGGCGCGGCGCGCAGCGAGCGGCAGGAAAGGGCTGTTCGCATGCTGGAGCGCGTCGGGCTGTCGGCCCGCCAGGGCAGTCGCTATCCGCACGAACTGTCCGGCGGCCAGCGCCAGCGGGTGGTGCTCGCCCGGGCGCTGATGACGCGACCCGACTTCCTCGTCTGCGACGAGCCGGTCTCCGCGCTCGACGTCTCGATCCAGGCGCAGGTGGTCAACCTGCTGATCGACCTGCAGGCCGACCTCGGCCTCGCCATGCTGTTCATCAGCCACGACCTGCGCGTGGTGCGCCAGATCAGTGGGCGGATCGCGGTCATGTATCTGGGCCGTTTCGTCGAGGAGGGCGACGCCGACGACCTCTTCGCCGAGCCGCTGCATCCCTATACGCGGGCCCTCGTTTCGGCGGCCCCGTCGCCTGGCCGGCGCGCCGAGCGCATCGTCCTGTCCGGCGAGCCGCCCAATCCGGCTGATCGTCCGCAGGGCTGCGCATTCCACCCGCGCTGCCCGCTGGCCGCCGCGCGCTGCCGCACCGAGGCGCCGAGGCTGGTGGCCGTCGACGGAACCCGGCGGGTTGCCTGCCATCTGGTCGAACCTGCGGCCGGAACCGCCCGAAAGGCCGCCTGATGCTCCGCTTTACAGCCCTGCGCCTCGGTCGCGCGCTGATCACGATCGTGCTGGTCGTCACCTTCGCATTCGTCGTGCTGCGCCTGTCCGGCGATCCGGCCCTGATCATTCTGGGGCCGGAAGCGCCGCCGGAGGCGATCGCCGCATTCCGCAAGTCCTGGGGCCTCGATGACCCCCTGTGGCAGCAATATATCAGCTATTTCTACGCGATCGCGCAGGGTGAACTCGGCCGGTCGATGCGCGATGGCCGCGCCGCCGTCGAACTGGTCGCCGAGCGCATCCCGGCAACGCTGGCGCTGACCATCCCGGCGTTGATGCTCAAGCTGCTCATCGGCATTCCGGCCGGAATCCTCGCAGCCCTGCACCGCGGCAGCTTCGCCGACCGGGCGATCATGCTCCTGTCGGTTGCCGGCTTCACCGTGCCGAGCTTCGTTCTCGGCCTGGTGCTGGTGCTGATCTTCGCCGTGCAACTCGGCTGGCTGCCCTCCGGGGGGCAGGACAGCTGGAAACACGCCATCCTGCCGGTGGTGACACTCGGGATCGGCGGCGCGGCCGTCCTTGCCCGTTTCACCCGCAGCGCCATGCTTGAAGTGCTGGGCCAGCCCTATGTGCGCACGGCGAGTGCCAAGGGCGTGCCCTGGCGGGACGTGGTGGTCGGCCATGCCCTGCCCAATGCCGCGATCCCGACCGTGACCATCATCGGCTTCATGGTCGGCTCGCTGATCGCCGGCGCGGTGGTGGTGGAGAGCGTGTTCTCGTGGCCGGGGGTCGGGCGCCTGCTGGTCGTGGCCGTAGCAAACCGTGACCTTGCCGTCGTCCAGTGCATCTTGCTGCTCGTCGCGGCCACCATGGTGGCCGCCAACCTTACCGTTGATTTCCTTTACGGCTTTCTCGATCCGCGGCTGCGCCAGACCGCCGGCAGGAGCGGATCATGACCGACGGCACCTTCGACAAGGTCGCCATCGCGGAGGGCACCGACCCGACCTGGCGCCGGCGCATGGCAAGCGTGCCGCTGCTGGTCTGGTTCGCCGTCCTGTGGATTGCCGCCATGATCCTGGTCGCGCTCGCCGCCGACTGGATCGCACCCTATTCCTACACCACGCCGAACCTGCGCAACCGGCTGGTGCCGCCGGGGACCGCGCCACACTGGCTCGGCACCGACGAACTCGGCCGTGACGTGCTGTCACGACTGATCGTCTCGATCCGCATCTCGCTGATGATCGCCTTCGGCGCGACGATCATCTCGGCCGTGCTCGGCACCACGCTGGGTTTCGTCGCCGCCTATTTTCGCGGGGTAGCCGAGCAGGCGGTGCTCATGCTGGCCGACTTCCAGGCGGCCATGCCGTTTCTCATTCTGGCCCTGTCCGTGCTCGCCTTCTTCGGCAATTCGCTGGCCCTGCTCATCGGCCTGATGGGCCTGTTCGGCTGGGAACGCTATGCCCGCATCGCCCGCGGCCTAGCCGTCTCGGCCAGCGCCCAGGGCTATGCCTCGGCCGTCACGCAGCTTGGCGCCTCCCCCGGCCGCGTGTACCTGAAGCACATCCTGCCGAATATCGCCTCCACGCTGATCGTCTCGATGACGCTTGTCTTCCCCGAGGTGATCCTGCTGGAGAGCGGGCTGTCCTTCCTCGGGCTCGGCGTCCAGCCGCCCATGACCAGCCTCGGCAACATGGTCGGGTTCGGGCGTGAATACATCACACGGGCCCCCTGGATCATGCTGGCGCCCGCCCTGACCATCGTGCTGACCACGCTCGCCGTCTCGCTGCTCGGCGACTGGCTGCGCGATCGGCTGGACCCGACCCTGAGGTGAGCCCGTGCGCCGTGCATCCCGTGTCGTCGTGGTCGTCTTCGACGGCTTGCGCCCGGATTTCGTCCGTCCGGATCTGATGCCGAGACTGGCAGCCTTCGCAGGCAGCCAGCGCTGGTTCCGTGAAGCACGGTCGGTGTTCCCGTCCATGACCCGCGTGGCGACCACATCGATCGCCACCGGTGCGCCGCCGCGCGTCCACGGCATCGTCGGAAATGCCTTCTATGACCGGGCGATCGCCAGGGACCGCATCATCGACACCTCACGCCTGGATCACATCACCCATGCCGAGGCCGTGCTGGGCGGCGACCTCGTGGGCGTCGCCACGTTTGCCGACGTCATGGCGGAGGCGGGACTGCGGCTCGCCGTGGTCCATACCGGCTCGGCAGGCTCGGCCTATGCCATCAATCCACGGGCTGCCCGGCACGGCCACTGGACCTTTGCCATGATGGGGGCGGACCACAGTCGCACGCCGGAGGCCGTCCGGGAGGCCATCGCCCGGTTTGGCCCCCTCCCACCGCGAGAACTGCCCCGCTTCGCGGAGACCGATTATGCCGCCCGAGTGATGGTCGAGCATGTGCTGGCCGACCTTGAGCCGGACGTCGCCCTCATCTGGTTCAACGAGCCGGATACCTCGTTCCACTACCGATTTCTGGGCACTCCTGAAACGCTTTCCGTCATCCGGCACGTCGATGCCGCTTTCGGGCGCATTCTCGATGCCCTGGCAGCCCGGCCGGGCGCGGAGGCGATCACGGTCATTGCCGCCTCCGATCATGGGCAGATTTCCAGCCATGGCCAGTTCGACATGGCCGCGGCCCTGACAGCGTCCGGCCACCCGGCCGCCAAGGCCGCGGATGAGTGGGTGGGCGACGCGGTGCTGACGGTCACCGGCGGCAATATGGGCGAGATTCGCGTGGTCGACGGTGACGTGAGCCGTCGCGATGCGGTGGCCCGCTGGCTGATGGAGCAGCCGGAGACGGGGATGGTGTTCACCCCGTCCGACGACCCGGTCATGGGCCAGGTTCCGGGCACGTTGTCCCTTGGTCTGGTCGGCCTCGACCATCCCGACCGCGCCCCCGATCTCGTCTATGTCCTGCGCTCGGACTGCGGCGCCGATGCCTATGGCCTGCCCGGCCGCGGGCTGATCACCGGCGGCGTGCCGGTGGGGGGCGGGATGCATGGCGGCCTCAACCGCCACGAGGTCAACACCCTGCTGGTGCTCGGCAATGGGGCGGATGCCGGTCGCGGCGCCATCGACATGAGGCCATGCGGCATCATCGATATCGCGCCGACCGTCCTCGACCTTCTGGGCCTCCCGCGAGCCTCGACCATGGTCGGCAGGAGCCTGCTCGAGCCGACAGACAGGCACGCGGTCGATGGGGCGCACCACCATGCGACCGGGGCCGGCGCCTTCCGCCAGTCGCTGAGCGTTGCCGATCGTGACGGCCACGCCTTTCCGCTCCATGGCGGACGCGCCTGAGCGGCTGCCTCAGTCCGTGCGAGCCACGCCGGGCAGCGGCATGGCGAGCAGCACCGTGACGGTGCGGTTCGTCTCGTTCTTCAGGGCGCGGACCTCATCGGGAGCGATGCGACAGCTGTCCCAGGGGCCGAGCCGGGCGCTGCCGGAGGCTGTCTCGACCGTCAGTTCACCTTCCAGAACGACGTAGAACTTCTCCTCGGCCGAAGCCGAAGGATCGACACCGCCGCCGGGGAGGATCTGCGACACGCCGAGCCAGACCACCTCCGAAGGCCCCGCCTCCCGGCCCTGCATTCTCAGCATCCGCATGCCATGGTGGCCGGGCGCCTCATAGGGCTTCAGGTCGGCGAACCGGTTGATGTGCATGGCTTCAGGGCCTTCGGGCTAGACCTGCGGCAGGAACACGATCCGGTCGCGGCTCGAGCCGAGAACCGCGGCATAGGCTTCCCGCGCCCGATCGAGCGAGTAGAGCCCTTCCGGGCGGATTTCGAACGGCTTCAGGCTGCCGGTGGCAAATCCCGGCACGAGGTCGCGCAGGATGTCCGCCGTCGCGGTCGTGCTGAGGGCCAGCGTATCGATGCCGACATAGGTGTGCCGCCCGCGATAGAAGGCGAAGAGGTCGAACGGCACCGGCTCCCTGAGCGAGGCGATGACGATCATCCGGCCCGTTACCGCCAGCGCCTTGGTGCCTGCCTCATGGTAGGGCTCGCCCACCGTGTTGAAGACGATATCGGCACCCTTGCCGCCCGTGAGCTCGCGCACCCGGGCCGCCACATCGACGGATGCGGAATTCACCACGGTGACCTCGCCGGTGGCGTGGCCGGCATAGGCCTCGGCACGCCGGACGACGCCGATGACGCTGGCTCCGGCCCAGGTGGCGATCTGGGCGGCCGCCTGTCCCACCTTGCCATTCAGGCCGAGAATGAGCACGGTCTCGCCGGGTTTCGGCCGCCCTGCCCGGCGGAAACCCTCCTGCGCCGTCACGAAGGGCACGCCGATGCCGGCAGCCTCGACGAGCGAGATGGTCGCAGGCTTCTCGACAAGGCCGGTCGCCTCGACAAGGACATGGGTGGCGTGCGTGCCGTCGCGGCGAATGCCGAGATCGCCCGATGAGCCGAACACCTCGCGACCGAGAAACTGCCGGGGCCCCTCGACAACCACGCCGGCAAAATCACGGCCTGGCGTGCGGGGAAACACAGCATAAGGCATCATGCCGATCGCCGCCTTGGCGTCGGACGGGTTGACGGCGGCGGCGCGAATCTCGACCAGCGCATCCGCTTCGTCAGTGCGAATGATCGACAGGGGCTCGATAACGGGAGCCACCATCTCGATGGAGGCGGCCTTGGCGCCGAGCCTCAGCCCGCGCATCGGCACGGTCGCTCCATTCAGGGATTTCGGCGCGCCGGCAGACCTGCCGGCCGAAACATTCACGGCCACGGTCAGGCTCCCCGGGACGGCAGGTGGAAGATCTCGCGCGCCTCGCGGGGCGACGCGATGCCGACGCCGAGTTCCTGGACGATACGGCGCGCCTTCTCGACCATCGCGGCGTTCGAGGGTGCCAGCACGCCCTTGTCGAGCATCACGGCGTCCTCAAGGCCCGTGCGGACATGGCCACCGGCGAGCACGGACTGCGCAACCATGGGGAACGACGACCGACCGGTGCCGATCACCGTAAACTCGGTGCCCGCCGGCAGCAGGTTGCGCGCGTAGATCACCGTCTCGGGACTTGGCTGGAAGCCGTATTTCACACCGAGCACGAAGGAGGCGATGCAGGGGCCGGTCAGCGTGCCATCGCGCAGGAGATCATGCATCAGGGCGATGTCACCGGAATCGAACAGTTCGATCTCCGGCTTGACGCCGGCCTCGCGCATGATCTTCGCCATGCGGCGGACATTGCCCGGCGTGTTGATCACCACCTGTCCGCCCGAGCTCATGGTGTTGAGATCGAGCGTGCAGATGTCCGGGCGGATCTTCGCGATGTGCTCGACGCGTTTTTCCGGCGCGACCAGCGTGGTGCCGGGGCCTGCCACTTTCGGGTCGTCCTCGGAGGGCACGAAGCGCCCGCCGGGTCCGGTGGTCAGGTTGAGAATGAGTTCGGCATTGCGGGCGCGGATGCGGGCAACGACCTCCTCGTAATAGGCGATCTCCATCGACGGCTTGCCGGTGCCGGGCTCGCGCACATGGATGTGGACGACGGCCGCACCCGCCTCGGCCGCTCCCAGGCAGGCCTCGGCGATCTCTTCCGGCGTGATCGGCAGATGGGGGGTCTGGTCCGGCGTCGTCAGGTTGCCGGTCACGGCACAGGTGATGACGACCTTGTCTCTCATGGTGCGCATTGTTCTTGTCCTCCCTGCCTGGTCAGAGCGCGCGCCCGCCATCGACGACGACGAGCGAGCCGGTGGAATAGGTCAGGTGTGTCGCGCAGGCGAGAATGGCGCGCGCGACATCGTCGGCGACCGCCACCCGCCTTAGCGGAATGCTCGGGGCGATTTTCGCCAGTTGCTCCGGGCCGCGGCCTGGCACGAAGTCAGTGTCGACGACGCCGGGGGAGACACCCATGACCCTGATCGCGGGCGCGAGCGCGCGCGCGAGGGCTTTTGTCATCGTGTCCGTCGCCGCCTTCACCGAGGCATAGGCGATGTTGGATCCGACGCCGTTGAAGGCGGCAATCGAGGAGACATTGACGATCAGGCCGTCACCGCGGGCGGCGATCTGCTCGCGAAAGGCCCGGACGGCGGCGAACTGGCCGCGCCAGTTGACCTCGAAGATGAGGTCGATCAGCCCGTCGGTCAGCGCGTCGAGGTCGGCGGCGGGCACCGCTTCGGTGAAGCCACCGGTGTTGACCAGAATGTCGGCGCCGCCGGTGCGCGCCGCAACCTCCGCGGCCAGGGCCGCGAGGGTGGCCGTGTCGGCGAGGTCGGCAGGCAGGCACAGGTGCCCGTCTCCGGGGAGACTGGCGACCACCGCCTCGCCGGCATCCTTCCGGCAGCGATAGGTAACGATCACGCGCGCGCCCGCGCCCGCGAGCATCCGCGCGGTTGCGGCGCCGATGCCGCCGGAGCCGCCGATGACCACGGCGACCTTGTTATCGAGCCTGTGGGACATGGATCTACTCGATGGGCGGGGTCGGCAGGACCGACTCGCCCGGCTGGAGCACGAAATCGTAGGTGAGCGCGAAACCGTCCGCCGTCCGCTCGAACCGCCCGATCAGGGCGCGCGTGACACCGAAGACGACGTCGCTTTCCAGGTGCTGGTCGTCGTCGACGAAGACCTGCGAGACCAGCGTCCTGAAACCCTGTTTGTGGATCAGGAAATGGATGTGGGCCGGACGGTATGGCGCGCGCTGCTGGGCCTCGAGCAGCCGGCCGACGACGCCGTGCGTGGGAACCGGATAGCCGGCCGGCTTCACGGAGGTGAACCAGAACCGGCCGTCAGCATCCGTGCGGAACGTGCCGCGCAGGTTCATGTCGGCCTGGCTGTCGTCCTGGTTCTCGTACATGCCGACCGTCGAGGCCTGCCAGACATCCACCGCCGCATCGGCGACCCGGCGGCATCGCGCACCGTACAGGACACGGTCAGCGGCTCGCCCGGCGTCGGCGAGCGGATGATGGACGCGCCATTGGCTGTCGGCGGCGAATGCAACCGCCAGAATGGTCCGAGCAGCGCGGCCATGCTCTCGGTCTGACCCTCGGGCCCGTTGTTCATCAGGCAGACAAGCGTCGACAGGCCGAGAACGTCGGAAGCGAGCACCGCCTCGTTGTGGGTGCGATTGGTCAACTGGCCGAGCGCGACCACGGCCTGGATCGCCTGGTCGAATTCCGCCTCCGACAGGCGCACTTCGCGCGCGAAGGCATGCAGATGGCGCACGAGCGCGGCCATGATCTCGCCAAGGCGCGCGTCGGGCGTGGCCGCCATCGCGGCGAGCACAGCGTCGGTGACCTGCTCCTGCCGTTCGATGATCATGGCGTCCTCCGGACTATGGAGGTATTGCAATCGTTTGCATCGGTCAAGTCGGCGCACTCCCGAAGGCAGGAAAGGGCACCGCATCGCGACCCGCCGCCCGGGCAGCGGCGTTGGCCTCGGACATGAGCCGTCCGACGGACTGGATGAGGGCCTCGCCAAGGACGCGGCGCTGGTCCTGGGGAAACAGCAGGCGCCCTGCCCGCTTGCGCACGATGCCGTCCACGATGACCGTGTCGACATTGCCGGCATGGGCCTGTTCGACGATGGCAAAGACCGGATCGTGGACCGGGAACAGGTTCAGATCGCCGCTTCGCAGCATCACGATATCGGCCTTCAGGCCGGGCGCGAGACGCCCGATCTCGCGCTCCTTCATCAGCGCCTTTGCGCCGGCGGTCGTGACCCAGCCGAGCGCCGTGCGCGAGCCGATCATGGCATCGGGGCGCCCTGCCCTGAGCCCTTCATTACGGGCGAACAGAAGCGCGGTCTGCATCTCGCGCCACAGGTCGCCGGCCACCATGGCCTCGACATCGACGCCGACAGAGGGCTGGTGACCGCGGTCCATGACCTTCCTCAGGACCGAATCCGTCGGATAGTCGTGGAACTCGTTCATGGTCGTGGCGGTCACCGTGCAGCCGGTATCGAGCAGCCGCCCGATCTCGTCCGCGGTCAGGTGGTTGCAATGGACCAGGTTGTGGTCGGGTCCAAGCAGGCCCATGGCCGCCAGCCGGTCGTAGCCGTCCGGCGTGACGGCATTCGCATGGCTGCGGGTGACATGGGAGGAGGCCACAAGACCGAGATCGCGTGCCAGCCGCACATTGTGCAGGCTCGCCTCCCAGTCGGCCCAGTGCGGCCCTGCAATGCCGAGCGCCAGCGTCACCCGGCCGGAATGAGCGAACCGGCTCGCCATCAGGGCCTCGACCCGCTCGCGCGGATGCAGCCGCCGCGACGGCATGGCGCCCGGCAGGGCCGGTTCGCGCAGGCCGTCCCCGTGGATGAAGACCGCGCGAATGCCTGAATCGACGAGCGCATCGACGGAACGCTCGGCCTGTTCGAACGAACGCAGGTTGTGGGAATAGTCTGCCAGCGTGGTGACGCCCTGATCGAGCTGGTTGAGGGCGCCGAACAGCGTGCCGAGATAGTTGTCCTCCGGCGTGAATCGGGTCGCCGTATCGCCGTAGAAGTTGCGGAAATAGTCCGGCCCCAGCCATTCCGCCCCGACCGCCCGGAAGCCGGCCTGGAACGTATGCAGGTGCATGTTGACCAGACCCGGCATGACGATCATGCCGGTCGCATCGATCTCATCGTCGCAGGGGGGCGGTGTGCCCTGCCCCAGCGCCTCGATACGGTCTCCGGCCATGACCAGCCAGGCATCGCGCATGGCGCCGGGCGTCCCGTCCTGGGTGACGAGCCAGCCGCAGCGGATCAGCGTGCGCGTGGAGGCGGTCGCCATGGTGCTATCGTCCGAACGGCACGTAGCCGGCTTCCGCCATGACCCGAGCGACGGACGTCTCCAGTTCCGCCATGCGCTGGCGCCGCACGGCCTCCGGGAAGACCAGCTTCTTGCCGCGCTTGCGCACCACGCCGTCGATCAGAACGGTGTCGACACTGCCCTGGTTGGCCTGCTCGACGATGGACAGGATGGGGTCGTGGACCGGGAACAGGTTCAGGTCGTCGCCATCGAGGAGGACAATATCGGCCTTCTTGCCCGGCGTGAGCGTGCCGATCCGGTCTGCGAGCCCGAGCGCCTCTGCGCCACCGATGGTGGCCCAGGCGAGAGCCTCGCGCGAGCGGATGGGCACCACGGAGAAAGCCGGCTTGCGGTCACGGGCATTCTCGCGCTGGCAGACGGACAGCGCGTAGAGGAGCGCTATCTGCATCTCCCGGAACATTTCCCCGGAGACGCGCGGCTCCACGTCGATGCCGAGCGAGGGAATGCCGCCAAGCGCTCTCACCCGCCCGACCAGCGGATCGCCGGCATAGCCGCGCAGTTCCGTCTGCACCGTGGCGCAGAACGTGACCCCGGCGTCGAACAGCCGCTTCAGCTCGTCGTCGGACAGGTAATTTCCGTGCACCACGCTGTGGTCGGCACCGACCAGACCCTCGTCCAGAAGCGGGTAATAGCCGCGCGGGTCGATGGCCAGTTCCGGCCGCTTGGTGGCATGGGAGGACGAGCGCAGGCCCATCTCGCGGGCAAGTCTCAGATTGATGCGCGTCGGCTCCATCTCGGCCCAGTGGGGCCCGGCAACCGCCAGGGCCATGGTGATGAGCGCACTGTCATCGGCCAGCCGCTTGCGGATATGGGCGACCCGGTCGCGCGGATTGAGACGCTTCTCGAACGGCTCTGCCTTCTCCTGCTCGGGCGGCAGCTTGCCGGCGCCGAGCGTGAACACCGCGCGGATGCCGGCATCCTCCAGCGCGTCGATGGAGCGCTCCGCCTGCTCGGTGGAGGTGATGTTGTGGCAGTAGTCGTTGAGCGTCGTGCAGCCGCCATCGATCTGGTTCAGCGCGCCGATCAGGTTGCCGAGGTAATTGTCTTCCGGCCCATATTGCGTGGCCATGCCGCCGTGCAGGTATTTGAAATATTCGCCGTGCGCCCATTCGCAACCGATGGCGCGCAGGCCCGTCTGCCAGGTGTGAAGGTGGGCGTTCACCAGCCCCGGCATGGCGATCATCGCGGGAGCATCGATCACCGTGTCGGCTTGCGCGCCAAGGTCTCGCCCGATGGCGGCGATGCGGTCGTCCTCGACAAGGATCTCGGCGCCCTTCAGGTCACCGATGGCCGGGTCCATCGAGACGACCCAGCCGCAGCGGATGAGGGTGCGGGCCATGGCGTCAGGCCGCCTTCACGGTGAAGCTGCCGGCGCGCATGATCCGGTCGATGGAGGCGAGAAGCTCGGTCTTGCGGCGCTCCAGCACGTCGTCCGGAAACTCGCGCTTCCCGCCCTGTTTCTTCACCACGCCGTCAATGATGACGGTGTCGACATTGCCGGCATGGGCCTGGTCGGTGATCGACAGCAGCGGGTCGTGGACCGGGAAGAGGTTCAGGTCGTTCGCCCGCAGCATGACGATATCGGCCTTCTTGCCGGGCGTGATCGAGCCGATCTGGTCTTCCATGCCCATGGCGCGGGCATTGCCGATGGTCGCCCAGGTCAGCGCCTCGCGCGAGCGGATCGGGATGGACTGGAACGGCGGATTGCCGGCGGCGGCATTGTCGCGCAGCGAAGCCCAGCGCGCGTGCAACAGGGCCGCCTGCATCTCGCGGAACATCTCGCCGGTGACGATGGGTTCGACGTCGATGCCGATGGAGGGCATGCCGCCGAAACGGCGCACGCGCAAGGTGACGGGCTCGGCGGCATGGCCGTGCAGTTCGACCAGCACGGTGGCGGTGATCGAGGCGCCGGCCTCCACCAGCGGCCTCAGTTCCTCGTCCTCGATGTAGTTGCCGTGGACGAGGTTGTGGTCGGGGCCGATCAGGCCGGCCTTCACGAGCTTGCCGTAGCCGCCGGGTGCGACCTGGTCAGGAATGCGGCGCGTGGCGTGGGACGTGGACACAAGGCCCAGTTCGCGCGCGAGGCGCAGGTCCTGCTCGGCCACCTCGTAGGTGCCCCAGTGGGGGCCGAGGATGGCCATGGAGAGGGTCACCAGGCGGTCATCGGAGGCGAACCGGCCCTTGCGCAGCGCCTCGATGCGGTCACGCGGATGGGGAACGTGGGTATAGGGCAGTTCGCCCGGCCTGGTCGGCGGCTTGGCCGTGCCGTGCGCAAACAGCGCGCGGATACCGGATTCCTCCAGACCGTCCACGGACCGCTCGGCATGGTCCAGCGAGGTTATGTTGTGGCACCAGTCCCAGATGGTCGTGACGCCGCCATCGATCTGGCCGAGAGCGCCGATGAGATTGCCGAGATAATTGTCCTCGGGGCCATAATGGGTGGCGAGGTTGGCATGGATGTTCTTGTGATAGTCCGGCCCCAGCCATTCCGAGCCGATGGCGCGCAGGCCCGCCTGCCAGGTGTGGATGTGGGCGTCGATCAGGCCCGGCATGACGATCTTGTCGCGGGCGTCGATGACCGCATCGGCGTCGGCTTCGATGCCCTTGCCGGCCGCCACGATCCGGCTGCCCTCGATCAGGATGCGGGCATTGCGGTGGTCGCCGACGGCCTCGTCCATCGAGACGAGCCAGCCGCATTCGATCAGCGTGCGCTTCATGGTGCTTCTCCGGGGCCGGCGGGCAGCCCGAATGGTCTCGGCGGGAACGGTGGACCGGGCGTGCGCCGGTCAGTTCGCGCGCCAGCGGTTGACGAGGTTGCCGAGCTTGTCCTGGCCCTTGGTGAGCAGGATGCCGAGCACGGCCAGCAGCAGCAGGATGGCGAAGACCTGGCCGGTCTCGAGCACCTGTCCGGCAAGCTGGAGCTGTGCGCCAAGGCCGTAGCGGGCGGTCTGCATCTCGGCGGCCACGACGAGGATGATGGAAATGCCGAGCGCCAGCCTGAGTCCGCCGAAAATGGCAGGAATAGCAGCCGGCAGCACGACCTTGCGCTGGATCTGCACCTGGCTGGCACCAAGGTCGCGGGCCGCCAGGATCAGCCCCTCGTCGCACTGGCGCACGCCGATGATGGTGTTGACCAGGATCGGGAAGATGCAGCCGAGCGCGGACAGCACGATGAGGAAGATGTTGCCGGTGCCGAGCCAGATGACCAGCAGCGGCAGGAGCGCGATCTTCGGAACGGGATAGAGCGCGGCGACGAAGATGTCGGCGGTGGCATAGATGCGCCGCGACATGCCCATCAGCAGGCCGAGGCCGATGCCGATGACCGCGGCCAGCAGGAAGCCGCCGAAGATCCGGTAGCAGGTGATGGCCAGGTCCCAGATGAGGCCCTTGCGGGCAAAAAGGTCATAGAGCGTCACCACTACCAGCGAGGGCCGCGGCAGGAACAGTTCCGGAATGTCGCCCCACCAGACCGAGACCTCCCAGAAAATCAGGAAGGCGGTCATGGCGACCGGGCCATACCACCAGGTGTCGTCGGTGAGGCGCTCGTCGACGGGAAGCGGGGCATCGGGCTTGTCGGTGGCCATGGCGATGGCCCTGTTGGCGTCGGTCATGGTCCGCGACCTCAATTCATCATCGACTTGCGGACTTCTTCGCGCAACAGCCCGTAGATTTCCGAGAAGAGCTCGCCGAAACGGGGATTGTTCTGCACGTCAATATTGCGCGGACGCGGCAGGTCGACATCGATCGTGGCGGCGATACGGCCCGGGCGGGCGGTCATCACGACCACATGATCGCCAAGGAAGATCGCTTCCTCGATCGAATGGGTGATGAGGATCACCGTCTTGGCGCTGCGCTCGACAAGTTCGGCAAGCTGTTCCTGGAGATAGAGCCGGGTCTGGGCATCGAGCGCGCCGAAGGGTTCGTCCAGGAACAGGATGTCCGGCGACATGACGAGGCCGCGTGCAAGTCCGACACGCTGCTTCATGCCGCCGGAGAGCTGGCCGGGATAATGGTTCTCGAACCCGGCCAGTTCGACGGCCTTGATGGCCTCCAGAGCCTTCTCGCGCCGCTCGGCCGCCGGCATGCCGCCAAGCTCGAGGCCGAAGGCCACATTGTCCGTCACGGTGCGCCACGGCAGCAGGTTGAACGACTGCCAGACGGTGGCCATGCGCGGCGCCTCGCCCGGCACCAGGCGGCCGGAGCCGTCGCCATACATGAAGCGGACGGCTCCCTGGCTCTGCTCGACGAGCCCCCGCATGATCAGCAGGAGGGTCGATTTCCCGCAACCCGATGGGCCGACGATCGACGTGACCTTGCCGGCCGGAAAGGAACAGGTCACGTCGGTGAGGGCCGTTGTCGGTGGCCGCGTCCTGGACAGGAAGCGGTGGGACAGGCCCTCGATGGAAATCGCCTCGAACTGCATGCGAACGTTCGTGCCTTGCTGATGGGGAACGGGAAAGCGGTCGGGACCGGTCGTCAGATGAAGGGGTTGCGTTCGTCCAGCCTCTTGCGCGCCTCGCGGATGGCGCGATCGTCGAACAGCTCGTTCTCCGGCACCATGCGCTGCAGGAGATCGGTCCGCTCGTGCCAGAACTTCTGCTGCGCCACGATGGAGGACATGTTGGGCAGGCCGTCGAGCGACATCAGGGTCCAGCGCGGGCGGCTGCTGTTGACGACCGCAGGCGCGAGGCCGGTTGCATCGCCGATGATCTTGAGGATCTCGTCGCCGCCGTTCTTCGCAGCCTCCATATATTCGGCATTGGCCTGCATGATCGCCATGCAGAAGCGCACCACGGCCGAGTGCTTCTCGCGCAGGAACTTCTCGCTGGCCACCGAACAGGCGAGCACGAAGTCCGGCGCAAGCTCGTCGCTCCAGGTGGCGATCTTGCCGACGCCGCGCGCCTGGGCGGCATAGGCCCCCGGCAGCGGCATGTTGACGATGTCGATGCGGTTCTGCTGCATCAGCGGCAGGCTGACGCGGGGCGCCATGCCCCAGTTCCAGTCAGCATCGTCGAACTTCAGCCCGGCACGCTCCAGACCCATCGTGTGCAGGTAGTGGGCGACGCTGCCGCGCGAGGAAATGCCGATCCTGGCGCCCTTGGCCAGCTTGTAGCCGTCCACGGTGCGGAAGCCCTTCTCCCACATCTCGTTGGACACCATGATCGAGTTGGACCCCCAGCCCGGCGCCTCGCGGCCGCGCTCGAAGAACAGCCTCAGGCCGGCGCCCTTGGACATCAGGTTGAACAGGCCCGCGCTGAGCGTGGCACCGGTGATGTCGAGCTCACCCGCCGCAAGCGAGGGCATGGACAGCGATCCATCGACATGGCTCGTCCCCACCACCTCGATGTTCAGCTTTTTGAAATAGCCCTTGGCCTGGGCGATGAAGTAGGGCCCGCCGGAAATATAGGGCGCGTAGCCCATGCGGATGCGGGTCGGCTCCATGAAGTCGGACTGGGCCATCACCATCGGAGCCGGAATCGTGCCGGCTGCGACAGAGCCTGCGATGAACGTGCGCCGGGATACGGAATTCATTGCGACTCTCCTCGGGGTCGGGTGCGGGCTGGAGGCCGTTCCGCCCTGAAATATGAGCGAAACGGCTACAGCAATCGATTGCAGATTAGGAGCAGCCTTTATGCCGGTCAATGCAAATCCTGCATGACCGTGTTTCCTCAGGATGCGGCGGGGCGACGCGGCCGGGCAGGCCCGGTGGAACTGCGAATGACGAGGGTCGGCACCAGAACGTGATGCGGCTCGGCGGGCTCCTCGCCACTCATCAGGCCGAGGAGGATGCGGGCCGCGTCGCAGCCCATCTCGCGCGGCCCGATGCGGATCGTGGTCAGCGGCGGTTCAACCAGATCCACGAGCGGCATATCGTTGTGCCCGACCACGGCGATATCGGCGGGGCACGCTAGGCCGCGGGCGCGGATCGCCTCGTAGGCGCCGAGCGCCAGAAGGTCATTGGCAGCGGCGATGGCCGTCATGTCCGGATTGCGGTCCAGAAGGAGACCCGTGGCCCGGGCGCCCTCCGTGCGATCATAGGCCCGTGCCGCAGCGATCAGCCGGGTCTCGACGTCAAGACCGAGGCCCGCCATGGCCTGTTCATAGCCCAGGCGCCGAAGATGGCCGGTCGACAGGTGCTCCGGTCCGCCGACATGGCCGATGATGCGGTGTCCGAGCCCGTGGAGATGCTCGACAGCGACCTTCATGCCCGCGATGTCATCGCTGACCACCGAGGGCGCGCGCCCCGAATCGTCCGCGCGGTTGACCAGCACGACCTTGACGCCCTCGGCAAGACAATGGTCCAGAACCGCATCGCTGCGGCTCACCGAGGCGAGCACCAGGCCGTCCACCCGCCGGGCGATCAATTCGTCGATCAGCCTGAGGCCGGCATCGGATTCGCTGCCGGTATCGGCCACGATGGTCGAATAGCCGGCTCCGCGGACCACTTCGGAGATGCCGGAGATGATCGGCGAAAAGACCGGATTGGCGATATCCGGCACGAGGACGCCGACGAGGGCCGAACGCTGCGTCCTGAGGCTGGCCGCCACCGGGTTGGGCCGGTAACCGAGCTCATCGGCTGTCTGGCGGATGCGCTCGGCGACCTCGGCGGCCACCAGATGGCGCTTGGCCGGGTCGAGCGCCCGCGACACCGTCGAGGGGTGAACGCCGATCACCTCAGCCAATTGCCTGAGGTTCAGGCTTCGTCGTGCTGCGCCGCCATTCGCCATTGGGTGCCCTGCCCTCCCGAAGGTCGCATAGGCCGGCTGCGTCGCCAACGTCAATGCGCGGCGACCGTCATGTGCCGGGTCATGGGTGACGACAGCGAGCGTCGCACGGAGGCCATGTTCGAAGACGGCAAAATCGTGAAACCTCTACGACGGGCGCTGGACTCATCCCTCGATTGCATCCGGCTTGGGGTCGGGCCGGCCGCCTAAAGGCACTGCGCCGGCAGCAGCACGGGCGCACCCATGAAGAGAAGGCCGGCAAGACCCGACCATGCGCCGATCATTGCCAGGCGCTGCAGGAAGCCAGCGCGGCCATCGCCATCGGTTCTGCGCAGGAGAATCAGGAACAGGGCCGCGACGGCCAGAAGAACAAGCCAGGTGCCGATGAGGACCGCGCCGGCGATGGTGACCGGCCCGGCCAGCGGCCGCGCTCCCCAACCGGCGGCACAGACCAGGCCGTGCAGGGCGTAAAGCAGCGCGAAGCCGAAGGCCCAGATGAGCAGACCACCGAGCGCGCGGATTACCAGCGCCATGAGCCGGCTCCGGGAAAGGCCGTGACGACGAGGATGAGCAGGATCACGCCGGCGCCGTAGCGCAGCCACTGGCGGGCCACGAGCGGCTCCACGGTGCGGGCAGCGGACACGAAGCCCTGCCCCAGCCGATGACGCACGAACAGCAGCATGAGCAGCGCCACGCACCCGTGGAACGCACCATAGGCGACAAGCACCCAGACGACGGCGCCATAGGCATGCGAGGCGGGAGCGGGCAGCCCCAGCCAGCCAAAGGCGATCAGCGCCACCACTGCTGCCAGCATCGCGGCTGCGGCAACGCCGTATCGGGCGGCGGCGGCGCGGGCGTTGCCCCCGCGGATGGCGCTCAGGGCTCCATGCTCGGCGCCAAGTGCCAGCGCGAGCGCCACGGTGACGGCGGCAATTGCGAGAAGCGACGGCTGGACGAGGACGGGAGGCGGCCAGCCTGGAGCCACGGTGGCGAGAAAGGCATAGCCGAACAGCAGGGAGGTGAAGAACGTGCCGTCCGCGACCAGCGTGAAGACGCTGCCCCACAGCCCTGGCGATTCAACGGATTCATGATGCGGCGGGGCCGCCTCGCCGAGACCCGCGTCGACAAGGCCGTGATCGGTGCGCGTGCCGATCGCCGATGCCCAGTGCCAGGCCAGCACAGCCACCGCGACCAGAGCAAGGGGTGCGAGCGCATAGAGGCCGGCAAGCATCAGCAGGAAAAAGCTGCCGGTGGCCGCGGCCGTCAGCACAGGCAGCCAGCTGTTGCCGGGCAGGACGACGATCTCGTGCAGCCGGCCGGAGACGATATCCACGCCGGTGGTCTCGCGCAGGCCGTCGCGGTCCCGTGCCAGATAGCCCTCGCCGGCAGCGAGCTGGGCTGTCAACCGGCCCCGCCGGTCCAGCGGTTCGCGACTTTCGACCCGAGGCTGGCTGGCGAAGTTGTAGCTCGGCACGGGAATGGGAATGGCCCATTCGAGCGTTGGCGCCCGCCACGGGTTGCGAACCACCCTGCGGCCGTACAACGCCGCCAGCACCATGTCGATGAGCACCACGGCAAAGCCGAAGGCCATGACGAAGGAGCCGACCGAGGAGATGAAGTTGGGCCAGTCCCAGCCCAGACCCGCGTCATAGGTGTAGATGCGTCGGCGCATGCCCAGCAGGCCGGTGAGATGCATCACCAGGAAGGTGACGTTGAAACCGACGAAGATCAGCCAGAATCCGAGACGCCCGATCAGGCCATGGGACACCCGCCCGGTCAGCCGGGGCAGCCAGTAATAGAGACCCGCCAGCATGGGGAAGATGAAGCCGCCGATCAGAACATAGTGCAGGTGGGCGGTGACGAAGGCCGTGTCGTGAACCTGCCAGTTGAACGGCACGATGGCCAGCATCACGCCGGTCAGACCTCCCAGCAGGAAGATGAAGAAGAAGGCGCCGATATAGAGCATGGGCAGGCGCAGTTGCGGCCGGCCGGCCCACATGGTGGCGAGCCAGGCAAAGAGTTGCACGACGGTCGGCACGGCCACCAGTGCCGAGGCCGCCGAGAAAAACGCCAGTGCCAGATGCGGGATGCCGGTCGCGAACATGTGGTGCACCCACAGCCCGAAGCTGAAGAAGCCGAGCACCAGGATCGAGCCGACCACCCAGCCGTAGCCGATCAGCGGGTGGCGGGCCATGACCGGGAGCACAGTGGACACCACGCCGGCGGCCGGAAGAAAGATGATGTAGACCTCCGGATGGCCGAACAGCCAGAACAGGTGCTGCCACAGCAGCGGATGGCCGCCGCGTGCGGGGTCGAAGAACGGCCAGCCAAAGGCCCGTTCGATTTCCAGCAGCGTCGAGGCCAGGATCAGCGGCGGAAAGCCGACCACCATCATCAGCGCGGTGACGAGGAAGTACCATGCAAGGATCGGCATGCGCTTCAGCGACATACCCGGCGCGCGCAGCTTCAGGATCGAGACGGTCAGTTCCACGGCGGCGCACACCGCGGAGATCTCGACGAAGGTGATGCCGAGCAGCCAGACGTCGGCATTGATGCCGGGCGTATAGGGCTTCGAGGCCAGCGGCGTGTACATGAACCAGCCGCCGTCGGGGGCGACGCCGGCCGCCATGGCCGCCAGAAGGATGAACCCGCCGAACAGGTAGCACCACCAGCCGAATGCGGAGAGGCGTGGAAAGGCGAGATCGCGCGAACCCAGCAGTTTCGGCAGCATGTACATGGCCAGTCCCTCGAAGAAGGGAATGGCGAACATGAACATCATCAGGCTGCCGTGCATCGTGAAGACCTGGTTGAACAGGTCAGGCCCGATGAAGGCCGAGCGCGGCGAGGCAAGCTGGGCGCGGATCAGCATGGCCAGAACGCCGCCGATCGCAAAATAGACGATCGCCGCGACCATGAAGCGAAGGCCGAGATCGGTGTGGTTGACGCAGGTGAGCACGCCCCGCCAGCCACGCTCGTTGCGCCAGATCGCATCGAGCCGGCTGTGAAGCTGGAGGGCGGTCATCGGCTGTCCCCCCGCGCAATGGCGTCCCAGTCCGGGGCGGCATGGGCCACGACGACGAAGATCATCCCGGTGTGGCCATTGCCGCAGAATTCGGCGCAGACGCCGCCATACCGGCCGGGCTGGTCGGCACGAATGAGGATGCGGTTGCGCATGCCTGGAACGGCGTCGATCTTGCCGGCGAGGCGGGGCACCCAGAAGCTGTGAATCACGTCGGTGCTGGTGAGACGGATCTCGACGGTCTGACCGGCCGGGACATGGAGGACATTCTCCGTCACGATGGAACCCTGCGGCGTCCCGTGCGTAAACGTCCAGCGCCAGCGTTCGGCCCGAGCCTCGACCGCCATGGCGGGAATGGTGCGGGCGCCGGTGATCCGTTCCCCGAGAACCACGCCATAGACGGTCGCAACCGTCAGCAGAACCAGCGGGAAGACGAGGCCGCCCCAGACAAGGAACAGGCGCAACGAGACGGTCCGGTTCCGGTTGCGGCGGAGCGCCAGAAGGAACAGGCCGAAGATGATGAGGAACGCCGCGGTGGCCAGCACAAGCAGCACGACCAGCAGCGTCAGGATGCCGCCGGCCGCCGGCCCCGCCGGATCAAGGGCCGAGAGCGGGCCCGCGCAGCCACCCGCCAGCAGGACGAAAGCAGGAAGGGCCAGCCTATGAACACCTCCAAGCCGAGCGGCGAACGGGACGACCTCGATCCGCTGCACGCCCGGCACGTCTTCAGCGACACGGAGACGCGCATCGCCGTCGCGGGGCACCCGATCCACGCCATGCTGGTCGCCTTCCCCATCGCGCTGACCATCTGCACCTTCGGAGCCGACCTGTTCTACTGGTGGACCGGCGATGCCTTCTGGGCGCGGGCGGCGCTGTGGGCGATCGGCCTCGGGTTCATCATGGGCGTTGTCGCCGGCATCACCGGAACGGTGGAACTGCTGCTGGTTCCCGGCATTCGCACGCGCCCGGCGAGCTGGACGCACTTCGTCATCGCCGTGGCGCTCCTGACCATGCTCGGCGCCAATTACGGCCTGCGGCTCGGCGGCTACGAGGAGGCCGTCCTGCCGTTCGGCATCCTGCTGTCCGGCCTGTGCGTGGCCTTCACGGGCCTCACCGGCTGGCATGGCGGCAAGCTTGTGTTCGACTATCAACTGGGCACCACGGGCAAAGGCAGCTGACGGCCGGCGGGCACACGCAGCCAGAGCGGCAGGCCGTCCACCGTGATCGGGGGCTTGGCGAGAACCATGACCAGAATGGCGCCCATCACCGCGAGGCCGGCACCGAGAAGCAGGGCGGGCGGAATGGCCGGGCGCACATAGCCCGTCTCGCCGAGCCGGGTGACGCAGTGGCCGAGATAGGTGTGGAGCACCACCATCAGCCCGATGAAGCCGAGCTTGACGAACATCCACGGCTCGAACAGCCATCGGACGAACATCAACGCGCCACCGGCGGCCGTCGCGATGACTGCGGCCGGGCTGATGCAGGCATTGTAGGCGTGGTGGGCGAAAACACGCATGCGGGCCGCCTCGCCTGCCCGAACCGGATTGTCGGCGCGGGCGAGCAGCAGCGGCAGCATCAGCAGCCCGGCGCACCAGACGGCCAGCCCTGCAATATGGACGAATTTCAGCACAGCGGCCGTCATGCCGGCATCCCGGCCGCCTGACGGCGGGCCGCGGCCATGGCCAGCCCCCCGTAAACGAAGAAGGCCGGCACCCACATCAAAAGCCCGCCAAGTTGCTGGTCGGTCAGCGGATCGAGGCCCCAGGCCAGGGGGCCGAGGCCATGGACCGCATAGAGCGGGCGCGGCGCAAGCGTCAGCAGTGCCGCCAGCAGGCCCATCTGGGCCGCCCCTGCCCCCAGCGCCAGCAACGCGGCAAAGGGAGGCGTGTTGGGCGACAGCACCGCGCGCCAGAACCACACGAAGCCCGCCAGCAACCCGATCTGCAGCGCCCAGTAGATGACGTGGCTGGAGAACGCCGCGGCATAGATGGCCGGCCAGTGCCACAGCCACAGGACGAGGGAGGATGCGACCAGCGGCAGCAGCGGGCCAGACCGCCGGGCCGCTGGCAGCGCCAGCGCGATCAGGGGCGCGGCCATGGCGGCGACAACGAGATGATGGAAGGAGCGCGCGGAAAACAGTGCCACGGTCAGGGCGCAGAGCGGCGACATGAGTGCCACGGCCAGCAGGCCGAGACCGGCGAGGAAACAGCCGCGCTCGCGCGCCCCCCCAAGCAGCGGCAGGCCGCAAAGCGCCACCGCAAAGGCTGCGATCAGGAGGGGGTCGAGATTCCAGGCCGACCACAGCTCCGCCGGCGATGGCGCCGGGCCGCAATAGGGACGCTCGCTGGCACTCGTGATCATGCGTTCCCCCTCCCCGCCCGTTTCCCGAGCCGTCTCGATCGAGCGGCAGCCGTCGCCTCGGCCCGGCCGTCAGTGAACCTCAGCCTGCCTCAACCGCTCGCGTAACTGAACCGCCCCTAGATTCCTGGACGCCTTCTCCCCTAATTTTTGAGGCGAGGAGGCCCCGATGGGCAAAGCGAACTTCACCGAGGACTTCAAGCGCGACGCAGTCCTTCAGATCAC
>NZ_JBHYDR010000007.1:0-228979 GCF_051860605.1 Phreatobacter sp. | reverse complement strand
GAACGACAGGCCGCCTAAGGCCATAAACGAAACCCAGGACTCTCCCTCAGGCCGGAGGAGAAGAGGGTCTCAGGTCACGGCAAAGCCGCCCAAGCTGCGGAGCTGCGCCTGAATGTCGCCGTTCGCCGGGCTATAAAAGCGGTTGGACGTTGGACGTTCCAGAGACCAACGAGGGGCGAATTTGCCGCCGCGCTCGAATCTCTCCCCACTATTTATGAAAATAAAAAGTGCACCTCTGCCACTAAGAAATGGCTAGGTCTTTATCCGTATGCGTTTCGGCAATGGGTTGCTTGGTCATCGACGCATGATGCCGGTAGTCCAGCGCGAGAGTTGCCCCCGCCTCCTTGAGTTCGCGGCGGCGCCGGTGGAACAGTGGCCCTGGGGCAGAAGGAACCAGCGTGTGAGAAAGTTCGGCTATGGGACCCACGCCCCCGGGTACCCCAGGGGGTTTGAGGACGCCCATATGGCGCGGAGTGCGTAGGTCCGGAATTTTTTAGAATCGTATTTTTTGAATCACGCCGCCAGTTCAGAGGGCGTGACGACGGCATCCGGTTGCGCCATCAGGAACGCATTCCAGTCGGCCATCAGCTCGCGCCGCTTCTCGAACAGATCGCTACGCCGATAGGCGGCCTCGACCTTGTCTGACACGGTATGCGCCAAGGCAGCCTCGCAGACGTGATTGGGATGAGACGTACAGTCTGCGGCCCAATCTCTGAAGCACGAGCGGAACCCGTGCACCGTGATGTCTGAGCGCTTCATGCGTCGCAGGACCATCGTCATGGACATCAGTGACAGCGGACGATCGTCCCTCGCCCCCTTGAACACATAACCCTTACGCGGGCCCTGAGCGAGGTGCCTGAGGATCTCCATGGCGCGCTGGTTCAGCGGCACACGGTGCTCTCGCCCCGCCTTCATCCGCTGCTTCGGAATGGTCCAGACACATGTCTCCATGTCGATTTCGGACCAGTCGGCCTTCAAAACCTCGCCGGACCGCGCCGCCGTCAGGATCGCGAATTGCAGCGCAAGACCCGACATGGACCTATTCTGCAGAAGCGCGGAAAAGAACGCAGCACCGAGGCGATAGTCGAGGGCGGCATGGTGGCCTCTCGTCAACGTGTCGGGTTTGGAGAGAAGAGTGTCGAGGTGACCTCGCCAGCGTGCAGGATTGGCCCGGTCGGCGGGGATGTGCCCCTCCGCGCGAGCGGCGTCCAGGACCCGCTCGATACGCCCTCGCAGCCGCTTGGCCGTCTCAGGCTTCAATCTCCAGATCGGGCGAAGCACCGCCATGATGTCGGCTGTTACGACCTGATCGACCGGCTTGGCGCTCATCGCGGCCAAAGCCTTGGCATGCTCACCCTGCGGCCCAGCTCCAATTCGGACACGGCTGTCGTCTGTAGGGGTCAGTCCGAGCGTCGCGCTCCACTGCGCGCGGTGCTTCTCGTTGCGAAACCCTTCCGAGAGTGATGCGACGACGCTCGACGCCATCTCGCCAAACGTCGGCTTGGCGCGGCGAGCCATCGCTTCTTCGCGTCGAGACGTGAGTGGACTGATCCCTCGAGCAAGTTTGCTCCGCGCGTCCTGCGCCCGGTCTCGAGCATCCTTGAGACTGATGTCCCGGAAGGCACCAAGCCCCATGTCAGTGTTGCTGCCTTGGTACGTGAAGCGGAACACCCACTTGCCGCTGCCGGCCGGGGAAATCACCGCATACAAGCCGCCGCCGTCTGAATAGCGTCCGGGCTCTTTCAGGGCCGCGACGGCCTTGGCGGTCAGCTTGTTCAGCGCTCTCGACAATTCCAGCCCCCGCCTTTCCGGTACCACTTTCGGTACCACTTTCAGCGCGAGATAGCCAGAGAAGGCGAGAGACGTCCAGGAACAGAGTGACTCTGATTACCCAGTGAAAACGGCTAGTTACGCTTACACCGAGGAAAACGGAGAGACGCAGGCGACCAATAATATGGCGGACGCCCTGTCCGCCAAATGCCCAGATGACATATTGAAAATGCGAGAAACCATTTGAGGGCGCGTTTCAAGAACGCAGATTGGCCCACAAATAGTCAGCCGCTGGGCAATCGTTTGTGCGGCAATATGTAAACTCTGGCCCAGGCTCTTGTCGGCAGTTGATCAGGCGCTGAGACCGAGTTTGGCTTTCGCAATGAAGGTGTCGTGATTCGTAGCTGATGCCACCATGCTCCGCGTCGGGATAGCGGACGAGCTAGGTCTCAAGAATGCGACGCGCGAGATCGGCCGAGTTCTCAATCGGCACCATGATGTCGTGACCGCGCTGGGCACCAGGACAGGCCTGCAGATGTCATTTTGCGGCTGCGGCACCTGAAGGCACCAGCCCTTGATCGCCTTCAGCGGGCGAAGGAGGCCTCATCGAGACCGCCTTGTCGCGATCGCTAGTCCGCTCCTTCAATCGCGCGGGAAACCCTGGCCCGCCATCATCGTCTGCCACCCGCTAGGTGCACGGCGGCCTCGATGGCCGCGACATAACCGTAGGGACCGAGACCGCAGATCACGGCGGTCGCGGCTGTCGACGTGATGGAATGGCGGTGCAACTCGTCGCGCGCGTGGATATTCGAGACGTGCAGTTCGATGATCGGCTTGCCCAGTGCCTTCATCGCATCGATCAGCGCGACCGAACGAAAGGAATAGGCAGCCGGATTGATGATGAGGACGTCGGCGTCCTCGCGCACCTCCTGGATCCAGTCCACCAGCACGCCCTCGTGATTGCTCTGCCGGAAGGTCAGCGCGGCACCAAGCGCCTCCGCGCGGGACCGGCACATGATTTCGATCTCGGCCAGCGTCGTCAGCCCGTAGATGTGCGGCTCGCGTGTGCCGAGGAGATTGAGGTTGGGTCCATTGAGGATGGCGATGCGGCAGGTCATCCAGGGCTCCTGGCAGAAATAGGGACCGGTGTGCAGCCCCCGCAGCCTAGCCCTGATAGCCAAGCAGGCGCGGGAGCCAGAGGACCAATGAGGGAAAGAACGTGATGATCGCCAGCGCGCCGAGCATGGCGAACAGGAAAGGCATCGTCTCCCGGACGAGATCCCTGAGCGGGACGTCGGCGACCTGTTTCATGATGAAGAGAAGCAGGCCATAGGGCGGGGTGATCAGGCCCAGCATGATGTTGATGACCACGACCACGCCGAAATGCACCATATCCACACCGAGCGCCTTCGCGGTGGGGATCAGCACCGGCACGATGATGAGGAGAATGGCCGTTCCCTCCAGCAGGCAACCGAGCAGCAGCAGCAGCAGATTGACGATCAGCAGGAAGGCGAGCGGCGACAGATCCCAGCTGGTCAGAAAGATCCTGAGCGTGTTGGGGATATTCTCGATGGTGACCACGTAGTTGAACACCAGTGCACCGGCGATCAACATGCCGATGGACGCGGTCGTGCGTGCGCCAAAGGCCAGCGATCGATAGAAGTCTGCGAAGGTCACGCTGCGGTAAAGCAGCACCGAGACCATCAGCGCGTAGGCTGCGGCGACGGCTGCTGCCTCGGTTGGGGTGGTTGCCCCGCCATAGATGCCGCCAAGCAGCACGACAGGCATCAGGATCACCGGCAAGGCGCGCATCGTGATGCCCGGCAGGGCGCGCATCGGCACCGGCGCCTCGACCGGAAAGTCCCGACGCCGCGCGATGACCGCAACGATCACCATGAGGCTGATGCCGAGAAGAAGCCCTGGCACGACGCCGCCGAGGAAGAGGTAACCGATGGAGGCGTCGGAGACGAGCGCGTAGAGCACCATCGGAATGGAGGGAGGAATGATCGGCCCGATCACCGAGGAGGCAGCCGTCAGCGCGGCCGCAAAACTGGCCGGGTAGCGGCCGTCCCGGGTCATCATGGCCTGCATCATGCGGCCCGTACCGGCCGCATCGGCAATGGCTGAACCCGACATGCCCGCGAAGATGACGCTCTGCACCACGTTCACCTGGGCAAGGCCACCGCGGAAGCGTCCGACAAGCGCATTGCAGAAATTCAGCAGCCGCTCGGTCATCGAACCGATGTTCATCAGCTCGGCAGCAAGGATGAACAGCGGCACCGCCAGGATGACGTAGTTCGTGTACATCCCGTTGAGCAGCTGCTCCGCAGCGATGCCCATGTCCTGCCCGGAGACCATGAGATAGACGATCGAGCCAGCGATCATGGCATGGCCGATCGGCAGACCGCAGAGCGATAGCGCCAGAATGAGGCCGATCGCACACTGGAAGGCGAGACTCATGTGCCGGAGCCCCGCTTCGTGGGATCGTCGTCATCGGGCATCTCGCCGCGCAGGGCGGCAAATCCGAGCCACAGATACCGGGCGATGGATGCCACGGCGAAAACGATGAAGATGGCATAGACCCAGTTGAACGGGATCTTCATGTAGGCGGTGCGCTCCACCCTCATGAAGGACACGTAGTCAACCATGGCCGGCAGGGCGGTCCCATAGAGCAGCACCACCGCCAGCGCCGCCACCGCTGCCAGGACCCGCCTGAGGCGCTTGCCTGCGGCGGCGTAGAGAATGTCGAAGCGAATCTCCTCGCGCTCGCCGAGCACGAAGGCCGCGCCCCACAGGACCAGCCAGACCCACAGGATGACGCTGATCTCGTGGGTCCAGCCGATCGGAAGGTTGAGCAGGTAGCGGAACACGATCTGGATGAGGAAGGCGGCGAACATCGCCGCCAGCATCAGCGCGGCGATATTCTCCGCGCGCCTTGCAAGCCAGGGGGCCCACCTGCCGATGATCCGCTTCACGGGAAACTGCCTCTTGGCTGCCAGACCCGCCGGGGAGCGGCTCGGTCAAGTCCGTCAGAGTGCGTTGATCTTCTCGAGCATGCCCGGCGGCCAGGACTTTGCCAGATCGGAAGCCAGATACATCTTCTGGGCGTGCTCGCGGAAGGCTGCGATGTTGGGCTCGTAGACCTCCAGCCCCTGCCTGCGGAAGAAGTCGGCCAGTTCGGCCTCGCGCTTCTGATGCTCCTGGGCGCTCCAGTCCATCGCGGCATCGGCGGCAGCCTGGAAAGCGGCCTGCTTCTGCGCGCCCATCGCGCTCCAGGCCCGATTTGTGATGCACAGGAGATCAAAACCGACCAGGTGCGACGTCAGGACAATCTGGCTCATCACCTCGAAGAATTTCATGTTCTGAACGTTGGGCAAGGGATTGTCCTGCCCGTCGATGGCGCCCGACTGCAGGCCCGTATACACCTCGCCATAGGCCATCGGCGTCGGGTTGGCGCCGAGCGAGCGGCCGAGAAACTGCCAGGCATCGCCGCCGGGCATCCGCAGCTTGATGCCGGCCATGTCGGCGGGTGTGTTGATGCGCGTGCGCGGCTTGAGGCCCACCTGCCGCGCACCGAAATAGGTCGGCCCAAGGATGCGGATGTTGAGCTGGTCCTCGGCCATCTTCTTCAGGTCGCGGCCGACGTCGCTGGCAAAGACGCGCTTCAGATGGGCTGCATCCTTGAACAGATAGGCCGATGTGACGATCGACCAGGCCGGGATCTGGTTGGAGATGTCCTGGGGGGCGATATTCCCCATCTCCAGATTGTTGCGCTGCATGGCAACGAGCTCGGTGCCCTGCCGGAACAGCGTGCCGCCATAATAGGGCTGCAGCGTGAAGTCGTTCTTGATCGCTTCGGCGAAGCGCTTGACCATGTCCGCGCGGATGTCCTGCTCTGAGAACACGGCGGAGAATCGCAGGTTCGGCTTGGCCTGGGCAGCCGCACCCGTGGCGGTGCCGGCAAGACCGCCAACGGCGGCACCAGCCATGAACATTCGGCGGTCGATGCTCATCATCATTCCTCCCTTGGGCCCTCTGGCGGGGCGGATCGCTCGGACTATCGCTTGTTCCTCAGGTCGAGGCAACAGACAGATTGAATTTCATAGGATGATTTCGAATTTATCATATGTTCAGATCCGCTCCGTCGAGCGTGGAATGGCCGAGGGCGCAAGGTGCCTCTTCTGGGCGGCGATACGGAACGGAGCATTGAAAGCGCCATACCCGGCATAGCCTCGCCGCTCGACGATCTCGAAGAAGAAGCCGTCCTCGCCGGTTCGACCGTAAAGCTGAAGAAACTCGCCGCCTGCGTCGCGGTCATAGAGGATGCAGGCCGACTGGAGCGTCTCGATCTCCGTCGCGGAAAGGCCGAAGCGCGCAGCGAGATCGACATAGTAGTTGGGCGAGACGCGCAACGGCTCGAAGCCGTTGGCCGCCAGTGCCTGCGCCGTTCGGTGCATATCACGGGTTTCGAAGGCGATGTGCTGGATGCCAGCGCCGAAGAGCTCGCTGACGAAGTGGCCCGCCAGCGTGCGCCTGTTTTCGGCCCCGTTCAGCGTCAGCCGCAGGCCGCCACTGTCGTTCTCGATCACCTGGCTGCGCACAAGGCCGCCGGGATCGACGACATCCACCATAGGCAGTTTCCGGACCTCCAACAGCGAGGTGTAGAACAGCAGTGACGTCAGCAATTCGTCGACGAACATCGTCTGCGCAACGTGGTCGATGCGTGCGAGACCCGCATCGACCGATGGGGCCGTGTCCGCGACATTGATGAACTCGTGCTCCCAGAGCCTCACCAGTTCAGCTGATCGGTCGACCAGATAGATGACGCTGCCGCCGATGCCGCGGATGCCCGGCAGGTGGATCTCGCCGGGGTTGGGCTCCTGCGAAAAAGGCTCGGCGCCCAGCGCCAGGGCACGGGCCAGTGTCGCCCTGGCGTCATCGACTTGCAGTCCGATGGCATAGGCGGCCGTACCATGGGCGAGGAAGGCTGAGCGCGCCTGGCCCTGCTGCTCGGCATTGACGACGATATTGATCTGGCCCTGCCGGTAGAGATCGACCGATTTCGAGCGATGCCGCCCGGCTTTGCGGAACCCAAGCGTGCGCAGCGTGGCCGCCAGGTGATCCGCGCGGCGTGCGTCGGCCGCGAACTCGACGAACTCGACGCCGTGCACGGCCGATCGGTCCGGCAACGGGCGGGCGGGCACCCGGTCGGTCGGGCTTTCTCGCGACACCTGGTCCATCAGATGCACGAGGGAGCGGTGACCGTCCTTGGCGACGATGCGGGCCGAACCGCCGCGGAACTGGTCGTTGAAGATTTCCAGCGACAGGTAGCCCTCATAGCCCGTCGCGTAGATGGCCCTGACGAAATCCTTCACGGGGAGGTCGCCCTCGCCCGGCATGTTGCGCAGGTGCCTGCTCCAGTGCAGCAGGTCCATGTGGATGAGCGGTGCATCCGCGAGCTGAACGATGAAGATGCGGTCGCCTGGGATGGAGCGGATCGTTTCGGAATCGATTCCTTTGGCCAGCGAGTGGAAGCTGTCGAGGACAAGGCCGATCGCAGGGTGGTCGGCGCGCCGGACGATCTCCCAGGCATCGCGATGGTCGCTGACGTGCCGGCCCCAGCACAAGGCCTCGTACCCCACTCTCAGGCCGCGCCGCCCGGCCCGCTCGCCGAGCGCGTGAAAATCCGCTGCGGCGCGGTCGATGCCGCCGATCGCCTGCGGGGCAACGCTGGAGCAGACCAGCATCAGGTCGGCTCCCAGTTCCTGCATCAGGTCGAATTTGCGCTCGGCCCGGTCGAAGGCGGCAGCGCGATAGGGTTCAGGCAATGTCTCGAAGTCCCGGAACGGCTGATAGAGCGTCAGGGTCAACCCCTTGTCCTCGATCATCCGGCGGACTGTCGCCGGCGTCTCGTCGGTGACGAGCAAGTCCTGTTCGAAGAGTTCCAGCCCGTCAAAACCGGCGGCGGCGATGGCCGCGATCTTCTCCGGCAGCGTGCCGCTTACCGAGACCGTTGCGATCGAGGTGCGCATCAGGACGCCTCCCTCAGTTCGCAGCCTGCAAGTTCGCGCCGCAGGGTTTCGGCATCGACCTGGTGCCCGGTGAAGATGCGGAAGGCGTCGATACCCTGGAACAGGAAGAGCTCGTAGCCGCTGAGGATATCGAGGCAGGCCTCCCGTGCCGCGCTCAGGAACTCCGTCCATTCCGGCGTATAGACCGCATCGAAGGCCCAGCCTGCACCTTCCAGAGCCCTGTCCGGAATGGCGTTGCCGCCGACGCCAGCCATGCCGAGGGGCGTGGCATTGATGATGCCGTCGGCCTGCTCTGCGGCCTCTGCCATGCTGCCGCAGATGACGATTCGGGTGCCGTCGGCACGCGGCAACAGGGCGGCAGCAAGCGCCTCCGCCTTGCTGCGTTCGGCATCGCACAGCCTGATCTCTACAGCTCCCAATGAGACAAGCGCAAAGGCAATGGCCTTGCCGACACCGCCGGCGCCCGCCATGGCGACGATGCCGGGCGAGGCGTCACCGAACCGGTGACGGAAGGCCGATGCGAAGCCGGTGCAGTCGGTGTTGGCGCCTTGCGGACCGCTTGAGTCGAAAACAACGGTGTTGCAGGCGCCGAGCGCCAGAAGATCCGCGCCGGGTGCCGGCAGGTGCGACAGCACCGCCTCCTTGTAGGGGTATGTGACATTGATGCCGCGAAACCCGCCGTTGCGGCAATGGTCGAAGACGGTATCGAAGGTCTCTCCGCGGGTCGGTGGGATCAGCAATTCGTAGCTGACATCGAGGCCACACAGGCGACCAGCCAGGCGATGCAGATCGGGCGATCGTGAGGCCTGGATCTTGTCGCCGATCAGACCAAGCCGAACGTGCTGCATAGGGTCGCCCTGCTCCACCGAGGAGTCATGAGCTATCAGTCATACGTTATTTCATATGAGATTCAAGAAATCCTCTGAGCCTAGGCGATCGCGCCTTTTGCAAGGGCATGGTCCACGCCGCCGGCAATGTGCCGTTCGAGCAGCGCGCAGCCCTCGTCAGAGTCGCGCCGGAGCGCCGCCTCCTTCATTGCCAGATGCTCGGCACTCGCGATGGCGCCGCGGTAGCTCAGTGCAATCATCTGGTAACGCAGGTAGCGCTCGAAGATGGCGGCATGGGCGTGCATCAGCACCTGCGAGCCGCAGGCCGAGACCAGTGCCTGATGGAACTGCCAGTCATAGCGCTTCCACAGATCGGTATCGGTGCGGTCGCCGCTGGCCATCCGTGCTTCCATCTGGGCGAGCTTGTGGTGGGCCGCAATGACCCGCGCTTCCCATTCGATATCTCCCTGCGCAAAGGACTGTCGCAATGCATGGCATTCGAGAAGCTGCCGCAGGGCCGCGATCTCGCGCAGGTTGGCCGCCGAGATCGGCCCCACTTCGAAGCCGCGCTGCCCTTCCGCAACAACCAGCTTCTCCGAGACCAGGCGGTTGAGCGTCTCCCGCAACGTGCTGATGCTGGCCCCGTAGTCGCGCCGCAGCGCATCGAGCCTCAGCCTGCTGCCGGGAGCCAGGTGGCCGGTGATGATATCCGTGCGGATGCGCTTGTAGGCGCTCTCACCGGCCGACGGGAACAGGTCGGAGCTCACGCGGCCACCCGGTTTTCCGGAAGGGCCTGGCGCGCCTCGATCGCGTCGACGCAGGCGCGGATGTGGGTGGCGAGGATCGTCCGGGCCTCATCGATGCGGCGCGCAAGCGCAGCCGCCAGGAGCTTGGCATGCTCGTCCGCAGCGACTTCGCCCCGGAAAATGCCGACCACCATCTGGTAGCGAAGATATTTGTCATAGACGCCGGCATGGATATCAATCAGCTCGGCCGAGCCGCAGGCCGATACGAGGCTGTGGTGAAATTCCCAGTCGTAGCGCTTCCATTCGGCCGGGTCGGCCGCCGCGCCCGCCAGCAGGCGCTGCTCGATCCGCGCCAGCTTGTGATGAGCTGCGACCACCCGCCCCTCCCATTCGAGATCACCCGCGACGAAAGAGAGCTCAAGGGCATGATGCTCGAGGAAAAGGCGCATCTCGGCAATTTCCCTGAGATCCGGCACGGAAACCGGCGCGACCTCGAAGCCCTTCTGGCCTTCGGCCAGCACCAGGCCTTCCGAAGCGAGCCGGTTGAGAATCTCACGCAGCGTGGAGACGCTCGTCCCATATTCCGCGCGCAGGCGGTCTAGCTTCAGCCGCTGACCGGGCTTCAGCCTGGCGAACAGGACATCGGCGCGAATCTGCCGATACGCGACCTCGCCAACGGACGATTGAACATCGAGAGATCCGATTGTCATGATACCTGACCGGGCCGTATATGGTCCGCCAGAAAAGCTGGCGCAGCCGCGTCTTGCAACCAGCCATGCAGCCGGCGGCCCAGCATGATCCACGGAAGCCCGTTTCAGACCATCGAAATGAACCGCCTCGGGTCTGCCGGATGCTCCAACTCCAGAGACGGTGGAGCCATCATGGGCAATACGAGGAACACGTTCTCGCCTGAGGTCCGCAGCCGCGCGATTCGTCTGGTCCTCGATCATGAACACGAGCACATGTCGTGCTGCGCGGCGATCATGTCGGTCGCGGGGAAGATCGGCTGCACGGCGCACATGCTCAGCCAGTGGATCAAGCGCACGGAGGACAACGCCGATCTGGAGACAGCGACCGCCGCCGTCGGATAGCGGGCCAGGCTCAGGAGCGTTCTTGACTGCAAATGCAGTGAGAATTCCAACTCGTCTGGCTCCGACCGGCTCATAGAACGACCAAAAAAAATGTTGAGATTGAGAGAGACGCGCTGAGACGTGTCCAGACGGTTTTCCTATTCTCCGAGGCGAAGCTGCGGGACTTGAGACACTCTGAGACGCCCAGATATGGCGAAGGCAGACGCCCTGTCCGCCAGATTTTTCGCAAACCGGTTCCAACCCTCTCCGAACTTTTTTGCGGTGTTCGTCGAAATCGGTCCTGCTCGGGTGTCATCCGGTCAGACGTCGCCATTCCGGCGGCTTCGTACTGGCCGAAGGAGACACCCGAGTGACCGTATTTCCCATCGCCGCGGCGCGCCTGCATTCACAGGTCTGGCTTGCTGCAGCCGCCATCGGCGGCATCGCCTGGAATGTGTTTGGCATCGTTCAGTTCATCGGCTCCGTCGTCGCGACCGAGGCGAGCCTGATCGCTTCCGGCATGACGCCCGAACAGGCCACCGTGATGACCGGATATCCGGCCTGGATGACGGCAGCCTTCGCCGTCGGCGTCTTTGGCGGGCTGGCGGGCAGCATGCTGCTGCTGCGGCGCCATGCCCATGCCCACCACGTGTTGATGGCTTCGCTGGTGGCCTATGGCGCGCTCTGGATCGGCGATGCTGTCCATGGCGTCTTTGCCGCGCTTGGCTTGCAGCAGGTCATCATTCTGAGCCTCGTCGTGGCCATCGCGGCGGCGCTTTACGCACTGAGCCGTCATGCGGCCGCAACGACCTGACTGTTCCGCCGCATCTGATGCTAGCGTTTCACAGAGGGAACCCGACATGCAGTTCATGCTCATTCTGAACGAAACAGCCGAGGATTTTGCGCAGCGCAATCATCCCGAACAGTCTCAGACCTATTGGGGTGGCTGGAATGCCTTCATCGGGGCCATGGCGCGGGCCGGGGTCATCGTGAAGGGTGACGGGCTGATGGGGCCCCATGCCGCGACGACGCTCCGTATGCGTGACGGCAAGCGCGTGGTCGAGGATGGCCCCATCGCCGACACCAAGGAGCAGCTGGGCGGCTATTTCGTGATCGAGGTGCCTGACCTCGACTCAGCGCTTGACTGGGCCGAGAAGGCCCCCTCCGCGCGGACGGCCTCGGTCGAGGTGCGCCCCGTGCTGCCGATGCCGCCCGCGTGAGCGAGACGACCCAAACATCACAGTCGGCGCGGGCGGCCGAGCAGGTCGCCCGCGACAGCTATGGCAAGCTGGTTGCCATCCTGGCCGCGCGGGACCGTGACATTGCCGCCGCCGAGGATGCCCTGTCCGACGCCCTCGCTGCCGCGTTGAAGGCCTGGCCCGCGCAGGGAGTGCCCGCGAACCCCGAAGGCTGGCTCGTTGCCGCTGCACGCAACTTTCGCAGGAACGACCTTCGCGGGTCTGCAGTCCGCCGGCGGGCCGAGCCTGAGATCCTGAGGCGCATGGAGGAAGCAGAGGACAGGCCCATGCCGTCGCCGCTGTCGGACGAACGGCTGGGGCTGATGTTCGTCTGCGCGCACCCTGCCATCGATGCCAGCGCGCGCACGCCCCTCATCCTGCAGGCCGTCCTCGGCATTGATGCCGCCCGCATCGCTCGCGCCTTTCTCGTGCCACCGGCAACGATGTCGCAGCGGCTGGTCCGGGCCAAGGCGCGCATTCGCGACGCCGGTGTGCCCTTTGCCTTGCCCGGGTCCGAGGATCTGGCGCCCCGGCTGGAGGCTGTGCTCGATGCGATCTATTCGGCCTTTGGCGCCGGCTGGGACGGGCTTGATACCGCGAATGACCCTATGGCGCTCACCGGAGAGGCGATCTGGCTGGCCCGGCTGATCGTCGCGCAACTGCCGGGCGAGCCCGAGCCGAAGGGGCTTCTGGCGCTGATGCTCTATTGTGCGGCGCGGCGCAGAGCGCGGCGCGACTCCCAGGGGCGGTTCGTGCCGCTCGACCGGCAGGACGCCCGGCTTTGGGACCGCAACATGATAATCGAGGCCGAGGGGCTTTTGACCCGTGCGGCGCAGGCGGGGCGTTTCGGGCGTTTCCAGTGCGAGGCTGCAATCCAGTCCGTGCACATCCAGCGGCCGATCACGGGGCACCTGAACCTGCCCGCGCTTCGAACTCTCTACGATCTGTTGGTGGGCAAAACGGGCAGCCTCGGTGCGCGGATCGGCCGCGCGATCATACTGGCCGAGACCGGCAAAACCGGGACTGCGATGGACGAGCTTGAGGCGCTTCCAAGGGAAAGGGTGGACAGCCACCAGCCCTGGTGGGTCGCGCGTGCACGCGTCGCGGAACTGGCCGGGGACATCGCCTTGCAAAAGACTTGCCTCGCGCGCGCAATCGACCTCACCGATGATCAGGCTGTGAAGGATTTCCTTGTGGAACAGCACCTTAAACTTGTGTGAGCGCAGAGAGCGTTGGACTGCGGTCCCCTCCGCACCGCAATCAACTCATCTCACACCTCTGTCCGCGTCGCCAACGGCTCCGGTGACCGGTTCCACGGCCTGTCGCGCAGCGGCCTTCCAGTCTCCGACGGCGAAGCTCCATCCGGTCGCTTGTCACCCGATTGCCTGATAGCGTTTCAGGCCAGCGAGCGCTTCCTGGGCAAGGGTGATCGCGCAGTCCCTGGATGGGCCCCTCAGGGCAGCGGCGATACAAGGCTCTTGATCAGCGCGGCCAGCTCCGCCTGACGCCGGCACCCGGTCTTCATCTGTACCCTCTTGACGTGGCCGCGCACGGTTTCGACGGACCTGTCGCCGTCCCTTGCAATCTGCGCGATGGTTTCTCCATCGGCGATCCGCAGGGCCACGCGCGCCTCGGCGGGCGTGAGGTCGAACAAGGCCTGCAAAACTTGCGGTTCCCCGCCGCCGATGGGCTTGGGTCGGGACACGATGCCAATGGCTGCGGCGCTCGCGAAGAGTTCGTGGGCAGATCGCCGGATTGGGAGGATATGCAGGACCGCGGGTGCATCGCTGTATCGGTCGAGGAGAGGTAGGGAACGAATGCCGCCCGGCAGCAGAATGCCTTGCAACGCGCGATCCACGAGGCGATTGGCGCGCTGGTCGGATAGCATCAAGCGATCACCGCCCCGGGTCGTCCAGTTCTCCGACTCCTGTTCGAAGAGGTCATTGGTGATGATGAGCCGGCCGCTACCGGCAATCGCGAAAGCAGGCAGCCCGATCGCCTCCAGGGTCGCCACCGCCGCCCGGGACTTCTCGAAGGACAGCCGGGCACTGATCATGGCGGAACGTGCGAGGTGCGGCCTGGCCAGGGTCAATGCGTCGATCGCCTCGGTGGAAACCGGGCCCTTTTCGAACGCCCGTTCGACGCTGACGATCAGCCGGTCACCGTGTACCGTGGAGATGACCGTGGCGGCATGCCACCCCAATCCCCACGGCACAAAGAAATCCCGATAGATCGCGTCGGCGAGGAATGTCTCGTCGTCAAAAAGGTCCGCTTCGGTCACGAAGCGCGCCTCGCGGTCCAGGCGCCTCGCGAAACCTCGCGCGCTGCGGCTGTTGCGAGCGAACCAGGATTCGGAAATGAAGGCTTCCATGGCCGGCCGGATCGACGTCGAACTTGTCCAGCACGTGGTGGCGTCGACCACTCCGAAGGCAACGCCTCCTTCTGCCCCGGCGATTCGGCTGAGATCATCCAGAACGCCCGGCCAAAGCTCCGGAACAACAGCCGCTTCGTAAATGCGCTCTTCCAGAGCGGCTGGGATTGACTGCGACATCCCGCGCCGAATGCTCCTCAACCCCCAAACGGGGGGCGCCGCTGCAAAGCTAGAAGCTATTGTCGATCGGGATCAAGCCGGTCCGACAAGTGCAGAGAGTTCGACAAGAGTGGCGCGAAAGACCAGCAACATAGAGCTGATGCCGAGTTTGTGGCATCGCCTGTCGCATGTGGCTGCGCGGCGGTTGCCAATGTTGAGCCATTGCGTAGAGGTAACCCGCCCGTTTGTCTCCTTCACCTTCGATGATTTTCCGGCATCAGCTGCTCGCATTGGCGCCGAACTCCTGGGAAGGAGTGGCGTCCGTGGGACCTTCTACGCTGCCACCGACCTCATCGGCGGTCCGCATGACCTGTGGCCCATGGCGACCAAGGAGGACATCGCCGTGCTCGATGCCTCGGGGCACGAAATCGGCTGGCATACGCACGGGCATGGCCTAGCCTGGCAATATGACGCCAGCCGGCTGAGCGAGGAATACGAGCGGAGCGTCAGCTATCTCGCCGAGGCTGCTCCCCAGGCGCGTTTCGAGACTTTCGCCTACCCCTTCGGCATCGGTTGCTATTGGCGCAAGCGCCAGCTCTCATCGATGGTCCGCGGCGCTCGATCGGTTCATCCCGGCGTCAACCGCGGATGGATCGACCCAGGCTTTCTGAGGGCCATCGATCTCTCGCCCCGTACGACAGACATGGCTCGTATTCGCGCGCTTCTGAAGGAGGCGGTCCGTGCTCCGGGGTGGGTGATCTTCTTCACCCACGATGTGGCGGATGATCCGACACGCTATGGCACCACCCCCGGATTGCTGGGGGATGCCATCGCGGCGGCCCGGGACGCCGGAATTCCCATTGCGCCGGTATGCGAGGTTCTGGACCAGCTCGGTGTGCCGTGGCTGGGTGCATCGGGAGCTCCGGTCGGTGTCGCAACACCGGGAACCGCTACGGATCTTGCCCGGAGCCCGACCAAAGGCAGCCGCGTCCATAGCGCTCAGGTGTCGGGACTGGTTTGCCGGTCGGCCTGAGGTCCACACACAGCTCACTGCCTTGCTGCGGAAGCAGGTTGTTCAAGCAGGCCGGGTGGCGGAGATGGCCGGCTTTCGGTTCAAGCCGGGCTTGGCATCAGCCCTCGGCAGATTCAGACTCCAGCGCCCGGAGGCAGGGCAGGCGTTCGAGAGCGAGTGTCAAAAAAAATTGACACATCTAATCGTCACGCCGATACTTTGTCCCTACGTCCGGCACGATCCGGGCCCGCGGAAGGGACCCTGCCATGTCGCCCACACCGATCCTGGACAGCATTCATTCGACCAGCGACCTGAAGCCGCTCGACCGCCGCCAGCTCGGCGAACTCGCCGCCGAAGTCCGGCAGGCCACGATCGAGGCGGTGGCCCAGACAGGAGGGCATCTCGGCGCCGGGCTTGGCGTGGTCGAACTGACGGTCGCCCTGCACCATGTGTTCGATACCCCGCGCGACAAGATCATCTGGGACGTTGGGCACCAGTGCTACCCGCACAAGATCCTCACGGGTCGCCGGGACCGGATGCATACGCTGCGCCAGAAGGATGGCCTGTCCGGTTTCACGCGGCGCGCGGAGAGCGCCTATGACCCGTTCGGCGCGGCCCACGCGTCCACCTCGATCTCGGCCGGGCTCGGCTTTGCCGTCGCGCGCGACCTCACCGACGACGACTTCAACGTCGTCTGCGTGATCGGCGATGGCTCCCTTTCGGGGGGAATGGCTTATGAGGCCCTGAACAATGCCGGCTCACTCGGCTCGCGTCTGATCGTCATCCTCAACGACAACGAGATGTCGATCTCGCCCTCCGTCGGGGCGATGTCAGCCTATCTGGCACGGATGATCTCAAGCCCCGCTTACCTGGAGTTGCGCAAGCGCGGCAAGAGCGTCACCCGGCGTCTCGGCAAGACGGTCGATAGCGCGGTCACCCGTGCCGTCGAGCATGCCCGCGGCTATGTCACCGGCGGCACGTTGTTCGAGGAGCTCGGGTTCCTGCATGTCGGTCCGATCGACGGCCACAATCTCGACCAGCTCCTGCCGGTCCTTGAGAACGTCAAGCGGGCCCGCAACGGTCCCATCCTCGTCCATGTCGTCACAGAGAAGGGCAAGGGCTACCAGCCGGCCGAATGTGCGGTCGACAAGTACCATGGCGTGGTCCGTTTCGACGTCACCACCGGTGCCCAGACCAAGGCCAAGTCGAATGCGCCCAGCTATACGAAGGTTTTCGCGCAGAGCCTGATCGGCGAGGCCGAGCGGGACGAGCGGATCGTCGCGATCACGGCGGCCATGCCGACCGGCACCGGTCTCGACCTGTTCGAGCGTCAGTTCCCTGACAGGACGTTCGATGTCGGCATCGCCGAACAGCACGCCGTCACCTTTGCCGCGGGCCTTGCCTGCCAGGGCCTCAAGCCCTTCGTGGCGATCTATTCCACGTTCCTGCAGCGCGCCTACGACCAGATCATCCATGATGTGGCGCTGCAGGGGCTTCCCGTCCGCTTCGCCATCGACCGTGCAGGGCTCGTGGGCGCCGACGGGCCGACCCATGTCGGGGCCTTCGACGTCGCGGCTCTCTCCTGCGTGCCCAATATGGTGGTGATGGCGGCGGCCGACGAGGCCGAACTCGTCCATATGGTTGCCACCGCGGCGGCCCATGACGCGGGTCCCATCGCCTTCCGCTATCCGCGCGGCGACGGGGTCGGTGTCGACATGCCGGCCAGGGGTGTGCCGCTGGCCATCGGCAAGGGACGAATCCTGCGCGAAGGCGAAGATGTCGCCATTCTCTCGTTCGGAACCCGGCTGTCAGAATGCCTGGCAGCAGCTGAGTTGCTGGCCGGACAGGGCCTGTCGGCCACGATCGCCGATGCCCGTTTTGCCAAGCCGCTGGACACAGCTCTGATCGAGCAACTGGCTCAGGACCATGCGGTTCTGGTCACGATCGAGGACGGCGCAATTGGTGGTTTCGGCGCCCATGTCCTGCAGTGGATGGCGGGCGAGGGCCTGCTGGACCGGGGTCTGAAGGTCCGCAGCCTGACGCTGCCCGACCGGTTCCAGGCCCAGGATTCGCCCGCCGGGATGTACCGGGAGGCCGGACTCGATGCCCAGGCCATCGCCGGGTTCGTCGGCCAGCTTGCGCGGCCGAGACTGCGACTCGATCGCGGTCCGGCGGATTTGCACGTCCAGGCCGCCGAATAGTTTCGGGTTCCAGTGCCAACGGTCCGGAACGATCCGATAGAGCGCCCGTTCGTATGAACGGACGGGAGAAGCAAAGGCGGGGCCTGCCGGTCCCGCTCTGAACAAGGAGCATACCGGATGGCATATACCAGTCGCATCGTAGTCGCCGCGGCCCTCTTGGCCCTTGTTCCTGCGGCCGAAGTCCGGGCCCAGGATGCCGCCGCTGGCGAACGGGTCTTCCTGCAGTGCCGGGCCTGCCACCAGGTCGGGCCAACCGCCCGGGTCGGCGTCGGGCCGCCGCTGAACGGACTGTTCGGACGCAAGGCCGGCTCGTTCCCGAACTTCAACTATTCACCGGCCTATCGCTCGCTCGACAAGGTCTGGGACGAGGAGAACTTCCGCGTCTACATCCGCAATCCGCGCGAGGTGACGCCGGGAACGCGCATGGTCTTCAACGGCCTGCGCGACGAGACCCAGATCACCAACCTGATTGCCTATCTGAAGCAGTTCAATGCCGAAGGGCAGCGCCAGCAGTAGTGCTGTCTGGATATCCGTCGGCTGATGCTGAAAGGGGGCCTCGCGGCCCCCTTTTTCCGTTGGTGTCGTTCAGCCCACGGCCCGCCAGACCGCCTTCAGCGAGCGCACCAGATGCTCGATATCCGCGTCGGTGTGCATCGGCAGCGGGGTGATGCGCAGGCGCTCAGTTCCCCGCGATACGGTCGGATAGTTGATCGGCTGGACATAGATGCCGAACTCCTCCAGCAGCATGTCGCTCATCGCCTTGCAGCGCACGGGGTCGCCGACCATGACCGGGACGATGTGGCTGGGATTGTCCATCATCGGGATGCCGGCCTCTGCAAAACGTCGGCGCACCGTCGCGACCCGATCCTGCTGGCGCTCGCGCTCGACGCCGCTGGCCTTCAGATGGGCAATGGCCGCCGCCGCACCGGCCGCCACTGCCGGCGGCAGGGACGTGGTGAAGATGAAGCCGGATGCGAAGCTGCGGACGAAATCGCAAAGCGCCTCCGAGGCCGCGATATAGCCTCCGACCACACCGAAGGCCTTGCCGAGCGTTCCCTCGATGACCGTCAGGCGATGGCTCAACCCCTCGCGCTCGGCAATCCCCCCGCCGCGCGGGCCGTAGAGACCGACCGCATGGACCTCGTCGAGATAGGTCATGGCGCCAAAGGCATCGGCCACGTCGCAGATCTCCGCGATGGGTGCGATATCGCCGTCCATCGAATAGACGGATTCGAACGCCACCAGTTTGGGGGCTGCCGGATCGAGGTCCGCGAGGCAGCGCTCGAGATCGCGCGGGTCATTGTGGCGGAACAGGCGCTTGGGTGCCCGCGAGTGGCGGACGCCCTCGATCATCGACGCGTGGTTGCCCGCATCCGACAGGACAACGCAGTCGGGGATCTGCGAGGCGAGCGTGGACAGCGTCGCCCAGTTCGAGACGTAGCCGGAGGTGAACAGCAGGGCCGATTCCTTGCCGTGAAGGTCGGCCAGCTCGCGCTCGAGCAGGACATGATAGTGGTTGGTGCCGGAAATATTCCGCGTCCCGCCGGCGCCTGCGCCGCAGCGGTCCAGAGCTTCATGCATGGCGGCCAATACCGCGGGGTTCTGGCCCATGCCGAGATAGTCGTTTGAGCACCAGACAGTGACCTCGCGCTCGCGCTTTCCGCCGCGGTGTGTCGCATGGGGGAAGCTGCCGGCATGGCGCTCCAGATTGGCGAAGACGCGGTAGCGGCCTTCCAGGCGGAGCCTGTCGAGTTCGCCGACGAAAAAGGCCTCGTGGTCGAGCGGCCGGGCGTTCCGAAGCGAGAAGGCGCCGCCTGCATAGGGGCATCGTCCTGTGGAGGTGGGGTTCCGCTGGGCTCCGTGTCCGGCTTCGAAGGAGAGGGCGTCGCTGCGGCTCGCAAAGCCTAGGTCGTCGGTCATGATGTCCTCCCTTTCCGTGGTTTCACGGTTCATGCCGCACATGCGGCCAATGCCTTGCCGAGTTTTTCGGTATCGAAGTCACGGCCGACGGCCATGACGAATGCGGGCCGGAACCGGCTGGCCGCGACAGGGCGCAGATCGGTACGACCATTCTCCACTTCGAACTGGATCCAGCCGTCTGCCGACCGGCTCGTTCCGGCCAGGCTGACGACCTGGCCGAAGCCGCCGGTGGCGATGGCATCGAGAACCGTCTGCAAGGCCTGCCGGTCGACGGCGCCGGTCATGGGCGCCTCCCAGGAGCGAAGCCTCGTCGTATCGCGGCCCGCAATCTTTCCGGCTTCCCGCTGATGCGAGGCCAGTCCCCACTTCCACAGCAGCGTGGAGGGAATGGGCAGGAACATGAGCCAGTGCTCGAGAATGGCCAGCGCGAGCATGCTCGCCGGCAGGATCAGCGCCAGCGTCTGGAAGGGTGTCGCCGAAGGCTCCAGCGCATTGCTGGCCATGAGGACCAGCACGACCGTCGCGCCGGTCACCGACACCGGAAACAGGGCGTTCATCGGGCGGCGGCGGAAATAGGTCGCCAGATAGCGAAGGTGCACCGGCAGGAAAGCCTCGGGGATGTTGGGGGCGCCGAGGAAGATGTTCAGCTTGGAACTGAGGCGCATCACCCACAGGACGGCAAAGGTCCACAAGGCCACCTGGTTCGGCGCGCCCCATGTGAGCAGCGCGACCGCACCGGCCGACAGGGCGATGGCGACCTCGTGGTCGATGATGGCAGAGGTTGCGAGGCGAAACCGGCGCCATCCCGCGACATCGGGGGGGCAGGGCTCGCGTCGCGAGCCGACGATCGCACCGGTGAGGAAGGCGAGTTCGTTCCAGCCCCAGACGATGATGACCGCCACGAAGGCTGCATAGGCGGCCGCCGTCGTCGTCTCGCCCGCCGTCTGCCAGATGACGGCAAGGGCCGCGAGCGCCAGAAGGGTGGCCACGCCGAGACTCCAGGGATGGGTCCGGCGTGGCAGTCCATCGACAAAGAGGATCGCTCCGGTGCTGAACCACCACAGCCAGATGGTGAACACGATGGGCAGAGCGATCTCGAACACCCGGAGGACTCCCTACCAGGCCGGAGCGAGGCGGACCTGGGGCGGCAGGTCGTTGGGCACGACAGGCAGCGTGTAGAGGCGGGCAAAGGTTGCCGCCCCGCGCATGCCGAGCCACAGACGCTGGAGCCTGCCGACGACCCCCCCACGCTCCTTGGCGGCCTCGGTCGCCTCCACGATGGCCAGCAGACGGTCCAGCCCCTTCTTGAAGGCCGGATGGTCGATGTCGAGCGTGAAGGGGAAGACCTGCTTGGAGATCTCCGACGTGATCCGGAACACCCGGTAGTCATAGTCGGATGGCGAGATCCCGAGCGCCCGGTGGAATGCCGGTCGCATGTGGTCGCGCACATACATGGTCGCATAGACCGCCAGGAGGAAGAATCGGATCCACAGGCGGTTGTGCCCGGTCAGCAGTTTCGGGTCGGCGCGCATGATGAGGGCAAACGCCTCGCCATGGCGGAACTCGTCGTTGCACCAGTTCTCGAACCATTTGAAGATCGGATGGAACCGGCGGTCCGGATCGCGTTCGAACAGCCGGTGGATGGTGATGTAGCGGGCATAGCCGATCTTCTCGGACAGATAGGTCGCGTAGAAGATGAATTTCGGCTTGAAGTAGGTGTACTTCTTCTCCCGCGTCAGGAATCCGAGATCGACGCCGATCCCGAAATCCTTGAGCGACTCGTTGATGAAGCCGGCATGACGCGATTCGTCGCGCGCCATGAAGGTGAACAGGTCGCGGACATCGGGGTTCTGGATGCGCTTCTTGATCTCCGCATAGAGAACGCAACCGGAGAATTCCGCGGTCAGCGAACTGACCATGAAATCGAGGAACTCCTTGCGGAGATCCTCCGGCAGCGATTCAAGATCGAAGTCAAACGCTCCATCGCGCTTGAAGTGGCCGCGATTGGGGTCGCGCCGCATCTCGGCGAGCAGTTCGTCCCATTCGGCGCGGACCGAACTGACGTCGATCTTGTCCATCGCTGCATGGTCGGTGGTGTAGAAGCGCGGGCTGAGCAGCGCGTCTTCCTTGGCGACATCGGTTGAAAAGGTTGCGCGGGTTCCGCCTTCGGGGGTCATGACTCGCCTCCAGCGGCCTCGAAGCCGACCTCGTAGAGTTCCGTGAGTTCGAGATAGGCGGCGATCTTCGTGGCCAGGCGGGTCAACCCGCCGGCGCGAATGACCGTCGCCGTGCTCTGGATGACGCGCCGCTCGCCGAAGGCGATCGTGGAGGGCGCGTTGTGGACCAGCACGCGATCGCCGGGGCCGATCTCGACGGTCCCGATATCGACATAGGCGTGCAGGCTCTCAGGCGTATTCTCCAGGTCGATCGTGCACGGCACGTCGAACTGCCTTTCCCCGTTGTTCCCATTCTGTCTCATGTTGAACCATCCTTGGTTGGGAGGAGCTGGGAGAACGCCTCCAGGTTTGTTGGTCCGAAGGAACCGAGCGCGATCTCGCGACCGGTCGCAGGGTCGAGGAGGATGAGCATGCCGTTTTCCCGCCGCTCCAGACGGAACGGCAGGTCCGGGCCGAGGCCGCGCATCTTCCGGTCGCGGGCGAGCCCGCGCATGACTCCGCGCATGAATCCGCCCTCACCGGACGGAACTGTCAGGACGAGCCGGCTGTCGGCTGCATCCGCGACCCTGATTGAACCGTCACGGTGATCGGAGAAGACCAGCTCCACCGCCTGGACAGGCGGCGAGACCGGAACGGCCACCGTGCCGATGCCGGCCAGTCGGCCGACCAGCGCCGCCCCGACCGCGATGGCCACCAGCATTCCAGCGGCGACAATCGGCCAGGTTCGGAACGGGATGGCAGAGCGGATCGCGACGGTCATGACAGGGTCCTCAGCTGGTTGCCGGCGTCGGCAGCGCCGACCCGTCCGATTGCGGCGCCATCTGCGGCGTCTGGGTCTGGGGCTGGACCGGCGCGCCGGTCAGGGCGCCCGCCAGAAGGCTCGCAACCGCCCCGGCGTCCTCGATGCAGCGCAGCATCGGCTCGGGCCGGGTGAAATGCCACGGCCTCCAGTTGGGCCAGAGCGCAAGGGCGGCGATCCGGTTGCCGGGACGAATCCGGACCGGAATGTCCCCCGAGCCGTCGGCCCTGAGCTTGACCGCCGCGGATTCGATCTGCGCGAACGGGATGTTGATGGTGAGAGGCAGCGCGACGCCGGATCGGATCACGATGCGGCGCGAGGTGATCGTGTAGACGGTGCTGCGCGCATAGGCATAGGCGAGCAGGGTGAGTGCCGCCATGCAGGCCGCACCCAGGAGCGCAATCCATAGCATCTGCCGCGAGGCTGCAGCGATCGCCAGTCCGTCGGCATGGGCGGTCAGGCCGCGCCATGCCACCAGGATCGCGAAATAGACCGCGACCTTGCGGATATGGAAGGCGCGGACCGCCAGGGCGCGCCAGTCGGGCCGGCCCTGCCAGAGCAGGCGCTCGCCTTGTGGCGGAACGGCCGGAAGGCCGGGGATCGGTTCGAAGTCGAAATCGTCGCTCACAGCATCGGCTCCGCGCGCTGCGGCGAGGCGTAGAGCATGCCTCCGCCGAAATAGCCCATGATCCTGTCCTCCTCGAGCAGCGTGACCTGATCGGGATCGCGGGTGGCCGGAACGCCGGGGAAATGCTCGCCGAACAGCGCCGAGACCTCGACGCGGCCACGGCGGCCATCAACCCTTGCAAAGCCCATGGGAACGAGCAGGCGCCGCCCGCCGCCGGCCCCGGGAAGCTCCGCCTCCAGGTAGCGCACGACATATTCGGCGCGGTCGATCCATACATCGACGATGGTGCCGACATGCTCTCGGTCACCGGCAATGAGCTTCATGCCGCGCGGATCGGGATCGCGGTCGGCAATATGGAAGGCCGGAAGCGCCCTGAGCGGCTGGATGCGCGGCTCGCCGGAATAGAGCTTGTCCGGAACGTCGGCGCGCTCGGCATAGGCGGCAGGCCCGACACCATCGGCCAGCGGATTGCCGGTCGGCACGAGGGGCGCGCCGGGGAACCTGGCGAGCGGCCTGGCTGCCACCGGACGCAGATCCGGCCGGCCATCGGCAACGGTCACGGTCTGACCTCCCTTCAGAAGGTAGGACTTCGGCGGAGGCGGTGCCGGCCAGCCGATGATGCTCACCCGCCGGGGCCTTTCTCCGGGCTCCTCGACCAGCGGATAGCCCTCGCGCTTGTTCTCGCGGTGAAGATAGAAAATCAGGCCCGCGAAGAAGATGGCGAAGGCCCACAGGCACAGCAGCGCCAGATCGATGCCTCTGTCTTCCATTCCGGTGATCATTGGTGCCTCCAGGGCTTGAGGGCTGTTCTTGGGCCTATCGCGGAAACTGCGAGAGGCCGAAGGGTGCCGAAGCAGACGCCCCGGCATGCACGTCGGACATGGAGCGTCCGGCCAGCGGGCCGAGCGCGATGAGCGTGGCGAAAAGCAGGAACAATTCGACGTGGTAGACCGCGCCGTAGCCGATCGACGGGCCGGTCAGGGCCGGTCCCAGAGCACCTTTCGCCGCCAGCGCATTGACGACGTCCCGCAGGATGCCGCCGCAGGCGATCGAAAGGCCGGCGGCGGATGCCTGGACCGCGCCCCAGGCTCCGAGCGCAAGGCCGTTGTTGCCGCGTCTGTCGAGCGTCATGGCGACCGTCAGCGTGCCGACCGCAAAGAGCCCGCCGCCGAATCCGATCAGGAAAGCGCCGAAGCGGAACAGGCCCGCCGAGCCGAGCGGGGCGGCGAGGATCACAGCGGTGAAGGCCGCTATGCCGACGACCGTTCCGAGCGCCGCCAGCCGGGCCGGATCGAAGTCACGCACCAGCAGCCGGGCGGCCAGTGCGAAGGCCAGAATGGCACCGAAGGCGAGCAGCGCGGTCAGCATGGTCGTGGCCGCAACGGACAGGCCGATCACCTCGCCGCCATAGGGCTCCAGGATGATGTCCTGCATGTTGAAGGCGGCCGTGCCGAGCCCGACCGCGACCAGATAGCGCCGCGCCTTCGGTTCGGCCATGAGCCGCGCCCAGGCCACTGAAAAGCGGGGCTCCTCGGCGGGCGCCCGGTTGCGCGACGGGTCGCGCGGTTCCTGCTTCCACAGGGCGATGACGTTGAGGGCGATGGTCACCATGGCGGCGCCCTGGATCACCTGAATCAGTCGCTTGGGGCTGAAATCGGTCAGCAGGAGGCCGAAAACCGCGCCACTTCCCAGCATGCCGACGAGCAGCATCAGATACATCAGCGCCACCACCCGCGGCCGCGCCTCGGGTCGCGTGATGTCGGTGGCAAGTGCCAGTCCGGCGGTCTGGGTGATCTGGAGCCCGGCTCCGACCATCAGGAAGGCGAGTGCCGCCCCCGCCTGTCCGGCCCAGACCGGTCCGACGCCGTCGCCCGACAGGACCAGCAGCGCGAACGGCATGATCGCAAGGCCGCCGAACTGGAGGAGGGACCCCATCCAGATATAGGGCACACGACGCCAGCCGATGGCCGAGACATGCGTATCGGAGCGGAACCCGACAAAGGCGCGGAAGGGCGCGAAGAGCAGGGGCAGGGCGACCATCACCGCCACCAGCGAGGCTGGCACGGCGAGTTCCACGATCATGACCCGATTGAGCGTGCCGACCAGCAGCACGGTGGCCATGCCGACCGAAACCTGGAACAGCGACAGGCGGATCAGGCGTGCAAGCGGCACCTCGGCGCTGGCGGCATCGGCGAACGGCAGGAACCGCGTGCCGATCTGCCGCCACAGAGAGAGGATGGAGCCGCTCGCGCGCATCATGGACGGACGAGCTCCAGCGCCTGGCTGATGTAGAAGCCGCGCGCGACCCGCAGACCGCGCCCAAGCCGCCAGCCGTCCGGGGCCGTCGCCGTCCCCAGACGGGTACGCAGCCGCCTTTCGCCGACGGGCTCGATGGCCGGCGCCCGGTCGCCGCGAGGGAACAACCGCCCGGCGGCATGCATCATGACCAGCAGCGGCGTCTTCGGCGCGAACGTGAACAGCAGCGAGCCGGAGGTCTGGCGCGACAGGGCCGAAAGGACCCGGACCATGTCGTCCGTCCGATAGTGAATCAGCGAGTCCATCGCTACGACATGGTCGAAGCGCCCAAGGAGAGGATCGAGCAGATCGCCGACCCGGAAGGTGATGCGGCCCGTGCCGGCAAGGCCGGCGGTGCGCTCGCGCGCCAGGCGGACAAGCTGTGGCGACAGGTCCACGGCCACGACATCGGCCCCGCGCTGGGCCGCTTCCATCGCCAGGGCTCCGGTGCCGCATCCCGCATCGAGAATGCGCCGGCCGGACAGGTCCTCGGGCAGCCAGGACAGAAGGGTGGAGCGCATCGTGTCGCGGCCGGCACGGACGGTTGCCCGAATGCGGCCGACCGGTGCATCGGACGTCAGACGGCTCCAAGCCTCGACCGCCGTGCGGTCGAAGTAGGTCTCCAGTTCATGACGCCGGTCGCGATAGGTGATCGTTGGCATCAGTCGAATCCCAGAAGGTCGAAGATCTCGCGATCCTTGAGCGGGCTGACGAGAAGAGGTTCGGTGCCGTCCCAGAGGTGCTGGGCGAGGCGGATATATTCGCGCTGGACGGCGAGCACTTCCGGCGTCGCCTCCATCTCGAACAGGGTCGACTTCTTCAGGCGCGACCGGCGGATCACGTCGAGGTCGGGCAACCTGGCGATGGTCGATGTTCCCACCGCCTTGTTGAACCGCTCGATCTGGTCGACATCGGCACTGCGGTTGGCGATCACGCCGCCGATCCGCACGTCATAGTTCTTCGATTTCGCCTTGATGGCCGCGACGATGCGGTTCATGGCGAAGATCGAGTCGAAGTCGTTGGCCGCCACGATGAGGGCCCGCTCGGCATATTGCAGAGGCGCGGCGAAGCCGCCGCAGACCACGTCGCCCAGCACGTCGAAGATGACGACATCGGTCTCGTCCAGAAGGTGGTGCTCCTTCAGGAGCTTGACGGTCTGGCCGACGACATAGCCGCCGCAGCCGGTGCCGGCCGGCGGCCCGCCCGCTTCCACGCACATGACGCCGTTGTAGCCCTCGAAGACGAAGTCCTCGGGCCGCAACTCCTCGCCATGAAAGTTCACGCCCTCCAGGACGTCGATGACGGTCGGGATCAGGCTCTTGGTCAGCGTGAAGGTGGAATCGTGCTTGGGATCGCAGCCGATCTGCAACACGCGCTTGCCGATCTTGGAGAAGGCCACCGACAGGTTCGACGAGGTGGTTGACTTGCCGATGCCTCCCTTGCCGTAAACGGCGAAGACCTTGGCCGAGCCGGTGTCGATGCTGGCATCCATCCGGACCTGGACGCTGCCTTCTCCGTCGGCCCGTCGCGGGACAGGATTTCGGATGACGATCGGTGTAACGAGGCCGCTCATGCTGCCCTCCCGGGGGTTACGCCTTCCAGCCGGTCCTCGAGGTCCTCGCCCGCCTCGCGCAGGGCGGCCAGGGTCTCGGGGTCAGGGGTCCAGAAGTTGCGCTGGTGGGCTTCGATAAGGCGGTTGGCGAGACGAGCCGAAGCCGTGGTGTTGAGGCTTGCCAGGCGGTCGCGCATGGCCGGGTCGAGCACGTAGAGCTCGGTGATTTCCTTGTAGACCCAGGGTGCCACCTCGCCGGTCGTCGCCGACCAGCCGACCGTGTTGGTCACATGCTCCTCGATGATCCTCACGCCCTCGTAGCCGTGCTTGAGCATGCCCTCGTACCATTTGGGATTGAGGGTGCGGGTGCGCGTTTCCAGCGCCACCTGCTCGCCGAGCGTACGGACGGTGCCGGTCCGACGGGTCTGGTCGGAGATGTAGACCGGGACGGAAGAGCCGCGGGCGCGCTTGACCGCGCGCGAGATGCCGCCGAGCGTGTCGAAATACTGGTCGACGGTGGTGACTCCAAGCTCTGCCGAGTCGAGGTTCTGATAGGCCATGTCGACGCCGGCGAGCACGCGCTCCAGCTGTTCCGGTGCCCGGACCGGCTTGCCCTTGCGGTCGTAGGCGAAGCTCTTGCGGCTGGCGAAGGTCTCGGCGATCTCGTCCTCGTCCGACCAGCGCCCGCTCTGGATGAGACCGTTCACATTGGCACCGTAGGCGCCGTCCGCATTGGAAAACACGCGCATGGAGGCCTCCTCCAGGCTGCAGCCGCTTGAGGCCTGGAAAGCGAGGGCGTGCTTGCGGACGAAGTTTTCGGTGTCCGGCTCGTCCGCCGTCGCCGCCAAGTGAACGGCTTCGGCAAGCAGGCGCGTCTGCAGCGGCAGCAGATCGCGGAAGATGCCCGACAGGGTCATGACCACGTCGACACGCGGGCGGCCGAGCTCCGCCACCGGGATCAGTTCCGCGCCGGCAAGCCGGCCATAGGCGTCGAAGCGCGGCCTGGCCCCCATCAGCGCCAGGGCCTGGGCGATAGGGCTGCCCTCGGTCTTGAGATTGTCCGTGCCCCACAGCACCAGCGCCACGGTCTCCGGCAAGGGATGGCCGTCGGCGACATGGCGGGCGAGGATCCGCTCGGCCTGGCGCGCGCCGTCCGCCACCGCGAAGGCGCTGGGGATGCGGAACGGGTCGAAGCCGTGGAGGTTGCGCCCGGTGGGCAGCACGGCTGTGGTCTTCAGAACGTCGCCGCCCGGAGCCGGCTGGACGAAACCGCTGTCGAGGGCATTGAGGATGCCGCCCAGTTCCGTCTCCGCTGCCAGAAGACGATCCGTCTCGGCGAGCTGGTGCCAGGCAGCGCGGGTTTCCGCGTCGGGGGCAAGGCCGGCGCGGGCCAGCGCCTTGTCGACCGGCAGGCCACCGACGAGATCGGCAAGCACCCCGGCATGGGGCGCCAGCCCGTGGCTCGTCTCGCCGATGGCGGCGAGCAGGTCGGCGCGCTCGGCTGGTCCAGGCGGCTTGCCGACGACATGCAGGCCATGCGGGATCAGCGAATATTCCAGTTCCAGCACGCTCCCGGTGAGGCGCGTGATCCGCTCCTGAGCCTCCGGCCCCCAGGCCGGTTCGGCGTCGGCCAGATCGACGGTCGCTGCCTGTGCCTGGATGAGACAGCCAAGGCTTTCCCGCGTCGCCAGGTCGGCCAGATCGAGTACGCGCCAGCGGTCGATCGACGCCTTCAGGTCGATCAGCCCGCGGTAGAGGCCGGCCTGCGTCAGCGCCGGGGTGCGGTAGCTGATCAGGGTGGCGGCGGAGCGTCGCTTGGCCAGCGCCCCCTCGGAGGGGTTGTTGGCGGCATAGAGATAGAAGTTCGGCACATCGCCGATCAGCCGTTCGGGCCATGACCGCGCGGACAGGCCGGTCTGCTTGCCCGGCATGAATTCCAGCGCCCCGTGGGTGCCGAAATGGAGGAGGGCATCGGCACCGAAGTCCTCCTTCATGAAGCGGTAGAAGGCGCTGAAGGCGTGGGTGGGCGCAAAGCTCTTCTCGAACAGAAGCCGCATCGGATCGCCCTCCCAGCCGAACGAGGGCTGGATCCCGACGAGGACATTCCCGAAGCGCTCACCAAGCACGAAGATGCTGGCGCCATCGCTCTGCTGGCGGCCGGGCGCTGGGCCCCAGTGCGCCTCGATCTCGGCGAGATGGGCCTCCCGGCGGATATGGTCGCCCGCGGGGACGCGATGGTGGACGTTGGCCATGGCGCCGAAACGGGTAGCATTGCCCTCCAGAATGCGGCGGCGCAGGGCGTCGGCATCGGCCGGCAGGTCGACCCGGTAACCGGCATCGCGCATGGCCGTCATCGTGTTGTGCAGGCTCTCGAACACGGACAGATAGGCGGCCGTTCCGACATTTCCGGCATTGGGCGGGAAGTTGAACAGGACAATGGCGACCTTGCGCTCTGCGCGAGCCTTACGCTTCAGCGTGATCAGGCGGTCGACCCGTGCAGCCAGCGTTGCAGCGCGCTCCGGACAGGACTGCATCTCGCGTCCGTCGCTTGACGCCGTGAAGCGGCAGTTGCGCTCGCAACCCGTGCAGGGCGTGCCGTTTCCGGCCACACGTCCGCCGAAGACGATCGGCTGGATGGCGCCGTCAATCTCCGGAATGGCCACCATGATCGTGTTCTCGACCGGCAGCAGTCCGCGGTCGGAGGCGCCCCAGTCCTCCAGCGTCTGAAACTCGAGCGGATGGGCCGAGATGTAAGGCACGCCGAGTTGCGTCAGGGTGGCGCTGGCCGCAGCGGAGTCGTTGTAGGCCGGTCCGCCGACGAGCGAAAAGCCGGTCAGCGACACAACGGCATCCACGGTCGGCCGTCCACGGTCGATGAAGTGGCGCTCGATGGCCGGACGCGAGTCCAGTCCGCTGGAGAAGGCCGGGATCACGGTCAGTCCGCGGGCCTCCAGGGCGGCGATGACGCCGTCATAATGGCGCGTGTCGCTGGCCAGCAGATAGGATCGCATGACGATGAGGCCGACCCGCGGTCCGCGGCCGGCCGGGAGACGCCCAGCGTCCTCGGCGATGCGGCCGGCAAGGGCCGGGTGGTAGACGCCCACCTCCGGATAGTCGATCGGCGGGCCGGCTGGCAGTTTCCCGCGCAGTGGCCGGCGTGGACCGTCGGCATAACGGTCGATCAGCATCCGGATCATGTTCTCGACATTGTCGTCGGAGCCGGCCAGCCAGTATTGCAGGGTCAGGAAATAGGCGCGCAGATCCTGCGCCGAGCCCGGGATGAAGCGCAGCAGCTTGGGGAGCCGGCGCAGCATCCGCATCTGGCTCGCGCCCGAGCCGCCGCCGGGCGCTGACTTCCCCCGCAGGCGCTTCAGGAAGGACAGTGCCCCGCCGGCATTTTCGCCGAACCGGTAGCGCCCGATGCGGGTGAGATTAACCACCTCGGGAACCGACATGCAGCCGACGATGGCATCGCAATTTTCTCGCCTGGCCTTCAGGTTCGGCAGGATCGGCGCGACATGCTCCTCCATGAACAGCATGGAACAGAGGATGATGTCCGCCCGGTCGATGGCATCGCGGCAACGATCGAGCGCGGTTTCGTCGCTGGACCATTCGGAGGCGGCATGAAGCGACAGGCTCAGGCCCGGGAGGGCCTCGGCAAGTCGCTTGCGCGCCCGGCCGACGACGCCCGCCAGATGATTGTCCAGCGTGACAACGGCGACGCGGATCGGCGTTGCGTCAGCGGCCGAAATGGGCTTTCGCATCGTAAAGCGTGTCCAGCGTGATGGTTGAAATGCCGCGCTCCAGCGCGAAGCGTTCGGTGTTGCGGCGCGCCTTGCCGCGGACGAAGAAGGGGATCTTGCGAAGCTCCTGTTCGGCGCCCGTGTCCCAGAGGGCCGGGGCCAGTGTCGTTGCTGCCGGGGGCGGTGTGGCCTCGGCCTCTGCGACCGGAGCCGGATGGGACGCCGTCGCACCGAGATGCGATGCGGACCTGTCGTTGAACTCGAAATCACCCCGGAACATGTGGAGCAGGTGTTCCTCCAGCCCCATCATCAGCGGATGAACCCAGGTGTCGAACAGGACATTGGCGCCCTCGAAACCCATCTGTGGGGAATGGCGGGCTGGGAAGTCCTGGACATGGACGGGCGAGGAGATCACCGCGCAGGGAATGCCGAACCGCTTGGCGATATGGCGTTCCATCTGCGTGCCGAGGATGAGCTCGGGCCGCAGGGCGGCAATCCGCTCCTCGACCTCCAGGTAGTCGTCCGTGATCAGCGCCTCGATGCCGTGGGTTGCGGCAACCGTGCGGACCTCGCGTGCGAACTCGCGCGAATAGGTGCCAATTCCGACAAGGTCGAAGGCCAGTTCCGTCGTGGCGACCCGCGCCGCGGCGATGGCGTGCGGGGCATCGCCGAAAATGAAGACACGCTTGCCGGTCAGGTAGGTCGAGTCGACCGAGCGCGAATACCAGGGCAGCCGCGAGCCTGCGTCTCCAGCGAGCGGCGGCACGCCGGCGAGGCCGGCGACCTCGGCAATGAAGTCGCGTGTGGCGCCGACCCCGATCGGGATGGTCCTGACCGCCGGCTGTCCGAAGCTCTTCTCCAGATAGCGCGCCGCGGCATCGGCGATCTCGGGATAGAGGACGATGTTGAAATCGGCATCGCCCAGACGAACGAGATCCGTCGGCCGGGCACCGAGCGGGGCTACCACGTTGATGTCGATGCCCATTGCCGTCACGAGCCTGGTGATCTCGGCAAGGTCGTCGCGATGGCGGAAGCCGAGCGCCGTGGGTCCGAGGATGTTGCAGCTGGGACGCGCATCCGGGGCGCGCGGCGCCGTGCGCGGCTGCGCCAGCGCGCGGACGAGCCGGTAGAAGGTTTCCGAGGCGCCCCAGTTCTCCTTCTTCTGGTAGGAGGGCAGTTCCAGCGGGATCACCGGGATCGGCAGTCCGAGCGTCGTGGCAAGGCCTCCCGGATCGTCCTGGATCAGCTCCGCCGTGCAGGAGGCCCCGACGATCATGGCCTCGGGCCGGAACCGCTCGTAGGCTGCCCGACATGCTTCCTGGAACAGCCCGGCCGTGTCGCCGCCGAGATCGCGCGCCTGGAAGGTCGTGTAGGTCACCGGCGGTCGCCGGTCCCTCCGCTCGATCATCGTGAAGAGCAGATCGGCATAGGTGTCGCCCTGCGGGGCGTGCAGCACGTAATGCAGGCCCTCCATGGCGGTTGCGATCCGCATGGCGCCAACATGGGGAGGTCCCTCATAGGTCCAGACGGTCAGCTGCATCGCTACACCGCCAGCTTCTGGCGACGCGCGAGCGGGCGCGCGAAGAGTTCGGCCAGGTCGCCGGCCTGCTCGTAGCCCTGGATCGGCGTGAAGATCAGCTCGATCGACCACTTGGTTGCGATGCCTTCGGCCTCGAGCGGGTTGGCAAGGCCCAGGCCGCAGACGACCAGGTCCGGGGCATCCCGGCGGCACCTGTCAAGCTGGCGCTCGACATCCTGGCCCTCGGAGATGCGGGTGCCGGCCGGCAGGAGGTCGAGCTCGGCCGCCATGTGCCCGCGATGCAGGTAGGGCGTTCCCACCTCGACGAGTTCCATGCCCAGTTCGCGCGACAGGAAGCGCGCGACGGGGATCTCGATCTGGGAATCGGGAAAGAGAAAAACCCGCCTGCCCGCGAGAGCAGCCCGGTGTCGGCCAACGGCCCGCTCAGCGCGGGCCTGTCCGGCACGAGTGACGTTCTGGAACCTTTCGCGGGGAACGTGAAGTGCCGTCGCGGCGGCCTGAAGCCAACGGGTAGTACCCTCGGCGCCAACGGGGTGCGGCGCCGAGAGAAGGCTCGCGCCACGCTCCTGGAGCGACCTGGCCGTGTCCTTGAGGAACGGCTGTGCGAGCAGGACCCGCGTTGCAGGCCCGACCGGCGGTAGATCCGTCGAGCGCTGCGCGGGAAGGAAACCGACACGGTCAATGCCGAGATCGGCGAACAGCCGGCGGAACTGGTCCTCGACCACGTCGGCCAGCGTGCCCGCCACGAGCAGGGAGGCAGGAGCACCAGCCGGCTCATCCGGCATGTGAGGGACGAGGGCCGCCAGCGCTGCATCCTCCCCCTCGGTAAAGGTGGTCTCGATGCCGCTGCCGGAATAGTTGAGCACCCGGACCTGCGGCGCATAGGCTTTGTCCAGCCGGCTTGCCGCGCGGCCGAGATCGAGCTTGATCACCTCTGAAGGGCAGGAGCCGACCAGAAACAGCATGCGGATATCCGGCCGGCGCTCGAGCAGCCGGCCGACGATCCGGTCCAGTTCCTCGTTGGCATCGGTCAGCCCGGCGAGGTCGCGCTCCTCCATGATGGCGGTTGCAAAGCGCGGCTCGGCAAAGATCATGACGCCTGCCGCCGACTGGATCAGGTGGGCGCAGGTGCGCGAGCCCACCACCAGGAAGAAGGCGTCCTGCATCTTGCGGTGCAGCCAGACGATGCTGGTCAGCCCGCAGAAGACTTCACGCTGGCCACGCTCGCGCAACACCTCCGTGTCGCTGCAGCCCGACGTCGTGCCCGATCGGGCGATGAGCGTATGGACGGTCATCGGGCGGCCTCCACAGAAGCGGAGCCGGCTTCCAGTCGGGCCTGGCGGAGCTTGAACACATACTGGGCCGCGTTGACGGCATAGAGCCCATAGGCGGCGAGCGCGATGGCCATCTGCGTGTGCGGGGTGACGCCGGGCAGCAGGAGGCTGGCCAGATAGGCGGTGTGCAGGGCGATCACCGCCATGCTCACGACGTCCTCCCAGAAGAAGGCCGGGGCGAAGAGATAGCGGCCGAAGACCGCGTGCTCCCAGAGCGAGCCGGTGACCATGATGACGTAGAGCGCGATGGTCTTGGCGATGATGGAAAGGGTTGCGGCCCAGTAGCCTTCGCCGGTCTGCAGGTACCGCACGACCAGCACGAGGCTGACGATAAAGATCGCGAACTGGAGGGGGGCAAGCAGCCCCTGGACCAGCGTCCACATGCTCTCGTCACGCCGCCGACGCTGGTCCGGCGTGTAGAGCCGGGTGGTCCCGCACTGCTGCGCTGCACGACGAGGCATGACGTCTCCCCAGGGTCGGGGTGGGGTCGCATCTGACCCCGTGGGCCGACAACGACGACGATCATGTGAGTGTAAAAAGAAGTTTACGTCAAGACGGTTTTACTCATAGACTGTCCAACATTCCGGACAGCCGGCACCTTGCGGCGGCGTGCAGTTCGGATAGACTAAAGTATGGACTTTGCTGTTCCCGGTCGCGGCCGGGAGACGTGGGTCCCGCATCGCCTGCCAGAATGCGGACCGGATGCTCTATGGTGGGCGAACCGGTCCCGGAGTGGGGGAGAGGCCCATGACGGATATCGGGTTTGATGACCGGCAGGTACGCCGACCATCTCGTGCCACATCGACATCCAATCCTGACGGCCAGAATGGTGCGGCCGGCAAGAAGATGATCGACGACCGGTTGCTGGCGACAATCGCCCGCACCATCCAATTCGAGATCGTTCCGCGCCTGTTGATGGTCACGCGCGCCCAAGGACCAGCGGCGCCGGATGTGCCGTCCGCCGACACGGTTTCAGCGGCCGAGATCGACGACTTCATCCAGGCGATCATGTTCCAGGACATTCACGTCGCCATGGCCCAGATCAACGGCCTGCGGGCACGGGGACTGGTCAGCGCTACGATCTTCCTGGATCTTCTGGCGCCGACGGCGCGCCAGCTCGGCGACTTGTGGCTGCGCGACCAGTGCAGCTTCGCCGATGTCACGATCGGCCTTGTCCGTCTGCAGCAGATCATGCGGACGATGTCGCCGCCACCCGTGCACCATGCTCACCCTTTCGAGCGCCAGCCGCGCGCCCTGCTGATGCCCTACGCGAATGAGCAGCACACCCTTGGCCTGTCGGTGGTCAAGGAGATGTTCCTCGAAGCGGGCTGGCAGGTTGAGCTGGTCAGCGTCGAGCATATGGGTCAGGCGCGCGAGCTGCTGGGTGCCGAATGGTTCGACCTTGTCGGCGTCTCGTTGAGCAACGATGACTTGCTCGCTCCTTTGACTTCGGCGATAAGCGCCATGCGAAGGGGCTCGCAGAATCGGTCGATCGGCGTTCTTGTTGGGGGCTCAGCCTTCAACGGAAGGCCTGACCGATGTGTATTGGTCGGCGCGGATGGCGCGCCGGAGGATGGTCGGGAGGCCGTCCGCCTGGCCGGAAATCTGGTCGGGATGGACATGTCAAGCTCGGCAGGTAGTTCATGAACGGACGGATCGCGCCGGTAGTCCGGCGCGCTCCAAACAGCGAAGATTCCGATGGCAACCACCGGCCCGAATGCTCTTGTAGGCCTTGACGGCCGGACTGCAGTGGCGGTGGCTTCGGTTGTCGCCGATATCATCCTGCTGGTCGATGGAAAGGGGATCGTTCGCGATCTCAAGACCAGCCCCGATACGCCCATCGCCAAGGACGCCCAGTCCTGGATGGGACGCCCCTGGCTCGACACGATCGCTCCGGACAGCCAGAACAAGGCAAGCCGGCTCCTGAGCGAGGCCGAGACGGGCTCCGCCTCCGGCCTGCGCGAAATCAACCACAAGGGTTCCGATCCGCTGTCGACGATCCCGATCCGCTATTCGGCCATCAAGGCCAAGGCGGCGGGCAGTGTGATCGTCGTCGGCCGCGACCTCAGCGCGCTGGCCCAGGTCCAGCAGCAGCTGGTCCAGTCGCAGCAGGCCATGGAGCGCGAGTATCTTCGCCTGCGCGCTGCCGAAACACGTTATCGCGCGCTGTTCCAGATGACCTCCGAGCCGATCCTGATCGCCGACATGGCGACGCGGAAAGTGCTTGAGGCCAATCCCGCCGCCATCGATGCGCTGGCCACATCGACTGGGCGACTGACGGGCCGGACGCTCGGCCAGTTGTTCGACGACAAAGGTGGCGCCGATATCGAGGCCCTTCTGTCACGGTCTGCCGGCGGGCAGAGTGCGGCCACCGTCCAGATTGCCACGGCTGCGACCGGTCGCCAGTTCGACGCCACGGCCTCGCTGTTCCGGAACGAGGGCGCGACCCTTGTCCTGATCCGGCTCAGGGAAGTAGTTGCCACCGGAGGTTCGGTGGCCGGCACCTCAGCCGGCCGCTATGTCAGCCTCATCGACAAGCTGCCCGACGGGTTCGTGGTGACGGATCTGGAGGGCCATATCGTCGAGGCCAATCCCGCCTTTCTCGAACTCGCCCAACTGGCCACGGCCGATCAGGCGCGTGGCCATCAGCTCGGCGAGTGGCTTGGACGGGCCGGCATCGACGTACCGACCATGACCGCGACGCTGCGCGACTTCGGCTCCATCCGCAATTTCTCGACCATCATGCGGGGGGCCTTCGGTCTCGTCGAATCGGTGGAGGTGTCGGCGGTGCTGGTCGAGACATCCGACTTCCCTTGCTATGGATTCGTCGTTCGCGGCTCGCCCCGCCCGGCACCCGCTGTGAATGGCACCAAGACCCAGGCCCTGCCGCGATCCGTCGACCAGTTCACCGAACTGGTCGGGCGCGTCTCGCTGAAGGAACTCGTGCGCGAGACGACCGACATCATCGAGCGGCTCTGCATCGAGGCAGCGCTGGAAATGACGCAGGACAATCGCGCGACGGCGGCCGAACTCCTCGGTCTCAGCCGCCAGAGTCTGTATCTCAAGATGCGTCGCTTCGGCATCATGGACGATGCATCGGCCGAGATAGATTGACACTCTCCAGTGTAAAGAGAAATTGACACTCCGGGCCGGGCCTCCTACCATGAGGCATGACCTATCCGAGTGCGCCTGCCGTCCTCGAACTGTTCAAGCCCATCACCTGGTTCGCGCCGATGTGGGCTTTCGGCTGCGGCGTCATCTCGGCCGGTTCGACCACCCTGACGCCCTGGATGACGGTTGCTGCCGGCATCCTGCTGGCGGGTCCGCTGGTCTGTGCCACCAGCCAGGCCGTCAACGACTGGTACGACCGCCACGTCGATCTCATCAACGAGCCACACCGGCCCATTCCCTCCGGCCGCATTCCCGGCCGCTGGGGCCTCTATATCGCGATCATCTGGTCGGCGGTCTCGCTGGTGGTGGCCGCCATGCTGGGTTCTTGGGTGCTTCTGGCCACTGTCATCGGCCTCGCTCTCGCCTGGGCCTATAGCGCCCCGCCGCTGCGGCTCAAGCAGAACGGCTGGTTCGGCAATGCCGCGGTCGCCTTCTCCTATGAAGGGCTGCCCTGGTTCACTGGTGCCGCCATCATGGCCACCGTCCTGCCCGACTGGCGCATCCTGATCATCGCGGCGCTCTATTCCATCGGCGCCCATGGCATCATGACGCTCAACGACTTCAAGGCCGTCGAGGGGGATCGCCGCACCGGCATCCGGTCACTGCCGGTCGCCCTGGGCGAGGATGCCGCCGCCCGCCTTGCCTGCGCGGTCATGGCGCTGCCGCAGATCGGCGTGATCGCCCTCCTGATCGGCTTCGGTCGTCCCGGCCATGCCGCCGTCATCGCCGCCCTGCTGGCCGTCCAGGTGGTGCTGATGGGCCGGCTCATCGCCGACCCGCGCGGCCAGGCCGCCCGCTACAACGCCACCGGAACGTCGCTCTACGTTCTGGGCATGCTGGTGGCCGCTTTCGCCCTCAGGCCGGCGTGAGGCGCACCATGGTCCCGGCTCACCTGACCTGGTTCCAGATCATCCGCCTCGGCCTCGTCCAGACCGCGCTTGGCGGCATTGTCGTGATGACCACATCGACGGTGAACCGCGTGATGGTCGTCGAGCTTGCGCTGCCTGCCATGATCCCGGGCGCGCTGGTCAGCATCCATTATGCGATGCAGATCCTCCGCCCGCGCTGGGGGCATGGCGCCGACCAGGGCTGGCGGATCACGCCCTGGATCATCGGCGGCATGGCCGTGCTTGCCGCCGGCGGGAGCCTTGCCTCCGTCGCGACGGCGCTGATCGCCTGGGACAGGGCCGCCGGACTGACGCTTGCCATCCTGGCTTTCGTTCTGATCGGAGCCGGCGGCGGCGCGGCGGGAACCTCTCTGCTGGCCCTGCTGGCAAAGCGGGTGGAACCGCAGCGCCGGCCGGCAGCCGCCACGATCGTGTGGCTGATGATGATTGCAGGCTTCGCCGTGACAGCCCTGATCGCCGGGGCCTTTCTCGACCCCTTCTCCATGGAGAGGCTGGTCGCTGTCTCAACCACGATCAGCCTGATTGCCCTTGTGGTGGCGATCGTCGCGGTCACCGGCATCGAGGGCCGGTCCGTCGGGTCGGGCCATCCCGAGGAAGCCGCGGGCGGACAGGCGCAACCGGCGTTTCGCACCGTGCTGCGCGAGGTCTGGGCCGAGCCCCGCTCGCGCCTTTTCACGATCTTCATCTTCGTGTCGATGCTGGCCTTTTCGGGTCAGGATCTGATCCTCGAGCCCTTTGCCGGCCTCGTGTTCGGCCTGACGCCGGGGGCTACGACGCGCCTGTCGGGGGTTCAAAACGCCGGCGTTCTGGCCGGGATGATCTCGGTTGCGCTTCTCGGCACCTTCCTGCGCCATGACGGCTGGGGATCGCCGCGGCTGTGGACCATCCTCGGCTGCATCGCCTCGGCCCTTGCGCTGGCCGGCCTGGCGCTTGCGGGCCTTGCGGGGCGGTCATGGCCTCTTCACGCCAACACGTTCCTGCTCGGCTTCGGCAACGGCGTCTACGCGGGCGCCGCCATCGGCACCATGATGGCCATGGCTGGCATGGGCACGGCACGACGCGAAGGCATGCGCATGGGCGTGTGGGGTGCCTCGCAGGCGATCGCGTTCGGCGTCGGCGGCTTTCTCGGCACCGTCGCGGTCGACGTGACCCGGCTTCTCACCGGTTCCAGCCTGATCGCCTATGGCAGCGTCTTTGCGGTGGAGGCGGTGCTGTTCCTGGTTGCTGCCGTGCTCGCCGTCCGCATCGCGGCCATGTCGGGCGAGACCGTCATCGGCGACCCTCCGCGAGTGCAGACGCAGGTGTCGCTCGCAGCAGGTGGAGGCTGAGCCCATGGACACGCGCCAGGTCTACGATGTCGTTGTGGTGGGGGGCGGTCCGGCCGGCGCCACGATCGCGGCCGAACTGGCGGGCCAGGGGCACTCGGTTCTGCTCATCGACCGGGCCGGCCGGATCAAGCCATGCGGTGGGGCCATCCCGCCGCGCCTGGTCAAGGACTATGCGATCCCGGATTCGATCATCTGCGCCCGCATCAACTGTGCCCGGATCGTTGCCCCGTCGAGCCGGCATGTCGACATGCCCATCGACGATGGCTACGTCGCCATGGTCGACCGCGAGGTCTTCGACGAGTTCCTGAGGCGCCGCGCCGGGACCAGGGGTGCCGAGCGCATGACGGGCCGGTTCGTCCGGATCAGCCGGGACGAGGGGGCGCATGCGCGCGTTCACATTCGCACTGGTTCCGACCAGTCCGAGAAGGTCGTGGCTGCGCGCCTGATCATCGGCGCGGATGGTGCAAACTCCGCCGTTGGCCGCCAGGAGATCGCCGGCGCAGAACGGATGCGCTGCGTGTTCGCCTACCATGAGATCGTCCGGGCGCCGGCAGCGGGAGAGGCCGGCTACGACGCCCGCCGGTGTGACGTCCACTATGACGGGCGCTACTCGCCGGACTTCTACAGCTGGGTATTCCCGCACGGTGCCACGGCCAGCATCGGGACCGGAACGCACCACAAGGGCTTCGCGCTGCGCGAGTCGGTGGCCGCCTTCCGCGTCAAGACCGGTCTCGACCGGCTCGAGACCATCCGCCGGGAGGGCGCGCCGATCCCCTTGAAGCCGCTCCGGCGCTGGGACAACGGGCGCGACGTCCTCCTTGTCGGGGACGCGGCCGGGGTTGTCGCTCCGGCTTCGGGCGAGGGCATCTACTATGCGATGGCCAGTGCGACCTTCGCGGCCGAGGCGGCCGCAGAGATGCTGCGGACAGGCGACGCGCGCGCGCTCGCGCGAGCGCGTAAGCGGTTCATGAAGGCCCACGGCCGGGTCTTCTTCATCCTCGGCGTCATGCAGTGGTTCTGGTACCGCAGCGACCGGCTGCGCGAGCGCTTCGTCTCCATGTGCGCGGACAAGGATGTCCAGCGGCTGACCTGGGAATCCTACATGCACAAGGAACTGGTCCGGAAAAGTCCCGGCGCGCACTTCCGCATCTTCCTCAAGGATGCCGGCCACCTTCTAGGACTGGTGCGGCCATGATGGACGCCCTCGCCCAGGGATGGCTGCCGATCTTCCTCGCCGTTGCGGGAACGCTGGCCGTCGCCGTGCTTGGAGGCATGCTTACCGTCATAGGCCCCTGGTACCGGTCCCTGCGCTTTCCCGGATGGAAGCCGCCGGACTGGGTGTTCGGGCCGATCTGGACCGTCATCCTGACGCTGGCGGCCATTGCCATCGTGCTGGCCTGGTTCGGCGCGTCGACGCCTCTGCAGAAGTCGCTGGTCATCGGCCTGTTCGCCTTGAACGGCAGCCTGAACGTCGCCTGGAACTACCTCTTCTTCACCCTGCGGCGCCCCGATCTCGCGCTCGCCGAGGTCGGCCTTCTCTGGCTGTCGATCCTCGCCCTCATCCTGGTTCTTCTCCCCATCAGCTCCGGCGCAAGCCTGCTGCTCGTCCCCTATCTGGTCTGGGTCGGCATTGCCGCCCTGCTGAACTACCGGATCGTCCAGCTCAACGGCCCCTTCACGAGGGCCTCGGGATGAACGACCGAAACGCCGGGAGGCGCCGATGTCACTGCGCAACACGCTGACCGTTGTCCTCGCCAGCCCGAGGGGCTTCTGCGCGGGCGTCGTGCGCGCCATCGAGATCGTCGAGCGGGCGCTCGCTCTCTATGGGCCTCCCGTCTATGTGCGCCACGAGATCGTCCACAACCGCCACGTGGTCGCCCGGCTCCAGAAACTCGGTGCCGTCTTCGTCGAGGATGTCGATGCCATCCCCCACGGTGCCGTCACCGTGTTCAGCGCCCATGGCGTTTCCCAGGCTGTCGAGGACGAGGCACGCCGCCGCCATCTGGACGTGATCGACGCGACCTGCCCGCTCGTCAGCAAGGTGCACAGGCAGGGACGGCGCTACGCCGAGCGTGGCTACAGTGTCCTGCTGATCGGCCACGAGGGCCATGCGGAGGTGGAGGGCACGCGCGGACAGGTGCCCGGCGGCGTCAGGGTGGTCGGCAGCGTCGAGGATGTCGGAGCGGTCGAGGTGGCCGATGCCGCCCGCGTCGCCTACGTGACGCAGACGACCCTCAGCGTGGACGATACCCGCGAGGTCGTGGATGCGGTCAAGGCCCGCTTTCCGGAGGCCATCGGCCCCGAACTGGACGACATCTGCTACGCCACGCAGAACCGGCAGACCGCGGTCTCCCTCATGGTCGGCGATGTCGATCTGCTGCTGGTCCTCGGCTCGCGCAACAGTTCCAATTCCAACCGGCTCTGCGAGATCGGCCGGAAGGCCGGCATCCCCGCCTATCTGATCGATGACGCCTCCGAGATCGATGCGGGATGGCTCGACGGCGTCTCCCGGGTCGGCGTCACGGCCGGCGCGTCGGCACCGGAGGATCTCGTCCAGTCCCTGATCGACCGGCTGAGCGACATGCGTGCGGTGACCGTCGAGACGGTCGGAGACGTTCGCGAAACGGTTGAGTTCCGTCTGCCGCAGGTGCTTCAGGCCGCGGCACTCGACCGCCGGCCCGCCATTGCCGCCGCTGCCCAGGGGAGCCGTTGATCATGGCCCGCACCTTTCCCTTCACGGCGATTGCCGGCCAGGACGAGATGAAGCTTGCCCTGGTCATCGCCGCGGTCGATCCGGCCATCGGAGGCGTCCTCATCACCGGCGACCGCGGAACCGGCAAGTCCACCGCCGTGCGCGGGCTGGCAGCCGTCCTGCCGGCGATCCGCTCGGTGACCGGTTGCCCCTATCGCTGCGGACCCGAAGACCCCGCCGATGGATGTCCGCATTGCTCCGAGCATTTCCCGAAGGGGCTTCGGCGGCCGCTCCTGCTCGAGCCGGTCCGGGTCGTGGATCTGCCGCTTGCCGCGACAGAGGACAGGGTCCTTGGCTCGCTCGATATCGAGCAGGCGCTGGTCCATGGCCGCAAGCGCTTCGAACCCGGCCTTCTCGCCCGGGCACATCGTGGCTTCCTGTACATCGACGAGGTCAATCTTCTGGAGGACCACATCGTCGATCTGCTGCTCGATGTGGCGGCATCGGGCGAGAACATCGTCGAGCGCGAGGGCCTGAGCATCCGGCACAGATCCCGCTTCGTTCTCGTCGGCAGCGGCAATCCGGAGGAGGGCGACCTCAGACCCCAGTTGCTCGACCGGTTCGGGCTCTCGGTCGAAGTGACGTCGCCGGACGACATCGACATCCGGATCGAGGCGGTGAAGCGTCGGGAAGCCTTCGACAACGATCCGGATGCCTTTCTGGCAAGCGTCGCCCGCGAGGAGGTTCGCCTCAGCCGCCGCATCGCCCAGGGCCGCGGACGGCTCGCCACGGTCGATGTCAGCGACATGATCCGCCGGGCCATCGCTGCCCTGTGCATGAAGCTCGGCACGGACGGGCTGCGCGGCGAGTTGACACTGATCCGGGCGGCGCGTGCGGTCGCGGCGCTGGAGGGGGCAGCCTCCGTCGCGCCGACCCATCTGCGCCAGGTCGCGCCACTCGCGCTGCGCCATCGGCTCAGGCGCAACCCCATGGACGAGGCCGGCTCGCGGCTGCGTGTCGAACGGGCGGTCGCCGAGGCCTGGGCAGCATGACAGCCGCGCGCCGAACCGACGACGAAGCGAATGTGGCCTTGTCGGCCGCCGCTTTGGTCGCACTCGATCCGCACCGGCTGGGAGGCGTCCTGCTCAGGGGGCCGCCTGGCCCGGTCCGCGACATGTGGATGGCGCATCTTGCAGCCTGCCTTGCGCCCGAAAGGCCACTGGTCCGCATCCCGGCGAGCGTGTCGGCAGGCCGCCTCACCGGCGAGGTCGACGTGCTCGCAACACTCGCCGCCGGACGTCCGGTGGTCGTTGAAGGACTGCTGGCGAAGGCGGACGGCGGCATTGTCGAGTTGCGCTCGGCCGAATGTGTCGAGCCCCAGGCTGCCGCCATCCTGTCCGAGGCTCTCGACACCGGCACGTCCACGAGCGGCTACAGCGGTTCCACCGGCGTCAGCACCCGTTTCGGCCTGATCGCGCTTGACGAAGGGACCGAGGCCGAGGAGAGGCTGCCGGCCGTGCTCGCCGAGCGCCTCGGGCTGTGGCTCGATCTCTCGGACCTGACCTCCTGTCCGGCGGATGACGGCCTGGCGCGGCGGGTCGGGGCGGCGCGCCAGAGGCTGGCCGGCGTCAGGGTTCCGGACGCGGTCATCGCTTCACTTGCGCATACGGCCGCGGCGCTCGGCATCGCGTCGGACCGGGCCCTGATCCTTGCCACGCGGACGGCGCGCGCATCGGCGGCACTGGCGGGGAGGGCGGTCGCCGGCACCGAGGATGCAGAACTTGCCGCCATGCTCGTGCTTGCCCCGCGCGCGACGCGCCTGCCGCGGCAGGAAGCGGAGGCCGAGGACCAGCACCAGGACGAGGGGCAGCCGGACGAGGCGCCCGCTGCGCCCTCCGATCAGGACAAGGATATCCAGGCGGACGGAGGGCCGATGGAAGACCGGGTCCTCGACGCTGCCGTGGCCGCGCTGCCACGTCATCTGCTCGAAAGCCTCGGCGGCAATGATACGGTCCGGCGGCGCGGCGAGACCGGCGCCGGCCGCCGACGTCAGCACGAACAGGAGGCCCGACGCGGGCGACAGACGGGTTCGCGTGCCGGCGATCCGCGGCGTGGCCAGCGCCTCGACCTGATTGCCACGCTGCGCACCGCTGTGCCCTGGCAGGCGATAAGGGCCGGCGGTGCCGGCCTGAAGTTTCGTGCCTCGGACCTTCGCGTGCGGCGGTTCCGCCAGCAGCGCGGCTGCACCACCATCTTCTGCGTCGACGCATCCGGTTCGGCCGCGCTCGAACGGCTGGGCGAGGCCAAGGGTGCGGTGGAGCAGATGCTGGCCGGTTGCTATGTCCGGCGCGACGAGGTCGCACTCATCGCCTTTCGCGGCCTGGGCGCCGAAATCGTTGTGCCGCCGACGCGGTCGCTGCGCCGTGCGCGCCACTGTCTGGCAGGCCTGCCCGGAGGTGGCGGGACGCCGCTTGCAGATGGCATTGCCACGGCCTGCCGCATGGCACGCGATACCGGGTTGCGCGGACGCACACCGACGCTGGTGGTGATCACCGACGGCCGGCCGAATATCGGCTTCGGCGGCGTGGCAGGGCGTGTGCAGGCCGGCAGCGATGCACTGTCGGCCGCGCGGGAGGTCGGCCTTCACAGGTTCCGCAGCCTGCTGATCGACAATTCGACCCGTTCCGAACCGCAGGCGCTGGCGCTGGCCACGGCCATGGGCGCACGCTACCTCGCCCTGCCCCATGCTGACGCGGCGAGCCTCCATGCCGCGGTACGCGACGGCGCTGCAGCCGTCATGGGAGGGTTTCCATGAGCAAGGGCCTCAGCTGGCGTCGCGATGGCGTGAACTGGCCGGGCCGGGAGCACAGCCGCTTCCTCACCGCCGGCGGCATCGGCTGGCATGTCCAGATCTCGGGTGCCGGACCCGTCGCGCTGCTGCTGCACGGCACGGGGTCCTCCACCCATTCCTGGCGACGGCTTGCTCCCCTGCTGGCGAAGCGCCTGACCCTCGTTGCACCGGATCTGCCCGGACATGCCTTCACGCAGACCCTGAAGTCGACCGACCTGTCGCTGCAGGGCATGGCGACGGCTGTCTCCGCGCTGCTTGCGGCCCTCAATGTCCGGCCGGAACTGGTCATCGGCCATTCGGCGGGCGCGGCGATCGGCGTCCATCTCGCCCGGAAGGGTCATGTCGCGCCGCGCGGTATCGTCAGCATCAATGGCGCGCTGCGTCCGCTGTCCGGCTTTGCGAGCCGCGTCTTCCCGCCGGTCGCGCGCCTGCTCGCCCTCCTGCCGATCGTGCCGAACATGTTCGCCTGGCGCGCGCGCGACGCCGCCGTCATCGACGATCTGCTGCGTCAGACCGGCTCGACCATTCCGGACGAGGACCGGGCCCGCTATCAGCTCCTGGCCACCACGCCGGGCCACATTGCATCCGCCCTGTCGATGATGGCCAGCTGGGATCTGGAGGCCCTCGAGAAGAGCCTGTCCCGGCTCTCCGTTCCGGTACTGCTGGTCGCCGGAGCCAAGGACGGAATGGTTCCTGCCAGCGACGCCGCTCCGGTTGCCCGCAAGCTCCCCGCCGGCGAGGTGGTCCGCCTGAAGGGCCTCGGTCATCTGGCCCACGAGGAGCAGCCCGAGCGGATCGCCTCCGTGATCCTCGACTGGTATGACCGCCTCACGGCCGAGCGCCCGGACGCCTTGCGTGCCATGGGAGCTCCGGCGGCATGACGGCACCGCTCCGACATCCCTTGCCCCTCGATGATCCGCGTCCCCATGCGGTGGTGATCGGCGCGGGTTTCGGCGGACTTGCCGCCGCCATCCGGCTCGGGGCCCGCGGCTATCGGGTCACGGTGGTGGAGCGGTTGGACCAGCCCGGCGGCAGGGCGCGTGTCTTCCGCCAGGACGGCTTCACCTTCGACGCCGGTCCCACCATCATCACGGCGCCATTCCTGTTCGATGACCTGTGGGAATTATGCGGACGGCGCCGCGCCGACGATGTCCGGCTGGAGGCCCTCGACCCTTTCTATCGCTTGTGCTTCCACGACGGCTCGACGCTCGACTGCACCGGAGATCCGGAACGCATGCGCGACAATGTCGCGCGCCTCGCACCCTCCGATGCCGCCGGCTATGAGCGGTTCATGGCCCGGAGCCAGGAGATCTGCCGGATCGGGTTCGAGCAGCTCGGCCATGTGCCCTTCGGTTCGTTCCTGGACATGGTCCGTATTGCGCCCGATCTCATCCGATTGTCCGGCCATCGCTCCGTCCATCATCTGGTCAGCCGCTATGTCCGCGACGAACGGCTGCGCGTCGCCCTGTCGTTCCATCCGCTGTTCGTCGGCGGCAACCCTTTCACGGCCAGCGCGATCTACGGCCTCATCGCCCATCTCGAGCGCCGCTGGGGCGTGCATTTCGCCCATGGCGGGACGGGGCGGCTGGTCGCTGGCCTTGTCGATCTCATCCGGGGGCAGGGGGGGCAGGTGCTGCTGTCGGCCGATGTCCAGCGGATCACCGTCGAGGGCGGGCGGGCGACCGGCGTCGTTCTGGCGGGGGGCGAGGCCCTGCGCGCCGATGTCGTCGTTTCCAATGCCGATGTCGCCTGGACCTATGGCCGCCTGCTGCCCGAAGGCTCGGCCCGGCGCTGGCGGCCGGCCAAACTGAAGCGGGCGTCCTGGTCGATGAGCCTCTTCGTCTGGTATTTCGGCACCGACCGCCGCTATGACGAGGTCCCGCATCACACGATCCTGCTCGGCCCGCGCTATCGGGGACTGCTGGACGACATTTTCCGCCGGAAGGTCCTGGCCGAGGACTTCAGCCTCTATCTCCATCGCCCGACCGCGACCGACCCCTCGCTGGCGCCGGCCGGTCATGATGCCTTCTATGTCCTGTCGCCGGTGCCGAACCTTGCCGGCGGGGCCGACTGGGGCGCCCTTGCCGAAGATTATCGCGCGCGGATCGCCGCGCATCTGGAGGCAACGGTGATGCCGGGCCTTGGTCGGCACATCGTCACCTCCCGGGTCATGACACCCGACCATTTCCGGGACGAGCTCAATGCTCCGCACGGCGCCGCCTTCAGCCTGGAGCCGGTGCTCACCCAGAGTGCCTGGTTCCGGCCGCACAACCGCTCCGAGGACGTTGCCAATCTCTATCTGGTCGGTGCGGGAACCCATCCGGGAGCAGGACTGCCGGGGGTTCTGTCGTCCGCCCGAATCCTCGACGAGATCGTTCCCCATGCCCATGCCACGCAGACCTGATCCGGGCGACCTCGCCGCCTGCCGCGACCTGCTGCGGGTGGGGTCGAAGTCGTTCTTCGCCGCCTCCGTCCTGCTGCCGGCCGCCGTGCGGGACCCCGCCACCGTCCTCTACGCCTTCTGCCGCGTTGCCGACGACGCCGTCGACCTGTCCGACGATGCGGCGGCCGCCGTGCTGCGGCTCGGCGCGCGGCTCGATGCCATCTATGCCGGCCTGCCAGCCGACGACCCGGTCGACAGGGCGCTTGCCGTTGTCGTGCAGAGCCACGCCCTGCCGCGCGCGCTGTTCGACGCCCTGATCGATGGCCTTGCCTGGGACGCGGAGGGACGAAGCTACGCCACGCTCTCCGACCTCATCGCCTATTCGGCGAGGGTTGCCGGCACCGTGGGCGCGCTGATGACCCTGCTGATGGGGTGCCGCGACCCCCATGCGCTTGCGCGCGCCTGCGACCTGGGGGTCGCCATGCAACTGACCAACATTGCCCGCGACGTCGGCGAGGATGCACGGGCCGGCCGCCTCTACCTGCCGCTGGACTGGCTGGCCGAGGCGGGCCTGCCGGCCGGCAGCCTGGGCAGCGAGGTGGCTTTTGACCCGCGCGTCGCGGTCGTCGTCCGCCGCCTTCTCGCCGAGGCCGACCGGCTCTACCGGCGGTCTGAGGGCGGGATCACGGCCTTGCCCCTGGCCTGTCGTCCGGCGATCCATGCGGCCCGGCTCATCTATGCCGAGATTGCTGTCCTGCTGGCCGCCCGGGGGTTCGACAGCATCACGCACCGTGCCGTCGTGCCGCGCCACCGCAAGGTTGCCCTGCTGGCCCGGGCGCTTGTCGATACGGGGTTTGGCACCCGCAGCGGCAGGGAGCGGGCCCTGGCCGAAGTGCAGTTCCTGATCGACGCAGTGGAGACGCAGGACGCCATTGTAGCGGGCCTGCCGGGATTTGCCAGGCTGGCGGACATCAATGCCGGACTGGAGCGGGTGCTGGACATGGTCGATCGGCTCGGGCGCAACCCCGTCGAGCCCCGCCAGGGCCGGGCGACACGCGCGCGCCGGTCGGTGCGGACGGGCCGTCTGGCGCGGGCCTAGGAGGACCGGCCATGAGCAGCACCTCCCTTTTTGTCGCCGAATTCGCCCTGACCGCACTGGTCGTGCTCGGCTTCTGTGCCCACCAACTGAGGCAGTTGCGCCGGCTGGAGCGCGAGCGCAAGGCCAAGGACCGGTCTTCCGGAAAGGACGGAAAGGGCTAACGCTGCGCCTGTCGTGGCATGCGGAACGGCAGCATCGCCTGGACGACCGGGCTGGTGAACCGGTCAAGCGACAGGCTCTCGTGGACGAAGGTCGTCTGTTCTCCGCCCCATCGCGTCGCCACCACCGAGCGCGAATAGAACGGCGTGTCCTCCAGAGGCTGGATGATCCGGGCATCTGCCCCTGCGTCCGCCCGCGTCGAACGCGCGAGGCCCCACCAGGTTCGCGGCAGGCGGGTGAACGGAGGGGCCGCGATATCGACGAGCGCTCCTGCGCTGTCCAGGCCGAGCGCGAGCGCCGTTGCGCCGCCGTCCCGCCGGCGGGCGTCATAGACGATGCGGCCGCCATGGGCACCGGCCTCGCGCGACCAGTCCCAGCTGACAAAATCGTCGGCCAGCGGCCGGTCGCCGTCATTGGTGTCGAAATAGCCCTGTCCCTGCCAGGCAAGGTCCGGAGACGACAGACGGACCGACACCCGCGCCCGTGGGGCGATGGGGCGCCAGCGATGCCGGCCTGCCGGATCGAGCAGGAATTCGCGGTCAGGCAGGGCCTGCGCATCCAGCCGCACCTCGCCGCGGACGCGACGCGGCCACGGCACCGCCATCTCGTCAAACCGGATGGTCAGCGCGTCCCGATCCCATTCGAGCGAACTTGGCCCGACCGCCAGGCTGTTGCGCGTGCGGGCAAGCGCCGCGGCCCCCCGCTCGGTCATCGCCCAGCGCCGCGCCCCGGCGCCATAGAGCGCGACATTGACCGCGCAGAAATCGGCGGGATCGGCAGGGCCGCTGCGCCGACGCCAGGCATAGTAGGGGGAGAAAACGCTGCCGATGAAGGCAATGATGCACAGGCCATGGCGGCCGTCGTCGCTCAGCGCATCGACATACCACCACGCGTAGCCATCCTTCGCCACGGGGCGCGCGAAGTTAGGTCTGCCAGCACGGTCCGGGCTGCCTGCCGGCCCGACAGCGCCACCATCGGCAGGCCCGGTCCCGGATGGACGCTGCCCCCCGCCAGATAGAGCCGGCCGATCGCCGTGCGGGTGCCCGGTCTGCGAAAGGAGGCCATGGCGCCGTGGGTCGCTGTCCCATAGAGCGCTCCCCCCGTGCCCGGATAGCGACGGGCGAAATCCGCTGGCCCCGAAACCGTCCTCTCGCTGATGTCCAGCGTCAGTCCCGACCTTGTGAGCCGCGTCATCATGGCCGTTTCGCATCGGTCGATTTCCTTCTCATCCGGCCGACCGAGATCGCCGGTCGGTGGTGCATTGACGAGGCAGAACAGGCGCTCCGGTCCCGCGGGTGGCGGACCCGTACCGGTCCTGTCCTGCGCGCAGAGATAGATGGTGGGGTCATCGGGCAGGCGACCAGCCGCCGTGATGGCAGCAAACTCCGCGCGATAGTCGGCAGAAAAGAAGACGGTGTGGCGGGCCAGCGGAAAGCCACCGGCCCGTGCTGCCAGGCACCAGGTGACGGCCGAGAGCGAACGCATGGCGGGGGCGGATCGCGGCACGGCCGCCGCGACGTCCGGGCCGAGTAGGCCCTGCCAGAGGGCAGAGGCGTCGGCATTGAGGATGACGGCGTCTGCTGCGATCGTCTCGCCGCTCGCCAGTCGGACGCCGCGGGCCTCGCCGGCGCCGGTGAGGATGGCCTCGACCGGCGTGTCGTAGCGCAGGTCCGCCCCCCTGCCTGCAGCGAGACCGGCGAGACAGCGCGCAAGCCTGTGCATCCCGCCCTCGATCGACCAGACGCCTGCCAGTTCCGCATGGGCGACCAGCATGAGCGTTGCCGGCGCCATGAACGGCGAAGAGCCGCAATAGGTCGCGTAGCGGCCGAACAGCTGCCTGAGGCGCGGATCGGAAAAATAGTCGCCCAGTGCCTTCCACAGCGTCTCGAACGGCCGGATCGCCAGGCCGGCAAGGCCGAGGCTCCCGGCAAGGCCGACAAAACCCGGGCGCGGCGCCTGCATGAAGCGCGTGTCGAGAAGCTCGAATACGCGCCGCGAATCGGCTGCGAACCGCCGGAACCCGTCGGCCTCCGCGCCCCCCGCCAGGTCGCCGATCGCATCGGCGGACCTGCCCGGATCGGCAAAAAGGTCGAGCGTTCCGTCTCCGGTCCAGGCGTGGCGGGCGAGAATGTCGAGCGGCGCAAGGCTGAGATGGTCGTCGAGGTTTTCGCCGACCGAATCGAACAGCGCATCGAAGACCGTGCGCAGCGTCAGCACGGTCGGCCCCGCATCGACAGGGCCGCAACGGGTCTCGACCTGCCGCATCTTGCCGCCAGGCCCGGACGCCGCGTCGACAACCGTCACAGCGCAACCCTGATGCGCCAGCTCCAGTGCAGCGACCAGTCCGCCCAAGCCTGCTCCGACCACGACAACCCGATCTGCGCTCACCGGCAGGCCCTTTATCGAAAGGCATTGACAGCCCTTGAGGATGACGACAGTGTAATTGACATATGAAAGTGTCAATCAGATTTGACATAGGGAGTGCTGCCATGGACCTCGGCATTCGCATCGAGAAGGCCCTGGAAATCGCACTGACCAAGGCGGAGGGGACGGACTGTCCACCAAGGCTCGCCTCGGCCCTTCGCTATTCGGTCTTCCCCGCCGGACACCGGATCCGGCCCCGGCTGGTCCTGGCCGTTTCGGAGGCCTGCGGTGGCCGCGATCCCGATGCGGCCGACGCTGCGGCCGCGGCGATCGAATTTCTCCACTGCGCCTCGCTCGTCCATGACGATCTGCCCTGTTTCGACGATGCGGACGAGCGCCGCGGCAAGCCGAGCGTCCACAAGATCTTCGGAGAGCCTCTGGCCGTTCTCGCCGGCGACGCGCTCATCGTTCTGGCGTTCGAGACGCTCGCCCGGGGCGTTCTGTCCGATCCCGTCAAGCTCGGCGGCCTCATCCGGCTTGCCGGTCAGGCGGTGGGTGCTCCTGGCGGCATCTGCGCCGGGCAGGCCTGGGAGAGCGAGCCAGAGGTTTCGCTCTCCGCCTATCATCGGGCCAAGACGGCCTCCCTGTTCGCCGGTGCAACAGCCGCCGGGGCGCTGGCCTCCGGCGCCGAGCCGCTGCAGTGGCGCGACCTCGGCGAGCGCCTTGGCGAAGCCTACCAGGTTGCCGACGATATCCGCGACGTTGCCGCCTCACCCGAGGAGATCGGCAAGCCTTGCGGTCAGGATCTGGCACTCGGGCGACCCAACATGGCGCGCGAACTGGGTCTGGAGCCGGCGATCGGCCTGCTCGAGAGGATGATTGTGGCTGCCATTGCCGCGGTTCCCGCCTGCCCGGGCCAGGCGCAACTGCGCGCCGCCATCCTGATCGAGACCAAGCGCTTCCTGCCGGCGGGGCTCGTCCGCCACGCAGCATGACCAGTCTTGCCCCCAGCGTGAACAACCGGCCGGAAACCTGGCCTGACCGGGTGTCCGGCCGCTGGCGGAACTGGCGCAACAGGCTGGTTGCAAACCCGCGATTCCAAAGGTTCGCGGCGACCTTTCCCCTGACCCGCCCGACGGCACGTCGCCATGCCTCGGGCCTGTTCGACCTTTGTGCGGGCTTTGTCTATTCGCAGGTTCTGTTCGCTTGCGCGCGGCTGCGCCTGTTCGACCATCTGGCCGGGGGGCCTGTCACGCACGACGAACTGGGACACAGGCTCGGCCTGCCTCCGGAGGGCGCCGCGCGCCTCGTGAAGGCAGCCGCCGCGCTCGGCCTTGTCGAGTTGCAGAATGGCGAGGTGAGCCTCGGTCTGCGCGGCGCAGCGCTCCGCGGCAATCCCGGCGCGCTCGCCATGATCGAGCATCATGCCATGCTCTATGCCGACCTTGCCGATCCGGTCGCCCTGCTGCAGGGTCGAGGGGCGCCATCGCAGCTCAGCCGGTTCTGGGCCTATGGCGGGAATGGAGGAGGTGGCGAGGCCACGGCCGCCTATACCGCACTGATGGCCGCCTCCCAACCGCTGATCGCCGACGACATCCTCGACGCCTATCCGGTATCCGGCCACAAGGTGATTCTCGATATTGGCGGCGGCGACGGCACCTTCCTGCGTCACGTTCACCGCCGCGCGCCGGGAGCGAGACTGATTCTGTTCGACCTGCCGCCGGTCGCGGCCCTGGCGGCCAGCCGGCCGGACCGACCCGCTTCCCTTTCGGTCGTCGCCGGTCATTTCCTGCACGATCCGGTTCCGGAGGGTGCCGACCTCGTCACTCTCGTGCGCGTCGCGCATGACCACGACGATGACGTCCTGCAGAAACTTTTCCGCCGCATCCATGGCGCCATGGCGCCCGGCGGAACGCTGCTGATCGCCGAGCCGATGGCCCAGTCGGCGTCGCTGGCGCCGATGGCTGATGCCTATTTCGGTTTTTATCTCATGGCGATGGGCAGCGGGCAGGCCCGCTCGCCCGACACGCTCGGCGCGCTTCTCGCAGCGGCCGGCTTCCACCAGGTCCGCCAGCATCCCACGCGCCGCCCCCTCTTTGCCGGGCTGATGTCAGCGCGCAGGGCAGATCAAACGTAAAAAGAATTTGACACTCTCATCCGTCATCCTAGGATGACATATGCCGAACCTGGTTGCGGCCACGACCCTGGAGGTCGAACGTGAAGACGCTGGCAGTCATCCTGCGAGAGCCGCACCACCTGCACCTCGACCGCGTCGAACTCGTGCCGCTGACGGAAACCGACGTCATCGTCGATGTGATGTGGTCCGGCATCAGCAGCGGCACCGAGCGTCTCTTGTGGTCGGGCCGCATGCCCGCCTTCCCCGGCCTCGGCTATCCGCTGGTTCCCGGCTACGAGACGGTCGGCCAGATCATTGATGCTGGGAGGCAGGCAAGCCACCGCATCGGCGAACGGGTCTTCGTTCCCGGATCGCGCGGCTTCCGCGATGTGCGGGGCCTGTTCGGCGGCGCGGCACGACGCCTCGTCGTCCCGGCTGCGCGGGCCTATCCGGTCGATGCGGCCCTGGGCGAAAAGGCCGTCCTGCTGGCACTTGCCGCCACGGCCTGCCGGGCGCTTTCCATCGGCGGTCGCCCCGACCTCGTCATCGGACACGGGGTTCTCGGCCGGCTGATCGCGCGTGTTGCCATGGCCGAGGGCGGTGCCCCGCCCGTCGTCTGGGAAACACGCAGCGAGCGGCGGACCGGTTCCACCGGCTACACGGTCATCGATCCGGCCACCGACACCCGCTGCGACTACGCGCGGATCACCGATGCCAGCGGCGATTCAGAGCTCCTCGACACGCTGATCGCGCGGCTCGCGCGCGGCGGAGAGGTTGTTCTCGCGGGCTTCTACGAGCGCCCGCTGACCTTCGCCTTCCCGCCTGCCTTCATGCGCGAAGCCGCGATCCGCATCGCTTCGGAATTCCGCGACGAGGACCTGACCCGCGCATCGGCCCTGGTGGCCGCCGGGACTCTGTCGCTTGACGACCTCATTACCCGCCGCTTCGCACCGCAGGACGCCGGCGAGGCCTATCGGACAGCCTTTGAGGATCCTGCATGCCTCAAGGCCTTGATCAGTTGGAGGTCTCTGCCATGAACGCCGCCATTTCGGCCCTCGCCACCCGCGGGCCCACCGGCCCCGGCCTCGACGCCATCATCCGCGATGCGGAAGATACCGCGACCGCGCCGGGAACCCGCAACACGCAGATCATCGCCATCTACGGCAAGGGCGGCATTGGCAAGAGCTTCACCCTTGCCAACCTCTCCTACATGATGGCCCAGCAGGGCCAGCGTGTGCTGCTCATCGGCTGCGACCCGAAAAGCGACACGACATCGCTGCTGTTCGGCGGGCGTGCCTGCCCGACCATCATCGAGACCTCGGCCCGCAAGAAACTCGCCGGCGAAGAGGTCCGGATCGAGGATGTCTGCTTCAAGCGCGACGGCGTCTTCGCCATGGAACTCGGCGGTCCCGAGGTCGGTCGCGGCTGCGGCGGCCGCGGCATCATCCACGGCTTCGAGCTGCTGGAAAAGCTGGGCTTTCACGAGTGGGATTTCGACTATGTCCTGCTGGATTTCCTCGGCGACGTGGTCTGCGGCGGGTTCGGACTGCCGATCGCCCGCGACATGTGCCAGAAGGTCATCGTCGTCGCCTCCAACGACCTGCAGTCGCTCTATGTGGCGAACAATGTCTGCTCTGCGGTGGAATATTTCCGCAAGCTCGGCGGCAATGTCGGCATCGCCGGCATGGTCATCAACAAGGACGACGGCACTGGCGAGGCCGCAGCCTTCTCGGCCGCCGCCGGCATTCCCGTCCTCGCCGCCATCCCCCAGCACGACGATCTGAGGCGCAAGAGCGCCAACTACGAGATCGTCGGTCATCCCGACAGCCCGTGGGCGTCGCTGTTCACCGAACTTGGACTGAACGTCGCGGCGGCTCCGCCCATGCGTCCGAAGCCCCTCAACCAGGACGAGCTCCTCGGCCTGTTCTCGGGCGATGCGGTGGGCCGGGGCGTCGTCCTGCAGCCGGCGAGCCAGGCCGATCTGCGCGGCGGGACTCTCGTCGAGCGCCCCTCCCTCGAAGTCATCTACGAGGCGGTCTGAGGCCATGGTCACGCTCATCAACAAGCTGGCAGTGGCCGGACAGGAGCAGGCGCCGAAGGCGGCTGCGTCCACCACCGGAACCTCCTGTCATGCCGGCCGGGATGAGATGGACCGTGCCGCCCGCGCGGCTGGCCAGAGCGAAACCCTGGACCGCTATGCCGCGGACTATCCGCGCGGACCCCATGACCAGCCCCAGAGCATGTGCCCGGCCTTCGGCTCTTTGCGCGTCGGACTGCGGATGCGACGGACCGCAACCGTACTGTCCGGCTCGGCCTGCTGCGTCTACGGGCTGACCTTCACCTCGCACTTCTACGGGGCGCGGCGGACGGTCGGCTACGTTCCGTTCAACTCGGAGAGCCTGGTCACAGGCAAGCTGTTCGAGGACATCCGCGAGGCGGTCCACGACCTCGCCGATCCCGAGCAGCACGATGCCGTCGTGATCATCAACCTGTGCGTCCCGACGGCCTCCGGCGTGCCGCTGAAGCTGTTGCCCAAGTCGATCAACGGGGTGCGCATCATCGGCATCGACGTGCCCGGCTTCGGGGTTCCGACCCATGCCGAGGCCAAGGACGTGCTGGCCGGAGCCATGCTGCGCTATGCCCGCGGCGAGGCGGAGAAGGGGCCTGTCCAGGCGCCCCGCACGCCCCGTTCGCAGCGTCCCTCGATCGCCCTGCTCGGCGAGATGTTTCCGGCTGATCCGATCGGCATCGGTGCCCTGCTCGAGCCCCTCGGCCTTGCAGCCGGGCCCGTGGTGCCGACACGCGAATGGCGCGAGCTCTATTCCGCCCTCGACTGCGTGGCCGTTGCCGCGCTCCATCCGTTCTATACCGCTACCATCCGGGAGTTCGAGGCAGCCGGCCGGCCGGTCATTCCGTCGGGCCCCGTGGGCCGGGACGGCGTCGCCGACTGGCTGAAGGCGGTCGGAGAGGCCACGGGCGTCCCATCGGCCCAGATCGCCGAGGCCCAGAACCGCTTCCTGCCCCTGATGACGGCCGCCATCGAACGCGCACCGATCCGTGGCCGAATCACGCTGTCCGGCTACGAGGGATCGGAACTGCTGGTGGCCCGTCTGCTTGTCGAAAGCGGAGCGGACCTGCGCTATGTCGGCACGGCCTGTCCGCGCACGCCCTGGTCGGAGCCCGACCGCGCCTGGCTTGCCGCCCGCGGCATCGAGGTGCGGTATCGCGCCTCGCTCGAGGACGACCTTGCCGCGCTGGAAGCGTTCGAGCCGGAGCTTGCCATCGGCACGACACCGGTGGTCCAGAAGGCCAAGGAAAAGGGCATTCCGGCTCTCTATTTCACCAATCTGATCTCGGCCCGTCCGCTATTCGGACTGGCCGGTGCCGGCTCGCTCGCAACCGTTGTCAACGCAGCGCTGGGCAACAGGGCGCGCTTCGACCGGATGGTATCCTTCTTCGAGGGCGTCGGCACCGGCGACACGTCCGGGATCTGGGAAGAGACGCCGCGTCCACGGCCCGAATTCCGCGCCAAGTATCGCCGCCAGGTCGATGCCCTCGCCCGCAAGCGCAAGAGCGAGGAGATGATCTGATGCTTGTCCTCGATCACGACCGCGCCGGTGGCTACTGGGGTGCCGTCTATGTCTTCACCGCCGTGAAGGGCATGCAGGTCGTGATCGACGGGCCGGTCGGCTGCGAGAACCTGCCGGTCACCTCGGTTCTGCACTATACCGACGCGCTGCCGCCCCACGAGTTGCCCATCGTGGTCACCGGGCTTGGCGAGGAGGAACTCGGCCAGACAGGCACCGAGGGCGCCATGCGGCGGGCGCACAGGACCCTCGATCCGGACCTGCCGGCCGTGGTGGTCACCGGCTCGATCGCCGAGATGATCGGTGGCGGTGTGACGCCTGAAGGCACCAACATCCGCCGCTTCCTGCCGCGCACCATCGACGAGGACCAGTGGCAGTGCGCCGACCGTGCGCTCAACTGGCTGTGGACCGAGTATGGCCCGCGCAGGGTGCCGGAACGGCGCCGCGAGCCGGGTACGAAGCCGCGCGTCAACATTATCGGGCCGGCCTATGGCACGTTCAACATGCCGTCCGACCTCGCCGAGATCCGGCGTCTGGTCGAGGGCATCGGCTGCGACATCAACATGGTGTTCCCGCTCGGCAGCCATCTTGCCGATATCGCACGGCTGGCCGATGCGGACGTCAATATCTGCCTCTACCGGGAGTTTGGACGCCTGCTTTGCGAGCAGCTTGAGCGGCCCTACCTGCAGGCGCCGATCGGCCTGCATTCGACCACCCGGTTCCTGACGAAGCTCGGTGAACTGACCGGTGTCGATCCGACCGCTTTCATCGAGCGCGAGAAGCACACCACCATCAAGCCGCTGTGGGATCTGTGGCGCTCGGTCACGCAGGACTTCTTCGGCACGGCGAGCTTTGCCGTGGTGGCCACCGACACCTATGCGCGCGGGCTCAGGCATTTCCTCAGCGAGGAACTCGGTCTGCCCTGCACCTTCGCGTTCTCGCGCAAGGCCGGCGTCAAGCCGGACAACCAGGCGGTCCGCCAGGCGATCCGCGACAAGACACCGCTGATCCTGTTCGGCAGCTACAACGAGCGGATGTATCTGGCCGAGATCGGCGCGCGCGCGGTGTTCATTCCCGCCTCGTTCCCCGGTGCCATCATCCGGCGCCATACCGGTACGCCCTTCATGGGCTATGCCGGCGCGACCTACCTCCTCCAGGAGGTCTGCAACGCGCTGTTCGATGCGCTCTTCCATATCCTGCCCCTGGGAACCGACCTCGACCGCATCGAGGCAACCCCATCCCGGCTCGAGGACCAGCTGCCCTGGAGCGAGGAGGCGCGTGCGCTTCTCGACGCCCTGGTCGAAACCCACCCGGTGCTCGTGCGGATCTCCGCCGCCAAGCAGCTTCGCGACGTTGCGGAGCGCGACGCGCGCAAGGCCGGCGCCGGCGTCGTCGCTCCGGAATCGGTGACGCGTGCGCACGGCAATCTTCGGCGCCCCGATTCCTGACCGGATCGTTCGGCCAGGGCCGCCGATGGCGGCCAAAGCAGGCAGTGCAGGCACAACAAGGGTGGCATCCGTGTCGCCCGCAGGGAGAACGACCATGTCACATTCCCCTCGCAGCCAGGCGCAGTCGCGCTCGCGTCGCATGGACCGGATCGAGTTCCGCCTGCTGATGCTGATGACCTACCCGTTCTTCCTCTGCCTCACCTGCCTGTCCCGCCTTGTCCGGGACCGCGGCGATCACGCCGCCGGCCAGGGCAGCGGCTCCGTCTTCGCCGAAGCCCGTGCGGCCGCGGCCTCTGCGATTCCGTTCGCCTTCATGGGCTGACGGTCCGGGTCGCCCGGCCCTGCCGGGCGAGCAGCCGTCGGCGCCCAGGCGTCGGCGTCGACCTTGCCGTGCGGGGGAAGCACGGCGACGGCCCACAAGGCCGAAACGAGGAGTAGTCCATCATGGCTGACAAAGAGACCCTCTCGGGGCTCACAGAGGAGGAAGCTCAGGAGTTCCACAGGTACTTCATCCAGGGGTTCACGGGATTCACGGTCGTCGCGATCATCGCCCACGTTCTGGCGTGGATGTGGCGGCCCTGGCTCCCTGGCCCCCGCGGCTACGCACAGTCGATGATCGACGGTGCGACGGTCGCTGCTCAGACACTTATCGGCTGACCGGAGGAAGCACTCATGTGGAAAGTCTGGCTCATCTTCGATCCAAGGCGGGTCCTCGTCGCGCTGTTCACGTTCCTGTTCGCTCTCGCTCTGCTGATTCACTTCATCCTGCTCAGCACCGATCGCTTCAACTGGCTCGAAGGACCGCGTGCCCGCCCGGCACCCCGTGCAGACGTGATCACGCTTCCGACGACCACGGTCGCCGGCCTGCCGTTCACGATCACGGGTACCTGACGCGAAAGGTACGGGGCCGCAGAAGACCGTTCGTCTCAACGTTCGGTTTGGCAGCGGCCCCGGCCATCTCGTGCAACGGCTGTCGCTTGCACTGCCCCTGGGAGGCCGACCATGGCCATGCTGAGCTTTGAACGGAAATACCGCGTCCGCGGCGGAACCCTCGTTGGCGGCGACCTCTTCGATTTCTGGGTCGGCCCGTTCTATGTCGGCTTCTTCGGTGTGACGACGGCGTTCTTCTCGCTGGTGGGCGTCGGGCTCATCATGTGGGGTGCCGCACTCGGCGACACCTGGAACATCTGGAAGATCAGCATTGCCCCGCCGGACATCAAATACGGACTGGGCCTGGCGCCGCTCGCAGAGGGCGGCCTGTGGCAGATCATCACCATCTGCGCGATCGGAGCCTTCGTCTCCTGGGCGCTGCGCGAGGTGGAGATCGCTCGCAAGCTCGGTATGGGCCTGCATGTCCCGGCGGCCTTCGGAATGGCCATCTTCGCCTATGTGACCCTCGTGGTGATCCGCCCGTTCCTGATGGGCGCCTGGGGACACGGATTTCCCTACGGGATCTTCAGTCACCTCGACTGGGTGTCGAACGTCGGCTACCAGTATCTGCACTTTCACTACAATCCGGCGCACATGATCGCGGTGTCGTTCTTCTTCACGACGACGCTGGCTCTGTCGCTGCACGGGGCGCTCGTGCTGTCGGCGACCAATCCGCCCAAGGGCGAACCGGTCAAGACGCCCGAGCATGAGAACGCCTTCTTCCGCGACACGATCGGCTACTCGATCGGAACCATCGGCATCCACCGGCTCGGCCTGTTCCTGGCGCTCTCGGCCGTGTTCTGGAGTGCCGTCTGCATCGTCATCTCCGGCCCCTTCTGGACCCTCGGCTGGCCCGAGTGGTGGAACTGGTGGCTCGAACTTCCGATCTGGCGCTGAGGAGGGTGTCGTGGCTTTCGCTGTAGGCTATCAAAGCATCTTCACCCGCGTGCAGGTTCGTGGCCCGGACGATACCGGCCCGCCGATCGACACAGGCATCTACCGTCGCGGCTCGACCATCCGGCACAATTACTGGCTGGGGAAGATCGGCGACGCGCAGATCGGCCCCATCTATCTGGGCTGGTTCGGCAGTGCCTCGCTCCTGTGCGGCATCATCGCCTTCGAGATCATCGGGCTCAACATGTGGGCCTCGGTGAACTGGGATCCGGTCCAGTTCGTCCGCCAGCTGTTCTGGCTGGCGCTCGAGCCGCCGGCGCCGAAATACGGCCTGTCCTACCCGCCGCTGGCGGAAGGGGGCTGGTGGCTGATGGCAGGCTTCTTCCTCACCCTGTCGCTTCTGCTCTGGTGGGTCAGGACCTACCGGCGCGCACGGGCTCTCGGGCTCGGCACGCATGTCGCATGGGCCTTTGCCTCGGCCATCTGGCTGTTCCTGGTGCTCGGCTTCATCCGGCCGCTGATGATGGGATCGTGGAGCGAAGGCGTGCCCTTCGGCATCTTCCCGCATCTCGACTGGACCGCAGCCTTCTCGATCCGCTACGGCAACCTCTTCTACAATCCGTTCCACGCGCTCTCGATCGCCTTCCTCTACGGTTCGGCGCTCCTGTTCGCCATGCACGGGGCGACCATCCTGGCGGTCTCCCGCTACGGCGGGGAGCGCGAGATCGAGCAGATCGTCGATCGCGGCACGGCCTCCGAGCGCGCCGCCCTGTTCTGGCGCTGGACCATGGGCTTCAACGCCACCATGGAATCGATCCATCGCTGGGCCTGGTGGTTTGCCGTGCTGACCCCGCTGACCGGCGGTATCGGTATCCTGCTCACCGGCACGGTCGTGGACAACTGGTACCTGTGGGCGGTCAAGCACGACTTCGCCCCGGTCTATCCGGTGCCCTACACGCCTGCCGTCGATCCCTCGACCTTGCCGGGAGCCACGCGATGAAACCCGCAAACACCGTCTTCACGGCTCTCGTCCTGGGTTCCATCCTCGCGCTCGGCGGCTGTGAAATGCCGCCGCCCGCCGCCGACCAGAATGGCTACCGTGGCCAGTCGATGGGCTCGGTCGCCAATCCGCGGACGCTGGAGATGCGGGAAGCCGCCAACCGGCCCCCGGAAACCCAGCCGGCTGCCGATCCGTCCGGGCCGCGCGCCTCGACGATCTACCAGAATGTCCGGGTGCTGGGAGACCTGAGCGAGGGCGAGTTCCTGCGCCTGATGGCACAGATGACGGAGTGGGTGGCGCCGGCGGAGGCCAGCTGCGGCTATTGCCACAACCTCGAGAACATGGCCGACGAGTCGAAGTACCAGTACCGCGTCGCGCGCCAGATGCTGATCATGACGCGCTCGCTGAACACCGACTGGAAGGCCCATGTCGGCGAGACCGGCGTGACCTGCTACACCTGCCACCGCGGCAACGCACAGCCGCAGGCCACCTTCCGGACCGATCCGGGCCCGATGGGGGCAGGGGGCTTCACCGCCAGCCGGCAGGGCCAGAACTTCGCGGCGCGGTCGGTCGGGTCGACGTCCCTGCCGAACGATCCGTTCACCCGGCTCCTGTCCTATGCCGACCAGATCCGCGTGAACACGGCAAGCCCGCTGCCGGCCGGCAATCCGCGTACCATCCAGGACGCGGAGATGACCTACGGCCTGATGATCCACATGTCGGAAGGGCTCGGCGTCAACTGCACCTTCTGCCACAACTCGCGCAACTTCGGGGAGTGGGCCGACAGCCCGCCGCAGCGGGCCGCCGCCTTCCACGGCATCCGCATGGTGCGTGACATCAACACGCGCCATGTCCAGCCGCTGGCGGCCCTGCTGCCTGCCGAGCGCCTGGGGCCCGAGGGGGACATCGCGAAGGTGTTCTGCACCACCTGTCACCAGGGACAGCCGAAACCCATGGGCGGCGCCCCCATGCTGCGCGACCACCCGGAGCTGGGCGCACCCCGTCCCGCGCCCTGAAGGCGCGGTGATCACCCGCGCCGACCGGCGATCGCCAAGGCGGTTTGAGGAGCGCGGCGTTTTCCGCGCTCCTCGCCAGAACAAGCCTGACCAGGGTCCCGCGCTCGGCCGAGCCGGGACCTTCGGCGCGCCCGACCACCGCCCATCCGCCGCTGGCGGAAGGCAACGGCCGCCGCGGCAATCCGGTGCCCGGATAGTCCAGACCCTGATGTCCAGAGGGTCGCGCAAGCCGGATCGAACCCCTTCATCCCCGCCCGGCAGACCGCTCCAGCCCTTACCGGGAGCGCAGCCAGAACTCCGCGTGAATGACTCGCGTCACTAAAGTGACTTGACGGTAACTTCAGTGATGATAACGTCACATGCATGACGGGACGGTAAGGTGCCATTCAAGACACCGGGCTTCAGCCAGCCGATCCGCAGGGGAGTTCGCACATGTCGCGGTGGGGCAATGCCCTTCCCAATCGGGAAGAGCAGGTCGAGACGAAGCGCAAGGCGATCATTCGCGAGGCCGCGCGGGTCTTCTCCCGTCGTGGCAGCCACGGCACCTCGCTTGACGATGTCGCAGAGCGGCTCGGCGTCTCCAAGGCGGCCCTCTATCGCTACGTCCAGAGCAAGCAGGACCTTCTCCACGCCTGCCATCAGGAGGCGATGGAGATCGCCCGCGAGAGCATGGATCGCGGCGAGGCGGAGGGCCGGACCGGGCTCGAGAAGATCCGCATCGGCATGGCCGACTACCTGCGCGAGATGATCGGCGCGATGGGCGTCCCCGTGCTGATCCTCGAGGAGAACGCGCTTACCGGCTTCCAGGCGCAGGAGATCTTGCGCCTGCGCGACGAGTTCGAGACGCGGATGCGCCGCCTCGTCGAGGAAGGCATCGCCGACGGCAGCATCGTTCAGGTCAATCCGAAACTCGCCATCTTCAGCCTGCTGGGCGCCGTTCACTGGGTCACCAAGTGGTATGCGCCTGAGGGCTCTTGGACCGCCGACGAGGTGGCAGATGCCCTGATCGAGGTGGCAACCCGCGGCCTTGCCGCCCGGCCGGAGGAGGCCCTGACGGCACGACTGCACCGATGATCCAGAGGCCGCAAAGGCCCGACAACAAGCCGGCCCGGATACGGGCCGCAGCCATGGGATGGAGGAAACCTTGAATTTCGATCTGACGCCCGATCAGGCGGCGCTGAAGGAGCGCGTCCACGCCTTTGCGCAGGCGGAAGTTGCGCCGCGCGCCGAGCAGCTCGACCGCGATGCCGTCTTCCCCACCGACCTGTTCCACAAGCTGGGCGATCTCGGCATCCTGTCGATCCCCTTCCCGGAAGAGCTTGGCGGCATGGGTCTCGGCGTCTTCGAGGCGGTGCTCGCCATCGAGGAAATCGCCCGCGCCGACCAGTCGCTCGCCGTCTCCGCCATGGTCTCGATGGCCACCGGGCTTACCGTCGCCCGCTTCGGCACCGAGGAGCAGAAGCGCACCTGGCTGCCGGACATCATTTCGGGCAGGCGGATCTGCTCGATTGCCGGCACGGAGCCGGATGCCGGCAGCGACACCGCCGGGTTCAAGACCCGCGCCACCCCGATCGGCAACGGGCTCTGGACACTGACAGGCGAGAAGGCCTTCATCACCAATGCCGGCACGGACATCTCGTCCTTCGCCATCATCCTCGCCGTCTCCAGCCCCAGGGACGTGCAGGACAAGAAGTTCACGCTGTTCCTCGTGCCCAATGGCACGAAAGGCTACAGCCAGGGCGAGAAGTACCGGAAGATGGGGTGGCGCTCGTCCGACACGCGGCCGCTCTATCTCGACGATTGCCAGCTGCCCGAGACCGCCATCGTCGGCAAGCCGCAGGGCGGCCGCTGGGTCCTGCACAAGGGCTATCAGGCCGCCCGTCTGTTCCTGGCTGCCTGCTCGCTTGGCCTCGCCCAGGCGAGCCTCGACCATGCCATCGCCTATGCCAAACAGCGACAGGCCTTCGGAGGCCCGATCGGCCGCCTCCAGCTCATCCAGGAGTTGATCGCCAAGATGGCGCTGAAGGTCGACAGCGCCCGCCTCGTCACCTATCGCGCGGCCTGGGGCGTCGATGCCGGCAAGGACGACATGATGGCGCTGTCCATGGCCAAGCTGCACGCGACCGAAACCGGCTCGGAGGTCGCCAATATGGCGATCCAGGTTCATGGCGGCTGGGGCTTCATGGATGACTGTCCGCCCTCCCGCTACCTGCGCGACAACCGCATCTGCACGATCGGCGACGGCAGTTCGCAGATCCAGACGCTCCTGATTGCCCGTGAATGCGGGCTCGACGTGACGTTCCGCTGACCGTCCGACGCTGAACCCGACCAGAGGAATAGCAGCGGCGGCGCAGGACCTGCGCCACCGAAAGGGGAAGCCATGTCCGAAGCCATGTCCCAGGCAGCTGCGTCCGATCGAGCCCTGTCCACTGGCGCCGGCTCGGCGCCGTCAGCCATCGTCCTTCAGGCCGAGGCCATCAGCCTGCGATTCGGAGCGGTGGAGGCGTTGAAGTCGGTCTCGCTGGAGGTGCGGCAAGGCGAGATCCATGCCGTCATCGGTCCGAATGGCGCCGGCAAGTCGAGCCTGCTCAACTGCTTCTCCGGCTTCTACCGGCCGCAGTCCGGCAGCATCCGGTTCAAGAACCAGGATATTGCAGCGCTGAGCCCGCATCGCCGGGCCGCGATCGGCATCAGCCGCACCTTCCAGGGCCTGCAGACCTATCCCTCGCTGACCGCACGCGAGAACATCCTCACCGGCTTCCACATGCGCATGACCACCAGCGCCTTCGCGGCTCTCATGTGGTGGGGGCCGACCCGGCGCGAGGAGGAGGTCTTTGCCGCCCGGGCCGAGAAGATCATCGAGTTCCTGGAGCTGGAGGAGCAGCGCCACACCCCGGTCGGCGACATGTCCTACGGGATGCGCAAGCGGGTCGATCTTGGCCGCGCGATGGCGCTCGATCCGGCCATCCTGATAATGGACGAGCCGATGGCCGGCATGAGCAACGAGGAGAAGGAGGATCTTGCCCGCTTCATCCTCGACATCCGCGAGGGCATGGGCATCCCGGTCGTCCTCGTCGAGCACGACATGGAGGTGGTCATGTCCATCTCCGACCGGATCACCGTGATCGATTTCGGCCAGGTGATCGCCTGCGGCACGCCCGAGGAGATCCGCGTCCACCCGGCCGTCATCGACGCCTATCTGGGGGATGCGGCATGAACGCGCCCCTGATCTTTCATGCCGATCCGCCGCCGCCGGGCCTGCGCCGTTCCGAAGGACGCACCCTGCCGCAGCTCCTGGCCGACAATGCGCGCGATTTTCCCGAGAGCGCGGCCCTGAAATTCAAGCAGGCCGGCATCTGGCAGGTCCGCACCTGGAAGCAGGTTCTGGACGAGGTGCACGGTGTTGCGCGCGGCTTTGCCGCCCTCGGCCTCGTGCGCGGCGAGGTCGTTGCGATGATCTCGGAGAACACGGCCGAGCAGTTCGTTGCCGAGCTTGCGGTCCAGTCCATCGGCGCCATTGCGGTCTGCGTCTATCCGGACGCGCCGGCCGACGAATTGCTCTTCGCGCTCGACCATTCAGGCGCGGTCATGACCCTCGGCCACGACCAGGAGCAGATCGACAAGATCCTTGCCTGCGCCCCGAAGGTTCCGCGAATCCGCCGTGCCGTCTTCGTGGAGGAGCGGGGGCTCTGGTCCTATGACGATCCCCGGCTCATCTCGTTCCGCAACCTCATCAAGGCAGGCGAGGGCTTCGAGGCCGCCGACTGGGTGGACCGGCAGATCGCTGCGGGCCGCTCCACCGATCCGGCCGCCTATTGCTACACCTCCGGCACCACGTCGCGGCCGAAAGCGGCGGTGCTGTCGCACGCCTTCATCCTCGACAATGCGCACCGCCTGATGGGCGCGCTCGATGTCCGGCCGGGTGGCAACTACCTTTCCTACATCTCGCCGGCCTGGGCAGCAGAACAGTTCTTCGGCATCGCCCTGCCGCTGCTGGCCCCGATGGTGGTCCACTTCGCCGAGAAGCCGGACACGGTCCAGCACGACCTTCGCGAGATCGGCCCGGAATTCCTGATGTTCACCCCGCGCCAGTGGGAGATGCAGGCCTCCGGCGTGGAGGCGCGGATGATGGCCGCAGGCCGATGGCAGCAGGCGCTCTACAAATGGGGACTGGAGCAGGGGCTTGCCCGGGTCCGCGGCGAGCGGGAGGGGCTTTTCGGCCGGCTGTTGTGGAAGCTCGCCGACATCGCCGTGCTCAAGGGGGTCCGGGACGTGCTCGGCCTCACCCGCGCGCGGGCCGTGCTGTCCGGCGGCGCGGGGCTTTCGGCGGAACTGTTCGAGCGGTTCCGGGCCTTCGGCGTCCCGCTGGGCAATCTCTACGGCTCCACCGAACTTGGCCTGATCTCGACCCACCGGCCGGGCAGCCGCAACGCCCATTCGCTCGGCAGCCTGATGCCGTCCGATCCGTCGATTGCCGCACCCATCGAGGCCTGGGTGGACGAACGCGGCCAGCTCCGCCTCAAGACCATGGCCTTCCTCGGCTATCTCGACGACCCGCAGGCGACCGTCGAACTGGGCACGGCCGGCAATGGCTTCGAGACGGGCGATGCCGTGCGCATCGACGAGACAGGCGAACTGGTGTTCCTCGACCGTCTCAAGGACCTCAGGCAGCTGAAGGGCGGCCAGTCCTATCCGCCGCAGTTCATCGAGAACCACCTGCGCGCGGCGTCGCTGATCCGCGATGCCATCGTCATCGGCGACGAGACGCATGATCGCGTCGTGGCGCTCATCAACATCGATTCCGACATTGCCGGCCGGTTTGCCGAGCTGAAGGGCCTCGCCTACGGCACATTCCCGGAGCTGAGCCAGCTCGCCGAGATCCGCGCCGAGGTGTCGGCCGCCATCGCACGGGTCAACCGGCTGCTCGACCCCGGTGCCCGCATCGCCGCCTTCGCCAATCTGCCGAAGGAACTGGATGCGGACGAGTCAGAGCTGACCCGTTCGCGCAAGCTCCGCCGCGGCCAGATTCACGAGCGCTACCGCACGATCATCGAGGCCCTCTACGAGGACCGGCGCGAGATCCGCATCGAGATCGAGGTCCGCTACCAGGACGGCACCACGAGCGTCCTGAACGCCCCGGTCGTCATCAACCCGATGGGGGAACCCGCATGATCAAGCTCGCGCAGATCCTGATCGAGGGGGCCCTGGTCGGCCTGGTCTATGGCCTCGTCGCCATCTCCTTCGTCGTCATCTACCGCGCCTCGCGCATCGTGAACCTCGCCCAGGGCGAGGTGCTCGTGGTCGGCGCCCTGCTGCTCTGGACCTTCACGCTCGGCCTGAAGGCGGCAGGCTGGGAGGTGCCGCTCATCGTCAGCCTGATCCTGACGCTGACCGCCTGCATCGCGTTCGGCCTCGTTCTGGAGCGCTTCGTGTTCCGTCCGCTGATCAGCCAGCCGGCCTTTGCCATCTTCATGGCAAGCGTGGCGCTGCTCATCATGCTGCGCGGCTTCGCCCAGTTCTTCTGGACCGCCGAGACCCGCGCCTTCCCCGCGATCCTGCCGGAGGGCGCCTTCCATGCCGGGCCGTTTCTGATCAGCATTCCCCTGCTGATCGGCGGAGCCTTCTCGGTCTGCCTTGCCATGCTGCTGCATGCCTTCTTCACGCGGACGCGGCAGGGCCTGAGGCTTGCCGCCGTCGCCGAGGACCATCGCACCGCCATGTCGCTCGGCGTGTCGGTCCGCGGCGCCATCGCCACCGCCTGGATCCTCGGGACGGTCGTGGCGACCGCCGCCGCCATCGTTCTCCTGTCCGGCCGGGTCGTGTCGCTGGAGGTCGCCCATATCGGCTTCAAGGCGCTGCCGGTCGCGCTGCTCGGGGGGCTGGAATCGATCCGCGGCGCGCCGCTCGCCGGCATCCTGATCGGCGTCGGCGAGGCGCTGGCCATGGCCTATCTCGACCCGCTGACCAATGGCGCGGCCTCGGGCCTGCTGCCCTATCTCGTGATGATCACCGTCCTGCTGGTCCGGCCCCAGGGCCTGTTCGGCTGGAAGCGCATCGAAAGGCTCTGAGCGATGCTGCCCACCGGTATCCATTTCCAAAGCTACGCGGCCGAGACGCGGGTCCTGAAGACCCGCCGCTCCCAGGCCTGGGCGATGATCCTCGCGGTCACGCTGCTCGGCGCGCCGGTCTTCGCCGGGGCCTACCTGACCGGCATCGCCACCGAAATGTTCATCACCCTGATGGCGGTCTACGGGCTCTATGTCACGGTCGGCATGGCCGGGCAGATCAACATCGCGCAATCGGCCTTCGTCGGGGTCGGCGCCTTCACGGCGGCCAAGCTGTCGACATGGGGCCTGCCGGTGCTGCTGGTGATCCCGCTGGCGGCGCTGGTGACGGGCTTCGCCTCCATCCTCTTCGCGCTGCCGGCGGCGCGCGTGAAGGGGCTCTACCTTGCGCTCACCACGCTGGCCGCCCAGGCCATGTTCCCGATCATCATCTATGCGCTGCCGGCCGACTGGGTCGGCGGGCTTGCCGGCATGCCGGTGGAGCCGCTCAGCCTGTTCGGCTTCGACCTCGGCAGCCCGGCGCGGCTCTACTATTTCACGCTGGCGATCGTCGCCATCCTCACCGTGTCGGTGTGCCGCCTGCAGCATTCGCGCTTCGGCCGGGCCATGGTGGCGGTGCGTGACAACGATGTCGCCGCCGAGGTCATGGGCATCCCCGTGCTGCGCGTGAAGGTCATGGCCTTCTTCGTCGGCTCGCTGTTCGCCGGCATCGCCGGGGCCTGCATGGCCTATTTCCTCCAGTTCGTGACGGCTTCCAGCTTCACGCTGTTCGCCTCCGTCTGGTACCTCGGCATGCTCATTGTCGGAGGGCTGCACAGCCCGCTTGGCGCCATCCTCGGCGTGGTCTTCATCACGGTCCTGCAGGAGAGCCTGCACAAGGTGGCGAACACGCTGATGCAGGCGGGCGCCGCCGGCGGGGGTGTCCTGTTCGCCCTCACATCCATCATCCTGGGAGGCTGCATCCTCCTGGCCCTCATCTTCGAGCCCCGGGGCCTCGCGCACCGATGGGCCGTGCTGCGCAGCGCATTTCAGATCTGGCCCTTCCCCCGCAACTGAGCGGGGAGGGGAGCGAGACGGCATCCGGCCTGAACCGGAGAAACCAGGGAGGAAGACCGATGAAAATCCGAAAGGGATTGATCGCGGCAGCGGTCCTGCTGGCAGCGAGCCTGCCGGCCCGGGCCACCGAATATGTCATGAGCGTGAGCGCCGACTTCTCCGGCCCCTTCGCCAATGTCATGCCCAATGCCATGTCGGGCGTCAGGGCGGTGACCGACTGGTGGAACGAGGAGGTTGGCAAGCGCCTCGGCGTCACCGTCAAGCTCAGCATCCACGACATGCGCTACGACGCCGCCGTGATCGCCCGCACCTGGCCCTCCATCCTGCGCTCGGAACGGCCGATCATGCATCTCGGCTTCGGCTCGCCCGACCTGACGACGCTGATGCGCCGCCTGCCCAACGACAAGGTGCCGATGCTGATCGGCACGGCCATGGTCGGCCTCGTCTGGTCGGAGAACGGCTGGCACTACGCCATCCGTCCGACCTACAGCCATGAGTTCGCCGGCCTGCTGTCGCACCTGCAGCAGCAGAAGGGCGGCGTGCTCCGGATCGCTTCTGTCAGCACGCAGAACCAGGCCGGTTTCGTCGACCAGATCAACGGCCTGCGGGCGCTGGCCCGCACCTATCCCGAGCGCTTCGTCATGCTCGACACGCAATGGGCCGACACGGCGCCGGTCTCCCTCAGCAGCAGCGTCAGGACCATCGTCGGCCAGAACCCCGACGTCATCATCGTCGGCGGCACGACCGCGCAGGTCCAGGCAACGGCCGCGGCGCTGAAGGAACTGGGCTCCCGCATCCCGGTCGTCACCTCGACCCATAACGGCCTCAACGAGGTCGCGAAGGGCACCAGCCTTGCCGACATGGAGGGCTTCTACTCGGCCTTCTCCTTCGCGCCTCCCGGACAGGAGAGCCTGCCGCTGCGCGACATCTACCAGCGCCACCGCAAGGAGGGCGAATGGGGCCTGATCACGGCCCAGTCCGCCGCCCAGGCGATTCTGGCCCTGCGCGTGCTCGAGAAGGCCATCGCCAAGGTCGGTCGTGACAACGTCACCGGCGAAGCGATGCGGCAGGCCCTGCTCGACAATGTTTATACCGAGCAGGAACTGATGGGCGCGCTGCCGACGCTGGATTTCGACACCACGGCGCCGTTCCCCATCGGCCAGATCCGCGCCACGGCGGAGATCGTCCGCGGCGGCCGGATCGTGCCGCTCGGCACCGGCTGGATCGACGTGCCTGCCCTCGCCAAGTGGTAAGAACGGAGACCGTCATGGGCCTGACCCTGACCAATGTCGACGTGGTCTATGCCGGCGTCATCCAGGTGCTGCGTTCGGTCAGCATCGAGGTGCCGGACGGCAGCCTGGTCGTGCTGCTCGGCTCCAACGGAGCCGGCAAGACGACGACGCTGAAGGCCATATCGGGCCTGCTTGCCACCGACCACGGCGAGGTGGTGTCCGGTCAGATCCTGCTCGACGGTCAGGATATACGCCATGCCGATGCCGCAGCGATTTTCGGCCGCGGCGTCGTGCAGGTGCTGGAGGGCCGCAAGGTCCTCGAACACCTGACGGTCGAGCAGAACCTGATGGTCGGGGCGCATCTGCGCTCCGACCGGAAGGCCGTGAAGGATGATCTCGACCGGATCTTCGGCTATTTCCCGCGCCTTCCGGACCTCATGTCCCGCACGGCCGGCTATCTCTCCGGCGGCGAGATGCAGATGCTGCTGGTCGGCCGGGCCCTGATGGCCAGGCCGCGCATCCTCATTCTCGATGAGCCCTCCATGGGCCTGGCGCCGATCCTCGTCGAACAGCTCTTCGAGACCATCGCCCGCATCCGGCGCGAAGAGGGGCTGACCATCCTGATGGTGGAGCAGAACGCCCGTGCGGCGGTGCGCCAATGCGACTACGGCTATGTCATGGAGGCAGGCCGCATCGTGCTGCACGGAACGCGCGAGCAGCTCGAGAGCAATCAGGACGTCAAGGAATTCTACCTCGGCTTCTCCGGCGCCGAGGGCCGCGAGCGGTTCCGCAACATCAAGCATTACCGGCGCCGCAAGCGGTGGCTGGGATGAGCGCGTCCGCGAACCGTTTTTCACCGATGCGCGCTCTCCTGCGGGCGAGCCTGCCCCTTCCCGGCGCTGCGGGTCGCAACGACCCGAGCATCCCCCAAGACAGGGTCACCCCATGGCTGTCCTGAAGAGCCGCACCAATCCCGACGACCCGGTGTTCCGGGCCAATGAGGAAACCTATGCCGGCCTGCTGGCGGACCTCGACGCCAAGTTCGACTGGGCGCTGGCCGGCGGCGGGCCGAAGATGATCGCCCGCCATCACCAGCGCGGGAAAATCCTGGTGCGGGAGCGGATCGACCTCTTGATCGACCCGATGACGCCGTTCCTGGAGCTCTCGCCGCTCGCCGGCTGGGGTCTCTACAGCAACGGGCTACCATCGGCGGGCATCGTGACCGGCATCGGCACGGTGCGCGGCGTGACCTGCATGATCATCGCCAACGACGCCACCGTGAAGGGCGGCTCGTTCTTCCGCGAAACCGTGCGCAAGCACATCCGCGCGCAGGACATCGCCCAGGAGAACCGGCTGCCCTGCATCTACCTGGTCGATTGCGGCGGCGCCAACCTGCAGAACCTCGAGGACGTGTTCCCGGACCAGGACCATTTCGGTGGCACGTTCTACCGGCAGAGCCGCATGTCGGCCGAGGGCATTCCCCAGGTCGCGGCCGTGTTCGGGGAATCGACGGCGGGGGGGGCCTATATCCCGGTCCTCTGCGACGAGTTCGTCATGGTGGGCGGCACGTCCTCGATCCATCTCGGAGGACCGCAGATCGTCCGCGCGGCCATCAGCGAGGTGGTCGATCGCGATACGCTCGGTGGCGCGCTGATGCACACGACCGTGTCCGGCGTCTCCGATCACTATGCGCCGGACGAGCGCTCCGCGATCGCGAAGCTGCGCGATATCGTCGGCGCCCTGAACTGTCCCCAGCCGCTGTCGCGCGACCGCATCGCCAGCCGCCTGCCGCTCTACGACGCGGCCGAACTGCCGGGCATCGTCGGCGCCGACCTCAGCCGTCCCCTCGACCAGCGCGAGATCATCGCCCGCATCGTCGACGGCAGCGAGTTCCACGAGTTCAAGCCGCAATTCGGGGAGACGCTGCTCTGCGGCTTCGCTCACATCGACGGCTTCCCCGTCGGCATCATCGCCAACAATGGCGTGCTGTTCTCCCACAGCACGCTGAAGGGCGTGCATTTCATCGGCCTGTGCGACCAGCGCGGCATTCCCCTGCTGTTCCTGCAGAACACCACCGGGTTCATGGTCGGCTCGGACGCAGAGCGGAGCGGCATCGCCAAGCACTCGGCCAAGCTCGTCTACGCCGTCTCGAATGCCCGCGTGCCGCGATACACCCTGGTCACCGGCGGCTCCTATGGCGCCGGCAATTACGGCATGAGCGGACGCGGCTTCCGGCCCCGCTTCATGTTCATGTGGCCGAACGCCCGGCTCGGCGGCATGAACCCGGATGTCGGGTCTTCCGTGCTGATGGATCTCAGGCGCGCCAGCATCTCGCGCCACCCGGCCAGCGAGGAGGAGCTTGCCGCCTATGAGGCGGAGCTCCGGCGCCAGTTCGACGAGAAGTCCAATCCCTATTTCTGCACCGCCAGGGTCTGGGACGACGGCATCATCGCCCCTGCCGACACGCGCGCGGTACTTTCGCTGTGCCTGGCGACGGGCGCCATGCAGCCGCCCGTCCCGGGCCATCGCCCCGTCTACCGGATGTGACCATGACCGTGTTTGCCACCGCTCCCCGTCCGATCCGGTCCGTGCTGGTTGCCAACCGGGGCGAGATCGCCTGCCGTGTCATCCGCACCTGCCAGCGGCTCGGGCTTGCAACCGTTGCGGTCCATTCGGATGCGGATGCCGGGGCGCTGCATGTCCGCGAGGCCGACCAGGCCATCCGGATCGGCCCGGCCGCGGCCGCGGAGAGCTATCTCAGCATTGCCGCCATCCTTCAGGCCGCGCGGGCAAGCGGCGCCGACGCGATCCATCCCGGCTATGGCTTCCTGTCCGAGAATGCGGCTTTCGCGCGGGCCTGCACGGAGGCGGGTCTCGTGTTCATCGGTCCAACCGCCGACGCCATCGCCGCCATGGGCTCGAAGATCGAGGCGAAGAAGATCGCCGACCGTGCCGGCGTGCCGACCGTGCCCGGCTATCTCGGCGATGACCAGTCGGCCGGGCGGCTCGAAGCGGAGGCGGGCATCATCGGCTATCCGGTTCTGATCAAGGCTTCGGCCGGCGGTGGCGGGCGCGGCATGCGGCGCGTCGACGGACCTGCCGATTTTGCGGCGGCGCTCCAGTCGGCAAAGGCCGAGGCGAGGGCCGCGTTCGGGGACGATACCGTGCTGCTCGAAAAGCTCGTCGCCAGCCCGCGCCATCTGGAGGTGCAACTCGTCGGCGATACCCACGGCAACCTCGTCCACCTGTTCGAGCGGGACTGTTCGGTCCAGCGGAATAACCAGAAGGTCTTCGAGGAGGCGCCGGCCCCGCACCTGCCGGACGCGGTGCGCGAGACGCTGTTCGAGCGGGCGCTGCGTCTCGGCCGGGCGATCGGCTACACCTCCGCGGGAACGGTGGAGTTCATCATGGAGGCCGGTGGCAGCGAGCCCTGGTTCCTCGAGATGAACACCCGCCTGCAGGTGGAACATCCGGTCACCGAGGCGATCACCGGCATCGACCTCGTCGAATGGCAGGTCCGGGTGGCGGCCGGCCTGCCGCTGCCGGCGGGACAGGAGGCCTTGCGCGCGCGCGGGCACGCGATCGAGGCGCGCATCGCCGCCGAGCGCCCCGACCGCGGCTTCCAGCCGGCGACGGGCAGGGTGAGTGCGATCCGCGTGCCGTCCGGCGTGCGGTTCGATACGGGCGTCGCCGAAGGGTCCGATGTCGGCCTCCACTATGACAGCATGATCGCCAAGCTGATCGTCCACGCTCCGGATCGGGAGGCGGCCGTGGCCCGGCTCGACGAGGCGCTGCGGGACCTCGCCCTGCTCGGGGTCGGCACCAATGCCGGCCTGCTGCGCGACTGCGTCGGTTATCCTGCCTTCGTGTCCGGGCACCTGACGACCGGCTTCCTTACGGAGGCGTTTCCGGGCGGCTGGTCGCCCGATCCAGCCCTCGTCCGCGCCGTGCGGGCAGAGGCCGCGCTGGCCTGGACAGACGCCAGCCCCGATGACCAGGACGCTAGCCCCTGGCAGCGCCGGAGCGCCATCCGCATCATGAACGGCCGCCGCCCGGCGACCTGCGACATCACGCTTGCCGACGCCTATGGCGAGGTGACGGCGGTGGTGGCGCGCGGGCCTGCCGGCGCGACCGTGACCTTTGCCGACGGTACGCAGGCAGCGCCCACCGGCACAGCCTTCGCCCGGCTGGTTCCGGGCGGGGTCCAGGCCTCCTGGCACGGACTTGCCATCGATGCGCGGATCGGGCTCGCCATCGAGGCCAGCGCGGCCGCGGCGGCCGAACAGGCGGGAGACAACCACCTCGTGGCGCCGCTGCCGGGCATCGTCACGGGGCTTTTCGTGCGGGCAGGCGCGCGCGTGGAGAAGGGACAGAGCCTCATCCAGATGGAAGCGATGAAACTGGTCCATACCTTTGCCGCGCCGCATGCCGGCCGCATCGCCCGCATCCATTGCGCGGTCGGGGAGACGGTCGCGGCCGGCGCCCCGCTGATCGACATCGACCCCGAAGAGGAGGCATGAGCCATGGCGGGACTGTGGTACGAAGAGTTCGAGCCGGGCCGCGTGTTCGAGCACGAGTGGACGCGAACGATCACCGAGGCGGACAACAAGTGGTTCTCGCTTCTGACGATGAACACCCAGCCGGTGCATATCGACAATGAGGCTGCCGCCCGGAGCGTGTGGAAGCGGCCGCTGGTCAACAGCCTGTTCACGCTCGGCCTGATGGTCGGCATGTCGGTCAACGACACGACCTTCGGCACCACCATCGCCAATCTCGGCATGAGCGACGTGCGGTTTCCCCATCCCTTGTTCGAGGGCGACACGATCCGCATCCGCACGACCGTTCTGGCCAAGCGCGAGAGCCGGTCGCGACCGGGCGAGGGCATCGTCACGCTGCGCCACGAGGCGCTGAACCAGGAGGGCATCGTCTGCGGGATCTGCGACCGGCAGGCGCTGATGATGATGCGGCCGCAGCCGGCGGCCTGACATGCGCTCCCTGCTATTCGTGCCCGCCGGCTCGGCCCGGATGCTGGAGAAGTCGGTGACGGCACCGGCCGACGCGGTCATTCTCGACCTTGAGGACGCGGTCCAGCCCTCGGCCAAGGGGGAAGCGCGGGCCGTGCTCGCCGATCATCTTGCCCGCCGCGACCGCTCGGGGCCACGGATCGCCGTGCGGGTGAACGGCCTTGCATCCCCGTGGATCGACGATGACCTCGCCGCCGTCGTGCCCCTGCGCCCCGACTTCGTCATGCTGCCGAAAAGCGAGGGTCCGGGGGATGTCGCGCGCCTGTCGGACCGGATCGCCACGCTGGAGCCGGAGACGGGCCGCACCGGCATTCTTGTCGTTGCCACCGAGACGGTCTCGTCGGTTCTCCAGCTGGCTGCCGCGCCCTGGGGCCATCCGCGCCTGAAGGGGCTGCTCTGGGGCGGGGAAGATCTCGCTGCGGACCTCGGCGCGACCGCAAATCGCCGCGCCGACGGCAGCTATTCGAGCCCGTTCAGGCTTGCGCGCGACCTCTGCCTGATGGCCGCCCGCCGCGCCGGCGTCCTCGCCATCGATGCCGTCTTCACCGATCTCGGCCATCCCGAGGGCCTTCGCGCCGAGGCGGAGGAGGCCCGGCGGGACGGCTTCGACGGCAAGGCGGCCATCCATCCCGCGCAGGTCGACATCATCAACGCGGTGTTCCGGCCCTCGGATGCGGAACGGGCCTGGGCCGAGCGGGTGCTCGCGGCTCTGGGACAGTCCGTGACCGGCGTCGCCATGGTCGATGGCCACATGGTGGATGCGCCGCATGCCGCCCGCGCACGGCGGATCCTCGGCCGGCCTTGATGCCTCAGACGGCCGAGATGCCACCGGTGATGGAGATGGTCTGCCCGGTGACACGCGCCGCGGCGGGACTTGCGAGGAAGGCCACCATGGCGGCAATGTCCGCGGCCTCGACAACACCGAGGCTTGCCAGTGTCTCGGCCTTGCCGAACAGCTTCCCGGCGAAGGGATCGGCCTTGAGCTTAGCATAGAGCGGCGTATCGCCGACGACGCTCGGGGTGAGGCAGTTGACGCGAATGCCGTTGCGCTTGGCCTCGTTGGCCATGCCGCGACAGAACATGACGATGGCGGCCATGGCCGCGCCGATCGCGGTCTCGCCGGGCGTCGCCACCTTGGCAGCATCCGAGGCGAGGCAGATGATCGCGCCGCCGCCCTGCGCGGTCATGTGCGCCAGCACGGCGCGTGCCGGCAGGATGACGCCGCCGGCGATCATCCCGATGGTCGGCATGACGGCGTCGAGAGGGATCGTGTGGAGGAGCCGCGGCATGGGGTCGCCGCCGGCACAGCTCACGAGGATGTCGATCCGGCCCATGGCACCGGCCGCTGACTCGACGGCTGCCTGCACCTGGTCCGGCTGGGTGGCGTCGCAGGCGAGGAAGCCGATCTCCGCGCCCGGATGGCTTTCGGACAGCATGGCAGTTGCCGCCGCGCCGCGCCCGGCATTGCGGCCGACGATCACCAGCCGCGGAAGGCCTGCGCGCAGCAGGGCCGTGGCGCTCGCCAGGCCGATCCCGGCCGTGCCGCCGAAGATCAGTGCTCCGGCCTCGTCGATGCGTCTTGCGTTCATGTCTGGCTCGCCGTCATGCAGGACGGCAGATTCCGGGCAGGCGGCCGGCAGATCAAGCTGCCGTTCGTCCGATGTCGAACGTCCCCTCCGGTTCACGCGCGCTGGTCCTGCCGGCGCAGCGCCGCCTGGATGTTGCGGCCGGTGCGCTCGATATGGTCGCCGAGCAGGCGGACGGCATCGTCCGGCCGGCGGTCGATCATGGCCTCGGCAATGGCGGCATGTTCGGCCGGCACGTCGCGGTCAGGGGCATGATCCTTGAGGAAAATCCGCCGGTAGCGGTCGCTGCGGTCGTGCAGCGTTTCGCAGAACTGCCGCAGCAGCGGCATGCGGCAGGCCGAGATCAGTTCGGCATGGAAGGCCCTGTGGCGCTGTTCCCAGAGTTCCTGTTCTTCCGGGGTGCGCGGCCCGCGCGGGCCGCGGCCGAGCTGGTGAAGGGCCGACAGAATGCGCCCTTCCCATGCCGCGTCGCCATGGCGGATCGCCTCCTGCGCAGCCATGCCTTCCAGTTCGACGCGCAACCGGATCACCTCCGTCAGGTTGTCGGCCGAGACGGGCGCGACCCGATAGCCGCGCTGGTCCTCGGCCTGGACCAGCCCCTCGCTCTCCAGCCGGCAAAGCGCCTCGCGCAAAGGGCTGAGGCTCACCCCGAAATTCGCGCGCATCCGGTCGAGCACCAGTTTCGAGCCCGGCTCCAGGTCGCCGCGCATGATGGCGGCGCGCAGCCGTTCGGCCAGCGTCGTCGTCAGGGTGGCTGCGGCGGGGACGGATTCGCGAAGGGTCATCGGGCCGGGGTTCTCAACCATCGATGGGAGCGAATCCGTAGAGCATGGCCGGATTGTCCACCAGAGCAAGCCTGCGGTTGGCTTCGTCGGGTATCCACAGGGGAACGAGGTCGACGAGGTCGCCGTCGTTCGGCATCGCCACGGGGCAGATGGGGTGCGGCCAGTTGCTGCCCCAGAGGATTCGGTCGGGGCGGTGCTCAACCACCCGATGGATCAGCGGCAGCATGTCCTCGTGCGGATAGGCTTCGGACGACAGGCGATAGAGGCTGGCAAGCTTGACCCAGCAGCGATCGCTATCGAGCAGGCGCAGAACCGCGGCGAAGGGCGCTGAATCGACCCCCTCGGCGGCGGTGATGCGTGCCAGATGGTCCAGCACGAAGGAACTGCCGCAGGCCTTCAGCGCGGGTTCCACGTCGAGGAGCTCGCGGGCGCGATGGAAATGCAGCACCAGATGCCAGCCGAAGTCGCGCGTCTCGTCGGCAAGACGGGCCAGATGGTCGAATGAGGCGCCGCCGCTGACCACGGTGGACATGCGGCAGCCGCGCATGCCGCGCCGGTGCATGTCCTCGATCGTCGCCTGCGGCAGGCCGGACGGGATGACCGCAACGCCGCGCAGACGGTCCGGCCGGCGGTCGAGGGCTGCGAGCGTCGCGCTGTTGTCGGTGCCATGGGCCCCGCCATGGACGATGACCGCGCGATCGATGCCAAGCACCACATGGAGGTCGTCGAGGTCCTCAGGCGTGCAATCCTCGGGCGTATAGCTGCGGGCCGGGCTGAAGGGGTGGATCGCCGCCGGCCCGAAGACATGGACATGGGTGTCGCAGGCGCCCGGCGGCATGGCGAAGCGCGGGCGTCGCGGGTTGCGGTCCGGGCTCGCGCAGGCGGGCGGCTCTCCCTCGGCGATCCGTGTCATGGCGGCTCGTTCTCCTCTGCCAGCCGATCAGGTGCGAGGCCATCATGCCCCTGCTTGACCGGGCCGGCACCCTGTGGCACCAGATAATCGATGATTTTCTTATAATCGATGATCGTAAGGGAGGAAAGCATGACCCGACGCTTCTTGACCGCCATCCTGGCACTCCTGGCTGTTGGCCTGGTGGCCGCACCGGCCGCTGCCGCCTTCCCGGAGCGGGCCGTCCGCATCATCGTGCCGTTCCCTCCCGGAGGCTCCAACGACGTCATCACGCGTCTTCTGGCCCAGCGCCTGTCGGAGATCTGGAAGCAGCCGGTGGTCGTGGAGAACCGCGCGGGTGCCGGCGGCAATGTCGGCGCCGAGGGCGTCGCCCGCTCTCCGGCGGATGGCTACACCCTGCTGCTGGCCGCGCCCGGTCCGCTCGCCATCAATCCCTCGCTGTTCCAGCGGATGAATTTCGATCCGCTGAAGGATTTCGCGCCGGTCGCGCTTGCCGCCTCCGTTCCGATCGTTCTGGCGGTCAATCCGCAGGTTCGCGCCACCTCGGTGGCCGAACTCATCGCGCTCGCCAAGGCCGAGCCCGGCAAGCTGCATTTCGGCTCCTCCGGCGCCGGCTCGACCAATCACCTGGCCGGTGAACTGTTCAAGACGCTGGCCGGAATCAACATTGTCCACGTGCCCTATCGCGGCGCGGCGCCGGCCATGAACGATCTCGTCGCCGGCCATATTCCCTTCATGTTCGACAATATGCCGGCGGTGCGCCCGCAGGTGGCCGGCGGCCGGATCCGCGCGCTTGCCGTTGCCGGTGCCAGCCGCTCCTCGCTCTATCCGGACCTTCCGACCATGGCGGAGGCGGGCGTTGCCGGCTTCGAGGCGTCGGCCTGGTTTGGTCTCGTGGCGCCGGCCGGCACTCCGGCCGATGTCATGAAGGTGCTGGTGGAGACCACCGCCGCCGTTCTGAAGGAGCCGGGCATCGGCGCCCGCTTCGCCGAACTCGGTGCCGAGCCGGGCACGGTGTCGGGCGAGGCCTTCGGACAGTTTCTGAAGGCCGAGTCCGAGAAGTGGTCGGGCATCGTCCGGGCCGCCGGCCTGACGCCCCAGTAAGCCGGAACGTGGCGGGCCAGCAGCGAGGGATTGCCGCATCATGACAGACAAGCACCTGCCGTCGCTGGCAGAACTCGAGAAGCGCTACGAGGACATGATCGGCTTCACGCCGCCGCGCATCGCCAAGCGGCTGAAGCTGGGAATGGCGGTCGCCCCCGACGTGGTGGCCGCCATCGAGGACTGGCGCATCACGGCCCTGACGCCGGATGCCCTCGACCAGAAGACCGTGCAACTCATGGCCTTCGCCATCCTGCTGACCCAGACATCGGAAGCCGCCACCAACCATGCCAAGGCGGCCATCAAGGCCGGTGCCACCCTCGAGGAACTGCATGCGGCGGCGGCAATCGCCGCCCTGTTCCGCGGGGTCGCCGCCTTCAACCTGGCCGGCGAGGTTCTTGCCGGCCTGTTTCCCGACAGGACCTGATCGGTCTCCCAGCCGGAGGAAAGAGCCATGCTGTCCGACGCCGACCGCCGCAAGGCGGCCGAAATCCTTCTCGCCGCCGAGGAGGCGCGAACGCCCGCGCCGCAGCTGACCCGGACCTTTCCGGATATCCGGATCGAGGATTCCTATGCGATCTCCTCGCTGGTGACAGAGATCAAGGTCGCCAGGGGAGCAAAGCTGATCGGCCACAAGATCGGCCTCACCTCCAAGGCCATGCAGGCCTCTTCGCAGATCGACGAGCCGGATTACGGGCACCTGCTCGATTCCATGCTGCTCAACGATGGCGCGAAGGTCCGGTTCGAGGACTATTGCGTGCCGCGCGTCGAGCCGGAACTGACCTTCATCCTCAAGGAACCGCTGAAGGGGCCGGGCATCGGCCTTGTCGACGTGCTGCGCGCCACGGAATGGGTGGTCCCGTCCATCGAGATCATCGACGCGCGCATCCAGAACCCGCGCAAGATCGAGGATACGGTGGCCGACAACGGCGCGGCCGCAGGCATCGTGCTGGGTGGCCGGCCGGTGCGGCCGGATGCGATCGACCTGCGCTGGGTGGGCGCCATCTTCTACCGGAACGCGGAGATCGAGGAGACCGGCATCGCCGCCGGCGTCCTCGGCCATCCGGCGATGGCCATCGCCTGGCTCGCCAACAAGGTCGGCCGTTTCGGCACGGTGCTGGAGCCTGGCCACCTCATGCTCTCCGGCTCGTTCACGCGGCCCGTCTGGGCAGCCAAGGGCGATACGCTCCACGCCGATTTCGGCCCGCTCGGCAGCGTCTCCGTGCAGTTCGTCTGAGCACGGCTGTCTCATTTTCCCCGGTCTGACGGCCCGCCGCCTGCCCGCGCCGGGCCGTTGTCCCTCGGCCGACCCCGCGGACCAGCCCGCGACCCATGCGCAGCGCAGACCTGCCCCCGTCGAGCGGGCAGGTTCATGACGGACCCCGGAGACGGTAAGAGAGGTCGGAAGCAGGGCCCCGTACCGAGGACGGCATCATGGAGACGAGCGCAGGCTCTGGGTTCGACGAGATCCGCGAGGCGGTGCGGGCGCTGTGCGCCGAGTTTCCTGCCGAATATCACCGCAAGGTCGACGAGGCGCGCGGCTATCCGGAGGCCTTCGTCGATGCGCTGACCAAAGCCGGCTGGATGGCCGCTCTGATCCCGGAAGAGTATGGCGGCTCGGGCCTCGGCCTGACCGAAGCCTCCGTCATCATGGAGGAGATCAACCGGGCCGGCGGCAATTCCGGCGCCTGCCACGGCCAGATGTACAACATGAACACGCTGGTCCGGCACGGCTCCGAGGAGCAGCGACGCCACTACCTGCCGAAGATCGCCTCCGGGGAACTGCGCCTGCAGTCCATGGGCGTGACCGAGCCGACCACCGGCACCGACACGACCAAGATCAAGACCACGGCGGTGAAGAAGGGCGACCGCTATGTCATCAACGGCCAGAAGGTCTGGATCTCGCGCATCCAGCATTCCGACCTGATGATCCTGCTCGCCCGCACGACGCCGCTCGATCAGGTGCGCAAGAAGTCCGAAGGGCTGTCGATCTTCCTGGTCGACCTTCGGGAGGCGATCGGCAAGGGGCTGACGGTCAGGCCGATCCTCAACATGGTCAATCACGAGACCAACGAGTTGTTCTTCGACAGCCTGGAGATTCCGGCCGCGAACCTGATCGGCGAGGAGGGGCAGGGGTTCAAGTACATCCTCACCGGCCTCAACGCCGAGCGCACGCTGATCGCCGCCGAATGTATCGGCGACGGCTACTGGTTCATCGACCGGGTGACGGCCTACACGAAGGAGCGCGTGGTCTTCGGCCGGCCGATCGGCCAGAACCAGGGCGTCCAGTTTCCCATCGCCGAGGCCTTCATCGAGGTCGAGGCCGCCAACCTGATGCGCTACGAGGCCTGCCGGCGCTTCGACGCGGGGGAGCCCTGCGGCACACAGGCCAACATGGCTAAATATCTGGCCGCCAAGGCTTCGTGGGAGGCCGCCAATGCCTGTCTGCAGTTCCATGGCGGCTTCGGCTTCGCCTGCGAATATGACGTGGAGCGCAAGTTCCGCGAGACGCGGCTCTACCAGGTGGCGCCCATCTCGACCAACCTGATCCTCTCCTATGTCGCCGAGCATGTGCTCGGCCTGCCGAGGTCGTTCTGATGGCCGCCGCCCGCCTGCCGCTTGCAGGGCTGACCGTTATTGCCATCGAGCAGGCTGTGGCAGCCCCGTTTTGCACATCGCGCCTCGCCGATGCCGGCGCGCGGGTCATCAAGATCGAGCGTCCCGAGGGCGATTTCGCGCGGGGCTATGATGCCGTGGCAGCCGGCCAGTCGAGCTATTTCGTCTGGCTCAACCGCGGCAAGGAATCCGTCGCGATCGACCTGTCCGGGCCCGATGGCCGGGCGCATCTGGCCGACATGGTCGCCTCGGCCGACGTGGTCGTGCAGAACCTGAAACCCGGCGCGCTCGATCGCATGGGCCTCGGGGTTGAGGAGTTGCGCCGGCGCCATCCGCGGCTGATCGTCTGTTCGATCAGCGGCTACGGCGAGAGCGGACCCTATGCCAGCCGCAAGGCCTATGACCTGCTGATCCAGGCCGAATCCGGACTATGCTCGATCACCGGCGGGCCAACGGAGCCGGCGCGCGTCGGCGTTTCGCTCGTCGATATCGCCACCGGAGCCACGGCCCATGCGGCCATTCTGGAGGCGCTGATCGGCCGCGGCATCTCGGGCGAGGGCGCCGACATCCGCATCTCGATGTTCGACGTCATGGCTGACTGGCTGACCGTGCCGCTGCTCAACCACGAGGGCGGCAAGTCGCCGAAGCGCATCGGCCTCGCCCACCCCTCGATCTCGCCCTATGGCGTGTTCACCACCGCCGACGGCAGACCCGTGCTGATCTCGATCCAGAGCGAGCGGGAATGGGCGGCCTTCTGCGCCGGCGTGCTCGGCGATGCGGCTCTCGCCACCGATCCGCGTTTTGCCAGCAATGTCATCCGCGTTGCCAACCGCAGCGAGACCGACGCCATGGTGGCGGAGGCCTTCTCCCGGCTGGACGCGGCAACCGCCATCGACCGGCTGTCGCGCGCCGACATCGCGTTCGCCACCCTCAATGACATGGCAGGACTTGCCGCGCATCCGCATCTGCGCCGCATCACGGTCGAGACGCCGGCCGGGCCGGTGGCGGTCCCCGCGCCCGCGCCCATCGTCACTGGCGAGCCGCGCCGCTATGGGCCTGTCCCGGCCATCGGCCAGCACGGGCCCTTCCGCAAGGAGCAGGCATCATGACCACGGATCCCGGTCTCGACCTCGACCACCTGCGCGAATGGATCGGGCGCGAGGACCTGGCCGAGGACGTCGTCACCGCCGATCTCGCCCGCAAGTACCACGCCATGTTCGACGGGGCGGGGCCGCCGCCGGGGCCGGGCGACATCGTGCCCCGCCTCATCCATTTCTGCCTCGCCCAGCCGGCTGCGCCGACCGCGGAACTCGGCGCCGACGGCCATGCCGCTCGCGGCGGCTTCCTGCCGCCCGTGCCGCTGCCCAGGCGCATGTGGGCCGGCGGCAGCCTTGTCTTCCACGGCGACCTCAAGGTGGGCGATCGGGTGCGCCGCACCTCGCGCATCCTCGACATCGTCCTGAAGGAAGGACGCACCGGGCCCCTGTGCTTTGTCACGGTGGCGCACCGCTTCGACGTCGATGGCCGCCTTGCCATCGAGGACCGGCAGGACATCGTGTTCCGCGGGCTTGAGGCCCCGGGTGGCCCGGCGCCAAAGGCGCCGCCGCCGGCCGAACCTGGCACCCACCGCCGCCGCATGGAGGCGACCCCGCCGCTGCTGTTCCGCTATTCGGCGCTGACCTTCAACGGCCACCGCATTCACTATGACCGCCGCTATGCGACCGAAGTCGAGGGCTATCCGGGCCTGATCGTCCATGGACCGCTGCAGGCGGCCTGGCTTGCCGCCTATGCGACCGATCTCAGGGGCACGGCTCCGTCGCGCTTCACGTTCCGCGGCCTGTCGCCGCTGTTCGACGAGGATGTCGTCACGGTCAACGCGACTGCGGATGGCGATGCTCTTCGCCTGTGGACCGCGCGCGAGGGCGGGCCCATCGCCATGTCGGCCGAGGCCCGCTGGGACTGAGCGGCCGGTGCCGTGATGTTTCGGGTGGTTGATTGGAAGATGGCGCGCCATCGGCGGCGGGCGATCGAGCGGTGACACCGTCCTGATTGGATGCGGGACCCTCCGGCAGACCTGGGGCGGTTCAGTCGCTTTCCAGTATCTGGTGCAGCCGATAGTACGTGCCGCTGTTTTCGATGAGTTCGGCGTGCGTTCCCGTTTCGACGATCCGGCCGTCCTGCAAGACGCAGATGCGATCAGTCCGCGCGATCGTCGAAAGCCTGTGGGCGATGACGATCGTGGTCCGGCCGGCCATCAGCGCTTCCAGAGCCAGTTGCACCTTTCGCTCGGACAGGTTGTCCAGGGCTGACGTGGCCTCGTCCAGCAACAGGATCGGTGCGTTCTTCAGCAACGCTCGCGCGATCGCGATGCGCTGTCGCTGGCCGCCCGAAAGCTTGGTGCCGTTCTCGCCGAGATGCGTGTCAAATCCGTCCGGCAGTTCCTCAATGAACTCGAGTGCATATGCGGCCCGCGCAGCCTCCTCGATCTGCTGCCGCGTTGCGCCCGGCCGCACCATCGCGATGTTCTCGCCAATCGTGCCGTTGAAGAGAAACGCCTGCTGCGACACGATCGAAATCGCGCTTCGCAGAGACTTCAGGGACACGGCCGCGATGTCCTGACCGTCGATCAGAATCCGTCCCGACCATGGCTTGTAGAACCGAGGCATCAGCGAGACCAGCGTGGTCTTGCCGCCACCGGAGGGGCCAACCAGCGCAACAACCTCGCCGCGTCGTGCTTCGAACGACACGTTTTCAATGACGGGCTGGCCCGCAGCATAGCCGAACGTCACGTCGTCGTAGACGATGGCACCGTCGCTGACGACCAGGTCGGTCGCGCCGGGCTGATCCTTCTCCACGGCCGGGCTGTCGAGGAAATCATACATCAGCCGAAGACCGACGACGCTGCGCCCGAACTGGACGTGAAGCCGCGCCAGCCGCTTCGCCGGCTCATAGGCGAGCAGGAAGGCCGTGACGAAGGCCAGGAATTCGCCCGGCGTCTTGCCGGACGTGGTGGTTTGCCATGCGGCGTACATGATCAGGCTGCCGACGGCGAGACCGCCCATCGTCTCCATGATGGGTCCGGTCGAGGCCTGAAGGGTTTCAAGCCTGTTGACGCGCTGGCGAAACCGGTCGAGGTCCGCGTTCATGCGGCTGCGCATGGCATCTTCCAGGCCGAACGATTTGACGACGTCGATCCCGCGCGCCGTTTCTATCGCCGTCCTGACGATGTTGGCGGCGAAGCCGGCTTCCTGCGCCGCCATCGCCCTTATCTGCTTCACGACGTGGCTGATGCTGAAAATGATCGGCGGAGCGACGAGAAGCGCCGCGATGGCCAGAATCGGATCGAGGACCAGCATCACGCCGATCAGCGCAACCACGGTCAGCAGGTCGCGCCCCAGGCTTGTCGCCAGCAGGTTCAACACCGTGCTGGCGCAAACGGCGTTGTAGTTGAGATTGGCAATGAAGGTGCTGCTGTGACTGTTCGTGAAATATTCGGTCTGCATGACCAGGAGCTTGTCGTACATCACCGCCTTGGTTGATGCGATAATGCTGTTGCCGATCCGGCTCAGGATCACATTGTGTCCATAGACTGCGAACCCCCTGATGATCGAAACAGCACCGATGAACAGGCCGTAATAGATGATCAGCGACTGCTGACCGAGAACGAACAGGTCGTTGACGACGTCCCGAACGATCCAGGCACTGGCGGCGGTGGCTCCGGCGGCAATCCCCATCAGGAGCATCGCCGCGGCGTAGCCTTTCCAATGGGTGCGATAGTTCTCGCGAAACGCCCTGCGGATCAGGGGCAACGTCCTGTTGAGATCATCTTTGGTCCCGGTCATTGAAGGCTGTTCCGAACAGGCTGCGCGGAGGTCGTCCGGGTGTTGTGTTTCCGCCGCAGCATCACCGGCAGCATCAGATTGTCGCCGCCGCCTCCCGCCGCGTTTCGCGCGCTCTTCGCGCACCTGCAACCTGATGAACCCTGCAAGCCCAACGCGGGAGACGGTTGCGCGGCGCGCGAGCGCAGGTGACGTCGGTCACCGAAACCGCTGTTGGAACGGGCTACAGTTCTTGCGAGGGCCACGCTCGGGGTCATTGAAGGGCGACGATCGAAGGCATGGAAAGCAGCCGCTGCGCCTGCGCGTCCGGGGTCTCCGCGCCGAGACGTTGTCCCAGCCAGAGTTCCAGGCCGACGAGATGAAAGGCCAGAAAACGGTCCTGCGCAATGTCCTCGGCCAGCGCGTTCCGTTCCTGACGTGTCCAGCCGAGGATCGTTTCCAGATGACCGTTGGCCAGCATGCCTTCGCAGCCCTTCCAATAGGTCGCCGGCACGGGAAAGCCTATCTTCCTGGCGTGAACGACTGAGTCTGGCAGATACTTGGCAGCGACGGACTTCACCAGCCATTTTTCCCGGCCGTGCCTGATGCGTGCGCCGGGAGGCAGATGCAGGGCGAAGTCGATCAGGCGGTTTTCCAGATATGGCACGCGCATTTCGATCGATGCCGACATGCCCATGCGGTCGTGGCGGTGGAGCAGCCAACGCAGATGGGCGTCGAGGTCGTGCAGGCAGGCGGCAGCCAATGCCCGTTCTGATGCCGGCCGGACAGCTGACAGGTGCCGCATCAAGACCCGCTGGCGGGGAGCAGCCTGCCCGCCATAGGCAACGAGCACCCTGGCGTGCGGGGTCCCATCCGGCCACGGTGATGCGAAAGGCAGCCGTTCCAGCTGGCGGCGCACCCTCTCGCGCCGGCGCGGCGTGAGAAACAGCCCGCGCAGGCCCTCGATCCTGCGCCAGCGGCGCTGTGTTGCCATGTGCCAATGATATCCGCCGAACAACTCGTCCGAGCCCTCGCCCGTCAGCAACACCTTGAAGCCATCGCGGCTCGCTGCCTTGGCAACCGCCATCAACGCCATGTCGCTCGCGTGAAAGAGAGGCCCGTCGGCATGGTAGACGGCCTCGGGCCACAGGCGCAGGAACGCGTCACGGTCCAGCGGCACCTGCCGGATCTCCGTCCGCAGATGCTGGCCCACCTTCAGCGCGGCGGCGGCCTCGCCCGTGCCGCCAACATCGGCGACATAGGCAACGAGGTCCGGCATGGCGCGTCTGGCGAGCGCTGTGATCAGGCTGGAATCGACACCGCCGCTGCACATGCTGGCAAGCGGAGCGTCGCTGGACATGTGCGCAAGGGTGCTCTCGCGGATCAACGTCTCGAATGCGCTAACGAGCGATGCCATGGGTGCGCGGCCCGGCGCGACGATGCGGTCAGGATCGACAGCCGCGGGAATAGCGAAATAGAGGCTCTTGCTGGTCTGGCCGGCGGCGCACCGCCACAGAGCCCCCGGGGGCAGTTCTTCGATCCCTTCGGCGATCAGGAGGTGTGCTTGCACCCTGGGCTCGCCAAGCCAGCGAGCGATCATGCCGGTGCGCACAAGGCCGCTGAAAGTCGGATGCGCGTTCAACGCCTTGATCTCGGAGGCGATCAGCAGCACGCCGTCATGCCGGGCGATGGCGAGCGGCTTGATGCCCAGCCGGTCGCGCGCAAGCCACAGGCTCGCGTGGCGTCGATCCCAATATGCGAGAGCGAACATGCCATTGAACAGCGGCACCGCCTTCTCCGGCCCCCAATGATGCAGCGCCTGAAGAACGACTTCGGTGTCGCCGGAACTCTCGAAGACACAACCCTCGGCCTTCAGCAGTTCACGCAAGGGACCCGCGTTATAGATCTCGCCATTGTAGGCGAGGATGCCGGTCGCGTCGGTGGTCGCGAGCGGCTGGGCGGCGCGTGCGCTGGTGTCGAGGATGGCCAGCCGGCAATGCCCGAGTGTGATGCCGTCACCCTGCCAGATGTCCCTGCCATCCGGTCCCCGGTGCGAAATCGCATCGAGCATCGCAGCGACGTGACGGCGATGATCCGCGGCGGTCTCTTCGGCGATGATGGCCGCTATTCCGCACATGAGACCGTCACGCGCGGCCCGGCGGTCAAACGGGAAGCCTCTGCTGTTCGCTCAACCAGGGCAGCGTGCTGCATCTGTGCCGATCGCGGATCCGTTTTCCGAGCAGCAGCCCGCAATAGGAACAGCCCTGAAAGCGTTTGCCGCAGCGGTATCGCCAGCAGTCGATATCGGCGTAAGCGGCATGCATCAGCCGTTCCAGATGATCCGCCCTGCTGCCCTTGATGTAGATGACCTCGCCCGGAATGCGGTCGTTCTGCAGGAAGTCGTGCGCATCCCTGATGCGGTCGAACATGAACAGACGCTCTTGCGTGTCGGAGCCCTTCATTCTGCGGACACGTGCCGCTTCCTCACCGACGAACAGCACCCTGTCAGCAACTTCCAGCGCGCGCCGCGCGGTCGCTTCGTAGCGTCGGCGTGTATTGCCGCGCACGTCGGACAGGGTGCCGAGAATGACGGTCTTTCGCGGGGCCTGCACCGGCTCCAGGAAATTCAGGCAGGTCTCCATGGTCCATTGCGGCGCCTTCCATGCGTCCAGCACGAACTGCCGGCCATCCGGCGCGCGATGCACCGACATCCGGTTCATGAGCGGCTCGAACTCCGCGAGGCGCTCCACGATGAGGCTTCGGTCGATCCCCATTTCCAAGGCCGCGAGCAGTGAAGCCAGCACCACGCTGACCGACTGCCTGCCGATCATCGGGCTGCGAACCTCGAACTCCTCGTCGCGCCAGCGGACCTTGAACGTCAGGGGATCGGGCCAGCGGTCGTGCAGATGAACGAGCCGCAGCGTGGCGCCCTCGGCCTCGCCGAAGGTGACGACACGGGCGGCCGTCACCGACGCGCGTGCCATGATGAGGGGATCATCGGCATTCAGCACGGCGAGGCCGTCCTCGGGAAGGTCGGCGACCAGGCTCATCTTCTCGTCCGCGGTCGCCTCGATCGGGCCGAAGGCGGTGGTGTGGTCCAGTCCAACCACCGTAACGATGCCGATCGAGGGCCTTATCAGCGAGGTCGTTTGACGGATCGCCCCGGGTGCATGGCCTGTCACCTCGAAAACGGCCGTTGCCGGCGACCGCCAAACCAGCCGGAAGAAGGCCCGCGCCGCACCGCTGGCATTGTTCAACCCGCGCGTCAGCAATTGAGGAGACGGCGCCCCGACAAGGTGCGCCAGAAGGCCTGTCGTCGTTGTCTTGCCGCAACTCCCCGTGACCGCGACGAAACGCCAGCGAGAGAGGAGCGGGCGTAGCGCATGCCCCGCACCCGTCCGCGCGACGCGGCGCAAGGCCGAAAACCGGTGGCGGGCGCTCCAGTAGGCGACCCGCACGGAATGTCCTGCGAAACGAACGATCTTCATGCCTTCAAACTAATCATGACACGCCATTGTGGAGTCGCTTGGCGCCTTCAGCTCAACGCATTTTCTATCCTTGCACAACTTGCATGTTGGGCATTTGACTTGCAACCTGTCGACCTCACCAGAGGGGGTGTACGCTGCGAATGACAGTCATTACGCTAGGTACGGTTCTGGCCTTTCAGCAAGCTGCCAGCATGCAATCGGTTGGCGATGGGGCCGTGATCCTGCTGGCCGACACCGGCCAATTGTATACCGGCAACGGCACCACCGAGGCCATCCTGCGACATATTGACGGGAGGCGGCGTGTCAGCGATCTGGCGGCCGCGCTCAGCGATGAGTTCGACATCAACCCCAGGACAGCTACTGCAGATGTCATCGAGATTGCTGGAAGACTGGTCGACGAGGGCATCCTGCGTGTCGTGGAATAGTCCATTTCGGTTGAGGTGCATGTCCGCCGGGGCTCTTGTGCATCGCGCCCATGAGGCCGCCCGGACGTGACGCGGACATACCGGATGCGTGCAGCCCGCCATTACGATCTCGGACCCACGCAAATCTCGGTCGAGGCTGACCATAGCGACCTTCTCGATGGGTTTGACCGCTTCCTTGGCGAACGCGGCGGGAGCACCGCACCTGCCTGCACGTTCTCGATAACGATCCGGACAGGCGATCCGGGACCGCTGCCCGCCGATGCCGAGCGCCTCTACAGCGGGCCGCTGCTGAACGAGGGGCAATGCGACTTCGCGCGAACGGGCGAGACCTATTTCATGTCCTTTGCCGGAGAGGCGCGGATGGCCGTCGATCTCCGGGCCCGGAGATCTGACATTGTTGTCTCACGCGATCACCCCTGGCGCGCCTATGGCAGCATGGTTCCGATCGCCGTCGAATTCGCGCTTGACCTTGAAGACCAGCAAGTCGTCCACGCCGCTGGCCTCTCGCTGCCGGACGAGGCAGGCATGATCCTGGTCTCGGCACCGAGCGGAACCGGTAAGACGACGACGGCTTTGGCGCTGGCCCGGTGCGGCTTTGCACTGGCCGCTGACGACATCGTCGTGCTGCGACGCACCGGCAATGCGGTCGTCGCGATGGGGCTGCCACGCGCGCTCCATGTGCACCGGGATACGGCGGCCATGCTGCCGTGGCTGGCGCTGCGCCCGCAGTGGAACGATCAGGGAGAGCAGATGGTGCCGCGCCGCGCACTCTCGCCGGCGGTGTCGCTCGAGGACAGGGTCCTGCCCGTCAGGCGGCTGGTGCTGCTTCAACGCGGCCCGTGCGCTGACATCCAGCCCTTGAGCGCGGCAGACATGCTGGTTGCGCTGGCGAGCGACAACGTGCGCGGATCGGCGTCAGGCCTGACGCCGCTCCAGCATCGCCGTTACGCGATGCTGGCTGATCTCGTGCGCTCAGTACCCGCCTGCCGGCTGACGGTCGCTGCCGGACTGGTGGGCATGCAATCGATCGCGCGTCACGTCATGCGGGGTTGATTTGACCACCACCGCCGCCGCCCTTCGGGGGGCCGCCGCCGGGGGCAGTTCCGCCAGCATTCGCCGTGACACGGGAGAGCCTGTCGCGCTTCTCAAGCGTCGGCCTCGCATACACTTTTTTCATGGTTGCCAACTCCTTCCGGTTGTCGATGATCAGTTGAGCTGGCCGCCACCACCGCCGCCACCCTTCGGCGGGCCGCCGCCGGGCGCGGTTCCGCCTGCATTCGCCGTTACCAGAGAGAGCCTGTCGCGCTTCTCAAGCGTCGGCCGCGCGTATATCTTTTTCATCACTTCCCCCACGGAATCTGATTGTCGATGATCAGGTATCATCATGCGCATGACAAAAATCGTCAACCCTTGTCTGGATTTGGCTCACAAGCATTGCGTGTTTATCGAGCCTCCGACAAGTCGATCCGGCGGCAATCGAGAACTTCGGCCGTGACCTGATCAATGTTACTTTCCATCCTCAATGACCGGTCCAAACTCGTCGATCCGCGCGCCGGAATGGAGCTTGGGCTTGACGTTTTCGCGCGAAGTGTCATTGCCCGCGCGGCCGAACTGCACCGATCAGGCATCGACCACGGGCAATGTGCGGTCGTCGCCCGGCCGGCTCCTCTCGACTACCTCCGCGACATATTGGCGCTCTGGGAGGCGGGCGCGATGGCCGTCGCGGTCAACCCGGCGATCACGGCGGAGGAGCGCGACAATGTCATGCGGGCGACCGGAGCCACGGCGCTGCTGGACGACGGACCTCCGAACCCGACGATCGAGACGCAATCCCCTCCTCGTCCGCTCGGCCCCGACGACCCCGCCCTGACGCTCATGACGTCAGGCACGACCGGCCGCCCCAAGGGCATTGTCCACACGCAGCGCAGCCTTGCCGCGCGCGTGGCGCTTAATGTCATGGCCATCGGCACGGCCGATCTGGAGCGATCGCTGTGCGTGCTGCCGCTGCATTTCGGCCACGGGCTGATCGGCAACGTCTTCACGGTCCTGGCGGCCGGCGGAACGCTCATCCTGTGGCCGCAACCCTCGATCGAGGAGATGCGCAGGTTCGGCCCCCTGGTCGATGAGCGGCGCGTCACCTTCATGAGTTCCACACCCGCCTTCTGGAACGTGGCCATGCGGCTGTCGCCCCGCCCTAAACAGGCCATGCGCCGTGTACACGTCGGTTCCGCGCCGCTTTCGATCGAGCACTGGCGGGCGATCGCCGGGTGGACGGGCACGCGCCGGGTGTTCAACATGTACGGCATGACCGAGACGGCGAACTGGATCGGCGGCGCCTGCCTGGATGACGACGGCGCGTCCGACGGGATGGTCGGCCTGCCATGGGGCGGCGCGGCGGCGCTGCTGGGCGAGGACGGAAGGGTTCTGCGAGAGGGCACGGGCGAGGTGCTGATCGCCACGCCGTCGATGATGACCGGCTATCTCGGCATGGAGGCGGAAACCCGGGCGGCCTTCCATGGCCCGTGGCTGCGCACCGGCGACACCGGGCGGATCGACGCGCACCGACGACTGACGCTGGTCGGCCGCATCAAGCACGAAATCAACCGCGGGGGCGTCAAGGTGCCGGCCGAGGAGATCGACATGCTGCTCGAACGCCATCCGGCGGTGCGCGAGGCATGCGCCTTCGGCCTGCCGGACCCGGTCGCGGGCGAGGCCGTGGCAGCGGCGATCGTGCTCCGTGCAGAGGTGGACGCTGCATCGATCCGCGCCTGGTGCCGCGAGCGATGCCGGGCGGAAGCCGTGCCCTCCCGCCTGTTCGTTCTGGACGCCATTCCCCGCAATGATCGCGGCAAGGTGGTGCGCGATCATGTGCGTGAAGCCGCGCTGGCTTCCGGACCGGGGGCCTGACACGCATGGGTTTGGCGGAGTTGCGGGCCCCGATCGAAACCGAGCGCTTCCGCCTCGTGCCGCTCGGCCGATGGCGGGCCTTCCTGCTGACCTATGCCTGGACCAAGGACAGCGCGTTCATGTCGAGCTACTGCGGTTCCGGCGAGCGTCGGTCGCCCTGGAGCTGGTATCGCGAAATGATCCGGCCGAACAACCGGACAAAGTTCGTCCACGCGATCGTGCCGCATGGGCAAACGAAACCGATCGGCGTCCACATCGTCGCCATGCGGCCCTACAGGTCCTGCCTTCTCGCCGTCGGCATCCACGACCGCGACTGGTGGGGCAAGGCCGTGGTGCAGGAAGTGCGCACGCGTCTGATCGACCACGTCTTCGCGCACTCCAGGGTCGAAAGGCTCTACGCCCAGGTGATGGCGCGGAATTTTCCATCGATCTTCAACTATCGCAAGCTCGGTTTCACCCATGTCGGCACCCTGCATCGAATCCGACTCGATCCGGCCACCGGTGAGGTGCATGACATGCTGATCTTCGAGATGTTCCGCGAGGAATGGATGGCGAAGAAGACCGATGCACGATGACCACGCCGCCGTCGCCGGCATCATCGCCTCCGTGCTGGGCTGCCGCATCGAGGACGTGACTGACGATGCGCCCGTCGGCTCGCTGGCGCAGTGGGACAGCATCGCGCATCTGTCCATCATCATGGCTTTCGAGGACAGGCTCGGACGGCAGTTGACGGCCGAGGAGACCGCCTCGCTCGAAACCGTCGCCAGCTTCACGGCGCTGCTTGCGCCGAGCGGAAAAGACGTGGCCGCACCATGATCCAGAGGCGGGGCACAGGGTTCGGGCGCTTGCCGACCATTCCGGTATCGAGGCGAATGTGGCTGACGCGCTAGCCCTGGTCCTGGCCCGCCTGGCCGATCCGGAGGCTCCCGCGCCGGCCACGCGGGAAGCGGACCGCGAGGTGCTCCTGGAACTGGCGCGGCCGCACGGCGTCGAAAACATCCTCTGGCGCAAGTTCGGTGCCGGCATCGATGCGCCGGGCGGCGCCGAGACCATTCAGCGGGTGGGCCAGACGATGCTTCTGGAGGGCCTCTGTCGTGACATATCTGCGGCGTTGGCGGCCAACGGCGTGGCCGCATGCGTCGTCAAGGGACCGGTCTTCGCCGAACGGCTCTATCCGATATCCGGCGACCGCCTGTTCAGCGATATCGACCTGCTCGTCGATCCGGCCGCCATGGGCGAAGCGATCGCTGTCATGGAGCGGCTTGGCTATGTTCAACCCGACAAGGCCTGGGACAATTCGCAGCGCGACATGGAATACAAGTTCGCGCATCCGGACCATCCCACCGCGCTGATCGAGCTTCATGGCAATCTGGTTCACTACCCGCGGCTGCGCCGGCGCGCGGGCTTCGGCCTGCGCGAACTGCTGATTGCCGGCGACGGCGACGGAAGGGCCCCCGCCGCCTTGCTCGCCACAGCGATCGTGCATGCCACGTTGGGCCACAAGCTCGACCGTCTCCAGATGTTGGTCGATGTGCTCCAGGCGACGCGACGCCTGCCGTCCGGGAGCCTGGCAGAGGTCGCCAATGTCCTCGTCAGGCTGCGCCTTGGCCTCGAAGCCGCCGTCTGCCTTTCGGTGCTTGCACGGCTGTTCGGCGACCGGGCGTCGATGGAGCTTTCGGATCGGCTTCCCTCCGGCTTGCGCGCGCGGCTCGGCAGGTGGCTCATCTCGCCGGATGCCGTCGTCCATGCTCAAGGGACCCACCACGCCCGCCGATCATGGGGACGCCGCAAGACATTTCGTCTCCTGCAGAGCCTGCCTGAAAGATGAAGCAGAGCGGACGGGCTGCGTCCGGGAACTTGCCCGCCTTCAACCCCTTCCGCGTTTCCCGGCCTTCCGGCAAGACCATTGCGGTTGACCAGCCCGGAACGTTGCCCCGAGCTCGGTTTCTTCAGGAATTTCAGCAGCGAAGAAGATGGCGCGCCCGAAAGGATTCGAACCTCTGACCCCCAGATTCGTAGTCTGGTGCTCTATCCAGCTGAGCTACGGGCGCGTGCCGCGTCCGAGCAGCGACACGCTCTCGAACGGAGGCGGTCGGATACGCTGTTTCGCCGGCGATTGCAAGACCCTGGTCGGCGGGTGGCCCAAGGGATTTCGGCGGGTGGCCCAAGGGATTTCGGCGGGTGGCCCAAGCGATTTCGGTCGTTGCAACCTGTCGCGACGGGCCATTGACCGGCATGCGGGCCGGGCCGTGCGAGCGAGCGGCGCGAACAGGAACCCAACGCCGGATCAACGGGCGGACGTGTCTTCAGGCGCGTTTGCGGCGCTGCGACTTGCGGGCCTGCGACAGGTCGATCGGCCGGTCGGGGATGGTGATGCGGAAGGTGGCGCCAACCGTTCCCTCGGCAAGGGCGATGGTGCCGCCATGGGCGCGCACGAGCTCGGAGGCAATGGCTAGCCCCAGCCCGGTGCCGCCGGGGCGGGTGGAGCCCTGAAAGGCTTCGAACAGGTGGGCGCGGGCCTGTTCCGGCATGCCCGGCCCGGTATCGGAGACCTCGATGACGGAAACCGCGCCCTCGCGCCGGCCGACAATGCGGATCTGGTCGCGGGAGGGGTCGTTGGGCGCACGCGATTCCAGCGCCTGATGGGCGTTGCGGACAAGATTCAGCAGCACCCGGAACAGATGGTCGCCATCGGCGTCCACGGTCATCTCCGCCTCGATGGCATCGACCAGCGCGATCCGTGCCTCCGGTCCGAGCCCGACCGTGTCGCGCAGTTCGGCGACGAGGGTGGCCAGCGGCGTCGCGCGACGCTGGGGCGGGGCCTCCTGCGCCCGGCCGTAGGACAGCGTCGACTGGCAGAAGGCGATGGCCCGGTCGAGCGCCTGGATCATCTTGGGCGCGAAGCGCTGCACCGTCGGGTCCGGCACATTGGCGAGACGGTCCGAAAACAGCTGCGCGGAGGCCAGGAGATTGCGCAGGTCGTGGTTGATCTTGGAGACGGCCAGGCCGAGCGCTGCCAGCCGCGACTTCTGCGCCAGCATGTCGTGCAGCGAGTTCTGCATGGACTGCAGCTCGAATTCGGCAATTCCGAGTTCGTCCTTGCGGCCGGTCGGCTGGACCACCCGGTTGAGGTCCTCGGGATTCTCCCGGAAGGCAATCATGGCGTCGGTCAGCCGTCGCAACGGCCGCACGAACATGAGGTGCAGCGCCAGATAGACCAGTGCCGCGGTGATCCCCGATATCAGCAGCGACAGGATGAGAATGTTGCGCGAGAACACCGCCATGGCCTGTTTCAGCGGCGTCTCGTCCATGACGATCTCGACGAACTCGCCGTCGCGCCGCGCATTGCCCATCACGCGCATCGTGCGTCCGGGTGGCGCTGCCATGGTGGAGAATGTCTCGCTGATGGCGCTCAGCAGCGTCTGCGACCGCATGTCCACGGTCAGGTCGATAGCCGGGAGGTCCTCGGTTGCGGCCAGCAGGCGGCGGGCGGGCCCGGTCTTCAGCGCCACGGCATGGACGCCGGTGCTCTCCAGCAGTTCCCGCACCAGCGTATCGGCGACATTGCCACCGGGGGCTGCTTCCACCACCAGCGCGGCGGTCCGCCCGGCCGAAATCCGGTCCTCCAGCCAGCTATTGCGGAAATTGGCGACCGAGGGAACATAGATGAGGACTTCCGCCACCATGACGAACAGCACGGTGAGGATCAGCAGCTTGCCCGACATGCCGATGCCGCGCGAGGGCAGGGGTGCCGCGGCGTCAAGGGCGCGCCGTGCCGTGTCGTCTTGTCCGCTGTCGGACCTGTCAGCCGTCATGACCAGCCATTCGGGGTCCCGGATCGGTTGAGATCAGCCGAAGCGCCGCAGCAGGCGAACGATCCGGCCGATCCATGGATTGCCAATGCTGGACTGAAAATAGGTGCCCGCGGCCCGTTTGCCTATCTCCGCCAGCGTCGGATATGGCAGCACCATGCCGGCGAGATCCTGGACCGTCATGGACTTTGATACGGCCAGAACGAACGGGGCGATCAGTTCCCCCGCCTCATGGCCGGTGATCGTGCAGCCGAGAAGGCGGCCCTTCCGGCCGATGACCAGCTTCACATGGCCGCGCGTCCGGCGCATGGCCACGGCCCGGTCGTTCTCGCTGAAGGGCCAGCGCAGCACGCGCGTTCGGGCATCGCTCGCCCGCGCCTCGGCCTCGGTCTGGCCGACATGGGCGAGTTCCGGATCGGTGAACACCACGCGTGGAACCGGCGTGCGGTCGGTGCGGACCGGTCTGCGGAACAGGATGTTCTGGGCAACCAGCGAGCCGTGCCAGCCGGCGACATGGGTGAATTGCGGCGCGCCGCTCGCATCGCCGATCGCATAGACACGCCGGTTCGTGGTCCGCAGGCCGCGATCCACCGTGACGCCGCGGGCCGAGTGCGTGATGCCGGCCTTGTCGAGGGCCAGCGCATCCAGGGCCGGCTGGCGCCCCACGGCAACCAGCAGGTGGCTCGCCTCGAGAAGACCCTCCTCCTCGCCGCGCCGCACATGCAGGCGAAGCGCCCCGGCCTCGCCCTCGACCCGGAACACCTCGGCGCCCTCGTGCAAGGCAATGCCGTCCTCGACCAGGGCGTCGCGAACCGGGCGCACCATTTCCGGGTCTTCGGACGCGAGCATCCTGTCGCGCTCGAGCACGGTGACCTCGGCACCGAGGCGCCGCCAGGACTGGGCGATCTCAAGGCCCACCGGGCCCGCGCCGATCACCGCCAGGTGCCGCGGCAACTCGCCAAGTTCGAAAACGCTCTCGTTGGTCAGGTAGGGCACGCCGTCCAGCCCCGGAATCGCTGGAATGAACGGGCGCGATCCGGTGGCGATGACGAAGCGCCGGGCGGCGATGGTGGTGGTGCCCACCTCGACGGTGGACGGATCGCGGAAGGCCGCCTCGCCGCGGATCACCCTGACGCCAAGGGCGGCGAACCGCGCCTCGGAGTCGTTGGGGGCAATGGTGGCGATGGTTTCGCGGATGTGCTCGCGGACATGCTCGACATTGACCTTGCTGCGCCCCGAGCCGATGCCGAAGGCCGGGGCCTCATGGACCATGTCGGCTGCGCGCGCGGCCGCGATCAGCGCCTTGGACGGCACGCAGCCGGCATTGAGGCAGTCGCCGCCCATCAGGCCGCGCTCGACCAGCACGACCGGGGCGCCGAGCATGGCGCAGAACGCCGCGACCGTCAGGCCGCCCGAGCCGGCTCCGATGACGCAGACATCAGGGGTCAGCTTCTCATCCAAGAGGCACCTCGGCAGTCGGGACGGACGCGGGGTTCGCGCGGGCGATGCGCAAGGTCATGGGCGCAGCCTGACTGCGAAAGCCCATGGGCTGCACCCCTTCAGTGCCCGACCGGCTCCCGCCGCACAAGGCGACTCTGGCCGCGACGAAGGGCGAAGACCCGGCCGAAGACGTCGCCGGCCAGATCGGTGCGGTAGTCGTTCTGGGACAGCAGGGGATCCCAGGAATACTCGATCCGCTCGACAATCTCGAAATCGGCGGCGAGCGTGGCGAGGATGCTGTCGAGGTTGCGCCGGTTCTGGAACTCCAGCAGCACCAGCGACGTGCCGGACAGGTCGAGATGAGCGAGGACGTCGCCTTCGCCGCCCTCGATGTCGATCTTGACGATATCGGCCGAGGCGAGGCTTGCCGGGTCGATCACGTCGACCTCGTAGCTCTCCACCATCGCGCCCTCCACGAAAGTCTCGCCGGAATAGGCGGCAAGCCCCGATTCCCCGTCGCCGGCATAGCGGCTGAGGAACGTGGCCTTCTTCTCGCTGCCGGGAAACAGGGCGGCATTGACGATGGTGATGTCGCCACGGCCGGCCGTGTTGCGCTTCAGATAGTCGAACGTGCCGGGATGCGGCTCGTAGGAGGTGACCCGGCTGCCGGGCCAGCGTGCCGACGCCCAGAGGGCAAAGGAGCCGACATTGGCGCCGATATCGAGGATGGTGAAGCCCGATCCGTCGAGATTGGGTTCATACTCGCCACCGAGAACGTCTCGAACGACAAATTCCATCGCCTCGGGACAGGCAATGGTCATGGGGATCTGCGCCACATAGCGATTCACGTCGGGCCCTCCTCCTCGCGCTGCATCTGAGGCGGGAATGGCCTCCAAGCGCAATCAGAAAAGTCCCCTAGAGAGGCCGACGGTCGCTGCGGCCGGGCGCGACGGCGCCTGAAGCCGGGCGTGCCGGTCCGGCCAGGATGGCGAGGAACCTCATCACCGCCTCTTCGGGCTCGCCGTCATTGACCACGGTCACATCGGCCTCCACGGAACCGGCGGGGCGCCGGTCGAGACGGTCGGCGGAGGCGCTGTCGGAGGAGCGTCCGCGGGCGGCAATGCGCGCTGCCAGGATGTCGGCCGGCGCGGTGATCTCGACGACGGTGAGGTGCTCATAGCGCCTGCGGGCGAGGTCGATCACCTGGCGCGAGACGTTGCACACCACCGTGCGGCCCTCATAGACCGCATGGTCGATGACGGCAGGGATGCCGTAGCGGTGGCCATGGGCCGACCAGACGAGGGCGAAGCCGCCGGCTTCCTCCATCCGGGCGAATGTGTCGGGATCGGCCTCGATATTGTCCTCGGCCGCAGAGGGCGGGCGGGTCACCACCCGGCGCGGGAACAGATAGGCCTCGTCATGACCGAGCCGGCTGCGGGCCGCCCGGATGACGGTGTCCTTGCCGGCTCCGCTCGGCCCGACCACCAGAACCAGCCGGCCGGGGCCGATGACAGGCCGGGTGCTGCCCGCTCGTTCCGTCTTGTCCGGGGATTCCATGGCGAGGCCCCTGCCGTTTCGTTCACGCGACCCGCAGGCCCGTGCGCCAGACCTGGCGGACCACCGGCTGCTCGCCGATCAGGGCAACGCGCACCAGGTCGCCACGCCGGCCGATGGCGATCTCGCCGCGATCGGTCATGCCGGTGGCATCGGCAGGCGTCTTGGTGACGGTGCGCAGCGCTCCCGGCAGGCCGCCCATGGCCTCCACGGCGCCCAGTGCGAAGGCACCCTGGATCAGGCTGATCGGAACATAGTCGGAGGACAGGATGTCGAGCATACCGCGCGCGGCGAGATCGACTGCCGAGACATTTCCGGAATGCGAGCCGCCGCGCACCACGTTCGGCGCGCCCATGAGCACCGCGATGCCGGCGCCGTGCGAGGCCTTCGCAGCCTCCACGGTGGTCGGAAACTCGGCGATGGAAACCCTGTCGGCAAGGGATTCGGCGACGTGGTCCTCCAGCGTGTCGTCGTGGCTGGCGAGTGCGATGCCGCGCTCATGGGCGAGCGCCACCAGACCGCGCTTGTTGGGTTCGCCGATTTCGGCGGCTCGCGCGCGGCGATTGTCGAACAGGCGGTCGAGATCGGCTTCCGTCAGGCCGGTCTTGCCGCGGTAATAGGTGCGCAGCTTCTCCTCGTCGCGGAACTGGCGCTGGCCGGGCGTATGGTCCATCAGCGACATCAGGCGCACGTCGAAGCGGGCCAGATAGGCACCGGCCTCCTCGACGACCCCGCGCGAGGGAATCTCGCAGCGCAGATGGGTGTGATGGTCCGCGCGCAGAAGCCCCGTGACCTTGGCGGCCTCGATCGCCTCGGAGAGGACGAGCAGGCCATCGGCTGCCGTCATCCGGTCATCGTCCGTCCCGATCCTGAGGCTGTCGAAAACGGTCGTGATGCCGGAGGTCGCGATCTGCGCATCATAGGCGAAGACGGCGGAGAGCGGCTCCCAATGCACCTTGGGGCGCGGCTGGTAATGGGGTTCGAGATGGTCCGTATGCAGTTCGACAAGGCCCGGGATCAGCAGGTCCTCGCCGAGGTCGATGGCCTCCGGTCGCTGGCGCTCCTCCTCGATCGCCGCGATCAGGCCGTTCTCGACCACCACGGTCGCAATGACCTCGCGATCGGCCAGCACGACGCGGCGCGAGAACAGGGCAAGGCTTCCGGTATCGTCGGACGGGGACATGGTCATGCTCTGGGTCAGGCGGCGCGTGCCGGGGCGAAACGGGTGATGTCGATGATGCGGGTGGCGACGCGCTCGCGCACGTCGTCGTCGTGGAAGATGCCGACGATGGCGGTTCCGGCCGCCTTCTTGACCTCGATCAGGTCCACCACCGCGGCGCGGTTGACAGCGTCGAGCGAGGCGGTCGGCTCGTCGAGCAGCAGCAGCGGATGATCGGCAATGAAGCCGCGCGCGATGTTCACGCGCTGCTGCTCGCCGCCGGAAAAGGTCGCCGGTGGCAGGGACCAGAGCCGCTCCGGCACGTTCAGGCGGGAGAGCAGGCCGGCCGCCCGCTCGCGCGCCTCCGCGGCGGGGATGCCGAAGGCGCTGGCGGCCTCGGCGACGACGGCGATGGCTGGCACGCGGGGGATCGCGCGCAGGAACTGCGAGACATAGCCGATGGTGGTGCGCCGCAGGGCGAGCATCGCGCGCGGGGTAGCGGTCGCCACATCGACGTCGTGACCGTCCGCGCGCACCCGTATGGTGCCCGAATTGGTGCGGTAGTTGCCGTAGATCATCTTCAGGATCGACGACTTGCCGGCGCCCGAGGGGCCGCCGAGCACGACGCATTCTCCCGGCGCCACGGCAAGGTCGACGCCAGCCACCACGGGGATGGCGAGCCCGTGCTGCAGGTGCATAGTGAAGGCCTTGGTCAGGCCCTCGATGGTCAGGAGCGGTGCGCCGGTCACGATGAGGGCCTCACGGCTGCAGGATCGAGGAGACGAGGAGCTGGGTATAGGGCTCGCGCGGGTCGTCGAGCACCTGGTCGGTGAGGCCCGTCTCGATGGCGCGGCCCTCCTTCATCACCAGAATGCGGTGGGACAGGAGCCGCGCCACGGCGAGATCGTGGGTGACCACCACGGCCGCCAGACCCAGATCCGCGACGAGGCTTCGCAGCAGGTCGAGCAGGCGCGCCTGCACCGACACGTCGAGCCCGCCGGTCGGCTCGTCCATGAACACGAGGCGCGGTGCGGTGACCAGGTTGCGGGCGATCTGCAGGCGCTGGCGCATGCCGCCCGAATAGGACGTTGGCCTGTCATCGATGCGCCCGCGGTCGATTTCGACGCGCTCCAGCCAGGTTTCCGCCTCGGCGCGGATCTTCCCGTAATGGCGCCAGCCGACCGCCATCAGCCGTTCGCCGACATTGGCTCCCGCAGAGACCCCCATGCGCAGCCCCTCGGCGGCATCTTGATGGACGAAGCCCCAGTCTGTGCGGGCGAGAAAACGCCGCTCGGCCTCGCTGAGCGAGACGATGTCGCGCGTGACGCCGTCGCGCATGGCATAGAGCACGCGGCCGGCGGTGAGCTCCATCTGGCCTGAGATCAGCTTCAGCAGCGTCGACTTTCCCGAGCCGGATTCGCCGACCACAGCCAGCACCTCGCCGGGAAACAGCTCGAACGACAGGTCGCGGCAGCCGAGGCGGGCGCCGTAGTGCCTGGTCACGCCCTCGGCGGTCAGCAGGGGGGTATCGGTCATCGCGGCGGCGGTCATGGCCGGCCTCCCGCGATGGCAGACGGAGCCTCGCCGAGCAGGGCGCCGCGATGACCCTCGGCGCGGCGCTCCTCGCAATGGTCGGTGTCGGAACAGACGAACATGCGCCCTCCGGCATCGTCCGTGATGACCTCGTCGAGATAGGTATGCGTCCCCCCGCAAAGATCGCAGGCCCGGTCGAATCTGGTCGGCTCGAAGGGGTGGTCCTCGAAGTCGAGCGAGACCACCCGCGTGTGCGGCGGCACGGCGTAGATGCGCTTTTCGCGGCCGGCGCCGAACAGCTGGAGCGCGGCGCAGTCGTCCATCTTCGGATTGTCGAATTTCGGGGTCGGCGAGGGGTCCATCACGTAGCGGCCCGCGACCATGACGGGATAGGCATAGGTGGTGGCGATATGGCCGTGCCGGGCGATGTCCTCATAGAGCTTCACATGGATGAGCCCGTAGTCCGACAGCGCGTGCATCAGCCGTGTCTCGGTCTCGCGCGGCTCCAGGAAGCGCAGCGGTTCGGGAATGGGCACCTGATAGACGAGCACCTGGCCGTCGGTCAGCGTCTTTTCCGGGATGCGGTGGCGCGTCTGGATGATGGTCGCCTCGGCGGTGCTGGTGGTGGTCTCAACGCCCGCGGTGGTCTGGAAGAACTTGCGGATGGACACGGCATTGGTCGTGTCGTCGGCGCCCTGGTCGATCACCTTGAGGATGTCGCTCGCGCCGAGGATGGCGGCGGTGACCTGCACGCCGCCGGTGCCCCAGCCATAGGGCATGGGCATCTCGCGGGAGGCGAAGGGCACCTGATAGCCGGGAATGGCGATGGCCTTCAGGATCGCCCGACGGATCATCCGCTTGGTCTGCTCGTCGAGATAGGCAAAGTTGTAGGCCTGCCCGCTGGCGGAGGCCGTAACGTCCCGCTGCGCGCTCATTCGGCGGCCTCCTCGAAGGGTTGGGCTGTTTCGTCCCCGCAGGCCATCCCGCGTTCGGCAATCTCGCGATGCATCTGCCGGATCAGCGCCAGTTCGGCCTGGAAGTCGACATAGTGCGGCAGCTTCAGGTGCTCGACGAAGCCTGTCGCCTGCACGTTGTCCGAATGCATCAGGACGAACTCCTCGTCCTGCGCCGGCGCCTTCACCTCCTCGCCAAGCTCGCGGGCACGCAGCGCCCGGTCGACCAGCGCCATGGCCATGGTCTTGCGCTCGCAATGGCCGAAGGCGAGCCCGTAGCCGCGGGTGAAGCGCGGGGCTTCCTGTGCCGAGCCCTTGAACTGGTTGACCATCTGGCATTCGGTGACGGTGATATCGCCGAGCGGCACGGCAAAGCCGAGTTCCTCGACGAACAGTTCCACCTCCACCTCGCCGAGCCGGATCTCGCCGACGAAGGGGTGCGAGCGGCCGAAGCCGCGCTGCGTGGAATAGCCGAGCGCCAGCACGAAGCCCTCGTCGCCGCGGGCAAGGTTCTGCAGGCGCAGGTCGCGGTCTGCGGGGATCTGGAGCGGCGTGCGGGTCAGGTCGCCGACCGGCGCATCCGGATCGGGCAGGGGGTTCTGCTCGATCAGGGCGTCCTGGCCGAGCAGATCGGTGACGCGCGGCATTGGCGCCCCGTCTGCCGGGGCGCTCGCGGGCTCCGGGACCTCCGCGCCGGCCTCCAGAAGGAAATCGACGAGGCGGTGGGTGTAGTCGAAGGTCGGGCCGAGCACCTGCCCGCCGGGCAGGTCCTTGAAGGTCGCGGAGACGCGCCGGCGCACGGTCATCGCCCCGGTGTCCACAGGCTCGGCCATGCCGAAGCGTGGCAGGGTGGTGCGGAAGGCGCGCACCAGGAAAGAAGCCTCCACGAGGTCGCCGCGCGCCTGCTTGATCGCCAGCGCGGCCAGGTCGCGGTCATGCAGCGAGCCTTCTGTCATCACCCGGTCGACGGCCAGTGTCAGCTGCTCTCGGATCTGGACCGGCGCTATTTCCGGCACCTGCGGATCGCCACGCCGGGCATGGGCGAGCAGGCGGTGGGCATTGTCGATGGCCTTCTCGCCGCCCTTCACAGCCACATACATGTCAGGCTCCTTGCGAGGGGGCGCGCACGCGGGTGGAGCGCGGCAGGGCGGCGATCGCTTCCGGCGCGGCGAGGACGAGATCGACACCGCGCGGAAACAGCGCACGGTTGGCAGCAAGCCGCCCGACAATATCGGCCGGCAGGCCGCTCACGCTGATCGCCGTCGTGTCCCTGATGCCCGGACCGTCGAGCAGGAGCGTCTGGGTCGGCTGTCCGACGGTCCCGCTCTCCAGCGCCTCGACCTGGACGATCAGCGTCGTCGAGCGATCCGGATAGATGTCCGTACCGGCGGCAAAGGCCACGAAGTCCGGTATGGCGAGCGGATCGGCGATCAGCGCGAAGGCCACCAGGGACGCTTCGCGGACAATGGGAGCGCCGGAATGGAAGGCGAGCCAGCGGCCGATATCCGCCACGCGGGCGAGCGGCGCGTCGAGAAAGAGCGGCGTCTCGAAATCGGCGAGCGTCAGGGCAACCGCCGCCGCAACCGGCGACAGCGGCGCCGGGGCGCCGGCAAGGCCCGCGAGGCGATGGATCGTGCCGGGGCGGGCCATGGCGTCCATCACCGCCCGGAACGTGGCCTGCGATTCGTGGACCGGATCGGCAAAAGCGGCAGCAAGGGTCATCAATCCTCTCCCCGCACCATGGTGAAGAAGTCGACCCGCGTGGCGGCGGTTCGCTCGCGGGTGACGCGGGCCTCGTCCGCGAGGCGCGCGCGCACGGCCGCAAGCGCGGCCTCGACGGCTGGCCGATGCAGGGGAGACTGCCAGAGCGCATCGCCGATGGCGGATTGCTCCGCGCGCCGGCGGTCGCGGCCGAGGACATGGCCGAAACCGACCTCGCCGCTGGCAAGGGCCACCGCCGCGCGGGTCACGGTGGCCTCGCCGAGATTGAACGGGGCTCCGTCGCCACCGATCCGGCCGCGCACCATGACCAGGCCGATTTCGGGTGCGCGCAGCGCCTTCACCGCGCCGTCCGGCGCCAGGGCGGCAATGTCGCGCAACTCGTCGGGGCTGGCGCGGGCCAGAAGGCCCATGGCGGCCTTGCGGTCGGCGGGAGCAGGGCTTGAGAGGGGGTTGGAAGCGGTCATGATTTGTATATTGATCTAGACCATTTCATTTTTATGACAGTGCGGCGCCCGCGTCAATCGGCTAAGCCGGCCCTGCGCCGTCCGTGAGCGGCGCCATTGTCATGGCGGGGATGACAGGCGAATGACGGAAGGGCTGATGCTGGCGCGTGGACGGGGCGTCACGGTCTGGCGACAGATCGCCGAGGCGCTTGAAGCCGAGATCGCAGCCGGAGGGCTGGCGCCCGGCGCCAGGCTGCCCACGGAGGCGCAGCTCTCGCAGCGGTTCGCCGTCAACCGGCACACGGTGCGCCAGGCCATCAAGTCGCTGGTCGAGAGAGGCCTCGTGCGCGTCGCGCAGGGCTCGGGCACTTTCGTCGAGGCGCGCCCGCTGGCCTATCCGATCAGCGCCCGCACGCGGTTCTCCGAGATCGTCATCGGTCAGGCGCGCGACCCGGCCGGCAAGCTGCTCGGACACCGGGTGGCGGGCGCCGACCACAGGATCGCCGAGGCGCTGGGGCTGTCGCCCGGCGCCCCGATTTTGCGGCTGGAAAGCATGCATTTTGCCGACGGCGTTCCGATTTCCTGGGCTGTGATCGCCTTTCCGATGCCCCGATTCGAGCGGGTGGCGGAATTCTACGGCGCGAGCGGCTCGATCACCGCGGCGCTGGCCGGCTGCGGCGTGCCGGATTATCGCAGGGCCATGACCCGCGTCGGCGCGACGATTGCCGATGCGCTCGACTCGGCACGGCTGGAGATCGCCGAAGGCCGGCCCGTGCTGGAGATCGAGAGCATCAATGTCGATCCGCAGGGCGTGCCGATCCAGTGGGCGGCCTCGCATTTCTGCGCCGACCGCGTGCGGCTCACCGTCGGCGGCTGAGACCGTTCAGGCGAAATCGAAATCGACGCTGACCGGTCCGGAGCCCGGCTTGGGCCGCGACTGGCAGGTGAGCACGTAGCCGGCCTCCAGTTCCCATGGCTCGAGCGAAAAGTTCTGGTCCATGGCGACATCGCCGGCGACGAGCCTTGCGCGACAGGTGCAGCACATGCCGCCCTTGCAGGAATAGGGCAGGTCGAGGCCGTGGCGGACCGCCGCCTCCACCACCGTCTCGTCCGGCTCCATGGCGAGCGAATGGATCGCCCCGTCGAGCCGGATGGCGAGCGGCAGGCCGTTCGACGCTTCCGGTCGCCGGGGCGCGGCCGGGCGGGGCGCGGTTCCGTCCGCCGTGAACAGCTCTGTGTGGATCGCCTCGTGCGGCAGTCCGAGGCGCTCCAGCGTTGCCCGCGCCTCCGCGATCATGCCCTGCGGCCCGCACAGGAAGGCATGGGCGGCGAACCGGCCGTCGCGATCGCGAGGCAGGTGGCGCGTCAGGGCCTCGATCTTGGATGAATCGACACGGCCCTGCGCGACGGCAAAGTCCGAGGCCTCGCGCGAGAGGACGTGATGGACCGCGAGGCGGCCGAGGAAGCGGTCCTTCAGGTCCTCAAGTTCAGCCTTGAAAATGACCGAAGCGGCGGTGCGGTTGCCGTAGATCAGGGTCACGCGGCTCATCGGCTCGCGGGCCAGCACGGTGCGGATGATCGACATGACCGGCGTGATGCCCGAGCCGCAGGCGATGGCGAGATAATGGCGCGCGGCAGCGGGATCGAGCGGGGCGGTGAAACGGCCCATGGGCGTCATCACGTCGATGGGATCGCCGACCTTCAGCGCCTCGGCAGCAAAGCGCGAGAACCGGCCGCCATCGATGCGCTTCACCGCCACGCGCAGGTCGCCGTCGTCGATGCCGGTGCAGATCGAGTAGGACCGGCGCACCTCCTCGCCATCGAGATGGGTGCGCAGGGTCAGATACTGGCCGTGCTGGAAGCGATAGGCCTCGGCGAGGGCGTCCGGCACCGCGAAGGCGATCGACACCGTATCATCGGTCTCGCGGCGGATGTCGCGGACGGCAAGGGCATGGAAGTGCGGGGTCATGGCTGAAGGACCTCAGATGCACTTGAAATGGTCGAAGGGCTCCCGGCAGGCACGGCAGCGCCAGTGGGCCTTGCAGGCCGTGGAGCCGAATTCGGAGATCTTCTCGGTATCGGCCGAACCGCAGCGCGGACAGGCGACCTCCTCGATGCCGAACAGGGCGCGGCGGGTCGCCTTCTCCGCTGGCGGGGCGATGCCATAGGCGCGCAGCTTGTCGCGGCCCTCCTGGCTCATCCAGTCGGTCGTCCAGGCTGGCGAGAGCACGGTGGTCACCTTGACGCGGGTGAAGCCTGCCTCCTCCAGCGCCACCTCGACATTGAGGGCGATGAGGTTCATCGCCGGGCAGCCGGAATAGGTCGGCGTGATGAAGGCATGAACCTGCCCGTTCTCGATGCGCACGTCGCGCAGCACGCCGAGGTCGGCAATGGTCAGGACCGGCACTTCCGGATCGGGCACGGCGCCGGCAATGGCCATGGCCTCGGCGCGCTGGCGCGCGATGCCGTCGGCGACATCAGGGGCGGTCGTCCCGGCACTCACCATGTCGCGCCCGGATAGCTGCGCTGGAGAAACTGAAGCTCGGCGAGCAGGTAGCCCATATGCTCGGAATGCCGGCCGTCGCGGCCGCCGCTCCGGTAAGGGCGAATGGCCGGGCGGTCGAGACCGGCCTCGGCGAAGACCATGTCCAGCGTGGCGTCATAGGCTGGCCTGAGCCGCTCGGGGTCCGGCACGAAGCCGGCCTCGATCGCCGCCCGCATGGGCGCATCCACCTCGAACCACTCGCCGGAAAAGGGCCACAGCACCTCCAGGGCCGCGATGGTGCGGCGACGGCTCTCGTCCGTGCCATCGCCGAGACGCACCACCCATTCGCCGGCATGGCGAACGTGATAGGCCAGTTCCTTCTCGGATTTTGCGGCAATGGCTGCCAGCGTCTGGTCCTTCGAGGCGGTCATGGCCTCATGGAAGGGATGCATGAAGGCGGCGAACAGAAGCTGGCGCACCATGGTCTGCGCGAAGTCGCCGTTCGGCTGCTCCACCAGCAGCACGTTGCGATAGTCGTGCTCGTGGCGGAGATAGGCCAGTGCATCCTCGTCGCGGCCCTTGCCCTCGACGGTGCCGGCATGGGTGTAGAGCGCACGCGCCTGCCCGATCAGGTCGAGGCCGAGATTGCCCAGCGCCAGATCCTCCTCCAGCACCGGGGCATGGCCGCACCATTCCGACAGGCGATGGCCGAGAATCAGCGCATCGTCGGCGAGGCGCAGCGTGGCGAGAAAGAGAGGGCTGTCGGTCAACGCGATCTTTCCATCGGATTGGGAGGCGCTGCGAAACGGGTGATCCTCGAGGCTGTGCCGCGCGGGGCCGGGCGCCTCACATATGGCCCACCTCGTCGGGCACGTCGTAGAAGGTGGGGTGGCGGTAGATCTTCGAGGCCGCCGGCTCGAACAGCATATCCCGGTCGGCCGGGTCGGAGGCTGTGATGGCCGCCGAGGGCACCACCCACACGGACAGGCCCTCGCCCCGGCGGGTGTAGGTGTCGCGGGCGGCCTTCAGCGCCATCGCCGCGTCCACCGCGTGGAGCGAGCCGACATGCCGGTGTGCCATGCCGTTGCGCGAGCGGATGAACACCTCCCACAGGGGCCAGGCGCCGTCGGGGGTGGTCGGTGTGGTCATGATCGTCACTCCGCAGCCTGCAGGGCGCGCCTTGCACGGCGCTTGGCGGCATGGGCGAGGGCCGCCTCGCGCACCCAGGTGCCCTCGTCATGGGCCTTCCGGCGGGCGGCCAGCCGCTCGCGGTTGCACGGACCCTCGCCCGCCAGCACGCGGCGGAACTCGTCCCAGTCGATGGCGCCGAAGGTCCAGTGGCCCGTCTCCTCATTGAACCTGAGGTCCGGATCGGGAAATGCCAGGCCGAGGAAATGGCCCTGCGGCACGGTGGCATCGACGAATTTCTGCCGAAGCTCGTCGTTGGTGAAGCGCTTGATGCGCCAGGCCATGTTCTGGTCGGTGTGCTGGCTCTCGGAATCCGGCGGGCCGAACATCATGAGCGCCGGCCACCACCAGCGGTTCAGGGCCTCCTGCGCCATGGCCTTCTGGCCGTCGGTGCCGCGGGCGAGCGTCATGACGATCTCGTAGCCCTGGCGCTGGTGGAAGCTCTCCTCCTTGCAGATGCGGATCATGGCCCGCGCATAGGGGCCGTAGCTCGTGCGGCAGAGCGGGATCTGGTTCATGATCGCGGCGCCGTCCACCAGCCAGCCGATCATGCCGATATCGGCCCAGGTCAACGCCGGATAGTTGAAGATCGAGGAATATTTCGCCTTTCCCGACAGAAGCTGGTCGAGCAGTTCCTCGCGTGCGGTGCCCAGCGTCTCGGCCGCCGAATAGAGGTAGAGGCCGTGGCCGCCTTCGTCCTGCACCTTGGCGAGGAGCGCCGCCTTGCGCCTCAGCGACGGCGCGCGGGTGATCCAGTTGCCCTCGGGAAGCATGCCGACCACCTCGGAATGGGCGTGCTGCGAGATCTGGCGGACCAGCGTGCGCCGGTACTTCTCCGGCATCCAGTCGTTCGGCTCGATCTTCTCGTCGCGGTCGATGCGCGCCTGGAACCGCGCCTCGCGCTCGGCATCCACGAGGGCCGGGCCGTCGTCCTTGATGTTCAGCGCCTGGGTGTACATCGGGGCCTCCTCGCCACAGTATGTTACGAAAAAATCTGATCGCAACAATTTCCGTAACACTAGCCGGTATAATCGTCGCTGCACTGCGGCACGGGCGGCATCAAGGCAGCGGAAAGCGGGTCGCCAGATCGATGGAGAGTGGCGCCAGCGGCTCCCGGTCGGCCAGCGTCACGGCATCGAGATGGGCTTCGGCCGCACCCGCCACCGTCCGGTAGAGTTGGGCCATCAGCCGGCGGGCGGCGAGGTCAGGCCGGTCGGGGGAAAGCAGGCCGTCCGGCAGGCCGGGATCGTGGATGACCGCGCGGCGGAAGGCGTGGACGGCCAGCATGCGCAGCACGAAGGCCTGTTGCGGCGCGGTGATTGCGGCGCCGGCGACCGGCCCGAAATCCGCCGAGAACCGGCGATAGGCGGCCTCAGCCTCGGCGCTGCCGAGCACGTCGCGCGCGACCCGGCGCGTGGTCTCGCTGTCAGCCGCCGCGTCGAGACGGAAGGCGCCGTCCGGCAGCGCGATGTCGGGCGCCGAACCATGGGCCACGTAAAGCCCGGCCAGCATCGGCCGGTAGCCTGCATCGATGAGGGCGGCGGGGTCGAAGCCGCGGCGTCCGTTGCCCGGCAGCACGACCAGACGAAAGCCCGACGCGCCCTGTGGCCGCTCGCCGGCATAAACCCGCCGGAAGGCTCCGGCGAATGTGCGCTCGCCATTGGCCGACAGCGCATAGACGGGCCGGCGGCCGGCGCCCTGGCGGACGAACAGGCCATCGGCAACCAGGCGCGACATGGCGGTGCGCACCGCGCCCGCCTCGATGCCGAGACCGGCCACCAGGTCGATCAGGGCGCGGATGGACAGGCGGCCGCCACGCGGCACGATGGCATCGCCGAACAGGGTGACGATGAGCGAGGCGGTGCGCAGCGGGCGCTCGACGGAAAGGCGCTGCCCGAGGGCTGCAACGACGGCGCTGCCATCGTCTTCCCGTCGTCCTGGTTCTGCATCCGCCGCGACCGACAATTGCCCGTGCCCACCCTCTGGTGGCCAAGCGCTAGCGCGCCGCACGCGCTGGCGCAATCGCTTGCAGGGGTGGTCTAGACCATCGGGTCGAATGTCTGAACCGTATGACAGGCGCTAGGGTGACCCTCGGGAAACTCTGCCGGCCCGTCTGCGCATAGCCGCGCCGGGCCAGGAACCGGGACAGCGCGATGCTCAGGGTGGTGATTGTCTTCGGCATTCTGGCCGCGATCGGCGGCGTGGCGACCTGGCGTCCGGACCTTGCCGAACAGGCCTACCAGCGGGTGCAGCAGATCATCCACCCGCCGCCGCCCGCCTCGTTCGGAGCGGTCCGGCGCCAGCAGGGCGGCCCGCCGGTTGCCGTGGCCCTGGCCCGCGCCGACAAACGCGACATGCCCATCGTCATCGAGGCGGTGGGAACGGTCCAGGCCATTGCCTCGCTGCAGATCAAGGCGCGGCTCGACACGCAGGTCGTGCAGGTCCATGTCGCCGAGGGCGCGTCGGTGAAGGAGGGTGACCTGCTCTTCACCCTCGACGACCGGGTGCTGCGGGCGCAGATCGCCCAGATCGAGGCCCAGATCCTCAGGACGCGTGCCCAGCTCGAGCAGGCCACGCGCGACCGGGAGCGTCTGGTGGACCTCGCCCGCCGCAACGTCGCGACCGATGTCGCCCGCGACAATGCCATCACCAACGTGAAGGCCGTCGAGGCCCAGCTGGCCGCCGACGAGGCCAACCGCGAGAGCCTCAGGACCCAGCTCAGCTACACCAGGATCACGGCGCCGATCACCGGCCGCATCGGATCGATCGCCGCAAAGCCCGGCGCCTTCGTCCGCCCCGCCGACACCGCGGCCATGACGACGATCAACCAGCTTGACCCGATCTACATCGCCTTCGCCATGCCGCAGGCCACGTTCTACGAACTGCGCAGCCTGCTCGGCGGCAGCCCGCAGGACATCAGGGTGGAGGCCACCGCCGGCGGCAAGTCCGCCACCGGCGTCATCGCCTTCGTCGAGAACCAGGTTGATCTCGCCACCGGCACCGTCACCGCCAAGGCGCGCATGGAGAACGGCGCCGAGCAGCTCTGGCCCGGCTCCTTCGTGCCGGTGAAGGTGACGCTCGGCATGCAGCCCAACGCCATCGTCGTGCCGGCCTCGGCCATGCAGGCCGGTCAGAACGGACCTTTTGTGTTCACGGTCAGCGATGGCGTGGCGCAGGTGGTCAGCGTCCAGGTGGCGCGCCGGCTCGGCGACGAGGTCATCATTGCCTCGGGCCTGAACGGCGGCGAGCAGGTGGTGACCTCCGGACAGCTGCGCATCGTCCAGGGTTCGCGGGTGATCGACCGGACCCGTGCGCCCGGGACCGCCTCAGGCGAGCCCGCCGCGCGCGGCGGCCAGAGCTGAGGAGGCTTCGCCATGCTGCAGGAGCTCTGCATCCGCCGTCCGGTGATGACCATCCTGCTGATGGTCTCCTTTCTCGCGGCCGGCATGTTCGGATACCGCCAGCTGCCCGTCGCGGCGATCCCGCGTGTCGACTTCCCCACCATCCAGGTGACGGCCCAGCTGCCCGGCGCCAGCCCCGAGACCATGGCGGCGTCGGTCGCGTCGGTGCTGGAGAAGCAGTTCTCGACCATTGCGGGCGTGACCGCGATGTCCTCCACCTCGTCCTACGGCAACACGTCCATCGTGCTGCAGTTCGACCTCAACCGGAGCATCGACGGCGCCGCGCTTGACGTGCAGTCGCAGATCTCGACCGCCATGCGTCGCCTGCCGGCCGACCTCTCCGCACCGCCTGGCTTCAGGAAGGTCAATCCGGCCGACTTTCCCGTAATGTTCCTGGCGCTGTCCTCCGACACGGCGCTGCTCTCCGACCTCGACCGGTTCGGCAATTCTTCCATCCTGCCGCGCCTGTCGACCCTGCCGGGGGTGGCGCAGGTCCTGGTCTACGGCTCGCAGAAATATGCCGTGCGCGTGCGGGCGGACCTGGAACAGCTCGCGGCCCGCGGCCTGACCATGACCGACCTGCAGACCGCGCTGGTCAACGCCAATTCAAACCGCCCCGTTGGTCAGATCAACGAGGGCAACCGCGCCGCCATCCTCGATGCCACCGGACCGGTGAGCCGGGCCGCCGACTATGGCCCGGTCATCGTCTCCTGGCAGAACGGCGCCCCGGTGCGCGTGTCGGACGTGGCAACCCCGGTCGACGGGGTGGAGAATGACCGCATCGCCGCCTGGCTCAACGGCCAGCGCGCCATCGTGCTGGCTATCCAGCGCCAGCCCGATGCCAACACCGTTGCCGTGGTCGACCGGGTGAGGGAACTGCTGCCGCAGATCCAGCGCGAGGCGCCGGCCTCCTACAACATCGCGGTGCTCAACGACCGCTCCAAGTCGATTCGCGAATCCGTCGCCGACGTCGAGTTCACGCTGGTCCTCGCCGCCTTCCTGGTCATCATCGTCATCTGGTTCTTCCTGAAGACCTGGCGGGCGACCCTCATCCCGGCCGTGGCCCTGCCGATCTCCATCGTCGGCACCTTCGCGGTCATGCATGTGCTCGGCTATTCGATCGACAACATATCGCTGCTGGCGCTGACACTGGCGGTCGGTTTCGTCGTCGACGATGCCATCGTCATGCTCGAAAACATCATGCGCCACATCGAGATGGGCAAGGATCCGTTCCAGGCGGCCATCGAGGGCTCGCGCGAGGTCGGCTTCACCATCATCTCCATGACCATCTCGCTGGTGGCGGTGTTCATTCCCGTGCTGTTCATGGGCGGCGTGGTCGGGCGCATGTTCGCCCAGTTCGGCGTGGTCATCTCCACCGCCATCCTGATCTCCGGGATCGTCTCGCTGACGCTCACGCCCATGCTCTGCTCGCGCATGCTCAAGCCGCACCATGAGCAGAAGCGGCCGTTCTTCCTGCTGCGCTGGTTCGAAACGCTGTTCAACGGCCTGACCCGCTTCTACGGCTGGTCGGTGCGCAAGGTGGTGAACATTCCGGCCATCATGCTGATGATCACGGCCGGCACCTTCGGCCTCACCTATGTGATGTTCCGCGACATCCCCAAGGGCTTCTTCCCGCAGGAGGATATCGGCCTCATCACGGCGGCGACCCTCGGCCCGGACGATGCCTCGTTCGAGGCCATGGTCGTGCGCACGCGCCAGCTTGCCGAGGTCATCCGGCAGGATCCCGACGTGGTCTCGGTCATGGCCAATGCCGGTGGCGGCAACGCGGCCAACACCCAGAATGCCGGCCGCCTGTTCATCACGCTGCGCGACAAGCCGGAGCGGAAGGACGGCGCGCCCGTGGTCATTGCCCGCCTGCGGCAGGCTGCCGGCCAGGTGCCGGGCATCCAGGCCTTCTTCGTGCCGATCCAGTCGATCAGCCTCGGCACGGTGCAGAGCCGCAGCCAGTACCAGTTCACCATGCAGTCGGCCGAGCTTGACGTGCTGCGCCAGTATGCGCCGCAGCTCGAGGCGCGCATGCGCCAGCTGCCGGGCATTCTCGACGTCAATTCCGACCTGCAGATGCGCGCCCGCGCGGCTGTGGTCGACGTCAACCGGGACGCCGCTTCCCGGCTCGGCGTGAATGCCGACCAGATCCGGTCGACGCTCTATTCGGCCTTCGGCTCGCGCCAGGTCACCACCATCTATGCGCCGGAGGACACCTATCAGGTGATCCTTGAGGCCGATCCGAAATATGCCGATACGGCCTCGATGCTGCGCCGGCTCTCGGTGCGGTCATCAACCGGCGCGATCGTGCCGCTCGATGCCCTGGCGACCGTGCGCGAGCATCCGACCGCCCTGACCGTCGGCCATCTCGGCCAGCTGCCGGCCGTCACCATCTCGTTCAACCTGCCGCCGGGCCTCGCGCTATCGCAGGCCGTGACCCGGATCGAGGCTGCGGCCCGCGAGATCGGCCTGCCGGCCACCGTGTTCACCAGCTTCCAGGGCACCGCGCAGGTGTTCCAGCAGGCGGTGGCCAACCAGGGCCTGCTGCTGTTCGCCGCCGTGCTGGTCATCTACATCATCCTCGGCATCCTCTACGAGAGCTTCATCCATCCGCTGACCATCCTGTCCGGCCTGCCTTCGGCGGGCATCGGCGCGCTCCTGATGCTGCAGCTGATGAATTTCGACCTGTCGGTCATCGCGATGATCGGCCTCGTCATGCTCATCGGCATCGTCAAGAAGAACGCCATCATGATGGTCGATTTCGCCATCGAGCGACGGAACCAGGGCTACACCGCGAAGGACGCCATCTGCGAGGCGGCCGTGCTGCGCTTCCGGCCGATCATGATGACCACGCTCTGCGCCATTCTCGGCGCGGTGCCGATCGCCATCGGCCACGGTGCCGGCGCCGAGCTGCGCCAGCCGCTGGGCGTGGCGGTGGTCGGGGGCCTCGCCGTCTCGCAGCTTCTGACGCTCTACATCACGCCGGTGGTCTACCTGATGTTCGAGGGCATCAGCGACCGGATCTCGCGGCGCGGTACGGTTCGCCAGAACGAGCCGAAACCGGTCGGCCACACGCCGCAGACCACGCCGGCGGAATGAGCCGCCGGCCGGCAGGACCGTTCCACGGCCTTGTGCGTTGACAGGCGCGCCGGCCCGGCTCTAGGCCTCTCCGCATGCCGCTCCGCATCGCCATCGTCGCCGACGATCACGGTCTCTACCGCATGGGACTTGCCCTCACCCTGAGGGACCGGCTCGGCTTCGACGTGGTGGAGGAGGCCGCTTCCCTCGACGAGGCCCTGGCACTGCTCGGCGAGACGGATGACGTGGCGCTTGCGCTGTTCGACCTGTCCATGCCCGGTATGCGCGGCGCTGCAAGTCTTGCCGCCGTGCGCGAATGCCATCCCGGCCTGCCGATCGCCGTCGTCAGCGGGTCCGACGCGCGCGGCGACGTGCTGGAGGCGCTCGCGGCCGGCGTCAACGGCTATGTGCCCAAGCACCTCCGCGACGACGATCTCGTTGCCGCGCTGCGCTCGATCATGGAGGGCGCCATCTTCGTGCCGCCGACGCTGGCGAGCGCCGCCGCCCGCAGCCGTGACGAGCCGGCGCGCCCGCCCGAGGCACCGGACCTTGCCCGCTTCACGCCACGCCAGCGGGACGTGCTCGACCTGCTGATGCAGGGCCATTCCAACAAGGAGATCGCGCGGGCGCTCGATCTCGGCCACGGCACGGTGAAGATTCATCTGGCCGCGCTGTTCCGCCATCTCGGCGTCAACAACCGCGCGGCGGCCGTTGCCGTCGCAGCACCGCTGCTCGCCCGGGGCTGAGCGGATCAGGCTGCCACTAGTTCGGCAATCTTCTCGCGCAGGGCGGGCGCCGCGACCGGCTTGGTCATCCAGGCGAAGCCGCTGGCCTGCAGTCGGGCAAGGGTCGCCGGGTCGGTGGCGCCGGTCACGATGAGGGCGGGGAAAGGGCCGGCGGGGCCGCTCAGCCAGGAGCGGACGAGGTCCAGGCCGTCAATGCCGCGCTCCAGATGAAGGTCGATGACGGCAAGATCGACACTGCCAGGCCCCGACAAGGCGGCCGTTGCCTCCTCCGCCGAGTGGGCGGCGATGACCTTCGCGCCGTCGTCGGCGAGCGTCCGCCGGAGCGCCTCCACGATCATCGGCTCGTCGTCGAGGATGAGAATGTTGCGGCCGATCAGCGAGACCGACGGCCGGTGGCCGGGCGTCGGCGTCGCCGCCGGCACGACGGCGCGGGGAAGCTCCACCCGGAAGACGGTCCCGCGGCCAGGGCGCCCACCCACCGAAACGCGGTGGCCGAGCAGGTCGCAGAGCCGGCGGACGATGGACAGGCCAAGTCCGAGGCCGTCGTTCTGGCCGTGGGCCGACTGCCGCGAGCGCTCGAACTCCTCGAAGATGCGCTGGCGGTCCGGCTCCGCGACGCCGGGGCCGGTGTCGTGGACCTCCAGAACCAGATGGTCGCCCCGCTGCCGGACACCGACCAGAACGCTGCCGGTCGGCGTGAACTTCAGCGCATTGCCGACGAGATTGCGCAGCACGGTCTCCAGAAGGACCGGGTCGCTGAGCACCGCCCCGCGGGTCGAGACCAGACGGAAGGAGAGCCCGAGGGCCGCAGCCTGGGCGCGGAAATCCGCGCTGGCGCGCTCCAGCAGGTCGCCCAGCACGAAGACGCGCGTTTCGGCCTGGACGATGCCGGCATCGAGGCGCGAGACGTCGAGCAGGGCCGCGAACATCGCCTGCAGGGAGCCGAGCGCGGTTTCCATGTCGGCGAGGATGCGGCGCGGCTCCTCGGCGTGGACGCGGCGCGAAAGGGCACCGGCGAAGAGGGAAAGCGCGTGCAGGGGCTGGCGCAGGTCATGGCTGGCCGCGGCCAGGAACCGCGACTTGGCCGTGGTGGCGGCCACCGCCTCGTCGCGCGCCCGCGCCAGTTCGTGATTGGCGGTTTCCAGTTCCGCCGTGCGGTCGGCCACGCGGTTCTCGAGCGTGCTGGCGAGATGGCGCAGCGCCTCCTCGTTGTCCGCCAGGCGGTCGATCATCCCCTGCAGGGAGGCGGCGAGGGAGACCACCTCCTTCGACGAGGAATCGGGCACCTCGATGGTCACCCCGTCGAGCGCCCCGGCGAGGCCGACACGGTCGGCGCGGGCCGCAATCGCCTGGATCGGGCTGGCGATGCGGCCGGCGACCCACCAGCCGGCGATCAGCACCATGAGCCCGACGGTGCCGCCGGCCGCGACGATCTGCCAGCGCAACGTGTTGACGGGTGCGAAGGCGACGGTTGCCGAGGAGGTGACGACGATCTGCCAGCCGAGCCCGTCGATGCCGCGCCCTCCGGCCGCCCTGCTGGTGCCGACCACCATGACCCGCCCATCGGGCAGGGTATCGACCTCGAAGCCATCGGCGCGCTCGGCAACACGGCGGGCAAGGTCGGCCCCGAGATGGTTCTGGTCGCCGACAACGACGCGGCCTTCCTGATCGAGCACGATGACCTCAAGGTCCGACTGCCGGTCCCTGGAGCGCTCGATCAGCGACCGTCGCAGGTGGCCGAGCCAGTCCCAGCTGACCAGCATGCCCAGAATGCCGGCGGACTGGCCGGAGGCATCGCGGACATGGACGCCGATCTCGACCACCCGCTCGCCGGGGGTGGTCTGGATGGTCGGGCGCTGGACCTCTCCGCTGGCCGGCGCGGCAAGGTCTCGGGCGACCCGGAACCAGCGGCGCGCCGAGACGTCGGTTCCCTCGCCGACACCGCCCGATGCGGTGGTGACGCGGCCGTCGAGATCGGCGAAGCCGATCCAGAGGATCTCGTCGACATTCGACTTGACCCGGTCGAGGATGACGCGGCGGCCCTGATAGGACCCCTCCGGACGGGTGAAGGCGGGCAGGGTCGCGAACGTGCGCATGGAGCGCCAGCGCTCATAGACATCGCTTTCCAGCGCCTCGCGCATGAAGGCGGCCAGGTCGCCCAGCGAGCGCCCGATGGACTGCTGCGCCTCGCGGGTGGTGGTCCAGACCACGACCGCCGTCACCGACAGGATCAGCGCGGCGATGAGCACCGCCAGCGTGCCCGTCAGGATGCCGCGCAGGCCCGGCCGGGTCAGCGATGTCGCATAGGTCGCCATGGCGAGACTGTCGCGCGTCCGCGAGAGGCCGGCAAGGTCGGCGGTGGCGCTATTCGGCCGCCACGCGCCGCCCGGTCTCGACCAGGTCGCGGGCGCCTGCAAGGATCAGCCGGGTGGCGAGATCGGCATAGGCCTCCCGGCTCATCGGGCCGTCGGGGCGGAACCACATGTAGTGCCAGTTGAGCATGCCGAACAGCGACATGGTCACCGGCTTGAGCAGGGCCGAGCCGGCCAGCGCCGGCACGGCATGGACGAGGGCGTCGGAGAAGATGGCGACGAGCTGCCGCTCGACCGCCTTCAGTTCCTCCTGGGGGCCTGCCGGCAGGCGCGCGAGCTCGTTGACCTGGATCTTGTGCAGGGCATCGGCGTCCCGGTAGGCCTCGAGCAGGGCGGCGACGATGGCGGACAGCCGGTCCCGGTCGGTGGCGCCGGCGGCCGCTGCCTCGACGGAGCCGAGCAGATGCCGCAGATGCCGGCGGATGATGTCGACGAGCAATTGCTCCTTGTTCGGATAGTAATGATAGATCAGGGCCTTGGAGACCCCGCAGGCGGCCGCGATGTCGTTGATCGAGGTGCGGTCGTAGCCCTGGCGCGCGAACAGGTCGGCGCAGGCGTGAAGGAGCTGCCGGCGCTTGTCGTCATAGTCGGCGGCACGGGGTCTGGCCAAGGCTTCAGTCCTTCGGGCGCTTGTCGAGGACCCGCCTCGCCTTGCCGCCGGATCGCTCCAGCGTGCCGGGCGCGACGACCGTGACCGCCGCCGAGATGCCGATCGTGTCCTTGACCGACTGGGCGAGGCGGGCGCCCGCCCGCTCGCGCGCGTCATGGTCGCCGATCTCCGGCCGGGCCTCGACATGGATGTCCATCTCGTCCATCCGGCCGTCCCGCGTCAGCACGACAAGATAGTGGGCGGAGAGTTCCGGCAGCGTGAGGATCTTCTCCTCGATCTGGCTGGGGAAGACGTTGACGCCGCGCACGATCATCATGTCGTCGGACCGGCCGGTCACCTTCTCCATCCGCCGCATCGACCGCGCCGTGCCGGGCAGCAGCCGGGTCAGGTCGCGCGTGCGGTAGCGGATGATCGGCATGGCTTCCTTGGTCAGCGAGGTGAAGACGAGCTCGCCCGTCTCGCCGTCGGGAAGAACGCGCCCGGTCACGGGGTCTATCACCTCCGGATAGAAATGGTCCTCCCAGATATGCAGGCCGTCCTTGGTCTCCACGCATTCGTTGGCGACACCCGGCCCGATCACCTCGGACAGGCCGTAGATGTCGACAGCGTCCATGGCGAAGGCTCCCTCGATCTCGTGGCGCATGGCATTGGTCCAGGGCTCGGCCCCGAAAATGCCGACCTTCAGCGAGGTGGCGCGCGGATCGGCGCCGATGCGGCGGAACTCGTCGAGGATGGCCAGCATGTAGCTCGGCGTCACCATGATGATCTCGGGGGCGAAATCCTGGATCAGCTGGACCTGCCTCTCGGTCATGCCGCCCGACACGGGGATGACCATGCAGCCGAGCTTCTCCGCGCCGTAATGGGCGCCCAGCCCTCCGGTGAACAGTCCGTAGCCGTAGGAGACATGGACCTTCATGCCCGGCCGCCCGCCGGAGGCGCGGATGGAGCGGGCGACCACCTCGGCCCAGGTGTCGACGTCCTTCTGCGTATAGCCGACCACGGTCGGCTTGCCGGTCGTGCCTGAGGAGGCATGGACGCGCACGACGCGGTCCTGCGGCACGGCGAACAGGCCGAAGGGGTAGTTGTCGCGCAGGTCCGCCTTGGTGGTGAAGGGGAACCTGGCCAGATCCTCCAGCCGCCGGAAGTCGGAGGGATGGACGCCGGCCGCCTCGAATTTCGCCCGGTAGGCCGGCACGTTGTCGTAGGCGTGGGCGAGCGACCATCTCAGCCGCTCGGTCTGCAGGGCGGCGATCTCGTCGCGCGAGGCGACCTCGATGGGATCGACGAGGGGCTGATAGCGCGTCCGGTCCAGCATGGGGCCTCCGGTCGGTCAGAGCGCGGGCAGGGCGGTGGCGATCGCCCCGCCGAGGGAACGGGAATGGCCGCGGAACACGGCGATGGTCTCGCCCTTGCCATTGGTCACGGTCACGTCGGTGATGCCGGAGCGGCCCTGCCGGCTGATCTCGCGGGCGGTGGCGGTCAGCATGTCGCCGAGCCTGCCGGGGGCAAGGAAGGTCACCGCACAGTGCTGCGCCACGGTGCGGGTGTTGTGGCTGTTGCAGGCGAAGGCGAAGGCGCTGTCGGCGAGGGTGAAGATATAGCCGCCATGGCACATGCCGTGGCCGTTGGTCATCGCGGCGGTCACCGCCATGGTCAGCACCGCGCGGCCGGGGCCGGCCTCCACCAGCGTCATGCCGAGCGCGCGGCTGGCATTGTCCTCGGCCCACATGGCGGCCGAGGCCTCGCGCGCCAGCGCGTCCCGGTCCACCGCCGCGCCGTCCGGTGCGTCGGTCACGACCGGCCCCCGAAGACGGGCCGGCGCTTCTCCATGAAGGCGGCCACGCCCTCCTGATAGTCGCGGCTGCGGCCGAGCCGGCGCTGCTCGTCGCGCTCGTAGTCGAGCTGGGCGTCGAGGCTCGCCCGGGCCGCATGTTCGAAGGCGCGCTTGATGCCGTCGAGGCCGGAGGCGGAGCCGGATGCGAAGCGGGCGCAGAGCGCGCGCGCCTCGGTCATCAGGTCGGCATCGTCGGTGACCTTCCAGACGAGGCCCCAGGCCTCCGCCGTCTCCGCCCTGATGGTCTCGCCGGTCATCGCCCAGGCCCTGGCCCGCGCCGGGCCGATGAGGTGCGGCAGCAGGGCGGTCGCGCCCGAATCCGGGATGAGGCCGATCTTCACGAAGGCCTGTCCGAAGCTCGCCGAGCGGGCCGCCAGCGTCACGTCGGCGGCAAGGGCCAGCGACACGCCGGCCCCGGCGGCGATGCCGTTGACCGCGCAGACCACGGGGATCGGCAGGCTGCGCAGCCGGCGGATCAGCGGGTTGTAGTTCTTCTCCAGCGTCTCGCCGAGATCGGGCGGGTCGCCGGGCAGCGGCTGGATGTCCGGATCGGCGAGGTCCTGCCCGGCGCAGAAGCCGCGACCCTCGCCGGTGATCAGCAGGGCCCTGCAGGCCCTGTCGTGATCGGCCGTGTCGAGGGCGGCTTTCAGCTGGCGGTGCATGGCGCCGGTGAAGGCGTTCAGCTTGTCCGGCCGGTTCAGGGTGAGGACGCGATAGCCGTCCGCGATCTCGACGCGCACATCCGTGCCGTCCATCGGCGCCTCCAGCGTTTCCCTGTCGTGGCGGCCCGTCGCGATGGCGCCGGCCGTCCGTCTTGTTGCGATCCGCCGTTGGGCCACTTGACTGACCGGGCGGTTGGTTAATTAAATACGGGGCAGACGCGCGGTGTCAATCGGGGCCGGCACAGGAGCTCCCGAAGCCCGCGGTCAGGAAACGACGAACCCAGGGAGAACTGCCATGGCGGGTTGGACCCGACGTGTCTTCGCAGGCGCCGCGGCCTTAGCGCTCATCGCCTTCGCACCGGCCGCTGCCCAGGCCCAGATCAGGATCGGCGCCGTGCTCTCGGTCACGGGACCGGCTTCCTTCCTCGGCGATCCGTCGAAGAAGACGCTCGAAATCTATGTCGAGCAGATCAACGCGGCCGGCGGCGTCAATGGCCAGCGCCTGCAGCTGATCGTCTATGACGACGGCGGCGACGCCAATCAGGCGCGCACCTTCGCCACCCGCCTGATCGAGGACGACAAGATCGTGGCCATGGTCGGTGGCTCCACCACCGGCACCACCATGGCGATGATCCCGCTGTTCGAGGAGGCGCGTATCCCGTTCATCTCGCTCGCCGGGGCCATCCAGATCATCGATCCGGTCAGGTCCTATGTGTTCAAGACGCCGCATACCGACCGGATGGCCTGCGAGAAGATCTTCGAGGATCTCAAGCGGCGGAACCTCACCACGGTCGCGATGATCTCCGGCACGGACGGTTTCGGCGCCTCCATGCACGAGCAGTGCCTGGCGGTGGCGCCGCGCTACGGCATCACGGTCGGCCATGTCGAGCGCTACGGCCCACGCGATTCCGACATGACCCCGCAGCTCACCAATATCCGCAACAAGGCGGGCGTCCAGGCGGTGGTCAATGCCGGCTTCGGACAGGGTCCGGCCATCGTGACCCGCAACTATCGCCAGCTCCAGGTGCCGCATCCGCTCTACCAGAGCCATGGCGTGGCCTCGAAGCAGTTCATCGACCTGGCGGGGGATGCCGCCAATGGCGTGCGCCTGCCGGCCTCGGCGCTGCTGGTGGCCAGCGTCCTGCCCGACAGCGACCCGCAGAAGCAGGTCGTCCTCAACTATGCCCGCACCTTCGAACAGAAGACCGGCCAGCCGGTCTCCACCTTCGGCGGCCATGCCTATGACGGGCTGATGATCCTGGTGGACTCGATCAAGCGGGCCGGCTCCATCGATCCCCGCAAGATCCGCGACGCGATCGAGGGCACGCGCGGCTTCATGGGCACGGCGGGCGTGGTCAACATGAGCCCGACCGACCATATGGGCCTCGACCTGACGGCCTTCCGGATGCTGGAGATCCGCAACCGCGACTGGACCATCGTGCCAGCCGGCGGCAGCTGAGCGCCACTGGCGCCATGGCCGGGTGGCCGGCCGTGGTGCCCGTCCTGCAATCCGGGGCCTTGCGTCCTTCGAGGCTTGGCTACCGCCTCGCACCTCAGGATGAGGGGGTGCCCTGCAGGATGGGCTCGATCCCCTTCCCCTCGCTTCGCTCGGCCGGGGATGACGGACAGGTTTGCACCGTCATCCCCGGCGAGCCCCAAGGGCGAGGGAAGGGGATCCAGCCGTCGTGCCACTCCATGGCCAGGACGATGCCCGATTGACCCGGTCATGCCTCGAAGGACGCACCACCGATGCCCGTCCCGTCAATGAATCCACCCCCTGACAGGCCCCCTGAGCGCTGATGGCCGAATTCCTCCAGTTCGCCTTTTCCGGCCTGACCGTCGGCGCCGTCTATGCGCTGGTCGCGCTGGGCTTCACGCTGATCTACAACGCCTCGGACGTGGTCAATTTCGCGCAGGGCGAATTCGTCATGCTGGGCGGCATGACCACGGTCTTCCTCGGCCTTGCGGGGGTGCCGGTCCCGCTTGCCGCGCTCATCGCCATCGCCACGACCACGCTGGTGGGGCTGGCGCTCTACAGGCTGGCCATCGACCCGGCGCGCGGCGCCTCGGCGGTCACCCTCATCATCATCACCATCGGCGCCTCGATCTTCCTGCGCGGGGTCGCCTCGGTGGTCTTCGACAAGCGCTTCCACCAGCTGCCGCACTGGTTCGGGTCCGACCCGATCCAGATCGCCGGCGCCTCGGTGCTGCCGCAGAGCCTCGTCGTGCTCGCGGGTGCCGTGGTCATCGTCGTGCTCATGTGGGCCTTCATCGAGCGCACGCTGTTCGGCAAGGCGGTGATCGCCACCGCCGCCAACCGGGTAGCGGCCCAGCTCTCCGGCATCAATACCGGGCTGGTGATCGGCTTTTCCTTCGGTGTCTCGGCGGCCATCGGGGCGGTCGCCGGCGTGCTGGTGACGCCGATCACCCTGACCAGCTTCGATGTCGGCACGCTGCTGGCGCTGAAGGGCTTTGCCGCGGCCATGCTCGGCGGCATGGGCAATCCCGTCGGGGCGGTGGTCGGCGGGCTGGCGGTCGGCCTGCTGGAGGCCTTCGGCGCCGGCTACATCTCCTCGCAATACAAGGACGCGGTGGCCTTCGTGGTCATCCTCGCCGTGCTGTTCATCATGCCCAACGGCCTGTTCGGCCGCACCCGCATCGAGCGGGTGTGACCATGGTGCCGGCCGCCTCCGATCCGCCCGCCGCTGCCGGCGGCCGTTCCGCCCGCACCGTGCCGGCCAGGCTGGTCACGCTCCTCGTGCTGGCGCTGATGGTGGCCGTGCCGCCGCTGTTCTTCCCCTCCGGTTTCTACTACCGGGTCGGCGCGATCGTCTGGATCCTGTCGATCGCCGCCATCGGCCTCAACCTGCTGATGGGCTATGCGGGCCAGGTCAGCCTCGGCCATGCCGGCTTCATCGGCATCGGCGCCTATGCGGCGGCGATCCTGCCCTCGCGCTACGGGCTCCACGGCCTTGCCGCCATGGCGGTGGGCGCGTGCGCCTCGGCGCTGATCGCCTGGCTGGCCGGCCGGCCGATCCTGCGGCTGCGCGGCCATTACCTCGCCGTCGCCACGCTCGGCTTCGGCATCCTCATCGCCATGGTGCTGACCAACGAGCAATGGCTCACCGGCGGGCCGGACGGCATGCGCGTGCCGCGCCTCGTCATCCTCGACTGGCCGGTGCGCGGCTCGGACACCTGGTACTGGATCGGCGGCGGCCTGATGATCCTCGCCGCCTGGATCGCGCTCAACCTGGTCGACAGCCCGACGGGACGGGCGCTGAGGGCGATCCACGATTCGGAAGTGGCCGCGCGCGTGGTCGGTGTCGACGTCGCCCGCTACAAGCTGACCGTCTTCGTGGTCTCGGCGGTGTTCGCTTCCGTCGCCGGCAGCCTGCTGGCCTTCTTCGACGGCCATATCACGCCGGATGCCGCCGGCTTCCTCCGCTCGGTGGAACTGGTGACCATGGTGGTGGTCGGCGGCATGGGGTCCATCGTCGGCTCGGTCGTCGGCACGCTGGTCATCGTGGTGCTGCCGCAGACGCTCACCTTCCTGTCCGACTACAAGCACATCATGGTCGGCGCCCTCATCATGGTGTTCATGATCTTCCTGCGCGCCGGCATCGTGCCGACGCTGGTCGCGCTGATCGGCCGGAGGTGGCCATGACCGCTATCCTTGCGGCCGAGGGGCTGGGCATCGCCTTCGGCGGCGTGACGGCGGTGGACGACGTGTCGTTCCGCGTGGAAGCCGGGCAGATCCTCGCCATCATCGGGCCGAACGGCGCCGGCAAGACCACGCTGTTCAACATGGTCTCGGGCCTCTACCTGCCGAAGTCCGGGCGCGTGCGGCTGGGCGGGGAGGACGTCACCGCCATGGAGCCGCACCTGCTCGCGCGGCGCGGCCTGTCGCGCACCTTCCAGAACCTGCAGATCTTCTTCCGCATGACGGCGGCAGAGAACGTCATGGTGGGGCGGCACCTGCACGAGGCGCGCGGCATCCTCGCCCATCTGTTCTCCTGGCCCTCCGTGGCACGCCAGAACCGGGCGACGCGGGAGGCAGCCCTCGCCCTGCTGGCCCGCGTCGGGCTTGCCGCCGAGGCCGATACGCCGGCCGGCTCGCTCTCCTACGGGGCGCTCAAGCGCCTCGAGATCGCACGGGCGCTCGCCACCGAACCGCGTGCGCTGCTGCTCGACGAGCCGGCAGCCGGCTGCAACCCGGTGGAGACCGAGGAGATCGACCGGGTGATCCATCAGATCGCCCGCGAGGGCATCGCCGTGGTGCTGGTCGAGCACGACATGAAGCTGGTCATGAAGATTTCCGACCGCATCCTCGTGCTCGATCACGGCCGGCCGCTGGCCGAGGGCACGCCGGCCGAGGTGCGCGTCCATCCGGATGTGATCCGCGCCTATCTCGGCGGGCAGGGCGCGCGCGAGGCGAACCATGCTTGAGGTCGCCAACCTGCGCTCCGGCTATGGCCGCATCGAGGCCCTGCACGGTGTCTCGCTGACGGTGGCCGAGGGCGAGATCGTCACGCTGGTCGGCGGCAACGGCGCCGGCAAGACCACGCTGCTGCGGGCCATTTCCGGCGTCCAGCCGGTGAGTGCCGGCACCATCCGGTTCCGGGGCGAGCCGGTCGAGCGCATCGACGCCTGGCGGCGTGTCGGGCTCGGCATCGCCCAGGTGCCGGAGGGGCGGCAGGTCTTCGCGCCGCTGTCGGTGGAGGACAATCTGCGGCTCGGCGCCTGGTCGCGGCGCGATGGCGATATCGCGGCCGACCTGGAGACGGTCTATGCCGATTTCCCGGTGCTGCGCGAGAAGCGGGCGCTCGCCGCCGGCGGCCTGTCGGGCGGCCAGCAGCAGATGCTCGCCATCGGACGGGCGCTGATGGCGCGGCCGAAGCTGATCCTCCTCGACGAGCCCTCGATGGGGCTGGCGCCGATCCTTGTCGAGCAGGTCTTCGCGGCCATCGTCGCGCTGCGCGCGCGCGGGCTGACCGTGCTGCTGGTCGAGCAGAACGCGGTCTCGGCGCTTGCCATCGCCGACCGTGGCTATGTCATCGAGACCGGCGCCATCACCCATGAGGGTGCGGGCCGGGCGCTGCTCGACGACCCGAAGGTGCGCGAGGCCTATCTGGGCATCTGAAGCGGAGCCTCAGAGCCCGAGCGCGATCCGGTAGGAGGGGTGCAGCAGGTCGCGCTCCTCCGGGTGCTTGCCGAAATACGCCGAGAAGAACGGGCAGACCGGCATGACCTTGAGCTCGCGCTCGCGCGCCGCCTTCAGCCCCGCCTTCACCAGTGCCGAGCCGATGCCGCGTCCGCCGAGCGCCTGCGGCACCTCGGTATGGGTGAACATGATGGCGCCCTTGATCAGCCGGTATTCGGCGAATGCCGTGTGGCCGTCGATGACCGCCTCGAAACGCTGGGCATCGGGATTGTCGGTGACGGTGACGGTTTCTGCACTCATGGGACGGCTCCGGGGGATGAACGGCCCAAGCAGGGCATGGCTCACGCCGCCTGTCCAGAGCCCTTCAGGTCCAGTACCACCTTCTGCAGGCCCGGATCGCCGGGGTCGGTCGAGGCGCGGAAGCCGAGGTCGCGGGCAAGCGACAGCATCCTAGTGTTTTCGGCGAGCACCTGCCCGACGATGCGCCGCATGCCCTGGCCACGGCCATAGTCGATGATGAGCCGCATCAGCGTGAGGCCCAGGCCGCGGCCCTGCAGGTCGGAGCGGACGAAGACGGCGAATTCGGCATCGGCATTGTCGGGGTCGGCATGCAGGCGCACCGCGCCGAGCATCTCGCCGGTGTCCCGGTCGAGCGCGGCCAGCACCATGGAGCGGGCATAGTCGATCTGGGTCAGGCGGGCGATGAAGGCGTGCGAGAACTCCTTCACCGGCGCGAAGAAGCGCTGGCGGACGTCGTTGGGATCGACCCGTTCGAGGAAGGTGCGGAACAGGTCCTCGTCCTCCGGCCGCACCGGGCGGATGCGGAAGGTGAAGCCGGCATCGGTGGTCACCTCGCGCTCCCATTCCTTCGGATAGGGACGGATGGCAAAGCGCGGATGGCCGCCGCGGGTCAGCCGCTCGGCGCGCGGGGCGCCGATGGCGATGCGCGCGTCGAGGGCCAGCACGCCGGTGGCATCGGCGATCAGCGGGTTGATGTCAATCTCGGCAATGAGCGGCAGGTCGGCGGCAAGCTGCGACAGGCGCACCAGCACGCCGGCCACGGCCTGCTGGTCCACCGGGGGCACGTCGCGATAGCCGGCCATCTGGCGGGAGATGCGGGTGCGCGCGATCATGTCGCGGGCGATCCGCAGGTCGAGAGGCGGCAGCGCCAGCGCCCGGTCGCGGATGAGCTCGACCGCCTTGCCGCCGCGGCCGAACAGCATGACCGAGCCGAAGGTCGGGTCGTCGGCAAGCCCGGCGATCAGCTCGATGGCGGCGGGACGGTGCACCATGGGCTGGACGATGACGCCCTCGATCCGGGCCTTCGGCTGGCGCTCCGCGATGCGCGCCAGCATGTCGGCGACCGCCTGTTCCACCGCCTCGCGGGTGGCAAGGCCGAGCCTGACGCCGCCGACATCTGATTTGTGGACGATATCGGGCGACAGGATCTTCACAGCGCAGGCGGCCCCTCCGGCGAGGAAGGGCGCAGCCGCCGCGCCGGCCTCCTGCGGCGTCGTCGCGGCCCGCACCGGCACGGTCGGGATGCCATAGGCCGTCAGGATGCGGTCGACCAGCACCGGCCCGAGCCAGCGGTGACCGGCCTTCATCTCGGCGGCGATGGCATCGCGCAGGCTGGCAAGGTCGGCCGGCGCAACGATCTCGGCGCTTTCCGGCGTCTCCATCAGCGCGTCCTGCCCGCGCCGGTAGCGGACGAGATGCATGAAGCCGCGCACCGCCTCCGATTCGGTCGGATAGCTCGGCACGCCGACCTTGGCGAAGGTGCCTGTCGCCTCCTCCTGGTCGCCGAGCCAGACCGCGAAGACCGGCTTGCGGTGCTGCCGCCGCGCCGCGACCACGGCGGCGACGCGGTCGGCCGCCTCGCGGCTCGGCAGCAAAGCGGTCGGGCAGTTCATGACGAGGACGGCATCGGCAGCCGGGTCGTCGAGCACCGCCTCCATGGCTGCCTCGTAGCGGGCGGCATCGGCATCGCCGATGATGTCGACCGGATTGGCGCGCGACCAGGTGGCGGGCATCGCTCCGTCCAGCCGCTTCAGCGTGGCCTCCGACAGGTCGGCCAGCGCCCCGCCCTGGCTGCTGAGCGCATCGACCGCCAGCACGCCGAGGCCGCCGCCATTGGTGACGATGGCGAGCCGGTCGCCGCGAAAGCCCGGATAGCGGGACAGGGTCTCGGCGGCGGCGATCAGTTCGTCGAGGTCGTTGACGCGCACGAGGCCGGCGCGCGCGAAGGCGGCGTCATAGACCTCGTCGGCGCCGGCCAGTGCGCCCGTATGCGAGCGCGCCGCCTTCGCGGCTGCCTGGCTGCGGCCGGATTTCAGCACCACCACCGGCTTGGAGCGCGCGGCCGCGCGGGCCGAGGCCATGAACTTGCGCACGTCGGTGACGGCCTCGACATAGACGAGGATGGCGCGCGTGCGGTAGTCGCCGGCGAAATAGTCCAGGCTGTCGCCGAGATCGACGTCGAGCTGGTCGCCGAGCGTGACCACGCCGGAAAAGCCGATCTTGCGCTGGTCGGCCCATTCGAGCAGGGCGGCCGCGATGGCTCCCGACTGCGAGACGAAGGCGAGGTGCCCCGGCCGCGCGGCGCGTGACGAAAAGCTCGCGTCCAGCCTGCCGTGCGGGGCGATGACGCCGAAGCAGTTCGGCCCGACGAGGCGGATGCCGGTGGCGCGCACGGAGGCATCGAGCCGGCCGGCGGCACGCCTGTAGCCGTCACGCTCCAGCGCGGAGATGACCACGGCCGTCGGCACGCCCTTGAGCGCAGCCTCCTCGACCAGGCCGGGAATGGTCGGGCCGGGGGTGGCGAGCACGACCAGGTCGGGCACCGAGGGCAGTTCGGCGAGCGAGGCGAAGGCCTTCAGGCCCGCCACCGTGTCGTGCTTGGGATTGACCGGCCAGAGCGGGCCGGAGAAGCCGGCTCGGGCCATGTTGGCCATCAGCGCCGACCCCATGGAGCGCGGCCGGTCGGTGGCGCCGACAATGGCGACGGAGCGGGGCGCGAAGAACCGATCGAGACGATAGACGGACACGCGCAGGGCCTCTCGGCTGGGGAGCAGGGCGGCGCCAATCTAGCGGCAGGCCATGGCGGGCCGATAGCGCTGGATCAGGGCGGCGCCGTGCCGCAAGGCCGCAGGCGGATCGGCAGTCCGGGGTTGGATTCCGCTGGCGGGCACCGCATTGTCGGCAGGCCACACCGGAGATTGCTGATGCATCGGGTTTCCAAGTTCCTTCTCGGCCTGCTCGCCTGTGTCGGGCTGCTGCTGTCATCGGCATCTTCTAGGGCCGAGTTCCGCGGCGCGGACCATCTCGCCGGCTGGTGGCTGTCTGTCGATACCGTCGCCTTCCCGCCGCTGTGGGACGCCGGCATGATCCTGGCGATGGAGGAACTGCTCATCATCGACGGGCAGGGGCGCTTCCAGTCCCGCATGATGATGTTCACGACGCCCGAAGCATCCCAGTGCCGGGATGGGAGCCTGTGCAGCGACGCCCAGATGCTGGTTCAGGGGTCCGTTGCGGTGTCGGGCGGCGCGCTGACCTTCTCCGGCCTGACCAGCACGTCCCTCACCGCCGATGGCGCCGAGACGGACCGGGATATCCGCGCCCGCATCCTGCCGGCACGGGCCCGCTGGCAGGTCGAGGGCGAGGCCACGGCAGGCACCGGCATCATGCGGCTGCGGTCGGAGGCCGGCGCCGCGCCCCGCATCTTCGTAAAGGTCGATCCGGACGTCTTGCGCCGCGTTCGGTCCGGCTTCACTGCCCAGATCATCTCCCCGGCACAGCACTGGCGCTGCTATCTCGGCCGCGTCGCGGGCGACCCGGCGACGACGGGCCGCCTCGACCCCGATCCTGCGGTTCGCGCCTATCTGCGCGCGGCAAGCCTTGCCCAGACGATTGCCAGCCTGAGGGCGCCGCCCGCCACAGGTCAGGACGCGAGCCGGGGAGGCACGCAGGCGCGCGCGCCCGAGCACCTGATGGTCGAGGCCCATCCTGCCCTGCCGGCGCCAGCCACGGCGGTGGAGCGCAGGCGCCTCGACATCATGTCCGTGATTCTGGAGCAGGTCCGGCAGGGCCGGACCTGGGAGGCCGCCACCGACATGGTGCGCCGTGCGGCGCGGCCCGCCGACATTGCCATTCCCCTCGACGAGGAGGCGCGCGCCGCATGGCAGGCCGTGGGGCAGGATGCCGGTCTCTACGAGCGGCTCTTCTGCCACCGGCCCTGAGACCTCGCCTCAGCCGCCGTGCGTCTCCAGAAAGGCCTCCACCAGCAGGGTGCGGAAGTCCGGCAGCGCCTGCCGCAGCCGTTCGTGGTCCCAGTCCCACCAGGCAAGGGCCATCAGCCGCGCGCCGATGGCTTCGGGGAAGCGCATGCGGATGAGGCGGGCCGGGTTGCCGGCCACGATGGCATAGGGCGGCACGTCCTTCGTCACGATGGCGCCTGCCGCGATCACCGCGCCGGTGCCGACCGTGCGGCCGGCCAGCACCACCGCGCCGTGGCCGATCCACACGTCGTGGCCGATGGTGACGGAATGCTCGCGCCGCCACTGGAAGAAGTCCGCCTCGTCCGGTTCGCCGTCCCAGTATTTCGAGGCTCGATACTGGAAATGCGCCTGGCTCGCCCGCTCCATCGGATGGTTGCCCGGATTGATGCGGGTGAAGGCCGCGATGGAGGCGAACTTGCCGATGGCCGCCATGTCGAACTGGGCGCCCTGCGCGACATAGGAATAGTCGTCCATGGTCACCTCGGAGAGCGCGCAGAGCGGACCGATCTCGGTATAGGCGCCGAAGCGGCACCTGCTCACGCGGGCGGTGGGATGGATCGACGGTTCGGGACCGAGCGTGCTCATGGGGATGGCATCCGGATGGGAGTTTGGGCGATGAAATCAGCGTTGCTGGCGCTCGTCTGTGCAGATGAAACAGGCATGACATTTCGATGACAAGAACCAAGTAATCATCCGGTCGATCACTTCTGTTGAGAAGGAAAGAAGCGTCACAAAACTGTAATTGGCCTGGCCTACAGCGGAACGCAGCCGTGAAGGTCTAGACCTTTGCCGGCTGGTCCCTGACAGGAGCCAGGAATGCTGACCATCGATCGGATCTCCCGGCGTTTCGGAGCCAAGACGGCCGTCTCCGAAGTCTCGCTGGAGGTGCCGCGCGGTGCCTTCATCGGCATTATCGGCCGGTCCGGCGCCGGCAAGTCGACCCTCCTGCGCATGATCAACAGGCTGCAGGAACCGTCCGAGGGCCGCATCCTCTGCGAGGGCCGCGACGTGACGCAGCTCTCCGGCGCCGCCCTGCGCGACTGGCGCCAGTCCTGTGCCATGATCTTCCAGCAGTTCAACCTGGTCGGCCGGCTCGACGTGCTGACCAATGTGCTCATGGGCCGGCTGAACCATGTCGGCCAGGCCCGCGCCCTCTTCAAGATGTGGACCGCCGAGGATAAGGCCATCGCGCTCTCCGCGCTGGAGCAGTTCGACATCGCCTCGCTCGCCGCCCAGCGCGCGGAGAGCCTGTCCGGCGGCCAGCAGCAGCGCGTGGCGATTGCCCGGGCGCTGGTCCAGGAGCCGCAGTTGATCCTCGCCGACGAGCCGATCGCCTCGCTCGACCCGCGCAACACGCGCATCGTCATGGACGCGCTGCAGCGGATCAATCGCCATTACGGCATCACGGTCGTCTGCAACCTGCACTCGCTCGACCTCGCCAAATCCTATTGCGACCGGCTGGTCGGCATGGCGCAGGGCCGGGTGGTGTTCGACGGCGCGCCGCAGACGCTGACCGAGGCCGCCGCCCGCGAGCTTTACGGCATCGAGGCCGGCGACGTCATCGACAGCCACACGCCGGTTCCGGCTGCGGGGCCGGTGCTCGCCGACGCCGTGCCGGCCTGATCCTTCACGCTTCCACCCCGTCTCAGGAGAGACAGATGACCTTCGATCGCCGCCAGATCGTTGCCGGCCTTGCCGGCCTGCCGCTTGCCGCCGGCAGCGCCTCCGCCCAGTCGGGCTGGCAGGCCCGCTTTCCCGAACTGGTCATGGCCGTCGTGCCGGCCGAGAACGCCTCCGGCCTGACCGGCCGCATGGAGCCGTTCTGCGCCTATCTCGGCCGCGAACTCGGCGTGAAGGTGACGCTGCGCATCGCCAATGACTATGCGGCGGTGATCGAGGGTCACCGGGCCGGCAACATCCATATCGGCTTCCACGGCCCGTCGTCTTATGTGCGGGCCCGGACCGTGACCAATGGCGGCGTCGAGCCCTTCGTGACGACGATCAATTCAGATGGTTCGACCGGCTATTACTCCGTCCTCTACACCCGCGCGGACAATCCCGCCGCCTCGATCCAGGACCTGCGCGGCAAGAACCTCTGCCTGGTCGACCCCAATTCGACGTCGGGCAACAACGTGCCCCGTTTCGCCATGAGCCGGATGGGCATCGCCAATCCCGACCAGCACTTCGCACGCGTTGTCTATGCCGGCAGCCACGAGAACGCCATCACCGCCGTCCTGCAGGGCACCTGTGACGGCGCGTTCAACTGGTGGAACTCCGAACAGGACTCCAACTTCTCGCGCATGGTCAACAAGGGCATGGTCAAGCCCGAGGACTTCAAGATCATCTTCAAGTCGGACCTGATCGCCGGTTCGCCCTATGCCTGGCTGACCGCCCTGCCGGCCGATGCCAAGGCCGCCATCCTGAAGGCCTTCATCGAGGCACCCCAGAAGGACAAGGCCGCCTTCGAACGCCTGTCCGACGGCAAGGATCGCGGCTTTCATCCGGTGACCCACAAGGATTACGAGACCATCGTCGAACTGCAGAAGTTCGTCGACCAGATGCGCCGCGCCCGCTCCTGATCCCGCCTGATCGACGGAGAGCCGCCATGCTCGCGCGCCGCCTCGTCCTTGCAGCCGCTGCCACGCTGGCTCTGGCGGCGCCCGTCCTCGCGAATGACTGGCGCCGGACCCATCCGGAGCTGGTCTTCTCGATCATCCCCTCGGAGAATTCCGGCGGCGTGCTGGACCGCTACGGTCCCTTCGTCGCCTATCTCTCCAGCGAACTCGGCGTGAAGGTGACGCTGCGCATCGCCAATGACTATGCGGCGGTGATCGAGGGCCTGCGCACCGGCCAGGTCCATTTCGCGCATCTGGGGCCGTCGGCCTATGCGCGGGCCGCCATCGTCACCGAGGGGGCCGTCGAGCCGCTGGTCACCATGGCCAATTCGCAAGGCGCTATCGGCTATTATTCCGTGCTCTACGTGCGCACCGGCGACAGCGCCCGGACCGTGCAGGATCTTGCCGGCCGCAATCTCTGCCTGGTCGATCCGAACTCGGCTTCAGGCAACAATGTGCCGCGCTTTGCGCTGAACAGGCTCGGCATCGTGCCGGAGACGCATTTTGCCAAGGTGGTCTATGCCGGCAGCCACGAGAACGCCGTGGTCGGCCTGATGCAGGGCACCTGCGATGCCGCCTTCAACTGGTGGAACACCGAGCGGGAGTCGAACCTCCTGCGCATGGCCGCCAAGGGGATGGTGAAGGCCGAGGACGTGCGGATCGTGTTCCGCTCCGATCTCATCCCCGGCTCGCCGATCACCATGATGCGCGCCATGCCCGAGCCGATGCGGGCCGCAGTGCGCCAGGCCTTCCTGGATGCGGCCGAGAAGGGCCGCGAGGCGTTCCTGCGCATCAGCGACGGCAATGCCACCCGCTACGAGCCGGTGAAGACCGAGGATTATCAGGTGATGGTCGACCTGACGCGCTTCATCGACCAGATGCGCCGCCGGCGCAGCTGATCCCTTCCGCTTTTCCGGCAGCCCCCATGTCCACAGCCGTTCCCCGTCTGCCCGAGCCCCAGCTTCAGGCGCTCGAACGGGCCTATGGCTCGGCGCTCGCCGAGAAGCGGCGGATGCTCGTCGTCGGACTGGTGCTGTTCGTCGCCTGCTTCATCGTCGCCGGCTTCGTCGCCGAGGTGCGGCCGCAGACCTTCTTCGCCAATCTCTGGCGGTTCACCGACTACATCGCCCGCATCTTCACGCTGGAGCAGGGCCCGGCCAGCGGCCGGTTCGTGCTGTTCGACATCACCGAATGGATGTGGGGCTTCGACAAATGGGCGAAGCTCCTGTTCGAGACGCTGATGATCGCCTATGTCGGCACGCTGATCGGCGCGGCCGGCGGCTTCCTGTTCTCCTTCCTCTCGGCGCGCAACCTGATGCCCGATGCCTGGATCAGGATCGCCGCCAAGCGCTGGCTCGAGTTCTGCCGCACCGTGCCGGAGATCGTCTTCGCGCTGATCTTCGTGGTTGCCTTCGGCCTCGGTCCGGTGCCGGGCGTGCTGGCCATCGCCATCCACACCTTCGGCGCGCTTGGCAAACAGTTCGCCGAGGTTGCCGAGAATGTCGACATGAAGCCGGTCGACGGGCTGAAGGCGACCGGCGCCACCTGGACCGCATGCATGCGCTTCGCCGTGCTGCCGCAGGTCCTGTCCAACTATGTCAGCTACGCCCTGCTGCGCTTCGAGATCAATGTGCGCGGCGCAGCCGTCATGGGCTTCGTCGGGGCCGGCGGCATCGGCCAGGACCTCGTCGAGGCGATCCGCAAGTTCTACTATTCGGATGTCTCGGCCATCCTGGTGCTGATCATCGCCACCGTCATGGTCATCGATCTTCTGACCGAGAAGCTCCGCCACCGGTTCATCAGCATGGATGGAGGCCGGTGATGACCCATCCGGTGCGCGAGGCGGCGCTGGCCGACCGGGCAGGGCTGGAAGCCCGCCATGCGGCGATCTTCCGCCCTCCGGCGGCGCAGCGGATCAGGCCGGTCCTGATCGTCGCGGCCATGCTCGGCGTGCTCGCCTATGGCATTGCGAGCCTCGGCCTCGACCCGGTGCGGCTGGTGAACGGGGTCGGCCGGCTCGGCGAGTTCGTCTGGTTCATGATCCCGCCCTCCACCGGCACCTGGTCGAAGCTCCTCGTCTATCTGCATGCACTGGCCGAGACGGTGGCGATCGCCTTCCTCGGCGTGTTCACCGCCGCCATCCTGGCCTTTCCGGTCGGCTTCCTGGCCGCCCGGAACGTCATCCCGAATGTCGTCATCCATTTCCTGTCGCGGCGCTTCCTGGACACGATCCGCGGCGTCGACGAGTTGATCTGGGCGCTGATCTGGGTGAGCGTCGTCGGCCTCGGCCCTTTTGCCGGCGTGCTCGCGCTCGTCACCTCCAATTTCGGCATTTTCGGCAAGCTGTTCTCCGAGGCGATCGAGGCGGCCGACCGCAAGGCATCGGAGGGCGTCGCCTCCACCGGTGGCTCGAATCTCGCCGGCATCCGCTTCGGCCTGCTGCCGCAGGTGCTGCCGGTGATGGGCAGCCAGGTGCTCTATTTCTTCGAGAGCAACACCCGCTCGGCGACGATCATCGGGATTGTCGGGGCAGGCGGCATCGGCCTGCATCTGGCCGAGCAGATCCGCGTGCTGGAATACCAGCATGTCTCGGCGCTGATCCTGATGATCCTCGCAACCGTTGCCATCATCGACCAGATCTCCTCGCGCCTGCGCTTCGCGCTGATCGGCACGCAGTCGATCCGGTAGGCCGGGGGGATTTTGGCCCCTCGGATAGTCCTGCACAGAGACGGTGCGTCCTTCGAGGCTCGCTTCGCTCGCACCTCAGGATGAGGATGGTTGTGCATGGCATCGGGCAGATCGGCGAGTGCGCCCGAGCTTCGCTTGCTGGATGCAGGCCCCAGACTTCCTCATCCTGAGGTGTGAGCCCGAAGGGCGAGCCTCGAAGGACGCATGAACCCCTATGCAGGGAAGTCCCTCGGCGATCCGACCCGGCCCGGTCGCGCCACCTGGCCGGGGCCGCCCCCTCACACCCCGGCGGGCTGCACCTCGCCCGGCTCAGGGCGCACGGTCCGCGTCCAGAGCGAATATTTCGGGTCCGTGATGAACTCGACCATCAGCCTTGTCCACGACGAATGGCTGGGCAGGTTCAGGTAGTCGTCCGGGGCGATGCGCGTCACCTCCGGCAGCCGGTTCCACGGGATGGACGGGAAATCGTGGTGCTCGTTGTGGTAGCCGATATTGAGGGCGATCGTGTTCAGCGGCCCGTAGTAATTGGCCGTGTCGTGCTGGTCGTCACCGGTGAAATGCTCCTGCACCCAGCGCGCGCCGAGCGGGTGCAGGCCGATTCCGAACCAGAACGAGGCGAACAGGTAGAGCACCGCCGCCGGCCCCGCCAGCCACCAGACGAGCGCGACCGTGCCGAAGTTCACCACCACGTTGGCGATCCCCCAGCCGTCGGTGGGAACCACCCCGCGCACGCGCACGACGCGCAGCGCCTGGAAGACGGGGAAGAAGAAGAACCACAACGCCTTGCGCCAGGTCGAACGGCCGATCATGCGCGCCTCCCAGTCGGAGGGGATGTCCGTGTCGCGGTCGAAGTCGCCGAGATGGGCATGGTGGGACAAATGGCAGGCGCGAAAGCCCATGCCGCCGGGCAGGACCATGGGCAGGTCCGCGGCCAGGATCACCACCCTGTTCAGGAAGCGGTTGCGGAAGATGAGATTGTGGGTGGCGTCGTGGATGACGACGTAGAGGGCATGGGTCAGGAAGGCCCCGAACCCGTAGGCGACGATCAGCGCCAGCCACCACCACGACAGGCCCGCAAGGCCGAAGCCGATGGCGACCGCGAACTGCGTGCCGACGATGAGGGCGGTCAGCGCCGCCGTCCACGGGTTGCGGCCGATCAGCTCACGGATCTCCGGATGGGCCTTGAGGATCGCCTTGGCGCGCGCCGAATGGGTCTCGCCGAGCGCGGGGACGAAGGTCTCCTCGCGCGCGATGTCGAACTCGACGGGCTGTGGAACGGTGGTCATCCCCATGGTCCCCGCATGCGCGCCATGGCACCTGCATGCGCGGTCTGTGGCGTGATGTCGCAGCAAACTGCGTGCATCGGGCGCGGCGGAAGGTCAAGACGGTCGAGGCGGCGCGATCATCACAAATTGCGGCTTTGTGACCGAAATCGTGCGCAGCGGCCGCGCTGGGTCGGACAGCCGCTGCGGGCCCGGCTCAGTCCGCCAGCGAGAGGACGAGGCCCTGGTCCGGCGGAACCCGGCCCTCCAGCGTCTCGCGATAGCGCCGCTCGACCGCGTCCGGTCCGCGTTCGTCGACGATGGCGAGCCAGCCGGAAGCGGGTTGCAGCACGCTCTGCCAGGCCTCGCCGAAGCGCGTGTCGAAGCCACCGGGACCCCAGTCGCCATGGCGCTTCACCATCTGGTCGGGCGCGAAGAAGAATTTCGGCCGGGCGCCCGGCAGGTCCATGCGGCCGGCCAGATCCTCCCATTGCGTGCCGCCGATCCGGCAGGAATAGACGAGGTTGTCGCCGAACCGGGTGTGGATGCGGGTGAGCAGGGCGGCCCCGCCGGCCATGTCGATATAGACGGTCGGCACCGAGGGATCGAAGCCGTCGATCGCGTCATAGGTCGCCACCGCGTCATAGGCGCCCGAGGCCTCGACGAAGGCGCGGTTGCCCGGCGAGGTCAGGCCGACCACGCGGATGCCGGGGCGGGCGAGACGCTGCATCGCATGGCCGAAGCCGAGCGAGGTCTTCGACGAGGCCGAGGAGACCAGCACCTGCGTGCCGCCGAAGACGCCGTTGTCGTCGAGGAAATCGGCCGCCAGGAAGGACAGGGCGAAGAGCGGGCGCAGGAGCATCTGCAGGCCCTCCCGCTCCCTGGCATAGGCCGGGTCGGCGGCCACCCGTTCATAGCTGTTATAGACCGGGGGCAGGTCGCGCCGGTGGGGGCTGGCATCGACGAACCGGCGCGCCGAGATGCGGGCGGGCTCCACCACGCAATGCGTCGCCATCGGCCAGTAGCCGAAGATGCGCTCGCCCGCGGCAAGACCCTCGGCGCCCGAGGCCACCACGTCCGCGAAGCCCCAGACCGGGATGCGGCCATAGCCATCGGAAGCCGGGAAGAAGCTCCAGTAGGCCATCTGTTCGCCGAAGGCGGCATAGGTGATGTTGTTGGCCGTCAGCGCGAAGCGGTCCACCGCCAGAACCGCGCGGCCGGCCGCCGTCTCGGCCGTCACATCGATGCTGCCGCCGACCAGGCGCGTGTCGCGCAGGTCGTCGCGCTTCACCTCGAACGCCGCCGTGCCGATCATGGCGGATGCCGTCTGTGCCGCTGCCGTCATCGCATCCTCCAGTCCGTCGTCGTGTCGGTCAGGGTCGACCCGAGCCATGTCGGCATCGTGTCGGTGACCACCCGTCCTTCGGGAGAGTGCTGCGGCCGGAAGGCGCAGCTTTCGAATATGCCGGAATCATGCCTGACCAGCGTCACGCTGTCAAGGATGATTTTCCGATAATAGGAAATATTATATTCTGAAGCCAGCGAGCTCGAGGGAGCGTCAGGCCTGAACCCTCGCCACGATGGCATCGAGATCCACGCCCTTCGGCAGGACGCCGAAGCTGCGCGCCCCCTCATCGCCGAGGCGGGTGGCGATGAAGGCGTCCGCCACCGCGGCCGGTGCGTGGCGCACCAGCAGCGAGCCCTGCAGCACCAGCGCCATGCGCTCGGCGATGCGCCGGGCATCGGCCTCTGCCGGCACCGCCTTCAGCCGTGCGGCGACATCCTCCATGGCGGCGTCGAGCAGCGGGTTCTGCCCGCGGGCGGCCATCGCTTCCGCGGCGAAGGCATCGCGCGCCGCCGGCTCGCGCCCCAGCGTCCTCAGGATGTCGAGCGCGATGACATTGCCCGACCCCTCCCAGATGGCGTTGAGCGGCGATTCCCGGAACAGGCGCGGCAGCGGGCTCTCCTCCACATAGCCGGCGCCGCCATGGCACTCCATGCATTCGTAGACGAAGTTCGGGTTGCGCTTGGTGAGCCAGTATTTGGCCGCCGCCACGGCGAGGCGGGCGAAGGCACGCTCGCTGTCGCCGGTTTCCGAAAAGGCGCGCGCCACCCGCAGGGTCAGCGCCACCGCCGCCTCGTATTCCAGCGCAAGGTCGGCGATCACCGCCCGCATGGCCGGCTGGTCGATCAGCGTCTTCTGGAAGGCGCGGCGGTTGGCGACGTGGTGGTGGGCCTGGGCCAGCGCCATGCGCATGATGCCGATGGTCCCGGAAATGGTGTCGAGCCGGGTGTGGTGGACCATCTCGATGATGGTCTGGACGCCGCGCCCCTCCGCGCCGAGCAGGACCGCATGGGTGTCGTGATATTCGATCTCGGAGGATGCGTTGGACCTGTTGCCGAGCTTGTCCTTCAGCCGCATGACGTGGAGCGTGTTGCGCTCGCCGTCGGGGCGGATGCGCGGAACCAGGAAACAGGTGAGGCCGGCCCCGGTGTTGGCGAGGGTCAGGAAGCCGTCGCACATCGGCGCCGAGCAGAACCATTTGTGGCCGACCAGTCGGAAGGCGTCGCCGTCGGGATAGGCCCGGGTGGTGTTGGCGCGCACGTCGCTGCCGCCCTGCTTTTCGGTCATGGCCATGCCGACCGTGACGCCGCGTTTTTCCGCGATCGGCGCGAGCGGCGCGTCGTAGCAGCCGGCGACGATCTTCGGCACCCATTCGGCCGCCACGGCCGGGTTGTGACGAAGGGCCGGCACCGAGGCATAGGTCATCGAGATCGGGCACATCGTGCCCTGTTCGGCCTCGGTGAACAGGGCGAGCATGGCGGCATGGGCGACATGGCTGCCCGGCCGGTCCTCGGCCCAGGCGATGGAATGGATGCGGTGGCCCATCGCCAGGTCCATCAGCCGGTGGTAGCTGGGATGGAACCGCACCTCGTCGATGCGCCTGCCGTAGCGGTCGAACACGGTCAGTTCGGGCGGATGACGGTTGGCCTCCTCGCCCCATTGCAGCACCTCCTCGGTGCCGACATCGGCGCCGAGCGCGGCGAGCGGGGCATCGACCCATTCGCCGCCCTCGCGGCGGGCCCAGTCCCGCAGGACCGGATCGGAGGTGTAGAGGTTCCGCCCGGCGAAATCCGGCGGCTGGTTGGTCACCTCGTGGGTGACAAGGCGGGTCGAGGGGGCGTGGCGGGGCATTGTTGTCCCTCCGCTGGCGCTGGGCGGTTTCATCCGTCGCCGAGATTGGCACGCCATGCCGTCCGGAGCCATCCGCCGAAGAGGCATGCGAGTCGACACGGGTCGGCGCCGCAGGGCGTTGCACCGTGCAGGCCGGCATGGTCAAGTCTGCGCCCGATCCCCCGACGCCTCCTGCTCCATGCTCACCTGGTCGACCGATTCCCTGCCGCCCCACAGGCGGTTCGATTTCTGGCGCGAGGAGCGCGGCCGGCAGCTGTTCGGCGTGACGATCGAACTGCCGCCGGAGCACCGCCCGGCCTTCCATGGCCGCTTCTCGGCAACCGAGGTGGGCGGTGCGACGCTCGCCTCGCTGAACGCTTCGGCCTACCAGGTCAGCCGCACCGAGGCGGACATCGCCCGCGTGCCGAACGACAGTCTGATCATCGGCCTGCAGGTCGCCGGACCCGGCTGGTGCGACACGCTGGCCGGACAGGCCTTCGTCGATGTCGGCGCCGTGATGATCGGCCATGCGAACCTGCCGTCACAGGCAACGCCCGCCACCACCGGCGATTTCCATGCCCACATGCTGCGCATCCCGCTCGGGCGGATCGGCGAGGGGCGGGAGGCGGCGGGGCGGCTGCATTTCGCGCCGGCGCAGGACGACCGCCTGTCGATGCTGGTGGACGCCGCCGCCTCGGCTCTGATCGAGGAGGCGCCGTCCCTCGCCCCCGAGGTGGCGGAAGGCTCGGTCGCTGTCATCGCCCGGCTGGCCCTGCTGGCGCGTGGTGCCGTACCGGCCGGTTCCCGCGAAAGCCGGCAGGCGCTAAGGGCCGGCCACCACCTTGCCGCCGTCAGGATCATGCGGCGGAACCTGCACCGCGCCGGACTGGCACCGGAGGCGGTCGCGACCGCCCTCGGCATCTCGTTGCGCCAGCTCCACATCGTGTTCGAGCCCACGGGTCGCAGCTTCCAGACCACGCTTACCGGCATGCGCATCGACATGGCCTGCCGGCGGCTCGCGGCGCGGCCGGCCGAATCCATCGCCGACCTCGCCTTTGCGTGCGGCTTCGAGAGCCTTCCGACCTTCTATCGCGCCTTCCGCCGCTTCGCCGGCCGAACGCCGCGCGAGGTCCGCGCCGGACAGGCCTGACGCAGGAGAGGGCCGGCGGCTCGGTCAGAACCTGACGGTCGTGAAGAAGCGCACCGAACGGCCGGGCATCACCACCTCGTCCTTCTTGAACGAGACATGGTTGCGGATGGTCTCGTCCAGGAGGTTGGTGCCGACAAGGCCGAAGGTGACGCTGCGGGCTCCGGCACCGGGGCGCAGGGCCATGCGGTAGCTCAACTCCGCATTGAGGAGGTTGTAGCCGGGGGTCGGCGTCTCATCGGCGGCGATGCGGGTCTGGGCGAATGCGTGGAGCAGCGTCACGCGGGCGAACCAGGCCTCGTTGCGCCAGTAGAGGCCGCCGCCGAGCCGGTGGGGCGGGATGCGCGGGGCATTGGTGCCGTCGGCGAAGCGGGCATGGACGAAGTCGTAGCGCCCCTCGACGCCGAAGGTGCCGCCGGCAACCTCGCCGATGTCGAGCTGGCCGCGAACCTCGGCGCCGTAGAACGTCGCGTTCTGCTGGGCGAAGGCCAGCTGGCGCAGTTCGGTGCCGCCGCCCGAGCCGCAGGAGGCGAAGTCGTCGTCGCAGGTCAGGCCGGTCAGCTGCTTGTAGATGAAGCCGGAATAGCGCGCGTAATAGGCGGTGGCATCGAAGCGGACCGGCCCCTGCGCGCGCCGCAGCCCGATCTCGATGGAGGTGGCGGTTTCCTTCGTCAGGTTCGGATTGCCGATCTCGAACGTGCCGGAGGCCTCGTGCGGGCCGCGCGAATAGAGCTCCTGGGCACGCGGCGCGCGCTCGACATACTGGCCGGTGAGGCTCGCCACCATGCCGAAGGGCAGGTCCTGCAGCAAGCCGAGGCTGACGCTCATCGGCGTGAACGACCGCCCCGCGGCGAATTCCACCGGCACGCCCGCGCCGCCGTCGAAGCCGGGGAAGATCGTTCCCGTGCCGGCGATGCGGGCGTGTTCGATCCGCAGCGAGGCCTGGGCCCGGGTGGCCGGCGTCAGGGCAAGCTCGTTGAACAGGAAGGCCGCTGCCGTGCGCGTGGCAGCCGGCGCGATCAGTCCGCCGGCCTCGCCCGCGGTCGAGAGATTGCCGGCGCCGAACTGGACACCGAACACCGAGTTCAGCGTGCCGACGGGCGTTGCAAGCGGCCGGAACACGGTCTCGACGCGGCCCTCGACCTCCTCGTTGCGGAAGGTGGCCGCAGTCTCGAAGGCACCCATGTCGAGATGCTGCTCGTTGTGGCGATAGATCGAGCCGCCGAGCCAGAACCGGACGGTGTCGACCACATGGCCGTCGAACCGGATCTCGCCCTTGGCGGTGAGGCGCGTCTGCTGCATGCCGATGCGCACGCCGTCGGGCGCCGATTCCGTTCCCGGAATGCCGTAGAGCGCGCGGAAATGCGAGATGGCCGCACCGATATAGCCGCGGTCGAAGAAGTAGGAGGCGCCGAACGAGGCGCCGAAGGCATTGGAGAAGGAGTTGGCCTGCCGGCCGCCGGGAATGGCGTAGTCGCCGGCATTGCGGCCGAACACGTCGCCGGAGAACGCCCAGTTGCCGGAGGTCGCGCGCACCCGTGCGGCGCCCTCAAGCCCGCCATCGGCGGAGTTGACGCCGCCGGTCGCCATGCCCGAGGCGCCGTCGCGGCCAAGGCGCGTCGGGATGCGCTCGTTGGTGATGTTGACCACGCCGCCGATCGCCTGCGAGCCGAACCGCAGGGCCGCCGGACCGCGGATCACCTCGATGCGCTCGGCCGCCATGGGATCGAGCGGCACCGCGTGGTCCTCCGACAGGTCGGAGACGTCCTGCGCGCCGATGCCGTTTTCCTGAACGCGGACCCTGGCATTGTCGAGGCCGCGGATAACCGGCCGTGAGGCTGCGCCCGGCGCAAAGCTCGAGCCAGTGATGCCGGGCAGCGCGAACAGCTGGTCGCCGAGCGTGCGGCCGCCATTGCGCTGGATCTCGCCCTCGGGGACCACCGTGACCGGCACGAAGGCGCGGTCGATCACCGCAAGCTCGCCCTCACGCAGAGCGGCCGTGCCGCGATCCTCCGTCCGGGGCGCTTCGATCAGGATTTCGGGCAGGGTCGTCTGGGCTGCGACGGGGCCGGCGGCAAGGATCAGGACGGCAAGGCTTGCGGCCGAGGCAAGGGCAGGGCGGATGGGCATGGGCACTCCAGCCCGAAGGCCAATGATATGTAATGTTATTACATAAACGTTTCGAAGGCCGGCGCTGTCAAGCGGCAAGAGGAGGTGCGTGCCCTGCAGCCGGATTGCTGGCTGGAAATGCAGGGTCGAAGGCGAACAATCCGGCTGAAACATGCCGGCGGCATCAGTCCGCAACCGTTCAGCCACGACCTGCGGCGCCTCAGGAGCCTTGTCATGACCGCCGCCCCTTCCGCCCGCCGCACCGTGCTGTTCGGCGCCCTCGCCGCCGCGACGCTCTTCTCGGGATCGGCGCGGGCCATGGTGCCGCTGCCGACAGTGACCCTGTTCAAGGTCGTCGGTCCGCGCGACGAGATCTTCATCGGCCTCCTGACGGCCGAACTGCAGGCGCTCGGCGGTGGTTCGCATGCCGAGGCCATCTCCAGGAAAGTCGCCTCGGAGGGTCAGATGACGGTCTGGCGTTATGCCGTGAGCCGCGGCCCGGACGGGGCGCTGGTCATGGCGCCGGTCGCCCAGGTCGGCATCTTTGCCGCCGGCATCATGCGCATCGAGCCCTATTCGACGTCCTATGCGGTGCTCGCGCCGAACTGAGCGGCCGGCCTGCTCCTAGCCATCGGCAAGCTGGAAGCCCTGCCAGTAGGGGTCGCGGTCATCGACGACGATGGTGTTCAGGCCGGTGACCCGCGCCCAGCCCTCGATGGACGGGATGATGGCCTCGCGGTCACCGACCGTCGCACGCCCCTCGATGCGGCCGGTGAAGGTCGAGCCGATGATCGATTCGTGGACGAAGTCCTCGCCCTCGGTCAGCCGGCCGGTGGCGGCAAGCTGGGCCATGCGCGCGGAGGTGCCCGTGCCGCAGGGCGACCGGTCGATGGCCTTGTCGCCATAGAACACGGCATTGCGGGCCGTTCCGCCGTTCCGCGGAGCACCCGTCCACATCACATGGGTCAGCCTGTCGAGCGCCGGGTTCTCGGGGTGAACGATGGCATGCCGCGCATTGAAGGCCGTGCGCAGCAGGCCGGAGAAGCGGATCACCTCGGACGGTTGCAGGTCGTCGAGGTCGCCGTAGCCTGTCTGCGGCTCGACGATGGCGTAGAAATTGCCGCCATAGGCGACATCGACCGTCAGCGGGCCGAGCCCTTCGACATCGACCGCGTAGCCGCGTCCCAGCAGGAACGAGGGCACGTTGGTGATCCTGACGCTGTCCACGAAGGGGCCGTTCTGGACATAGCGGGCCTCGACGAGCCCGGCCGGCGTGTCGAGCCGCAGCAGGCCCGGCTGCCTCGGCGTCACCAGGCCGTGCTCGATGATGGTGGTCACCGTGCCGATGGTGCCGTGGCCGCACATGGGCAGGCAGCCGGAGGTCTCGATGAACAGGATGCCCACATCGCAGTCCGGCCGCGCCGGCGGATAGAGGATCGAGCCGGACATCATGTCGTGGCCGCGCGGCTCGAACATCAGGCTGGTGCGGATCCAGTCGTGATGGGCGAGAAAGTCCTGCCGGCGCTCGAACATGGTGGCGCCGGCCAGCCGGGGGACGGACCCGCCGATGATGACGCGGACGGGATTGCCGCAGGTGTGACCGTCGATGCAGGAAAAGGTGTAGCGGGGCATGGCTCGTCAGACGGGCAGGGGCCGGGTCAGGCGGCCGGTCTTGCCTGCCGCCGGCCCGCCGCGGTGTCATTGTCAGCCGCCGCCAGGATCGAATGCAAGGTGCGGCCGGCCTGAACCGCCTCGTCGGCCACGGCGCAGCGCGACTTGCCCTTGGCCTTGGCCAGATAGAGGGCGGCGTCGGCAAGGGCGAGCAGTTCCGACACGCAGGCTCCATGGTCGGGAGCGCAGGCGATGCCGACGCTGACGCCGATCGAGGCACTTGCGCCGCCTCCCAGCGCGTAGGTGGTGGCGATCCTGCCGATCAGGCGTTCGCCCATCGCGAGGGCTCCCGCAGCATCGACCTCGTCGGCGATCAGAACGAACTCGTCGCCGCCGATGCGGGCCGTGACATCGCCCGCGCGCGCGACCGCGTTCAGCCTCTCGGCGACGACCCGCAAAACGGCATCGCCGGCGGCATGGCCGAACCGGTCATTGACCTGCTTGAAGCCGTCGAGATCGAGATAGAGCACGGCCAGACGGGCACCGGGCTCACCCGGCCGCCCCGCGAGCCGTTCCTCCAGCGCCTGGATCAGGCCAGTGCGGTTGGTCAGCCCGGTCAGCGCGTCGTGGCGGGCGAGGTACCGGTTGTCACGCTCGGCCTTCATGGTGGTGACGAGCATGTCCTTCAGCCGGTAGGCGGCCTGGCCCATGCCGGCAAGGTAGAGCGGGACCTGCACGGCGACGGCGATCAGGACCCATTGGCCGGTGACCAGTGCTCCGGCCGCCAGCGGGATCAGCGACAGGGCCATCATCGCCAGCGTGAGCCGCGGGGCCGCGAAATTGCGGAAGCACATTCCGCCGATCATGGCGGTCACGGAGATGCAGGCCAGCACAGCTGCCGGCCAACTGCCCATCGTCAGGCTGACGAAGGCGCCAAGCCCGATGGTTGCGCTCCAGGCGAGTGCCAGCACCAGATAGATGTCGGTCGGCGTCCGCTCGCCGAGGGCGGCAAGACGGTGGGCGCGCACCAGCACCGCCAGCCGCCAGCCGCAGACGAGGGCCTCGGCCGCGAGCCAGAGGATGAAGGCCGGCTGGGGGTGCAGGGCGGTCACGATGGCCGCGACCATGAGCGAATTGACAAGGCCTGCGATGAAGACAGGCAGCGAGGTGAACAGGCTGCCGACCATGGCGCGGCGGATGTCGTCCGGCACGTCGCGCCCTGTGTCCGTCAGCCAGCGCGTCACGCGCCATGTGGGCATGCTGAACGGGGCGTTCGGGCAGGGCATCGGATCCTCGCTTCCGCGGGACAGATGCGCCGGTCGTCTCAACAGGACCTTAACCGTCATGGCCCGTCGCCGGCCGTGATTAACGGCCGGCAAACGGGGCGACCTGCCACGTCAGGCGGCAGCCTTCAGGCCGACTTCCGGCAGCTTCGGCCGATTGGCGAGCGCCTTGGCCATCATCGCCTCGACCTCGGCCTTCTCATGCGGCAGCAGGGCAAGGCGCGGCGGACGGGTGAGCGCCGTGCCGCGGCCCATGATGTTCTCGCAGAGCTTGATGCACTGGACGAGGTCCGGGCGGGCATCGAGATGAAGGAGGGGCATGAACCACTCGTAGAGCGGCATGGCCTCGGCGTAGCGGCCCGCGCGCGCGAGGCGGAACAGCGTCTCGCCCTCGCGCGGGAAGGCATTGGACATGCCCGAGACCCAGCCGACCGCACCCATGGCGACGCTCTCGACGATGACGTCGTCGAGGCCCGCGAACAGCACGAAGCGGTCGCCGACCATGTTGCGGGTGTCGATGAAGCGGCGCGTGTCGCCGGAGGAATCCTTGAAGCAGACGACGGTGTCGACATCGGCCAGCGAGACCAGAATGTCAGGCGTGACGTCGTTCTTGTAGATCGGCGGGTTGTTGTAGAGCATCACCGGCAGGTCGGTGGCGGTGGCCACGGTGCGGAAATGCTGCGCGGTCTCGTGCGGCTTCGACGAATAGACCAGCGCCGGCATGACCATGATGCCATCGATGCCGATGCGCGCGGCCTCCTTGGCGGTCTCGACCGCGAAGGCGGTGGTGAACTCGGCGATACCGCAAAGCACCGGCACGCGGCCGGCGGCGACCGACCGGGCCGTCTCCATGACCTGGATCTTCTCCGATCGCGCGAGCGAGGTGTTTTCGCCGACCGAGCCACAGACGATGAGGCCGGAGACGCCGTCGCGGATCAGGTTGTCCATGACCTTCGCCGTGGCGTCGATGTCCAGCGAGAGGTCGTCGTGGAACTGGGTGGTGACGGCCGGAAAGACGCCTTCCCAGGAAATGCGGGGTGCCATGGGGTAACTCCAGTCGGGGATCGTGCTGCCGGCAGCTTCGTGCGGGAACAGCCAGGTTCGGATGAAAGGCCGTGCGCGAGGTTCGTCATCCCCGGCACAGGGCCGGGGATCCACGACGTGTCTTGCAGCGGCCAGAATGCGTGGATGCCCGGCACAGGGCCGGGCATGACGAGGCAGCGCGAGGCTGTCAGAGCGTGCGGCCGACCTGGCGCAGTTCGGCGAGGACAGGGGCCTTGGGCAGCCAGAGCTTGTCGAACTCGGCGACCACAGCCTCGGCGTCCTTCGGGTCGGCGACGCGCACCTGCGCCGGGCCGGCCTTGAACTGTTCGACCAGCTTCGGCTCGTTGACGGCCAGCTCGTCGATCTGGATGTCGAGGGCCGCCTTGACCGCCCGGGTGATGATCTCGCGGTCGGCCGCCGGCAGCGTCGTCCAGACACGGCCGGAGACGAGCGCGATGACCGGCATGAACACGGCGTTCATCATCAGGATGACCTTGGAGACGCGGTCGAAGCGCTGGTTCCAGGAGAACTCGAGATCCGCCTCGAGGCCGTCGACCTGGCCGTTGGACATGGCGTCGAACACCGCGGGGGTCGGGATCGGCGTCGGGGCGGCGCCGAGCGACTGGTAGAAGTCGCGATAGACCGGGGTGGGGTTAATGCGCAGCTTCATGCCGCGGATATCGGCCAGCCTGGAGATGTCCCGGGCCGAGAAGATGGCGCGCATGCCGGTGATGCCCCAGGCAAGGCCGACCGTGCCGGTCTCGCGCGGCAGCACGTCGAACAGCTTCATCGCCACCGGATGGCGGACGAGCTTGGCGATCTTCGGCGTGGAATCGACCACGTAGGGGGCGGTGATGGCGGCGATGGTGGGCACGCGCGAGCCGAGCTCGGCCGCCATGATCCAGCCCATGTCGAGGGCGCCGGACTGCATCTGCTGCAGCATGGCAGCCTCGTTGCCGAGCTGGCCGGCATGGAACACGGTAAGCGACAGGCGGCCGTTGGTCTCGGCCTTCAGCGTCTCGCCGACCTTCAGCGCCGCGCGGTTCCAGGGATGGCCGGGCGGGGTGAGGATGCCGAGGCGGAATTCACGCGCCTGCGCGAGCGCGAGCGAGGGCGCGCCCAGCGGCATGGCAACACCGGCGGAGGCGGCGAGGAAGCTGCGGCGGGAGAATGTCATGGGAGGCTCCTTGAGACAGAAGGACGGTTGGCAGGGGGCATGCGCATTCACTTGATCAGCGCCGTCGACAGCGACGGGAAGATGGACAGCACCACCAGCAGGACGCAGGCGACGATGAAGAAGGGCAGGGTGACGAGGAACATCTTGCCGGGCTTGGCCCCGGTGACGGCTGCGGCGACGAAGAAGGACAGGCCGACCGGCGGGGACAGCAGCCCGAGCACCAGATTGACCACCACAACCACGCCGAAATGCCGGGGGTCGATGCCATAGACCTCGGTGGCGATGGGCAGCAGGATCGGCACCGCCATGATCAGGCCGGGCACCCCGTCGATCACCGTGCCGATGACCAGCAGGATGATGTTGACCAGGAGCATGAAGCTGACCGGGTCCTTGGCGACCGACTGGATCCAGGCGGCGGCCTCCTGCGGCACTTTCCCGTAGATCAGGATCCAGGAGAACACCGAGGCCGCGGCCACCAGGAACAGCACGATGGCGGCGAACACGCCCGCGCGCAGCAGCATGGTGGGCAGTTGCGAGAAGGTGAGCTCCCGGGTCCAGTAGCGGCCGATCAGGACCGCCGCGACCGCGCCTACGGCCGCCGCCTCGGTGGCATTGGCCAAGCCGCTGAGGATGGACCCGACAATGACGACCGGGATGATGAGCGCCGGGAGGCCGCCGAGGACGGTGCGTACGCGCTGGCCGAGGCTCATCTTCTCGCCGCGCGGGTAGGCATAGACCCAGCCCATGGCGGCGATGACGGCAAAGAAGAAGCCGGTCAGCAGCAGTCCGGGGATGATGCCGGCGATCAGCATGTCGCTGACCGAAACCTGGGCGAGCACGCTGTAGACGACGAACATGACCGAGGGCGGAATGATCGGCCCGAGCATGCCGCCATAGGCCGTCAGCCCCGCGGCGAAGGTCTTGTCGTAGCCCTTCTTCTCCATTTCCGGGACCATGATCTGCGCCATGATCGCCACCTGCGCGGTGGCCGAGCCGAGGATGGAGGAGACGAACATGTTGGCGAGCAGGTTCACATAGGCGAGCCCACCGCGCAGTGCGCCGACAAAGGCGGTCGCCATCTGGACGATGCGCTGGGTGATGCCACCGCCATTCATCACCTCGCCGATCAGGATGAACAGCGGGATGGCGATGAGCCCATAGCTGTCAACGCCGCCGAAAAGCTGGAGCGGATAGGTCTGGAAGAGGAGCGGATTGCCGGAGGCCAGGATGAACACGATGCCGGCAAGGCACAGGCACAGGCCGATCGGCACGCCGACCAGCATGAGGATGACGAAGGCGCTGGTGGTGATCATGTCAGTTCACCGCATCGGCCGCACCGAGCGAGAAGCCCGGATGCTCGACCTTCGCCACCAGCCCGAGGTCCTCGAGCAGGTTGGCCAGCGCATGGATCGTCATGGAGACGGCGAAGAGGGGCAGGATCGTGTAGAGCACCCAGGTCGGCCAGTTCAGCGTCTGGGTCCGCTCGGTGTAGAGGAAGTTGAAGGTCGCAGCCGCGAACTCCCGGGCATCGAACCCGGCCCGCGCGATGCCGACCGGGTCCATCCACAGCCAGCACATGACGCAGAGAGAGATGGAGAAGACCGCGACGAGGGTCGTGGCGACCACCTTGGCGCGCCGCCGCAGACCCTCGGACAGCTTGTCGGTGAGCATGGTGACGGCGAAGTCGAGCCTCAGCCGCGTCATGGCCGAGGCGCCGATGAAGGTCAGCCAGACCACGGCATAGACCGCCGATTCGTCGATCCAGTAGATCGGCCGCCCGGCATAGCGCGTGCCCACATTGAGCAGGATCAGTGTCGTCAGGAGGGCCATCAGGCCCATGATGGCCAGGCGCTCGATGCCCAGCAGGCGCTCCGACAGCCAGATCACCGCCCGGCAGGGCGCGGCAGGAACGGGTCGGATGGTCGCCTGGTCAGTCATTGGTTCTCCCGGTGGGGAGGGTTGCGTCAATGCGGCTGGTCAGAAGCGTAGATTTTATACAATATGCGAGTCAATAGAGAATTCACCGTTTCTGCCCTAGGGTACCGAATCGATGACCGCGCAGCTCCAGCACCGCACCCTCTCGGCTGCCATCGTGGATCGTCTCAGGCAGGCGATTCTCGACGGCTCGCATCCGGCCGGCACGCAGTTGCGCCAGGATGCGCTGGCCGAAACCTATGGCGTGAGCCGCATCCCCGTGCGCGAGGCCCTGTTCCAATTGGAGGCCGAGGGGCTGGTGCGCATCCTGCCGCACAAGGGCGCGGTGGTGTCCGAACTGTCGATCGACGAGATCAACGACGTCTTCGATCTGAGGACCATCCTGGAGCCGCGCCTGTTCGCGGCCTCGGCGACGCAGTTTGGCGCGGAGGACCTCGCCATGCTCGACTTCATCCAGAACCGGTTCGTCAGCGCCATCCGCGCCAATGACGTCAGCCGGTGGGGGCTTCTCAACGCCGAGTTTCACATGGCGCTCTATGCCAGGGCGGTGCAGCCGCGCACCCGGGCCATCGTCAGCGCCCTGCTGCAGACCAGCGACCGCTACACCCGCGTCCAGCTTTCCAGCACGGCCGCCATGGGCAAGGCCCAGCAGGATCACGCCCATCTGATCGCGCTGTGCAAGGCGGGCAAGGTGGAGGAGGGCTGCCGCTTCCTCATCGGCCATATCGAGGAGGTCCGGCAGGATCTGCTGCGGGTTCTCGGGCGCGCCGGTTAGGCTTCCTTTGCGATAAGTTCAGGAAAGAGCTGCCCTGCGTCAACATGCTGTCACCCAAACGTGGTTGGACATTGACGCAGCGGGCGTGGTTTTGTATTTCCGCAGTGATCGAAGATCGGGTCTTGAGCCGCGCGCGGCTTGATCCAGGTTGCGGTCGCTCCGCCCCCGCCCCAGTTATTGGTATCAACCGAAGGATCGCATCACGTTGCCGTCGCCGTTCCAGCAACATACCTTCAATGCTCGCCGTGAAGACTCCCTGAAGGCGAAGCAGGCTCTCCTGGAGAAGTTCAAGACCCGTCCCGGCCCGGACGATCCCGAAGTCCAGCGCCGGATGATGGAGCGTCAGGCGGTTGCCGAAGCGCGTGCCGCTCGCGAAGCCGTCAAGGAGGCCGAGCGCCGCGCCGAGGCCGAGCGCCTTGCCATCGAGGAGGCTGCCCGCAAGGAAGCCGAGCGCATCGCGGCCGAAGAGGCCGAACTGAAGCGCCTCGAGGAAGAGGAGGCCCGCAAGGCCGCCCGTCCGCAGCAGATCATCCGCGAGATCGCGGCCTATGCCGCAGCCCGCCAGCGCGCGGCATCCCGCGGCCGTCGCTGACCGCAAGCCTGCCGTTCCGTTCGATCAAGGGCCGCCCGCGCGGCCCTTTTTCGTTGGCGCGGCCGTCTTCCGGCCCCTCGGCAGGTCTGGCCGCCCGGGTTCGCCGGCCGAGGGAATGCAGGCCGCCCCTGCGCGCGCGTCGCTTGGCGCCCGCAGTCTGATCGCCCACTCTGCGCCGCCCTGAGCAGAAGGCCGACCAGACGTGAACCGCGCCTCGACCGTCATCACCTTCATCAACATCGCCCACGCGCTGGATCACCTGTTCATGCTGATCTTCGCGACCGCCGTGCTCACCATGGCGGTGGAGTTTTCCGTCCCCTTCGGCGAGTTGCTGCCGCTGGCGCTCGGCGGGTTCATCGCCTTCGGCGCCCTGTCCCTGCCGGCGGGCTGGCTCGGCGATGCCTGGAGCCGGCGCCACATGATGGCGATCTTCTTCATCGGCGGCGGGCTGGCGGTGGCGGCCACCGGCCTTGCGCGTAATCCGACCGAGATCGCCATCGGCCTCACCGCGATCGGGGCTTTCGGCGCCATCTATCACCCGGTGGGCACGGCCATGCTGGTCTCCCATGCGGACCGGCTCGGCCGCGAGATCGGCATCAACGGCGTCTGGGGCAATATGGGCGTCGCCCTGTCGGCGCTGCTGACCGGCGCGCTGGCGCAGGCCTTCGGCTGGCGCACCGCCTTCGTCGTGCCGGGGCTTGCCAGCGTCGGTATCGGCCTTGTCTTCATGGCGATGGTGCGCAACGAGCGGCGGATGGGCTCCAAGGCCTCCAACCAGGCGCGCATCGGCAAGGCCGAGATGATGCGCGTCTTCGTCATCCTGCTGGTGGTCGCCTTTGCCCTCGGCATCACCTTCAACGCGGTGACGGTCGCGCTGCCGAAGCTGATCGAGGAACGGATCGGCATGTTCGGCTCGGCGCCGGCGGTGATCGGCACCATCGGCTTTCTCGTCTATCTGTGCGGGGCGCTCGCGCAGTTCACCGTCGGCAACCTGATCGACCGCTATTCGCTGCGCATGATCCTGCTGCCCGTCGGCTTTGCCATCGCGCCGCTGCTGCTGCTTGCCTCCTACGCCAGTGACTGGGCGCTGCTCGCGGCGGCGACCGGGGTCGTGGTGGTCATGTATGCGCAGGTCACCATCAACGACGCCATGACCGGCAAATATACCAGCGACGAGTGGCGCGCCCGGGCCTTCGCCGCCCGCTACACCATCACCTTCACGGTCGGCGCGGGGGCGGTGGCGCTGGTCGCCGCGCTGCACAGGACCGGCGGCTTCACGCTGACCCTGCAGGTGCTGGCGGCCGTCTGCCTGATCATTGCCGTCGCCGCGCTGTTCTTCCCGGACGACCGGCCGGTGCGGGAGGATCCCGCCTGAGGCAGAGGGAACCTTCCGGCGGCTGCGCCGTTTTTCCGGTCACGACGGCTGTGCCGCCAGTTCCGGCGGCCGGTTGATCGGTGGAACCCTATCCCATGGCAGAACAGATCGGTGATGCAGGAGCCGGCCTGTTCGGCCTCGGCGAGGGCCTGACGGCGGCGGTCCTGGCCAATGTGGCCTCGGGTCTGACCGAGGGCCCGAGCCCGGCCGTGGACGCGGCGGTGGAGGCTCTCTCGCAAGCGGGCGTCTATCCGCGCGTTTTCATGGCGGGTGGCGGGCGACTGGCCGAGGCGCTCAAGGCCTGTCGTCAGGACGCGCCGGACCTGCTGGTGGTCGTCGGTGGAGACGGGACCGTGCTCGCTGCGGCGGAGGCCTTTCTCGACACGGCGACGGCCATCGCCGTCGTGCCCGCCGGAACCGTCAACCAGCTCGCCCGCGATCTTGGCGTTCCGCTCGATCCCCTCCAGGCGGTCGCCGCGCTTGCCGCCGGCACGCCCCGGCAGATCGATGTCGGCGTGGTCAATGGCCGCGCCTTCCTCTGCACCTCGGTGATCGGACCGCTCGCCCTGCTGCAGCGCTATCGGGAGGAGGCCCGCGGCCGCCTCGTCGCCTCCGTCGGCTCCTTCTTCACAACGGGCCTCAAGGCCCTGACTCTGCGTCCGTCCCGGCTGACGCTGCGGAGCGGCCGCCGATCCTGGCAGCAGGAGACGCGCGGGGTGATCGTCTCGGTCAATCCCTTCGCCGAAGCGGTGTCGCGGGTGCCGCTGCGCGAGCGGCTCGACGGCGGGATTCTGGCCGTGCACACGTCCCGCGAGAGCGGCTATTTCCCGCTGTTCCGGATGGCCGCGGCCATTGTGGCCGGGCGCGCGCGCCGGCACGATGCCATCGGCTATCACGAGACTGCGGAGTTGACCGTGGAGACGCGCAGGCGACGACTGGTCGTGCTCAACGACGGGGAAGTGCGGCAGCTGGAAACGCCGCTGCGGTTTGAGGTCCGGCCGGCTGCGCTCACGGTTATCGCCCCGGCGGCATCCGGGCGCGCATGACGGTTGTCGCGCATCTGTCCGACCTGCATTTCGGCACCGAACAACCGGCAGTGGTCGAGGCGCTGCTCGCGGCCCTCGAGGCTGCGCCCCCCGATGTGATCGCGATCAGCGGCGACCTCACGCAGCGCGCCACCCTCCACGAGTTCGGGGAGGCCCGGGCCTTTCTCGATCGCCTGCCCGCGCCCTATCTCGTGGTGCCGGGCAATCACGACATCGTCGGTCACCGGCCGTTCGAGATGGTGTTCTGGCCATTCCGGCGCTGGCGACGCCTGATCACCGACGGCCTCGCTCCGGAATGGTCGGACGCGGTCCTGTTCCTGAAGGGCGTCAACTCGGCCCGGCCGTTCGGCCCCTATCTGAACTGGTCGCGCGGACGGTTCAGTCCTGCGCAGGTCGAGTCGCTCGGCGTGACAGGGGCCGATCACCGTTCGCTGGCCATCGTGGCGCATCATCCCGTGGCATTCGGCAACGATGTCGACCGTGACTACCACCTCGCCACGCGCGCCGAGGAGGTGCTGGCCGCGCTGTCCCGCCAGCCGCGCAGCCTCGTGCTCGCCGGCCATCGCCATCGCAGCCATGTCAGCCTGTGGAACCCTTCCGATGGCGAGCGGACCGTGGCGGACGAGGTTGTCGCAAAGCCTGGCGATGTGCTGATCGTCCACGCGGGGACGGCCTGTTCGGACCGGTTGCGGGGCCAGCGCAACAGCTGGAACCGGCTGACTATCGAACCGGGCCGCGTGGCGGTCGAGGCCGTTACCTTCGAGGACAACGGATGGTCGGCCGCGCCGCCGGTCTCGGTCGTCTGGCCCGAGGCGGGCACCCTGCCGGGCCCGGCCTGAAGCCACGTCTGCACCACCCGCACGGCCGCTGCCGCGCCGCGGGCCTTGCCCATGCCCGCGCTTCACCGCAAACAGGAGGCGAGGCCCCGGCAGAGGGCCGGATGCCGCCGCCGGCGGCCGGGGAGGGAGCAGATCATGGATGGCCAGACGCCTGCGGGCAGCTTTTCGCTCGGCACGATGTTCCGGCCCGGACTGCCGGATCCGGCACCACGATTTGCCGGTCTGCCGAAGTACAATTTCGTCTATGGCCACAATGATCCCGATCAGGTGCCGGCCGAGGCGCTCGCCGAATCGGCGGCCCGCGTGCTCAGCCAGAACGGCCACCTGCTGGGCATGTACAATCTCGGGCAGGCGCCGCTCGGCCACGACCGGCTGCGCGCCTTCGTCGCCCGGAAGCTGGCGCAGCGCAGCGGCATCGCCTGCACGGTCGATGATGTGCTGATCACGTCCGGCTCGCTGCAGGCCATGGATCTGGTCAACAACCTGTTCGTGGCGCCGGGCGACACCGTGATCGTCGAGGCCTTTACCTATGGCGGGGCGATCACCAAGCTGCAGAAGCTGGGCGCGCGCATCGTGCCGGCACCGCTCGATGCCGGCGGGCTCGACATGGAGGCGCTGGCAGCCATCCTCGGCCGGCTGAAGGCCGAGGGCGTGACGCCGAAGTTCATCTACACGATCCCGACCGTCCAGAACCCGACCGGGTCGGTGCTCTCGCTGGAGCGACGGCACCGGCTGATCGCCCTGTCGCGCGACCATGGAGTGCCGATCTTCGAGGACGAGTGCTATGCCGACCTGGTCTGGTCAGGCGAGCGGCCGCCGGCGCTCTACGCACTGGCGCCCGACCGGGTCATCCATATCGGTTCGTTCTCCAAGTCGCTCGCTCCGGCCCTGCGCCTTGGCTACATCGTCGCGGCCTGGGACGTGCTCGGGCGCATCCTCGCCACCAAGTCGGATGCCGGCTCCAGCGCGCTCGCCCAGATGGTGGTCGCCGACTATGTCGAGACCCGCTTCGACGATCATGTCGAAGACCTGCGCGCAGGGCTGCACGCCAAGCTGGACGTGCTGATCGAGGCGCTCGGCGAGGAATTCGGCACGAGCGCGGAACTTTCCGTGCCGGAGGGCGGCATCTTCCTGTGGCTGAAGCTGCCGGACCATGTCGATGTCCGGACCTTCGCCAAGGCGGCGCTCGATCAGGGACTGGCGTTCAATCCGGGGCCGGAATGGGCCTGCGACCCGGAATCGGCCAGGAGCCACATGCGCCTGTGCTTCGCCCTGCCGAGCCCCCAGCACATCCGCGAGGGCATCGCGGAACTCGCGCGCATCTGCTTCGAGCACACGGGCGTGCCCGAGCGCGGGGCCAACCGCAGCCGGGTCTGACAGCCCGGCTCAGGCCGGCCCGCCGCCCACGAGGATGTTGCGGTCGACCGCGGCGATGTCGCGCAGGCCACACAGCGCCATGGTGATGTCGAGCTCCTTGCGGATGATCTCGATGGCCATGGTCACACCCTCCTCGCCAAGGGCGCCGAGGCCGTAGAGGAAAGCCCGGCCGACATAGGTGCCCTTCGCGCCCAGCGCCACCGCCTTGATGATGTCCTGGCCGGTTCGGATGCCACCGTCCATGTGGACCTCGATCCGGTCGCCGACGGCCTTCGCGATATCGGGCAGGGCCTCGATGGAGGACATGGCGCCGTCCAGCTGGCGTCCGCCATGGTTGGAGACGATGAGCGCATCCGCGCCGGACTTCACGGCAAGCTCCGCATCCTCGGCATCCAGAATGCCCTTCAGGATCAGCTTGCCGCCCCAGCGGTCCTTGATCCACTGGACATCGTCCCAGTTGAGCGCCGGATCGAACTGTTCGGCCGTCCATGACGACAGCGAGGACATGTCGTCCACGCCCTTGGCGTGGCCCACAATGTTGCCGAAGGAGCGCCGCTTCGTGCCGGCCATGGCCAGGCACCAGCGCCACTTGGTGGCCAGATTGATGAGATTGGTCAGGGTGGGCTTCGGCGGCGCGGACAGGCCGTTCTTGATGTCCTTGTGGCGCTGGCCGAGGATCTGCAGGTCGAGCGTCAGCACCAGCGCCGAGCAGCCGGCCTTTCTGGCGCGGTCGATCAGGTTCGCCGCGAACTCGCGGTCGCGCATGACGTAGAGCTGGAACCAGAACGGCTTGCCCGTCGCCTCCGCGATGTCCTCCAGCGAGCAGATGCTCATGGTCGACAGCGTGAAGGGGATGCCGGCCTTGTTGGCGGCCCGCGCGGCGAGGATCTCGCCGTCGGCGTGCTGCATGCCGGTGAGGCCGGTGGGAGCGAGCGCCATGGGCATGGAGACCGGCTGGCCGACCATGGTGGCGGCGAGCGTGCGGTTGCGCATGTCGACAGCGACGCGCTGGCGCAGCTTGATCTTCTGGAAGTCGCTCTCGTTGGCGCGGTAGGTGCTCTCCGTCCAGGAGCCGGAATCGGCATAGTCGTAGAACATGCGCGGCACGCGCGCTTTGGCGAGGACGCGGAGATCCTCGATGCTGGTGATTGTCGCCATGCCCTGAACGCCCCCCGACTGCCGGTCTGATTGGCAGCCGGTCTATCACGGCGCAGGCGCGGCGGACCAGATGCTTTGCCGCAGGGAGGGCCGCCGGGGCATCAGCCCTCCTCGGCCGCCGCCATCTCGCGTCGCTTGGCATTGATCCAGGGGATCAGGGCCGTGGCCAGGATGACGGCCGAGGCGATGACGAAAACCGCCGAGATCGGCCGTTCGATGAAGGTCATCCAGCTGCCCCGCGACAGGATCAGGGCCTTGCGCAGGTTGTTCTCGAGGAGCGGACCCAGCACGAAGCCGAGCACCAGAGGCGCCGGCTCGAAGCCCCAGCGCGCGATCAGCCAGCCGACGACGCCGAAGGCGATCATGACGAAGATGTCGAAGATCTGCCCCGAGGTGGAATAGACGCCGATGCAGCACAGGAGGAGGATGAGGGGAAACAGGATGCCATAGGGGATGCTCAGGCAGCGCACCCACAGGCCGATCAGCGGCAGGTTCAGCACCAGCAGCATGACGTTGCCGATATACATCGACGCCACCACGCCCCAGAACAGGTCCGGCCGCTGCGAGATCATGGTCGGGCCGATCGGCACGTTGTGGATGATCAGCGCGCCGAGCAGCAGCGCCAGCACGGCATTGGGCGGGATGCCGAGCGTCATCAGCGGAATGAAGGCCGAGCCCGCGGCCGCGTTGTTGGCCGCCTCCGGGCCGGCCACGCCCTCGATGGCGCCCTTGCCGAACCGCTCGGGCGTCTCCGAGATGCGCTTTTCCACCGCATAGGAAACGAAGGAGGAGATGACGGCGCCGCCGCCCGGCAGGATGCCGAGCACGAAGCCGATGGCCGTGCCGCGCACCACCGCCCACTTGCTTTCGGCCCAGTCCTTCGCGGTCAGCCAGAGCTTGCCGACGCCTGCCGCGATCACCGACCTGCCGGTGCCATGCTCGAGGTTCTTCAGGATCTCGGCGACGCCGAACAGACCCATCACCACCGGTACCAGGCCGACGCCGTCGAGCAGTTCCAGCCGGTCGAAGGTCAGGCGCGGCATGGCGTTGATCGAATCGATGCCGACCAGGCCGAGCATCAGGCCGACGCCGGCCATGATCAGCGATTTCAGAACCGAGGCCTGGGAGAGATAGGCGATCAGGCACAGGCCGAGCAGCATGAGCGCGCAATATTCGGCCGGTCCGAAGGCAAGACCCGCCCTCACGAGCAGGGGCGCGAACAGGATCAGCCCGACCAGCGCCACCGTGCCGGCGAAGAAGGAGCCGAGCGCGGCGATGACCAGCGCCGGTCCGGCCCGGCCCTGCTTGGCCATCTCATGGCCGTCGAGGCAGGTGACGACGGAGGCCGCCTCGCCGGGAATGCGCACGAGGATGGAGGTCGTGGATCCGCCATACATCGAGCCGTAATAGATGCCGGCGAGCATGATGACCGCGCCGGTCGGCGGGATGGCGAAGGTTGCGGGAAGCAGCAGCGACATGGCCGCGATGGGACCGATGCCGGGCAGAACGCCCACCAGCGTTCCGACGAAGACGCCGATGAAGCAGTAGAACAGGTTCTCCGGGGCGAGCGCGACCGCGAAGCCGGTGCCGAGCTGGGCGAGCAGGTCCATCGCTCAAATCCCCAGGAACGTGCCGGCCAGCAGGCCGGCCGGCAGGCTGCTCGACAGCAGCTTGGCGAACAGGAACCAGCCGCCGACCGACACCGCGGCGCCGAGGCCGATGGCAACCGGCCAGGAATAGCGGTCCACGACGATGAACAGGAAGGTCAGCAGCACTGCTGAGGCGGGGATGAAGCCGACCGGTTCAAGCGCGAAGGCGTAGGCGATCATGGCTGCGATGGCGACCAGCACCATGCGCCATCGGCCCGGCTCCGGTTTGGGACCGTCCGGAGCGCGGGCCACCACGGCGAGGCTGGCCAGCGCTGCCGCTGCGATGATGAAGGCGACGCCAAGCCACCAGAACATGAAGCCCGAGCCCGGCTCGGTGGGCTCGCCGAGCCCCATGTCCCGGCCCTCGATGATCAGCCAGCCCCCCATGGCGGCAACGACCACGGCAGCCGCCATGTCCGGAATGCGCATCGACCTGCCCCCGATGGTGTTGGACCTCTCGGGTCAGGCGCGACGCAGGCTGAGCCGCTCGACCTGCTCGCGCATCTCCTCGCTGAGCTTCTTGACGTAGTCGTTGTAGGTCGCCGTATCCATGTAATCGACGTCCTGGTCGAGCTGGTTCATCACCCGCATGTGGCCCTCGTCCTCGATGCCCTTCTTGAAGGCGTCGTGCAGCACCTTGACGATGCCGGGGTCCATGCCCTTGGGGCCGGCAATGCCGAACGGCGAGGCCGAGACGATGTCGATGCCCTGTTCCTGCAGCGTCGGGACGTTCGGCCAGGAGCGGGTGCGCTGCTTGCCCCAGGTGGCGAGCAGGCGAAGCTGGCCGGAATTGACCAGCGGGCCCCAGCCGGTCGCGTCGGCCTGAACCTGGACGTGCCCGCCGAGGATGGCCGCGTTGGTCTCGGAATTGCCGCGGAACGGCACATGGGTCCACTGCACCTTCTGGCGGCTGGCGATGTCCATCATGGTGATGTGCAGCGTCGTGCCGGCGCCGGGCGTGCCGTAATTGATGGCGTTCGGGTTGGCGCGCGCGAACTCGATCAGGTCACGCATCGACTTGTGCGGGCTGTCGGCGCGCACGGTCGTGCCGAACGTGTAGCCGGCGACGTGGATGACATAGCTGAAATCGGTCAGCGGATTGAAGGCGACGCGCTGCATGTGCGGCAGGCGGAACATGGTGATCGGCATCTGCGCCACCGTGTAGCCGTCCGGTCGCGAATTGGCCGCCATCTGGGCGGGGCCGAGCGTGCCGCCGCCACCGGCGCGGTTCTCGACCACGACCCGCTCGCCGAGGTGCTTCGATGTCGCTTCCGCGAGCGCACGGAAATGGATGTCGGTGGAGCCGCCGGCTGGCCAGGGCACGATGAGGCTGACGGGCTTGGTGGGGTAGCGTCCCTGAGCCAGGATCGCCGGCGCGCTCGCCCCGGACAGGACCAGACCGGCCGAAGACGCGACAAAGAGACGGCGCGACGGCCGCCAGATGCGGTTGCTCATGAATTCCTCCCTTGTGCCGCGTCAACGCTCTGACGGCGCTGCTCGAAACGGCGTTTCATTGGGCCAGTAGACCGGACTTTCCGACCGCGTTCAAGCATGCACAACGGACGATGGCCGCCGCGGGCGAGGGTGTGCCACCATGTCTCATGGACCGGCCGGCAGATGCCCGTGCCACGCACCTGCATGCCCCCAACGGCCGGCTGGCAGGCGAAGCAGGGTTTCGTCTATTGAAATGACACTTCGCGATATGGCGTCGCCGCCGGGTTCCGGCGTCGCGCCCGACAGGTCAGGGAGAGGAATCATGGACGGGCTTCAGCCGGACGTGTCGTTGATCGTCGAGCGCTCCGGAGGGGTGGCGATCCTCACCCTCAACGAGCCGAAATCGCTGAACGCCATTTCGCCCGGCATCAAGGCCGGTATCGAGGCAAACCTGCCGTCGCTGCTGCACGATCCGGCGATCAGGGCCATCCTGATCACCGGCAGCGGGCGGGCCTTCTGTGCCGGCGGCGACATCCGCGCGATGGACGACCGCGCGGCGGTGTCGGTGCGCGACCGCATGGAGCGCAGCTATCGGTGGCTGGCGCCGCTGCTCAATGCCGGCAAGCCGATCGTCACGGCCGTCAACGGCGTGGCGGCTGGCGCCGGCCTGTCGCTCGCCATGGTCGGCGACGTGGTGATCGCGGCGCGCGACGCGAAATTCAAGGCGGGATTTCCGGGGCTTGGCGCGGTGGCTGATCTCGGCCTCGCCTACACGCTGACTCGTGCCGTGGGCCATGTGCGTGCCAGCGACATCCTGCTCACCAACCGCGAGGTGACGGCGGAAGAGGCCTTTGCCATGGGGATGGTCTCGCGCCTGGCCGAGCCGGCGGACCTCGTCGCGACGGCCCGCGCGGTGGCCGAGGCGCTTGCGAGCGGGCCGACCGTCTCGTTGGCCATGACCAAGCGGCTGCTCCGGCGGGCCTATGACCTGTCGCTGGAGGCTTTCCTCGAGGAGGAGGGCATGGCCCAGGTCGTCTGCTTCGGCAGCGAGGATTTTGCCGAGGGCGTCGCGGCCTTCCGTGGCAAGCGCAAGCCGGAGTTCCGGGGCCGGTAGCGGCGCATTCAATCAGGCAACGGACAATCATCTCCAGGGAGACGGAACGTGTTCAGCGACGGGCTTCTCAAAGGCAAGCGCATCCTGGTGACCGGCGGCGGCACGGGCCTCGGCCGGGAGATGGCCGAGGACTATCTGCGCCTCGGCGCCACCGTCCATATCTGCGGACGCCGCAAGGGCGTGCTCGACGACACGGCAAAGGAGCTGATGGACCGCCATGGCGGCCAGGTCATCACCCATTCCGTCGATATCCGCGTAGCCCAGGCGGTGGAGGAGATGATCGAGGAGATCTGGGCCTCCGGGCCGCTCACCGGCCTGGTCAACAATGCCGCCGGCAATTTCGTCAGCCCGACCAAGGACCTCTCGCCGCGGGGTTTCGACGCCATTGCCGGCATCGTGTTCCACGGCTCGTTCTACGTGACGCTCGCCTGCGGCAAGCGCTGGATCGAGGGCGGTCACAAGGCCTCGGTCATCTCGATCCTCACCACATGGGTGTGGAACGGCGGGCCGTTCACGGTGCCCTCGGCCATGTCCAAGGCCGGCATCAATGTCATGACCCAGTCGCTGGCCGCCGAATGGGGCCGCTACGGCATCCGCCTCAACTGTATCGCGCCGGGGCCTTTCCCGACCAAGGGCGCCTGGGAGCGGCTCAATCCGGGCAAATCGGCCGAGGAGGACAAGGGGCGCGACGACAGCCCCATGGGCCGCAACGGCGAGATGCAGGAACTGAAGAACCTCGCCACCTTCCTGATGGCCGATGGCTGCGAGTACCTGACCGGACAGACCATTGCCATCGATGGCGCCCGGTTCAACGCAACCGGCGGCAATTTCTATCGGCTGTCGGAAATGTCGGACGAGCAATGGGCGGCCATGCGCGACCAGATCCGCTCGGCCAATGACAAGGACAAGGCCGCCCGCAGCGTCTGAGCGGCGCGGCGCAGGAGAACAGAACCATGAGCGGACCCCTGACCGGCGTGAAGGTCGTCGAGTTTGCCGGCATCGGGCCCGGCCCCTTCGCCTGCATGCTTCTCTCGGACCTCGGCGCCGACGTGGTGCGCATCGACCGGCTGGGCGAGTCCGGCCTCGGGGTTGCCCGCGACCCGAAGGCCGACGTCATCGGCCGGGGGCGCCGCTCGGTCGCGCTCGACCTGAAGAACCCCGAGGCGATCGCGCTTGCCCGCGACATGGCGGCGAAGGCCGATATCCTGGTCGAGGGCTTCCGCCCGGGCGTGATGGAGCGCCTCGGCCTCGGGCCGGACGTGCTGCTGAAGGCCAATCCGCGGCTGGTCTATGGCCGCATGACCGGCTGGGGCCAGTCCGGCCCCTTCGCGCCGACGGCCGGTCACGACATCAACTACATCGCTCTCACCGGCGCCCTGCATGCCATCGGGCGGGCCGGCGAGAAGCCGGTGCCCCCGCTGAATCTCGTCGGCGACTATGGCGGCGGCTCGATGTTCCTGATCATGGGCGTGCTCGCCGCCCTGTTCCATGCCCAGCGCTCCGGCGAGGGGCAGGTGGTGGATGCCGCCATGACGGACGGGGCCTCGTCGCTGATGGCAACCTTCTATGCGCTGAAGGCGCAGGGCCGCTGGCGCGACCAGCGCGGCGTCAACCTGCTCGATACCGGCGCGCCCTGGTACGACACCTATACCTGCGCGGACGGACGCCATGTCGCTGTCGGTGCCATCGAGCCGAAGTTCTACGCCGAACTGGTCGACAAGCTGGGTCTCGCCGGCGAGCCGGACCTGCCCGGCCAGTGGGAGACGGCGCGCTGGCCGGAACTGCGCGAGCGCTTCGCTCGCCGCATCGCCGAGAAGACGCGCGACGAATGGGCGGCGGTCTTCGACGGCTCGGATGCCTGCTTCGCACCCGTCCTGTCGCTGGAGGAGGCACCGCGCCATCCCCACAACGCGGCGCGCGAAACCTTTGTCGATGTGGGAGGCGTGGTGCAGCCGGCGCCCGCGCCGCGCTTCTCGGCAACGCCCGGCGCGATCCAGGGCCCGTCGGTCGTGGCGGGCGAGGGCGGCGCCGAGGCCCTGGCCGATTGGGGCATTGCCGCCGACCGCGTGGCCCAACTCACCGGGGCAGGGGCGCTCAGGCTGTCGGACAGGCTGAGCGCACCGGCCTGATCAGCCGGCCTGCCGGGCCGCGTGTTCAAGGGCCTCGCGGAAGGCCGGCGCGGCGATGGCGGCCATCCGCCTTGCCCGTTCACTGAGCGAACAGCCGCGCAGATCCGCAACGCCGAACTCGGTGACCACCACGTCGGCATCGCTGCGCGGGGTCGTGACCGGCCCCGACAGCGCCGGCACGATGCGGCTGACCGCACCGTCCTTCGCTGTCGCGGGAAGGGCGATGATCGAGCGCCCGCCCTGCGCGTTCAGGGCGCCGCGCACGAAGTCCGGCTGGCCGCCCACAGCGCCGAGATAGGTGCCGCCGGCCATCTCCGCATTGACCGCGCCGAACAGGTCCACCTCGACCGCCGAATTGATCGCCGTGAAGCGCGGCAGGCCCGCCAGCACCGCTGCGCCGTGCGTGACCGAGGGCGGGGCAATCCTGACCGCGCGGTTGCGATGGGCGAAGCGGATGAGCCTGTCGCTACCGAACAGGCAGCCGGCGACCGAGACGCCGCGATCCTCGTCCTTCAGCGCATTGGTGATGGCGCCCTTCTCGATCAGGTCGACGGCCGCATCGCCCATCAGTCCGGAATGGACGCCGAGATCGCGGTGACCGGCCAGCGCCGGCAGCACCGCCTCGGGGATCGAGCCGATGCCCATCTGCAGCGTCGCGCCGTCCGGAACGAGTGCCGCGATGTGCCGGGCAATGGCCTCCTCGACCGCGCCGGGGCGGCTGGCCGGGGCCGGGGCTGGCGGCCGGCTGGTCCGGATCATGTGGTCGATGCGGATGTCGGGGCCGATTTCGCCGCCATGGGTCCAGGGCGCGGCGTCGTTCACCTCGGCGATGACGACGCGGGCGCGGCGGGCGGCGGCGGCCGTGTAGTCATGGCAATTGCCGAGGCTCGGCGGGCCGCCGTCCATGCCGGGCGCGATCTGCAGCAACACGACGTCGGCGCTCAGCGTGCCGTCGTCGAAGAAGGCCTCCAGCCGGCTGTAGGCGGCGGGCAGCGGGTCAAACAGGCCGGCCTTCGCAAGCCGCGCGGTGCCGCCGATGGCGCCATAGCCGGTGAAGGTCAGGCCGTCCGATGTCTCCGGCCGGAAGGTGGACGAGAACAGTGCGCCGAGAAATAGCTCGACGGGGCCGATGGCCGCGCGCTGCGCCACCAGGGCCTCGGTCAGGGTCAGCGCCTCCGCGGTGCCCTGGCCGATGACGACGCGGTCGCCAGGGCGGATGAAGCGGGCGAGGTCGATGGCGACGGGTTCACCCATGACCGCCGTCAGCGCCGCTGGTCGAAGCGCCGGCCGACCAGGGTCGAGGCGATGTTGATCTTCTGGATGTCGATGGAGCCGCCGGCAATGCCCCAGCCCCAGGAATCGCGGAAGCGCCGCTCCGCCGGGAAGGCTTTCGAATAGCCGTAGCCGCCCATGATCTGGATGGCCGCGCCGCAGACCTCGCGGGTCATCTCGTTGGCGAAGCATTTGGCGATGGAGGAATCGGCAATGGAGGGCAGGCCCGCCGAGGCATTGGTGACGGCGCGGTAGATGAGCAGGCGCGAGGCCTCCACCTTCATGGCCATCTCGGCGATCTTCATCTGCACGGCCTGGAAGTCGATCAGCGGCTTGCCGAACTGCTTCCTCTCCTGGACATAGGCCAGCGCGTCGTCGAGGGCTGCGGAGGCGAGGGCGAGGCTCATGGTGGAATTGCCGCAGCGCTCGAGGTCGAAGGCCTCCATCAGCTTCTTGAAGCCGCCGGCCGGCACGATGATGTTTTCCGCCGGCACCGTGACATTGTCGAAGAACATGTCGGCGCTGGGCACGCCGCGGAAGCCCATCAGTTCCTCCTGAGGGCCGAAGGTCAGGCCGGGCGCGTCCTTCTCCACCAGCACGGCACCGATGCCCTTGGCCCCCGGCGCGTCCGACAGGCGGCAATAGACGACATAGGCGTCGGAATGGCCGGAGCCCGAGCACCAGCGCTTCTGGCCGTTGATGACGACGCTGTCGCCCTCGATGCGCCCGCGCGTGGTGAGGTCGGTCAGCGCGCTGCCGGCATCGGGTTCGGACATGGTGACGGCGACGATCATGTCGCCCGCAACGACCTGCGGGATGATGCGTTTCTTCAGGGCCTCGTTCGCGAAATGCTGGATGGCCAGCACCGGGCCGAAGCAGGATTCGAAGATCGGAAAGGCGACGCCAGGCGAGACCCGCGCCACGGCCTCCAGGACGAGGACGGCCTCAAGGTGGCCGAGGCCGTGACCGCCATAGGCGGGATCGAGATTGACGCCCAGATAGCCCATTTCCGCGAGGCGCTTGACGAAGCGGCGCGGAAGCGGCGAGTTGGTGGCCTCGATGTCACCGGCGATGCCCGAAAGCTCCTTGACGGCGAAGTCGCCGGCGATGCGCTGCAGCTCGCGCTGTTCGGAAGTAAGCGAGAAGTCCATGATATCCTGTCCGTTTTCCGCGTTCCGGACGCCGCCGGAAAGATTTCACTTGTTGAAATGCGATTTCATATTGAGTATTCTTGCGGGAGCCCCGGGCGTCAAGAATCCCGGACATCGGCCGTTCGCAGGGGGCCGGACAGGAAGAGAGAACAGCAGACATGCGGGAGCGATCCTGCCCGCCGGGACGTGACAAACCGATACAATCGACCAATTTCGCGGTGCAGGCCGCGATGCTAGCCCTACCCGACCATCAGGACCCGTTGCCGTCATGCCGTCGTTCGAACCCGTCATTGCGCTGTCGCGAGGCCTGGAAATCCTGCGCATCATCAATGCCGAGCGTCAGTCCACGGTCGGTTCGCTGCACAAGGCGACCGGCCTGAACAAGGCGACCATCGTGCGCATGCTGGAGACGCTGGAGCACGAGGGCTACGTGCTCCGCGATGCCGACCGGGCGGTCTATGCGCCGACCGGACGCTGCCTCCTGCTCTCCCACGGCTACGACCAGCACCTGTGGATCGGCGGCGTGGCCGAACCGATCATGCATGAGTTCCGCAAGCAGATCGGCTGGCCGTCGGATATCGCCATCTTCGATCGCGACTCGATGATCGTGGCCCAGACAACGCGCGAGCCCGGCTCGATGCTGTTCTCACGACGGCCGGGATTCCGCTTCCCCCTGCTGGCGACCTCGATGGGGCGCGCCTTCCTGGCCTATTGCCCGCCGGAGCAGCAGGAACGGATCATCTCGTTGCTCTCGGTCATACCGGGCAAATCCACCGAACTGGCCCGCCAGCCGAAGAAGCTTGCCGCCTTGCTGACCGAAGTGCGCCAGCGCGGCTTCGCCCTGATGGACGAGCAGTACAGCCAGCACGTCTTCGATGGCCGGGTCTGGGCGATGGGCGTGCCCGTGCGCGATGCCGACAAGGTCTATGCCAGCATCAACATCATGATGCTGAACGGCGTTGTGACGGTTGAAGATGCGGTCAAGGACTTCCTCGGCCCGCTGCAGGACACGGCGCGACGCATCGCCTCCTCGCTTGGCGACAATTTCCGCGCCACGCTCTGGGCCCCGAGCGGCGCGCGCACCGACTGAGCCTGACGGGCCGATCCTGCCGGCGCGGTGCGGCACCCTGACGCTTGCCCGAATGGGGGAGGGGTTCGGGACCGTGCGTTTCAGTAGGCGAAATGATCTTTCATTGACGCTGAAATGCCGCCGTGAGACGATCCGCGCGGCTTGTGGAGTACGGCACGCAGATGCCGGACGGGCGGGAGCATGTCATGCGGTGCATGACCCCGGTGCCCGGTCGCCAGCCCAATGACCAGACAACGACGCCAGAGGAAACCCGATGCCCCATCCCTTCACGCGCCGGCGGCTGCTTGCCGCAGGCCTCGCCACCAGTGTGTTTGCGCCGGTGACCCTGCGCGCCCAGGTGTGGCCGACCAAGCCGGTCAAGATCATCTGCGCCTTCCCGCCGGGGGGGATTACCGATCTCTATTCCCGCGCCTATGGAGAGTACATCGCGCAGAAGAGCGGGCAGACGGTGATCGTAGAGAACCGGCCCGGCGCCGGCGGATCGGTCGCCTGCCAGGCGCTCAAGGCCGCCCCCGCCGACAATCACACGCTGCTGACGGTCATCTCCTCCACGCTGCTCGGCAACCGCATCGCGATCCGCAACCTGCCCTATGATCCGGACAAGGATTTCGCGCTGATCTCGATGATGTCGACCGGCCACCTGCCGCTGGTCGCCCACAAGGTCACGGGTGCGACCAACCTTGCGCAGTTCGTCGACTATGCGCGCAAGAACCGGGTCAGCTTCGGCTCCTATGCCGCAGGTTCCTTCGCCCACATCGTGTGCCACGAGCTGAACCGCGCCTATAACCTCGACATGACGCTCGTGAACTATCGCGGCGAGGCGCCGATGTGGAACGACATCCTGTCGGGATCGAGCCAGTGCGCCATCGGCAGCTATCAGGCTGCGCGCGGTGCCATCGACACCGGCACCGGCGTGCCGATCGCGGTCCAGACCACGCGCCGCATGTCGAAGCTGCCGAACGTCGCCACCTATGTGGAGCAGGGTCTGGATCTGCCGGCGCTGAAGCTGCTCAGCTGGGCCGGCCTTCTCGGCCAGGCATCCATGCCGCAGGAGATCGTCCAGCACATTTCAAGCCTGATGGTCGAGGCCGGCAAATCCGAGCGCATCCAGAAGCTGACCGACACGTTCGGGGTCGACGATGCCGCGCAGGACCACGCCACCTTCAAGCACATCTACGACACCCAGGGGCCGGTCTGGCTCGAGGCGGTCGGCAAGCTCGGCCTGACGCCAGGCTGACACGGGTGAACGGGGCAACGGGGCAACAGACCCCATCAACGGGAGAACGACCATGAGCAGATTCATCACACGCCGCACGGCGCTTGCCGGCGCCGCCGGCCTTGCGATCGCGGCGCCGGGCATCGCCCGGGCCCAGGCCTGGCCCGCCGGGCCGATCAAGATCATCTGCGGTACGGCGCCGGGAGGTCTTACCGACATCTTCTCGCGGGCCTATGGCGAATATATCTCCAGCCAGGTCGGCGTGCCGGTCGTCGTGGAGAACCGGCCGGGCGCGAGCGGCGCCATCGCCGCCCAGGCGGTGAAGCAGGCGGCCCCCGACGGGCTGACCTTCATCCTGACGATCTCAACGACGTTCTTCGCCAACCGGGTCCTGATCAGCAATCTGCAATACGACCCGGACAAGGACTTCAAGTTCATCTCGGCCATGCCGGCCGGCCATCTGCCGCTGCTCGCCCACAAGTCCACGCGGGCGACCAACGTCAAGGAGTTCATCGAATACGCGAAGACCAATCAGGTCAGCCTTGGCACCTACGGTCCGGGCAGCTTCCCGCACACCGTGACCTTCGAGCTGAACCGGCGTTTCGGGCTCAATATCGTGCCGGTCCACTATCGCGGCGAAGCGCCGATGTGGAACGACTTCGTCGGCGGCGCGCTGCAGGCCGGCATCGGCAGCTACCAGGGTTCGGCTCCGGCGCGCGACACGAATTCCGGGCGGGTGATCGCCGTGCCGATGATGCGCCGCATGGGCAAGCTCCCCGACGTGCCGACCTTTGCCGAACAGGGCATCGACATCCGCGTGCTGCAGCTCAAGGGCTGGGTCGGCCTGTTCGGTCCGGCGGCCTTGCCCGACGCGATCGCCGACCGGGTTTCGGCCCTCATGGTCGCGGGCGGCAAGACCGAGCGGATCCGCAAGATCCTCGACACGTTCGGCATCGACGAGGCCGCGCTGAGCCGCGCGGAATCGCAGAAGCTCTACGACGAGGAAGGCCCTGAATGGGTCGAAGCCACCCGCATGCTCGGCCTCACGCCGAGCTGACAGGACGGACCAGCGGTCCGGTCGCAAGAGGAGACGACATGACGACGACAACCATCTCGCGGCGCACGGCGCTTGCGGGGGCGGCGGGGCTTTGCCTCGCCGTTCCCGGCCCCGCACGGGCACAGGCCTGGCCTTCCGGCCCGATCAAGATCATCTGCGGCACGGCGGCCGGCGGGCTGACCGACATCTTCTCGCGGGCCTACGGGGATTTCATCTCCAGGCAGCTGGGCGTGCCCGTCGTGGTGGAGAACAGGCCGGGGGCGAGTGGCGCCATCGCTGCCCAGTCGGTCAAGCAGGCCGCGCCCGACGGCCAGACCTTCGTCCTTTCGCTGTCGACCACGTTCCTCGGCAACCGGGTCCTGATCCGCAACCTGCAATACGATCCGGACAAGGACTTCACCATGATCTCGGTGCTGCCGGCCGGGCATCTGCCGCTGGTCGCCCACAGGTCCACCGGCGTGACCAATCTGAAGGAGTTCCTCGACTTCGCGAAGTCGAACAATGTCAGCCTCGGCACCTATGGCGCCGGGACCTTCCCGCACATCCTCACCTTCGAGTTCAACAAGGCGCTCGAACGCAAGATCGTTCCGGTCCACTACCGGGGCGAGGCGCCGATGTGGAACGACTTTCTCGGCGGCGCGCTTCAGGCGGCGGTCGGCAGCTACAATGCCGCAACGCCGGCGCTGCAGACCGGCACCGGCCGCGCCATTGCGGTGCCCACCACGCGGCGCATGAAGAAGCTGCCGGACGTGCCGACCTTCGTGGAGCAGGGCACCACGGCGCGGGTGTTCCAGTTGCGCAGCTGGGTGGGACTGTTCGGACCGGCGGGGCTGCCCGATGCCATCGCCAGCCGCCTGTCCGCTCTCATGGTTGAAGCTGGCAAGAGCGAGACCATCCTCAAGGTGCTCGACACGTTCGGCATCGACGATCCGGCGATGAGCCGCGAGGAGTCCCTGAAGGTGTATCGCGAGGAAGGGCCGGAATGGGTCGAGGCCACGCGTCAGCTCGGCATCAACCCCGGCTGAACATTGCCGGATGCGCGGGTGGCCCTCAGGCCACCTGCGCCCGGCCGTTGTTCAGCACCACGATGTCGCGCTCGACGACCCGGGCGCGGAACGAGACGGTGGCACCGTCCTTCCAGATTTCCGTGCGGATGGTCTCGCCCGGCATGACCGGCGCGGAGAAACGCACGTCGAGGCGGCGCAAATTCGCCGGGTCGTTGCCGCAGCAGGCCTTCAGGATGGCGCGGCCAGCCACCGCATAGGTGCAGAGCCCGTGCAGGATCGGCTGGGGAAAGCCCGCGCCGGCGGCGACGTCGGGGTCGGCGTGAAGGGGGTTATAGTCCCCCGACAGCCGGTAGATGAGCGCGGCCTGCGGCAGGGTCTTCAGGTCCACGGCCTCGTCGGGCGCGCGGTCGGGAAGCGCATGGGGCTCCGGCGTCGGGCCGGAGGGGCCGCCGAAACCGCCCTCGCCACGGATGAAGGTCGTCGAGGTCAGCGTCGCCAGCAGCGTGCCTGATGCCTTGTCGATGACGTCGCGGTCCGAAAGGATCAGCGCGCCCTTGCCCGGCCCCTTGTCGACGATCTCGGTAACACGGGTGCGTCCGATCACCGTACCGGTCGCCGGCAGGGGCTGATGGATGACCAGGCCCTGTTCGCCGTGCAGAACCTTGCGCCAGTCAATGCCGGTGTTCGGGTCCTTCAGCCAGAAGCCGGGATAGCCCAGAACCACTGCCATGGTGGGCAGCGCCTTCAGCCCGTCCTCGTAGACGAAGGGCAGTTCGGTGCGGTCGAGCGGGTCGGCGCCGCAACCGACGCCGAGGGCGTAGAGGATGCTGTCCTTCGCCTCGTATCGGTGCTCGAGGTCGGGAAAGTGCCAGTTCTTCAACTTGCTGTAGTCGATGGGCATGGGGTGTCCTCTGAAGAAGAGCAGGGGTTCGACCTGCATCGGCCAGGTGCGTCCTTCGAGGCTCGCCCTTCAGGCTCGCACCTCAGGATGAGGCAGGTGGGGCGTGGCATCAGATGCGGGCGCGGCTTGCAGGTCTCCGCCCTTCCTCATCCTGAGGTGCGAGCAGAATAGCGAGAGGCGAACGCATCCGGCGTTCGCCTGATGCTATGGCGAGCCTCGAAGGACGCACTTCCCCAATGCAGCAGCCACTCACAGCGACCGCGCGACGATCTCCTTCATGATCTCGGTGGTGCCGGCATAGATGCGCTGGATGCGGCTGTCGGCATAGGCGCGGGCGATGGGATATTCCCACATGTAGCCGTAGCCGCCATGCAGCTGCAGGCAGGTATCGACGACCCGGCCCTGCAACTCGCTGAGCCACCACTTGGCCATGGCGGCGGTGGCGACGTCGAGCTCGCCGTTGAGGAACTTGGTCACGCAGTCGTCCAGGAAGACGCGGGCAATCGTCACCTCGGTCTTCACCTCGGCGAGCTTGAAGCGGGTGTTCTGGAACTCGGCAAGCGACTTGCCGAAGGCCTTGCGCTCGCGCGTGTAGTCGATCGTCCACCGCAGCGCCGCCTCCATGATGGCAACGGCGCTGATCGAGACGAGCAGGCGCTCGCGCGGCAACTCGGTCATCATGTAGGCGAAGCCGCGCCCCTCATCGCCGATGATGTTGGTGGCGGGAACGCGGACATTGTCGAAGAAAAGCTCGGAGGTGTCCTGCGCCTTCAGGCCGATCTTCTCGAGGTTCCGGCCGCGCTTGAAGCCCTCGCGATCCGCCTCGACGATGATCAGGCTGACTCCCTTCGCGCCCGCCTTCGGGTCGGTCTTGCAGGCGACGATGATGATGTCGGCAAGCTGGCCATTGGTGATGAAGGTCTTCTGGCCGTTGATGACATAGTGGTTGCCGTCGCGGATGGCGGTGGTGCGGATGCCCTGCACGTCCGAGCCCGCGCCCGGTTCGGTCATGGCCAGCGCCCCGATGGCCTCGCCGGTCGCCATCTTCGGTAGCCAGTGGCGCTTCAGGTCCTCCGAGGCATTGTTGAGGATGTAGGGCGCGACGATGTCGGAGTGCAGGCGAAAGCCGGGGCCGGTGAAGACGTGGCCCATCATCTCCTCGATGAAGATGGCGCTGGTCAGGAAGTCGGCGCCGCCACCGCCATATTCCACCGGGATATTGGTCAGCAGCATGCCGGCCTTGCCGGCCTTCAGCCAGGCCTCGCGGTCCACCATGCCCTCCTTCTCCCAGCGGGAATGGTGGGGGGCGATCTCCTCCGCCACGAAGCGGCGGCAGGCGTCGCGGAACAGGTGGTGCTCTTCCTTGTAATAGCTGGCGGTGGCGGACATGGCGCGTCTCCTGAGGTCCCGCGGGCAAGGGGCCCGGCGCTGGCCTCTATCCTAAGACAGGCGTTTCGACGAATGAAACGGGATTTCGTTCAATTGACGAAGTCGCTATGGTGCTGCGAGCGTCGCCAAGGACGGGCCGGGTGCCCGCGGCACGGCGCGTCCGCGTTCCGGCGGACATGGCAACCGGACTTTGAGGGCAGCAGGAATGGCACAGGGCGGGGTTCTCGACGGCAAGGTCGTCATCGTGACGGGCGCAGGGCGCGGCATCGGCCGCGAGATCGCGCTCACCGCGGCGGCCGAGGGCGCCAAGGTCGTCGTCAATGACCTTGGCGGGTCTGCCGACGGGTCGGGCTCCAGTGCCGCGCCCGCCGAGGAGGTCTGCGAAGAGATCCGCAAGAGGGGCGGCACCGCCATCGCGAATTTCGACAGCGTCGCCGAGCCGGCCTCCGCCAATGCCATCGTCAAGACCGCCATCGATGCGTTCGGCGCGCTCGACGGTGTCGTCAACAATGCCGGCATCCTGCGCGATGCCATCTTCCACAAGATGAGCGTCGCGGACTTCGAACTGGTCATCAAGGTGCACCTGATGGGCACCTTCTACGTCAGCCATGCCGCCGCGCGAATCTTCCGCGAGCAGAACAGCGGCGCCTTCGTCCACTTCACATCCACCTCGGGGCTGATCGGCAATTACGGCCAGGCCAATTATGCCGCCGCCAAGATGGGCATTGTCGGCCTGTCGAAGTCGATCGCCCTCGATATGGCGCGGTTCAACGTGCGCTCCAACTGTGTCTCGCCCTTCGCCTGGAGCCGCCTGATCGGCACCATCCCGACCGAGACCGAGGCCGAGAAGGCGCGTGTCGCGCGTATCCAGGCCATGGGTCCGGAGAAGATCGCGCCGCTGTCGGCCTTCCTCGTCTCCGATGCCGCAAAGGAGGTCTCCGGCCAGATCTTCGCCGCGCGCATGAACGAGATCTTCCTGATGGGCCAGTCGCGGCCGGTCCGCTCGATCCACCGCGATGGCGGCTGGACCTGCGAGAGCCTGGCCAGCCACGGTATGCCGGCGCTGAAATCCTCGTTCTTCCCGCTCGACCGGTCTGCCGACATCTTCTCATGGGACCCGGTGTGATGGGGGATCACGAAGGAGGGCGGATTGCACGACGCACTCCCGCCGTGCAGCGCGAGGCCGACCAGACCCTGATGATTGGGACATGACCTGATGACCTTCGGAATTCTCTCCTTCGGCGCCTATATCCCGCGCCTTCGCCTGCAGCGGAAGGCGATTGCCGATGCCCATGGCTGGTTCAACGCCGCGCTGAAGGGGCAGGGCAAGGGCGAGCGTGCCATCGCCAACTGGGACGAGGATGCCATCACCATGGCGGTGGAGGCGGCCCGCGACTGCCTGATCGGCCAGGATCCCGGAAAGGTGGAGGCGGTTCAGCTGGCCTCGACGACCTTCCCGTTCCTCGACCGCCTCAATTCCGGCGTCGCCGCCGAGGCGCTGAACCTTGGCCAGAATCTGGCCGCGAGCGATGTCGGCCAGACCCAGCGGGCTGCCACCTCGGCCCTCATGTCGGCGCTGCGCGGCGGGCCGGCTACCTTGCTGATGGCCGCCGAGAAGCGGCCCGTGAAGGCGGCAAGCCCCATCGAGATGACCGCAGGCGATGGTGCCGCCGCGCTGCTGGTGGGCGAGGGCGATCCGGTGGCGACACTGATCGGCGCCGCGACCCGCACCGCCGATTTCGTCGACCATTACCGGTCGATGGAATCGGAGTTCGACTACCAGTGGGAGGAGCGCTGGATCCGCGATGCCGGCTACATTCCGCTGGTGCCGCCGGTCATCAGGGCCTGCCTTGCGAAGGCCGGCGTGGCGGCTGGCGACGTGACGCAGTTCTGCATGCCCGCCGTGCTGGCGAGAGTATCCAGCTCCGTGGCCAAGGCGGCCGGCATCGCCGAGGCGGCGGTGGCCGACAATCTGCACGCCGTCTGCGGAGAGACGGGCGCTGCCCATCCCCTGGTGATGCTGGTGGCGGCGCTTGAACAGGCAAAGCCCGGCGACAGGATCATGGTGGTCGGCTTCGGCCAGGGCGCCGATGCCCTGCTGTTCGAGGTCACCGAGGCCATCACCCGCTTGCCGGCCCGGCTCGGGGTCAGGGGCCATCTCGCCCGCCGCCGCGAGGAGGCGAACTATTCCAAGTTCCTGGCCTTCAACGACACGATCGAGCTGGAGCGGGGCATGCGCGCCGAGGCCGACAAGCAGACGCCGCTCTCCGCGCTCTGGCGCAACCGCCACACCGCCACCGGCTTCATCGGCGGCAAGTGCACCAAATGCGGCACGCTGCAGTTCCCCAAGACGCGGATCTGCGTCAACCCCAACTGCAACGCCGTCGACAGCCAGGTGGAGGAGCCCTTCTCGGGCAAGACGGGGAAGATCAATTCCTATACCGCCGACCGGCTGACCTATTCGCCTGACCCGCCGGCCTGCTACGGCATGATCCAGTTCGAGGATGGCGGCCGCTGGATGATGGACTTCACCGATGTCGACGAGAAGGACCTGTCCGTCGGCAGCCCCATGCGCATGATGTTCCGCGTCAAGGACATCGACGGCCAGCGCGGGTTCCGTCGCTATTTCTGGAAGGCGGCGCCTGCCGTCAGCTCCGCTCAAACCTCCGGGAGGGCCTGAACCATGGCCAAGGGCATTCGCGACAAGGTCGCCATTCTCGGCATGGGCTGCTCGAAATTCGGCGAGCGCTGGGACATGAACGCCGAGGACCTGATGGTCGAGGCCTATACGGAGGCGCTCGGCGACGCCGGCATCGAGACGAAGCAGATCGAGGCCGCCTGGCTCGGCACGGCCATCGAGGAGCAGCACGTCGGCAAGTCCGCCGTGCCGCTCGCGGTGGCGCTGCGCCTGCCCTACATCCCGGTGACGCGGGTTGAGAACTATTGCGCCACCGGCACGGAAGCGTTTCGCGGGGCGGTCTATGCGGTGGCTTCAGGCGCCGCCGACATCGCGCTGGCGCTTGGCGTCGAGAAGCTCAAGGACACCGGCTATGGTGGCCTGCCGCAGCGCGGCCGCGGCACGGTGCCGAACATGACCTGGCCGAACGCCTCGGCGCCCGGCTATTTCGCCCAGCTTGCCGCCGCCTATCGCGCCAAATACGGCTCGGCGCCGGAGGATCTGAAGCGCGCCATGGCCCATGTCTCGGTGAAGAGCCACGACAATGGCGGGCGCAACCCGAAGGCCCATCTGCGCAACAGGATCACCATCGACACCGTGCTGAACTCGCCGATGATCGCCGAGCCGCTCGGCCTCTATGACTGCTGCGGCGTGTCGGATGGGGCAGCCTGCGCCATCGTCACCACGCCGGAGATCGCCCGCAGCCTCGGCAAGACCGACCTCATCTCGGTCAAGGCGCTGCAGGTGTCGGTCTCGAACGGCACCGAGGCCCAGCACAATTCGTGGGACGGCAGCTATTTCGCAACGACCCGGATCGCGGCGAAGCGCGCCTACCAGGAGGCCGGCGTGGAGAAGCCGCGCGACGAGATCAGCCTGATCGAGGTGCATGATTGCTTCTCGGTCACCGAACTGGTCACCATGGAGGATCTGCACATCTCGGCCGAGGGCCGGGCCATCCACGACATTCTCGATGGCTTCTACGATGCCGACGGCACCATTCCCTGCCAGATCGACGGGGGCCTCAAGTGCTTCGGCCATCCCATCGGCGCCTCGGGCCTGAGGATGATCTACGAGATGTATCTGCAGATGCAGGGCCGGGCCGGCGAGCGCCAGCGCAAGGACCTGCCGCGGCTGGGACTGACCCACAATCTCGGCGGCTTCCCCCACCAGAACGTCTGCTCGATCTCGATCGTCGGCCGCTACGAGGGCTGAGACCGGACTTCGGGACTCCTCCGTCCCTTCAAGGAACCCTCGCGCCTCCGGGCGGAGGGTTCCTTTTTTCGTGCCGACTTGGCCGCCCGCTCCAGGCGCATTCCAGCCGCCGGCCCAACCCGATCTGGCGTGTTGCCGGCCGGAAGAGCCTGGCGCAACCCGGGGTGCCGCTTTCGGCTTCAATGACTATGAGACGCAGGGACCGTCATATCCGGGGGCAAGCGCCAGCGCATAGCAGGACAGGGAGACAGCTGAGTCGATGGTATTCCCGGCACCATAGGGCTCGACGCGCGCGGCGATGCTCACTTCGCTTCCGGCCTTCAGCACGAAATTGTGGGACGCCGACGAGCGGAAATACATGCTGCTGGCCTGTCCTTCGCCGCAGATATCCTCTGCAACGCGGTCTGTGCCAACGAGGATCGCGAGGATCATTCCGGTCGTCACCCCGCCGCCGGCAGTGTACGACGCCGACCCCTGTGCGGAGAGGAGTACCAGGCAATCCTCCCTGTAGCCGCCGATCTTGACCTGCGCCTGCGCCGAGTCTCCACCTTTGGCAGACTCTGTACGAACATGCTTCGGGTTCAGGATCCTGAGGGACATCGCGCGCTCCATGGATGCAACCAATAAGGGCATCATGAAGTTATGCAACCAAAAGTGTCAACGCTGGAGTCTGCCCCTACGTATTTCTGCGGGCGCAGCGGTCAGATCTTCCGCCCGGCCGCCTCCCAGTAGGGGTCGCGCAGCCTGCGCTTGAAGATCTTGCCGGAATCCTCCCTCGGCAGGCCGGTGCGTAACTCGATGCGGCGGGGAACCTTGTAGTCGGCGAGCTTGGCCTTCAGCCCGGCCCGGATCGCCTCGATGTCGATGCTGGCGCCTGGCAGCGGCTCCACCACGGCCATCAGGGTCTCGCCGAACTCCGCGTCGGGAATGCCGAAGACGGCGCAGTCGGCGATCCCCGGCAGGCCGTGCAGCACCGCCTCGATCTCGGCGGGATAGATGTTGACCCCGCCGGATATCACCATGTCGCGCTTGCGGTCGCACAGGAACAGGTAGCCGTCGGCGTCGAGATAGCCAATGTCGCCGCAGGTGATCAGCCCGTCGAGGTCCACCTCGCGGCGTTTCGCCGGGTCCTTGTGATAGGTGAAGTCGGGATAGCCCGCGATCCGGCCATAGACCTCGCCGACCGCGCCCTGCGGCACGTCGCGGCCTTCCTCGTCGACGATCCGCAGGATCGCACCGGGCGAAGCCCTGCCCACCGAGCCGGGCTTCCGGATCGCGTCCTCCGGCGTCGCATAGGTGACGGGGCCGGTTTCCGTGCCACCGTAGAACTCGTGGATGACCGGACCCCACCAGTCGATCATGGCCTGCTTGACATCGGCCGGGCAGGGCGCCGCGGCATGGATGACGAAACGCAGCGAGGAGGTGTCGTAGCGCCGGCGCACGGCCTCGGGCAGCTTGAGCAGCCGGATGAACATGGTCGGAACCATGAACAGGGTGTCGATCCGATGCTCCTCGATCAGTTGCAGGAACTGCTCGGCGTCGAATTTCGGCATCAGCACCAGCACGCCGCCAAGGCGTCCGGCGCGCACCGCGAAGGCATTGGGCGCGGAATGGTAGAACGGGCCGGGCAGCAGCGTGCGCACGCCGGGTCGCAGCCCATAGACCAACTTGCGGATCTCCGCGGAGGCGACGACCTCCTCCGGCGTTGGCGCCATGCGGCGCACGCCCTTCGGCCGGCCCGTGGTGCCGGACGTGTAGATCATGCTGGACGGAGCCGGTTTATCCGGTCCCGGATGGGGGCCAAGGCCACCGATCCAGCTCTCGTAGTCGAGACTGCCGGGAGGCAGCGCGAGCAGGGCGGGGTCGGCGGGATAGGCGGTCCGCACCTCGTCCGGCGGCTCCAGCGCGATGACCGGCAGGCCAGCCGGCAGGTTTCCCGCGCAGGCATTGATCAGGTCGGCATGGCCCAGCAGCGCCTTCGCCTCGCAATCAGCGAGCACATAGGCGATCTCGTCCGGCTTGAAGTGCCAGTTGAGCGGCACGGCATAGGCACCCAGCCACTGCGCGGCCCAGGTCGTCTCCAGCGCCGCGATGTCGTTGCGCATCAGGATGGCGACGCAGTCACCGGCCCCGACGCCCAGCGCCTCCAGCCCGGTCGCGATGCGACGCAGGCGCGCGTCGATCTGTTCGAAGCTGCGTTGACGGGCGCCCGACACGATACCGGTGGACAGGGTGGTCACATGCGTTCTCCCGGCGGATCAGTTCACCTGCCGGGTCCGGCCACCCCAATGGGGCTGGCGCAGCTCGGTCTTGAGGATCTTGTTGGCCTGCGACAGCGGCATGGTCTCGCGGACCTCGATGGTCTGAGGGCATTTGAAACCGGCGATGCGCGCCTTGCAGTGGGCGATGATCGTATCGGAGGTTGCGCTCTGTCCGGCCTTGAAGGTGACGACGGCGTGCACCGCCTCGCCCCAGAGCGGATGCGGCACGCCGATCACCGCGCATTCGCGGATGGCCGGGTGGGTGAGAACGGCGTTCTCGACCTCGATCGAATAGACGTTCTCGCCGCCGGTCACGATCATGTCCTTGATGCGGTCCGAGACGTAGACATAGCCGTCGGCATCGAGATAGCCGGCATCGCCCGTGTGCATGTAGCCGCCGCGCAGGGCCTCTGCCGTCAACTCCGGCAGGTTCCAGTACCCCTTCATGACGGTCGGCCCCGCGACGACGATCTCGCCGATCGTGCCGACCGGCACGTCGCGGTCGTCCGGGTCCACGACGCGCAGGTCGCAGCCGACGATGGCCCGTCCGCCCGAGGCGAGGCGATGCACCTTGTCCGGGTCCAGCGTGTGGTCGGCGGGTTCCAGATAGGTGCAGGCCGGCGACAGTTCGGTCATGCCATAGGCCTGGGCGAAGCGGACCTTCGGCAGGCGCTTCATCAGCGCCTCAAGGGTGGCCACCGGCATGGGCGCGCCGCCGTAGCCGATCATCTGCAGCGAGGAGAGGTCGTAGGCGTCGAGGTCAGGCTCGTTGAGGATCATCGTCATCATGGTCGGCACCATGGAGACGAAGGTGATGCGGTGCCGCTGGATCGCCTCCAGCACGCCCTTCACCGTGAAGCGCGGGATGACCACGTGGGTGGCGGCCAGCAGCGTGTTGGTGAAGACGCGCGAGCCGGCGGCGGCATGGTAGAGCGGGCCGGCATGGAGACCCACCAGATCGGACCCGAGGCCGGTGTGGACGATGCCGCCGAAGGAGTTGGACATGACGTTGACGTGGGTCAGCATCACGCCCTTTGAGCGGCCGGTGGTGCCGCCGGTATAGAACAGGATGGCCACGTCCTCGCCCGCGCAGCGGGCATCCTCGACCGGCTCGGCCTTCGCCATCGCCTCGCCATAGGAGAGCATGCCGGCAGGTGTCTCGCCCTCGCCGGTGTAGAAGCAATGGGCAAGGTCCGGCGTCTCGCCGCGAATGGCCGCGGCCATGTCGGTGAACTCGTCGCCGACCAGCAGCACCTTCGCCCCCGAATCCTGCAGCAGGAAGGCCGTTTCCGGCTGTGCGTAGCGGGTGGAGACCGGCACGGCGATGCCACCGGCCCAGAGCGTGGCGAAGAAGAACTCGAGATAGCGGTCGGTCGAATGCGACAGCATGGCGACCCGGTCGCCCTCGCCGATGCCGAGCCCCTTGAGCACGCCGGCGAGGCGCGCGACGCGATCGGCGAACGCGGCCCATGTCCATGTGCGATCGGCATAAACGACGGCCCGCTTGTCCGGATGCAGGCGGCGGGCGCGGTGAAGGGCCAGCGTCAGCTGCATGGCCGCTCGTCCGCCGGTCGAGCCACCACCCGCCAGCCGAAGCGGGGCCGCAAGGGCTGCGCCATCCGAACCGCCATGCTCTTCCATCCCCGCTGTCGCCCCGCCCGTAACGGTGCGAGGGTATTTCTCACAATGAAATGCCTTTTCGCAATATGCGGAATGGCAGAGCCGCCCGGCTGCTCGTGTGGCTTGTCAGGATCGGGCCCGCCGGCTCAACCTTGGCGCCGGATGGGGTGGGGGCAGCGATGGGGCTTCGTGGACGGCCGCTGGTCGTGGCCATGTGCGTGGGGCAGGTGGGAAACCTGCTGCCGCATGTCGTCGTGCAGGCGATCATGGCCCAGCATCTCATGCCGCTCTGGGGGCTGAGCGCCGGGCAGGCCGGCTTCATGGCCAGCGCCTATGCCTTCGGCTACATGGTCGCCGTGCCGGTTCTCGCCTCGCTCACCGACCGGATCGATGCTCGCCGTATCCTGATCGCGGGGACGACCCTGAGCATGGTGGCAACGCTCGCGTTTCCCTTCGTGGCGCGCGACCTTGTCTCGGCCTCGGCCATGTGGGCGCTCGCCGGGCTGGGCTTTGCCGGCGCCTACATGCCCGGCCTGAAGGCACTGACCGACCGGCTCGATTCGGGCGATGCCTCGCGCTCGGTGACGCTCTACACGTCGAGCTTTTCCCTGGGTGTCGCGCTGTCGTTCCTGGTCTCGCAGGTCCTGGCCGCCTGGTACGGCTGGCAGGCGGCCTTCCTCGTCACCGGAATCGGGCCGCTGGCCATGCTGGTTACCACGCTGCTGATGGCGCCGGTGCGACCCGCGCCCCGGACGGGTCCGGCCATCGACGTCAAGGCCGTGTTCGGCAACCGGCCGGCGCTCGGCTATGTGTTGGGCTATGGCGCGCATTGCTTCGAGCTTTACGGCATGCGCACCTGGATCGTCGCCTTCTGGACCTATGTGACGGCCCGCCATGCCGGTGCCGTGCCGGTGGATGCCATCACCATCAGCGTGCTGTTCTCGCTGGTCTCCATGCCGGCCAGCATCCTTGGCAACGAGGCGGCGCTGCGCTTCGGCCGGCACCGTGCGATCGCCGTGGTGCAGGTGCTCTCAGGTGTCATCGGCCTTGCCATCGGCCTGCTGGCGGGCGCGCCTCCCTGGCTGCTGGCCGTGCTGATCCTCCTCTACGCGATCACCATTCCGGCCGATTCCGGCGCGCTGACCGCCGGCATGGCGCAGGCGGCGGCACCCCATGCGCGCGGCGCGACCATGGCGCTGCATTCGACGGTGGGTTTCGGCCTGTCGGCGGTCGGCGGGTGGACCGTCGGCCTTGCGCTCGACGGGGCAGGCGGGCCGATGTCGGAGACCGGATGGCTTGCGGGCTTTGCGGTGCTCAGCCTCGGCATCCTTCTCGGCCCACTGGCGCTGTGGTGGTCGCGGCGTCCGGTATCGGCCTGACGGTGCGGCGGAACCTTGCCTGACAGGCAAAGGCCCCGGCGAAGCGGTGTCTTCGCCAGGGCCTGAATGGTGGGCACGACTGGGATCGAACCAGTGACCCCTACGATGTCAACGTAGTGCTCTCCCGCTGAGCTACGCGCCCTTCGCGGCCGGGGCCGCAGAAGCGAGGCGCACCGTATAATTGGGAAATCCGGGCCGTGCAAGACCGTCCGGAGCGCAGCTTGCCGGCCGGGCGGGGCCGTCGTCAGGCCGCCTGCTTCAGCATCTTCTCCACCTCGTTGACGAGGTCGCGCAGATGGAACGGCTTGGACAGGATCTTGGCCTCCTTCGGCGCCATCGAATCAGGCTGGAGGGCGACGGCGGCGAAGCCGGTGATGAACATGACCTTGATGTCGGGGTCGAGCTCGGTCGCGCGGCGGGCCAGCTCGATGCCGTCCATCTCGGGCATGACGATATCGGTCAGAAGCAGCTCGAAAGGCTCCTCCCGCAGGCGGTGATAGGCGGACAGGCCATTGTCGAACGAGACGACATCATAGCCCGCCGTGTTCAGCGCCTTCACCAGGAACCGGCGCATGTCATTGTCGTCTTCGGCCAGCAGAATCTTGCCCATGCGGTCAGCTCGGTCCTTCGGTCGCGGCGGGGTCGGAGCGGCGGTGTACAGAATGCCGGCCGGGCCCGTGAGCCATCAAGCGCCAATATGGTAAATAACCAATGAAAACCGCAGTGGCGGCGTGGGCCGGCAGGCCTGCATCGGTCCCCTGCGGCAGGCAGCTTCACAGGGCGCCGCGTCGCGCTAGACTGGAAGTCGGGCATGACCACGGAGCGGCGATGAGCCAGGCACTGATCCGCGACTGCGACCCGGCCTTCGAGGTGCTGGAGCCGGAGGTCGCGGCGGCACCCGTTGTGTTCAATTCGCCGCATTCGGGCCGGATCTATCCGCGGAGCTTCCTGGGGCAGGTGCGCCTTGATCTCTCCGCGCTGCGCCGCTCGGAAGATACCGATGTGGACGTGCTGTTCGCCGGCGTGGTCGAGCGCGGCATGCCGCTGCTCTGCGCCCATTTCCCGCGTTCCATGGTTGACGCGAACCGGGAACCCTATGAACTCGACCCCCGGATGTTCGAGGGTCGGCTGCCGACCTTCGCCAACACCCGGTCCATGCGGGTCGCCGGCGGCCTCGGCACGGTGCCGCGCGTGGTTGGCGAGGCGCAGGAGATCTATGGCCGGCGCCTGCCTGTCGACGAGGCGCTGGCGCGCATCGAGAGCTTCTACAAGCCGTATCACCGGGCGTTGAGGCGGCTGGTGGCGGGCTGCCACAGGGCCTTCGGAGAGGCGCTGCTGGTCGATTGCCATTCCATGCCCTCCTCGGCGCCGATGCGCGAGGATCGCCCGCGCGCCGACATCGTGATCGGCGACCGCTACGGCACCAGCTGCGCCCCGGCCGTTTCGGACGCGATCGAGGAAGTTCTGCGGCGCCAGGGCTATCACGTCCTTCGCAACAAGCCCTATGCCGGCGGTTTCATCACCGAGCACTATGGCCAGCCGCAGAGCGGCATCCATGCCGTGCAGATCGAGATCAACCGCGCCATCTACATGAACGAGCGGACCTATGAGCGGACCGCCGGATTTGCCCGCCTTCGGGACGACCTGATGGTGCTGGCCGACGCCCTGGCCCGCCTGCCGCTGGAGCGTGGCGGTGACTTCCGCGTGGCTGCGGAATAGCCGGATCAGGCCCCTGTTTTCTGCATGGCTAGCCGGAACGGCCTAACGGGACGGGCCTGCCTCGGGCCCTGATTCCAAGGGCTGTGCAAGCCGCACTGGCGCTGCACCGCACAACGAGCAGGACGGGTTTCGTCGATTTTATACGAGGGGGCGGCTTGAGCCGTTTAGCCGCAACTGCTTGATTCAAAACGATTGAATCGGCCTCCGGAAAAGAAAGAGGCCGCTCACTTTCGTGAGCGGCCCAAGTCTAGGGAGGAAACGCCCAAGGAGGGCTGCGAGGCATCGCAGGGCGATACCGCGCTGCAACAATATGCTCCCGGTCCATGAAAAAGGCAAGAAGGCTGACCGATTATTTTGGGGCGGCCGGCAGGGCGGGCCATTCGGTCACCGGTCACCGGATGCGGCAGCCGTGGCTGCCTGCCAGGTGGATCAACCCGCCGGCGCTCTGCCCGCCCGCGATCAGCCGCCCCTGGCGCCCTGGCGGCGCGGGTCGGGTGCGGTGGCATAGACAAGGGTCGCAACCGCCAGCAGGAGGGCCTGCAGGGCGAAAGCGGCCTGGAAGGCCGCGACGGGATAGACCAACGCCGGACCGGCAATGGCCTTCACCAGAAGGCCGGTGATCCACTGGGTCAGGAAGGCGCCGCTCATGGTGCCGAGATTGAGCAGGGCAAGGCCCCGGCCGGTCAGGTGGCCCGGCAGCAGGGCCCGGCCATGGGCGAGGACCACGGGCGTGAAGGCGAGCGTGAAGCCGAGCGCCGCGATGATACCGATGGTGGTGCCGGTCGGCATGCGATGGCCGAGCAGGACCAGGACCGCCATCAGGGCGAGGCTCAGTGTCACGGCGATGACCACCATGGGCCGGTAGGCGCGCATCAGCCGGTCCGACATGCCCCACATCAGGGAGCCACCGATCTGCGCCAGCGCCATCAGCAGCAGCGCGTGACCCTGAAGGCCGAGGTCGGCGCCGTGGACATGGGCGAGATAGGGGCCGCCCCACAGGCCGATGATCAGGCCGAAGCTCGAATAGGCCGAGAAGGACATCAGGAATAGCGGCCAGATGCCGGGCAGCCGCGTGACCTCGCGAACGCCGCGCAGGGCATCGGCGAGGCTCTCCTTCGCGCCTCCGGCCGCGGGTCCGGCAAAGGCCGGCCTCAGCATGAGGGCGAGGGCCAGCGCGAGTGCGAGCGCGAACAGCGCTGCCGCGAGGAAGGCGGGGCGCCAGCCATAGGAGGCGGTCGCCCAGGCCAGCGGGGCCGTCGCCCCCAGCGTTCCCAGGTTGGAAATCGCGACCTGAACGCCGGCAAGCGTCGCGAAAGCCTCGGGGCGAAAGGCGCGGGCATAGATGGCGAGCGGTGCCATCAGGAAGGTCGAGCAGCCGATGCCGAGCAGCAGCCGGCCGCCGATCAGCCCGGCCGGGCCCGTCGCCATCGCAAACAGCACCGATCCGGCCACCACGAAGGCGAGCGAGCCGAGCATGGTGCGGCGCGGTCCGTAGCGGTCGATGGCGATGCCAACCGGGATCTGGCACAGCGCGAAGATGAGGAAGAACGATGAGGCGATGCTGCCGAGCTGGTCGGCGGTCAGTTGCAGGTCGTCCGTCAGCGTGGTGGCAATGACGCCGACCGAATTGCGGTAGAACTGGCTGATGGCCGTGGCGGCGGCGAGCGTCGCCACCAGCGCGATGACGAACCCTTGCGACAGGGCCGAATGCGCGGACGCCTCGGGCTTCATCGGGTCCACGGTCCAGGCGTCCTCCGGTTGCGGGGCCGGGACCCTGCCGTGCGGCGTGCCGGCAGGCAAGGGCGCCGGGACAGTCCAGCCGTCGCGCCCCTGCATGGGCGCGGTTGCCCGCCCCCGCGCGCCTGCCTATAGCTCGGCATAGCAACGCTGGAGGAGCAGGTCGTGGCCGCTGTCGATTTCGAAGCCTTCGTGCGCGAGCTCGCGCGCGTGTCGGGCGAAGCGATCCTGCCGTTCTTCCGCACCGCGATGGGCATCGACAACAAGGCGGGGACGGGCGGCTTTGACCCGGTCACCGAGGGCGACCGGGCCGGCGAGGCGGCGATGCGCCACCTGATCCGCACGACCTTTCCGGGCCATGGCATCATCGGCGAGGAATATGGCGCCGAGAACGAGGATGCCGAGCATGTCTGGGTGCTCGACCCGATCGACGGCACCAAGGCCTTCATCGCCGGCATCCCGGTCTGGGGCACGCTGATCGGCCTTGCCCGCGGCCGCAGCCCGGCCTTCGGCATGATGCACCAGCCGTTCATGCGCGAGATGTTCTGGGGCGATGGCGCGCGCGCGCGCTACGAGGGGCCGGCCGGCAGCCGCTCTCTCCTCGTCAGGCCCTGCGAGGGGCTGGGCTCGGCGACCATCATGACCACCTCGCCGCGCCTGTTCGATGCCGAGACCGGATCGCGCTACCGGGCGGTTGAGGAGCAGTGCCGCACCTACCGGTATGGCGCCGACTGCTATGCCTATTGCATGCTGGCGGCGGGCCATGTCGATCTGGTCGTGGAGGCGGGCCTCAAGACCTATGACATCCTTGCCCTCGTGCCGATCATCGAGGGCGCCGGCGGCGTCGTGACCACCTGGGACGGCGGTCCGGCCGGCGGTGGCGGACGGATCGTGGCGGCGGGCGACCGGCGCGTCCACGAACAGGCCCTGGCGATCCTCAACGGCTGAACGGACCGGCCTACAGAAACGCCTGCTCGCCCGGCACGAAGGCGTCGAAGGCAGCCCAGAAGGCGGCGCGAATGGCGTCGGCTTCCATCATCGGTTCGTGCAGCGAGCCCGGCAGCACCACGGCATGGCCGTTCTTCAGGCGCCGTGCGAAAGCCTCCACCGCGTCGGAATCGACCAGCGGATCGCGCCCGGCAGCGACCAGCAGCATGGGCTGGCGGATGCCCTGGGCGTAAAGCGGATGGGCGAAGCGCCGCGTCACCTTGATCGCCTCGCGCAGCCAGCCGACCGTCGGCGCGCCAAGGCCGAGACGGCGGTCGATCCCGGCATAGCTGCCGGCAATGGCGTAGCGGATCGGGTCCGAACTGACCGGATTGCCCTCGAAGGGTTTGCGGGAGGTCGGTTCGGGCGAGCCGCCGGGCACCAGGCGGCTGCCGAGGCCGGTGAGCGAGGCGAGCGTCAGGCTGGCCAGCGTGAAGCCGGGATGGCGCACGGGCCTGAGCGCGATCATGGGGGCGGACAGCACCATGCGGTCGAACCAGGTGCGGCCGGCCCGTGCGGCCTCGATCAGGATGGCGCCGCCCATGCTGTGGCCCAGCGCGAAGAAGGGCGGGCGGCAATCGGGCAGGGCGACGGTGTCCATCACGGCCTCGAGGTCGAGCTGGAAGTCGGTAAAGCGGCGGACATGGCCCCTGCGGATATCGGACAGGAGCCGACCGGACCCACCCTGGCCGCGCCAGTCGAAGGCGAGCACGCCGAAGCCGCGGGCGCGCAGTTCGCCGATCACTTCGACATATTTCTCGATGAATTCCGACCGGCCCTGGCATATGACCACCGTGCCGCGACGGGGCGCGCCAGTGGCCTCCCAGCGGGCATAGCGGATGGTGATCCGGTCGTCGGTCTGCAGCGTTCCGGCGCGGGCGCCGACCGGTATCGGCCGTTCGGGCAGGGCGACGAGATCCATCGGGCTGGTCGGCTCACGAATCGCGGGACATCCGGATCAATCCTGATCCAGCGCCCCGGTAGCATGGCGGGGCCGGCAGGTCACCGAAGGATCGCGTCGCGGGAGCCGGACCGTCACGGGCGACCGATACGGGGGAGGGGGCGTGCGGCGCCCGCCGCCGGCTCGACCACCCTCAACCCGATGATCTCGGCATTGCGGGCATCCACCACCAGCCGGGTACGCTGCCCGAACCGGTCGCGCCCATGCGTCAGATAGGCCGAGCCGCGCCGCACGACCGGCTCGGTCACCGCATAGCCGCGGCTTGCCAAACGTCCCGCAATCTCGGCCTGCGGCACGACGCGCTCGGCGGCCCCCCGGCCGGCACGGGCGCCATCTGCCCGCGCCAGCGTTCCGGCGCAGGTAATGATCGACAGCGCAAGAGCAAGCGTCGCGCCGAGCGTCACCGCTGTCAGGGCAGGCGCGGACAGGGCGGAAGCGACCCGCGCGAAGGGACGGCGGGCGAGGTCTGCGGCGGGGCCGCGATGGATGCGCGGGCGGGTCATGGTCAGCCTTTCCGGGGCCTGCGTCGGGCGCAGGTCCTCCGATACTGGCGACATCCTGGCGCCTGCGCGCTGAACAGGCGCGGAAGGCGGCGTTCACCGGCGCTTCATCACCGGACGAGCCGCGGACTGGCGGCGGGTGGCTGGCGCCAAGGCTTGCGCAGAGGCCTGCGCGACGGTCTGGCAGAAGGGGGTCTTGCGGAGCCGAAACGGGCTTCCTACCTCCTGATCGTGCAGGCCAGAGACGGCTGCATATCAACCGGCCCGGCCTTTCCGGCGGGCTCTCAGGTGTCGCTTGAAGGAGGACATCCATGCGTACGTTCGACCTTGCTCCCCTCTATCGCTCGACCGTCGGCTTCGACCGTCTGTTCTCGCTGCTCGACCAGGCGTCCGGCCATGACGGACCGACGACCTCCTACCCGCCCTACAATATCGAGAAGACCGGCGAGAACGCCTACCGGATCTCGGTTGCGGTGGCCGGCTTTGCCGATCGGGACCTGTCGATCGAGGTCAAGGAGCAGTCCCTCACCATCCGCGGCGAGAAGGTCGCTGGCGAAGGCGAGGCCAAGCCCGAGTTCCTGCACCAGGGTATCGCCGCGCGCGCCTTCGAGCGCCGCTTCCAGCTTGCCGACTACGTGTTCGTGAAGGGCGCCGCGCTGGATCATGGCCTGCTGCATGTGGATCTCGTCCGCGAGATTCCCGAGGCCATGAAGCCGCGCACGATCCAGATCACGGCCACCGGCGGCACGAACCCGCGCGTGATCGAAGGCGAGGCCCGTCAGGCGGCCTGACGCTTCTCCTGCAACGACCCGGCCGTGCCCGGCCGGGTCAGCGCGCTCCAGTGACGACGCCCGGCGGAGTGATCCGCCGGGCGTTCGTTTGTCTGCAATTCCGACGCTTGAGCAGGCCGCGCAAGCCCCGGTTCCGGGTCAGTTCCGGGATGGCGGATCGATCCGGCGGACACCCGGCTGGGCCGGGCTTCCGGGCAGGGGCTGGCCGTCCGGACCGAGGAACCGGCCGTCCACCATGATGCCCTCGCTCTCGCCCTCCTCGCGCCGGGCGGGCGCCGGTTCGGCGGGAGCCTGCGTCGGTGCGGCGGCCCGATCGGCGGCCGGAGGTTCGGCCGCAGGGTCCGACGGCGTGACAGCGGGAACGTCGGGGATCACCACCGGCGCCGGCTCGACCGGCGGGGGGATGACCGCCGGCGGAACCGCGGCGCTGGGCTGAGGCGCCGGCTCGCTGTCCGGCGCGGGACGGGCTTCGACCGGTGCCGGCGGGGTGACGGCTGCCGGCGGCTCGGCCGGAGCGGGCTCTGCCGCGGGTGGAAGGGCGGCGGCAGGCGGTTCGGCCGGCTGGGGCTGGACCTCGGGAGCCGGCGCCGCGACCGGGGGTGCCGGCGGGGCCGTCATGGGCGGTTCGCGCGCTGGAGCTTGCGGCAGCGCCGCTGTCGGCGGCGCCGGCGGTACCGGCGCAACCTCGGGAGCGGGTGCCGCTGCCGGAGGCTGGAAAGGCCGGTCCGGCGTCACGCTGAGCGGTGGCGGGGGCTGCTGCGGGCGATGCCCGTCGATATCCGGGCGCGGCAGCGGCACGGGCACGGCGCGGGCGGTGATGGCCGGCGAGGGCCGGGTGCGACGGTCAGGGCCGACATCCGGAAGCGGGTCGACGCGTCCCTCGCGCAGCGGCGGGGCCGGGTCGATTGGCATGGGCGGGGCATCGGGCGCGATCCGCTCTCCGGGCCGCTGCAGCGGCCGGGGCGGCACGGCGGCGATCTCGCGGATCGCCAGCGGCCGGCCGGTATAGGCATCAATCGACACGCGCACCCGCTCGCCGGCCCGGCCGGTGCCGACGACCACCCAGGCGCGACCGATGCGCCGCGGTGCCGCCACGGCGCGATAGCCCATCGAGCGGGCAATGGTCACCGCCTCCTGCGCCGCGATCGAGTCGTCGTCCTCCTCGAAACGCGGATCGACATAGCCGCGCGGCACATAGACACGGGGCGGTGCCGACGGACGCCGCCAGAACGGGCCGTCGTCGTCATCCGAATCCCAGCCGCCCCAGTACTGGACCTGCTGGACCGGGAGTAATTCCGAGGGAGCCGGGCCCAGCGGCATGGCAGCAGCCGGGCCGGCTGCCATGAGGGCGGCGGCAGCAGCCGCAAGATACACATTCTGGCGCACGGATCGCGTCCTTCTTCCCCAGCTCGCCCCATGGCAAGGTTTCGGAAAGGAGAACGGCGATTTGAGGGCGGGGCGCGTGGCTCAGGCGGCGGAGGCGGCCGAGGCCGCGCCCCTGGCAACCGCCACGAACCGCTCGACATCCTGCCCGCGCGTGGCAAATGATGTCACCAGGCGCATCATCGTCTCGCCCTTGCGGGCCTTGTCCGCGTCCGCCAGGCCCTTGTCGGACCAGGGATAAAACACGGCCCCCTCGGCCTTCAGCGCCTCGACCATGGCATCGGGCATGATCGGGAACAGGCCATTGGCCTGCGGCTGGATCGGCAGGCGCACGCCGGGCACGGTGGCGAGCCCCTCGGCCAGGCGCGCGGCCATGGCATTGGCATGGCGGGCAAGATCCAGCCAGTGGTCATCGGCGAGGAACGCCTCCATCTGGGCCGCGAGGAAGCGGTGCTTGGAGAGCAGGTGGCCGGCCCGCATGCGCCGCCGCACCATCTCGGCGCCTCTCGCGGGGTCGAAATAGACGATCGCCTCGCAGGCCAGCGCGCCGTTCTTGGTCGTGCCGAAGGAGAGCACGTCGACGCCCGCCTTCCAGGTGATCTCGGCGGGCGAGCAGCCAAGCGCCGCGACCGCATTGGCGAAGCGCGCGCCATCCATGTGGACGCCGGCCCCGTTCGCCTTCGCGATGGCAGACAGCGCCGTCACCTCCGCGACCGAATAGACGAGCCCAAGCTCGGTCGACTGGGTCAGCGACAGCGCATGGATGGGGGCGTTGTGCGGCACGCGCCGGCCGAGCGAGGCGATGGTCGCCTCCAGCGCTTCCGGGGTGATCTTGGCGCCGGGGCCGCGGATGCCGACCAGCTTGGCGCCGCCGGTGAAGAATTCCGGACCGCAGCACTCGTCTTCCATGACGTGGCTTTCGTCATGGCACAGGACGATTCCCCAGGGTGGCGTGAGGGTGGAGAGCGCCAGGCCGTTGGCGGCCGTGCCGGTCGTCACCATGAAGACGCCGACTTCGCGCTCGAACAGGTCGGACAGCAGGCGCTCGACGCGCGCCGTTCCGTCGTCGCGGCCATAGGCGAGGCAGGCGCTGCCGTCATTGGCGGCCGCAATGGCGGCCATGATGCGGTCGGAGGCCCCGAGGCCGTTGTCGCTGGCGAAGAACATGCACCGTTTCCTGGGGTCGGTTGGCAGGTTTGCTCCCCGAGAACCTATCCGATGGCAGGCGCTGAATCGAACTCCGGGACTGCATTGAAGCAGTGCGTCCTTCGAGGCTCGCTGACGCTCGCACCTCAGGATGAGGCGGGTTGAGGATCGCATCAGCGCCGGATCGGGCTCGCCGGTCGCGCTTCGACAGCGAGGGCTGCAACCCGCCACCCCTCCTCATCCTGAGGTGCGAGCCGTTGCGAGGTGCGAACGCTTTTTCGCGTTCGCCCGATGCTATGGCGAGCCTCGAAGGATGCACGACACGCTTGCAAGGCGGACCGATGCCGACCGTGCGAGCGAGCGGGCTGCTACGCTCATGTGCAGTGAAATGCCCCACCCGCACCCTCCGCGCTGCGCGGAGAGGGGGACTTCGACGTCGCGGGCGGCTCTCGGTCGCCATTGCTCGCCCGGCCGGTCCGTGGGTCGGGCGTGGTGCGCGGGCGGAATACGGGGCGGGAGGCCGTGGTCTCCCTCTCCGCGCAGCGGGGAGGGTGCGGGTGGGGCCTCGCGACACCGCCCAAAGCCATTGCCCCGCCGATCAGCGCGGCAGGATGGTCGCTCCCATCAGGTCCTTGTCGATGGCATGGGCGGCCTGCCGGCCCTCGCGGATCGCCCAGACGACAAGGCTCTGGCCGCGGCGCATGTCGCCGGCTGCATAGACCTTCGGCACCGAGGTCCGGTAGTCCATGACGTTGGCGGCGACGTTGCTGCGCGGGTCGAGGCTGGTGCCGAGGCTCTGGACCATCCCTTCGGCGACCGGGCTGACGAAGCCCATGGCGAGCAGGACGAGGTCGGCCTTCAGCTCGAACTCCGTGCCGGGGATGGGCTGCATCTTCGCGTCGATGCGCACGCAGCGCAGCGCCTTCACCTTGCCGCCATGGCCGACGAAGGCACTGGTCATCACGGCGAAGTCGCGCTCGGCGCCTTCCTCGTGGCTGGACGAGGTGCGCAGCTTGAGCGGCCAGAGCGGCCAGGAGAGGTCCTTGTTCTCCTTCTCCGGCGGCTTCGTCATGATCTCCAGCTGCGTGACCGAGACCGCGCCCTGGCGGATCGAGGTGCCGATGCAGTCGGAGCCCGTGTCGCCGCCGCCGATCACCACCACGCGCTTGCCGGAGGCGAGGATCGGCTCGTTGGTGCCGATCGGCTCGCCCGATACACGCCGGTTCTGCTGCGGCAGGAAGTCCATGGCGAAATGGACGCCCTCCAGGTCGCGGCCGGTGATCGGCAGGTCGCGCGGCTTTTCGGCACCGCCCGCGAGCAGGACAGCGTGATGGCCATCGACCAGTTCGGCCGCCGGCCGGGTGACGCCGACATGCTCGTTGTAGTGGAAGGTGACGCCCTCGGCCTCCATCTGGTGGATGCGCCGGTCGATCAGCCGCTTCTCCATCTTGAAGTCCGGGATGCCGTAGCGCAGCAGGCCGCCGGCCTTGGCGAACTTCTCGTAGACATGCACCTCGTGGCCGGCACGGGCCAATTGCTGGGCGGCGGCAAGGCCGGCAGGCCCCGAGCCGATGATCGCGACCTTCTTGCCGGTCCTGGTCTTCGGCAGTTCGGGCCGCACCCAGCCGGCACTCCAGGCCCGGTCGACGATGGCGCATTCGATCGTCTTGATGGTGACCGGCACATCCTCGATGTTCAGCGTGCAGGACGCCTCGCAGGGCGCGGGGCAGACCCGACCGGTGAATTCCGGGAAATTGTTGGTCGAGTGCAGGTTGACGGCGGCCTCTTCCCAGGCGCCGTTGTAGACGAGGTCGTTCCAGTCCGGGATCTGGTTGTTGACCGGACAACCGGTGTGGCAGAACGGAATCCCGCAGTTCATGCAGCGCGCAGCCTGGTTGCGCGTGCTTTCCTCGCTCAGAGGGATGACGAATTCGCGGTAATGGCGGATGCGGTCGCCCGCCGGCGCGTAGCGCCGGTCCTGGCGGTCGATCTCCAGAAAGCCCGTGACCTTGCCCATCGTTTACTCTCCTGCCAGCGCGAACGGGCGCTGCTGGGCCTGTTCCATTTCCTGCAGGGCGCGGCGGTACTCGACCGGCATGACCTTGCGGAACTTGGGCAGCATGTCCGACCAGCGGTCGAGGATGTCCTGCGCCCGGCGCGAGCCCGTATAGCGGGCATGGTTGGCGATGAGCTGGTGCAGACGCTCGGCGTCGAACCGGCTCATGTCGCTCATCACGTCCACGCGGCCGTGGCTGTCGAGCCCGCCGGTCTGGTGATAGTGGCGCGAGAGCAGGTCGTCCTCCTCGGGTACCGGCTCCAGCTCGACCATGGCGAGGTTGCAGCGGCGGGCGAAATCGCCCTCCTCGTCCAGCACATAGGCGATGCCGCCGGACATGCCGGCCGCGAAGTTCCGGCCGGTCTGGCCGAGCACGACGACGATTCCGCCGGTCATGTACTCGCAGCCGTGGTCGCCCGTGCCCTCGACCACCGCGATGGCGCCCGAGTTGCGGACGGCGAAGCGCTCGCCGGCGATGCCGCGGAAGTAGCATTCGCCCTCGACGGCCCCGTAAAGCACGGTGTTGCCGACGATGATCGAGTTCTCGACGTCGAGGCTGGTGGCCTCGGCCGCCGGATAGACGATGATCCGTCCGCCCGACAGGCCCTTGCCGACATAGTCGTTGGCCTCGCCTTCAAGTTCCATCGTCACGCCGCGCGCAAGCCAGGCGCCGAAGCTCTGCCCGGCCGTGCCCTTCAGCTTCACGTGGATCGTGTCGTCGGGCAGGCCGGCATGGCCGAGGCGCTCGATCAGCGCGCCCGACAGCATGGCGCCCGTGGCGCGGTTCACGCTGGCGATGGGCATGTCGATCTTCACCGGCGTGCCGGTCTCGAAGGCGTCCTTTGCCGCCTCGATCAGACGACGGTCAAGCACGGCCTCGAGGTGGTGGCTCTGGTCCTCGGACCGGCGGATGCCGACCTCGGCCGGCACGTCCGGCTTGTGGAACAGGCGCGAGAAGTCGAGCCCGCAGGCCTTCCAGTGCTCCACCGCCTCGCGGCGGTCGAGCATCTGCATCTGGCCGACCATCTCGTCGAAGGTGCGGTAGCCCATGGCGGCCATCAACTCGCGCACCTCTTCGGCGACGAAGAAGAAGTAGTTGATGACGTGCTCGGGCTGGCCCTTGAAGCGCTTGCGCAGCACCGGGTCCTGGGTGGCAACGCCGACCGGACAGGTGTTGAGGTGGCACTTGCGCATCATGATGCAGCCCGACGCGATCAGCGGCGCCGTGGCGAAGCCGAACTCGTCGGCGCCCAGCAGGGCCCCGACGACCACATCGCGGCCGGTGCGCAGTCCACCATCGACCTGAACCGAGATGCGCGAGCGCAGGCGGTTCAGCACGAGGGTCTGCTGGGTCTCGGCAAGGCCGATCTCCCAGGGCGAGCCGGCATGTTTGATGGAGGTCAGCGGCGAGGCGCCCGTGCCACCCTCGAAGCCGGAGATCGTGACATGGTCGGCGCGCGCCTTGGCGACACCTGCCGCAACCGTGCCGACGCCCACCTCGGAGACCAGCTTGACCGAGATGTCGGCCCGCGGGTTGACGTTCTTGAGGTCGTAGATGAGCTGCGCCAGATCCTCGATGGAATAGATGTCGTGGTGCGGCGGCGGCGAGATCAGGCCGACGCCGGGGGTCGAATGGCGCACCTTGGCGATGACCGCATCGACCTTGTGGCCAGGCAGCTGGCCGCCCTCGCCGGGCTTGGCACCCTGCGCCATCTTGATCTGGATCATGTCGGAATTGACCAGATACTCGGTCGTCACGCCGAACCGGCCGGACGCCACCTGCTTGATGGCCGAGCGCATGGAGCGGCCATCGGGAAGCGGCTGGAAGCGCTCCGGCTCCTCGCCACCCTCGCCGGTGTTGGACTTGCCGCCGATGGCGTTCATGGCGAGCGCCAGGTTGGTATGCGCCTCGCGCGAGATCGAGCCATAGCTCATCGCGCCGGTCGCGAAGCGCTTCACGATGGAGGCTGCCGGTTCCACCTCGTCGAGCGGGACCGGCATGCGGCCGGTCTCTTCGGCGGTCCTGATGCGGAACAGGCCGCGGATGGTCTGCAGGCGGCTGGCCTGGTCGTTGATCAGCCGCGAGAACTCGCGGTAGCGGTCCAGGCTGTTGCCGCGCACCGCATGCTGGAGCGCCGCCACCGTGTCGGGCGACCAGACATGGTCCTCGCCGCGGATGCGGTAGGCATATTCCCCGCCCACGTCCAGGTTGGTGCGCAGCGTCGGGTCGTCCGAGAAGGCCAGCGTGTGACGCTGCACCGTCTCCTCGGCGACCTCGGCGAGGCCGACGCCGCCGATGCGCGTGGCGGTGCCGGTGAAGTATTTGGCGACGAAATCGTCACACAGGCCGACCGCGTCGAAGATCTGGGCGCCGCAATAGGACTGGTAGGTGGAGATGCCCATCTTGGACATCACCTTGAGGATGCCCTTGCCGACGGACTTGATGTAGCGCTTGACCACTTCGTCGGCATCCACCTCGGGCGGCAGTTCGCCCTTGTCGTGGATCTCCTCCATGGTCTCGAAGGCGAGGTAGGGGTTGATCGCCTCGGCGCCGTAGCCGGCCAGGCAGCAGAAGTGATGGACCTCGCGGGCCTCGCCGGTCTCGATGACCAGGCCGGCCGCCGTCCTCAGGCCCTTGCGGATGAGGTGATGGTGGACGGCCGCCACCGCGAGCAGGGCGGGGATCGGGATGCGGTCCGGACCGACCATGCGGTCGGACAGGATGATGATGTTGTAGCGGCCATGGACGGCGGCTTCCGCACGGTCGCAGAGAAGCTGCAGCGCCTCGGCCATGCCGGCCGCGCCCTTGGAGGCGGGATAGGTGATGTCGAGGGTCTTGGTGTCGAACGAATCCTCGCGATGGCCGATGCAGCGGATCTTCTCCAGATCCTCGTTCGTGAGGATCGGCTGGCGCACCTCCAGCCGCTTGCGCCGGGCATTGCCGTCGATGTCGAACAGGTTCGGCCGGGGCCCGATGAACGAGACGAGGCTCATGACGAGTTCCTCGCGGATCGGATCGATCGGCGGGTTCGTCACCTGGGCGAAGTTCTGCTTGAAGTAGGTGTAGAGCAGCTTGGACTTCGACGAGAGCGCCGAGATCGGCGTGTCGGTGCCCATGGAGCCGACCGCCTCCTGGCCGGTCATGGCCATGGGGGACATCAGGATCTTGGTGTCCTCCTGCGTGTAGCCGAAGGCCTGCTGCTTATCGAGCAGAGGCACATCGGTGCGGGAGGCGCGCGGCTCGACCGGCGGCAGGTCTTCCAGGATCAGCTGCGAACGGTCCAGCCATTCGCGATAGGGCTGCGAGGCGGACAGCTGAGCCTTGATCTCGCTGTCCGAGATGATGCGGCCCTCGGCGAGGTCGACCAGCAGCATCTTGCCGGGCTGCAGGCGCCACTTCTTGACGATCTGGTCCTCGGGAACCGGCAGGACGCCCATTTCCGAGGCCATGATGATGCGGTCGTCCTTGGTGACGAACCAGCGCGCCGGCCTCAGGCCGTTGCGGTCGAGGGTGGCGCCGATCTGCCGGCCGTCGGTGAAGGCGATGGAGGCCGGGCCGTCCCACGGCTCCATGATGGCGGCGTGATACTCGTAGAAGGCGCGGCGCTGCTCATCCATCAGCTTGTTGCCGGCCCAGGCTTCGGGCACGAGCATCATCACCGCATGGGCCAGCGAATAGCCGCCCTGGACGAGGAACTCGAGCGCGTTGTCGAAGCAGGCCGTGTCCGACTGGCCCTCGTAGGAGATCGGCCAGAGCTTGGAGATGTCGTTGCCGAACAACTCGCTGTCGACGCTCGCCTGGCGCGCGGCCATCCAGTTGACGTTGCCGCGCAGCGTGTTGATCTCGCCGTTATGAGCCACCATCCGGTAGGGATGGGCCAGCGACCAGGCGGGAAAGGTGTTGGTCGAGAAGCGCTGGTGAACGAGGGCCAGCGCGCTCTCGAAGGTCGGGTCGTGGAGGTCCGGATAGTAGGCGCCGAGCTGGTCGGCGAGGAACATGCCCTTGTAGACGATGGTCCGGCACGACAGCGAGACGGGGTAATAGCCCCGGGTGCGCGGGTCGTTGCGGTCATAGACAAGGTTGGAGATCACCTTGCGGAGCACGAACAGGCGCCGCTCGAACTCGTCCTCGGAAGCGACATCGGGGCCGCGGGCGACGAAGATCTGCCGGTGCAGCGGCTCGGTCGGCTTGACGCTCTCGCCGAGGGACGCGTTGTCCGTCGGCACGTCGCGCCAGCCGAGCAGGGACTGGCCCTCGTCGGCCACCACCTTCTCGATGGTCTCGCGAACGATGGCCTGACCTTCCGGGTCGGGCGGGAAGAAGAAATAGCCGACCGCGTAATGGCCAGGCTCGGGCAGTTCGAAGCCAAGCGCCGCGGCCTCCTTGCGGAAGAAGGCATCTGGCATCTGGACGAGCATGCCGGCGCCGTCACCGGCCCGCGGGTCCGCGCCGACCGCGCCGCGATGCTCGAGGTTCAGGAGGATCTGGATCGCGTCCTGGACGATCTTGTGGGATTTGCGGCCCTTCATGTCGGCGATGAAGCCGACGCCGCAGGAATCCTTCTCGAACCGCGGGTCGTAGAGGCCCTGCGCGGCAGGCAGACCAGGGTCGATCACGGCGCGCGTGCGGTTTTTGACGCGGGCGGGCAGATTGGCTTTCGTGGCGCTGTTCGCCTGCGCCCCGAACCCCTTTGCCGTCGCCGCATCAATCCGCTGCGTGCTCATCTCGACCTCGCTTCTGCAACCTTGCGGTTGCGGTTGGGTGCCACCTTTCGTGACGCATCAAGCCGGCTGCGGCATGGGGTTAAGCCCGATACCGGCCGGCATGCAAGTTCAGGGCCTGTCGGCCCTCCGACGCCTCCTCCCGGAGGTCTTGCTTGATAGGGCAGCTATGCTGACCTTTCTGAAGCCGTTATTTGACAGATTTCAAACAGCGACACAAGCGCCAATCGGCCGCGGTTTCAATCGCAGGCGAAGTTTATTGCCGCCGGCCCGATCAGCCAGCCGCAATCCTAAAGGACCGGCGCGCGAAACGAAACGAAGTTGCGGCGGGCGGTCCCGGCCCGCTCGTGCCGGTCAGGGCGGATTTCGCGCCGTCTCCCCGGTGGAACCGGCGGGCGTCGCTGTGGCGGAAGCGCGCGGCCAGCGGAAATCGTCGGCCCGGCCGGGGACCACCGGCGGCGGGGCGCCACGGACCAGCACCGTTTCGGCAAGGCCCGAGCGGACCGGCGCGGCCGAGTCGCCCGCGAGCCGGCCCGGCGGCGGAGCCTGGGCTCCGTCGGGGACGGCCCGGTCCTCCGGGCGGGGGATCGAGGGATTGCCGGCGAGCGGCAGGACCGGTCCTGCGAGCGGGCGCGGCGCCACCGGCGCGATGCCTTGGGGAAGCAGGCCGGGCACGGCGGCCTCGGGCACCGGCAGGCCCGGGGCCGGATCGGCGGGGGAGGCGGGCTCGATCCGGCCGACGAGGTCGCGGCGCAATTCCTGTTCGAGGAACAGCGCCAGCTTGCGCGCGCCGGGTGCCGTGAAGTGAACCCCGTCGGAGGTCCGCAACCGCCGCGTCTGGCCGGCAAAGTCGGGGCCGAACTGCGTGTAATTGCCGCGCTCGTCGACGAAGCCGTTCCACACATCGATGAAGGGGATGGAGAGCTTCTGCGCGCGTTCCTTGTAGATCTCGTTGAGACGGACCATGTCCGCCGAGATGCGCTGGCCACGCAGGGGCGGGCTGCCGACCCAATAGACCGGGACGCCGCGCGCCTTCATGGCCTGCATGGCGGCCTCGACGCGCTGCCCGTAGAGCTCGCGCCAGCGATCCGAGCCGAACTCGGCCACCTCCTCGCCATTGCGGATGGGATGCCGGTCATGGGCACCGACCATCATCACGATGAAGCTCACCTGCCGGTCTTCGGACAGGATTCGCCGGATCTCGGCCGGCCAGTCATAGGTGTCGGGCCGGGCGAGGCCCGAGCCGAGCCGGGTGCGGTCCTTCACGCCGAGTTCCGGGACGTCCTCGAAGGCCTCCTCGATGCCGTGGGCCAGCCATTCTGCGAGATTGTCGCCGAGGACAAGGACGAAGGTGGTGGGCGGGGGGCGCGGCACCTCGGCGTCGGCGGTCGCACTCGTGGCCGCCGGTGGCTCTCTGCGGGTCGGGCGAACGGGTTCGGCGGCCGCCGGAGCGCGAGCTGCCGGGCGGGTGCGCTGGGGGATGGAGATGATGCGCGGCCGCTGGTCGCGGGGCGCGAACAGATGCGGAAAGCGGTCGTCCGTATAGGCGCCCTGCGCGCGGCTCTCGCCGCCCGTGCCGACCATCCCGGCCAGGATGAGCACGGCCAGCAGCAGACATGACATGGACAGGAACGGCTTCAGTCGCATCGATCCGGATCAGGCCCCGCGCGCTCCCGGCCCCCGGGACGCCCCGACGCTTCTAGCACGGCCTGCCCGATGGATCACCGTCCGCGTCAGCCGCCGCCGCGCAGCCGCCTCAGAACCGCGGAGGTGGCGAAGCCGTCGGCGGCAAGGCCGGCGCTGGCCTGGAACCGCTGGAGCGCCTCGCGCGTGCCCGCGCCGAGCTTGCCGTCCACCGTTCCCGAATAGAAACCGACCTGCTGGAGCCGGCGCTGCAGTTCGAACCGCTCGTCCCTCGACAGGGCGCGCTCCGATGTCGGCCAGGGCCGGGTGAAGGCGCCGAAGCCGCGCAGCCGGTCGGCGAGATGGCCGACTGCCATCGCGTAGTTTTCGGAGTTGTTGTACTTCATGATGGTCCGGAAGTTCGGAAGCATCAGGAAGGCTGGCCCGCGGGCTCCCGCAGGCAGGTGCAGGAAGGCCTGGTCGCTGGTGCGAGGGAACGGCCTGCCACCGATCCTTGCGATGCCGCGGCGCTGCCAGTCGGCGATCGTCAGCGGCCGGTCGCGGCCGGCCAGCCGGAAGTCGAAGCCCTGCGGTGTCGTCACCTCGTAGCCCCAGCCCTCGCCGGCCCGCCAGCCCTCGAGGCGCAGCAGGTTGCCGGTCGACATGATGGCATCGGCGGCCGAGTTCATCAGGTCGATGCGCGGGCCGCCCGACCCCGAACGCGCGGCGCGCAGGAAGGTGGAGGGCATGAACTGGGTGTGGCCGAAGGCGCCGGCCCAGGAACCGACGAAGCGGTCGGGCGCCACATGGCCTGCCCCGACGACCTGCAGTGCGGCGATGAACTCGCCACGGAAAAAGTCCTGCCGCCGGCCGTAGCAGGCGAGCGTCGCAGTGGAGCGGATGACGCTGGACGTGCCCTTGGCCCGGCCATAGCTGGTCTCCATGCCCCAGATGGCCGCGATGACGTGGCGGTCGACCCCGGTTTCCCGTTCGGCACGATCGAAGGCGGCGCGGTGGGTCTGCAACATGCGCCGCCCCTCGGCGACGCGCGAGGCGGTCACCGCGCTGTTGATGTACTCCCACGGCTGGCGGGAAAATTCGGGCTGCTGGTCGAGCAGGCGCAGGAGGCCGGTATTGGGCGTCAGCCCGGCGGTAGCCTGCCGGACGATGTCCGCGCGCACGCCGCGCTGCACGGCTTCGCCCGTCAGGCCGCCAATGCAGGCGGCAAAGCCGTCCTGGGCCTGTGCGGGAGCCGCCACCAGCCATGATCCGGCCAGCGCGAGCGCCCCTGCGAGGGTGGTCGCCAGCGCCGCGCGACCCTGTCCGCTTCGATCCATGCCGGGCCTCCGGTCCTTGCGGGCTCGTCGAATGCCAAGTGGAACACCGGCCATGGTGAACGAAGACTTAAAGAGGCTCAACCCGGCGCAGGCGCGCTGATCAGCCGCGCCGCAGCCGCGCGAGGAACGCCTGGTCGGCATTGCCGTTGGCCGGCATTCCGAAGCGGCCCTGCATGGTGCTGATGGCGGCCCGCGACTTTTCGCCCAGAATGCCGTCGACGTCGCCGAGATCGAAGCCGAGCGCGTTCAGCCGCCGCTGGATTTCCTCGCGGTCGGCATGGGTGAGCCCGCCCTCGCCGGGCGGCCAGGGCTTCGAGAACCGTTCCGCGCCGGCGATCCGGTCCGACAGGTGGCCGACCGCCAGGGCATAGGAATCAGCATTGTTGTAGCGCTTGATGACGTTGAAATTGTTGGTGACCAGCAGGTGTGGGCCGGTCTCGCCCGCTGGTTTCCACAGGCTGGCCTGGCCGGTTCCGGCAAGGCTGCCCGCGCCGATCCGGCGCACGCCGGCAGCGGACCATGCGTCGAACGAGCGCCGCTGGGCGCGGTTGCCGGGCAGGCGGGGGGCATGGACCTCGAAGCCCCAGGGCAGGCCCGGCCCCCAGCCGTTGCGGCGCAGGTAATTGGCGGCCGAGCCCATGGCGTCCGGAATGGAGGTCCAGATATCCCGCTTGCCGTCGCCGGTGAAGTCGACCGCAAAGGCGTGGAAGCTGGTCGGCATGAACTGGACGTGGCCCATGGCGCCGGCCCAGGACCCGATCATGTTCTGCGGCGTCGTGTCGCCGGACTGCAGGATGCGCAGGGCGGCGATCAGTTCGCGCCGGAAGAAGTCGGCGCGCCGGCCGGCATGGGCGAGCGTGGCCATGGCCTGGATCACGTAGTGGTCGCCGCGTGACGTGCCGTAGGAGGTCTCGTTGCCCCAGATCGAGCAGATCACCTGGCCGGGTACGCCGAAACGGCGCTCGGCGGCGGCGAAGATTGCCCTGTGCTGGGCGAAGCTTGCCCGGCCGTTGGTGACGCGCTTGTTGGAGGCGCGCACATCGACATAATCCCCAAGCGTGCGCCGGAACTCGGGCTGGCGCAGCGACAGTTCGATGACCCGCGGATTGGGCGAGATGCCCGCAAAGGCCCTGTCGAACACGGCCCGCGACACGCCGGCCGAGGAGGCCGCCGGCCAGAGGGTTGCGACGAAGCCGGCGAAGGTCGACTGGGCCTCTGCTTCCCCGATGAGCAGGCCGGGGGCGGCAAGGGTGGCGGCACCGACAAGAGCGGTGCGGCGCGTCAACAGCGTCATGATGGCTTTCTCCATTGGGCTGGCAGCCAGCGAATCTCGTGAATCTGGTTTGAATTATAGGTCCAAAGATGGCGCCTCGGTTGATCTTCGCGACGTTGCGCGAAAGGATCAGCGCCAGGGGAGACCCCGATGGGTGATGGCTTGAAGCTCCAGGCGCGGCTCGCCGCGAACGCACAGCGGCGGAAGCGGGCCGCCACAGCCCACCAAATCGCTTCGCTCGGTCCGTTGGTCGCGGGCGTCGCAGACCGGTTTGCCATTCACTGGAACGACGACGTCGAGACGGAACTGAGGTCGTGGATCCATGCGAACCTGCCGCTGCATGGTCCCTATGCCGACCAGCGAGCCTTTCGCGACGGCCCGGACAGCGATCTTGCTGCGGTGCTCGCCAATATGGTCGCGCTGCATGAACTGTCCGGCTGGGTCGACATGATGAGCGGCCTTGGCCAGCACGATGTTGCGGTCTCGGTCGACGCGGCAGCAATCGCCGCAGCGGTCCCGCATCTGCGAGCGAATGCCGAGGGCGGCTTCGATGACGCGATCATTGTCAGCCGGACGCGGGCGTTTGCCCTGATGGTCCACCACGAAGGGACCGTCAATGTGTGGACATTCGGCCCGGCTGCAGCCTCTTTCGCCCACAGGGGCACATAGCGAAGATATGGCGGCGGGCCATTGGCCTGCGATGGGTCAGCCGGGTGTCCCAAACCGCCAGCCGTCCGGCGCGGACGACCGGGTCAGGTCTGCCGCACGGGCCGTCGGTACGGCACAGCCGCCCGCGCCCGCACGGGAGGGACAAACAGCCGCGAGCGCAGGCGCCTGAAGCCGTCCATCATCGGGCGCTCGATCAGGGCGTGGACGGCAAGACCGGCCAGCACGGAGAGAACCACGACCAGAATCCCGAGCATCGGCTGGTCGATGGCACTCTCCAGGGGGGTGTCCAGCCGCCTCAAGACCAGCGTTAGGACGGAGATGGCAATGCCGTGGCTCAGGTAAATGGCATAGGACGCATCGCCAAGATGGTTCAGCAGGCGCCGCTCGGCGAACTGCCCGCTGTCCTCAAGGGCGACGGCGCCGATGACCAGCGCGATGGCCGGCACGCCCCAGACCATCAGCCGCAGCCAGCCCTCGGGTGACCCGGCATGGACGGCCGCGAGCGTCAGTCCCATCACGGCACCCGCGATCAGGTTGACGGCCAGCCCCGTGCCGGGGCGTCCGCCCCTGGCGCGCCAGATGGCGAACCAGTAGCCGGCGAGGAACTCGACGAGAAGCGGGCTGGTGTAGGTTGCGGCAATCGCGCCCTCGGGGCTCAGGGCCATGCCGGCCGCGACCAGCGCGAGGATCATGGCCGTCAGCGCCATCGCCTGCCTGCGCGGGGCGAGGACGATGGCAGCCACCGCAAGAGCGTAGAAGAGCGCCTCGTACCACAGCGTCCATCCCTGATGGAGGACGGGAAAAGCGGTCGTCGACCCCGGAATGGCAGCTGGAATGAGCAGGAACGACTGCGCGAACCAGCCGGCGTCGCGGGGGATATTGGGCAGGAGATCGGGTGCCAGCAGCTTGGTGGCCACCAGCAGGGCCGTGAAGAACCAGTAGAGCGGCAGGACCCGCGTCGCCCGGTCATAGGCGAAGGCAACCGGTGCGGGAGGCTTGGCGACGGTGATGAGGCCGATGACGAAGCCGCTGATGACGAAGAACACGTCCACGCCTGCCGCGCCGATGACAAGCGGCTCTCCCGCCACGTGATAGGCGACGACGGACAGGGCCGCGGCGGCACGGAGGGACTGGATCGAGGCGAGCCGCTGCAGGGGCGGCCCATGGGATGACGCCTTGCCGGTCTGGTGCGTTGCCGCTGGATGGTCAGGCCGGTTCGCGATGATCGCATCCTCCTCGTCGGTGTTCGATAGCGGGACAGGCCGAAGGCCGCGCCCATCGCTAGGCAAGTCCTGCGCCATGCGGGATGCCTTGCCGCCTGCAGGCCTCGCCGATGGTGCCGGACAACCGCTGCCAGCGCCGCCGCGACAGGCAGGCCACTTCCCTTCCGACGCGTTCGTGACTATCTGGAGACGGGTTCGCCGCGCGTCCGCGTACGTGCGCGCGTGAGACACCCAGCCCCGTTCCAGCTATGCTGCCGGATCGAATCGCACGCTGTGCCGGGTCGCCCGGCCGGCAGGGCTTTGCCCGATGGAGAGACGCAGGCTCATGGCCGAACCCGCCCGCAAGGATGCCCCCGAGGCTGAATATGGCGCCGACAGCATCAAGGTCCTCAAGGGCCTCGACGCCGTCCGCAAGCGCCCCGGCATGTATATCGGCGACACCGACGACGGGTCCGGCCTGCACCACATGGTCTACGAGGTTGTGGACAATGCCATCGACGAGGCGCTGGCAGGTCATGCGACCGAGGTGACCGCGACGCTCAATGCCGACGGCTCGGTGACGGTGACCGACAATGGCCGTGGCATCCCCACCGACCTGCACCCGAGCGAGGGTGTTTCGGCGGCCGAGGTCATCATGACCCAGCTGCATGCCGGGGGTAAGTTCGACCAGAACTCCTACAAGGTTTCGGGCGGCCTGCACGGTGTCGGCGTATCGGTGGTCAATGCCCTGTCATCCTGGCTGAAGCTGTCGATCTGGCGCGGCGGCAAGCACCATGCGATGGAGTTCCGCCATGGCGACCCGGTGGCGCCGCTTGCGGTCGTCGGCGATGCCGGGGGGCGTCGCGGCACGGAGGTCTCGTTCCTGCCCGCGACCGAGACCTTCACCATGGTGGAGTTCGATTTCCCGACGCTGGAGCACCGGCTGCGCGAACTCGCCTTCCTCAATTCCGGCGTGCGCATCCTGCTGACCGATGCGCGTCACGCCGAGGAAAAGCGCGTCGAGCTGTATTATGAGGGCGGTGTCGAGGCCTTCGTGCGCTATCTCGACCGCAACAAGACAGCGCTCGTGCCCTCGCCGATCATGCTCAAGGCGGAGCGGGACGGCATCACCGTGGAAGTCGCCCTGTGGTGGAACGACAGCTACCACGAGAACGTGCTCTGCTTCACCAACAACATCCCGCAGCGCGACGGCGGCACGCATCTGGCCGGTTTCCGCGGCGCGCTGACCCGGCAGGTCACCGGCTATGCGGACAAGTCCGGCGTGACGAAGAAGGAAAAGGTCGACCTGACCGGCGACGATTGCCGGGAAGGCCTCACCGCGGTCGTCTCGGTCAAGGTGCCGGACCCGAAATTCTCCTCCCAGACCAAGGACAAGCTGGTCTCCTCGGAGGTCCGGCCCGTGGTCGAGAGCATCATCAACGAGGGCCTCGGCACCTGGTTCGAGGAGCATCCGGCCGAGGCGAAGGCCATCGTGCAGAAGGTGGCGGAAGCCGCCGCCGCCCGCGAGGCGGCCCGCAAGGCGCGCGAACTGACCCGCCGCAAGACCGCGCTGGATGTCGCCTCGCTGCCCGGCAAGCTTGCCGACTGCCAGGAGCGCGACCCGGCCAAGTCCGAACTGTTCATCGTCGAGGGTGACTCGGCCGGCGGCTCGGCCAAGCAGGGCCGCGACCGCGCCTTCCAGGCCGTGCTGCCGCTTCGGGGCAAGATCCTCAACGTCGAGCGCGCCCGCTTCGACAAGATGCTGTCGTCCGAGATGATCGGCACGCTGATCATGGCGCTCGGCACCGGCATCGGCCGCGACGAGTTCAACATCGACAAGCTGCGCTATCACAAGATCATCCTGATGACCGATGCCGACGTCGACGGCTCGCACATCCGGACGCTGCTGCTGACCTTCTTCTTCCGGCAGATGCCGGAGATCATCGAGCGCGGCCATATCTTCATCGCCCAGCCGCCGCTCTACAAGGTGAGCCGCGGCAAGAGCGAGACCTACATCAAGAACGACCGCGCGCTGGACGATTACCTGATCAGTGGCGGGCTGGACGACAGCCTGCTCGTGCTCGGCACGGGCGAGATCTGTGCCGGCCAGGATCTGGCGGCCATCGTCGAGGAGGCGCGGCAGGTGAAGAACCTGATCAATGCCGTCCATTCCCGTTACAACCGGGTTGTGGTCGAGCAGGCGGCCATTGCCGGCGCGCTGAATGCCGAGCTTGCGAAGGATCCGGAGCGGGCGCAGGAACTGGCGGTCCTTATCGCGCGCCGTCTGGATGCCATTTCCGACGAGATCGAGCGCGGCTGGGAGGGCACGTTCGATGGCGAGCGCTACCTGTTCTCGCGCACCGTGCGCGGCGTGAAGGAAGTCTCGGTGCTGGATGGGGCGCTGCTTGCCTCGCTGGAGGCGCGCAAGCTGGACGAGCATTCCGCCCGCCTCGGGGTGGTCTATGACAAGCCGGCCATCTTCCGGCGCAAGAGCGGCGAGACCCCGGTCCCCGGCCCGGTCGCGCTGTTCGAGACGGTCAAGGAAGCGGGCGCCAGCGGCATCAAGCTGCAGCGCTACAAGGGCCTCGGCGAGATGAATGCCGAGCAGCTCTGGGAGACGACCCTCGACCGCAATGCCCGCTCGCTGCTGCAGGTGAAGATCAAGGAGGTCGACGAGGCCGACGACATCTTCGTCAAGCTGATGGGCGACGTGGTGGAGCCGCGGCGCGAGTTCATCCAGGAGAATGCGCTGAGCGCGACGGTGGACGCCTGACGGGACGGGCCTTCCGGATCGGGCAGGGCAAACCGCCCATGGGCGATGAGCCCGCAGGGCAGGCATGACGGCTGCCGGCCATTGGTCCGGCTTGTCCGCCCCTGGACCGGCCGGTATCGACTCGGGAGCAGTGATCGCAGAAGTGGAAGGCGCGACATGACCAGTTCTTCGGCCTCGCGCCTCGATTTCGGCCGTGTCTCGGTCTTCCTTGGCGACAAGAACGGCAAATATCCCGACGGCAATCAGGTGATTGTCACGGGCGCCGACACGCGGGCGGTGTTCGACACGCCGATTTCCGCCAACCGCATCGGCGCGGACTTCGACACGGCGGACCTGGCCATTCTCGGCCATGTCCATGAGGACCATATGGCCGGCCTGCACCGCCTGCCCGGCGCAGCGGTCCATGTACCGGAGGCCGATCTGGCCGCAGCGCGCAGCTGGGAGGGCCTCGCCGCCGCCTATGGCACGCGCGAGGATCGCCTGCCGGCCATGCTGGACAAGTTCCGCCGCGATTTCTTCTATGCCCCGCGCCCGGACGCCATCCCCTATGCCGACGGAGCCGTCTGGGACCTCGGCGGCACGCGTGTCACGGCCATCCACATGCCCGGGCACACCGCGGGACATTCGGTGCTGCTGATCGAGCCGGAGGGCATTGCCTGCCTCGGCGACATCGATCTGGGCGGCTTCGGGCCCTATTACGGCGATGCCTCGTCGAGCCTTGCCGACTTCCGCCGCACGCTGGCGCGGGTGGCCGACATTCCCGCCAGCGTCTGGGTCACCTTCCACCATCGCGGGGTCTATACCGACCGGACGAAGCTGCTCGCCGACCTTGCCGCCTATGCGGCGAAGCTTGACGAGCGATCGGACCGGCTGCTTGCCATGCTGGGCGAGGGCCCCCGCTCGCTCGGCGATCTGGTCGCCACCCGCCTGCTCTATCCGCCGGACCATGCCGAGCCCTGGGTCGACGATGTCGAGGCGCTGACGATCCGCCGGCATCTCGACGAGCTCATCGCTGCGGGACAGGTCGCCGTGGAGGATAACGGGCGCTTCGTTCGTTGCTGAAGGCCGGGCAGGGCTGGCCTCGCCTGTGGCCACTCGCCTTTCCCGCCCGGGCGCGCCATGATCCCGGCCAATCGCCCGCCACGAGGCGGTGGCTGCCATTGCAACGGCCTCCGGGAGAGACTTTATGCTGAAGACCACGATTGCCGGTTCGCTGCCGAAGCCGTCATGGCTGGCCGAGCCGGGGCGGCTCTGGGCGCCCTGGCAGATCGAGGGCGCACGTCTCGACGAGGCCAAGCTCGATGCGACGGTTCTTGCGGTCAAGCTTCAGGAGGATGCTGGCATCGACATTGTCGGCGACGGCGAGCAGGCGCGCGTCCATTTCGTCCACGGCTTCCTCGCCAATCTCGACGGCATCGACTTCGACAAGAAGACGATCATGGGCATCCGCAACAACCGCTATGACGCGGAGGTGCCGACCGTCACCGGGCCGATCCGTCGCAAGGGGCCGGTCCACGACCGGGAGGCGAGGGCGGCGCGCGCCCATACCGGCCGCAAGCTGAAATTCACCCTGCCGGGGCCGATGACCATTGTCGACACGATCGCCGACGAGCATTACGGCCGGCGTGAGGACCTTGCCATGGCCTTCGCGGCGGTGCTGAACGAGGAGGCGCGCGAACTGGAGGCCGTCGGCGTCGATGTCGTGCAGTTCGACGAGCCGGCCTTCAACGTCTACATGCCGCAGGTGCGCGAATGGGGCATGGCGACGCTGGAGCGCGCCGCCGAGGGCCTGACATGCACCACCGCCGTCCACATCTGCTACGGCTACGGCATCAAGGCCAATATCGACTGGAAGGCGACGCTCGGCGGCCAGTGGCGGCAGTACGAGGAGACCTTCCCGGTGATCGCCGCCTCGAAGATCGACCAGGTCAGCCTCGAATGTGCCAATTCGAAGGTGCCGATCGACCTGATCCGCCTGCTCGACGGCAAGGACGTGCTGGTCGGCTGCATCGATGTGGCGTCCGACTCGGTGGAAAGCCCCGAGCAGGTGGCCGCCACCATCCGCGAGGCGCTGAAATTCGTCGCGCCGGAGAAGCTCTATCCCTGCACCAATTGCGGCATGGCCCCGATGGGGCGTGACATTGCCTATGCGAAGCTCGCGGCGCTCTCGGCCGGGGCCCGCATGGTCTGCGAGGAACTCGGCAAGGAGACCGTCGGCTGATGATCTACGAACTGCGCATCTACAATTGCCTGCCCGGCCGCCTGCCGAAGCTGCTGACGCGCTTCAACGACCACACGCTGGCGCTGTGGGAGCGCCACGGCATCCGGCAGGCCGGCTTCTGGACCACGGCCATCGGCCCGTCCAACAACGACCTGACCTACATGCTGGCATGGGAGAGCATGGCCGAGCGCGAGAAGAAATGGGCAACCTTCATGGCCGACCCGGACTGGATCGCCGCCCGCAACGACAGCGAGAAGGACGGGCCGATCATCGCCAATGTGGCGAGTTCGTTCCTGGCCCCGACGGCCTTCTCCTCGGTGAAATAGGCCGGGAGGGGGCGGGCCTGAGACCCGCCCCCGCACCTCACTCGGTGGTGAAGCGCGTCGTGCCGGCCGAACGGTTGTAGAAGATCGTCACGCGCGACACCTGGCACAGGTTCACGCCGCGGAACTCTGCGGTCTCCCGGTCGTCATAGACGACCTTGATGTCGAACGCGCATTCATTGGATCCGCCGGGAAAGCGGACATTGAGGACCTGGCCCTCCTCGAGGCTGTTGTCGCCCATGAGGTCGTCGCCCCATGAGTCCTGCGAGGCCGCGCTGACATAGACCTCCTCGATCGTGTAGCCGGTTCGGTTGACCAACTGGAAGTCCTGCTGGGACTGGGCCTGGGCTTCGGCAGCGGTCATGAGGGAGAGCGCGGCGAAGGCCGCGAAGAGAAGCGCGCGCATGGCGGTGCATGTCTCGTGATCGATCCGCAGGCGCCGGGTCATGAGGGGCGGATCAGGTTGAATCGGGTCGGTGCCGCTGGCAGATTCGCCACAGCCCCGAGCCTGCGTCAATCCGCCGCGGGCGCGCGCCGGTGGCCTAGTCCATGCGGCCGAGCACGATCGGCTCGCCGTGCGGGGTTGCCTCGGCGGCGGCGTGCCAGGCCGCGGTCGCCGCCTCGATGGCGGCGGCATCGGTGACCCCCTTGGCCACCACCAGCCGTTCAAGCGCCTTCAGCCAGTGCTGGTAATAGGTGTCGCCCGCATCGGGGTCGCCGGCTGCCTGCGCCGACCGGATCTCGGCGGACAGCGTCTCGGCCCATTCCGGCCAGATGAACAGGCCCTTGCCGTGCAGTGTCACGGCCAGAGCGAAGGCATGCGCCTCCCAGGGCTCGCGAAACACGGGGCCGCCGGCATCGCAGGGAATGTGGGGCAGGGCCGCGAGATCGGGCCCAGGGGAAGCCGTCATGCGGCCGGCTCCAGATAGCTGTCCCAGGCATCGACCGAGACCGAAGCGGTCGGGTCGGCGTCCGGGCGGAACAGGTCGGTGCTGGCAAAGCGCACCGTGTAGAGCCATTCGGGCGCCTCGCCGGCGCCTGCGGCGCTGGCATCGGCAAAGACGTGGATGCCGTGAAGGTGGGTCACGGTGCCGGTCCGGCCCTGGACGTAGCGCGGCAGGCGGGTATGGCCGACCGGATGCGGGACATCCCGCGTCGTCACGCGGTCGCCGACCGCGAAGCGGGCGGGCACGTCGCTGTGGCGCTCCGTTGGTCCGCCGCGGGCAAGCGTTGCCGCAACGTCCGCCGCGGCCAGCCGGCGCTTCACCGGCAGGGGCGCATCGAGGGCGCGGCCGGCGGCAAGCTCGGCCTCCGTCACCAGGCTCCGCTCGACGAGAAGGCGCTCCAGACCGCCGGTCCAGACCTTGTAGTAGCTCATGCCGAGATAGCCCGGCTGCTGTTCGCGGGCGGCGCGCGACTGGTCGATGGTCCACGACCCGGTCGCGCCCATGGCGAGGGTGAGGGCCAGCGCCCGCTTTTCCCAGTCGGCGTGGAACCACGGCTCGTCCTGCTCCGGGACCACCGGGCCGAAGCCGGTGCGACCGCCAAGATCGGCATGGGTCACATAGGTCTGGCCGTTCGGGCTCATGCGGCGTCCTCCGCCGGCAGGGCGAGCCCCGTGCCGATCATGGAATCCCGGGTGACAAGCCGGGCGAGCCGCTCCTCGTCCCAGGTCTCGGTTCCGGCCGGGCGTTCGGGCAGCACGAGGTAGCGGACCTCGGCGGTCGAATCCCAGACCTTGATCTGCTTGTCTGAGGGCAGGGTCACGCCGAAATCGGCCAGCACGCCGCGCGGGTCGCGCACCGCCTTGGCCCGGTAGGGCGCAGACTTGTACCAGACCGGCGGCAGGCCGAGCACCGGCCACGGATAGCAGGAACACAGGGTGCAGACGACCATGTTGTGGGTGTCGGCGGTGTTCTCCACCGCCACCATGTGCTCGCCCTGACGACCGGTGAAGCCGAGTTCGGCGATGGCGGCGGTAGCATCCTTCTGCAGCCGCTCGCGATAGGCGGGGTCGGCCCAGGCCCTTGCCACGACGCGGGCGCCATTGTGCGGGCCGACCCGCGTCTCGTAGGTCTCGATCACCTGGTCGAGGGCGGCCGGATCGACATAGCCCTTTTCGGTCAGGATCGTCTCGAGCGCGCGCACGCGCGCGTCCATTTCGGCGAGTTCGGAATGGTCGTGGTGATGATGGTCGTGGTCGTGGTGGTCGTCGTGATCGTGAGGGTCGGCCATCGCTGCACTCCCGGCGGGTGCGGAACGCTAGCCCGCTCGCCGTGCCGAGAAAAGCCGTGGCCCGCATGGCAGCAGCGAAAGGGCACGGGAGTGGTCCTCCCGCGCCCCTCGCATGATGGTGACCTCAGGTCTCAGTAGCGGGCCTGACGCTCCAGGCCCTGCGGGCCGCGGCCCGGCTGGACAGCGCCCGGCTGGCGGCCACCCGGCTGGCCAGCGCCCTGGCCGGGGTTCTGCGGCCGCTGGTGCTGGCGGATCGCTCCTTCCCAGAAGGCCGTCAGAGAGGCACGGGCGGCCTGGGCGGTGCGGGTGGCGCAGCCCTCCTCGCCGAGGAAGGTGCGGGCATCGCGCATGCCGATCTGGGTGATCTCGCCGTGGCCGGCATTGTTCAGGTTGGTCACGGCGTTGCGGACACCCTCGAAGATGGGCATGGCCAGAAAGTCGCAGCGCGCGTCGTACCACTGGGTGAAGCCGGCGAGATAGGCGACGCGGCGGTCGAGAACGGCCTGGTCCTGGTGGCCGAAGGCCTGCTCGATCTGGTTGTTGGCGATGCCCTGGATCAGGTGGTCCTGCTCGTAGGGGGAGGCCTTGGCGCCGGTCGCGCCGAGGGTGACAGCGGCCATGGCCGCGGCGAAAGCGATGGTGGCGAACTTGGTCATGGTCCTGCTCCTGTTTCACTGGAGGCCGGCCCGTCCGGCTTCCTTGGGCACCATGAGTAGGCCGGACCCTTGCGCGGCTGAATTGCAGCGGGTTGCAGCCGGTTGCGGATGATGGAGGGGACCTGAAACGGCAAAGGGCCGCTCCCGGAAGGAGCGACCCCTGACACCCCCGCGAGGGGATGAATGCTGGCGGGCCGGTCTTCAGCTCTTGGCGAGCCTGGCCAGTTCCTCGGCCCTCAGATCCTTGCGCAGGATCTTGCCGACATTGGTCTTGGGCAGATCGGTGCGGAACTCGATGAATTTCGGCACCTTGTAGGCGGTCAGGTGCTCGCGGCAGAAGTCGCGGAGCTGATCGACCGAGGCCTGCGTGTCGGGCTTGGTGACGATGAAGGCCTTCACCGCTTCGCCCGCCGCGCCGTCCGGAACACCGATGACGGCCACCTCGAGCACGGCGGGATGCTTGGCCAGCGTGTCCTCCACCTCGTTGGGGAAGACGTTGAAGCCGGAGACCAGCACCATGTCCTTCTTGCGATCGACGATGCGGAAGAACCCGTCCGCGTCCTGCGTGGCGATGTCGCCGGTATAGAGCCAGCCGTCGCGGATGGTTTTTGCCGTCTCCTCGGGCTTCCTCCAGTAGCCGGCCATGATCTGCGGGCCGCGCGCGATCAGTTCGCCCGGCTGGCCGAGCGGCACCTCCTTGCCCTCGTCGTCGACGCATTTGATGTCGGTGGAGGGCACCGGAATGCCGATCGTGCCCTCGCGGACATTGCCGAAGGGGTTGAACGACAGAACCGGCGAGGACTCGGTCAGCCCGTAGCCCTCGATGACCGGCGTGCCGGTCACCTCCTGCCAGCGCTTCGCCACGGCGTCCTGAAGCGCCATGCCGCCGGCCGAGGCGGTCTTCAGCGTCTTGGGCGGGTTGTCGCGGAACCAGGGGTCGTTGTTCAGGCCGTTGAACAGGGTGTTCACGCCGGTCAGCGTGGTGATCGGATATTTCTCGAAGGCTTTCTGAAGGTTGGTCAGCGGCCGCGGATTGGGGGTCAGCACGTTGTGGGCGCCCAGATACCAGAACCCCAGCATGTTCACCGTGAAGGCGAAGATATGGTAGAGCGGCAGCGCCGTGAGGATCGTCTCCTTGCCCTTCTCGAGGTTGGAGGCGACCATCTCCAGCGCCTGGGCCATGTTCATGATCAGGTTGCCATGCGTCAGCATGGCGCCCTTCGAGACGCCCGTCGTTCCGCCGGTATATTGCAGCACGGCCAGCGTATCGAGGCCGACGCCGTCCGTGTAGGCCGCGATCTTCGAGGATTCCTTGCGCCCCTCGCCCGAGGCAAGGGCCGCCTGGAAGGTGGTGTGCGCCACCGTCACCGGCTTGACCGACTTGTCCTTGTATTTCTGCACGAGGCCGACCAGCGTGCCCTGGAGCCAGGGCATGAACTCGGTGATGCGGAGGACACAGACGTTCGGCACCTTGTGGATGGCGAAGGCGGCCGGCAGCTTGTCCGCGAACATGTCGATGACGACCAGCAGGTCCGGCTCGCCATCGGCGAAGACCTTGCCCATCTCCTCGGCGGTGTAGAGCGGATTGATGTTGATGAGGACGCAGCCGGCCTTGAACACGCCATAGGCGACGATCGGGAAGGCCAGCGCATTGGGCATCTGCAGCGCGACGCGCGAGCCCGGCTTGAGCTTCAGGTCCTCGCGCAGATAGGTGGCGAAGGCGTCCGACCAGCGGTCGACCTCGGCATAGGTCAGGCTGCCGCCCATGCCGTTGGGCAGGCATAGCGAGAAGGCGGTGTTGTCCGCATAGGTGCGGGCGATGGACCGGACCATGGCGGCCAGGTTCGGATGGGGCGCCTCATCGATCGTGTGGCGAACGCCGACGGGGTAGAACTGCGTCCAGGGCCTGGTGGGGGTATCGGCAACTTCGGTCATGCGGTCCTCCCGGGAAATGTTTTGTCTATCCAGCCCGAAATGGACGGCCACGGCAAGCGCCACGCCCCCGAACCGGTTCCATGAGTGGTCTTAACGCAGCTTTCCAGCCGCGCGCAGCACGAAACCGATGACTTCGGCCACGGCGCGATACAGCTCCTCGGGTACCTCCTCATCCACCGCGACACCGGCCAGCGCCTCGGCCAGCGCCGGATTGCCCTCGATGGCGATGCCATGCTCGCGGGCAACCTCGACGATCTTCTCGGCGACAGCGCCGCGTCCGCTGGCCGTCACCCGCGGGGCATGATCGCGGCCGTGCTCATATTCGAGAGCGACGGCAAGTCCCGGCGGCGGCGTGTCCGGATCGCCGGTCATGACAGGCGGTCCAGGCGCGCGGGCAGGGAACGGCGGTCCGTGGCGCGCCGGGCGGACTCGGTCGGGCGGCCAGCGGCGATCGTCAGGTCGTCAATGGCGAATGCCGAGGCCTCCAGAGCCTCCGACAGGGCGCTCCGGGCGGCGGCAAGCCTGTCCGCGGTGCCGTCGCGCTCGGCCCAGAGCTGGACGCCGACATGGCCCGCCTGCCACCTCACGCAGGCGTGGATCGGGCCGAGCGGCTCGGCGTCCATGGAGAAGCGCAAGGTCCAGCTGCGCCCGGCGACTTCCCGTCCTTCCGCATTGCCTTCGCCGTCGTCGCGGACGATGAGCATCTGCATCATGGCGGTCTCGGCGCCGAGACGCAGCGGCACCTCGACGCTGGTCTGGACCGGCGCATCGGCGCGTGCCGCGTCCCGACCATCGGGAAGCGAGGCGGCCTGCAGGAGCAGGATGCGGGCGAGCGCCGATTCGGTGCGGTCGGCCAGGATCAGGGCGACCTCCGAGGGCGTCGCGAAGGCGCCGATGGAGGGAGCGACCGGCATCTGGCCCTCCGGCAGTCCGCCGCGCAGGGGCGGGCGCGCGTGCGCGGCCTGACGAAGGTCCTGGCCGGCATCGGGCGCGTCGCCGTCAGGCAAACCAGGGAGGGTCGTCCGCCAGTCCGCCAGCGCATCGCGCAGGCCCGCAAGTGCCGCCTTGAGGTCGGGCGGAGGCACCATTCCGGGCGGCAGGGCGGCGAGGCGCGCCTCCAGGAAGGTGCCGGACCCGGCCACGGCCCGTGCCAGCGCCTGAGGCGAGGCGGCCGCCTCGACCGGCATCCGGAAGCCGAGTACGGCCGCCATGGCGCGCATCACCGGCTCCGGCATGGCCCGCAGGGCCTCCGGTGCCTTGCCGCCGGCAATGGCTGCGAGATCGGCGAACAGCGGTGCAAGGCTTTCCTGCCGGCCCGCAGCCTGCCGGACGGCGGCTGTCAGGGTGGCGCGCGGCCCGGCCTCCGGCCGGCCGGCTGCTTCGCCGGGGCCATCGCGAGCGCCGGCGAGGCGGCCGGCATCAGGCGCGCCGCGGGCGGCGGTGGCGATCTGTGCGCCGTCCATGCCGGCGCGGAGGTTGCCGGCATCGCGGGCGGCCATGGCCACCAGCGCCGCGACGGCCCCTGCCGGTCCTGCAACCGTTGCCGGTGGGACGAGGGGAGCGGTGCCCGGCAGGGTCTGGCCAGGCCCCCTGCTTGCCGCGGTGGCGCCTGCCGGATGGGCCGGCCCTGACGCGCCTGCCGCCAGCTCCCGCGTTGATGCGGCGATGACTGCCGGCGCTGCCTGAGCGGGCAATGCTGGCGTTGCGAGGACGGTTGCTGCCCCTGCCGCAGACATCGCCTGGGGCAAGATGCCTGCCGCCGGTATGGCCGCCGTTCCTGCCAGCACCGGGGGCGCGGGCGCAGCCGTGGCGGAACCCTGACCTATGGGCACCTGAGCTGTGGGAACCGGAGCCGCTGGACCTTTCGGCGCGGCGGCCGACGCGGCGGATGGTGCAGCAGCCGGGCCCTGCACCATGGACGCAGCCGTGGCACCCTGGCCCTGCGGTGCGTCCGGCGGGACCGCCGCCATCCCCGTTGAGGCCGGGGCGGGGCCGGCCTGCGCCATCAGCACCTGCAACGCCGTCGTTGATGCGGCGGCCGCAGAGGGCAGGCTGCCGCGAGCATTTGCCATTGCGGCAGGTAGGGTCGCGGCCGGCCGTGCCGCCTCGCCGGGCGGCAGGGCACCGAGAATCAGCCGGACCGCCTGCCCCTGACGCTCGACGGTCAGCGTCAGGGTCTGGCCGACGGGCAGGGGCTGGGGCGTACGCACCTCGAGAGGGCGATCGGCAATGAGCAGGCGCGCCAGCCCGTCGGACAGCATGGCGACCACTTTGGCTTCGACCGTTTGCCCCGGCTTCAGGCCGAGTTCGGTCACGAACGCGCGCATGCGTCCTTCGTCGTTGACCTGACTTGCCAGCACGGGCAGGACGCGTTCCATGCTCACGTGGGCATCTCCCCTGGTTTGGTGGGAGTGTGTCTTCAGGATGATGACCGATTCGCTTAAGCCGATCTTGACTCCCGTTGAGCCGGTTCACGAATGTGGTGTCTGCTCGCGCGATCGACGCGGGGCAAGGGTCGTGCCGGCCCGGTATTGCGTGTGAGGGGCTCGTCCATGTTGTTGCAGCCGCGTCGATGGCTCTGGGGGCTGCTGCCGATGGCGCTGGCCGCCGGCGGCTCGCTCTGGTGGAAGCAGGCGGATATCGAGGCCGATCTCGCCAGCCGCGCGCAGCAGGCGATCTCCCGTTCCTCGACAGTCGATGGCAAGCCCTGGGCCGAGATCGTGGTGCGCGGCCGCGATGTCGTGATCGCCGGCACCGGTCCGTCCGGGGAGGCCCTCGGGGCGGCCGAGGACACCGCCGAGGCGCAGTCGGGTGTCCGGCGCGCGGATGCCCGGCCGGCAGCGCTGCTGCGGCAGGTGGAGACATTCGGCTGGTCGGCGCGGCGCGAGGGCAATGCGCTGACCCTTTCGGGCCATGTGGCGCCCGACGGCTCGCGTGCCCAGCTTCTGGAGGCCGCACGCCGCCTCATGCCGGATGTCGAGGTGACCGACCTGATGGAGGTCGTGCGCGGCGGGCCATCGACGGCTCTTGGCGCGGGCCTTCTGGGCCTTCAGCAACTCGCCCGCGTGACCAGCGGTTCTGCCACCCTGACAGGCTCGGCCTTCACCTTTACCGGCACCGCAGCCGACGCAGCCACGCGCGCTGCGATCGCCCATGCGCTGTCGACGCTGCCACAGGGGATCGAGCGGCGCGGCATCAATCTCGCGATCGCCCGGCCAGACGGTGAATCGCCCGCCATGAGCGATCCCGGCCCGTTCAGCGCCGCCCTGCCCGTGCCGCCACCGCCCGATGTGGTTCAGTGGTCCGCCAGCCGCGGCACGGACGGCATCCTGACCTTGTCGGGCATGGTCGGCTCCGAGGCCATTCGCGCGCGCCTGCTCGAGGCGGCCATGGCGGCCACCACCGGGCCGGTGGTCGATGCCATGACACTGGTGGAGGGCCTGCCCGAGGCCGTCGAGGCCCAGGCCCTTTCGGCGCTCGGCCACCTGCGCCGGCTGGCATCCGGTACGGTTGCCATCTCGGGCTCGGCCCTGTCGGTGCGGGGCACGGCCGAGAATGCCGAAGCGCTGCAGGCGCTCTCGGCGCTTGCCGGGCGGGGCGAGGGTGGGCTGACGGCCGGCGAACTGGCGATCGCGCCGCCGCTGGCCGATCCGTTCACCTGGCGCGCGCGTCGGGCCGGCAATGCGCTGACGCTGTCCGGCAACGTGCCCTCCGAGGCAGAGCGCAGCGCCGTCGTCGAGGCCGCGCGCGCGATTGCCGGAGGGGCGCCGGTCGTCGACGAGATGCGCCTGGCCAGCGGACTGCCGCAGGGGGTCGACTTCACCGTGGTCACCCGCGCGGCCCTCGCCCAGCTCGGCCGCCTCGCGGAAGGGGCCGTGCAGCTCTCCAACGCCCGGCTGACGCTGACCGGCCGCGTGCCCGACTTCCCGACGGCCCTGGGCATCCGCCAGGCCATGGCGGCTCTCGGAGCGCCGGTGACCGCCACGGTCGACATCACGCTTCCGCCGGCCGAGATTCCGCCGCCGCCTGCGGTTCCCGACCTCTCGCCCGATCTGGTGGCGCCGCTCCCGCCGCCGACACCGCCAGCCCCTGCAACGCCAACACCTGCATCGCCGACGCCTGCAACGGCGCCCGCTACAACGACGCCCCCTTCAACGGCACTCCCAGCGCAGCGAGCGGCAGCGAGTGTCGCACCTGCAGCGCAGGCGCCATCGCCGCTGACTCCGCCTGCCCCTGCCTCCCCGCCGCCGCTGGTGATCCTGCCGCCGCCGGACATGCCCCCTGCGGTGGAGCTGTCGGCCCGCGAGCTGGCGCCCGCGCCGCAAGCCGCCGCCCCGGCGCCACCTCTCGTGATCCTGCCGCTGCCGGCCATGCCTCCAGCGGTCGAACTGCCGGCCAGCGAGCTTCAGCCGCCCGCGCCGCCGCAGCCTCTCGTCATCCTGCCGCTTCCGGACATGCCGCCCACGGTCGAGTTGTCGGCCAGCGAGCTTCAGCCGCCTGCGCCGCCTGCGCCGCCGGCTGCCGCACCGCCGGCTGCTGCCGCGCCCGCCCGTCCTCCCGGCGAGATCCCCCCGCCGCCGGCTCCTGCGCCGGTCATGCTGCCTGGTCCCGATTGTTCGGTGATCATCCAGACGGCGCTGGAGGGCGACCGCATCCTGTTCGACTACTGGAAGGCGGAGAAGCGCGCGGAGCATGAGGCCGTGCTCGACCGGCTTGCCGCCGGCATCCGTCGCTGCGAGCCGCAGGAGCGGATCGAGGTGGCCGGCCATGCCGATATCCACAACCGGACCAACCAGAACCAGAAGCTCTCGGAGGAGCGGGCGGGGCTGATGCGCGACGAACTGGTCCGTCGCGGCGTGCCGGCCGACATGCTGGTGGTGGTGGGCTATGCCGAGACCCGGCCCGTCGTCCCCAACGACACCGAGGACAACCGCGCGCTGAACCGGCGCGTGGAGTTCCACGTGCAGCCGCGGCGCTGAGGAGCGGGTCAATGGTGTATCTGGTTCAGACCTTCGCTGTTCCGCTCATCGCCACGCTGGTGCTCGGGCTCGTCTTCGGCTGGGTGGCGGCGGTCAAGGAAGACCGTGGCCGCAGCGGCTGGGCGGCGCTGGCGATCACCCTGTTCGCGGCCATGGTGGTGGCCTCGGCGCTCAAGTGGCTGCCGGGCCGGCCGGGCCTGTGGCTCGATACCTTCGTGCTGTTCTCCGGTGCCTATCTGATCGGATGCGTCGTGGGGGGCCTTGCCCATGGGCTGGGCGGCCGGCCGAGCGACCTGGCGGTCGCGGGCGCGGGCGCGGGTCCTGCCGCGGCGATGGCCGAGCCTCTCCCGCCGGTGCAGTTGTCGGGTGCCGCCGCCGCGGCCGAGGCGATGGCACAGGGGGACAAGCCGCAGGGCATCGATGCGCCGCGCGAATCCCGGCCCGACGACCTGAAACTCGTCCGCGGCATCGGCCCGCAGAACGAAGCGCGCCTCAACGCCCTCGGCATCTGGCACTTCGACCAGATCGCGGCCTGGACGGCCAAGGAAACCATGTGGGTCGGCGGCTATCTGGCCTTCCCCGGACGGATCGAGCGCGAGGACTGGGTCGGGCAGGCGGCGACCCTGGCCGCTGGTGGAACCACTGCGTTCTCGGAACGCGCCGGCCGCGGCGAGGTTGCGACCTCTCGAACGGGAGTGGGCGATCTCGGTCATGCCGACGACCGGGCGCGGCCGCAGGGCCTTGTCGGACCGCGCGGGGGTGTCGCCGACGATCTCGAACTGATTCGCGGTGTCGGCAAGGAGATCGAGGGCAAGCTCTATGGTCTCGGCCTGTGGCACTTCGACCAGATCGCGGCACTCAGCGAGGCCGAACTCGGCTATATCTCGGCCTATGTCGGGGCTCCCGGGCGCGCAGTTCGCGACAACTGGTCCGGCGAGGCGCGGATCCTGGCCGGAGGCGGGGAGACCGAGCATTCGCGGCGCATCAAAGCCGCCCGCCGGCAGGACGGCTGAGCCGGTCGCGGCGACAGGAAAAAGGCCCCGCGGCGACCGCGGGGCCCTGGAAACACCGGTGGTGTCCGGTCCTGTCAGATCAGATAGTGGACGCCTGCCGCGATGATGAGCGACCAGACGATGAAATTGGCCGTGACGGTGACAGCCACGGCCTGAGCCGGCGACATGCGGAACCTCATGGTCTCGGGCCTCCTGTCAGGAGCACCCATCCCCGTGAGAAGCTTCGCCGAGGCGCATGCCCGGGTCGACCAGAAGTTGAATCGAAGGTTAACGCGCCGTCCCGCTCCGGAGCGGTCAGACGCCCGCCACCGTCTTCAGGCGCACGCGCGGGTGGATCTCGGCCTGGCTGAGCACCGGCGTCTGTGCGCGGAAGCGCTCGACGATGGAGCGCACGAAGGGCCGGATGCCGGGCGAGGTCAGCAGGACCGGCGCCTCGCCCATGCGCGCGGCATCCTCGAAGGCATCGCGGACCAGCATGATGAACTCGGATAGCTTGGACGGCTGCATGGCCAGCTGGCGGTCGTCGCCCTGGCCGATGATCGAGTCGGCGAAGGCCTGCTCCCATGCCGGCGACAGGGCAACGAGGGCGAGCGCGCCATCGAACCCGGCATATTGCGCGCAGATCTGGCGGGCGAGCCGGGCACGGACATGCTCGGCGATCTGGGAGGGCGAGCGCGTGAACGCCACCGCCTCGGCGATCCCCTCCAGGATGGTCGGCAGGTCGCGGATCGACACGCGCTCGGCAAGCAGGAGTTGCAGCACACGCTGGATGCCGGACACCGTGATCTGGTTCGGCACCAGGTCCTTCATCAGCTCGGCCTGCTCCTTCGGCACCTCCTTCAGAAGCTTCTGCACCTCGGAATAGCTCAGGAGATCGGCCACATTGGCCTTGATGATCTCGGTCAGGTGGGTGGACAGCACGGTGGCGGCGTCCACCACGGTATAGCCGCGCACGCTCGCCTCCTCCTTCAGTGCGGCATCCACCCAGGATGCGGGGAGGCCGAAGGTCGGCTCGGTCGTGTGAACGCCTGGCAGGTCGACCTGCCCGCCGGCCGGATCCATGACCATGAAATGCTGCGGCCAGATCTGGCCCTGACCTGCCTCCACCTCCTTGACGCGGATGATGTACTGGTTGGGCGAGAGCTGGACATTGTCGAGGATGCGGACCGACGGCATGATGAAGCCCATGTCGGAGGCAAACTGGCGCCTCAGGGCCTTGATCTGGTCGGTCAGCCGGTCCGAGCCGCCCTCGGACTGGACCAGCGGCAGCAGCCCGTAGCCCAGCTCGATCTTCAGGTCGTCGATCTTGAGGATGGAGCCGATCGGTTCCTCCGCCGGCGGCGCGGCGGCGGCGGCCTGTTCCGCGGCCTGCTGGATGGCGGCCGTATCGGCCACGCGGCGCGCCTCGCGGCTGAGGGTGTGTGCGGCATAGCCGGCAAGCGCCGCCAGGCCGGCGAACGGCAGGAAGGGGATGCCGGGCAGCAGGGCCATGGCGCCCATGACCGCCGCCGAGAGGCCCAGCGCCTTGGGATAGCCGGTGAGCTGGCGGATGACAGCCTGGTCGGCCGAGCCGGTCACGCCGGCCTTGGAGACCAGGAGGCCGGCCGCAGTCGAGATGATCAGCGCCGGCACTTGGCTCACCAGGCCATCGCCCACTGTCAGGATCGTGTAGGTGCGCGCGGCCTCGCCGAACGGCATGCCCTGCTGGGCGACACCGATGATCAGGCCGGCGATGACGTTGATGAAGGTGATGAGCAGGCCGGCAATGGCATCGCCCTTCACGAATTTCGAGGCACCGTCCATGGCGCCGTAGAAGGCGCTTTCGTCCTCCAGGTCCTTGCGCCGCCGCTTGGCGGTCTGCTCGTCGATGAGGCCGGCGGAGAGGTCCGCGTCGATCGCCATCTGCTTGCCCGGCATGGCGTCGAGGGAGAAGCGGGCCGCCACCTCCGCGATGCGGCCGGAGCCCTTGGTGATGACGATGAAATTCACGATCACCAGGATCGCGAAGACGATGATGCCGATGATGAACGAGCCGCCCATCACGAAATTGCCGAAGGCCTCGATGACATAGCCGGCTGCTGCCGTGCCCTCGTGTCCGTTCGACAGAATGAGGCGGGTGGAGGCGAGATTGAGCGACAGGCGCAGCATCGTCGCGATCAGCAGCACCGTCGGGAAGGAGGAGAACTCCAGCGGACGGTGGATGAACAGCGCGGTCATCAGGATCATGACCGAGGAGATGATCGACACCGCCAGGATCAGGTCCAGCAGGATCGGCGGCATCGGGAAGATCAGGATCACGAGGATCCCGATGACGCCGGTCGCCATCCACAGGTCCGGCCGGCGCCACCAGCCGCCAACCTCCCCGAGGAAGGAACTGGCCGGCGAGGCCCCGGTCCGGGCGGGTGCAACCGTGACGTCGGTCATGCGCTTCCCCGGCCGGTCGCGCGTCCGGCCAATCGTGAACGATAGTGGGCAAGAAATGCCGGGCGGATGGTTAACGGGAGGTTACAGCCGGGCAGAAGCACGACCGCTTGTCGGCGGCGGCGGCGGATGCCACATCTCCGATGGCCATCTTGCCGATACAGGATCCGACCATGACCGATTTCCGTTCCTATGGCGCCGGCGGCACGCCGGGAGGGCTGATCGCCTTCTTCGTCGGGCTGGGCATGACCATTGCCGGAGCCTGGCTGGTCACCAACCAGGTGTCGGTCCATGGCGGGTCCTGGACGCTGGGCGGCTATTCGGCCTTCGGCCTGTCGCTGGTGCCGATCCTGTTCGGCATCGGCATGCTGTTCTTCGACGGGCGCTCGCGCCTCGGTTTCCTGCTGCTTTTCGCAGGAGTGGTGATCATCGCGGCGGGCATCCTGACCAACCTGACCATCTATTTCGTGCCGACGAGCCTGTTCAACACGCTGATGATGCTGGGGCTGACGGCTGGCGGAATCGGGCTCGTGCTGCGCTCTCTGCGATGAAAAAGCGACACCTGATCCGGATCGCACCGGCGCGTTAACCAGTCGGTAACCACCCACCCGGCAAATCTTGCCCAGCGGACGCGGCCCAGGGCTGCGCTGCTTCGGGCAGAGGGCTGGTGGCGTCTTGAACGGCATCCTGGAGTTTCTGAAGAATCTCGGCGCGCCCCGGGTCGCGGCCATGGGCGCCGTCGCGCTCGGGCTCGTCGGATTCTTCGTCTACATCATCCTGCGCATGAGCCAGCCGCAGATGGCGCTGCTGTTCTCCGACCTGACGCTCGAGGATTCGGCGCAGGTGGTGAAGGAGCTTGAACGGCGGCAGGTGCGGTTCCAGTTGCGCGGCGACGGCGGGCAGATCTTCGTCACCCAGGACCAGGTGGCCCGCGTGCGCATGCAGTTGGCCGAAGGCGGCCTGCCGCGCGGCGGCGGCGTCGGCTACGAGCTGTTCGACAAGGGCGATGCCCTGTCATCGACCTCCTTCGTCCAGAACATCAATCACCTCAGGGCCATGGAGGGCGAACTCGCCCGCACGATCCGGGGCATCGAGCGCGTCCAGTCCGCCCGCGTCCATCTCGTCCTGCCCGACCGCCCCCTGTTCTCGCGCGAGCGGGTCGAGCCCACCGCCTCCATCGTGCTGAGGGTGCGCGGCGGGCTCGAGCCCCAGCAGATCCGGGCCGTCCGCCATCTCGTCGCCTCGGCGGTCCGGGGCCTGTCGCCGCAGCGCGTCTCCATCGTCGATGAAGGCGGCCGGCTTCTGGCCGATGGTGCGGGCGACGCCAATGGCATGATGGGCGCGACCACCGACGAGCGCCGCATCGGCTACGAGCGGCGGCTGCGCGAGCAGGTCGAGAGCATCATCGCCTCCGTCGTCGGCCCCGGACGGACCCGTGTCCAGATCGCCGCCGACATGGACTTCAACCGCATCACCCAGACGACCGATGATTTCGATCCCGAGCGGCGCGTGGTGCGCTCGACCCAGACGCGCGAGGAGCAGTCGAACTCCAATGGCGGCGGCGACGGACAGGTAACGGTCGGTAACGAACTGCCGGGTGCGAACCAGGGCGGTGCGCAGCAGCAGGCCAATCGCGAGGCCAGCCGGAAGTCAGAGGAGACGGTCAATTACGAGATCGCGCGCACCCAGCGCACCGAGGTGATCGAGGGCGGCCGCGTCAAGCGCGTCTCGGTCGCCGTGCTGGTCGACGGCATCTATGCCCGCGACGGCGAGGGCAACGTCAACTACCAGCCCCGTCCGCAGGAGGAACTGGAGCGGATCGGTGCGCTCGTGCGCTCGGCGATCGGCTTCGACCAGCGCCGCGGCGACCAGGTCGAGATCGTCAACCTGCGCTTTGCCGAAGCGCCGCAGCTTGCCCCGACCGAGGCGCCGAGGCCCTGGTGGATGGTCTACGACCTGACCAAGGAGGACATCCGCTATGCCATCGAACTGCTGGTGCTGCTGGTCGTCTCGCTGCTGGTTCTGTTGTTCGTGGTTCGCCCGCTGATGCGCCGCATCCTCACGCCGGAGCCCCCGGCACCGCTGGCACTGCCCGGAGGCGGCTCGCTCGGCGGCGACGCCGGCAGAAGCGAGGAGGCGGAGCGTTCGACGATCACCTCGCCATCGATCGCACCGGGCATGGAGAACGCAACGCTGAAGATGATCGAGATCGCCAAGCTGCAGGGCGAGGTGCATCAGGCCTCGCTCGCCAAGGTGGGCGAACTGGTTGACAAGAACCCGCACGAGACCGTGTCCATCATCCGCCAGTGGCTGAATGACGGGGATGCGAAGTGACGATCGCCCAGATCCAGCGCGATGCCGAGTTTGGCCAGGCCCTGGCGGCGCTTGCCGATGCCGGGCGCATCGACACCGAGGCGGCCAGGGGCCTGAACGGCCAGCAGCGGGCGGCGATCCTCATGCTGACGCTCGGCGACAAGGTCTCGGCCCGCATCTGGAAGCTGCTCGACGATGACGAGATCCGCATCCTGTCGGTCGCCATGTCGCAGCTGGGCACCGTCGGGCCGGAGATTGTCGAGAGCCTGCTCCTGGAGTTTGTCGGGCGGCTGTCGGCATCGGGCGGGCTGATGGGCAATTTCGACGCCACCGAACGGCTGCTGTCGCAGTTCATGCCGACCGAGCGGGTCGCCATGCTGATGGAGGAAATCCGCGGGCCGGCCGGCCGGAACATGTGGGAGAAGCTCTCCAACGTTCAGGAGCAGGTGCTCGCCAACTATCTGAAGAACGAATATCCGCAGACGGTCGCGGTGGTGCTGTCCAAGATCAAGCCGGAACATGCCGGCCGCGTTCTGGCCATCCTGCCCGAGGAGTTCGCGCTCGACGTGGTCGGCCGCATGCTCAAGATGGAGGCCGTGCAGAAGGACGTTCTCGAGCGTATCGAGCAGACGCTGCGGACCGAGTTCATGTCCAACCTGTCGCAGACCCAGCGCCGCGATTCCCACGAGGCGATGGCGGAGATCTTCAACTCCTTCGACCGCCAGACCGAAACACGCTTCCTGACCGCCCTCGAGGAGCAGAGCCGCGACTCGGCCGAGCGGATCAAGAACCTGATGTTCACCTTCGACGATCTCGCCAAGCTCGATGCGGGCTCCGCCCAGACGCTCGTCCGCAACATCAACAAGGACAAGCTGGCGATTGCCCTGAAGGGCGCCAACCAGACCATGCGCGACTTCTTCCTCGGCCAGATGTCCACGCGCGCGGCCAAGATGATGCAGGACGACATGCAGGCACTCGGCCCCATGCGCCTGAAGGATGTCGACGAGGCCCAGGCGATCCTCGTCAATCTCGCCAAGGACCTCGCGGCCAAGGGCGAGATCATGATCTCCAAGAACCGTGCCGACGATGAACTGGTCTTCTGAGGGCGCCCCCATGACAAGACCGGTCAAGTTCCTGTTCGACACCGAATTCGTGGCAGAGGCGCGCAAGGCGGCCGAGCCCAAGGTGACGCTTGCCGAGCACCAGCAGCTTCTGGCGCTGGCCAGGCAGGAGGGCTATGCGAGCGGCTTCGTCGATGGCGAGGGCGAGGCGCAGCGGTCCATCCAGCGGCAGCAGGCCATCGCCTTCGATGCGGTCGGCCAGCGGCTGGCCGCCGCCGCCGCGGCGCTGGATGCCCTGGAAGGCCGGCTGGAGCAGGAGGCCATCGACATCGCCGTTGCCGTGGCCGGCAAGCTTGCCGCGGGCCTCATCGCGCGCCAGCCGCTGGAGGAGATCCGCCGGCTCGTCGGAGAGTGCTTCGCCAATCTGCGCGGCGTGCCGCATCTGGTGATCCGCGTCCATGACGACCTGCTGGAACGCGCCCGCGAGGAACTGACCCGTCTTGCCGCGGAACGCGGCTTCGAGGGCCGGCTGGTCATCCTCGCCGAACCGGTCATCGCGCCCGGCGACTGCCGCATCGAATGGTCCACGGGCGGCATCATGCTCGACCGCGACGAGATCACGGCGCGCATTGCCGAGGCCGTGGACCGCTACCTTGCCTCCCACTCCTCCGCGTCTGAGAGGACGTCATGATCGACACGCCCGAAAACGGCATGCCGCTGCCGGACCTGGACTCCGTGCCCGAGGCCGACCTGGTGCCCGGACAGGGTGCCGGCTTCCCCTCCATGGCCGCCGACGAGAGCGGGGGGCCGCATGGCGCCGCCGAGCTCGAGGCCGTCTTCGACGTGCCGGTGAACGTCTCGGCCGTGCTTGGCCGCACGCACATGGATGTCGGCGACCTGCTGAAGCTCGGGCCGGGCGCCGTGCTCGAACTCGATCGCAAGGTGGGCGAGGCCATCGACATCTATGTGAACAACCGCCTCGTCGCGCGCGGCGAGGTGGTGCTCGTCGAGGACAAGCTCGGCGTGACCATGACTGAAATCATCAAGGCCGACCGGTGAAGGACCGACAACCATGCGCCTCCTGATCGTCGGAACCCTCAAAGGCCAGCTCTCCATCGCCACCAAGATGGCTGTGGACAAGGGGGCTGCCGTCACCAGCGCCGAGGACATCGAGACCGCCCTGCGCGTCATGCGCGCCAAGGGCGCCGACCTCGTCATGATCGACGTGGCGCTCGACGTGCGGGCGCTCGTCAAGGCCTTCTCCGACGAGATGATCGCGGTGCCGGTGGTCGCTTGCGGCACCTCGAACGATGCCCGCGCCGCCGTTGCGGCGATCCACGCGGGTGCCAAGGAATACATCCCGCTGCCGCCGGATCCGGAACTGATCGCGGCGGTGCTCGCGGCCGTCGCCAACGATGCCCGGCAGCTCATCTACCGCGACGAGGCCATGGCGCGTGTCGTCCAGCTGGCCAACCAGGTCGCCGGCTCTGATGCCTCGATCCTGATCACCGGCGAGAGCGGCACCGGCAAGGAGGTTCTCGCGCGCTATGTGCATGCCAAGTCGAACCGCGCGAAGGCGCCGTTCGTGGCCGTGAACTGCGCGGCCATCCCCGACAACCTGCTGGAAAGCGAGCTGTTCGGCCACGAGAAGGGCGCCTTCACCGGCGCGGTGGCCCGGCGCATCGGCAAGTTCGAGGAGGCCAATGGCGGCACGCTGCTGCTCGACGAGATTTCCGAGATGGACATCCGTCTGCAGTCCAAGCTCTTGCGCGCCATCCAGGAGCGGGTCATCGACCGGGTCGGCGGCACGCGCCCCGTGCCCGTCGATATCCGCATCCTTGCGACCTCCAACCGCGCGCTGGCGGATGAGGTGCGCAAGGGCACGTTCCGAGAGGACCTGCTCTATCGCCTGAACGTTGTGAACCTGAAGCTGCCGCCGCTGCGCGAGCGCCCGGCCGACATTCTGGAACTGGCGGGCCATTTCGCCAGGAAATATGCCGAGGCCAACGGCGTGGCGGTGAAGCCGCTTTCCGCCGAAGCGCGGCGCCAGCTGACCGTTGCCCGCTGGCCGGGCAATGTGCGGGAACTGGAGAACACGCTGCACCGGGCGGTGCTGCTCTCATCGGGTCCGGAGATCGGCACCGACGCCATCCGCACGCCGGATGGTGCGCGCCTCGACGAGCGCCGCGGGCCCGATCAGGTGGCGGCGCAGGCGGCCATTGCGGCCGAGGCAGTGACGCGCGGCCTCGTCGGCCGCACCGTCGCCGATGTCGAGCGCGATCTGATCCTCGACACGCTCGGCCACACGCTCGGCAACCGGACCCATGCCGCCAACACACTCGGCATCAAGATCCGCACGCTGCGCAAC
>NZ_JBHYDR010000006.1:0-360586 GCF_051860605.1 Phreatobacter sp. | reverse complement strand
GCCATAACGCCGCCGCCGCAGGGCGAGGCATGCTACGAGGCTCGATACGGCTGACGCCTGCCCGCCTCGCCGTTCTTCGCCACGGCGCGATCGCCGCGGCATCGCTCGGAGCAATGACGCACCTCCGCCCAGGCGCGGGCCCATTTCTTCCGCCAGGCGAAAGGGCGGCCGCAGGTCGTGCAGAGCTTCTGGGGCAAGTCGCCCTTCCGGACCATTTTCGCCATCGCGACACACTGTTCTGAACCGTCGCCGGCCGCGTGTCGTATCGCGCTGGCCGGCATCGGTGCCGGCGGCGAGACAGCGGACCCATGGCAGGCACCTTCCTCATCTACGGTGGCACGGGGGGCATCGGATCGGCGCTGGCCCGGCGGATGCGCGGGCGCGGCCATGCCGTCCACCTGGTTGCGCGCGACGGGGCCCGGCTGAAGGACCTCGCCCGCGACATCGACGCGACCTGGTCGGTCGCCGACGTGACCGACCGCGCAAGCATCGACGCGGCCGCTGCCGAGGCCGGTCCGGACCTCGCCGGCCTTGCCTATTGCGTCGGGTCGATCAACCTCAAACCCGTCGCAAGGCTGACGGATGCCGACTTCACGCGCGACTTCGAGGTGAACGCGCTGGGTGCCGTGCGCGCCATCCAGTCCAGCCTGCCGGCGCTGAAGGCCCATGGCGGCACGACGTCCTCCATCCTGCTGGTGTCCAGCGTGGCGGTGGCGCAGGGGTTCTCCGCCCACGCCTCCATCGCCATGGCCAAGGGGGCGGTCGAGGGCCTGACGGTCGCGCTTGCCGCCGAACTGGCGCCGCGCATCCGCGTCAATTGCATCGCACCCTCGCTGACCCGCACGCCGCTTGCCGCCGCACTGACCGGTTCCGACCAGATGGCGAACGCCATCGCGGCGCTGCATCCCCTTCCGCGACTTGGCGAGCCGGACGATGTCGCCGCCCTTGGCGCATTGCTGCTGGATGCCGAGGCCGGGTGGATCACGGGCCAGATCATCGGTGTCGATGGCGGCCGCTCGACGCTGCGGACCAAGGGATGAATACCCTGGGTTGAAGATTGCGGCCTAGCGGTGCCACCCGACCCGGCCGAAATGATCGGGAGACATCTCGAAGACCGCAATGAAAGCGAGATTGAATATCGGCTGGCGGACCCGCTAGACTGTCTGACACAAGTGGGGGCGAGCCAATGAGCGTCATCGTCGAGACGATCCTCTACGTCATCTTCGATCTCATTCTCGTTGGCATTGCCAGTATCCTGCTGCCGCTCCTGACCCTCGGGCGGGTGCGTGTCGCCGCAGCCGATGCGCCCGGCGCGTTTCCGCTGCACGGATTCCGACGCGGCGAGGACGGGCGGCTGGAACTCGGCCGGAGCCACACAGGCAAGTATGCGCTCGTCATCCTGCTGTTGATCCTCGCTTTCTGGCTGAGCTTCGCGGCCCGCTGAGGCGCGGCGAACCGGGACGCCGTCCCGAACGTATCGGGTGCATGACCGCTCCCGTTCTCCGTTTCGTGCTCGGTGACCACCTGACCAGAACGGTCGCGTCGCTGCGCGACATCGATCCCGCCCGCGACATCGTCCTGATGGTCGAGGTGGCGGACGAGACCACCTATGTCCCGCATCACCGGCAGAAGATCGCCTTCATTCTCTCGGCGATGCGGCACTTCGCCCAGGATCTCAAGGGCGAGGGGATCAGGGTCGATTATGTGCGGCTGGACGATGCCGCCAATACCGGCTCATTCACCGGGGAACTGATGCGGGCCGTGGCTCGGCATAGCCCGTCGCGGATCGTGGCAACCGAGCCCGGCGAGTGGCGGGTCCGCCGGATGATGGAGGACTGGGAGACGCTTGCCGGCGTTCCGGTGGACATCCGCGAGGATGACCGGTTCGTCTGCAGCCACGAACGCTTCGCCCGCTGGGCCGAGGGCCGGAAGGCCTACCGCATGGAGTTCTTCTACCGGGAGATGCGGCGCGGCACCGGGTTGCTGATGGCGGACGGCGAGCCCGTGGGCGGCCGCTGGAACTTCGATGCCGAGAACCGCCAGCCCCTGCCGCGCGGCGCGCGCCTTCCCGAGCGCCTGCGCTTTACCCCCGATGGCATCACGGCCGATGTGATTGCGCTCGTCGCGAGCCGCTTTCCCGACCAGTTCGGCGATCTCGACGCCTTCGGATGGGCGGTGACGCGCGCCGATGCGCTGCGTGCGCTCGACCATTTCATTACCGACTGCCTTGCCGGGTTCGGCGACCATCAGGATGCGATGAAGCGCGGCGCACCATTCCTGCACCACAGCCTGCTGTCGCCCTGTCTCAATGTCGGACTGCTCACCGCCATGGAGGTCTGCCGGGCCGCCGAGAGAGCCTACCGGCAGGGCCTCGCTCCGCTGAATGCGGTGGAGGGGTTCATCCGCCAGATCATCGGCTGGCGCGAATATGTCCGCGGCATCTACTGGCGCCACATGCCGGACTATGCCGACACCAATCACCTCGGCGCCGGCCGGCCGCTGCCCTGGTTCTACTGGTCCGGCGAAACCGACATGGCCTGCCTGGCCGAGACCATCGCCGACACGCGGCGCAACGCCTATGCCCACCACATCCAGCGCCTCATGATCACGGGCAATTTCGCGCTGCTGGCAGGCATCCGCCCGGCTGAGATCGAGGACTGGTATCTGGCGGTCTATGCCGATGCCTTCGACTGGGTGGAACTGCCCAACACCCACGGCATGGTGATGTTTGCCGATGGCGGGCTGCTTGCCTCCAAGCCCTATGCGGCCTCGGGGGCCTATATCGACCGCATGTCGGACTATTGCTCCGGCTGCCGCCACGACCCCAAGATCAAGCTCGGGCCGGGCGCCTGTCCGTTCAACCTGCTCTACTGGAACTTCATCGACGCGAACGAGGCCGTGCTGGCCGCCAATCCGCGCATGGCCATGCCCTACCGGACCTGGCGCGCCATGGACGCCCAGCGCAAGGCGGCGATCCGCGCGCAGGCCCAGGCCTTCCTCGACGGGCTCGACGGGTCAGGGGGCGCACCGGCAAGCCCGGTTCAGGCCAGCCTGCCGCTGTGACCGGGGCTTTTGCCGGTCCGTGAGAGGGCCATTCCATCTGATGAAACATCGTTTCAAACTAAGCCTTCCGACGGACTATCGCTGCGGCGCATGATCGGCTTTCATCCGTCGTGCCGATACACGTTGGACGCTCGAACCCGGACCCTTCCATGACGCTCCCCGTCTCGCTTGCCAGCCGTCTGCAGCTTCCCGCCATCGGGTCGCCGCTGTTCATCGTGTCGAACCCCGATCTGGTCATCGCCCAGTGCAAGGCCGGCATCGTCGGCTCCTTCCCCGCGCTCAACGCCCGTCCGGGGCCGGTGCTCGAGGACTGGATGAAGCGGATCACGGAGGAACTGGGGGCCTATGACGAGGCCCATCCGGAGGCGCCCTCGGCGCCGTTCGCGGTCAACCAGATCGTCCATAAGTCCAATGACCGGCTCATGCTCGATGTCGAGATGTGCGTGAAGTACAAGGTGCCGGTGGTCATCACCTCGCTCGGCGCGCGGCCGGAGCTCAACGAGGCGATCCATTCCTATGGCGGCATCACGCTGCACGACATCATCAACATCACCCACGCCAAGAAGGCGCTGGAAAAGGGTGCCGACGGTCTGATCGCGGTGGCGGCGGGTGCGGGCGGCCATGCCGGCACGCTTTCGCCCATCGCGCTGATCCAGGAGATCCGCGAGTTCTTCGACGGTCCGCTGGCCCTCTCGGGTGCCATCGCCACCGGGCGCGCGATCCTCGCCGCGCAGGCAATGGGGGCCGATCTCGGCTATATCGGTTCGGCCTTCATCGCCACGCGGGAGGCCAATGCCGACGAGGCCTACAAACAGGCGATCGTCGATGGCACGGCAGGCGACATCGTCTATTCAAACCTGTTCACCGGCGTGCACGGCAATTATCTGCGCGCCTCGATCGTCGCCGCCGGCCTCGACCCCGAGAACCTGCCGCAGAGCGACCCCTCCAAGATGAGCTTCGGTTCGGGCGGCACGTCCAAGAGCAAGGCCTGGCGCGACATCTGGGGTTCGGGACAGGGCATCGGCGCGGTCAAGGCGGTCGAGGGAGCCGGCGAGTTCATCGCCCGGCTGAAGCGCGAATATGCCGCCGCCCAGGCCGATCTTGCCAAGGTCTCTGCCTGGCCCCTGCGCGAGGCACGACGGCTGGCAAGCTGATCGACCCCGTCCTTTCGCACGGCGGCGCTTGACGGCGCGGCCGGTTGCGCCATCCTCTGGCTTCCCCCGGACCGCGGGCCGGCCCTGATGCCGGCTTGCCGAAGCAGCCAGCCGGAGGATGCCCATGCGCCCAGTCGATACCCCAGCCGATTCGCCGCGGCTGCCCGCGTCTGGCGTGCCATCCGTGCGCGCGGCGACGGCCCACGATATCCGGGCCGCGCTTGAGGCCGGCTTTGCGGATCTGAGGGCCGCGCCCCTCTACGGCCTGTTCTTCGGCGCCATCTACTGCCTCGGCGGCTGGCTGATGATGATCCTTCCCGGGATGTTCGGCTATGTCTGGGCGGTCTATCCGCTCGCGGCGGGATTTGCGCTGATTGGCCCCTTCGTCGCGGTCGGGCTCTACGAGGTCTCGCGCCGGCGGGAGATGGGCCAGCCGCTGAGCTGGCCTGCCGTGCTCGGCGCGGTCTGGCGACAGGGCGGCCGGGAACTGTCCTGGATGGCCTTCGTCACGCTCTTCATCTTCATGATGTGGATGTACCAGGTGCGGGTGCTCTATGCCCTGTTCTTCGGTTTCGCGACGCTCGATCCGGTCCTGTTCCTCAAGCAGGTCGCAACCACCTGGGAGGGCTGGACCTTTCTGGCCGTCGGCACGGTGGCAGGCGCCTGCATGGCGCTGGGCACCTTCGCGATCACGGTCGTGTCGTTCCCGCTGCTGCTCGACCGTGACATCGACATGGTGACGGCCATCATCACCAGCGTGCGGGCCGTGCTGGCCAGTCCCATGGTCATGCTCGGCTGGGGAATTGTGACGGCTGTGGTGGTGTTCCTCGCCATGGCACCGCTGTTCACCGGCCTCGTGGTCGTGCTGCCCCTGTGGGGGCACGCGACCTGGCATCTCTACCGGCGGCTGGTGATCGGGCCGGAGGCGTCGGAGGCCGGCCGGGCATGACAAAAGGCCCGCCGGTGAGGGCGGGCCTTTCGCACCACGAACGGGGGAAGATGCGGGCCGCCTGACAGGCAGGCGGTCGGATCGTCAGGCCGCCTTGGAGCCGAACGGGGCGAACTTGCCCATCTCGGCCTGCAGGGCCTTGGCGCTTTCGGTTGCGGCCTGGCGGACGGCGTTGAAGCTGTCCTGGGCGCGGACGATGTTGGCCTGGCCGATTTCCTTGACGAAATCGACATAGCGCTTGGCCGCATCCTGGGCGCAGGAGGCATCGGCGAGCGACTGGATGCCGCCCAGCGTCATGGTGACATTGGCGACGGTGGCGTCGATCACGTTGCGCGACACGGTGGCGCCGGCGCCGACGACGGCGACAAGCGCCTTCTCGACAGTCGCGGTGGCGTTCAGCGCGCCCTGCTCGACATCGGCCACGCGGGCCTTGGCGGATTCGGCGTTCTGCTTGACGAAGTCGCGGGCGGCGGTCGGAACCTGGATCTTCTCCTGGGCGCCCTTGAGCGTCTCGAGGATCTGGGCGACCGGCGCGAAAGCGGCGGATTCGGTGGCGGTGGCCTTCGTCTTGGCGGTCTTCTCGGTCATTTCTCTCTCCATTCTCTCGTTTGAGCCATGGTGGCTGCGTCCGACATCGGCCCGCAGCGGCAGAGCTCTTATCGCATGAACTATTGTGCATTGCAACATAAAAATTGGATGCAGCGCAACATCACATATTCACCCGTCTTTTCAGGCTCTTGGGATGCATGGTCTGGAACCGGGTCGCCTGACGCGGGTTTCGGACATGGGGCAGCGCCTTCCGAATGGCGCTCGGGCGGCCTATGTCAGGGAGCCGAGGCCCGGAGGAGTGCAGCATGGACGGAACAGGCAAGGCCGCGCCCGCCGCCGGACGCCTTGGCGGGAGCGAACTGGCTCTCACGGACCATGACCTGGAAAAGCTCGCCGGGCTGCGCCGCGCCAAGGTCGTCGCCACCAGCCTGCTCGGCGTCAATGTCTCCGTCATGGTCATCGCCAAGGTGCTGGAGCACCATCATCCGGCCTTCGGCTTCGTCGCGGCTTTCGCCGAGGCCGCCACCATCGGCGGTATCGCCGACTGGTATGCGGTGGTGGCGCTGTTCAAGCATCCGCTCGGCCTGCCGATCCCCCACACCGCCATCGTCAGCAAGAACCAGTCGCGCATCGCCGACAGCCTCGGACAGTTCGTCGAGACCAATTTCCTCGCCCCGGCGCCGGTCGCGGCCAAGCTGCGCGAGGTCGATTTCGCCAAGATCATCTCGGACTGGCTGTCAGATCCGGAAAAGAGCCGGAACCTTGCCCGCTTCGCCCTCAAGCTCGTGCCGCAGGCCGTGGCCGGGCTTGACCAGTCACGGATGAAGGATTTCGTCACCCAGCGCGTCATGGACCAGATCCGGCAGCTGAAGATCGCGCCCGTGGCGGCGCAGATGCTGTCCGCCTTCACCTCCGATGGCCGGCATCAGAAGCTGCTCGACGAGATCATCGGCGCGATCGAGAAGATCCTGGCGGACGAGGCGACCGTTGCCGGCATCCGCGAGAAGATCCGGCGTGAACTGCCGAGCCTGTTCAACCTGTTCAAGGCGGACGCCTATCTCCTGAACAAGGTCATGAAGTCCACCTCCTCGTTCCTCGACGAGGTGCGCGAGGATCCCGACCACGCATTGCGCCGCGAGTTCGACCGGTTCGTCGCGACCTTCATCGACCAGTTGCGCGACAGTCCCGAGATGGCGGCGCGCGCCGAGAAGCTCAAGGCGGACCTGCTCGCGCGCGCGGAGTTGCGCGACCTTGCCCAGCAGGTCTGGCGCTCGATCACCACCTTCCTCACCGACGACATCGCCTCGCCGCAGTCGCAGATCGAGAGCCAGCTTGTCAGTCTGTTCGTCGATATCGGTCGCAAGCTTGCGACCGATCCGGTGATGGCGGCCGAGATCAACGAGGGTTTTGTCACGGTGCTCGCCGGCTTCGTCGAACAGCAGAAGAGCGGGGCATCGACCTTCATCGCCGATCAGGTGAAATCCTGGGACCTCAACCAGCTCATCCGCCTCATCGAGATCAATATCGGGCGCGACCTGCAATATATCCGCCTCAACGGCACGCTGATCGGAGGCCTTGCCGGTCTCACCCTGCACACGATCGAGGTGCTGATCCGCTCCGCGTGAGCCGGGACCGGTCGGCGCTGGCCTCCTTGATCCGGTCACGGGGCGGGCCTACGGTCAGTCGGACGGGTCCGGCGCAGGCCGGGTCGCCGGGCCCGGCCCCGGACTGCCAGCCACATGGAGATGCGACATGACCGAGATGCCCAAATCGATCCTCGATATGTTCTCCAAGCTCGGGCAGGAGATGAAAATCCCGACCGTCGACCTTGAGAAGATCGTCGACCATCACCGCAAGAACTTCGAGGCTCTGAGCGCCAGCGGCAAGGCCGCAGCGGAGGGCGCCACGGCGATCGCGGCCAAGCAGCGCGAGATCATCGAGACGGCGATCAAGGAGATCCAGGACGCCTCCAGGGGCTTCCGGATGCCCGGGAGCGCGCAGGAGATGATGGCTGCGCAAAGCGAATTCGCCAAGAAGGCCATGGAAGCCGCGGTGAAGAACACCCGCGACATGGCCGAACTCGTCCAGCGCTCCAATCAGGACGCGGTGCGCATCATCCAGGACCGGATGAAGGAAAGCTTCGAGGAAATCCGCCAGAGCTTCACGCGCAAGTGAGGCCGGGTGCCCGGGCGCAGGCGGCCTGTCAGGCCGCGCGCCAGGGCTGGGGGTAGAAGATCGACCGCCAGCCGGACCGCTCGAACGGATCGTGGCTGCCCTCGGCCTGCGCCAGCCGGTCGGCCACCGCATAGGCGACCGACGGGTTGTGGCCAAGGCCGCAATGGCTGCCGCGCACCTCGATGTTCTCGGTCAGCGGGCCTTCGGTCTCCACGCAGCACTGCCAGGCGCAGATGCCGTCGGTGCGCGAATAGATGGCGGTGGTCGGCACCGGCGGCGGATCGGAAATGAGCCCGCCCATGTGGTGGTCGCGGTCGTCGACCTTGTGGCCCGACGTGAATTCGTAGAGCCGCCAGGCATTGGTCGCCTTCGGCGTGCCCTTGAACGGCGAACCGAGCGTGATGACCCGCCGCACCTTGTCGGGCAGCATCTTGGCAAGCTGGCGGGCATAGATGCCGCCCAGGCTCCAGCCGACGAGGCTGACCTTGCTGCCATGGGTCTCGGCCAGTTCCTCGATCCGCTCCACCATGCGCCGCTCGATGCCGGGCAGGAGGCCGTAATTGCGGCCAAGCTCCCAGCCATAGGCAGCATAGCCCTGGCCGGCGAGATAGGTCCTGAGCGGAACCGTGGCCCGGTCGGAGGTGACAAGGCCGGGCAGCACGAGCACGGGATGGCCGTCGCCGCGCGGGGCAGAGGCCAGCAGCGGATAGGCGGTGACGAAGGCGGCGAGTTCCGGGATCGCCCGGCCTTCAAGCAAGAGAAGCGTGCGCGATGGCGGCGCGAGCTCTGCGGATGCGACTGCCATGCTGTCTCCTCCGTCGTGGCTCCGGCCTGTCGCCGTGCCTGATTCGTGGCTCCCGAGAGGGGAAGCCCCGCAACTAGACCATTGCCGGGCCGCTGCGACAAGCTGCCCCGCCGTCATGCGGCAGGGCGCTGTCCGTCAGATGGGGGCGGGCGACGGCCATTCCAAGGGCGCTTCAGCGTGGTGCAGCCTTCGCGTTGCGTCTGGACGCCGGTTTGGCGGGCACCTTGCCACCGGCGGCCTTCGGTCTGGCCCCGGCCTTCCCGGCCTTTGCCGGTGCCGGCTTTGCGGCCGTTTCTGCCTTGGCCGAAGGCTCTTTGGCTGGAGCCTTCCTGGCTGCGGCTTTCGCCGTGGTTGCCGCCTTTGCGGTCGTTGCCTCTTTTGCCGGTTTTGCTCCCTTGGATGCCTTGCCGGCCGGGGGCGTCTTCGCGGGCGCATCCTCTGCCGTCGGCGGTGCGGCTGCCGCGGCCGCCTTGGCCGGTGCCGGGGAAGCGGTGGCCATTTTCGCCTTCACCGCCGCCACCAGTTCATCGAGAGCGGGCTTCAGGTCATCGGCGAGCGCGGCCATGTCGGGCATGGCCTTGCGGCAGCCGGTCAGGCCGAAATCGAGCTGGCCGAGATAGCTTTGCACCGTGAGATTGAGGCCGATGCCGTGCGTCGGGATCGAGACCGGATACAGCGCCGAGACCTTCGCCCCCGCGCAGTAGAGCGGGAAGGGCGGGCCGGGCGTGTTGGAAATGACGACATTGACGCCCATCGGCACCATGTCGGCGATGCCGGACTTGCCGAACAGCTGCATCAGGCCCGGCAGGATAAGCGGGGCGCCGATCATGGTGAAGTCCTTCGGTGCCGCCTCCTTTGTGACGCCGGCGACCTGCTTGGTGGTGGTCGAGGTCTTGCGGATCGAGGCGAGGCGCTCCAGCGGATCGGCGATGTCGGTCGCCAGCGGGCAGTTCATGCCGAAGACCTGGTTGTTGATGTCGGTGTTGCCGGCCTCGCGCAGCGAAATCGGCACGAAGGCGATGAGCGGCGTCTTGGGCAGCTTCTTCTTGGCCTGGAGATAACGCCTCAGGGCGCCCGAACAGACTGCCATGACGACATCGTTGAGCTTGGCGCCGGTCGCCTTCGCCACCAGCTTGGCATCGTCGAGGGAGAGCGTCCGCGCCGCATAGGCGCGCTGGCCGGTGATGGTGACGTTGAAGGGTGTCTTCGGTGGCACGAGGCTGGGCAGGGCCGGGGTGCCGGAGGGCTTGTCCGCCGTCTCGTCCTTCTTCTCCGCCGAGGAACCCGGCAGCAGCGCACTCGCGACCGAGCCGACGAGCTTGGCTCCGGCGGTCATCAGCGTGATGTGCTGGCGCACCATGTTGGCCATCAGGTCGTTAAGGCCGACGACGGCGCGCTGCGGGACGCTCGGCTTCGCCTTCTGCTTCGCCTCAGGGGCCGGGCCGACATCGCGCGGCACCTCGGTGATGTCGTAGAGCGCCTTGGTGATGACCATGCCGGCGCCACCATCCACGGCCGCATGGTGGACCTTGGAATAGAGCGCGAAGCGGCCGTCGGCGAGGCCGTCGATGACGGTGAACTGCCAGAGCGGGCGCGAGCGATCGAGCGTCACGGAATGCAGGTCGCCGACCAGCGTCTCGAGCTGGGCGAAGCTGCCCGGCTTCGGCAGGGTCTGGTGGCGGATGTGATAGTCGAGGTCGACATCGCCGGCATCGACCCAGCCGGGATGGTCGAGGTCGAAGATGGCGCGGGCGAGCTTCTTGGAGAAGATCGGGATGAGGTGGACGCGCTTCTCGAAAAAGCTGCGGAAATGTTCGTGGAACGTGCCCGTCATGGCCTTTGGCGGCTCGTAGAGCGTCAACCCCGCGACATGCATCGGGGTCTCGGGCGTCTCCATGTAGAGGAAGGTCGCATCGATCCCGCTGAGCTGCTTCATGGCGGTTCTCCCTCGCGCCCGATGCGCATCGGCCTCTGGCGGGCCCTTGGCGCCATTCAAGGACGGGACAGCCCGCGGCACAAGCCCGGTGACGGCGCTTGAAGCCGGGGCGGAGAGGGCTCTAGTGTCGGACCAACGAGAACAGTCCCAAGGGAGAATGCCATGGCACGCCGCGATGCGACCCCGTCCGGCAAGGCCGGAACCCGGAAACCGCCTTCGGCCAAGGCGTCTGCGGCCAAGGCGTCCGCCGCCAAGGCAACAGCGGCGAAACCCGCCAGGGCGAAGGCCACGGCTGCCGGCAACGGGCCCGCCGCTGATGCCGCCGAGGCGGTCCGCAACGCCCCCGACCGGCCGCTTGCCGAGCAGATCGCCGAGGATGCCTCGCGCAACACGCTGGCGCTCAACCCGCTGGTGGGCGTGCGCACCGAGGAACTGATCGGGGCTGCGCGTACGCTGGTGGGCGCTCTCGCGGCACAGCCGCAGATTGTCGCCCAGCAATGGATGGACTTCGTCAAGGAGATGGGCCGGATCGTCACCGGCCAATCGGAGGTCGCGCCCGATCCGAAGGACAAGCGCTTCGCCGATCCGGCCTGGCAGGCCAATGCCTTCCACCGCACGCTGATGCAGTCCTACACGGCGTGGGCGAAGACCGTTCACGAGGCAGTGGCCAAGACCGACCTGCCCGACAAGGATGCCGCCCGCGCGCGGCTCGTGACCTCGATCTTCGTCGATGCCATGGCCCCGTCCAACACGCTGCTCGGCAATCCGACCGCGCTGAAGCACGCGGTGGATACGCGCGGCAAGAGCCTCGTCGAGGGCGTGAAGAACTACATCTCCGACCTGTCGAAGAACGGCGGCCTGCCGAGCCAGGTCGACATGAGCGGCTTCAAGGTGGGCGAGAATCTCGGCAATACGCCGGGAACGGTGGTGTTCCGCAACGACGTGCTGGAGCTCATTCTCTACACGCCGACGACCGAGACGGTCTTCTCGCGGCCGCTGCTGATCGTGCCGCCGCAGATCAACAAGTTCTATGCGGTCGATCTCTCGCCGAAGAAGAGCATGATCCGCTTCCTGCTGGCGAACGGCATCCAGCCCTTCTGCATCTCCTGGCGCAACCCGACGGCCGAGCAGCGCGACTGGGGTCTCGACACCTATATCCAGGCGCTCGACGAGGCGGTGGATGCGGCCCTCGACATCACGGGGCAGGACAAGCTCACCATCATGGGGTCGTGTTCGGGCGGCATCACCGTTTCCACCTATGCCGGCTGGCTGGCGGGGCAGGGGCTGGACAAGCTCGCCTCGATCATCCTCGCCGTCTGCGTGATCGACACGGAAGCAGGCGCCGATACCGATTTCGCCGCGCTGGTGACGCCGGAATCGGTCATGGCGGCCAAGCAGATGTCGGCCACCCGCGGCGTGCTGGACGGCCAGGAGATGGCGAAGATGTTCGCCTGGATGCGGCCGAACGACCTGATCTGGAACTACTGGGTCAACAACTACCTGATGGGCAACCAGCCGCCGGCCTTCGACATCCTCTACTGGAATGCCGACACCACCCGCCTGCCGGCGCGCCTGCACGGCGACTTCCTCGACCTGATCTTCACCAATCCCTTCGTCAATGCCGGCAAGATGTCGATCCACGGCGTGCCGATCGACATGGGCAAGGTGACGGCCGAGGCCTATGTCATCGGCGGCACCACCGACCACATCACGCCATGGAAGGCGGTGTACCAGACCGCCCGCATCTACGGGCCGGACACCACCTATGTCCTGTCCAATTCGGGCCACCTGCAGAGCCTCCTGAACCCGCCCGGCAACCCCAAGGCCTGGTTCGTCACCGGCAAGGCGACGGCCGAGGATCCCGACCAGTGGGCCAAGGGCGCCGAGAAGCAGGCCGATTCCTGGTGGACGCACTGGGGGCCATGGCTGAAGGCGCGCGCCGGCAAGGAAATCGCAGCGCCGAAATCGGCCGGAAGCGCCCGCTACAAGCCGCTCGGCCCCTCGCCGGGCACCTATGTGTTCGAGCCGTGAGGGGAGCCGACCGGCTGACAGTGCCGAATCGGCCGGCCTGTCGCATGATCGCGAAAAGTCGCCTGACACGCTGCAAGAGGACCTGCCCTTGACCCAGACCGCCCCGCATTCCGCCCCGGCCTCCTTCGAGACCCGCATGGAGGACGTCGGCGGGCAGGTGCTGCGCGTCGGTATCCGCAGGGGAACGGGCAAGCGGCCGCCGCTGCTCATGTTCAACGGCATTGGCGCCAATCTGGAACTGGCGGCCCCGTTCTTCGAGGCTCTGGGCGATACCGAGGCCGTCATCTTCGACGTACCCGGCATCGGCGGCTCACCGGCGCCGCTGCTGCCCTACCGCCCCTCGACGCTGGTCAAGCTCGCCCACGATCTGATGCGCCAGCTTGGCTATGACGGCGAGATCGACGTCTCCGGTGTCTCGTGGGGCGGGGGCGTCGCGCAGCAGTTCGCCTTTCAGTACCCCCTGGTTTGCCGGCGCCTGGTGCTGGTCGCGACTTCCCCCGGTTCGATCATGGTTCCCGGCGCGCCCGATGTGCTGGCCAAGATGGCAAGCCCCCGGCGCTACGCGGACAAGGGCTACATGCAGTCGATCGCCGCCGACATCTATGGCGGTGCCTTCCGCCGCGATCCGACCCTGATCCAGCGCCATGCGGCGGCCATGCGCGGCGCGACGCAATACGGCTATACGCTGCAATTGCTGGCCATGCTGGGCTGGACCAGCCTGCCCTGGCTCTGGATGCTCCGCCAGCCGACGCTCGTCGTCTCAGGAACCGACGATCCGCTCATTCCGGTGATCAATGCCAAGGCGCTGGCGAGCCTTATTCCCAAGGCCCGGCTGGAACTGGTCGATGACGGACACCTGTTCGTGGTCACCGATCCGGTTCGCATGGCGGCGCTGGTCGAGGAGTTTCTGGCAGAGGAGTGATGCCTGCCGGGGCGCGACACCTGTCTCGCAGGTGCGAGGCGTCACGTTGTTGCATGGCAGCATGAGTGCAATCGCAGCTCTCGGCCAAGAAATGCCATGAGGCAAAGCGTGTTGACGGTCGGGAGGGCTGTTTCGCCACAGTCCTGACACGGGAATGAAAGAACCGAAACAGCGTGGAAACAATTGATCGGATGCGTCAAAAGTCTTGATGAGTTCCGTCAAAACCGTAATACGCTGAAATGCGACCAACGGAGCGAGACGAGAGGCCGAAACAGCCCCGGCCCATAAGCCTCGCCATCAACCGTTGGAGCCCATCATGTCCCTCATGTCGTCCCATGCCCCGTCCGCCTCATCCCAGGCCGGCGGCTTTCTCACCCGCATTGCCGCCCTTGCCGGTGGCCTTTTCGCAAGCTTCGCCGACTGGCAGCGCGTGCGCCGCAACACGCTCGAGCTCGGCAGCCTCAGCGACGAGTCGCTGAAGGATATCGGCATCGAGCGTTCGCAGATCGAGCGCATCGCCCGCCACGGCCGCAGCTTCCGCTGATCCTGTCCGGCTCCGGCATGGCAGCCAGCGTCTGCACGACACCCCTCTTCGGCACGGCGGCCGGGGAGGGGTTTGTCATGCGGCGGGTGGTGGCCGGGACGCGCGCACAAGCCGGTCGAGGAAAGCCGGGATCGGCCGGCCCTCGCCGACCAGCCAGCGCCCCATGGCGCCGGCCACGCGGATGACGGAGGCCCGTTCGCCGATGCGGTCACGCCAGGCGACGAGGCGCGGATGCGCCTCGGTCATCGGTGCGCCCATCCGGTCCCCGAACAACTGGGCCATGTAGAAGGCGATGTCGGCATAGGAGAAGGCGCCGGCAAGGCACTCGCCTCGGCCAAGCTCCGCCTCCATGGCATCGTAGAAGGCCGAAGCTCCGGCCCTCGCGGCGATCGCGGCCGGGTCGTCGGGCGCCTGCTGAAGTCCCATCAGCCGGACGATGTGGGGAAAATAGACCTCGTCCGACTTCATCTCGAGCAGGCGTGACCGTGCCCGTGCCACCGGATCGCGCGGCCAGAGCGGCGGATCCGGGACGATGTCCTCCAGATATTCGAAGATCTGCGTCGAATCGAAAATCTCCACCGGCCCGTGGACCAGCACCGGCACCTGCCGCTTCGGGTTGATGCGCAGCACCTCGGGGTGCTTCGGCTCGTAGAGACGCTTCATATCGAACGGCACCATCACGACCTCGGCGTCGATGCCCTTTTCCAGCAGGGCAATCTCGGCCTTGGCGCCGAACATGCTGAGCGGTCCGGAATAGAGGCGCGGGCGGGTCGGGGACGTCATCGGGGGGAGCTCTCTGGTCAGGCAGGCGCCAGACTGGCAGCCGCCGGCTCCCGTCCTGTCAGCAGCTATTCCGCCGCTTCCTTGTCCTGGCTGTCGGTGCGGTTGGCCTCGTCGACGACGAGGCGGATGCGTTCGGCGAGCGTCAGGTCGGACCGCTTGCGCCGGCGTCCCGGCCCGGTGCCGGCGGCCTGTTCCGACAGGATCGCGGCGATGCGCGAGTTGGGCCCTTCCAGCGTATGGGTCACGCGGGCAATGGTCGCGGCGAGCGAATCCATCTTCTCCCGCACCATGTCGATGTCGCGGGCATCGCGCGTCGAGGCGGTCTGCGCCGACTGGGTGAGCGCGGCAACCTCGCGCTGGATGCGCACGCGGTCCTCGCGCGCCTTGGCGAGCGAGCCCTCGAGCATGTTCTTCGCCGCCTTGGCGGTCTCCGCCTCCACCTGGAGGGCGCGGGCTGTCTCTCCTGCCGTGACCTTGAGCATCGCGAGTTCCGCCGCCAGCCGGTCGCGCTCGGCTTCGCCCCTTGCGGTGGTGCGCTCGGCCGTGTCGCGCGCCTGCCTCTCCCGCTCGGCGCGGGCCGTTTCCTCGGTGAGCCGCTCCTTCTGTCCGGCAAGCTCTGCCGTCATCTTCTCGATGCGGCGGGTTCCGGCCTCCACCTTGCCCTGCAGCGTGCGCACCTCGCCCGTCAGTTCGCCGTTGCGCCGCCGCTCGGCGCTGAGATCGCGGGCCGTCTCCGACAGCGTGCGGTTCAGCTCGGCAAGTTCCGCGCGCAAGCTGTTGGTCAGTTCGTTCTCGCGGTTCAGCCGGTCCTGGACCTCCGAAATGCGCTGCCGCTCGGCGGTGAGCGCCGAGGTCACCTCGGAGAAGGACTTGCGACGGGCGGCAATGTCGGCCTCTGCGAGTTCCAGGCTGCGGGTGAGATCGTTGACCACGGCGGTCTGGCTGTCGATCCGGGTGCGCAGCGCCACGCCGTCGATCCGCAGGGCATTGGCATCGGCCCGCGAGGCGGCCAGTTCCTCCGTGCGCTCGGCCAGCGCCGCATCGCGCTCGGCCAGCGTTTCGGCCGCAGCCTTCAGGCTGGCCTCCTGCCCGGCGATGGTCGCGCGGGCTGCAGCGAGATCGGCCCCAAGCCCCGCCACTGTGCCGTCGAGCGCGGCAATGCGTGCCGCCCGCGCGTCGAGTTCGGTGTTGATGTCGCGGATCACCTCGGTGCGGCGGGCGAGTTCGATCGTCCGCAGGTTGAGCTCCTCGCGGAGCCCGTCGGCGGCAATCTCCAGCCGGCGCGTCATCACCGCATAGTCCGCACGGATCTGGTCCTTCTCGGCCTTGATCTCCGAGAACGACAGCGGCATGGCGTTTTCCACCCGCCGCGTGGTGAGCCGAACGGCGCGCCGCCAGACCGCGCCCATCATCCCGAGCGACAGCAAAGCCGCCGTGAGGAAGCCGAGCGCGAAGACCATGGCGGTCTCGATGGTCACGACCGGCGCTCTCCTTCTCGTGCGCGCAGACAGGGCAGCTCACGCTGCGTCAGCCACCTTTTGCCATGCCGGGCCCGCCGCGGGAAGGGCCGGCGCGCCGGATCAGAAGGGGTTCCAGGTCGGGCGCGAGGTGAATTTCAGGTAGCCGCCATTGACGCCGAGCCGGGCGCCGACACCGGTGCGGATCGGCACGACCAGCATGTTGTCGGCACCGAGCGCCGTCATGCCGAGGCCGCCGACCAGATAGGCCGAACCGTCGACGCCGATGAAGCGGCGCTCAAGGTCCTGCGGCGAGCGGACACGATAGGCCAGCATCATGGTGCGCGCGCCGTCGCCGCCGAAGTCGAAGCCGAGCGTCGGACCCTGCCAGAACACTTTCGCGTCGGCGCCATCCTTGGTGTAAAGCATGCCCTCGCCGTAGCGCAGGCCGGCGACGAAGGCGCCCGAACCCTCCTGGCCGAGGATATAGGCGCTCGGCCGGCCCCATTGCTGGGTGGCGCGCTCGACGAGATTGGCGAGCCCCCGGCTGGTCGAGCCGAAGAAGCGGTGGCCAGTGCCGACGATCTCGCTGTTCGAATAGGTGCGCGGCGACTGGTCCTGATAGGCGCGCTGGGCCAGTGCCTGGCGGTCGAAGCCGACGAGAGCAGTGCCCGCGAGGGCGGCGATCAGGGCGCGGCGATCGATATGGTCATGGCTCATATGTGGTTCTCCACGGATCGGCGGCCCGAACCGGCCGCCGCGATGTGAGATGATCCTAAGCGGGGAAGGTAACCATTTGGTCACCAGTCGCAGATTTCGGGCATTGCGGTAAGGAACTGGTTACCCTCGGTTGCCAAGGTCGGCCTCCGTCTTCGACTCCCAGATTCGGCAGAAAACATGACGATGGTGAGGCATTTCCTCCGACCCCTGGCCTGGACGCTGGTCGTGACCGCGCTCTATGCCGGCGTCGCTGTCCTGATCGGAATGACGGGGGTGGAGGACGGGCCCCGGGCGGCCACCACCGAGCGCATCGTCACCGACCGGATGACCGGCGTGGCGCTCTACGGCATGGACCCGGTGGCCTATTTCACCGATGGCGGACCCCGCGAGGGCTCTGCGGATTTCGAGTTGAGCTGGGCAGGGGCGACGTGGCGCTTCCAGAACGAGGGCAATCGCGCGGCCTTCATGCAGCACCCCGGCGTCTATCAGCCGCGCTATGGCGGCTATGACGCGATCGCGGTCGGCGAGGAGAGCCCGGCGGCCGGTCATCCGTCCATCTGGCTCGTCCATGACGACCGGCTCTATGTCTTCCATTCCGAGCGCAACCGCACGGTCTTCGCCACCGATCCGGACAAGGCCGTGGCCCGCGCCGAGCGCGCATGGCCGACGGTGCGCGACAGGCTCGTGCCCTGACCGCGAACGGGCCGGCCCATCGGCCTCGCGAAGCGCGCATGGCTGCATTCCAGCGCATCCACTGGCGCCCTTAGGACTTGACCGCGGGCGGTCCCCGCGTGCTTTTCGACGGCATGCCGAACCTCGTCGTCGCCGCCACGGGTGCCCGTCTTCTCGTCAATCCCGGTCTTGACCGAAACCGGCCCTATGGCGAGGCGGAGCGCGCCATCCTGTCGCTGGAAGGCGCCCGTCTCGCCCATTCGACCATCTCGGCCTGGCCCGGCTATGCGGCCACGCCCGTCCTGTCCCTCGACGCTCTCGCGGCCGCTTCGGGGCTTGCCGCCATCGCCTACAAGCACGAGGGCCGGCGCTTCGCCCTGAAGAGCTTCAAGGCGCTGGGCGGCGCTTATGCCGTGGAGCGGCTGGTGGTGCAGCGCGGATCGGCCGAGGGGCTGACAGTCACCTGCGCCACCGACGGCAATCACGGCCGGGCGGTGGCCTGGGGCGCCAGCCGGCTGGGCGTGAAGGCGGTTATCTATGTCCACGAGACGGTGAGCGAGGGACGCGCCACCGCCATCGCCGCTTTCGGTGCCGAGGTGCGCCGGGTACCGGGCAATTACGACGATGCCGTGCGCGCCTCCGCCGAGGCGGCCGCCGCCAACGACTGGACCATCGTCTCCGACACGTCCTGGCCGGGCTATGACCTGATCCCGCGCGACGTCATGCAGGGCTATGCCGTGCTGGCGATGGAAGCGGAGGAGCAGGGCGCCGCCCCGACCCATGTCTTCGTGCAGGGCGGGGTGGGCGGTCTCGCTGCCGGTGTCCTGTCCTGGTACTGGGAGCTGCAGGGTGCGGGCCGGCCGCGCGTGATCGTGGTCGAGCCGGAAACCGCCGATTGCCTCTACCGGAGCGCATTGGCGGGTCGCTGGACCGCGGTCGGCGGCGACCTCGACACCATCATGGCGGGTCTTGCCTGCGGCGAGCCTTCGCAGCTTGCCTGGGCGCTGCTGGCGCCGGGTGCCGATGCCTTCGTGACCATTCCCGACGCACGCGCGGCCGATGCCATGCGCGACCTTGCCGATCTGGGGATCGCGGCGGGCGAATCCGGGGTTGCCGGGCTTGCGGGCCTTCGCGCCATTGCCGGCGACGCGGCCTGCCGCGCCGCGCTGGGCCTCGACGGGGCCTCGCGCGTGTTCTGCATCGGGACCGAAGGGGCCACCGACCCCGTCATCTATCGCGAAATCGTCGGGCGCGATCCCGAAGACGTCGAAAGGATGTCCGCATGAGCCGAATCGTCACCGTGGGCGCTGCCCAGATGGGGCCGATCCAGCGCGCCCATTCGCGCCGCGAGGTGGTGGCGCGCATGGTGGAACTGATGCGCGAGGCGGCGGCGCACCGCTGCGACCTCGTGGTCTTCCCCGAACTGACGCTGACCACCTTCTTCCCCCGCTGGTGGATGGAGGACCAGAGCGAAATCGATGCGTTCTTCGAGCGCGAGATGCCGTCCAACGAGACCGCGCCGCTGTTCAGCGAGGCGGCCCGGCTCGGCATCGGCTTTTCGTTCGGCTATGCCGAACTGACCCCCGAGGGCCGGCACTTCAACACCGCGCTGCTGGTCGACAACACCGGCCGGCAGGTCGGCAAATACCGCAAGATCCATCTGCCGGGCCATGCGGAACATGAGCCGTGGCGCGCCTTCCAGCACCTGGAGAAGCGCTATTTCGAGGTGGGCGACCTTTCCTGGGGCGTGTGGAACGCGCTCGGCGGCCATATGGGCATGATGATCTGCAATGACCGGCGCTGGCCGGAGAGCTACCGGATGATGGGGCTGCAGTCGGTGGAGATGATCCTGCTCGGCTACAACACGCCGCGCCACAACCCGCCGGCACCCGACCACGACCGCCTGTCGGAGTTCCACAACCAATTGGTCATGCAGGCCGGCGCCTACCAGAACGGCACCTGGGTGGTTGGCGTCGCCAAATGCGGCGTGGAGGAGGGCTGCGAGATGATCGGCGGCTCCTCGATCATCGCGCCCACCGGCGAGGTGATCGGCCAGGCGCTGACGCAAGACGACGAACTGGTGATTGCCCGCTGCGACCTCGATATCGGCAAGAGCTACAGGGCGACGACGTTCAATTTCGACATGCATCGCCAGCCGGAGCAGTACCGGCGAATCGTCGAGCAGCGGGGCGCGGTGGGGCCGGCGGGGTGATCTGGCGTGGGCGGTTCAGGGGCGACTGCACCTGCTTGCAGACGTGATCGAACGGCGCGGCCCGAGGCACGATCATTTATGAATCAGGCTCATGATCGCATGCTGAGCGCGCACCCTAATCGGCGGGGCGTCTCTCGACTAACTTCCGTGTGAAAATTCATGAACAGAGAGCGGAGATACCGCCATGAACACGCGGAACCAAACCGGCCACGCGACGCCTCGTCAGATGGAGTCTGAAGTTGCTCGTCGCGATCTCTTGAAACTGACGGGCGCGGGCTTCGCAGCCATCGGCGCCGGCTCTCTCGTCACGGCGTCCAGCGCAGGGGCTCAACGAATGTCATCGGAATGGGACAAGGTTTTCCCGAAGAGCCCGATGATCGACCACGAGAAGGTGACCTTTAGGAACCGCTACGGCATCACCCTGGTTGGCGATCTCTACCTCCCGAAGAACCGTGTCGACGGGCGGCTGGCAGCGCTCGCCGTCTGCGGCGCTTTCGGCGCGGTGAAGGAGCAATCGTCGGGCCTCTATGCGCAGACCATGGCGGAGCGCGGTTTCGCCGCTCTGGCTTTCGATGCGTCCTATACGGGCGAGAGTGGCGGCGAGCCGTGCAACGTCGCCTCGCCGGACATCAATACCGAGGATTTCAGCGCCGCGGTCGACTTTCTCGGACTGCATTCTGCCGTGAACCGGGAGCGCATCGGCATCATCGGTATTTGTGGCTGGGGCGGCATGGCATTGAACGCCGCCGCCATCGACAAGCGTGTCAAGGCGGTTGCCGCCAGCACCATGTACGACATGACGCGGGTCATGTCGCGCGGCTACAATGACAGCGTGACGCTCGAACAGCGCACACAGGCGCTGGAACAAATGAACCGACAGCGTTGGGTGGACGCCGAGCGCGGAACACCGGCTTACCAGCCGCCCTACAATGAGCTGAAGGGTGGCGAGGCACAGTTCCTGATCGACTATCACGCCTATTACATGACACCGCGCGGCTACCATGCCCGTGCTGTCAACTCTGGCAACGCGTGGACGCAGACGACTCCGCTGTCGTTCATGAACATGCCAATCCTGTCGTACATCAGGGAGATCGCACCGCGCCCGCTGTTGCTGATCCACGGCGAGAAGGCCCATTCGCGCTACTTCAGCGAAACGGCTTACGCGGCTGCAGCCGAACCGAAAGAACTGATGATCATCCCCGGTGCCAGCCACATCGACCTCTACGACAGGGTCGACCTGATCCCGTTCGGCAGGCTGGCCGGCTTCTTCAATCAGCATCTGGCTGCGTGAAGGCAACCCGGGCCAGCATGCTCGAAACAAGCCTCAACAAGACCGGGAGAGCGCCACGTGCTGAAATCGCTGCTTGGTGCCGCCGCCGTGATGATCGGAACGGCGGGAGTTGCCATGGCTCAGGATCGTATTCGGCTTGTCTCAGACTGGGGCGAAGTAACAGCCGAACTTGCAGACAACGAGGCGGCGCGCGCGCTGGCTCGGATGCTTCCGCTCACCATCGCGATGCGCGACCACCTCCGACAGGAAAAGACAGGCAATCTGCCCTCATCGCTGCCGGACTTGGCACGGCAGCAAGACTTCTCGACGGGCACGCTTGGCCTGTGGAGCTCCAATCATTTCGTCATCTACTATCGCAGCGGTCGCGTCCCGCTTCCGGGCATAGTCGTGCTCGGCCGGGTGAGGGGCGACGTCTCGATCTTCGACCGGCCGGGCCCGGTTGCGATCCGCCTGGAGCGCGCAAACTGAGAGGTCTGCGGTGATGCACTTCACCGGCCCGGCCGCTGTCGGTATCGGGCAAGTCATCCCACTCCGGCAACTGGAATAGCGCCGGGCAGAGGCTATGATCGACGCCGCAACATGAGAAGGGTTCGCGTGTGACGCGGCAGAACGTCAACGACCTCCTCGCCTTCCTGGCCGTCGCGCGCGAACGCAGTTTCACGAGGGCTGCGGCCAGGCTCGGTGTTTCGCAGTCCGCCCTGAGCCATACGATCCGTCAGCTTGAGGCGCGCCTCGGCGTCCGCCTGCTGACGCGCACCACGCGCGCGGTTGCACCCACCGAGGCCGGCGAGCGGCTGCTTGAGAGGATCGGCCCCCATTTCGACCAGATCGAGGTGGAGATCGACGCCCTGAACGATCTGCGCGAGAAGCCCGCCGGGACGGTCAGGATCGTCGCGTCGGACTATGCGATCAACAACGTCCTCTGGCCAAAATTGAGAAGCGTCCTTCCGAGATACCCGGACATCAAGGTCGAATTGCTGCTCGACAACGGCCTGACCGACATTGTCACCGGGCGCTATGACGCGGGCGTTCGCATGGGCGAGCAACTGGCAAAAGACATGATCTCCGCCCGCATCGGACCGGATTTCAGATTCGCCGTGGTCGGCTCAAGGACGTACTTCGACGCGCATCCCACGCCCTCGAAGCCCCAGGACCTCATGCAGCACCAGTGCATCAACTACCGTTTCCCCACGTCCGGTGCGCTCTACGTGTGGGAGTTCGAGGACAACGGCCGCGAGATCAAAGTACGCGTCGATGGTCAACTGGTGTTCAACAATATCTTCCATGTTCTGGAAGCCGCCCTGGCAGGGTGCGGCCTGGCCTATGTGCCGGAGGAGATCGCCCTTTCCCAAATTGAGGAGGGGCGGCTGCAGCGCGTGCTCCAGGGCTGGTCGCCGTACTGGGATGGCTACCACCTCTACTATCCGAGCAGGCGACAATCATCTCCGGCCTTCGTTGCACTCGTGAATGCGCTGCGGCATCGCATTTAGCCGCGCGCTCGCCTGTTTCGCGGACGTTGCCAAAGGTCCGACATGGCGATGATCGGTCATGGCGTCTCCTATTCGGCCGCCTGCCTTGCCCCACCCTCCCAGCCCAGCAGCTTGCCGGGGTTCATCAGCCCGTGCGGATCGGCAAGGCGCTTGAACTCCGGCTGCGGCGCGTCGATCCGCTTCCAGCCGGCATTGTTCAGCACGAAGGTGTGGGGGCTGGAGGGCTGCACGCCGCCCTCGGCCGCCCGACGCATGATCTCGTCCAGCCGCTCGGGCGTGGTGAACTTCACCAGCGGCAGGGATGAGGTGATGACCTTCCCCTCGCGGCGCTGGAACTCGAGGTGGAAGAACACGTCCTCGTGGAATTCCTTTTCCGCCCAGGCGACGAGCTTCAGGTTGTCGGGGGCGGGGAAGCGGAGCTGCAGATAGGTGATGGACGGGTCCATCTTGAGGGCGTGCAGCGTCGTGTGGTTCCAGGTGTATTCGTAGAGCGGACCGGGGCCGCCGCGCTCCTTGTGGGTGCCGAAGGCGACCGCCTTCGCCTCGGCCGCGCCGCGCCGGAAGGTGACCCTGCCGGCATGGTCGGCGATCAGGAGGTCGAGCGTGTCGGCCTGCGGCTCGGAGACCATCAGGATGGCGAAGGCCCTGTCCGTCTCCAGATAGGGGGCGAGGCGGCGCAGATAGGGCCCGATGCGCGGGTCGTGGACCGAGACCAGCTTCTTGGCCAGCCCGTCGCATTCCATGAAGGCCTGACCGAAGCGGGCGGCCGCCGTCAGGCTGTCGAAGGTGACGATGCGCTCGGCCCAGTCGTGGGCGGGGGCGGTCGGCAGTTCCACCTCGGTGATGATGCCGTTGACGCCATAGGCGTGCATGACCTTCAGGATCTCGCGGCCGCGCAGTTCAATCAGGCGCGGCTCCTCCTCCACCGTCATCACCTCCAGCGCGGTGACGGCGCCGAGATTGTCGATCTGACCCCAGGTGCAGGAGCCGGCACCGGCGGCGCCGCCGGCGACGAAGCCGCCGATGGTCGCCTGCGCGCGCGTGGACGGGTGAAAGCGCAGCTCCTGGCCATGGGCATCGAGCGCCTTGTCCATGTCGAGCATGTTGGCGCCGGCCTCGAACCGGCAGCCGCCGGGTTTTGCGAACACCATGCGGCCGAGCTTGCGCATGTCGACGACCAGCCCGCCGGCCAGCGGCACGGCCTGTCCGTAATTACCCGTACCGCCGCCGCGGATGACCAGCGGCACGCGATGGCGCGCGCAGGCCGCGGCGATGCGGCGCAACTCGTCCTTGCTGGACGGAGTTGCCACCAGGTCGGCGACCTTGCCCTCCAGAAGCGGCTTGAGCACGGGCGAGAACCAGAAGAAGTCGCGGCTCGCCATGCGCAGCGTCGGCGCGTCGTCGGCGAGCGCGATGCCGGAGAGGTCGGCGCGCAGGGCCTCAAGTTTGCTCATCGGGTCTATCCATCGGTCGGACTGGTGCCACAGTGCCAGAAGGGCGAGGCAGCCGCCATGCCACGGCGCGTGCGCGGCCATGTTGTGCCGGGGGATCGGGCGGCGCGGGCAAGCCTGCCGCTCAAGCCAGTGGCAGAGTGCCTCAAACCTGTGCAAGTCTGATCCGTGAAACCCCTCAATCCGGGCCTTTGGTCCGGCACGGCCGTTGCTCTTCGGCCCTGCATCGGTTTCATGGGTCTCCAGACGGGCCCAGCACAGGAGAGGTCGTCATGTCCGCCACACCCCCGACCAGCCGCAGCCTGACACGCCGCCGGGCGCTTGCCCTCGGCGCGGGCGTCTCGGCTGCCTATCTCATGACCTCGGGCAAGATCAGCGCCCAGGGCCTCGACAAGGTATCCTACCAGACCAACTGGCGTGCCCAGGCCGAGCATGGCGGCTTCTACCAGGGCGTCGCCGCCGGCATCTATCGCAAGTACGGCATCGAGGCGGACATCCGGATGGGTGGCCCGCAGCAGAATCCCTCGCAGCTCCTGCTCGGCGGACGGGTCGACATGATCATGTCGAACTCGTTCGAGGCGATCCGCTATGTGCAGGAGAACCTGCCGTTCCTGTGCATCGCCTCGATCTTCCAGAAGGACCCGCAGGTCATCATCTGCCATCCGGGCGTCGGCAATGACAGCTTCGCGGCGCTGAAGGGCAAGACCATCCTGGTGGGCGCCGGCGGGCGCACCTCGTTCTGGCCCTATCTGAAGGCCCGTTTCGGCTTCACCGACGAGCAGGTGCGTCCCTACACGTTCAACATGGCGCCGTTCCTGGCCGACAAGAACCTATGCCAGCAGGGCTTCCTGTCGTCCGAGCCCTTCGCCATCGAGCAGCAGGGCGGGGTCAGGCCGCTGGTCCATCTCATCGCCGATGCCGGCTTCGCAAACTACAACACGACCATCAACATCTCGAGCAAGATGGTCGCCGAGCGGGCCGACGTCGTGCAGCGCTTCGTCACGGCCTCGCTGGAGGGCTGGGCCGAGTACATGAAGGGCGGACCGGCGATCGCCGAGGCCAACAAGCTGATCATGCGGGACAATCCCGACATGGATCAGAAGAAGATCGACTATGCCATCAAGGTCATGACCGAGAACGGCATCGTCATGTCGGGCGATGCCACCACGCTCGGCATCGGCGCGATGACCGATGAACGCTGGGGCCGCTTCTACACGCAGATGCGCGATGCCGGCGTGTTCCAGCCCAATGTCGATTTCAAGAAGGCCTATGACCTCCGCTTCATCAACAAGGGCATCGGAAGGACCTGACGTGGTCCAGGCCGCACGCGTCCGTGCGACGGCGACCGGCGGCGCAAGGCCGCTGGTCACCGTCCGCGGTGTCACCAAGCAGTTCGCCAACGGCACGATTGCCGTCCGCGACGTCAATCTGGACCTTGCGACCGGCGAATTTGTCAGCCTGCTGGGGCCGTCCGGCTGCGGCAAGTCGACCCTGCTGCGCATGATCGCCGGTCTTGGCGACCCGAGCGTCGGCACCATCGACTGGCCGACCGCCATGCACGATGCGTCCGGGCACGCTGAGCGGGATCTCGGCTTCGTGTTCCAGGACCCGACCCTGATGCCCTGGGCAACGGCGCTGGCCAATGTCACGCTGCCGCTGCGGCTGAAGGGCGTGAAGGGGCGCGAAGCGGAGGACCGCGGCGCCGAGATGCTGGCGCTTGTCGGGCTCAAGGGCTTCGAGACGAGCTATCCGCGCGAATTGTCCGGCGGTATGAAGATGCGCGTGTCGATCGCCCGGGCGCTCGTCACCCATCCGAAGATCCTGCTGATGGACGAGCCCTTCGCCGCGCTGGACGAGATCACCCGCCACAGACTGAACGACGACCTGCTCGGCCTGTGGGAAGCCAATCGCTTCACCGCCGTCTTCGTCACCCACTCGGTTTTCGAAAGCGTCTATCTGTCCCAGCGCATCGTCGTGATGGCGGCCCGGCCGGGCCGGGTCATGGCCGACCTTCGGGTCGAGGCGCCCTATCCGCGCGACGAGTTGTTCCGCACCTCGGCCGATTATGCTCACTGGTGCCGCATCGCCTCGGAAAAGCTGAAGGAGGCCATCGCCTCATGAGCGACACGACGCTTCCCGGGCCGGCGGTGCCGCATGACGGCACCGATGCCGAGGCCCGCCCGGTCTATCGGGTGGACAAGAAGGTGCTCGGCATCTCGACGGAAGCCTGGCCGGGCATCCTGGCTCCGCTCGTCATCGGCGTGTTCGCGCTCGGCCTTTGGGAGTTCGTGGTCTGGTGGCGCGAGGTTCCGCCCTTCATCCTGCCGGGCCCGCTGCTGATCGCCCGCACGCTGTTCGAGGACTGGGGCACGCTGTCGGCCTCGCTGTGGATCACGCTGCGCATCACTGCGGCGGCGCTGATCGCGGCTGTCTCGCTGGGGGTGGGGCTTGCCGTGCTGTTCTCGCAGTCCAAGTGGCTGGAGAAGTCGCTGTTCCCCTATGCGGTGATCCTGCAGGTGACGCCGATCGTTTCGATCGCGCCGCTGATCATCATCTGGGTCGGCGACATCAACCTGTCGCTGCTGATCTGTGCCTGGATCGTCGCCTTCTTCCCGATCCTGTCGAACACGATCCTCGGGCTGAACTCGGCCGACCACAACCTGATCAATCTGTTCCAGCTCTACGGCGCCTCGCGCTGGCAGATGCTGCGCTATCTGCGCCTGCCGGCAGCGCTGCCCTACTTTCTCGGCGGCCTGAAGATTTCCGGCGGCCTTGCGCTGATCGGCGCGGTGGTGGCCGAGTTCGTGGCGGGCTCGGGCGGCTCGGCGTCGGGGCTTGCCTACCGCATCCTGGAGGCGGGCTACCAGCTCAAGATCCCGCGCATGTTCGCCGCCCTGATCATGATCTCGATGACCGGCATCGCCATCTTCCTGATGACCAGCTGGATCTCCCACATGCTCCTGCGGCGCTGGCACGAGAGCGCGCTGAAGCGGGAGAACTAGAGGGTTCAGAGGGCGGCGGGCGCGATGAGCCGGACTGCCGGAAAATAGGTTCGGAAGCGGCGGGTGTCGCGGGTCAGGATGGTGAGGCCAGCGACTTCGGCATGGGCGCCAATCAGGAAGTCTGCCAAAAGACTCGTTCGCGGGCCGCCCGACTCTCGATAGGATGCGAAGGCCTTGCCGGCGCGAAACAGGGCATCTGGCGGCGTATCCGCGAGTTTCACCTCAAGCTGTTCCAGCCAGGCCGTCACATCAGATCGCCGGTCGAAACGTGCCGAGAGCTCCGCATAGTTGATCGGGGTTGTCACGACGGAACCTACCCTGCCGACAGCCACCAGCTGTTCGGCGGACCATCTGGCCCATTTGGGATCGTCGCTGAAGATATCGATCAGTACATTCGTATCGACGAGCGTCAATCGTCGCTCCTGATCATCTTCATAAACTCGTCGGTCGTGACCATACCCTTCAGCGGCGCAGCGCGTCGGACAGCTTCAACCTTATGTCGATAGCTTTCTTCCCGCGATGTTGGAACCGGTCCAATGGAAACCTTTCCATCGGGAGCCAGCGTGACCGAGACCTTGTCCCCCGGCTTGATGCCGGCAGCCTCTCTCACGGCCTTGGGGATGGTGACCTGCCCCTTCACGGTCATGGTGGTCATGGCGGCCTCCGCGGTAATACCAACAAGGTAATACTAGCCTGGGGCCCCATCAAGGCGCCCCTCACAGCCTCGCCATGGCCGCCCTCACCCGCTCGATGAAGCCGGCGCGCTGCTCGGCTGTCGCGACGTTCAGGTGGTAGAGCGCCAGATAGCGGCGCTTCGCCTTCCAGCCGGTGAACCACCACAGGTAGCGCATGACGATCTTCTTCGGCGGATCGCCCATCCACAGCGCGTACCAGAACGGTCGGCCATAGGTGACGATGCCGGTGATCGAGCGGATATGGGTGAGCAGGGGCTTCACGGCGGCGGGGTTCGAGATGTCGAAGCCCACACCCGGCATGAACATGCGGTCGAAGAAGCCCTTGAGCATGGCCGGCGGGCCGAAGCTCCAGGTGGGGAATTGCACGACCAGCGCCTCGGCCGCCCTGAGCCGCTTGATGAAGGGTTCGAGTCCCTGCTGGTTCACCGCCTCATCGTGGTAGGTCCGGCGGCCCTCGGCGGAGAGGACGGGATCGAAGCCCTCGGCATAGAGGTCGAGCAGGTCGACCTCGTGGCCGGCCGCCTTCAGCACGGCCAGCGCCTCGGCGCGGATGGCGGCGTGGAAGCTCTCGGGCAGGGGGTGGCAATAGAGATAGAGGACTCTCATCGGACGGGCACGTAGCTGGCCATCTTGCCGGGATTGAGCAGACCCATCGGGTCGACCTCCGCCTTGAAGCCGCTCTGGTCAGCATCCGCCCGCTTGTGGCGCGAGCCGCCTTCCAGGCTGACCACATGCGGATTGGCGACCATGACGCCGTGGCTCTCGTGCTCCGCGATGATCGCGTTCAGCCGCTCCGGCGTGGTGTAGCGCACGATCGGCAGGGCCGAGCAGGTGATCCTGCCGGCGAAGCGGATGAATTCCAGATGTGGCAGCACCTCGCCCTCGAACAGGGCCTTCATCTGCATGACGCTCTCTTCCAGCCGGTCATGCGGATAGAGCAACTGGAGATAGGTGACGGAGCGGTCGGTCTTGAGCCACTGAAGGGTGGTGTGGTTCCAGGTATATTCGTAGAGCGGCACCTGGCCGGGACCTTCCTCCGAGGGCGCCTCCAGCGTGATCGTACCGCGTCCGGCGAGAATGGCGCGGAAGCTTTCGAGGAACGGCTCGGCGATCATGGCGATCAGAATGGCCTGGCCTTCCGGGCAGGCGCGCTTCAGCGCGCCGAACTTTGACGGGATCGGCCAGGCGATGGGCGACAGCAGCTTCTTCACCACGCCGTCGGCATGGGCGACGTCGCGCCCGGCGGCGAAGGCCTCCTCGAATGTGTCGAAGGCGACGATCACGTCGATCCAGGGCCAGGCCGGTGCGGTCGGCATTTCCAGCTCGGTGATGATGCCGGTGGTGCCGTAGGCGCGGTTGACCTTCTGCGCCGCGTCCTGGCGCAGTTCCAGGACACGCGGCTCCTCCTCGACGGTGACGATGCGGGCGGCGAGAATATTGCCGGGTTCGCGCAGGCCGCCATAGGCGACCGAGCCGACGCCGCCCGAACCGCCGGCCACAAAGCCGCCGATGGTGGCGGTGCGCTTGGTGGAGGGGTGCATGCGCAGTTCGTAGCCCCCGGCCCGGACCTCCTGGTCGAGGGCAAGCAGATTGGTTCCGGCGCGCGCGCGCGCGACGCCCGGCTTCTGCCAGACGATGCCGGAGAGGGCGTTGATGTCGAGCAGGACGCCGCCGGCAAGCGGCATGGCCTGGCCGTAATTGCCGGTGCCGCCGGCGCGCACGGTGAGCGGGATGCGCAGGCGCGCGCACGCGGAGGCGGTGCGGATGACATCGGCCTCGTCGCGCGGCTGGACGATGATGTCGGCGCGAACGTCCTTCAGCTCCTCGGCGAGGATCGGCGAATACCAGAAGAAGTCGCGGGAGCGGCGGCGGACCACCACCGGCTCGGTGATCACGGGTACGTCGCCGAGGAGGGCGAGGAGGGCCGGGATGTCGTGGCTCTGCGGAACGTGGCTGCGCGCTGCAGCGGGTGTCTGGTGAAGGGTCATGCCGGGTGATTCCGCCTCGCCGGGTGGCAGCGCGAATCATGCAACCGGCGGGCCAGAGAGGCAATCGCCGGCAGCCCGTCGCTCGCACGCCCGCCGCGCAAACCTTGCGGGACCGGCCGCCAGGGCGCGCCGATTTCTCTCCTCTCCGCCTGCGAAACAGGCATTCCGCGACCCTTGGTTAACCGTCCGCTAGCGTTTTCCCTACAAGGTTACCGGCAATCGAACGGACCCGGAGACCCTTCAGTGAAGATCAAGACCCGCCTTCTCGTCGTGGTCGGCTGCCTGGCTGCCGCCGCCCTTGTGATCGGTGCGGTGGCGGCCACCGGCTTCCAGCGCTATCAGGCCGCCATCGAGGAGAACGAGCGCAATGCGCGCGTCACCCAGCTGGCCGAGCAAGCCAATGCGCTGATCTATGCCGTGGTGATGGAATCGCGCGGTATCTACATGTCGTCCGACCCGAAGGTGCTCGAGCGGTTCGCGGCCAACCAGGACCGCGAGCTTGCCAAGTTCCGCGCCGTCGTCAGCGAATGGGCCGGCCTTGCCCGCCCCGAGGACGATGCCGTGAAGACCCGCCTGCTCGAACAGGCCGAAGCCTTCATCAAGCTGCGCAACGACCTCTCCCAGGCCGGCCGGGCCCAAGGCAACCAGGCCGCCCGCGTCATCGGCGACAACGACGCCAACCGTACCACCCGCCAGCGGCTGAATGCCGAGATGATGGCCTTCGCCCAAGCCAACGCCCAGCGGGTCTCGGCCCTGGCCGACCGGGTGCAGACCATGCAGCGGCAGTTCACCTGGGCGATCGTCGGCACGATCGGCCTGGCGCTGCTCGCCGCCATCCTCGCCTTCTGGACCGTTTTGATGGGCGTCGCCCGCCCGCTTGCCCGCCTCACCGCCTCGGTCGATGCGGTGGCCGATGGCCGAAGCGACGTCGAGGTCAGCGATACCGAACGCGGCGACGAGATCGGCGGCCTTGCCCGCTCGGTCCTGGTGTTCCGCGACAATGCCCGCGAGATGGAGCGCCTGAAGGCCGCCGAAGCCGCCCGCGAGGCCGAGGTCAAGGCCCAGCGGGTCCGCGAGATGGCCGTGCTGGCCGAGGAGTTCTCGGCCACCGTCCAGTCGGTCGTGTCCACCGTCACCCAGTCGGCCGAGGCGATCGTCGACAACGCCATCCGCGTTGGCGACGTTGCCCGCAACGTCGCCGATCTCGGCGAGACGGTGGCGGCCACCTCGGCCGGCGCCACGCAGAGCGTCGAGAGCGCTGCCGGCTCGGCGCAGGAACTGGCCTCCTCCATCGGCGAGATTTCCAGCCGCACGGCGCAGGCCCAGCAGATCGCGGCCTCGGCGGTGGATCAGGCGACCCGCACCGGCGAGATCGTCGGCACGCTCGTCACCTCCACCCAGAAGATCGGCGACGTGGTCAACCTGATCAACGCCATCGCCGCCCAGACCAACCTGCTGGCGCTGAATGCCACCATCGAGGCGGCGCGTGCAGGCGAAGCCGGCAAGGGCTTCGCTGTGGTCGCCACGGAAGTGAAGAGCCTGGCCGCCCAGACCTCCAAGGCGACCGAGGAAATCGCCAGCCAGATCGGCGCGGTCCAGTCGGTCACCGGCGATGCGGTCTCGGCCATCGAGGCCATCAACCGCACCATTGCCGAGATCAATTCGATCTCCTCCTCCATCATGGCGGCGGTCGAGGAGCAGTCGGCGGTGACCAACGGCATTGCCGGTTCGGTGGCCGATGCCGCCGAAGGCACCCGGTCCGTGGAGACCGATATCGGCCGGGTGACCCGCGCGGCCGGCGAGACCCGCGAGGCTGCTTCCGCCATGAACACGGCGGCCGGCTCGCTGAAGGACGGCTCCTCGAAGCTGGACGGCGCGGTGGCCGGCTTCCTCGCCCGGATCAGGGCCGCCTGAGGCGGTTCATCCGGCCCGAAACGACGAAGCCCGGCTCAACAGCCGGGCTTCGGTTTTTTTGGAGGGCCGTTCCGCCAGTCAGGGCGACCCTGTGGTGAACCACGGTTGTCGGGCCTGTACCGTCCGACGAAATCGGCAACACCCTTGCGCCAAGCCCGCTGCACAGGGCTGTGCATCGCATGCATGCTTCGAGGAATGAACAGTTTTAACCGCGTGAAATGCGCGTATCCAGCGAATTTGCTTGGGTCGATTGTTCGTTGGTGTTCTCACCTCGGACGTTGGATATCGAACCACTCCAGATGTCGGGGGGTGCAATTGCACCCGTGAGCGCGCAGCATTTGAGTGAACCCGATGGCTACACGGGCGGCCCAGTAAAGCGTTTGACCTATGGCACGAAATTCATCAAAATCGAAGCAATTGACTATTGCGTGATAATCACACCAGCGGGGCCATATTGGAGATTTGACAATGACTAAATTGCCAAATGATAGAATATCATTCGAGCTAGAGTACATGTACAGAGATGGAGGCAATTATAAATTTTTCGGGCATGTTTTGTTGGACGATTCAATTGACATCACGCAATTGAATGAGACTATGATCGATAGATGTTATTTTTTGCCAATGGAAGTAGGGCTCGAGTCGCTGGTGCCTTCGCCCAGAAACTCCGACGATCACGATCTTCATGAAGTAATCGGAATTAATGAGACGGTTTCCAATGGTCCTAGAACATCAAGTGCCGAATTAGTTCGGCGCTTTGCGCTCGCATCCTCCAAGGGTTGGTACAATGTCCGGTGAAAGGTGGACATCGGAGCAGCTAAAGCTCGTTCTTGAGCTGTATGCTTTCACGCCGTTCGGAAAGATGCACTCACGGAATCCGGACATAATTGCACTTGCTGACCGTATTGGTAGATCGAGTAGTGCCGTCGCGATGAAGATGGTGAACTTTGCGAGTCTTGATCCAACCCTTGAGCAGAAGGGTATGGCGAACGCAAGCAAATTGGATCGAATTGCTTGGGACGATTTTTTCAGCACTCTGAAATTTGATGACGACCGTGAAGGAGGTTTTTCCGATGTTGAGAAAGATCGATATGTATTCAATGATCAAGCAGTAGGTTTAGATGTTGAATCATTGTCTAAGTCTCGGCGAGGACAATCTGCATTTCGTAAGATAATACTCGCATCATACGATAATATGTGCGCCATATCATCGATAACGAATGAACATCTTCTTGTTGCAAGCCATATCGACCCTTGGGCGGTCAATGCGGATCGCAGGATCGATCCAACAAATGGAATATGTCTTTCAAGTATTTTTGACAGAGCGTTTGAGAATGGCTTGGTTGTCATTGGTGATGATTGGGAGGTCTTGGTTTCGAGCAGACTGTCTGAAAATGACTGCGAAAAACTTCGGTCAATAGGCAGTTCGAAAATTCGTCGTCCCTCAAAATTCGTACCTGATCTATCTCTTTTTCGGAGGCATAGAGAAAAATTCAGCGGATCATATTTGTGTTTATAAACGATTTTTGACCAAAAATTTTTTGTTGTTGCGCTTTTTACTAGAATGGCATAGTGAAATTGTGCTATCAAGGCCTATATTATTTGATTTATACTCTGTTATTGAGAGGATACGCTCTCTTGTATTGACCTCACACAGATTTTCCGCGCAGTTCGGCTTGATCGTGGCCGTCGCGAATTGGTCCAATACCTGAACGTTGATCAGCCCGGCCCGGCTCAACAGCCGGGCTTCGGTGTTTTTGGGGTGCTCGGCGCCCGCTGTCACGCCACCGATTTCGCGAACCGCTTCGAGCGCTTCGGGTGCCACCAGGCGCCAGAGACCACCGTGCCCTCGGCAACGATCTTTTTGTCGCCGATCAGGTGCTCGCCGACCACGTCGACATAGTCGAACTTGCCTTCCCTGATCGACAGGATCGTGGCATCGCCAGCCGAACCGGGCTTGAGACTGCCAAGTTCCGGACGCTTCAGCGCCATGGCCGCGTTGACGGTGGAGGCCGCGATCACCCGGTCGAGCGGCATGCCGAGGCAGAGGAACTTCGACAGCGTCGTCACCTGGTCGAAGGCCGGGCCCTCGATGCACAGCGTATGCACGTCGGAGGAGATGACGTCCGGCTCGAAGCCGCTTGCCAGCATGTTGCGGGTGGTCTTGAACGAGAACGAGCCCTTGCCGTGGCCGATGTCGAAGATAACGCCCTTCTTGCGGGCGGCGACGACCTCCGGCTTGACCGCGCCCTGCGCCGTGCAGGGGGCGTTGGGGAAGGGGCGGAAGGCGTGGGTCAGCACATCGCCGGGGCGCAGGCGGCCGATCACATGCTCGTAGCTCGGCGGCGGATGGTCGATATGGGCCATCAGCGGCATGCCGACCTCGTTGGCCACCTGCAGCGCCATGTCGAGGGCCGCCTCGCCGTTCATGCCGGAGGCGTGCAGGCCGACACGCACCTTGATGCCGACGATCAGGTCGCGGTTGGCGTCGGCTACCGCCACGCAGTCGATCGGGTTGAGATGGGCGATCTCGCGGCTCTCGCCGACCATGACGCGTTTGTCGAAGCCGTAGATGCCGGCATGGCTGACATGGAGATAGGCGAGGATGCGCACCTGGCTCTTCTCGATGACGTGCTTGCGGAAGCCCATCCAGTTGCCGGGGCCGGCCGAGCCGGTGTCGACGGCGGTGGTCACGCCGGAGGTGCGGCAGAACTCCTCGGCGTCGATGCCGAGCGAGGTGCCGCCCCAGTAGACATGAGTGTGCAGGTCGATGAGGCCCGGCGTGACGATATAGCCGGAAACGTCGCGGATCTCGGTGCCGGGCGCCGCCTTCAGCTCCTTGCCGACCGCCGCCACCTTGCCGCCGGAAAAGGCGACATCGCGGACGCCGTCGAGTTTCTGCGAGGGGTCGATCACCCGGCCGCCGCGCAGGATCAGGTCAAAGGTCATCAAGGGCTCCACTTGGGTCGATGGCACGGGCAGCAGGGACGGGCCCATGCGAAAAGGACATGGATCGGGCCGTTGCCGGGCCCCTGCAGCGGGGGGCAAGATTGCGCGCCCGGAGCCGGCTTGCCAACCGTCCCGACCATGAACTTTGCGGAGACCTCCCATGCCGGCGCGCCACTGGGGCGACCTGAAGACCACCGATTTCGACCGCCTCGACCCGGCGACCACCGTTGCCGTGCTGCCGCTGGCAGCCATCGAGCAGCACGGGCCGCATCTGCCGGTCTCGACCGACACCTCGATCATGCAGGGCATGATCGCGACCGCCTTTCCCCTGGTGGGCGAGGGGGTGACAGCCCTGTTCCTGCCGATCGAGGCGGTGGCCAAGTCCAACGAGCACCTGCATTCGAAGGGGACGCTGACGCTGTCGGCCGAGACGGTGCTGCGCGGCTGGATCGAGATCGGCGAGAGCGTGAAGCGCGCCGGCATCGACAAGATCGTGCTGATGACCTCGCATGGCGGCAATCTCGACCCGATGCGGGTGGTGGCCCGCGAGCTGCGCGTCCGCTTCGGCCAGCTGGCGGTGGTGACGAGCTGGACCGCCTTCGGCCGCCCGCCGGGCCTCTATGGCGACCTCGACATCAAGCACGGGATCCACGGCGGCGATGTCGAGACCTCGCTGATGCTGCACTTCCGGCCCGACCTCGTGGACATGGCCGAGGCGCGGCTGTTCGAGCCGGTCATGGTGTCGATGGAGAAGGAATTCGCCTATCTGCGCCCCACCGTGAACCATGCCTTCGGCTGGATGGCCCAGGACATCCATCCCGACGGCACGGCGGGCGACGCCTCGCTGGCGACGCCTGAGAAGGGCCGGCTGACCGCGGAATTCCAGGCGCGGGAGTTCGTGAAGCTGCTGGACGACATGGCGCGGTTCGACATCGGCCGGCTGTATCGGCCGAAGGCGTGAGGCTTTAGGTCCGATTGAAGGAAAATAAGCCTTGACCATCGTGACGATGGTCTGCTATGAAATGGATATGTTCGGAACGTGCGTCCGGCGCTTCGTTTCGCCCATCCGCCCCCGCACAGACCCGCCGCCCTCGAACCGGAGACAACGCATGCACACGGTGATGGTGATCAGTGCCGGACTGCTGCTGCTGGCGGCGACCGCCATCGTCGTGAGACGGGCCGGCGCCGACGGCTGGATGATCCCGAAGATCGTTCTGCCGCTCTGGCTGCTGGCTTCGCTGGTCAATATGTGGGTGGGCGTCACCCGTGCGGGCTATTCCGTCGCCGTCGAGACGCCCATCCTGCTGCTTGTGTTCGGTGTTCCGGCGCTGGCCGCGCTGGCTGCCGGATGGCGCCTGTCGCGGAGATAGAGGCGGCCGCCGTCCGCGGGCAAAGGATCAGCCGGCCACCGGCTTCACGTCCACCGCGACCGAAATCTCGTGATCGCCGGCAGCGATCAGCACGCCGCCATTCGGGGCGACATCCACATAATCCCGGCCGATCGCCAGGGCGATATGGTCCTCGTCGACGATCAGGCCGTTGGTGGGATCGAGGCCCCACCAGCCAAGCTCGCGCCCGCACCAGACCTGCACCCAGGCATGGGTGGCATCGGCGCCCTCGAGGCGCGGCTGGCCCGGTGGCGGATTGGTGCGCAGGAAGCCGGAGACATAGGCCGCCGGCAGGCCGAGGCCACGCAGGCCGGCGATCATGATGTGGGTGAAGTCCTGGCAGACCCCGCGTCGCATGGCGAAGGCCTGGCTGGCCGGTGTGTTCGTGTCGGTGGCCTTGTCGTCATAGGCGAAATCGGCCTGCATGCGCCTGGCGAGGTCGAAGGCGGCCTCGAGGATCGGCCGGCCGGGCGGGAAGGAGGCGCTGGCATAGGCGCGGATCGCGGGATCGCGCGGCACGCGGCTGGAGGGAAACAGCGCATGGACCGGCGAGGCGGGGGACAGGTCCGCGGCCGCGAAGGCGGTCTCGCGCACGCGCTCCCAGGGCGGGTCCATGCCGGGCAGGGGGCGCTGGCGGCCGCTGACCCCGACGCGGGCCCGCATGGATATGCGCACCGCCTTATGCGGCGCGTCGAAGTTCACGAAGATGCGGTGATTGCCGAAGAAGTCGAGATCGTCGCGGCGCTGGGTCGGCTCGGGCGTGATGCTGATCTCGGTGGCGATCACCTTCTGCCCCGGCCGGTCGACCGGAACGAGGCGCAGCACATGCTGGGCGAAGACCACCGGGCGGGCGTAGCGATAGTCGGACACCTGACGCAGATCGTAGATCATCAGGGCAGCTCGATGGCGGTCGGCAGCAGGGCGCGCGTGCCGTCCCGGTGGGTGAAATACTGCTCCGAGACGACGTCGGACAGGTCCATCAGGTCGCGCTCGACGGCCAGGATCTGGCGGTCCTCCATGGCCTCCGCATCGGTCGTCTGAAGCGCGACGATGACCCTGGCCACCAGCTTCTCGGCCTTGTTGAGCCGGCCGTCGGCGGTGTGGTCGGGCAGATGCTTCAGATGCTGGATGATCCGCTCGGCCTGGAAGGCGACCGAGCGCGGGTTGTTCGGGTCGAGGATGACGAGATCGAGCACCGGCGCGCGCGCGGCGATCATGACATAGCGCCGGCGATAGGTGATCTGGCTGTCGGCGAGGCCGAGCAGCACGTCGAGGCCCGACGTGCCGCCCTTTTCCGCGGCGAAGCGGCGGGTGAAGCGGCAGGTCGCCAGGGCCCGCTCGATGCGCCGGCCGATCTCCAGGAAGCGCCAGCCGATCAGCTGGTTCATGTTCTCCTGGGCAAGACCGGAAAAGGCCGCGGACAGGCGCAGGCCCGCCTCGACCGCATCGAGCGTGCCGGTCTCGGTGCGCCGGCTGTCGCGCTCGGCCAGCGAGACGAGATCGGTGATGGTCTTCCAGGCATCGGGCGAGAAGCGGTCGCGGATCACCGAGGCACAGCCGAGCGCTGAACGGGCGAGCGAGAGGATGCTGCCGGCAGTGCGGCCGTTGACGACCATGGCGATGACGGCCAGCGGGTCGGCGATGACGGCATCGTCGGGCACGGCATTCCAGACCTTCAGCAGGTCGACAATGCCCTTCACGGCGCCGGTGGTCGTCGATTCGCCGGCGCCGACCTGGTCGCCGAGCACGCGCACCAGGCGCAGCGTCGCCTCGGCCCGCTCCATGTAGCGCGCCAGCCAGTAGAGGTTGTCGGCGGCCCGGCTCGGCAGCGAGGCGGTGGCCCGGCGCACCGCCACCCGGTCCGGGGTCGGCAGCAGCGTCGTCTGGGCAATCTCGCCCTCGCCGAGCACGCAGACATCGGCGGAGCTGCCGTCGCGCTGCATGGTGACGGCGCGGGCGTCGATCCGGTCGCCGATGCGGCAGAAGCCGCCGGGCATCACGGTCCAGCCGTCGCCGGCACGGGCGAGGAACAGGCGCAGGATGAACGGGCGCGGCTCCAGATAGCCGTCGACCCAGACCGGCGTGGTCGACAGCTTGACCACCTCCTGGGCGACGAAATCCGACCCGCGCAGCCGCATCTCGCCGGCAAGGCGGATGCGCTGCTCGGGATCGAGGTCGCTGGCCAGAACCGGGCCGTCGTCCAGCACGCCGGGCAGGGCCGGCGCGAAGGCCGGTGCGATGACGAAGGATTCCAGATCGGCAATCACCGCGCCGCGCTCCAGCGGCTGGCCGCACCACCATGTGGCGATATGCGGGATGGCCAGGTCCCGGCCGAGGCGGGCGCGGGCGATGGTCGGCAGGAAGGCCAGCAGCGAGCGCGATTCGATGACGCCGGAGCCGAGCGCATTCGCGAGCGTCACCGTGCCGGAGCGCACGGCATGGGCAAGGCCGGCGACGCCCAGATGCGAGCGCGGATTGAGTTCCAGCGGGTCGGCGAAGTCGGCGTCCAGCCGGCGCCAGACCATTTCCAGCTTCTTCAGACCGGACACGGTGCGCAGGTAGAGCGTGTCGTCGCGCACGGTCAGGTCGGCGCCTTCGGTCAGCAGGAAGCCGAGATAGCGGGCGAGGAAGGCATGTTCGAAATAGGTCTCGTTGAGCGGGCCGGGCGTCAGCACGGCAACGCGCGAATCGGTGGTGGCCGCCAGCCCCGAGAATTGCGAGCGCATGTCCTGAAAGAAGCCGGCCAGCCGCTCCACCGGCAGGGTGCGGTAGATCTCGGGGAGGGCGCGCGCCATGGCGAGGCGGTTTTCCAGCGCGTAACCGGCGCCGGATGGCGCCTGCGCCCGGTCGCCGAGCACCCACCAGCGGCCGTCCGGGCCGCGACCGACATCGACGGCATAGTAGAGGAGGTGCGAGCCGCCGCGCGGCTCGACCCCCACCATGGGGCGCAGGAAGTCGGGCGAGCCGGCAAAGGCTGCGGCCGGCAGCAGGCCGTCATGGACGAGGCTCGCCTCGCCGAACAGGTCCTTCAGGACGAGTTCCAGCAGGCCCGCCCGCTCCATCAGTCCTTCGGTCAGGGCCCGCCACTCGCCAGGGTCGATGACCAGCGGCACATGGGACAGCGGCCAGGTCCGCTCCGCCCCGTTCGGATCGTCATAGACCCGGTAGAACACACCGGAATCGCGCAGATACTGGTCCGCCGTGCCGAAGCGCCGGTCGAGTTCGCGCGGGCCGAGATCGGCGAGCGCCGCCAGCACCGGCTTCCAGTGTTCGCGCGGCTCACCATCGGCGCCGACCAGCTCGTCATAGACGCCGGCGAGCGGCCGGTAGCGCGCCAGCATCGCCAGGACGCGCTCGGCACGGCTCTCGGTGGCGCGTTGACCCCTCAGGCTCATGACATCTCAATGGACCGGCGGCCGGCGCAAGTCGAGGGTGGCGGGGAATTCCCCGGTGCGTTCCGCAGGAGGGGGATCGACAAGGCCGGGCGTATGGCCGTGATCCTGGAAGCGCGCACGGCGGCGCGCCTCGGCCTCGTAGGAATTGACCGGAAAGGTGTCGTAGTTGCGGCCGCCGGGATGGGCGACGTGATAGACGCAGCCGCCCATCGAGCGCCGGCCCCAGCTGTCGACGAGGTCGAAGGTCAGCGGCGCGTGGACCTTGATGGTCGGATGCAGACCGGAGGGCGGCTGCCAGGCCTTGAAGCGCACGCCGCCGACAAATTCGCCCGTGCGCCCGGTGGCGATCAGCGGCACGGGGCGGCCGTTGCAGGTGACGACGTGGCGCTCCGGCTGAAGGCCGGTGAGCTTCACCTCGATGCGCTCGACGGAGGAATCGACATAGCGGACGGTGCCGCCGATGGCGCCCTCCTCGCCCATGACATGCCAGGGCTCGAGGGCCTGACGCAGTTCCATGCGCACGCCGGCATGATCGACCAGCCCGGCCAGCGGGAAGCGGAACTCGTACTGCGCCTCGAACCAGGCGGGATCGAAGGCATAGCCGGCGCGCGACAGGTCGGCCAGGACGCCAAGGAAGTCCTCCCGGACGAAATGCGGCAGCATGAAGCGGTCGTGCAGGGCCGTGCCCCAGCGGACCAGCGGGCCATCCTGCGGCTCGCGCCAGAACCAGGCGATGAGGGCGCGAATCAGCAATTGCTGGGCAAGGCTCATGCGCGGGTCGGGCGGCATCTCGAAGCCGCGGAACTCGACGAGACCCAGCCGGCCGGACGGCCCGTCCGGCGAGAACAGCTTGTCGATGCACAGTTCGGTGCGGTGGGTGTTGCCGGTGGAATCGACCAGCAGGTTGCGGAACAGCCGGTCCACCAGCCAGGGCCGCGGCGGGTCGCCCTCGCCCGGCTTCGGCACCATCGCCATGGCGATCTCCAGCTCGTAGAGCCCGTCATGGCGCGCCTCGTCGACGCGCGGGGCCTGGCTGGTCGGGCCGATGAACATGCCGGAGAACAGGTAGGACAGCGAGGGGTGGCGCTGCCAGTAGAGCACCAGACTCTTCAGCAGGTCCGGCCGGCGCAGGAACGGGCTGTCCAGCGGCCGTGCCCCGCCGACCACGACATGGTTGCCGCCGCCGGTTCCGGTGTGGCGGCCGTCGAGCATGAACTTCTCGGTGCCGAGCCGGGCAAGCCGGGCCTCCTCATAGAGGCCCTGGGTGATGGCGACGCATTCGCGCCAGGAGGCAGCCGGATGGACGTTCACCTCGATCACGCCGGGATCGGGCGTCACCTTGATGACGTTGAGGCGCGGGTCGGTGGGGGGCGGATAGCCCTCGACATGGACGGGCAGCCCGAGTTCCTTCGCCGTCGACTCGGTCGCGGCGATGAGCTCCAGATAGTCCTCCAGCCGCTCGGTCGGCGGCATGAAGACGCAGAGCCGGCCGTCGCGCGGCTCCACCGCCAGCGCCGTCCGCACCGAATTGTCGTCGGTCAGGATCTGCTCCACCTGCTCGCCGCGCTCGGCCTCGCGCTCGCGCTCGCCCGAGATGCGCTGCGTGACGCGGCTTTCGATCTCCTGCGGCTCGGGCAGGGTGTCGGGCACCGCGGTCGGGTCGGCGTCGACGACATAGGGATAGGCGGCGGGCGGCACCCAGGGGAGCGCTGCCAGCGGCAGGCGGTAGCCGACCGGGCTGTCGCCGGGCACGAGGAACAGCTTCTCGCGCCGGAGCTTCCACTTCTCCGTCATCCAGTTGCGCTTGGCCGGCTCGGCGTTCCAGCGCTGGATCGGCAGGACATAGCCGGAAGGGTGGGTCAGGCCGCGGCCGAACACCCGGGCGATGCGGGCGCGCGCCTCGGCGTCCTCCAGCCGGGAATCGAGCGCATCGACATTCTCCGGCAGTTCGGCCTCCTTGAGCACCCAGTGCGCGGGGTCCTCGTAGGCCGGAACCGCGGCTTCCGGCTCCAGCCCGAGCCGGGAGGCAATGCCGGCGGCAAGGGCGCCCGCGGCATCGACGGTTGCCGGCTCGACCGCGGTCTCGCGGGCGATCAGGCGCTCGTCCTGCCAGATCGGCCGGCCGTCACGCCGCCAGTAGAGGGCGAAGGTCCAGCGCGGCAGGCTCTCGCCCGGATACCACTTGCCCTGGCCGTAATGCAGGAAGCCGCCCGGCGCGAAGCGGTCGCGCAGCCGGCGGATGAGTTCGTCCGCCCGGTCGCGCTTCATCGGCCCGACGGCGTCGGTGTTCCACTCGGCGCCCTCGTAGTCGTCGACCGAGACGAAGGTCGGCTCGCCGCCCATGGTCAGGCGCACGTCCTGGGCGGTCAGGTCGGCGTCGATCCGGTCGCCGAGCGCGTCGAGCTTCTCCCAGGCCGCGTCCGAGAAGGGGGCCGTGACACGCGGGCGCTCGTCGACGCGGTCGACGCGCATGTCGAAGGCGAACGAGACCTCGGCCGGATCGACATTTCCCGAGATCGGCGCCGCCGAGCGGAAATGCGGGGTCGCGGCCAGCGGGATATGGCCCTCGCCGCAGAGCAGGCCGGAGGTCGGGTCGAGGCCGACCCAGCCGGCGCCGGGGATATAGACCTCGGTCCAGGCATGCAGGTCGGTGAAGTCCTTGTCGGTTCCGGCCGGCCCGTCGAGGGCCTTGAGATCGGGCTTCAGCTGGATCAGGTAGCCGGACACGAAGCGGGCGGCGAGGCCGAGCCGGCGGGCAAGCTGGACCATGAGCCAGGCCGAGTCGCGGCACGAGCCGGAGGCCCGCTCCAGCGTTTCGTCGGGGGTCTGGACCCCCGGCTCCATGCGGATGACGTAGCGGATGTCGTTCTGGAGCTGCTGGTTGATCGCGACGAGGAAATTGATCGTCTGCATCGGCGCGCGCGGAATGGCGGCGAGATAGGCCTCGAAGGCGGGCCCGGCCGGTTCGGCATGCAGATAGGGAGCAAGCTCCTCGGCCAGCGCCGGCGCATAGGTGAAGGGGAAGGTCTCGGCATAGGCCTCGATGAAGAAATCGAACGGATTGATCACCGCCATGTCGGCGAGCAGGTCGACCGTGATCGAGAACTCGGTGGTCTTTTCGGGGAAGACGAAACGGGCCAGCCAGTTGCCGTGCGGGTCCTGCTGCCAGTTCACGAAATGGGTCTCGGGAACCACTTTCAGCGAATAGCTCTGCACGGCCGTGCGGCTGTGCGGGGCCGGCCGCAGGCGGATCACCTGGGGCCCGAGCGACACCGGCCGGTCATACAGATAGCGGGTGACGTGGTGCAGTTTCGCGAGAATGGCCATGGGACCTGCGGGCTAGGGGAACCTACGGGTAAGCGGTCGGCATCCCTTGAGTCAAAGGCTGCGATCGCGCCCGTGCGAGGCAAAGCAAACATCGCGCCGGACCCGGTGGTGTGCCCGTCGCGCCACGGCCGGCCGGGAGCGGGCCGGGAGGGAGGTGAGTTGCGTCCAAAGGCCTTGACATTGCGAGCGATTTCCCGCCTTCGATGGTTGCACGACCCTGACCGGGGAGCGACGTGCAGCTTTATCTTCCGATCGCAGAACTACCCGTCAACATGCTCCTCATTCTGGGCATGGGGCTGGCGATCGGCTTCATTTCGGGCATGTTCGGGGTCGGTGGCGGCTTTCTGCTCACGCCCCTCCTCATCTTCATCGGCATCCCCCCGTCGGTTGCGGTCGCCTCGGTGTCGGGCCAGATCGCCGCCTCGTCCTTCTCCGGCACGATCAGCTACTGGCGCAGGAAGGCGGTCGATCCGAAGCTCGTCTCCGTGCTTCTTGTCGGCTCGGTGGTGGGCTCGGCGCTTGGCGTCGCGGCCTTCGCGCTGCTCCGGCGTGTCGGACAGCTCGATCTGTTCATCGCCATCTCCTATGTCAGCCTGCTCGGCGGTATCGGCCTGCTGATGGTCGCCGAGAGCAGCCGCGCGATCATGCGCAACCGGTCCGACGAGCCGCCCAAGCTGCCGCCGACGCGCAGCCGGCGCATCGCATCGGGCCTGCCCTTCGTGGTGGACTTCCCCCGCTCGCGTATCTCCATCTCGGTCATCCCGGTGATCGCCATCGGCCTCGGCATCGGCTTTCTCGGCGCCATGATGGGCATCGGCGGCGGCTTCCTGCTGGTGCCGGCGCTGATCTACATGCTGCGTGTCTCGACCTCGGTGGTGATCGGCACGTCCAGCCTGCAGACGCTGATCACCATGCTGATGACGGTCATCTTCCACGCCATATCCAATGCCTCGGTGGACGTGGTGCTGGCGCTGCTGCTGATGATCGGCGGGGTGATCGGCGCCCAGTTCGGCGCGCGCACCTCGCTCGCCCTGAAGGGCGAGGAATTGCGGCTGCTGCTCGGCATCGTGGTGCTGTCGGTCGGCGTGCGCTTCCTGATCGATCTGGTCGTCCGGCCGGAGGATCCCTTCTCGAACACCATCGTCGAATGGGCGACCCGGACATGACCGCCCGTCTCGTCCTTTTCGCCCTTCTCGTCCTCCTGGGCCTCGGCACCGTCGCGGCGCGCGCCGAGACGATGATCATCTCGCTGTCCACGCACCGACTTGAGATCACCTCCAACTTCGTCGGTGCCCAGATCGTCCTGTTCGGGGCCATCGAGCGCGACGCGCAGACCATCTCGCGAACGGGCACCTACGACATCGCGGTGGTCGTGCGCGGCCCCAGGGCCATGGTGGTGACCCGCCAGAAGAACCGCCTGTTCGGCATCTGGATGAACACCGATGCCCGCGAGTTCATCGAGGTGCCGAGCTATTATGCACTGGTGTCGAACCGGCCGGCCGAGGTGATGGCCGATCTCGACCTGCGCCGTCGCCAGCAGATAGGCGTTCAGGGCGTGCGTGTGGAGACGCCGCGCATCGGCACCAATCCCTCCGCGACGCCGGCCTTCCGCGACGCCTTCCTGCGCATCAACCAGGCGCGCGGCCTCTACCGGGAGAACCCGACCGGCGTCACCTTCCTGACGCCCATGCTGTTCCGCGCCAACATCCCCGTGGTGCCGAACACGCCGGTCGGCACTTTCGACGTGGATATCTACCTGTTGTCGGGCGGCGTGATCCTCGCCCGCGACAGCACCAATTTCGAGGTCACCAAGACCGGCTTCGAGGCCTTCGTGGCCAATTCCGCGCGCGATTACGGCCTGCTCTACGGCATGGCGGCCGCGGCGCTGGCGCTGTTCACCGGCTGGGCGGCCAGTATCATCTTCCGGCGGGACTGACAGACCGTCACAAAGCCGTCGCGGCCGGATGACACGGCAGGCGGATGAGCAGGACAGCGGCAATGCCGGAGAGTTTGGGGCAGGCCTGGCACCATGGCTGGCGGGGACGCTGGTTCCTCTATGCCGCCGGCAGCCTGCTGGCGATGGTGCTGATGGTCTGGGGCCGGCTCGCCTGGCCCTATGCGGCCGGGGCGGGACTTGCGCTTGTCGCCGCAGGCTTTGCCATGCGGGTGCCGGCCGGCCGGGCGGGCGCCGGAGAGGCCCCGCCCGTCGAGCGGCAGGGGCCGCGGCGCACCGACCTGACCATCGAGGGGCTGATCGGCGCGCTTCCCGAGCCGGCCATCCTCACCGATGCCCGCCTGGGGGTGAGGAGCTTCAACGCCGCAGCGCTTGCCGTGGCATCGGGCCTCAGGCGCGGCGAGCCGCTGACGCTGGCCATGCGCGAGCCGGGGCTCGTCGAGGCGGTGCGGCGGGCGGTGGCGGCCGGAACGGCCCAGGAGGTCGACTACGAGGAGCGCGTGCCGGTCAGTCGGTGGTTCCGGGCGGTGGCGGCGCCGCTGGCCATCACCGCGCAGGCGCGGGACGGCGGCGAGCCGGATTTCGTGCTCATCACCCTGCGCGACCTGTCGGAGGAGAAGCGCCTGGAGCGGCTGCGCGCCGATTTCGTCGCCAATGCCAGCCACGAACTGCGCACGCCGCTGGCCTCCGTCGTCGGCTTCATCGAGACCATCCAGGGACCTGCCCGCAACGACCCGGCCGCCACCGAGCGGTTCCTCGCGATCATGCTGTCGCAGGCCCAGCGCATGGCGCGGCTGATCGACGACCTCCTGTCGCTGTCGCGCGTGGAACTCAACGAGCATGTCCGCCCCTCCGGCCGGGTCGATCTGGTGACGCTCATCGGCCATGTCCGCGACACGCTCGGCCCCTTCGCGCAGGCGCAGGAGGTCAGCGTCCAGGTCACGGCGGCAGAGCCCGCCCTGCCGGTGACCGGCGACCACGACGAACTGATCCGCCTGTTCGAGAACCTGGTCCAGAATGCCATCAAATACGGCGCCGAGGGCAGGCGGGTGGAGATCACCCTGTCGCGAGAGGCGCGCGAGGGCCGCCGCGACGAGGCTGTCGTGGCCATCCGCGACTTCGGCGCCGGCATCCCGGCGGACCATCTGCCGCGGCTGACCGAACGTTTCTACCGGGTCGATGTCGCGTCCAGCCGGGACAAGGGCGGCACGGGGCTCGGCCTGGCGCTGGTCAAGCACATCCTCAACCGGCACCGCGGGCGCCTGTCCATCGACAGCCGCCCCGGCGAGGGGGCGGTGTTCACCGTCCGGCTCGAATACGCCGAAGCCGTCACCCCGCCGGCGGGACCTGCGGAAAGCGGGCGGGCCTGAGGGCGATCGTGCGCCGCCCGTTGCGGCGCGGTTCCGTCGCAAGTGCAACAAGCGCTTGAACTGGCAGCATAATTGACGTCATTGATGTGTCACCTCACGGGCATAGAACCGTCGCGTCGTGGGGCTATGGAGCAAGTCCGTCCGCCCCATTGAGGAGATTGGCATGACCGAGCACATCGTCAGCGCTTTCGAGAACGAACTGAAGAGCCTGGCGCAGCGGGTCGCCGAAATGGGCGGTCTGACCGAGAAACAGATCGTCGGCGCGATCGACGCCCTTGTGCGCGGTGACAACGAACTGGCCCAGACCGTCCGCGAGGCGGACCCGGCCATCGATGCCATGCAGCGCGACATCGAGGAGACCGGCGTTCTGGTCATCGCCAAGCGCCAGCCCATGGCCATCGACCTGCGGGAGATCGTCGGCGCGCTGCGCATCGCGTCGGACCTGGAGCGGATCGCCGATCTTGCCAAGAACATCGCCAAGCGGGTCATCGTGATCAACGGGACGCTGCCGGCGCCGAAGGTGACGGGTGGCTTCGAGGCCATGTCCAAACTGGCGCTGGAGCGGGTCAAGGAAGTGCTCGACGCCTATGCCCAGCGCGATGTGGCGGCGGCCATGGACGTGTGGAAGGCGGATGGCGACATCGACGCCCTCTACAATTCGCTGTTCCGCGAGCTTCTGACCTACATGCTCGAGGATCCGCGCAATATCGGCGCCTGCACCCATCTCCTGTTCTGCGCCAAGAACCTGGAGCGGATCGGCGATCACGCGACCAACATCGCCGAGACCGTCCACTACATGGTCAAGGGCGTGGCGCTCTCCGACGAGCGGCCGAAGCTCGACACCACCAGCATCATCACGGCCGGCACCTGACGGGGACCGGATCGCAAGGGACCAGGACAGTTCCATGACGGCACGCATCATGGTCGTTGAGGACGAGGAGCCGATCGGCGTCCTCCTGCGCTACAATCTCGAGGCCGAGGGCTACAATGTCGAGACGGTGGGCCGCGGCGACGAGGCCGAGGTGCGCCTGCGCGAGGCGGTGCCGGACCTGCTCCTGCTCGACTGGATGCTACCGGGCCTGTCCGGCATCGAGCTGTGCCGGCGGCTGCGGCTGCGGCCGGAAACCGAGCGCCTGCCGGTGATCATGCTGACCGCGCGCGGCGAGGAGGGCGAGCGCGTGCGCGGCCTGGCCACCGGCGCCGACGACTACGTGGTCAAGCCCTTCTCCGTTCCCGAACTTCTGGCGCGGGTGCGGGCGCTGCTGCGGCGGGCCAAGCCCGAGCACCTGTCGAGCCTCCTGAAGTCGGGCGATATCGAGCTCGACCGCGAGACGCGGCGGGTTCATCGCGCCGGCCGCGAGATCAATCTCGGGCCGACCGAGTTCCGGCTGCTGGAATTCCTCATGCAGTCGCCGGGCCGTGTCTATACCCGCGAGCAGCTGCTCGACGGCGTCTGGGGCCGAGACGTCTATATCGATGAGCGCACCGTCGACGTTCACATCGGCCGCCTTCGCAAGGCGGTGCGGCGCGGCCGGGAGATCGACCCGATCCGCACGGTGCGCGGCTCGGGCTATGCCTTCAACGAGCGTTTCCCGGCAGCCTGACGGCCGGGTGCCCCGACCGGGTTCGGGGGGTGACAGCCGGGATTTCGTGCTTCGTGCCATGGCGGGCCCGGAATATCGAGGAGATAGCGGACCCAGCGCCGGACGTAGCGGTTGTCCGGCTGTGCCCCCGCGATGTCTGCGCGGCAATCCTCGAAACCGATGGACTTGAGCAGACGCACGTAGTGGCGGAATTCGTGCGGCACGTTGCCAGCCTTCAGCATCGCGACGATGCGGGCACGCAGCCGCTCCCGCAGCCGCTCGTCGAGATCGACGCGGCGCAATTCGCGTGCCATCCGCGACTTGTGCAGGCGGCCGAACGGCATGAAGTCGTCTGCCTCGATCAGCTCGACGCCGATGGCGATACAGCCGGCGTCGTGCTGGCGCACGCCTTCGATCACCGCGTCGAGCACCGGCGATATCCACAGACGCTCGCCCTGCCGCATGCGTCGACCGGCCAGCGGACGAGGTTGGATCCCGACGGACCGGCAGTGCATCCGATAGCGGCGCAGGATCGCCGCCTCGGACCAGTCGCCGGTGCCGTTGTGGTCGATGATCTGGACGGGAGGCGTTTGCGACATGGGTTGCTCGGGCGGCCCGGGACTGCAAGAGCCTGCAGCCGGTGCCCTTGGGTCGCGGAGCAGCCGCTCGCGGTTCACCGCGGGCTCACGCCTCAAGGCTCTCCTTGAGCATTTCCAGTTCCAGCCAGCGGTCCTCCGCCGCCGACAGCTCGGCCTGTGCCTTGCCGAGGGCGGCGGTAGCCTTGTCGAAGGCGGCCCAATCGCGGACATAGAGGGCCGGGTCGGCGAGGATCGTCTGCAGCCTGGCGATGTCGCGGCCGAGCGCTTCCATGCGGGCCGGCAGGCTGTCGAGGTCGTGCTTCTCGCGGAACGAGAGCTTGCGCCGGGCCGTGTCCGGGGCGGATGCGGGAGAACTGGCGGGCGCGGCCGCCGCGGCGGGCCTCGCGGCCGCCTCGGCCTTGCGGGCCCGGATGCCGGCGCCGCGCTGGGCCACCATGTCGGCATAGCCGCCGGCATATTCGGTCCAGCGGCCGTCGCCCTCGGCCATCAGCACCGAGGTGCAGACCCGGTCGAGGAAGTCGCGGTCGTGGGAGACGAGGATCAGCGTGCCGGGAAACTCGCCGAGCATTTCCTGCAGCAGGTCGAGGGTCTCGAGGTCCAGGTCGTTGGTCGGCTCGTCGAGCACCAGCAGGTTGGCCGGGCTTGCCAGCGCACGCGCCAGCATCAGCCGGCCGCGCTCGCCGCCCGACAGGACGCCGACCGGCGTGCCCCGCTGCTCGGGCGCGAACAGGAAGTCCTTCATGTAGCCGATGACATGGCGGTTCTCGCCGTTGATGGTGACATAGTCGCCCCGTCCGCGCGTCAGGGCCTCGGCGAGCGGAGTTGCCGGGTCCAGTTCGTCGCGCCGCTGGTCGAGGCTGGCCATGACCAGGTTGGTGCCGAGCTTGACCGTGCCGGCATCGGGTTCGAGCGTGCCGGTCAGCAGCCTGACCAATGTCGTCTTGCCGGCACCGTTCGGCCCGATGATGCCGAGCCGGTCGCCGCGCAGGATGCGCAGGTCAAGCCCGTCGACCAGCGTGCGGCCGCCCAGCGCCTTGGTGATGCCGTGGGTCTCGACGATGCGCCGGCCGGAGACCTCGGCGTCGGAGACGGTCAGCGTGACATTGCCGACCGCCCGGCGATGCTCGCGGAAGTCCTTGCGCAGGCTGTGCAGGCCGGCGAGGCGACGGACATTGCGCTTGCGCCGCGCCGAGACGCCGTAGCGCAGCCAGTGCTCCTCGCGGTTGATCTGCCGGTCGAGCTTGTGCTGCTCCTTTTCCTCCTGTTCGAGGGTCTCGTCGCGCCAGGCCTCGAAATCGGCAAAGCCGCTGTCGAGGCGCCGGGTCAGGCCGCGGTCGAGCCAGACGGTGGTGCGCGACAGCGTTTCGAGGAACCGGCGGTCGTGGCTGATCATCACCACGGCCGAACCGATCTGCCGGAGCCTTGCCTCCAGCCATTCGATGGCGGGCAGGTCGAGATGGTTGGTCGGCTCGTCGAGGATCAGGATGTCCGGATCGGGGGCGAGCGCGCGGGCGAGCGCCGCACGCTTGGCCTCGCCGCCGGAGAGCCCTGCAGTGCCCTCCTCGCCGGTGAGGCCGAGTTCCCCGAGCAGGTAGCGGGCCCGATAGGCGTCGTCGCCCGGCCCGAGGCCGGCCTCGACATAGGCGAGCGTTGTGTCGAAGCCGGACAGGTCCGGTTCCTGCGGCAGGTATCGGATGGTCGCGCCCGGCTGGGCGAAGCGGCTGCCGCCATCGGGCTCGACGAGGCCTGCGGCAATCTTCAGAAGGGTCGACTTGCCCGAACCGTTGCGGCCGACCAAAGCGAGGCGGTCGCCGGCCTCGATCGACAGGTCGGCTGCGACCAGCAGCGGGGTGCCGCCGAAGGTGAGCGAGATCGACTGGAGCTGGATCAGGGGAGGGGCCATGGCCACCCTCTAGAGCAAAGCGTCGCCGGATTGAACCATCGCCTGCGACATGAGGGGCCAATTGTCACGGCCGGTTGCCGGTGGCTGGATCGGCGCGCGGCGATCGGCGAAGAAGAATGGCCCGCCTGACGGGCTGATTCCCCGTTTCGGCCAAGGAACAGGATCTCAACCGCATGCGGACAGTGCTCGTTGCGGCCGGCATGGCCCTCCTCTCCACGCTCGCCACCCCGGCCATCGCCCAGCAGGCCTCCACCCTCATCATCATGGACGGTTCGGGCTCAATGTGGGGCCGCATCGGCGGCCGGCCGAAGCTGGAGATCGCCCGCGAAACCGTGGCGCGGGTCCTGGCGACCATGCCGGCCAACCGGCGCCTCGGCCTGATGGCCTATGGCCACCGCTCCCGCGGCGACTGCGCCGATATCGAGTTGATCGTGCCGCCGGCCGCCGGCGGGGCCGCCGCGATCCGCGACGCCGTGGCGGCCATGCGCTTCCAGGGCCGCACGCCGCTGACCGAATCGCTCAGGCAGGCGGCCGAGGCGCTGCGCAGCACCGAGGAGCCCGCAACCGTCGTCCTGATCACCGACGGGATCGAAACCTGCAGTGCCGACCCCTGCGCGATGGCCAGCGACCTGAAGGCGGCCGGTGTCAGCTTCACCGCCCATGTCATCGGCTTCGGCCTGACCCGCCGCGAGGGCGCGCAGGTCGCTTGCATCGCCGCCAATACCGGCGGGCGCTATATCGAGGCGCGCGATGCGGGCGCGCTCGCGGGCGCCCTTGCCGAGGTTGTTGCGGCTGCTCCGGCGCCGTCAGCCGGAGCCCCGCCTGCCGCGGCTGCCGCCCCGCCGCCGGCACCCGAACCCGAGACCTCGCGCCACTTTCCCGGCGGGGAGATGATGACCGATGCGGCGCTGGCCCCGACCGGCGGTACGACCAGCGAGCCGATGCCCTATCCGGCCGAGCGGGCGTTTCCGCCGGAGGGCACGATCGCGCAGTGCCGGGCCCAGTGCGACGCCGACAGCGCCTGCGGCGCCTGGCGCTACGAGCCGAAGGGCAGTCATTTCGTCGATCATGCGCGCTGCCACATGTACAATTCCTCGGCCGAGTTCGACCTCGGCATGATGCGGCCGGAGGATGGCTGGGCCTCCGGCATGAAGCCGGGCGTGCGGAGCCTGATCCGGCCCTATCTGCCTCTCGGCACATCGACCTTTCCGGTGACGCTGGAAGTGCGCGGGCCGGTGGCGCCCGGCGCGGAGATCACGGTTCTGTGGGCGGGACCGGCGAATGCCCGTGACTGGGTCGACATCGTGCCGGCGGGACATGAGGGCACCGATGGTGCGCTCGCCCATTTCGACGTGAACGAAACGATCGAGCCCGGCGATGCGCTCCAGGGCGCCGGGACGCTGACGGCACCGGACCAGCCGGGAACCTATGAACTGCGCTATGTGCTGGCGCGGGAGATCGACCGCAGGGTGCTGCATCGCATAAGGGTGACGGTCGGCCCGCCACGCTGAGGGGCCGGGCTGCGGCTCCGGGGGGCTGAATGCGCATCCTGCTGGTCTATTGCCATCCCTGCCCGGAGAGCTTCACGGCCGCGATCCGCGACCGGGCCGTTGCCGCGCTGGCGGGCGCCGGCCACACGGTGGAGGTCGTCGATCTTCACGCCGAGGGCTTCAACCCGGTCATGGAGGCCGCGGAACGGCGCGACTACCACACGCCGGGGCTGAACGAGCAGCCGGTTGCCGCACATCTTGCCGCGCTGCGCCGGGCCGAGGGGCTGCTCTTCGTCTATCCGACCTGGTGGTATGGCCTGCCGGCCATGCTGAAGGGCTGGCTGGACCGGGTGTGGGTGCCGCATGCGACCTTCACCATGCCCGAGGACGGCAGGCCCATCGGCCGCGTTCTGACCGATATCCGCCTGGTGGCGGCCGTGTCCACGCTGGGTTCGCCGTGGTGGTGGTGGCGCTTCGTCATGTCCGAACCCGGTCGCCGGACCCTGCTGAGGGGATTGCGGCCGCTCGTCCATCCGCGCTGCCGGACGCTGTGGCTGGCGCTGCACGAGATCGATACGGCCAGCGCCGGGCAGCGCGAGGCGTTTCTCGAGAAGGTCGGGAACCGGCTGGGACGTGTGCGCTGAGCCCGCCTCAGTCGAACAGGCTTGACACGCTTTCCTCGGTGGCCGTGCGGGCGATCGCCTCGCCGATCAGGCTTGCGACCGACAGGGTGCGGATGTTGCGCGCCACGCGCACCGCCTCGGTCGGCTGGATGGAATCGGTGATGACCAGTTCCTTCAGCTTCGAGGCGGTGATGCGCGCCACGGCGCCGCCCGACAGCACGCCGTGGGTGATGTAGGCGGACACGTCCCTGGCGCCGCGGGCCAGCAGCGCCTCGGCGGCGTTCACCAGCGTGCCGCCTGAATCGATGATGTCGTCGACGAGGATGCAGCTCTTGCCTTCGACATCGCCGATGACGTTCATCACCTCGCTCTCGCCCGGGCGCTCGCGGCGCTTGTCGACAATGGCGAGCTGGGCGTCGATGCGCTTGGCCAGCGCGCGGGCGCGGACGACGCCGCCGACGTCGGGCGAGACGACCATCACGTCCGAGATGTCGCGGGTGTCCCGGATATCCTTGGCCAGCAGCGGCGCGGCGAACAGGTTGTCGGTCGGGATGTCGAAGAAGCCCTGGATCTGGCCGGCATGCAGGTCCAGCGTCATGACCCGGTCGGCGCCGGCGCGGGTGATGAGATTGGCCACCAGCTTGGCCGAGATGGGCGTGCGCGAGCCGGACCGGCGGTCCTGTCGAGCATAGCCGAAATAGGGGATGACCGCCGTGATGCGCTTGGCCGAGGACCGCCGCAGCGCGTCGCAGATGATCAGCACCTCCATCAGGTGGTCATTGGCCGGGAAGGACGTCGACTGGACGATATAGACGTCTTCGCCGCGCACGTTTTCCTGGATCTCGACGAAGATCTCCATGTCGGCGAAGCGCCGGACCGAAGCCTTCGTCAGCGGGGTGTTCAGGTAGGACCCGATCGCTTCGGCCAACGGACGGTTGGAGTTGCCGGCAACGATCTTGATCCCGGGTTTGCGCGACATCAGGCAGGTCTCGGCGGAGGCAAGGGTGGCGCCGTCATAGCAACCGCATCCCGACGCCACAATGCCGCAGCCTGGAAGTGTGCCATCCCATCAACAGGTGTGACGGTTGGGTGACTCGTCCGCCTCAGCCTGCCAGCGTGATCGCGGCGATGTGCCGGCCATAGTCCGGCTCCTTCCGGTGGGTCGCCCGGCGATAGGAGAAGAAGCGCTCCCCGTCCGCATAGGTGTCGAGCCCGAGGTCCTCGATGGCGGTGATGCCGGCGGCCGCGAGCCGGTGGGCGATGAAACCCGGCAGGTCGAACTGGGCGTGGCCGGGCTTCCCGGGCACGAAGAACCGGGCATGGCCGGCATCGGCGGCCGTGAACTGGGCGACGAAGGCATCCCCCACCTCATAGCTCGGCTGGCGAATCAGCGGGCCGATGGCTGCGACCATGGACCCGCGCCTTGCGCCGAGCCCCTCCATGGCGCCGATGGTCGCCTCCAGGACGCCCGACAGCGCGCCCTTCCAGCCGGCATGGGCGGCACCGACCACGCCGGCCCGGGGGTCTGCGAACAGGACCGGGCCGCAATCGGCGGTGGCCACCCCGCAGGCGATGCCGGGCGTTGCCGACACGACCGCATCGGCCCGCGGGCGGTCGCCGCCCGCATGAGGGCGGTCGGCCACGACCACGTCGGGCGAATGAATCTGGAAGCAGGAGATGAGGGCATCGGCCGTGACGCCGAGCGATTCGGCCATGCGCCGGCGGTTCTCGCGGACATTGTCCTGGCTGTCGTTGGAGCCGAGGCCGGCATTGAGCGAGCCATAGATGCCCGAGGAGACGCCGCCCTGCCGGGTGAAGAAGGCGTGGCGGATGCCGGGAAGGGCTGCGAGGGAGGGGGCTGTGACCTGCATCCCGTCAGCCAAAGCCGCTTCGCGGCGTCCTGTCAAACGGTGCCGTCCGAGGCAGGGATCACAAACGAAAAGGCGCGCCTTGCGGGCGCGCCCTGGTCGTCCGGATGGGTGTCTGGCAGGGCCAGTCTCAGAACTGGCGGGCCGGGGCGGCGGCGCCGGGAGCCGAAGGCGCCTGGCCGGCGGCCATCGGGGCACCGGGACGCGGGCGGCGCTCGGGACGCGGCTTCGGCTTGGGAGCGGGCAGGAGACCGTCACGCTGGGCCTGCTTGCGGGCGGCCTTGCGGGCGCGGCGCACGGCCTCGGCCTTCTCGCGGTTCTTGCGCTCGGACGGCTTCTCGTAGGCCTTGCGCTGCTTCATCTCGCGGAAAATGCCTTCACGCTGCATCTTCTTCTTCAGGACGCGCAGCGCCTGATCAACATTGTTGTCGCGAACGAGAACCTGCATGTCGTCTCCGGTCGAAAGTCAAAAGAATCGGTTCAGGCCGGCACGGCCGGCTTCTTGCGCCAGAGCTGGAAGCCGTTCTCGGCAATTCCAGCCTCGATGGCCGTGCGGCTCAATCCGTGCGGCGGCTTCTGGTCGCCGCGGACGACGCCGACATTGGTCCAGGGACCGAATTTCTCAGGAAGGTTGCCGCCGCGCGCGTCGGATGCGAAGCCAAACAGCAGATCCTTCGATCCTGACCGGAACATGAAGAGCCGGTTGGGATCGTCGCGATGGCTCGTTGCACGCATGACACACTTCCTATGGCTGAGGCCCAACAGGGCCAGAGCGGGGCCGCGCCCATCACAGGGTGCGAACCCGCCTCGCTGGACTGCACCAACCGCCGGTTCATCCGCGGTCGGTCGGGCTGTCCGAATTGCGTCAGTCGACGGCCTTCAGATTGTCAGCCGAGGACTTGCCCGACCGACGGTCGGCCACGACCTCGAAAGAGATCTTCTGGCCTTCGTTGAGGCCGTAGAGGCCAGCGCGCTCGACGGCGCTGATGTGAACGAACACGTCACTGCCCCCGGCATCCGGCTGGATAAAGCCGAAGCCCTTCTGGGAATTGAACCACTTCACGGTTCCGGTCTGCATAGGATAGTCCTTTCGCGGAGCGAGCTTAAGATAAACGACCCGCGTCACGCACGAGTAGTTGGTTTCACGTTTGCGAAGAGCTTTTGAGAGCGGTGCGCCGACTGTGCGACGCGGGGCCAAAAAAGAACGGCCGAAACGTGGGGGTTAGATATCCTGCCGGGCCGGAAAAATCAAGGAATATCTTTACCGGGCAGAAATCCGGTGCTTTCGCTGCTGGCCGGCTGCGGCCATCCGTAGCTGCTGCCGTCGCGCCACCCATGCCGGAAAGCCGTTGCCAGCCCCGTGCTCCGGGCTAGAGTTGGCGCTTCACAGACGGGCGGTACGGCCCGCGAACCAGAGGTGGAGTGGGATGTTGAATCGGTTTATCGCGGCGGCGGGGCTCGCCGCCATGGTGTTCGGCGCGGGTGCCGTCCAGGCGCAGACCATCGAGTGGCGCGGCGGCTCGATCGGCGGTGGCTGGTACACGATCGTCTCGGGCGCGGCCAAGCTCCTCGAGGACAAGGTGCCCGGTCTCACCGTCAAGGCCGTTCCCGGCGGCGGCGCGGCCAATCCCGTTGCGGTCCAGCAGGGCCAGGCCCAGATGGCCATGTCCATTGACATCTTCGCGGCCATGGCGGCGGCCGGCACCGGCACCTATCAGGGTCGCCCGGCGGCGGACAAGCTGCGCATGATCGGCCAGTCCTTCGGCGACACGCCCTATCACTTCATCCGCGCGCCGGGCCAGACCATGGACATCCCGACGCTGTTCCGCGAGGGCCGCAACATCCGCTTCGGCGGGGCCAACAATGGCGCGACCGACGAGATCGCGCTGCGCTGGCTGCTCGCCCTGTACGGCCAGACCTATGACAGCCTGCGCGCCCGCGGCTGGCGCTTCCAGCTCACCGCCTATGCCGACCTTGCCGCCGCCTATCGCGACAACCAGCTCGACTATGCCTTCTTCGCCCTGGGCCTGCCCGGTTCGGCGGTGGTCGACATGGCGACGGGCCGCGACGGCGAACTGCTGGACATCCCGCAGGAGGTGCTGGACGGCTTCAAGCAGCGCCACGGCATGGGCTCCGGCGTCATTCCGCCCGGCACCTATCCGCGGTTCCAGGGCACGCGCGAGGTGCGCACGCTGGTCATGGCGACGACGCTCGTGACCTCGTCCGACGTGTCCGAGGACATCGTCTACAAGATCACCAAGGCGATCTGCGAGAACGTCGCCGATCTGCCGCGCATCCACGCCTCGCTGAAGGACTATCGCTGCGAGACGGCGGTGGCCAACCGGCCGGTCCCGGTTCATCCGGGTGCCCTGCGCTACTATCGCGAGCGCGGCTGGGTCCAGGGCTGAACGGTCATCCGGTCCGTCCAGCAGGCCCGGGCCTCCCGGCCCGGGCCTTGCTTCATTCGCATTCCGACTTGGCGTCCTGCCGTGACCCCGGACTGATCCGATGCGCCTCCTGAAGGGCCCCGTCTTCTGGCTGGCGGGAGCAGTTGCCGTTGCCGCCGCGCTGTTCCACCTGTGGACCGGCGGCTTCGGCTTCCTGGAGCCGCGCGAGCAGCGCTCCGTCCACCTGCTTCTGCTGCTGCCGCTGGCCTTCATTCTCTATCCGGCCACGGCTGGCTCCCCGAAGGACCGGCCGACGCTCCTGGACGGCGTGCTGTCGGCGCTCGCCGTGCTGCCGAGCCTCTATTCCTATTCCTGCGCCAATGGCGGGGCCTATTGCGCCTCGATCATCAACTTGCGCTTCGAGACGGTGGATCCGGTCTTCCCCGTCGAGTTCTGGCTGGGGGCGCTGGCCATCGTCCTCATCATCGAGGCGCTCAGGCGGGCCGTAGCACCGGCGCTTGCCCTGCTGGTCTCCATCGGCATGGTCTATCTGTTCGTCACGGAATACATGCCGGGCATCCTGCATTTCCGCGACATCCCGACGAGCCAGATCATCGAGACGATGTATCTGTTCAATTCGATGGGCATCTACGGGTCGATCACCGGCATCTCGGCGACCATGGTCGCCATGTTCATCATCTTCGGCGCCTTCATCGAGGGCTCGGGCGTCGGCCGTCTGTTCCACAATCTCGGCATGGCAGCGGCCGGACGGCAGGCGGGCGGGCCGGCCAAGGTGGCGGTTGTCTCCTCCGGCCTATTCGGCACGATCTCCGGGTCGTCGGTCGCCAACGTGTTCACGACCGGCTCCTTCACCATCCCCGCCATGATCCGCAACGGCTACCGGCCGGCCTTCGCCGCCGGCACCGAGGCGGCGGCCTCCGTCGGCGGGCAGATCATGCCGCCGGTCATGGGGGCCGGCGCCTTCGTCATGGCCGAGATCACCAACATCCCCTACCAGACCATCGCGCTGGCGGCCCTTGCCGGGTCGATGCTCTATGTCTTCATGATCCTCATCAGCGTGCATTTCGAGGCGCGCAAGCTCAGGCTCGCCGGCTGCGATCCCTCGGAAATCCCGACCTGGGGCGAGGTGCTGCGCGACATGCACCTGCTCATCCCGGTCTTCGTCATGATCGGCACCATGGTGATGGGCTATTCGCCCACCTTCGCGGCCTTCTGGGGCATTGTCGCGGTGCTGCCGGCCTCGTGGCTGCGGACCCATACGCGGCTCTATCCGCGCGACCTCGTGCGGATGCTGGCAGCCGGCGGGCGCAACATGGTGGTGGTCGCGCTCGCCTGCGCGGGCGCGGGCATGTTCGTCGCCTGCCTGACCGTCACCGGCATGGTCATCTCCTTCTCGACCGTGGTGACCGGCCTTGCCGGCGACAGCCTCTACATGGCCGGCTTCCTGGTGGCGCTGACGGTGCTGATCCTCGGCATGGGCGTGCCGACGACGGCCGCCTACATCATCGGGGCGGCCATCGGCGCGCCGATCCTGCAGCAGTTCGGCGTGCCGGTGCTGGCCTCGCACATGTTCGTCTTCTACTTCTCGATCCTCGCCGATGCGACGCCGCCGGTCTCGGTCGCCTCCTATGCGGCCGCGTCGATCGCGCGGTGCAGTCCGATGGCGGCGGGTGTCACGGCCTTCCGGCTGGCGATCGCCGGCTTCCTCATCGGCTTCTCCTACCTGCATTCCAACTCGCTGCTGATGCAGGACACCTGGCACGAATTCGTCAGCGAGTTCACCGTCAACGCGGCGGCGCTGACCCTGATGGCCGCCGGCTTCTTCGGGTTCTTCCGGGCGCCGGTGCCGACGATCCTGCGCTTCGTACTGGTGCCGCTGGGCGTTGCGCTGGTGCTGGTCGATGCCGTGCCCGCCTGGTGGCGGCTCGCCATCGCCATTCTCGTGTGCGTTGGCCTCTACCTCTTCCAGAAGGCGGCGGCCGGACGGGAAGACATCATCCTCGCTGATGAGGCGTCCGTGCGTGCCGAGGCCCGGCTGGGCAAGGAAATCTCCTCCCGATGACTATCGACAGATTGCAGATCCGGCTGGTTCGCTGGCCGCTGAAGATGACGCGCAAGCACGGTGTCGGCGACATCGCCGACACGCTGCCGGGGGTCATCGTCTCGCTGCAGACGCGCGAGGGCCTGACCGGCTGGGGAGAGGCTGCGCCGTGGTCGGTGTTTTCCGGCACGGCGGAAGCGGCGGTTTCGGCGCTCGACGTCTATCTGCGTCCGCTGGTCATCGGCCGCGCGCCGGCCGAGGCGGCACGCATCATGGCGGAAGCCGACCGCGTTCTTGTCGGCCATCCGGAGGCCAAGATGGCGCTCGACATGGCGCTGCAGGATTTGCGCGGCCAGTTGGCCGGGGTGCCGGTTGCCGACCTGCTCGGCGGGGTGTTCCGTCGAAACATCCCGCTCTCCGTCTCCATCGCCGATCCGGATTTCGACGCCGATCTGGATTTTGCCCGGTCGCGGCTGGCCGAGGGCGTGCGGCTGTTCAAGGTCAAGACCGGCTTTTCCACCCATGCCGAGGACCTGAGACGGCTGGAGCGGCTGACCGCCATCCTGCCTGCGGATGCCTCGCTGCGGGTCGACTACAATCAGGGGCTGGAGACGGTGGACGCCATCCGCACGCTCCGCGACGTGGAGGCCTTCCGCCCGGCCTTCATCGAGCAGCCGGTGGCGCGCGACCGGCGCGATGCGATGGCCGAGATCACCCGCGCTCTCGACACGCCGATCCTCGCCGACGAGAGCGTGTTTTCGCCGGAGGAGGCGGTGGAATGCGCCCGCGCGCGCTTTGCCGACGCCATCTCGATCAAGCTGATGAAGGCGGGCTCGTTCGCGAAGGCCAGGGCGATCGCCGCCATTGCAGGCGCGGCCGGCATGCCCTGCTATGGCGGCACCATGTATGAGGCCGGCATCGCCCTGACCGCCGGCATCCATTTCGCCGCCTCGACGCCCGCCATGACGCTGGGCGCGGAATATTACACCTCCGCCTTCGTGCTCGGCACGGAGATCCTTGCGCAGCCGGTGCGGCTGGAGGCCGGCGCGTCCTGGCTGCCGGAGGGAACGGGGCTCGGCATCGCCGTGAACGAGGCAGCCCTTGCCGGCGTCACGGTGGAAAGCCGCGGCTAGGCCGCGTCAGGCAACCTGAGCGTTCGGACCGGCCAGTTCGCTGGCAAGGCCACGGGCGAATTCCGGATAGGTCTCGGCAAGCTCCCCGAGCACGCGCCCGCGCAGCAGCGCCAGGATGTCGGCATCCGGATCGGGCGTTTCGGCGGCCTGTCCGTCGTGGTCGAAGGCAAAGCCGGTGGCCGCGATAACCTCCTCCAGCGTGTGGCCGGGATGGACCGAGGTCAGGCGGAAGCGGCGCCTGTCCTTGTCGAAGGCGAACAGCGCGAGGCTCGTCAGCAGCGCATGCGGCCCGCCGGATCGGTAGGTGCCAGCCTCGCTGGTGCCGGGGGCGGACACGAAATCGACCTTTTCGACGAAGACGCGCGGGGAATGTTCCTCGCGGAACAGGATCACCCGCGGGACGACGAAATAGAGATAGCTGGAGCCGAAGGAGCCGGGCCAGCGAACCGGCGTTGCCGGATAGTCGCCGGTGCCGACCAGGTTGATATTCGCCTCGCCGTCGATCTGGCCGCCGCCGAGGAAGAAGGCGTCGATCCGGCCCTGTCCGGCGCAGTCGAACAGCTCCACCGAACCGTTGGTGAAGAAGTTGTTCTCGCGCGAGCCGAGGATGGAGATGCGCACCCGCGGGCGGCCGTCGCGCTCGGCGAGCGCCCGCAGCAGCATGGCGCCGGCCGCCGGGATCGGTGAGGAGGCGCCGACAGCGACGTGGCGGACGCCCTCCAGCAGGCCGGCAATGCTGACGATCAGGCGCTCACGCGGCAGGACTGGGCTCACCGCGCGACCTCCAGCACGCGGTCGGCGCCGTCGAGGAAGGCGCGGAAGCCTTCCCGGCTGCGGGCGGCTTCGGCATAGGTCCGGATCGCGGCCATGTCGGCGGGATATTCGTTCCACAGGCCGATGGGGGCGGCCCCGCCGGGGGCGAGCGCGATGCCCTCGACATAGAGCGCGGGCAGGGCGCCTGCGGCCAGCGTCTCGTCGGCGAACAGGCTGTCCTCGACGATGCGCTCCACCGTCACGAATGTGCGCTCGGAGGCATAGGCGAGGCTCGCCAGTTCCCGGCGCCGGCCGACCCAGACATTGCCGTCGCGGTCGGCGAAGGGGCAGTGGAAGACGGTGACGTCCGGGCGGATGGCCGGAATGGCGACGATCGGGTCCGGCGCGTCCGCGAAGGGGTTCTGGATCACCTTCCAGTCCGGTCGGTTGGCGAGCAGGTCGGTGCCGATCATGCCGCGCAGGGTGGCGAAGGGCACGCCCTTCTGGGCCGCCAGGAAGCCGGCATGGACGGCCGGGCAGGTGCCGTCCATGACGCGGATGGAGCCGTCCTTGACGGCGCGCTGGAAGCAGGGCGCACCACCCGCCTCGCCGAGCGTCATGGCGCTGGTCTCGATGGTGGCGACCAGCCCCGCGCCGATCAGCATGTCGGGCTGCATGCCGCCGGTCGGCAGGCAGACGATATGCAGGCGCTGCGGCGCGCGGGCGATGATCGGCCGCGTCAGCGCCATGGAGACGCCGGCATAGTCGACCGGCAGAGCGAGCTTCGCGCCGTCGGGAATCGCGGCGGCGATCTCATCGAGGGTGAGGATGGTGCTCATGGCGGCCTCCCTGTGCCCGGTCCTGCCGACGGGCTGCGGCCACACTATGCCAGAGCCGGCCCCGGTGCCGCAGGGGGCCTTTCGGGCAGGAGCAATTCGCCCCCCGGCGTCCTACCAGACGGGCCGAAGTCCGGGCGAATGGACCAGCACGGCCTTGAACAGGGCGCCCATGCCGGCGGGTGCCGGATCGACCAGCCGCTCGACACCCGACCGGATCGTCTCGAAGGCGGCCGGATTGGCGCGCGCCAGCGCCTCGGCCCGGGCGGCAAGCCCGAGGCGGAACAGCAGGTCGCGCTGGGTGAGCGGCGGGGCGACGTCAAGTCCAGCCGTCGTCATGGTCCGCGCGAAGGCAGCGAAGTCGACATGGGCCGTGAGGTCGGCGTGGCCCGGTTCGGCCAGCGGGTCCGCGAAGGCATGGGCCTTCACCGCCTGCAGCGTCTCGCCATGGGCCGACGCCAGGTGGCCATAGTCGATGAACAGCGCGGCCAGCGGGCCAGCGGCGGCACGGGCGGCGAGAGCGTCCGCGATCGCCGAAAAGGCCGGGCAGAGCTCGAAGACGCTGCCGGCCGGCGCCTGTCGCAGGGGCTCGGGCACCAGTGCCGGCGGCAGCGGATCGGGGGCGAGGCCGAAGGCGAAGGCGCCCCCGGCATCCAGCCCAACGACCCGCTCGCGCCAGCCGCGCTCCGTCATGACCAGTTGCCGGACGGGCAGGGCATCGAGAAACTCGTTGGCGACGAGGATTGTCGCGCCCGCCGGCACGGTTTCGAGGTCGTCGTGCCACGATGCGGAGGCGCCGGTGGCATGAAGCGCCTCGCGCTGGTGCTCGCGCAGCCGCGGCGAGGTTTCCACCAGGTGGATGTCGAGGGCGCCGGCAAAGTCCGGCATGGACCGGGCAGCGCGCAGGAGGTCGGCCATCAGCGTGCCCCGGCCGGGGCCGAGCTCGACGAGCCGCAGCGGGGAGGGCTGGCCCATGGCCTGCCAGGTCGCCGCCGCGAAGGCGCCGATCAGTTCGCCGAAGACCTGGCTGATCTCGGGGGCCGTGACGAAATCGCCGGCCGCACCGAAGGGCTCGCGGGCGCGGTAATAGCCGTGGCGCGGATGGCCGAGGCAGAGCGCCATGTAGCGCGAAACCGGGATTGGGCCCTCGGCCGCAATGAGGTCCTTCAGCTCGCGTCCGAGCGGCGTGTCGCCCGTGCTCATGCGGTCCGGCGGGAGCGCAGCACCAGCCAGAGCCCTGCCAGGACGAGCGGCACCGACAGCAACTGGCCCATGGTGGCGCCCGCGAACAGGAAGCCGAGCTGCGGGTCCGGCTGGCGGAACAATTCACCGAAGGCGCGGGCAAGGCCGTAGCCGATGCCGAAACAGCCGGCCATGAAGCCGGGGCGCTTCAGCCCGCCGGAGCGGGCGATGAGCAGCAGCACCGCGAACAGCACGAGACCCTCGGTCAGGGCCTGATAGATCTGGCTCGGATGGCGGGGCTCCGGCCCGGCGCCGGGGAAGATCACCGCCCAGGGCACGTCGGCAACGCGGCCCCACAGTTCGCCATTGACGAAATTGGCGATGCGGCCGAGCGCGATGCCGAGCGGCGCGACGATGGCGGCAAGGTCGATGAGGGCGGGGAAGGAATAGCCGTTGCGGCGGGCATAGATCCACAGGCCCAGTACGCAGCCGACAATGCCGCCGTGGAAGGCCATGCCGCCTTGCCAGACGGCGAAGATCTGCGAGGGGTTCGCGATGTAATGGTCGAAATTGTAGATGAAGACGAAGGCGAGGCGGCCCCCGAGAATGCCGACGAGTGCGGCCCAGACAATGGCGTCGTCGATGGCGGCGGGCGGAAACGGCGAGCGGTTCTCCGGCCAGAGCGAGGCGGTCGCGACAAGGCGCCGGGCGAGCCACCAGCCGGCCAGGAAGCCGCCGATATAGGCCAGGGCATACCAGCGGATGGCGAAGGGGCCGAGCTGGATCAGGACGGGATCGATGGCGGGAAAGGGGATGGCGAGCACCGGCATGGGCGCGGTGTGCCTGCCGGGCGGGGCAAGGTCAAGGCGGCCGGCCGGATCGGCGCTGCGGGTTCGGCTCTTGCGCGCGGCCCCTGCCATGCCCATACCCTGCCTGAACCAGGAGCCTTCGCCATGACCCAGACCACTGACCGCATCGCCGATGAATTCGCCAAGTTCCTCACCGATGCCGCCGGCTTCGCGCAGGGCATGAAGCGGGAGGCCGATACCTTCGTGAAGACCCAGGCCGAGCACTTCCTGCGCGATCTCGACCTGCCGAGCCGCGAGGAGTTCGAGGCGGTCCGCGACATGGCGGTGAAGGCGCGCGAGGAGAACGAGGCGCTCAAGGAGCGCATCGCCGCGCTGGAGGAGATGCTGAAGGCGGCTTCAAAGCCAAAGAAGGCGGAGAAGGGCGAGAAGTGAGCGGAAGGCCGGTCAGGCGGCAGCCGCCACCGGCCGTTTCGCCTTGTCGCCGATGGCCGCCACCAGCATCTGCGGGATGGTGGCAACGATCAACAGCACAAGCAGGCCGAGCATCTCCACCAGCGTGAGCGGCGCGCGCGGGAACTGCGCACCGGCGGACGCCAGCACGGACCAGCCCCAGGCGAGGATCGCACCCATGGCCGCCCAGGCGGCAAGGGCGAGGATCGCCCGGATCGGCTTGCCCAGGGTCCATCCCCAGCTCCAGTCGAAGATGGCGCGTGCAAGCCCGGCCAGGAGGGCGAGGGTCGCCCCCGCCACGGCGCCGCCGAGCAGCGTGCCGGGTCCGGCGCCGGCCACCACCGAATTGATCAGCGAGAAGCCGCCGCCCATGAAGGCGCCGCGGGCGACGATGCCGCCGAAGGTCGGATAGAGCGTCGCCACCAGCACCAGCGCCACCGCCGGCACGAACAGGACGAGGCGGAACAGGATCATCGGCCGGCGCGCCACGAAGACGCCGACCAGCAGGCGGACCAGCACGAAGACGATCGCGAAGGCGAAGACCGGGAAGCGGTCGGCATAGACGCCGAGGATCAGCCAGGGCGAGTCCACGGCCTCATCGATGCCGCGCGCGGTGAGCCCGGTCGCATAGGCCCAGACGACGGCGAACAGGCTGGCCAGCAGCGGCAACATGGCGCCGAAGGCAGCCCGCCGATCGATCAGGCGCATGGACATTCTCCGGCTTCAGCCCGTTCGCAATTGCGCGACAAACCTAGCAGGGCGCGCGGCCGACCGAAACTGCCGGCAGCCTCCGCCACGCAGCCGTGATGGGCGCCTGACCGGTGCTCAGCCCGGCCAGCGCTGCGCCTTGGAGACGAGGAAATCGCGGAACACCTGCACGCGGGCGACCGACTTCAGCTCTTCCGGATAGACGAACCAGGCGTCGAGCACCGGCATCTCCTCGTCCTCGAGGATCTGCACCAGGCCGGAGCCGTCGCGGACCAGATAGTCGGGCAGAACGGCTATGCCGATGCCGTTCTCCACCGCCGCCACCAGACCGGAAATGTTGTTGATGGTCATGGCGAATGCGCGCGGCGGCATGCCGTTGCGGCCGGCCGTGGCAAGCCAGGTGAGGTTCTGCATGTAGTTCGGCGCCCGGCCGCCGAAGGCCAGCAGGCGGTGGCCGTCGAGATCGGGCCCGACCTTGGGCGTGCCGTTGCGCTTGACGTAGTCGGAATGGGCGAAGGCGTGGAACTTGATCTGGAACAGCTTGCGCTGGATCAGGTCCGGCTGCACGGGCTGGCGCACGCGGATGCCGACATCGGCCTCGCGCATCGACAGGTCCAGTTCCTCGTCGGTGAGGATCATCTTGATCTGGATGTCGGGATAGAGGTCGAGGAACTCGCCGAGGCGCGGCGCGAGCCAGGCGGTGCCAAGGCCGACGGTCGTGGTCACCTTCAGCTCGCCGTTCGGACGCTCCTTGGAATCGGTGAGCTTCACCTTGGCGCTCTCGAGCTTCATCAGCACGTCCTGCGCCGTGTGATAGAGCAGTTCGCCCTGTTCGGTCAGGACGAGGCCGCGCGCATGGCGGTGAAACAGTGGCACCTTCAGGTCCTGTTCCAGCGAGGAGACCTGACGCGAGACCGCCGACTGGGACAGGCCCAGTGTGTCGGCAGCGTGCGTGAAGCTGCCGGCCGCAGCGGCCGCGTGGAAAATCCTCAGCTTGTCCCAGTCCATCGCTTCCCCCTTTGGCCGGGCGCCCGTGGCGCCTATTCGGCCGCCGCGCGGGTCGTCGCGTGGTGTGCGAGGAACCGTTCGGCTTCCAGTGCGGCCATGCAGCCCATTCCGGCAGCGGTGACCGCCTGCCGGTAGATATCGTCGGTGACGTCGCCTGCGGCGAACACGCCGGGCACGTCGGTGGCCGTGGAGTCGGGCGCGGTCCACAGATAGCCCGAAGGCTTGTGGCGCAGCTGGCCGGCGAAGAGCTCGACCGCCGGCGCATGGCCGATGGCGATGAACACCCCGTCCACGGGCCGCTCCTGGGTCTCGCCGGTCCTGACATTCTTCAGGCGCACGCGGGTGACGACGGCCGGATTCTCGCGGCCGATCACCTCGTCGAGCGCATGGTCCCAGACCACCTCGATCTTCGGATGGGCGAACAGCCGCTCCTGCAGGATCTTCTCGGCCTTGAACGCGTCACGGCGATGCACGACCGTGACCTTCGAGGCGAAATTGGTCAGGAACAGCGCTTCCTCGACGGCGGTGTTGCCGCCACCCACCACCACGACCTCCTTGCCGCGGTAGAAGAAGCCGTCGCAGGTGGCGCAGGCCGAGACGCCGAAGCCGCGGAACGCCTGCTCGGAGGGCAGCTCCAGCCATTTCGCCTGCGCGCCCGTGCAGATGATCAGCGCATCGGCCATGTAGATGTCGCCCGACTCGCATTCGAGCCGGAACGGACGGGTCTTCAGGTCCACCTTCGCCACATGGTCGGAGACGATGCGGGTGCCGACATGGGCTGCCTGCTTCTCCATCTGCTCCATCAGCCAGGGGCCCTGGATGACGTCGGCGAAACCGGGATAGTTCTCCACATCGGTGGTGATGGTCAGCTGTCCGCCCGGCTGGATGCCCTGGATCATGACCGGCTTAAGCATTGCGCGCGCGGCATAGATGGCGGCCGTGTAGCCAGCCGGCCCGGAGCCGATGATGACGACGCGCTCGTGATGGATTCCCATGACGGTGCCGGCCTTTGGGGAGCAACGGGGGAGTGGGGGGCGGAATCTGCCCGGAGACCAAGAGTTTAGGGGGAGCTATGCGCCTTGCGCAAGGCTCATTCCATCGACCTTCGCAATTTGCCGACAAAATGCGTTGATGAAAATATTCAATGATTCAAATGAGTCATGGGCAAACGGTCGCATCGCTCGCGCCGATGTGACCATCTGCCGCCCAAATCTCAGGCAGCCTTGCCGGTGATGAAGCGGATCAGCTTCTTGAACCGCGAGGAGCGTGCGTGGCGCCCCTGCTCGTGGTCCACCACCGCCTGGGTCGTCACCCAGTTCATCTGGATGGCGCGGCGCTTGCCGGCGAAGGGCTCGTGCCCGTGCCAGGAGCGGTCCGACCGGCGGAAGATCAGCAGCGTTCCGCCATTCGGGGGAATTTCGGCGGCATAGTCGTTCAGGTCCGTGCCGTTGCGCAGGACGCGCAGGCGCCCGCCATCCGCATCCCAGTCGTCGTTCATGTAGAGCAGGACGGTGATGATCTTGGTCTCGGAATCGGTGTGGATCTTGCCGTCTGTGGCGCGCGTGAAGCCGCGCACGGTGTACATGGTCGGCCGGCCGGCGAGATCGACGCCGAACTTCTCCTCGACCGCCTTGCGGAAGGGCTCCTGGTCGAGCTCGGCCATCAGGCCGTGGAAATTGCCGCGGATGTCGAGCACCGAGGGGGGATGCGAGCCGGGGCCGGGGACGTCGGGATAGTCGGCTAGGATGTCCTTCAGGCGATCCGCCTTCACGAAGTTCGGGATCACCACGAAGTCATAAGGGTCGGTCTGAAGCGTCGCCGCGCGCAGGCGGTCGATGTCGATATAGCTCATGATGGCCTCGCGTCCGGTGGCGCCGCATCGTGCCTGAAAATGCGACATAGGTGGGGCGGCTGGCAATGTCCACGCGGGCGTCTGCGTGCAGGCGGGGCAATCGCAAGAGGCGGACCGGACGTTGCGCATGGCGACCTGCATGAGAAATATTGTTGCTGGCGGGGGCGGGCTGCGCTATCGGCTGGCATCCGGTGCTGCATTGCACCGGCCGACCTGCCGGGGCCGGATCTGCCGCGGTGTGAGCGAACCCCCGACAGTGAGGCTGCCGTGAAGGCCCGGCTCGATGCCATCGATTGGAAAATCCTCAAGGAACTCCAGGCCGACGGCCGGATGACCAATGTCGAGCTGGCGAGCAGGGTCGGCATATCCGCGCCGCCCTGCCTCAGGCGCGTGCGCGCGCTTGAGGAGATGGGCGTCATCCGCGGCTATCGGGCGCTGGTCGCCGCCGACAAGCTCGGCTACGGGGTCACGGTCTTCGCCATGGTGCATCTGGCCAGCCAGGCCGAGGCCGACCTGAACGCCTTCGTGGCGCGCGTACGCGCCTGGCCCGAGATCCGCGAGTGCCATACGGTCTCGGGCGATTTCGATTTCGTGATGAAATGCGTGGCACCGGACCTGGCCAGCTTCCAGACCTTCGTCGGCGAGCTCGTCGCCATTCCCAATGTCCGCAATGTCCGCACGGTCCTGACCCTGACGCAGGTCAAGGACGAGCCCATCGTGCCAATGGATGCGCCGCCGGCGGACTGACCAGCGCTCCGCCCCTGCACCCGTCATGGCAGCCGGGCGCCTGCCTGATGGGGGATGTCGTCGGGCATGACGGCTCGCCTAGATTGCCGCCCGGATGGCAGCGGGATGGCAGGCATGAGTGCTCCGGCAAGCGATGGTCAGCATCAGGCGGACGAGGGCCGGCGGGTCACGCTCGCCATGCCCCACGGCACGATGTCGGGCCTGCGCTTCGGGTCGCAGGAGGGCGAGCCCGACCTCCTGTTCCTCCATGCCAACGGCTTCAACGCCGCGACCTATCGTCCGCTGGTCGCGCCGCTCGGCGGCCGCTGGAGGGTATTGGCGCTCGACCAGCGCGGGCACGGCTTCACACGCCTGCCGGCCGAGCCGTCCGAGCTCGAGGACTGGTGGCCCTATGCACGCGACCTCATCACCCTGCTGGACCGGCGGGCGGCGGCTGGCGCCCGGCCGGTGGTCCTGGCGGGGCACTCGATGGGGGCGACGGCCTCGATCCTTGCCGCATCCCAGCGTCCGCGGGCGGTGAAGCGCCTGGTTCTCGCCGATCCGGTCCTGATGTCCCGGGATTTCCGGCTGTCGCTGTTCACGCACGCGGGCCGCAAGCAGTCGGAGGCCTCGCCGCTGTCGGTCGGCGCGGGCAAGCGGCGGCCGGTCTTTGCCAGCCGCGCGGACGCTCTCGAATCCTATCGGACCCGACGGGCCTTCTCGACCTGGCAGCCCGGCTTCCTCGAAGGCTATGTCGAGGGCGGCTTCATTGAGGATCCGGAAGGCGTGCGGTTGGCCTGCGCGCCCGCCTGGGAGGCAGCCTCGTTCCGCTCGCACCGGCACAATTCCTGGGCCGCGCTGAAGCGCCTCGCCATGCCGGTCCGTCTGTTGTCGGCCGGCGAGGGCTCGACCGTCCATGGCGGCGCCGATCGCGTTCGCCGCATCGCACCGAACGTCGCCGCCGAGAGCCTGCCCGGCACAACCCATTTCCTCCCCATGGAGCGGCCGGACGTGCTGCGGGCGGCCCTTGAGGAGGCTCTCACGGCGGCGTGACCATTGATCGCCGAGTCGTGACCGGCGGTCGCGTGCGCCGCAGCACGAAATGAACTATTCTGTTCAATAATCGTTGCCGAGGTGGTGGGGCCAAAGCGGCCCGCAACGATTTTGACGAGATCCATGACCCAACAGACTTCGCTTTCCAGCTGGTTTTTCGGCACCCTGCCGGCCGGGGCGCAGGGGCGGCCTGACCGCGATGCGCGCATCGACGTGTTCCGCGGTCTCGCCCTCATCATCATCTTCATCGACCATGTTGCCGGAAATGCCGTTTCGATGGTCACGCCCATGGCGCTGGGCTTCTCGGATGCAGCCGAATATTTCGTTCTGCTGGCCGGCTTCTCGGCCGCGCTCGCCTATGGCCCTGCGATCGACCGCAAGGGGCTGGTGGCCGGCGGCGCACCCGTGGTGGCGCGTATCTGGAAGCTTTACACGGCGCATCTCGCCCTGTTCGTGTTCATGGCTGTGGCGGTGGCCTTCATGGCGGTTCGGTTCGGCAACCCGCTCTACTACGAGCATGTGTCGATCCTGCCGTTCTTCCAGGACCCGGCGAACACGATCCTGCGGATCGCCACGCTGACCTTCCTGCCCAACTACCTCGACATCCTGCCGCTCTATGTCGTCCTGCTGGCGATGATGCCGGCAATCTGGCTGCTGGCGCGGACGGCGCCGGTCGCGGCCATCGGCGCCTCTGCCGGCCTCTATGGTCTGGCGTGGGGGCTGCAGCTTGCGCTGCCCAATTTCGCCACGGGTGGCTCGTGGTTCTTCAATCCCTTCGCCTGGCAGCTCCTGTTCACGGTCGGTCTGGTTGCCGGCCATGCGACGCTCAATGGCGTGGCGCTGCCGCGTTCGCACTGGCTGGTTGTCGGCGCGGTGGCGCTGCTTGCCATCGGCCTCGTCACCCAGGCTCCCTGGTCGGTCATTTCCGGACTCGAGTCGATGGTCCTCCCCGATGCCTGGCGCCTGGAACTGGACAAGGCCAATCTGTCCCTCTGGCGGTTCAGCCATGCTCTGGCAGTTGCCTATCTGATGGCGCGGTTCGTCGCCTTCGATGCGGCCTGGCTGAAGCGCGGCCTGTTCCGCCTGCTCGAGGAGGCCGGGCGCCACTCGCTGCCGCTGTTCTGCCTCGGCGTGATCCTGTCGATGATCGGCACGTTCGCCTTCTTCGAGATCGGCCGCGGCCCGCTGATGCAGGTTGTCGTCAACGTCACCGGGATCGTCGTGCTGCTGGGTGCAGGACGCATGTTCCAGTGGTATCGTGACATCTCGACCAAGGCGCCGCGGCCGGCTCCCGCCCCCGTCGCCAGCGGCATGGAAGAGGTGAAGACCGCTTGATCCGCTGCCTTACCGCTCTGTTCCTGGCCGCCGCGCTCAGTCTTGGCCCGGCGGCTCAGGCCTTTGCGCCGGGCGCCCGTCCGGCGCCGGAGGCGCTTGCGCGTTGCGATGCCGGTGCCGAGGTCAGGCGCATCCATCAGGACCTGCCGCGCTCGCGTGCGGCCGTTGCCGAGGGCCGTGTCCTGACAATCGTGACGCTCGGCTCGACCTCCACGCTGGGAGCCGGCGCCTCCTCCGAGGCCGCGTCCTATCCGGGTGTTCTCGAAACCGAGCTGTCGCGCCTGCTGCCCGGCCATGTCCTCAGGGTGGTCAATGCCGGGGTCGCCAGCAATTCGGCCCACCAGATGTATATGCGGCTCGACGATGACGTGCTGTCCGAGGAGCCTCGTCTGGTCATCTGGCAGACCGGCGTGAACGATGCCATCCACGACGTGGGGATCGAGCGCTTCAAGCGCATCCTGCGCAAGGGCATCGCGCGCCTGCGCGAGGCCGGCGTCGATGTGGTGCTGATGGACATGCAGCCGCTGCGGCAGATGGAGCGCTACCCCGTCTATGCCGATTACCAGGCCGCCCTTCATGCGGTGGCGCTGGAAACGGGAACGCCCGTGTTCCGGCGCTTCGCCCTGCTTGGCGTGCTGCTGGCCGATGGCCGGCTCCGGCAGGACGAGATCGTCGGGACCGGCGAAGCCGGTCACGCGGTCGATTCGGGCTATTTCTGCCTCGGCATGAATCTCGCCCGCTCGCTTGCGGAAATCCTGTCGCCGCGCGCCGTCCAGATGCGCTGAGCGCAGGCGCGCAACCGTCTCGCCACCCGCGTCATCCACACCGACCGGCAGGCCTGCCGCAGGCGGCTTCCCATCCCCGGCAAAGCCGTCTATAGGGCACCTCAATCACGCGACCCACGGTCCGGGGTATGCGGTTGCGCGGGGCTGGCTCTTTGGGGGTCCGGCCTCTTTTTTTGCGCCGCCTGATCCGGACGACCGACAAACCAGCCTGAAAAAGGCCGGAGACCCATGCCGAAACGCACCGACATCGCCTCCATCCTCATCATCGGCGCCGGCCCGATCGTCATCGGCCAGGCCTGCGAGTTCGACTATTCGGGCACGCAGGCGGTCAAGGCGCTGAAGGAGGAGGGCTACCGGATCGTCCTGGTCAATTCGAACCCGGCGACGATCATGACCGATCCCGATCTGGCCCACGCGACCTATATCGAGCCGATCACCCCGGAGATCGTCGCCAAGATCATCGAGAAGGAGCGCTACGCGGTTCCCGGCGGCTTCGCGCTGCTGCCCACCATGGGTGGCCAGACCGCGCTGAACACGGCGCTCAAGCTTGAATCCATGGGCGTGCTCAAGCAGTTCGACGTCGAGATGATCGGCGCCAAGGCCGACGCCATCGACAAGGCGGAGAACCGCGAGCGGTTCCGCCAGGCCATGACCAAGATCGGGCTTGCGACGCCCAAGAGCCATGTCGTGCAGTCGCTGGGTGCGGCGCTGGACGTGCTCGACGATATCGGCCTGCCGGCCATCATCCGCCCCTCGTTCACGCTCGGCGGCACCGGCGGCGGCATTGCCTACAACAAGGCCGAATTCATCGAGATCGTCGAGCGGGGGCTGGATGCCTCGCCGACCACCGAGGTGCTGGTCGAGGAATCGGTGCTGGGCTGGAAGGAGTTCGAGATGGAGGTTGTCCGCGACACGGCGGACAACGCGATCATCGTCTGCTCCATCGAGAACGTCGATCCGATGGGCGTTCACACCGGCGATTCGATCACGATCGCCCCGGCGCTGACGCTGACCGACAAGGAATACCAGATCATGCGCGACGCCTCGATCCGCGTGCTGCGCGAGATCGGCGTCGAGACGGGCGGCTCGAACGTGCAGTTCGCGGTCAACCCGGCCGACGGCCGCCTGGTCGTCATCGAGATGAACCCGCGCGTGTCGCGCTCCTCGGCCCTTGCCTCGAAGGCGACGGGGTTCCCGATCGCCAAGGTCGCGGCCAAGCTTGCGGTCGGCTACACGCTCGACGAGGTCAGGAACGACATTACCGGCGGGGCGACGCCTGCCTCGTTCGAGCCGACCATCGACTACATCGTCACCAAGGTGCCGCGCTTCGCCTTCGAGAAGTTCCCCGGCGCCGACCCGGTGCTGACCACCTCGATGAAGTCGGTCGGCGAGGTCATGGCCATCGGGCGCACCTTTCAGGAATCGCTGCAGAAGGCCATGCGCGGCCTCGAGACCGGGCTGACCGGCCTCGACGAGATCGAAATCGAGGGCCTCGGCAAGGGCGACGACAAGAACGCCATCCGCGCCGCCATCGGCACGCCGACGCCGGACCGGCTGCTGAAGGTCGCCCAGGCCATGCGGCTTGGCGTGTCCAATGCCGAGATTCACACCTATTGCCGGATCGACCCCTGGTTCCTCGACCAGATCCGCGGCATCGTCGACATGGAGGCCGCCATCCGGACGCGGGGCCTGCCGCAGACGGCGGGCGTCTTCCGCAAGCTGAAGGCGATGGGCTTTTCCGACGCGCGGCTTGCCGTCCTCACCGACCGCAGCGAGGCGGAGGTGGCAGAGGCCCGCCGGTCGCTGGGCGTCCGGCCCGCCTACAAGCGCATCGACACCTGCGCGGCCGAGTTCGCCTCCCCCACCGCCTACATGTACTCGACCTACGAGGAGCCTTTTGCCGGCGCGCTGGCGGACGAGGCCCGGCCATCCGACCGCGAGAAGGTGGTCATCCTCGGCGGCGGCCCGAACCGCATCGGTCAGGGTATCGAGTTCGACTATTGCTGCTGCCATGCCTGTTTCGCGCTCTCCGATGCGGGCTACGAGACCATCATGGTCAATTGCAATCCGGAGACGGTCTCGACCGACTACGACACCTCCGACCGGCTCTATTTCGAGAGCCTGACCGCCGAGGACGTGATCGAGATCCTGGAGCGCGAGCAGACCAACGGCACGCTGAAGGGCGTCATCGTCCAGTTCGGCGGCCAGACGCCGCTGAAGCTCGCCCGGGCGCTGGAGGAGGCGAAGATCCCGATCCTCGGCACCTCGCCCGATGCGATCGACCTGGCCGAGGACCGCGACCGGTTCAAGCGACTGCTCGACAAGCTCGGGCTGAAGCAGCCGAAGAACGGCATCGCCTATTCGGTCGAGCAGGCCCGCCTGATCGCCGGCGAACTCGGCTATCCGCTGGTGGTGCGCCCGTCCTACGTGCTGGGCGGCCGCGCCATGCAGATCATCCGCGAGGAGGGGCAGCTCGGCGACTACCTTCTCGGCACGCTGCCCGAACTGGTGCCGGCCGACGTCAAGGCCCGCTATCCGAACGACAAGACCGGCCAGATCAACACGGTGCTGGGCAAGAACCCGCTGCTGTTCGACCGCTATCTGTCGGATGCCATCGAGGTGGACGTGGACTGCCTTGCCGACGGCAAGACGTCCTTCGTCGCCGGGATCATGGAGCATATCGAGGAGGCCGGCATCCATTCGGGCGATTCCGCCTGCTCGCTGCCGCCCTATTCGCTCTCGCCCGCCATGCTGGAGGAACTGGAGCGCCAGACGAAGGCGCTGGCGCTGGCGCTCGACGTCGGCGGGCTGATGAACGTGCAGTTCGCCATCAAGGACGGCGCGATCTATGTGCTGGAGGTCAATCCGCGGGCTTCCCGCACGGTGCCCTTCGTCGCCAAGGTGGTCGGCCAGCCGATCGCCAAGATCGCCTCGCGCATCATGGCGGGCGAGAGCCTTGCCTCCTTCGGCCTGACGACGCCGACGCTCGGGCATATGGGCGTCAAGGAAGCCGTCTTCCCCTTCGCCCGCTTCCCCGGCGTCGATGTGCTGCTCGGACCGGAGATGAAGTCGACCGGAGAGGTCATGGGCCTCGACCGTTCGTTTGCCACCGCCTTTGCCAAGAGCCAGCTCGGCGCCGGCACCATCGTGCCGACCTCCGGCACGGTGTTCGTCTCGGTGCGCGACGACGACAAGGCGCGCATCCTGGATTCGGTGCGCATGCTGCATACGCTGGGGTTCAAGATCATCGCCACCTCCGGCAACCAGCGTTATCTGGCCGAGCAGGGCATTCCCTGCGGCAAGATCAACAAGGTGCTCGAAGGCCGGCCGCACATCGTCGACGCAATCAAGAACGGCGAGGTGCAGCTGGTGTTCAACACAACCGAAGGCGCCCAGGCGCTGTCCGACTCGCGCTCGCTGCGCCGCGCCGCCCTCTTGCAGAAGGTGCCCTACTACACCACTCTTGCTGGAGCGATCGCGGCTGCGCAGGGCATCAGGGCCTACCTTGAAGGTGACCTTGAGGTCCGGGCGCTGCAGAGCTACTTCGCCTGATCGGGCCCCCGCCCGGGCAGGGCGGTTGCAAATTCAGAGGTTGGGTTCCGCGCGGCCGGCGTCCTCGGCACGCGGCGCCTTTTTCTTTATCGAAAGGTCAGGGCGAGCATCATGGAAAAGGTTCCGATGACCATCGCCGGCTTCGCCAAGCTCGAAGCCGAGTTGAAGGAGCGCCAGCAGGTGGAACGTCCGCGCATCATCGCGGCCATCTCCGAGGCCCGTTCGCATGGAGACCTGTCGGAAAATGCCGAATACCATTCGGCCAAGGAACAGCAGTCGCTCAATGAGGGCCGGGTCGCCGAGCTGGAGAGCCTGATCGCGCGGGCAGAGGTGATCGACGTGACCAAGCTGTCCGGCGAGACCGTCAAGTTCGGCGCCACCGTCAAGCTGGTGAACGAGGATACCGAGGAAGAGCGGGTCTGGCAGATCGTCGGCGACAGCGAGGCCGACGCCAAGGCCGGCCGCATCTCGATCTCCTCGCCGCTGGCGCGTGCGCTGATCGGCAAGAAGGCCGGCACCTCGGTCGAGGTGAACACGCCCAAAGGGGCGCAGAGCTACGAGGTTCTGGAAGTCCGCTGGGTCTGACCGCGTTCCGGGTCGGGCGAGCGCCCGCTGGTCGGCACACCATCCGAAACGACAAAGGCGCGGCCGTGGGCCGCGCCTTTTTCATGCCGCAGAAGCGCGCCCCCGAAGGGGCCGCATTCGAGTCAGCGGGCCATGTTGGTGTTGACCGTCTGGAAGGCGGTGTTGACCGAGCCGCCGAGCGTGTTGACGGCGAGGATGATCACGGCGGCGATGCCGGCGGCGATCAGGCCGTACTCGATGGCGGTGGCGCCGGAATTGTCATTGGCGAAGCGGGAGAGAAGGGCCTTCATGGGGAACTCCATCGGTGTCTGTTGCGAACCGTGTCCACGGTGGTAGCCGTTCGACTATCCGGGACAGAGCCTAGCAAGCCCCTCTGGAGGAACCGTAAAGTGAAGCCCGGAAATTGCCCGGGCGGTTTGACGCTTTGTTCATCGACAAATTGAAACAAAGATAAACGATTCTGGAGAGGCCCCGGAAGGCATCCATCCCTTGATCTGCCTGCCCGTTCATGACGTTCTGACTGGTGGGCGACGGAAAAATGGACAGATGACCATGACGTTTCACGCCTCGTTGCGTTCAGGCCTTGCGGCCGCTGCAATCGGATTTTTCGCAGTCGCGGCCGTCACGCCCATGCCGGCGCGCGCGCAGCCGGCGCCGGCCGTCCAGCAGGACCCCGCGCTCGCGGCGGAGATCGGCAAGGTCAATGCCTATACGGGGCTGATGAACCGGACGCTGCGCGCGGTGGAGTCCTGGCAGCGCTATGCGAGCTGGGTGGACATGCGCCGGGGCCCGACCGGGCGCGAGCGCTACATCAGCTACGGTCTCTACAGCCTCTACGACGTGACGCGTGAACTGGCGGCCGCCCGGCAGGCCATGGTCAGCCCGCCCGAGCGTCCCGCGCTCGACGAGGCGGTCGGCCGCTACATCCTGGCCTATGAGGCGCTGGCCCCGCTCATCACCCGCGCCGAGCGTTATTACGACCGGCAGGATTACCGCGACGACCGCATGGCCGAGGGGCGGGCGCTGCATGAGCAGATGGTGCCGGCCGCCCAGGAGTTCCTGGCGGCCCGCGCTGCCCTCGAAGGCCAGATGCGGGCCATGCGGGCCGATCTCGACCTGCGCGAACTGGCGGATATCGAGGCGCGGGAGGGCCGGTCGGCGCGCTGGCAGATCCGCAACACGATGATCCAGGCGCGGGCGGTGATCAATGCGCTGCCGCCGCGCGGCCAGCGTCAGGTGGACATGGCGGCTCTCGACGAGGCCATTGCCGGCTACTCGGCGGCGATCCGCGAGATCGACCGATACAAGGAGCGCGATCCGCAGGGCCTGTCGATGTTCGAGGGGCGCGCCAGTTCCTGGCTCGGAAGCCTGCGCGAGTTCCGCCAGAAGCTTGGCCGCAGCCGCGGTGACATCCGCCGGGTCGGCAACGAGGCGACCTGGCTGGTCAACAACTACAACATGCTGGTGTCGCTCGCGGGGACCGCCATGTCCATGTCGCGGATGCGCCGGTGACGGCGAAGGAACGTCAGGCTCTCACGAAGGGTTGAGCGCCGGACCATGGCCGCAAGGGCGCTTTTGCCATTTCATGGTCGCCAGTCCGATCGAACGGGGAGCAACCGATGACGACCAGACGCCAGATCCTCATCGCCGGAATTGCAACCTTCGGCGTCGCCGTCCTGCCGGCAGGGGTTGCGGCTCACCACGGCTGGGGCGGCTTCGACCGATCGAAGGTGCTCGACTTCACGGGGGTGGTGGCGCGCTCCACCTATGCCAACCCTCACGGTACGCTGTTCATGGTCAGGGACGGGCAGGAACTGACCATCGAGTTGTCGCCGACATCGCGCATGCAGGCGAGGGGCCTGTCGCCGGAGGATATCGCCGCCGGCAAGACGGTGCGCGTCTATGCTTACCAGAACCGCGGCAACCCGCAGGTCTTCCGGGCCGAATGGGTGGAGGTCGAAGGCCGTCGCGTGCAATTGCGCTGAGCCGGTCAGACGAAGGCGATCCAGCGGCCGAGGGCAAGGGCCGCCGGCCACAGCACCAGCGACAGCGCTCCGGCCAGGCGGCCGGCGCTGCTGTCAAGGACGGTCTGCAGGGACCGTCGGCGGGCCAGCCACTCGAACAGGGCGGCATTGGCGAGCGCCAGCGCGATCACCGCCAGCTTGGCGAGAAACACCCGATTGGCCAGGTACTCGTCAGGTCGCGCCGAGACGAGGACGATGCCGGTGGCGATCGCCAGCACCGCGCCGCTTCGTGCCAGCCGCCGCAGCAGGCGCACGGCTGCCGTGTCGAGCGACCTGACCAGCCCGACCAGGCGCAGATCGACCAGCACGATGCCGCCGATCAGAAAGGCGATGCCGGCAATGTGCAGTGCGGAGACCGCGGCATAGCGAGGCGAGGACAGGGCAACGCCCGTGATCGCGCCGAGACCGGACAGGAGCGCCCCAAGCGTCTCCACGCCGGCCGCGCTCAGCCGCCCAGCAAGTGCTTGACCAGTGGGCTCGCCTTGCCGAAGTCCATCTGGCCGGCAAAGCGGGCCTTCAGTTCGCCCATCACCTTGCCCATGTCCTTGATGCCGGCGGCGCCGGTATCCGCGATCACGGCGGCAATGGCGGCCTTCGCCTCGGCGTCGTCCATCTGCTTCGGCATATAGGCGGCGATCACGGCGATCTCGCCATTCTCCTGGTCGGCCAGTTCCGGCCGGCCGCCATCGGCATACATGCGCGCGCTCTCCTGGCGCTGCTTCACCATCTTCTGGAGCAGTTGCAGGATCTCGTCGTCGGACAGGGGGCCCTTGCCGGCGCCGCGCGCCTCGATGTCCCTGTCCTTCAGGGCGGCCTGGATCAGGCGGACGGTGGCAAGTCGCGGCTTGTCGCCGGCCTTCATCGCCTCCTTCATGTCGCTCGTGAACCGGTCGCGCAGCATGATCGTTCTCCACCAGGAGGGGAAACGCTCCGCCGGCGGCGGAAACAGCTTACCCGAGAGGCGCAAGCCTCTGATTTATCTTGAATATAATGTCCCCGCGCAGGGTTGACGGCAGGCCCGGTAGCACGTAACTGTCCGGACTGATCCCGCGCCGGGGCGAGCCCGGTGCGCGCGCGCGGTCGATGCCCGTCCCGCGGGGCATTCGGGCCTTCGTCCGGTGCGCTTGACCCGAGCCTGATAGACGAACCATGAGCGCTTCTCAAGATCATGCCGGCCACGCGGCCGCAGCCGACGGCTGGACCGAGGACAAGCCGACCGCACTTCTGGTGCTGGCGGATGGAACCGTCATCGAGGGCCAGGGCCTTGGCGCCGATGGCGCGGCCGATGGCGAGGTCTGCTTCAACACGGCGATGACCGGCTACCAGGAGATCCTCACCGATCCCTCCTATGCCGGCCAGATCATCACCTTCACGTTTCCCCATATCGGCAATGTCGGCGCCAATGACGAGGATATCGAAACCGTCAACATGGCCTCGGCATCCGGCGTGCGCGGCGTGGTGCTGAAGGCGCCGATCACCGACCCTTCGAACTATCGGTCGGGCGGCCATTTCGACCTCTGGCTGAAGCGCCGCGGCATTGTCGGCCTTGCCGGCATCGACACGCGCGCGCTGACCGCGCTGATCCGCGAGAAAGGCATGCCCAATGCGGTCATCGCCCATTCGCTGACCGGCGAGTTCGACATCGAGGCGCTGAAGCGCCGCGCGGCCGGCCTGCCGCTGATGGACGGGCTGGATCTCGTTCCGGGCGTCACCTCGCAGCAGCGCTATCCCTGGTCGGAGACGGTCTGGGAGTGGAACGAGGGCTATGGCGAGGCGGGCGAGCCGCGTTTCCACGTCGTCGCGCTGGACTATGGCGTCAAGCGCAACATCCTGCGCCTGCTGGCCAATGCCGGCTGCAAGGTGACGGTGGTGCCGGCCAGTGCCACGGCCGAGGATGTGCTGGCGCTGAAGCCGGACGGCGTCTTCCTGTCGAACGGGCCGGGCGATCCGGCGGCGACCGGCACCTATGCCGTGCCGGTGATCCGGGCGGTGCTGGACAGGCAGATCCCGACCTTCGGCATCTGCCTCGGCCACCAGATGCTCGGCCTCGCGGTGGGCGCGAAAACCATGAAGATGCACCAGGGTCATCACGGCGCGAACCATCCCGTGAAGGACATGGACACCGGCAAGGTGGAGATCACCTCGATGAACCACGGTTTCGCCGTGGACGAGGCCTCGCTCCCGGCCAATGCCCGCCCGACCCATATCAGCCTGTTCGACGGCTCCAATGCCGGCATCGCGCTGACCGACCGGCCCGCCTTCTCGGTGCAGTACCACCCGGAGGCCAGCCCCGGCCCGATGGACAGCCACTACCTGTTCGACCGGTTCGTGGCGCTGATGGAAAAGGCCAGGGCGGCCTGAACCGGCCGCCTGACGCCTCGCTGCCTTATCGACTTATCCACGTTATCCACAGGCGCGGTGGAGACCGGGCGGCCGCTCCGGGCAAGCCGCACGTCCTGGAAAGTTGAACACGATCAATCAGTTGAATGGTTTGTTGTGCCGCGGCCGTGGGTTGCCGCGGCACGGAAGTCACGTCAGTTGAAGCGGCAGCCGAACGGCTGGAGCGCCTGCGACATGCCAACCTTCTGCTGCTGGCACATGGTCTCCAATTGAGCGCGCGTCTGCGGGTCGGTGGCGGCCTGGCGGAGGGTCGCGCGGGACTGGTCCAGCGCCTGGCGGAAGGTCGGGCGCTGGGCTTCCGGCACCTGGCCGCTGACGCAGGCCTCGTAGTCACGCAGGAAGCTGTCGCAGGCGGGAACCCCGGTGTCCTGCGCCATGGCGGCGCCAGTGGCGAGAAGGAAGGCGGCGGCGAGAAGGCGTCGGGTCATGCGCTGGTCCTGTTCAGGAGGATGGACCGCGGCGTTGCCGGCTGCATTGCCGGCCCGGCCCCGCGGATGGCGGGGCTTCTAGGCCGGCCGGGTGGCTGGCCTGTGTTGCGGGATGTCGTGCGTCCTTCCGGCCTGAAACCTTGCTGACCCGGCGCGTCAGTGCCGCGCCACCCGGACGCGGCCGACCCCGCGCTGGATGAGACCGATCTCGCGCGCCACGCCGCGCGAGACATCGATGATGCGGCCGCGGGTGAAGGGGCCGCGGTCGACGATGGTGACGACCGCCGAGCGGCCATTGGCGAGATTGGTCACCTTCACCTTCGACCCGCAGGGCAGGGTGCGGTGGGCGGCCGTCATCGCTTCCGGATTGTGGCGGGAGCCGCAGGCCGTGCGGCCTGGCAGCTGATACCAGGAGGCCATGCCGACCGTCTCGGCCGCGCGGGCGGTGCCGGGTGCGGCGAGGGGCGAGAAGGCCATGACCACGGCGCCAAGCGCCGCCATGCGGATCGGAATGTCCATCGTGTGAAGGCTCGTCCGTCGCTCGCGCCGGCCGGCCGCTTGCGCGGATGGCCCCGGCGGGTGGGTGGGCCGTGCCGGTCTGGAACGCGGCACGGCAGCGGGATGATCCCGCCTAGGCGCGAAATGGGACGAGAATGCGGTCGGTTGAGGCCCGCTCAGGCCCAGAGCCGTTCGTTCTGCCGGTCCTTGTAGAGCGGGGCGACATATTCGCCATAGCCGTTGTAGATCTGCGTGGGCACCCGGCCGCCGCCGCCGATCAGTTCCTCGGTCGCCTGGCTCCAGCGCGGATGGGCGACGGCCGGGTTCACATTGGCCCAGAAGCCATATTCTCCGCCCTGCAGCCGCTCCCAGAACGACACCGGCCGCTCGGACGTGAACGAGATGCGCACGATCGATTTCACGGCCTTGAACCCGTATTTCCACGGAACGATGAGCCGGAGCGGTGCGCCGTGCTGGCGCGGTGCCGGCTTGCCGTAGATGCCCGTGACGAGGATCGACAGGTCGTGGGCCGCCTCGTCGATCGTGAGGCCCTCGACATAGGGCCATGAATACCAGGGCGAACGCATGCCCGGCGCCCAGGGCTGCGCACCGAACGTCTCCATGCGCACGAATTTCGCCGAGCCCAGCGGCTGGACCATGTCCATCAGCGCCTTGATCGGGAATCCCGTCCAGGGAACCGTCATGGCCCAGGCCTCCACGCAGCGGAAGCGATAGACCCGCTCCTCGAGCGGCATGCGGCGGATGAGGCTGTCGATGTCGATGGTCTGCGGCTTCTCGACCAGGCCGTCGATCACCACCGACCACGGGCGGATCGGCAGCGCCTGCGCTGCGCGCGCGACGCGCTTGGACGTGCCGAACTCGTAGAAATTGTTGTAGTTGGCCGCGACGTCCTCGGCGGTCAGCGGCCGCTCGACCGTGTAGCTGGCGTTGCGGCGCGCGGGATAGAGGTCGGCGGTCGGGTCGGTGGCGGGCGCCGCCTGGGCCAGAGCCGGGGCGGCCGGAACGGTGGCAGAGATGGCGGCAAGGCCTGCGGCTCCGCCGATCAGTCCACGGCGGGACAGATAGAGCGGTTCAGGGGTCACGGCGCTTTCCGGCAGTTCCCAGCCGCGCTTCGATCGGATCAGCATCACGGTCTCCCATCGGTCCTGTACAAGGCTTATAGAGCACGGCGCCCGAGGCCAAATCACGCTGCAGCGAGTCGGGCACTGCCCGTTCCTTGCCGCGTGCCGGAAACCCCCATGGTCCCGCAATCCGTCACTGCCTATATCGGTCTGGCCGCCGCATTCGTTACAACGGTCTGCTGGCTGCCGCAGGCGATCCGCATCATCCGCACGCGGGAGACGAAGGCCATCTCGCTATCTGCCTATGGCGCCTTCACCTTCGGCATCCTGCTGTGGCTCGTCTATGGCTTCCTGCAGGGGGACCTGCCGCTCATTCTGGCGAATACGGTGACGCTGGCGCTTCAGCTCACCATCGTCGTTCTGAAACTGCGCTACGGGTGAGGCATGGCACTGGCCGAGCACGCATTGCAGGCCGTGGCGCACAACCTGTGGCGGCCCGGCGACAGGTGCGCTGTCGCCTGAAACGGTGGCGCTCGGCAGGGGGCTGGCCTGATGCCCGGGCCCGGCAGCCATGCTAGCCAAGGCATGCCCTTCCGGAGACCCCCATGGCCGCCCTGTCGTCGCCCTTCGTGCTGCCCGTCCTGCTGCTCGTCGCCTCCAACGTGTTCATGACGCTGGCCTGGTATGGCCACCTGAAGTTCAAGGCTGTTCCGCTCGTGCTGGTGGTGCTGGCCAGCTGGGGCATCGCTTTCGTCGAATATTGTCTCGCCGTGCCGGCCAATCGCATCGGCCATCAGGTCTACAGCGCCGCCGAACTGAAGACGATGCAGGAGGTCATCACGCTGGTGGTGTTCGCCGGCTTCTCGGTCTTCGTCCTGAAGGAGCAACTGACCTGGAACCATGGTATCGGCTTTGCCTTGATCGCCGCCGGCGCCTTCTTCGTCTTCCAGGGAAAAACGGCATGAGCAACGCCTTTGCCAGCGGCATCGCCGCCGTCGACCGCTATCTGGGCGCCGGTTTCGAGACGGTGCGCGGCATGTCCTCACGCTTCTCCGCGACCATCTGCGGCCACCTCATGCGCCGTCAGAGCGAGATGGGCATCCGCGGCGATGTCGCCGAGATCGGGACCTTCGAAGGGCGCTTCTTCATCGCCATGGGCCTGGCACTGGCGGAGGGCGAACATGCCTATGGCTTCGACCTGTTCACCTGGCCCGACGATCAGGTCATGGACCGGCTGCTTGCCAATGCGGCGCGCTGCGGCCTCGCCGACGGGCGCTTCACGCCGCGACCCTTCGACACCGGCAAGCTCAGCCTTCCCGATTTTCGCGGCCTGACCGGCCGCCGCCCGCTGCGTTTCATCCACATCGATGGCGACCATTCACCCGAGGCGCTCGCCCATGACCTCGAACTCGCCCATGCGACGCTGCATCCGCAAGGCTTGCTGTGCCTCGACGACATGCTGCATCCCGGCTACCCGTTCCTCGTCGTGACGGTCCATGCCTACCTGAAGCGCCATGCCGACATGCGCCTGATGTGCGTCATCGACCGGGAGGACATCGTCGCCGCGCCAAAATTCCTGATCTGCCGCGCCGATGCGGTCAGGCTCTACGAGAACGATCTGATGGAGACGTTCCGCGACCAGCATTTCGTGCTCGGCGGCGACGCCATGGGCCATCACTGCGTGGTGCTGACGCCCAATCCCCGCATCGCGGACGTGTAGGGCGGTCAGCGTCCGCGCGGCGCGAGGCGAAGCAACTCGCCGTCGGCGGCATCGGAGATCAGCCAGATCGCCCCGTCCGGCCCCTGCTGCACGTCGCGGAACCGTTTGCCGAGATCGGCGAGCAGGCGCTCCTGCCTCACGACCCTGTCGCCGTCCAGTTCCATCCTGACCAGCATCTGGCCGGCCAGCGCGCCGGAGAACAGATTGCCGCGCCAGGACGGGAACAGGTCGCCGGTGTAGAAGACCAGTCCGGACGGCGCGATGGACGGCGTCCAGTGGACGCTCGGCTGTTCCAGCCCCCGACGCTCGCGCAGCCCCTCGTTCACCGGCCGGCCGTCATAATGCGTGCCCCAGGAGATCAGCGGCCAGCCATAGTTCCGCCCGGCCCGGATCGGGTAGAGCCCGTCGCCGCCGCGCGGCCCGTGGTTCGAGACCCAGAGTTCTCCGGTCTGCGGATGCAGGGCAGCGCCCTGGGAATTGCGCAGGCCGATGGCGAAGACGGCCGGGTTCCACGCCCCGCCCGGATTGCCGGGCGCCGGTTCTCCGTCACGGGTGATGCGCACGACCTTGGCGATGGTGTTGGCGGGGTTCTGCGCCTCCATGGCCTGCTGGAAGCGGTCGCCCGTGGTCACATAGAGCAGGCCCGCGCGGTCGAACACCAGCCGCGAGCCGAAATGGTGGCGGCTGACGAAGGCCGGCTCCTGCCGCCAGATGATGCGGCCCGCCTCGAGACCCGTGGCGGCGGCATTCAGCCGGCCCCTGAACACCGCCGTGGCATTGGCACCGTTGGCGCGGCGTTCGGCGAGGCTCAGATAGATGAAGCGGTTCCGGTCGAAGTCGGGATCGACCGCGATGCCGAGCAGGCCACCCTGGCCGACCGCGTGGACGGCCGGAACGCCGGCGAGCGCCGGCGAGACGCGACCGTCGGCTGTGACGAGCCGCAGGCGACCGGGGCGCTCGGTCACCAGGATGCGACCGTCCGGGAGGAAGGCAATTCCCCAGGGATGTTCCAGCCCGCGCGCAACCGTGCGCACCTCGAAGGGGGAGGCGGACTGGGCGGAAGCGGGCAGGATCAGGACGGGCGCCGCGACAAGCGCGAGCAGGGCGGCGATCAGGGCTCTCACGGTGCAGCGGCTCCGTATCGGGGGTCGGGAGGGGCCCTGACGGCTGCACGGCCCGGCTGGCGGATCGTTGCGTGGCCTCCGCTCAGGCCGGGTAGGCCGGTCCGCCGCGCCGGCCGGATCCGGCGAAGCGGCGCAGCATGGCAAATAGGATGGCGGCGAAGACGACGATCAGCCCGATAACGGTGCCCGAGAGGACCAGCGTCTCGGGATCGGCACCCTCCTCGCGGATGGCGGGATCGGCAAGCTCGGCCGTCAGGGACAGTCCAGCCACCAGAAGCGCCAGCAGAAGGGCCACGACGACGCCGGCGGAGACGATGGTGGACACGCGCGGATAGGCAAGCGGAAAGCCGCGCCGCGAGGGTCTTGACCGGAACTGATGGGATGCACGCTGCATGGACGACAACTCCAGACGGGTTGACGCAAACGGATGACCTGAAACGTCATCTAGCCGAGAAGATTGGGTGCGCGGCATCGCCAAACAATGACGTCCCGACGAAATCTCGCGGCGAGAATGCGGCAGGCGATCAAGACTGTGTGAGAAACTGGCAGTGCCTGCTGTCGTTTGTGTGAACGGGGCGCAGTGCGTGAACGGCTCCTTAACCCTGCCGCGCGATGCTCAAGGTCCCGACGCCGCGCCGAGACCTGTCATGTCCCGCTGGATCCTGTTCGTGATCGCCGCAGTCAGCGTGCTCATCGCCAACACGGCCGACCAGGGCTCCAGCCGGCTTGGCGAGCAACAGCACGCCGGCCGTGGCCAGGCCGCGGACGACAACATCGTCACCGGCAGCGCCAGCCGCCGTCCCGCCAGCCGCTGAGACCCCGCGACCGCCCTTCGCTGCGCTGCGAGACGGGTCCCTTGCGCCCGGCCGCCTAAGGGCAGACGATCACGCCTGCGTGAGGTCCCTCAACAAGACCCTCCGTTTGTCCGGTCACTTCCGGGTTGTCCTTCTCGCCCGGGCCCCGATCGCGAGGGGATGACGACATGGGTGAAGCAGGCGGCAGACGACAGGCGGGTCCCCGGTGCATCGCGCTGGTGGGCCCGTTCCAGAGCGGCAAGACGACGCTGCTCGAGGCCATTCTCGAACGGACCGGCGCCATCCAGCGCATGGGCTCGGTGGAGACCGGAACGACGGTCTCGGACGCCAGCCAGGAGGCGCGCCAGTTCAAGATGAGCGTCGAGGCGGGCGCCGCGACCACCACCTTCATGGGCGACAGCTACACGTTCATCGACTGTCCCGGCTCGGTCGATTTCCTCAACGAGATGCGTGCGGTGCTGCCCGCGGTGGACGCCGCGGTGGTGGTCTGCGAGGCGGACGAGAAGAAGATTCCGGGCCTGACCGTGATCCTGCGCGAACTGGAGGAGCGCGGCATTCCGCGCATCCTGTTCATCAACAAGATCGACAAGGCCGACAAGCGCATCCGCGAGACGCTGCAGGTGCTGCGCCCGGCCTCGCGCGTGCCGCTGCTGCTCCGCCAGATTCCGATCTGGGCCAATGGCATCGTCACCGGTTTCGTGGATCTCGCGCTGGAGCGGGCCTTCGTCTATCGCGAGCACGCGGCCTCGGAGGTGGTTCCGCTCGGCGGCGAGGATCTCGACCGCGAGAAGGAAGCGCGCTTCTCCATGCTGGAGACGCTGGCCGACCACGACGACGAACTGATGGAGACCCTGCTCTCCGATCTGGAGCCGCCGCGCGACCGGGTGTTCGACGATCTCGGCCGGGAGCTCAGCGACGGCCATGTCGTCCCGGTCCTGTTCGGCTCGGCGACCCGCACCAACGGGGTGCTGCGCCTGCTCAAGACGCTGCGCCACGACGTGCCGCCCGTCGAACACACCGTGGAACGGCTCGGCCTTTCGGGCAGCGAGCCCATGGCTCACGTCATGAAATCCGTTCACACGGCCCATGGCGGCAAGCTGTCGATCGCCCGCATCCTGTCGGGCACGTTGCAGGACGGTGCCGTGCTGACCGGTGCTGCCGGCCAGGCCGAGCGGACCTCGGGCCTGTTCAAACTGTTCGGCCCGGCGACGGAGAAGCTGCGCGAGGCGAAAGCCGGCGACACCATCGCCCTCGGCAAGCTCGACCATGTGGCGACGGGCGAGACCATCACGACGGCCAAGGCAGCGCCTGCACGTCTCGCCGAGGGCGCGGCGCCGCAGCCCGTGCTGTCCGTGGCCCTCAGGGCCAAGGACCGCAAGGACGACGTCAAGCTGGGCCTCGCCCTGGCCAAGCTCACCGACGAGGACCCCTCGCTGACGGTCGAGCATCACGGCGAGACATCGGAGATTGTGCTCTCGGGCCAGGGCGAGATGCACCTGCGCGTGGCGGTCGCCAAGCTCGGCAATCGCTACGGCGTGCAGGTCGAGCAGGCCAGGCCCACCATCGGCTACCGGGAGACGATCAAGAAGGCCGTGACGGGCGTGCGCGGGCGCCACCGCAAGCAGTCCGGCGGCCATGGTCAGTTCGGCGATATCGTGATCGACGTCCGGCCGCTGGAGCGCGGCGCCGGCTTCGTGTTCAACGACACGATCACCGGCGGCGTCGTGCCGAAGCAGTATATTCCGGCGGCCGAGCACGGCATCGCGGAGGCGCTGAAGCGCGGCCCGCTGGGCTTTCCCGTGGTCGATGTCGGCGTGACGCTGACGGATGGCAGCTATCACACGGTGGATTCATCCGACATGGCGTTCCAGCAGGCTGGCCGGATCGCCATCCAGGATGCGCTGCCCGCCTGCCATCCGGTCCTGCTGGAGCCGATCCACCGCGTGGAGATCGCCGTGCCGTCCGATGCCACGGCGCGCATCAACGCCATCGTGTCCGGGCGACGGGGGCAGATCCTCGGCTTCGATGCGCGCGATGGCTGGCCGGGCTGGGACGTGGTGGCGGCGCTGCTGCCGGCCACCGAGATCGGCGACCTGATCGTGGAGATCCGCTCGGCAACCGCCGGGGTCGGCTTCTTCACCTCGCGCTTCGACCATCTGGCCGAACTGACGGGCCGCGAGGCCGACAGGATCGTGCAGGCGCGCGCGGCCGCCTGAGGCCGCATCGCGCGCTTCAGACAATGGTCGGTGCGGACAGAAAAAAGGCCGGGCAATGTGCCCGGCCTATTGAGTTTCGGCCAACCGACGGAACCGCCGCAAGGCCGCCTTCCAGAGGGGAACGCCGACAGCGACGCGCAAAACCACAGGGAGGGAGTGATCTGCAAAAGCCATCGACCTGAGTGATATGGACGTTTCGTGTGCAGCGCACAACCGGAAGGGCTGCATGGCTGGATTTCCCCTGCCGCACGCCTCGGCAGCATGCCCAAAATCTGTGCTCGCACCCTGTATCGGCAGGTCGCGACACGGTCAGGGCGGGCGGGCCGCACGGCGCCCGACGACCTGCCGCTGCGTCGCCCGGTGTGGACAAATGCAACAGCCGGGTTGCGGTTCGGTGACGAATCCAAGATCGCTTGTCGGGTCAGTAGGCAGCGCCGCCGTCCTGGGATAGTTTCTTGGTGGCGACCGATTCGGATAGACGAATCAAACGGTTGCCGGCGTCTTGCCGGCTGCGTCCGTTCGGTCCCGTCAGTCCGGTTGCGTCACGTCGCGTCTGTCCGACAACCGAGCGAACCGCACGGGGGCGGAATGTCCTTGATCGATGTCGATACTGCTGGCCGGCAGAACAACCCGGTCGATCTGGTCGAAGATCTCGCGGCCCTCAACGAGTGGTCGTTCGACCGCGCAGGGGATGACGAGATCACCCTTTCGATCAATGGCCGATGGTCTGACTACCACGCCTCCTTCACCTGGATGGACGATATTGAATCGCTCCATCTGGCCTGCGCCTTCGACCTGAAGGTGCCGGAGCCGCGGTTGCAGGAGGTCAAGGACCTGATCCAGCTGATCAACGAGCAGCTCTGGATCGGGCATCTCGACCTGTGGCCGCGCGAGGGCGTCGTCATGTTCCGCCATGGCCTGCTTCTGGCGGGCGGGGCGGAAGCTTCGGGCCGGCAGTGCGAGGCCCAGCTCGACGCGGCGGTCGAGGCCTGCGACCGCTATTACCAGGCTTTCCAGTTCGTCGTGTGGGCCGGCAAGTCGGCACGCGAGGCCATGGATTCCGCTCTGTTCGAGACCGCCGGAGAGGCGTGACGGGCAGGGCGTGACAGGCCGGGGCGGGACGGCTATCGAGGACGGCCGTTCCCTTGCCGAGGCTGTCATGAACCAGACGACCGATTCTCACCTGCTCGCCGGCTTTTCCGGTCATGTCGTGCTGGTCGGCGCCGGGCAGATGGGCGGTGCGCTGCTGGCAGGATGGCTGCGGCTCGGACTGTCGCCCCAGCGCGTCACCGTGCTCGACCCCAAGCCGCCGGCCAATATCCAGGCGGTGATCGAGGCGAGCGGGGTGGCGCTGAACCCGCCCGCGCCCGCCTTCGCCGACGTGCTCGTGATTGCGGTCAAGCCGCAGATTGCCGACGAGGTCATGCCGCTTGTGACCCATGTGGTGGCCAGGACCACCGTCGTGGTCTCGGTCATGGCTGGAAAGACCCTGGCCCGCATGGAGGAGGTGTTCGGGCGCGAGACCGCCATCGTGCGCACCATCCCCAATACGCCGGCGGCGGTCGGCCGCGGCATTACCGGGGCGGCGCCCAACCGCCATGTCAGCGAGGCGCAGCGGCAATCGGTGGACAGCCTTCTGGGGGCGGTCGGCCGGGTGGAATGGCTGGCGCGCGAGGACTGGATCGACATCGTCACGGCGGTGTCGGGGTCGGGGCCGGCCTATGTCTTCCTGCTGGCCGAGACGCTGGCCAAGGCGGGGGTCGCCGCAGGCCTGCCCCTGGAGCTGTCGGCAAGGCTTGCCCGCGCGACGGTCGAGGGCGCGGCCGAGCTGATGCATCGCTCGCCCGACATCGAGCCGACCACGCTGCGGCAGAACGTCACCTCGCCGAATGGCACGACCCACGCCGCCCTGCAGGTGCTGATGGCGCATGACGGCGTCGATTCCCTGTTCGAGAAGGCGGTGGCGGCTGCCGCCCGTCGCTCGCGGGAACTGGCGGGCTGAGCCCGGCGCGCCTATCTTGAGGGTCGGGGCAGCCGACCAGCGGAGCGCGCCATGGCCAAGACATCCAAGACCTCATCGACTGCGCAGGCGGAGCCGGACCGGCGCGAGGCAATCATTGCGGCCTATATGGCCCTGCTCGCCGACAAGCCACCCAACCGGATCGGCTACGAGGAGATTGCCGCGCGCGCGGGCGTCAGCCTTGCGGCCCTGCGGAGCGAGTTCGACTCGGCCTTCTCCATCCTGGCGGCCTTCGTGGCCGACATCGACGAGGCCGTGCTGGCGGGGATCGACAAGGACCTTGCCGACCAGGACACCAGGGAGCGACTGTTCGACGTGCTGATGCGCCGGCTCGACCTGCTGGCGCCCCACAAGGCGGCCATCCGTTCGCTGTCGCGCGCGGCCGCCGCCGATCCCGGCCTGGCGCTGGCGATCAACCGTCTCGCGGTCAGGTCGCAGCGCTGGATGCTGGCGGCAGCCGGCGTGGAAACGGCCGGGCCGGGCGGCGGAATCCGCGCGCAGGGCATGGCGGTCGCCTTCGCGCGCATCGTCAGGGCCTGGCTCGACGATGAGGATCCGGCGCTCGCCCGCACGATGCGGGTGATGGACGAGCAGCTGAAACGGGCTGGCCGTGCCGCCGGCTTCCTCAGGGCCTTCGAGCAACTGACCGCCCCGCTGAGGGCGCTGGCCTGCGCGCCGGCAAGCCTCTGCTCGCGGTCCTGGCCGCGCGACCGCTGGCGCGATCGGGACCGGCAGAATGACGGCGAGGACGGCCCGCGCGGCGAGGGCTGGCGCGGTGACGATTTCCGCGACCCGAAGGTCACACCGGCCTGAGGATATCCCGGCCTGTGGCGCTCGGGGATTGACCGCGCGGCCGGACGTGGCGAAGAGGCCGCATCCGGCCGCCGGCCGGCCTCAGCCCCGGACTGGATCCCGTGCCATGGACATGCCCGCCGCCCCCGGCCCGATCGGCTTCGACGATTTCCTGAAGGTGGATGTGCGGGTCGGCCGGATCGTCGAGGCTGCGCCCTTCCCCGAGGCGCGCAAGCCGGCGATCAAGCTGGTCATCGATTTCGGCGGGACAATCGGCCGGAAGAAGTCATCGGCCCAGATTACCAAATACTACACGCCCGAGGCCCTGGTGGGGCGGCAGGTGCTGGCCGTGGTCAATTTCCCGCCGCGGCAAATCGGCAAGTTCATGTCGGAGGTGCTCACCCTCGGCGTTCCGGACGCCCAAGGTGAGGTCGTGCTCATCGCGCCCGATCGGGCGGTGCCGGAGGGCGGCCGGCTGTTCTGACCGCCGCCCTCCGCAAGTTTGCCGCCCGCGATCAGCGGATCGGCGGGGCGTATTGCAGGCCGCCCTTGGTCCAGAGCGCGTTGAGACCGCGCGCGATGCCGAGGCGCGAGCCGGCGCCGAGATGACGGTCGAACATCTCGCCGTAATTGCCGACATGGCGGACGATGCGCACCACCCAGTCCTTGGACACGCCGAGCGCCTCGCCGAAATTGCCCTCCACGCCGAGGACGCGCCGGATCTCGGGGTTGGTGGACTGCATCATCTGGTCGAGATTGGCCTTGGTGATGTTCAGTTCCTCGGCCGTGATCATCGCGAAATGGGTCCACTTGACGATGTCGAACCACTGGTCGTCACCGTGACGGACCACCGGGCCGAGCGGCTCCTTGGAGATGATCTCCGGCAGAACCATGTGATCGTTCGGGTTGGCGAGGCTCAGGCGCTGGGAATAGACGCCCGAGGCGTCGGTGGTGAACACGTCGCAGCGGCCGGAATCATAGGCTTTCAGCGTCTCGTCGGCGGTGCTGAACACGACCGGCTCGTAGCGCATGTTGTTGGCGCGGAAATAGTCGGCGACGTTGAGTTCGGTGGTCGTGCCGGTCTGCACGCAGACCGAGGCGCCGGACAGTTCGCGTGCGCTCTTGATGTTGAGCGACTTGCGGACCATGAAGCCCTGGCCGTCGTAGTAGTTGATGCCGGCAAAGTTCAGGCCGAGCGTCGTGTCGCGCTGGATCGTCCAGGTCGTGACACGCGAGAGCAGATCGACCTCACCGGACTGGAGCGCCGTGAAGCGGTCCTTGGCCGAGAGCGGCGAGAACCGCACCTTGGTCGGGTCGTTGAAGATGGCCGCGGCCAGTGCCCGGCACAGGTCGACGTCGATGCCTGTCCAGTTGCCGGCGCTGTCCGGCTGGGAGAAGCCGGCAAGGCTGGGGCTGACCCCGCACTTGATGTAGCCGTTGCTCTGGATGTTGCGCAGAGTCGTTCCCGGCGCAGTCTGGGCCAGGGCCGCGCCTGCACCCAGGCTGATGGCCGCGCCGAGCGCAATGGTGGAGACGATCCGTTTCATGATGGCAGCCTTCCCGCTCTGGATGGATGTGTCTTTGCCGCGCCGTCGCCATCCCATCGACAGGGCGCGCATCGGCAGACTAGCAGGCAAGGACCATGCCCGGGCAAGGGGTCGGGCGGGGACGCGGCGTCGCGCCCCCCAAACGCAGAAGGCCGGGCTGTCGGGCCCGGCCTTTCGCAATCATCCGTTCAATCGGCCGTCAGGCGGCGGCTGCCGCCGGGGTCACCTCGGCGGTGTAGTCTTCCATGATCACCTTGGACATGTTGCCGGGCACGTAGCGGTAGGGGCCGATCTCGGAGACCGGCGTCACCTCGGCTGCCGTGCCGGTGATGAAGCACTCGTTGAAGGACGCCAGCTCTTCGGGAAGGATGCGGCGCTCGATCACCTCGAAGCCGCGCTTGCGGCACAGGTCGATGACGGTGCGGCGGGTGATGCCGTCCAGAAAGCAGTCGGCGAGCGGGGTGTGGATCTTGCCGTCCTTGATGAAGAAGACATTGGCCCCGGTGCATTCGGCGACGCGGCCCTGCCAGTCGAACATCAGGGCATCGGCATAGCCCTTCTTCTCGGCCTTGTGCTTGGAGATCGTGCAGATCATGTAGAGGCCAGCCGCCTTGGAATGGGAGGGCGCGGTCGCCGGATCCGGCCGACGATAGTCGGCGATGTCCATGCGGATGCCCTTCATCTTGGTGGCCGGGTCGAAATAGCTCGGCCATTCCCAGGTGGCGATGGCGAGGTGGATCGTGTTCTGCTGGGCCGAGACCCCCATCATCTCCGAGCCGCGCCAGGCGATCGGCCGCACATAGGCATCGGTCTGGCCGTTCGCCTTCAGCGTCGCCATCTTGGCCGCGTCGATCTCGGCGACCGAGAAGGGGATCTCGAAGTCGAGAAACTCGGCCGACTTGCGCAGGCGGGCGGAATGCTCGGTCGACTTGAAGATGGTGCCGCCATAGGCGCGCTCGCCCTCGAACACGGCCGAGGCATAGTGCAGCCCGTGGGTGAGCACATGAACCTGTGCGTCCCTCCAGGGAATGAGCTTGCCGTCCATCCAGATGAAACCGTCACGGTCGTGGAACGGGACGAGGGTCATGGCATCTTCCTCCTGTCTCAGCCGGTTTGCGGCTTCTGCTTGGCCTTTTGCGAAGCGTGCCGGGTCCGGCTAACCTTGCCTGCGAGAGGGCTGTGGGACGAGCCGATTCCCGTATCTGGACTGGACGTCCGGGCAGGATCGTTTCGTGAATGCAGGCTCATGAGTAACAATCGGCACCGAATATGTCAACATGGCTGACATAAATGTCTCTCAGGCCGCGCGACGGCCTGCCGCCGGGTCTCCGGGCTCACCCGCCGAGCCGCCCGCGCGGGACCCGGCCTATGACCTGATCGAGCTTCTGTTCTTCGCCTACCGCGATTTCGTCGGCGATCCCGACCATGTGCTGGAGCGTTTCCAATTCGGCAGGGCGCATCACCGCGTGCTGCATTTCGTTCACCGCCATCCCGAGATCCGGGTCGCCGACCTGCTCGATATCCTGAAGATCACCAAGCAGAGCCTGGCGCGCGTGCTGCGCGAACTGATCGAGCAGGGCTTCATCGTCCAGAAGGAAGGACAGGTCGACCGGCGCCAGCGCCTCCTGACCGTGACCGAGAAGGGCCGCGTGCTGGCCCTCGAACTGGCTCGCCTGCAGACCGAACGCTTCGCGCGGGCGCTGGCCATGTCCGGCACGGCGCGGGATGCGGCGGCGCGCTTCCTGTTTGCCATGATCGACCCCGAGGACCGCGAGAACGTCACGCGGCTGATCGCCAGGGCGGACAGCCCGAAGAAGGAGCGCTGAGGCCATGGCAGCCGTCGCCAAGCCACTGGCCGACGACGCGCCGCACCTGCTCGTCGTCGACGACGACAGGGTCATCCGCCAGACGCTGGCGCGCTATCTCAGCAACAACGGCTATCGCGTGACCACCGCGGAGCATGCGGGCGCGGCGCGGCGCCGGCTCGACGGGCTGACCTTCGACCTGTTGATCATCGACGTGATGATGCCGGGCGAGACCGGTTTCGACCTTGCCCGCGCCATCCGTTCCGGTCAGGCAGGTCACGCCCTGGACGTGCCGATCCTGATGCTGACGGCGCGATCCGACCCGTCCGACCGCATCACCGGGCTGGAGATCGGCGCCGATGACTATGTGCCCAAGCCCTTCGAACCGCGCGAACTGCTGCTGCGCATCGGCGGCATCCTCCGGCGGGCCATGCCCAACCCGCAGCCGGTGGTCGAATCCGTCCGCTTCGGCGACTTCCATTTCCACCTGTCGCGGCTGGAACTGAAGAAAGGCGAGGACCAGATCCGCCTTACCGACCGCGAGAAGGAGATGCTGAAGGTGCTCGCCACCCGCCCGGGCGAAACCGTACCGCGCTTCGACCTGGCAGCGCCCGGCGGCGAGATCAACGAACGCACCGTCGATGTCCAGGTCAACCGGCTGAGGCGCAAGATCGAGGTCGATCCGGCCAATCCGGTCCACCTGCAGACGGTCCGTGGCATCGGCTACCGGCTGATCGCGACTCCCTGATCGCTACGTGCGTTCACACATGCGCCAGTCCCGCGAAAAGGAGCGGAAACATCGGCGTGCATGAAGTCCTTCCCGAAAGTGACGGGAGAATTTCATGTCGATGGATTCGGACGGCGGCTGGTCGGCGGGGCCCGATGGGCCGGGCGATGTGGTGACCGAGCATATCGGTTTTCTGGAACGGCTCTGGCAGTCGATCACCGGCATCCTGGTCGGGCTTGGCCTCATCGCGGCGGTGATCGCGGGTATCTTCTGGAACGAGGGGCGGGCCATCGGCACCACCCGCGCGCTGAACGAGGGCGCCAGCGTGACGGTCTCCGTGCCGTCGGCGCGCGTCGATCCGGCCAATGAGGGACGACTGATCCACATGACCGGCGACCTGCGCGGCGCCATGCTCGCCGACGACGAGTTCCAGGTGCGCGCCCAGGGCGTGCGGCTGGTGCGCAAGGTCGAGATGTACCAGTGGAAGGAGGAGCAGCGGACCGAGACGCGCAGCAATGCCGGCGGCTCGCAGACCCGCACCACCACCTACAGCTACACCCGCGTCTGGTCCGACCGGCCGATCGATTCGAGCCGCTTCCGCCAGCGCGACAACCACCAGAACCCCGCGATGGCGGTGACGGGCCGCAGCAGGACGGCGGACAATGCCATGCTGGGCGGCTTCAACGCGGACAGCCGGGTCATCGGCCTGTTCGGTTCTTCCGACGAGCGCAAGCTGGAACTCACACCGGCCCAGATCGCACCGTTTGCCGCCCGCTTTGCCGGACGGGCGCGGATCAATGACGGCGGCGTCTATGTCGGCTTCGATCCGGCGAACCCGAACATCGGCGATGTGCGCATCACCTATTCGCTCCTGCCCGAGGGGCCGGTCAGCGTGGTCGGCAAGCAGGTCGGCAGCGGACTGCAGCCCTATATGGCCACCAACGGGCACCAGGTGTTTCTCGGCGCAACAGGGACCAAGGCGGCCGGCGAACTCTATTCCGGCGCCCACGAGGCCAATCGCATTCTCACCTGGATCCTGCGCGGGCTCGCCTTCGTCGTCATGTGGATCGGCTTCAACCTGATCCTCAGGCCCTTCGTGGTGATCGCCGACATCATCCCGATCCTCGGCAGCGCCATGTCGGCAGGTGCGGGACTGGTCGCCTTCGCGTTGACTCTTCTGGTGTTCCTGCCGACCATCGCCATTGCCTGGTTCTGGCACCGGCCGGTCATGTCGATCTTGCTGATCGTGGCGGGCATTGCCGGCGCCTACGGCTTCAAGATGCTGGGCGAGCGGCGCCGCGCGGCCAGGGCGGCGATGCCGGCGGGGACCGCCCAGCCGCCGATCGGCCAGGCCGCCTATGCCGGCATGCCCCAGGGCTACGATCCGCATGCGGGCCAGCAGGGTTATCCCCAGCAGGGCTATCCCAAGCAGGACTCGGGTCAGCAGGGCTATCCCCAGCAGGGCGGCTACGGCCAGCCGCCAGCGCAGGGCGGTTTCCTCAACGTGCCGCCCGGCATCGATCCGCGCCGCGGCTGAGGATCCGGCCAGACACGGCAGGGCCGCCGTCCGGGGCTCCGGGCGGCGGCCTTTTTTTGGGTCCGGCAATGCTCAGGGGATCAGGATGATCGAGCCAGTGGTCTTGCGACCGGCGAGGTCCTTGTGGGCCGCGCCAGCGTCCTTCAGCGCATATTCCTTCGGCTTCTGCACCTTGACGATGCCGTCCTTCACGGCCGCGAAAACGTCGGCCGCATTGGCCAGCAGGTCCTTGCGGGTGGCGATGTAGTGGAACAGCGTCGGCCGGGTCAGCGAGGCCGATTTCGACGTCAGGATGGCCGGCGCGATCGGGTCGGGCTGGCCGGAGGCCGCGCCGTAGAGCACCAGATGGCCGCGGATGGCGAGGCACTCCAGCGACTTCAGGAACGTGTCCTTGCCGACGCCGTCATAGACTGCCTGGACACCCTTCCCGCCGGTGATCTCCTTCACCCGCGCGACGAAGTCCTCACGGGTGTAGACGATCGGGTATTTGCAGCCGTGCTTCCTGGCGAGCGCCGCCTTTTCGTCCGTCGAGGCCGTGCCGATGACGGTGGCGCCAAGCGCCTTGGCCCACTGGCAGAGCCACAGGCCCATGCCGCCGGCCGCCGCCTGGACCAGCACGACATCGCCCTTCTTCACCGGATAGGTCTGCTTGAGCAGATAGCGGGCGGTCATGCCCTGCAGCATGATGGCGGCTGCCGTCCGGTCGTCGATCGCCTTGGGCAGCTTGACCAGCATCGAGGCCGGGATCATCCGCTTCTCAGCATAGGAGCCGGGCGGTCCGCCGGCATAGGCGACGCGGTCGCCCACGGAGACCTCCGTGACACCGCTCCCGACCGCCTCGACAACGCCGGCGCCTTCCGTGCCCAGGCCATGCGGCAGGGAGGGCAGGGGATAGGCGCCCGAGCGGAAATAGATGTCGATGAAATTCACGCCGACCGCTGTCTGGCGGATATAGGCCTCGCCGGGACCCGGCGGCTTCACCTGTACGTCCTCGAACACCATGGCATCCGGCCCGCCGGGCTTGTGGATGCGGATTGCCTTGACCATGTCCCGTCCCCTCTGGCGCCTCGCGCTCGGTGCCCGGGCAGGACCGGGCGCTTGATGGATCGCTGTCGCAAAGCTGTTGTAGAGTGATTTTCGCCGGTTCGTCGAGGCAGGGCACGGTCCCTGCCAGCGCAGGCAACCGGACCCTGCGGGCCGGTACGGGGCACGGCTCTTGCCAGCACGAGGGTGCGAGGTATCCATGCTGTCCCGACGCGAGACATTGAAGACCATCCTGACCGCCGGGGCCGTGACCGCGGCCGCCGGTTCCTTTGCCCTTGCCCAGGCCGAGGAAGCGATGGCGTCGGCGCGCGGCTGGGCCATTCCATTCGGCGCCGCCGTGCGCGATGGGCCCTTCGCCGATGAGCCCATCTATCGGGAGACCCTCAAGCGCCATTGCCGGCAGATCGTCAGCGAAGGCGGCATGAAATGGCAGGATATCCGCCCGTCCCGCGAGCGTTTCGTGTTCGACAGCCCGGACCGCCACATGGCGTTTGCGACCGAGAACGGCATGGAACTGCGCGGCCATACGCTGGCCTGGTATGGCGCCATGCCGGACTGGACGCGCGCCATTGCCAGCCCGGCGGAGGCGGAGCGCGAACTGGCGGGTCATATCGAGACAGTGGTCGGCCGCTACCGCGGCAGGATCCGCTCCTGGGACGTGGTCAACGAGCCGATCCCGAACGATCCGTCGAGCCGGTCGGACCTGCGCCCGTCGATCTGGACGCGGCATCTGGGCGAGAGCTACATCCCCTTCGCGCTGAGGACGGCGGCCCGCATCGATCCCCAGATCGAACTGGTCATGAACGAATATGACATCGAGTTCGTCGGCGCGCGGTTCAGGCGCAAACGGGAGGCGTTCCTCCGGCTCATCCGCGATCTCAGGCTGCGCAACGTGCCGCTCACCGCGATCGGTTTGCAGGGACATCTGCGCGCGGAACTGGCAATCGACAAGGAGGGGCTGTCGGCCTTCGTCTCCGAGGTGCGCTCGCTCGGGCTCGACGTGCTGGTCACCGAACTCGACGTGATCGACGACAGGCTGCCCGGCCCGCCGGCGCTGCGCGACGCCATCGTCGCCGCCAAGGCCTATGACTTCCTCGACGCGATCTTCGCTGCCGCCCGGCCGAAGGCGATCCTCACCTGGGGGATCACCGACAAGCACACCTGGGTGCCGATCTGGTTCAAGCGCCGGGACGGACTTATCAACCGGCCGCTGCCGTTCGACGAGGCCTACCGGCCGAAGCCGCTGATGCGCGTCATCGAGCATTTCGCCAGGGCGCCCGGCTGATGCTGCTGCGTCAGACGACCACCTATCTGTTCGCGCACGGCATCTCGGCGGTGCTCGGCTTCGTGTCGGTGATCCTGTTCACCCGCATGCTGACCCCGGCGCAGTACGGGGTCTACGTGGTCGCCTTCGGCGTGGCCGGCGTGTTCTCCTCGCTGCTCTTCACCTGGGTGCGGCTGTCGGTCCTGCGCTTCGAATCCGAGGGGCGCGGCGCCGATGTCCGGCTGACGGCGCTCTTCGCCTATCTCATCTCGGTGGCCACGACACCGGTGGTGCTCGGCATCACCGTCTGGGTCGTCGGCATGCCCGTCGACCGTGCCCTTGCCGCGCTGGCACTGGCACTGGCACTCGGCCTGTTCGACCTCGGCCAGGAAATCCTCAAGGCGCGGCTGGCGACCGGGGCCTACCTGCGCGCAACCATCCTGCGGGCTGTGGTCGCCATCGGCCTGTCGCTGATGCTGATCCAGGCCGGATGGGGCGGCTTCGGCCTGATCGGCGGCGTCGTCGGTGCCTATCTCATTGCCGCGCTCGCCTCGCTCCGGCCGGTCTGGCAGGGCCCGCGCAAGCCGTTCGACCGCGAGGTCTTCGACCAGATGGCGCGCTTCGGCCTGCCCATGGCCCTGTCGGGCCTGGTTTTCGCCCTTCATTCGGCACTCGACCGGCTGCTCGTCGCCTGGCTGCTGGGCGATGCCGCGGCCGGGATCTACGGCGTTGCGGCCGATCTGGTGCGCCAGATCATCCTGTTTCCGGCCATGGCCGTCGGGTCCGCCCTCGCACCGCTGGCCATCCGGGCTCTCAGCGAAGGCGGCCGAGCGGCGGCCGACGATCATCTGACCCGCAGCGGCGAACTGATGCTGGCGGTGATCCTGCCGGCCGTGGTCGGGCTTGCGATCATCGCGCCGCACCTCGCCGAACTGATCCTCGGCGAGGCGTTCCGCGCAACTGCTGCGGCGCTCATCCCGATCCTCGCCTATGCCTGGCTGTTCCAGGTGATCTCCCAGCAATATGTGCAGGTCAGCTTTCACCTCGCCAAGAAGCCGCGCCTGCTGGTGCTGCACGGGCTTGCCGCGCTGGTCGTCAATGTCGCCTGCATGCTGGTGCTGGTGCCGCGCTTCGGCCTCAAGGGGGCTGCCCTGTCGCTGGTGATCGCCGAGGCGGCCGGCGTCGTCGCCGGCTTCTTCCTGTCCCGCTTCGCCCATCCGCTGCCGGTCAATCCCTGGCCGATCCTCAAGGTTGTGGCGGCGGTGGCGGCCATGGCGGTGCCGACCCTGCTGGTCGAAACGCTCCTGAACAGCCACGCCGCCATCGATCTCGTCATCAGTGTCGGCGTCGGCGTGGCGATCTACGGGCTGGCGGTGCTTGCATTCGATATCGCCGGCATTCGCAGCGTCGTCGCCGGGCGGCTGTCCCGCTGGCGCAGCCCGGTGGCGCGGTAATGCGTTTCGCACCTGCTCAAGGTTCCAAGGACAAGACGGCATGCTGACCTTCCTGAGAAACCTCCAGCCCCTGCGGTCTTTCAAGCGGTCGCTGACGTTCCTGGCCGGCCTGCCGGACAGCTACGATTTCACGGCGGTCGACATCGCCCAGAAGCAGCTTGTCGCGACCTGGGTGCATGCGTATCGCGCGGGTGTCGTGCTGCCCTTCGAGCAGGTCGGCTTCCAGGCCCGTTCGGCCGAGGAGGAGGACGGGCTCCTGCTCTACATCTTCACGCTGGCCGGCACCACGAACAAGGTGGTGCTGGAGATCAGCGCGCAGGACGGCCGCACCTGCATGGCCTCCAACCTCATCCTGCACCATCGCTGGACCGGATTCCTCTATGACGGCGATCCGGTCTGGGTGGAATCGGGCCGGCGCTTCTTCGAAGGCCACCCGGCCACGCGCGGCTGGCAGCCGACCTACAATTCACACTGGTTCACGGTCGAGAACATCGAGGCGCGGCTGGCGGCCGACGGCGTACCGGCCGAGATCGACCTCCTCTCGCTGGATATCGACGGCATCGACTTGCACCTGTGGAAGGCGCTGGACAGCGTGTCGCCGCGGGTGCTGATCGCCGAGTTCAACAGCGCGGTGCCGAGCGATCTGTCGCTGACCGTGCCCTACCGGCCCGATTTCGCCTATACCGACAATGAACCGGGCCGGGAGATGTTCCGCTCGGCAAGCCTTGCGGCCTATGTCGCCGTATCGCGCGCGAAGGGCTACCGGCTCGTCGCGGTCAACCGGCTTGGCTACAACGCCATCTTCCTGCGCAACGATGTGGCGGCCGACATCTTCCCGGAGATCGAGGCGAGCGTCATCGACACGCTGCCCGACGTCGCCGTGACGCGGGCCGAGCACTGGCCCCGGCTGAAGGACCTCGCGTGGGAGACGGTGGGGGATGCCGGCCGGCCGGTGCCGCATCGGCAGGGCGAGCCGGCCACGGTGGGCTGATCGCCCTCCGGCTTGTTGAAATCCCGGCCTTGACCTGTCGACCGCGTCGGAATGGCGAGGCCGCGCCTGCGGCTGACCCGCTCCGGCTGCCTGTCCCTAACGTGACCAGTCGACCGCTTCGAAATGGCTTGCAAGGTCGCCGTCCGGCTCGAAGGTCTGCGCCGGATCCGTGCCCTCGCTGCCACTGCGCTGATATTTCCAGTTGTCGGTGATCGCCATGAAATGACGGTAGCTGAAGTCGGACGACTTGCGCCGTCCGGGCAGCCAGCGTCCGAAGGCGTGGACGCTCCACTGGACACGGTCGGGAATGCGGGCAGGTACGACCGTCCATTTCGGTGGGCAGGCATGAGCGTCCGCAGTCAGGATGCCGTAGCGCCGCACGGGCTTTTTCTTCAGCGTGAAGCGATGGTCGCGGTGGGTGGGCTGGCGCTGCCGCCTGGTGCCCATCGCCGGCGCCGACACCCAGCGCCCGTCATAGCGGGCCACGCCGAAAGGGTCGCTGGCCGCGGCCTCGAAGACCGACCGGCCCGTGCGGGTGAGCAGCATTTCGTCGATATCCGCGTTCTGCGCGCCCGCGGCCCTGGTGAGAAAGCGGCGGCGCGCATGTTCCATGACGCCGAGCTGGCAGAAGTCCGAGTCCCAGAACCGCGTGGCATCGAGGCCCTGCGGGCCATAGCGGAAGGGCCACGAGACCACACGGGCAACCGCAATGCCGTCGACGCCGGCAATGGCGTCGCGCAGCGCCTCGGGTCGATAGGCCGTCGAGCCGTTGTCGTAGATCAGCGCCGCATCGGCGCCGTGGACGTCGCGGGCAAAGCGGAGCCAGTCCTTGATCCAGGCGAGCCGGTTGTTCCGCGACAGGGTGAACATGACGCGGCGCCCGGCGAAGACGTCCGTCTCGCCCGGAGAGATGGCGACACTGACCGCGCCGATCGGCAGCGACAGATCGAGGCCGGTCGTGCCGGGCGGTGCCTGGACCAGGACCTGGCCATGACGGTTCCAGTTGCGGAGCTCGAAACGGCACGCGCTGCCCGACGGCAGGGCCGTGACCTGCATCGCACGGACGGCCGGTTCCAGATTGAGGAAGGGCGGCCCCAGAAGGACCACGCGCCCGTCGGAGTCGTGAAAGGCATCGTAGAACAGCGTGTCCGCGTCGAACTTGTCATCAAAATCGGGCGGGCGGTGCTCGGCGGGACGGACCGGCAGGCGCCGCATGCCCGTGAAGGACGACAGCAGGACCGGCCTCGGCACGACCACGGCCGGACGTGGTCTTGCTCGCGCCAACAAGCCATCGGCTTCCCGCGCGGTACGACTGGCAGTGGAGAGCCCTGCGGTCATGGGATCATCCGGTCCGGGTGGCCAGCAGATAGATCGCCAGCGGATTGGTCACCGCATATCGCCAGAACAGGCGGCGCGGTTCCAGCCAGACCCGCCAGGCCCATTCCAGGGACGCCTTCTGCATCCAGTCCGGGGCCCTGCGATTGGAGCCCGACAGGAAATTGAACAGGCCGCCCGACGTCTTGATCATGCCGACATTCGGCAACCGCATGGCGTGAGACGCCACGAAGCGCTGCTCGTGCGGAACGCCCATGGCAAGCCAGAGGATGTCCGGGGCGAGGGCGTCGATCTCCTTGAGCTTGGCGTCCAGCAGGTCGCCGGACAGATAGCCGTGGCACCGGCCGCGGATGTCGAGGCGGGGATAGAGCCGGCGCGTGGTCTCGACCGCGCGGGCGTTCTCCTCTTCCGTCGCGCCCAGCAGGTAGAAGCTGGTGCCTGTCGCCTCGGCCCGCCGGGCGACGTCATGGAAGAGGTCCGTCGTGGCGACCCGCTCGGGCAGGGCGCGGAAGCCGCGCAGCCGCGAGGCGACGACCAGCGGCTGGCCATCCGCGACGATCTGGTCGGCGGTGAGCATCAGGCCGCGGAAACCTGCGTCTCGGGCGGCGCGGGCGATGACCTCGCCGTTGGCCGAGGTCAGGTAGAGGGGGCGGGTGCCGCGCCGGTGCTGCCGCGCCTGATCGATCATCCAGTCGGCGGTGCCCGCGCGATCCAGCACAGCCATCGGTAGTCCACCCACGGTGACGGTGTCGAAGCCGCGGGTGGCCGCGCCGGCATGGGGGCCGGCAGGCGGGTCGAAAGCGAGGGCCGGTGCTGCGCTGCGGGTCATCGCGTCACCCCACCAGTCGGGCCACGGGAGCGTGGCTCATGACGCGGTCGGGTCTGGCCGTCGCCGGCAGGATCCGGCGCCTGAGGCCGGTCAGAACGACCAGGCCCAGCCCCAGACCGCAGCCGAAGATGAAGCCGGCGGCCACCAGAACGGCTCCGCGCGGCGGGAAGACGCGGTCGCGCGGCGGCTGGGCGACCGTGATGATCCGCGTGTTGGATGTGTCGAGGCGCTCCAGCTCGCTGGTCTCGCGCGAACGCGCCAGGAAGGCGTTGAGGAGGTTGCGGTTGACATCGACCTCGCGCTGGAGTTCGCGCAGCTGCACGAAGGCCTGGCCGGCATCGGAGGCCTGGGTGGTGAGCTGGTCCACGGTCCGGCGCTGCGTCACCTCGGCAGCGCGCGCGCGCTCGAGGTCGGCGCGGGCCGACTGGGCGATGCGGGCGAGTTCCTCGGTGATGGCCCGGTCGAGGTCGGTGACCTGGGCCCGGGCATTGCGGACGGACGGGTGGCGCGGGCCGAATTCGGTCTGGGCATCGGCCAGGCGCCGGCGGGCCTCGGCCTGCTGGCCGCGCAGGGCGGCAATGGTCTGGGAGACAACGGCCTCGGGCAGGGCGCCGGCCTGGCCGCCATTCCTCAGGGCCTGGACGATCTGTTCCTGCCGGGCCTGCGCCTCGGCGACGCGGGCCTGCGCCTGGGCCAGCTGGGTGTTGGCGTCGGTCAGCTGCTGCTCGGAGACGAGCTGGGTGCGGGTGCCGACGAGGCCGTTGCGGCGGCGAAAGTCTTCGGCGCGCTGTTCGGCGATGCGGACCCGCTCGCGCAGTTCGTCCAGCCGGTTGGTCAGGGACTGGGTGGCGCGGCGGGCGGTGTCGGACCGCACCGCAGCCTGTCCGTCGATATAGGCGTGAGCCACGGCATTGGCGAGGCGGGCGGCCTTTTCCGGATCGGCGGCACGGAATGTGACCTCGATGACGAAGGTGCGCTCGGGCCTGCGGACGATGACGCGCTCGTAGAGAGCGGTCAGCGCGCTGCGCTCGCGCTCCTGCAGGCTCGCCTGGTCTTCGGCGCGGCCGAGGCCAACGCTGCGGAGCAGGCGAGCGGCCCAGCCGACCTGGCCGACACCGCTGAATTCGGGATCCTCGGTCAGGCGCTCGCCGTCGATGACCCGCGACAGGACACTCTGCGAGGCGACGATGCGCACCTGGCTTTCGACGAAGTTGATCGCCGCGTTCGAGTCCTGCTGGCGCGGGGTGAGCTCGTTGTCCAGCACCTGCAGGCCGCGCGGGTCGATGAAGATCTGGGCCGTCGCCATGAAGCGGGGCGTGGCGATGCGGGAATAGCTATAGGCGAGGCCCGCAAAGATCAGCCCGAGCGCGAGGATGAGCGGCCAGCGCCGCCACGCAAGGGCGATGAGATCGAGCGGGCCGGCCCCGTTGCGGTCAGGGGCCGGAGCGGCCGGGCGTTGGTTGCTGGTCTGGAGGCCATCGGCGTACACAGCAGAACCCTTTCCTCGCCGATCCGGAAGAACCGCCCGAAGGCGGCGTCCCGGATTGGAACACTGTCACCATGTCTGGTTGAGACATCGCAAGGGCGGGGCCAGATGCAGAGAAGTGCGGTCAGGCGAGGCCGAAATGATCGAGGGCCTGGCGGACCGGCAGGATTGCCAGGTCGTTGCGGCCGGCTTCGGCGATGGCGTGGGTCAGCAGGCCGGGCGAGACGCCGAAGGGGCCGGGCCGGTCCGACACGTCATGGCTGAAGAAGATCAGCCACCCGCCATTCCGGCTCGTATCGTCGATCAGCGCCGAGACCTCAGCGGGCGAGAGGAAGGCGTCGATCAGTTCGTGAGCCAGCAGGAAGTCGAGATCGACGGAGCCGCGGTTGATGCCGGGCTGGATCGACCGGCTGGCCGGAACGTGGCGGCCGATGCGGCGCTTGTGGGCGATGCCGGTGAGGCCGAACGGATAGGCGAAGGTGGTGTCGGCGAGGTCCGGCACCAGGCGGTGCAGGGTTGCCCGATTGTTCGCAAGATCGGCCTCGAACGCGGCCATGCGCATCTCCGGCAGCGGCCGGTGGCTGTGGGTGTGCAGGCCGATCTCGTGGCCGCGCGCGTGCAGGTCGCGCACCACATCGGGGCCGGCCACCTGCCAATGCTCCGTCGCGGTGTCGAGCAGGCCGGATGCGACGTAATAGGTTCCGCGTCCGCCGGCCCGTTCGAGCAGCGGCGCGCCATGGGTGGCTGCCGACAGCGGAAAGTCGTCGAACGTGAAGGACACCACCGGTCTCGCCTTGCGCATGGGCGCGCGCCGGAACGGCAGGCGCCGGGCCAGCGCATGTTCGAGCCGGGCAAGGCGGGTGCCCGGCACGCCGAGAGCTTCGCGCGTCCCGGCGCCGCCTGACCGCGCGCCGTCTGCGGACGGCGATCCCTCTCGCTGCGTGTCACCCATCCCGGACTGTTCCATTCCCTGCTGCCTGTGCCGCGCCGGAACGATCCGGCCGGCCCTGGCCCGGCGTCCGGTCCTTGCTGCAAGCGGCGCGCCAGTGCCGGATCGCCGCGGACCGCACCTGAACGGGCAGGAAACTTGCTCCTGACGGGGTGACCTGCTTCAACCTGCGATGACCGGGGGGCGAAGATGCTCCAGAACGAGATGGTGTCCATGACTCTGTCCCCAACCGGGACCGGCGAGGACCATAGCCAGCCCGGCCCGGATCGCCAGGGCGAGACAGGCGTGCGCGCCGTGGTGGTGGTTCCGACCTTCCGCCGGCCGGCCATGCTGGCGGACACGCTGGCGTCGCTGGAGGCGCAGGAGACCTCGGTTTCCTTCGCTGTCGTGGTGCTGGAAAACGATGCAGCCGGCCGCGAGGGCCTTGCCGTCGCGCGGCGCGTCTTTGCCGCCCGCCGGCTCACCGGCCTCGCCGCCGTCGAGCCGCGACAGGGCAATGTCCACGCCATCAATGCCGGTTTCGCGCTGGCGCTCGAACGGTTCCCCGCGGCCGACTTCTTCCTGATGATCGATGACGACGAGGTGGCAACGCCCGGCTGGCTCGACCTGATGGTGAAGGCTGCCGAGGCGCAGGACGCCGATATCGTCGGCGGCCCGGTCCAGCCGCGCTTCCACCCCGGTGCCGGCAGCCAGTTCCGCCGCCACCCGGTGTTCTGGCCGTCCATCGACCGGACCGGCCCGGTCGCCATGATCTATGGCACCGGCAATTGCCTGCTGCGCCGGCGCGTCTTCGCGCGCGTCGGCCTGCCGGCCCTCGACGAGCGGTTCAACTTTCTCGGCGGTGGCGACCTCGACCTGTTCGACCGGTGCCGCAGGGCCGGACTTGGCTTCTACTGGGTGCAGGAGGCGCTGATCGTCGAGACCGTGCCGCCCGAGCGCACGCGGGTCGGCTGGGTGCTGCGGCGGGGCATGCGGATCGGCACGATCAACCGGGCCGTGGAGCGCAAGAACGCCGCCGGCATGGCCGGCCGCCTGCGCATCCTGGCCAAGGATCTCGCCATCGTGCCGGCCGCGCTCATGCGGGCGCTTGCCGTGCTTGTCCGGACGGGCAATCCGCTGGCTGCGGCACACCCGCTGGCGGTCTCGGCCGGCCGGCTCACCTCCGCGCTCGGCTTCGAACCCCAGCCCTACAAGGCGAAGGCATGAGCAGCTCTGTCGGAACAGGTCGGCCGGAGGTCGCCGCGGGGGACCTCGCGGAACTTGCCCGCTACGCGCGGGTGGTGCTGTTCATCGCGGCCTTCCTGCTCGCCTGGTTCACGCTGGAACCCTATGCGGACCTGACCAATACCGATCTGCTGGAACTGGCCAGCGGACGCGAGGGAGCGACCTATCTGGCCTTCGGGCTGATCGCCGCCGGTTCCACGGCCGTTCTTTTGGCAACCCAGCCGCGGGCGTTGCTCGCCCTGCTGCACCCGGCCTGGATCGCCATGGCGATCTGGCTGCCGGTCACCGTGCTCACCTCGCAGGATTTCGGGACGTCGCTGCGCCGTTTCGTGCTATTCGGCCTGGTTGCAGCGGTCAGCGCGGCGCTCTTCCTCCTGCCGCGCGGGCGGCTCGACCTTGCCCGCCTGCTTGCCGTCGTGCTCGCCCTGGTGCTCGGCTTCTCCTATGCCGGTGCCGTGCTGGCTCCCGAAATGGCCATCCATCAGGCCACCGATATCCTCGAACCGCAGTTGGCCGGCGACTGGCGCGGCGTCTTCGCCCACAAGAACACGGCCGGGGCCATCTTCGTCATGGGTCTGTTCATGGCGATCTATGTGGCGCGGTCCGGCCTGCCCGGGACCGGGGCGGTGCTGGTGCTTGCCTGCCTGGTCTTCGTTGCCCTGTCGGGGGCAAAGAGTTCGACCATGCTGATGGTGATCACGCTCGCGGTCTCGGCCTTCGTCGTCTCGATCCGCTTCTTCTGGATTCGGGCGATCGCCATGCTGTCGCCGCTCGTCGTGCTGCTGGCGCTGGGTCCCGGCACCGTGGTCAACGAGACGCTGGCGCGGCTGGTGGCGGCGCTGCCGGTCGACGTGACCTTCACCGGCCGCACCGACATCTGGGAATTCGCGCTCGAGAAGATTGCCGAACGTCCGCTCACCGGCTGGGGCTTTTCCGCCTTCTGGACCCTGGAATCGACGCGCTACGGTGCCGAAGACCTGACCCAGTGGGCCGGCAAGGCGGCCGCCCACGCCCATAACGGCTATCTCGACGCGGCCCTCAATCTCGGCCTGCCGGGCCTTGCCCTCACCGTGCTGGTCCTGATCCTTCTGCCCATGCGCGACTTCCAGCGGGCGCGGCGCGATGGTGCCGATCCCGCGCTCAGCATCATGCTGCTGCAGATCTGGCTGTTTGGCACCTATCTGTCGGTGATGGAGAGCTTCCTGTTCATGCGCTTCGACCCGATCTGGATCACCTTCCTGTTCGCGGTGTTCGGGCTGCGCTACCTTGCCCGCTATCCCCATGCCAGCGCCTGATCAGTCCGCGCCGAGCCTCGCCGTTCTGGTCTCGCCGGCCGCGGCCCCTTGCGGCGTGGAGGCCTTTGCGCGCCGACTGGCCGGGACGGCGGGCCAGCGCGCCACGCTGTCGGTCCTTGGCGGCCCCGATGGGCTTCCCCGGGTTCCGGATGCGGCGGAGGCGCTCGTGCTCAACCTGCCGGTGGTCGCCTGGAAGCGCGATCTTGCCGGTCCGCTCCGCGCCGCCATGGCGTCCCGCCGAGCCGGTCGCGGGGTGGTGCTGGTGCTGCACGAATGGGCCGATCTCGACTGGAAGCGGCGGGCGAGCTACCTGCCCATCCTGCCGCTGGCCACCGCCATCGCCTTTTCCTCGCCGGAGGTCGCCCGCCAGTTCGCGGCGAGCCCCGCATCGCGGCTCGCCACGTCCCGCCGCGCCGTAGTGCCGGTTCCCCCGAACCTGACGCCGCCGGCCATGACGATCGCCCCGCTGCAGGCCGTGAAGCTGGACGAGGCCCGTGCGGCCGGCCGGCTGGTTATCGGCCATTTCGGCTCGATCTATCCGAAGAAGCAGTCGACCGCCGTGCTCGATGTCGCCCGCGCGCTGGTCGACAGCGGTGCCGATCCCTTCGTCGCCTTCATCGGCTCCTTCGTGAAGGGCCTCGACAGGGTCGAGGAGGATTTCATGGCCAGGGTCGCGGCGCTCGGCCTCGAGGATCGCGTGACCGTGACCGGCTATGTCGCTTCGGAAGCGGAGGTGTTCGGCCTGTTCGAGCGCTGCGACGCTTTCGTCTATGCCTTCGCCGAGGGGCTGACCTCGCGGCGCGGCAGCGTGCTGGCCTGTGCCCTCTCGGGCCGGCCGGTCGTGGTCAATGCGCCCGCCGAGGCGGGGGCGTTCGACCATCACCCGACCTACCGGATGCTGCTGGAATCGGGCGCCCTGAAGCTCGTTCCGCACACGGCCGATGCTTCGGTCATCGCTGCAGCTGTGCTGGAGGCGGTGGCCGACGGTGGCCGGCGGCCGCCCGTCGATGTCGAGGCGGCCTGGCGCGACGCGCTGGCGGTGGTGGACAGCCTCGCCCGCGTCGCGTGATCTCTCGCTTCCGGGCGTCCTGACGGGAAGCGGTTGCCCGGGGTTCTTGGTTGGACCAGAGGCTCAGAAGGCGTTGGCGTAGGCCTTCCGCGAGAACACCGTGCGGAACAGGATCTCGATATCGAGCAGCAGCGACCAGTTGTCGATGTAATAGAGGTCGTGCTCGACGCGCGCCTGCATCTTGGCGTCCGTATCCGTCTCGCCCCTCAGTCCATGTACCTGTGCCCAGCCGGTGATGCCGGGCTTGACGTTGTGGCGGCGGGCGTAGAGCGCGATGCGGTCGTCGAACTGGCGATCATGGGCGATGGCATGCGGACGCGGGCCGACCAGCGACATCTGGCCGCCGAGCACGTTGAGAAGCTGCGGCAGTTCGTCGAGGTTCCAGCGGCGCAGCACCGCCCCGACGCGGGTGATGCGGCTGTCGTTGCGGGTCGCCTGACGGACGACGTCACCGTCGTCCATCACCGTCATGGTGCGGAACTTCAGGATCTGGAACTCGCGCTGGTTGAACCCGAGGCGGCGCTGGCGGAACAGGACCGGCCCGGCGCTGTCCAGCTTGATGGCGAGGGCAACGAGAGCCAGCACGGGCGTGAACAGGAAAAGCGCGAAGGAGGCCAATCCGATGTCCAGCACGCGCTTGGCCAGGATTTCGCCGGCGGTCAGCGGCGGGCGTCCGAGCTGCAGCGAGGCGATCCCGCCTGTCTTGGCGATGCGGATGTCGTCGAAACGATCAAAGATGCGCTCCGGGCCGAGATGGAGCGTGACCGGCAGGCGCATGAAGCCGTCGACGAGGCGGTCGATCAGCACCGTGTCCGACCAGGGCACGATGATGAGAACGTCGTCGAGCGCCATCAGCCGCGCCTGGGCGACGATGCGGGCGACCTCGTCCGTCTCGGGAGCATCCTGACGGGCGTCCAGCAAGCCGGTTCCCGCGACATGCAGGCCGGCATTCCAGGGCTGGTAGCGCATTGCGAAGGCGTTGACGTCCTTCTCGCGTCCGACCAGCAGGACGCGGCGGGCCGGGATCACGCCGATCTTCGAGCCGATCGTCAGCAGCCGGCCGATGAAGTGCCGGGCGAGCAGCACCAGCGGCAGTCCGGTGAGGAAGGTGGCGAACACCGCCGCGCGGGAGAAGGTCTCGGTCGTCTTGGTGGCGAAGGCGAAGGCCATCAGCGTGACGAAGGTTGCGATCCACAGGGTCAGCGCCGTGGTGATCTGGCGACGCACACCGACATAGTTGGACAGCTGGTACTGGCCGCGCAGGGCGTTGAACAGGACGAACAGCGAGGAGGCGAGCAGCGCCAGGTCGACATTGGCCTGCGTCCACCACCATTCGCCGCTGGCCGTGCGATTGTAGAGAAGTGCCGTGATATGGGAGGCACCCGCAATGACCAGCCAGTCCGCCAGGGCCGTCGCCGGCTTGAGCAGCAGGCGGGCCCAGTCATGGCCGCCGCGGCTGCGCCGGGCAATGACACCGACCGGAATATCGAGGTCCTTCAAGGTCATGGCACCACTCGCAACGATCCCGCCTGCGGCCGTCCCGCTGCGGGACAGTCGCGTGCCTCTGGCCTCTGAAATGCAGAACCCGTGCCGCGGACGTCCGGATGCAGGTCATCAAATGGAGGAAGTCTGCCAGTCCTTCATGGCGACCAGAACACGACCGGTGAGGGCCTGCCGTGCTGCCGGTGGTGTCAGGTCGTGGTCAGCGTCCGGGATGACGGTGAGACCGACTCCGCGTGTGCCGCGGAGCCGGCTTCCGGCCGCCCCGAAATGGCGCGCCAGTTCGTCGAGGCCGGCGTCTCCGGCGCTGTAGACGAGCTCCACGCGCGCGCCGCGCGCGAGGATGGTGTCCAGCGTGCTGCGGGCCCTGCGGGTCTCCGGACCGGGCAGCACCGCCCGCGCGCGCGCGAGGAGGCGCGATGCGAGTTCCCGAACGAGCGGCGCGAGTTTGCGCTGGCCGGTGAGGACGCGCTTCCATGCCCGCGCATCCGCGATCTTGGCCACATAGGTGGAGGCCTGGGCGAAGCCGGAGGCGATGGCCTCGGCCACGGTCTCGCCTTCACGCCAGACGAAGCGCTGGGTGTTGATGAGGAACAGGCCGGCAATGCGCGGATCCTGCTCCGCGGCCTGGAAGGCGGTATATCCCCCGCTGCAGGCGCCCAGCAGAACCGCCCGCGGAAAGCCTTCCGAACACAGAGCGTCCAGCCCGGCCGCCACTTCGGCAATGTGCTCGGCGTGATAGGTCGTGTCCTCCAGCCCGTCAGTCGCACCGGGACGGGTGTCGCTGTCGCCGACGCCCCCGAAATCCATGCGCAGGGAGGCGATTCCGGACCGCGCCAGCGCGCGCGACAGATCAACGCCCAGCCTTGCCCATCCGACATGCGGGTTGCGCCCGGCATTGACGATCAGGATCGGCATGGCGCCGGTATCGCGGCCTGCCGGACGGCACAGGATGCCGAACAGCCTGCCGCCGGTCCCGAACAGAAGGGGTTGCTCGACGAAGTCATCGCCCGCCAGAACCGGTGGGGCATTCGGCGGCGCGGGCACCGGGGGCGCGCCCTCGCCCGGTTCGGTCGGGACCGCGCCGATCCAGTCGAGGGCTCGAACGAAGGCGGCCACGGGCGTGACGGCCATGGTCGGGGAGAGCCCTATTCTGTCGAGGCCGGGGGCCTCCTCTGCGGTCGCGGCGGAACCGGTCTTTCCCCAGGACGCAGCCAGCGCCTCGGCATCGGCTGCGCCACGGCGGTGCAGGATCAGCGTCGGGACCCTCGGCGCATCGAGGCGCGCAAGGTCGAGGCCGCGCATGGCCTCAAGCGTCTCGCGGCTGGTCAGCCAGCCGCCGACGATCAGGCCTTCGTCGGTCGTGGTTGCCGCGGGGTCGAGGCGTCCGCCCTCGGCGACGGCGCGCGCGGTCATGGCAAGCTCTCGCGCATAGGCGCGCCCGCGCACGACGGGGTCGATCAGGATGAGCCCGGTCGCGGTGTCGATGGCCGGCAGGGCGCGGGCTGCCAGCAGCGCGCCGAAGCGCAGGCCGCAGAGCATGATCCGGCTGGTTCCCGCGGTGCGGGCGAGGGTCTGGGCAGCCGCCACGATGGCGGCGGTCCAGGCCTCGATCCGGTCCGGATCGGCGTCCGATCCGAGCGCGTCACCGGTCCCCGGCAGGTCGAAGCGCAGCACGGCGTGGCCAGCTGCGGCGAAACGTGCGGCGCAATGCGCCAGCGGCCGGGCGGCGGCCAGCGCCTCGAGCCCGTGGGGTGGCACTATCAGGATGCCGGTTCCGGTCGGGCGGCCCTGGGGCAGGTGCAGCCTGCCAAGCGTCCCTGCGAAGGCGATCGGGATCATGCCACGCCCCCATAGGTCACAGGGTGGCTGTTGAGCGCGGTGACGCGCCCGCGCGGCTGCCCGGACCCGTTGCGCGAACTCAAGGGGATACGGCGCTGTTCTCCGGGGGCGAGGCAGAAGCCCTGGTCGGCGGGCCGGAAGTCCTGGTCCTCGATGGTGACGAAGCGGGCGAGGCGCGCGCTGGAGACCGTGAGGGCGAAACCGTCGCCGGCGGGGATACAGCGGGCCGCAAGGCCGATGTCGCGCGGTGTGCAGGCGCGTCCGGGCAGGACATGAGCTGCTTCGGCGACCCTTTCGCCGGTCTCGGCATCGGTCAGGCGGGCGAGCGTCGCCTCATGCGCTGCCGGACCGAACCGGTAGGCATCGGCCATGTCGAAGAACCGGCCCAGAAGCGCGAAAGCCGCAAGGCTTTCAGCCGAGCGTGGCGCCAGTTCGAGCCTGCGCTCGGCCCGTGCCAGCGGGTGCGGGCCTTCGCCATAGCAGGCGAGCGAGAGGATCACGGGGCGCGACCCCGCCGTTTCGTTGACCAGATGGATGCCGAGACCGTTCAGCCCCTCGTCGGTCAGGCCGAGATGGACCGGCCGGAAGGCGCGCTTCAGTGCATGGAACGTCGTCTTTGGCTCGCCCCTTGCGTCGATGACGCCCCAGCCAGCGCCGCGGACAATGTCGTTGAGGAACCAGACGAGGCCACCGCCGCAGGGCGAGCCGTCCCGCCGCCACTCGGCGAATACGGCTTCCATGAGCTCGGCGGGCGCCGCCCGGCCGAGCGCCAGATAACGGTCAGGATCGGCGCGGCGCAGGGCTTCGGGATCGACGCCGTAGAGGGCGCGGACATAATGGTCGCGCACATCCTCGAAATCCCAGCTGTCGCCTGCATCGCGCGGGATGGCCGTGGCCCAGCGCGGATCGGCCGGATCGGTGAGGCCGAACGCGGCGAGGCTTGCGGGATCCGGGACATTGGCGAAGGCGAGACATTCCGCCGCGAAGCGCACGTTCGCGCGGCGAACATCCTCCATGGGACGGCGATAGGCACCGACGCCGAAATAATGCGCGATGCCCGCGTCCGTGACGAAGGGCAGGGCCCCGCCCGAAGGCGAATGCGGGACATGAACCGCGTTCGGCGCGCATTCGGCGACGAGGTGGGGAATGAGATCGTCGAACAGCGGGCTGGCCGCCTGCTCCGGCGTCAGGCCGAGCATGGTCGCCTGCTGGGCGATCTCGCTGCCGCCGCAGACCACGGCCAGCGAGGGCGAGGCCTCCAGACGGCCGAGCAGGTGTCGGGTCTCGGCGTCGACGAGGGCCATGAAATCCGGGTCGCCCGCCGGATAGTCGAAATTGGCGAAGGGCAGGTCGTGCCAGACGAGGATGCCCAGTTCGTCGCAGATGTCGTGGAAGGCTGCCGCCTCGGGCACCATGGTGCCGGAGATGCGCAGCATGGTCATGCCGGCATCGCGCGCCAGTTCGAGCAGCGGGCGCGGATCGGCCGTGGCGGGCGAGACCGGGTCGGCCGGCATCCAGGAGGCGCCGCGGCAGAAGACCGGCTCGTCGTTGACGACCAGCGAGAAGCCGCGGCCATCGGCGCCCCGGTCGACCCGCAGCGAGCGGAAGCCTGTACGGCCAAGATCGACGAGAGTGTCGCCGACACGCAGGGCAACATCGTGAAGGTGCGGCGTGCCATGGCTATGCGGCCACCAGGGGCGGGCGCCCTCCACGATCATGCGACCGGCAAAGGTGGCCTCGCCGGTCGGATGCAGGACATGGGCATGGCCGGCGCAGAGCAGTTCGACGGGCGCTGCCGGAGATCTGTCGAACGTGACGGTCGCGTCCAGGGTGGCGATGCCGTCGTCGAGTCGCGGCCCGAGACGGACGGATGCGATGGCGAGGGGGCCGTCGAGACGCGCGCGCGTCACCGGCTTCCACGGGCCGACCACCGCCACCGGCGGCGCCCAACCGGGCATGTGGCCGAGCGGGGTCGTGCGGACGAGGCGCAGCGAGCCGGGGGCGATCATCATCGGGCGCCATCGCGGGCGCGGACCCTTGGCAGCCGCAAGCACGCCCGACAGGGCGGGGAAGCGGATGGCGAGCCGGTGGTCGCCGGGATGCGGGCAGGCAATGCCTGCGCCGAGGAACATGGAGCGGGAGACCAGCGCCGGCGCGCCGTCCAGGAAGACCTCCGCCGAAGGGGTCAGCCCCTCGAAATGCAGCCTTTCCGGTGCCTGCGTGACGATGTCCACGCGATACCAGACGTCCTTGTCGTTGAGGCCCGAAGCCGCGGCAGGATCGAGCCGGCCGGCCGCATGGACTGCCTGCTCGGCAGTGCCGGGCACCGGCGCGGGGAGCCAGCCTTCGAGGCGTTCCGCCTCATCCGGGGTCGCGGCCGCTCCCGGCTCGCAGACGATCATCCGCCAACCCGTGTCGAGAGCTGCGATCGTCGCGCCGGTCATGCCGCGGATGGCGGTCATGGCATCGTCTCAGGAGGCTGCCCGCAGGCCCTGCGAGCCGTGCGGCAGACCAAGGGCCGTTGCGACAAGGCCGAGCATCCGGTCGTGGTCGCGCGCAATGGCGGCGAGCGCGGCATCGAGGCCGTCGAACCGCTTTCTGGCGAGCGCCCGCGCCAGCAGGAACTGGAAGGTCTTCATGGCATTGGCCATGGAGGCGCAGAGCGGGACCGCAGCGTCCAGTCCGTCAACGCCCTGGTGCGACAGCCAGTCGAGATGGGCGCCGAGCAGCGAGACATTGGCGCCGAACTGCCGGGCCGTGTTGAAGGCATAGGGGTGGAAGCCGCAGGGCGGCAGGCCGGCGAGCCGGTCGAGATGGGCGGGCAGGGCGGAGCGGTAGGCATCGACCGGGTTCTGCACCGGGCGCTTGCCCCAATGGCGGGCGAAACGCGCGAGGGCGGCATCGCGCAGCGCCGGTCCCGACAGCGGGGAGCCGGCAGTCTTCAGGAACTCGACATAGGGCGGCAGAACCGGCACGGGCGCCGCGCCGAAGCCGAACAACGCCTCGACATCGGCGCCTTCCGCCTCGAAGTAGCCGGCATTGTGAAAATAGCCGAGGCGCGCGGAGGCCCGGTCGAAGAGATTGACCGCGATCGTCGTCTTGGAATGGTCCGTGCGGTAGGTCACGCCGCGGGTATCGGGCAGGAAATGCGCGTCCACCTCGACCAGCACGAAACGGCCGCGCGCGGCCTGCTCCTCGATATGGTCGACCAGCGGCCGGTAGATGGACAGTTCCTGAACGTCGAGGCCGAACAGGGCTTCCAGGTCGTCGCTCGCCATCTTGAAGAAGGTGAACTGGTCGCCCTCGAAATCCTGGGCGACCGTCATGCCCAGCCCCGCGGCCGGTTCCATGCCAAGCGCATGGACCAGCTCGATGAACAGGTCGGTGTGGCAATTCGTCTCCGGCCAGGGGCAGGCAGCATCGTGCAGCCCGTGCCGCCGGTGCGATGCTGCGGTCACGCCCGGCAGGACGACTTGCATGGTCACAGCCCCAGCGCGGAACGGACGCTGGCCGGCCAGCGGGCAACATCGGTGCCGTAGTGCTTGAGCAGCGCCAGGATCACCCGCTCGTGACCGAAGCCGACGCACGCCGTGTGGGCGACCTCGCCGTCGGCCGTCGTCAGTCCGAAGGTCTTGCCGAAATGGTCCTGGTGATAGTTGAACGACAGGCAGGCCGTCGGGTTCTCCTCGCTCTCGATCGAAATGAGCAGTTCGAACTTGAGGCGCTGGTCGCGCTGGTTCACGGCCAGCATCTTGCCGGTGCGGCCGAAGAAGGGGTCGTTGGCGACATCGACCGCGAAGGGCAGGCCGAGTTCGGCGATCAGCGCCTGGCCGCGCTCCAGCCATGAGGCGCGGAACTCCGTCACCTGGTCGGGCGTGCCCATGCGGACATATTCGCGCATGCGGAAGAACTGCTGGCGCGCCGGATCCTTCGACGGCTCGTGGCGGAAGCAGTAGGACATCAGGTCGAACAGGCGGCCCTCGGCGGGCAGCGCGCCGCGCTTGGCGGCGGTCGGGTAGAGCGGGTAGCAGGCCGCCGGCGTCAGCACGATCTCGCTGGCCTGCTGGCCGGCTGTCCAGTCGCCCTTCTGTTCGATGGTCTGCATCAGGGCCAGGTGATCGGCAGGCGAGCCGCAGAAGCAATGCACCGTGCCGGCGAGCTGGGGGAAGCTCTTCATGTAGCCGGACTTCTCGAAGACGTCGCGGGCCATGGCAGGGGGAAAGCGGACGATTTCGGCATTGTCGCCGCCGCCATGGCGGGTGACGAGCGCCTGGAAGCCGTCGCCGATGGCCTCGAACAGGCCGGAGCGGCCATAGAGGCCGTCGACCCCGGTCTCGATCAGGAGGCCACGGTCGAACAGTTCGTCCAGGAAGGAGGTACCGGTGGCCGGGGCAGCGCCGGCCGGGGTCTTGGCAAGCATGACTCAGTCCTCCAGCGCGGTGTCGAGGCGCGACATCAGAAGCAGGGTTGCGGTGTTGGCGAGGACCCGATCGTTGGCGATCATCAGCGGCGCGGACAGGATGTCGCGCAGCTGGCGGCCAACCGAGAAGGGGTTGTCGTTCTTGTAGCCCATGATGCCGGCAATGGTCAGGGCCTCCTGGACGATGGCGACGGCGCGGCGCGAGGCCTCGACCTTGACCGCGTTCATGGCCACGGCGAAGCCCATGGCATTGAGCTCGTCCTCGTCGTGGCGGGCGCGCTCGAAGCGGGCGATGCCGTCGCGGACGAGGGCCTTGAGGCCGGCGAGCTCGGCGGCTGCGGCAGACAGGCGGGAGGCGCCGGGGGGGACGGCATTCGGGGTGCGCCGGGCAGCCGCCCTGACGGATGCCTGGGCGCGACCGAGCGCCGAGCCGGCAATGCCGAACCATAGCGCCGACCAGAACAGGTGCGAGCTTGCCAGCATGCTCTGCGCCGCGATCTCGGCGAAGGGCTTGGGGAAGACCTGGGCGGCGGGAACGCGCGCGGTCAGCCTGAACCCGTGCGAGGTGGTGCCGCGCATGCCGAGCGTGTCCCAGACCGAGGTCTGGACGAGGCCGGCCTGATGCTTCTCGATGACCACCATGGCCTGGTCGGAGGAGGCGGCGTCGGGCGCGCGGCGGGCGGTTGCCATGATGGCGTCGGCATCGAGGCCGTAGGAGATGACCGTCGCGTCCTTGTCGATGGCCACATGGTCGCCATCGGGAACGATGGCGCAGACCGAATTGCGCAGGTCGCCGCCGATGCCCGCCTCCGTGGTCGCCGACCCGACCAGCAGCTGGTCGCGCGCCACGCGGCGCATGAAGTCGCAATGCCAGGGGGAGCCGGCGCCGTGATGGACGAGGCTGGAAATCTTGATCTGGTGCATGGCGAAGACCATGCCGGCCGACGAACAGGCGCCGCCGAGAATGGTGCAGAGTTCGGCGATCTCGCCGAAGCTTAGGCCCTCGCCGCCGAATTCGGTGGGGATCATGAGCCCGAGGAGGCGCTGTTCGCGCATGGCCTCGACGGCCTCGCGCGGGAAGCGCCCGTCGCGATCGACGGCGTCGGCCTGTCCGGCGGCAACCTTCGCGACCGCCATGGCGCGGGCATGCGCAGACCCGGCGCTGGTGGCGCCGGCGGTCCTGGTGCTGTCCAGCATGGTCAGCCCCCGACGTGTTCGGTCGAGAGTTCGTCGAGCGCTGCGGCGATGCTGGACACGGAGGAGAACAGACGCCGGTTCAGCATCCGCTCCGGAAACTCGATGTCGAAGGCCTCTTCGAGGGCCAGCATCAGCTGGACCGACGCAAAAGAGGTCATTCCGGCCTCGTAGAGGTCGGACGTGTCGCTCAGGCCGTCGATGCCCCCCGGCAGCTCGACAGTCCGCGCGATGATCTCGCGAATTCTGGCCTTCATGTCGGATCGCTCCTGTGAGCCGATCCCCGTTCCCATCGGCATGATTACTCGCATTGGACCCAAGCCATCAACATTTGATTACCGATAGTGTTAACGCCCTTGCCCTGCGTCACCTCACGCCTGCGGGATCGCGACAATGGCTCGGTGAATACCCCCGCGGGGGCCGATCAGATGCAGGCCCGGGCGCAGATGATCGGCACCGACGAGCGCGCGAAGGCTTCCAGGCCAGGTACCGGTTCGCCGAGACGTGCGCGGATGGCGAGCGTGTCGAGAAGCGCGGTCGCCATGCGTGCGCGGGCGGGCGGGGCGGGGTCTGCCGCCAGCGCGCCATCCTCCACCGCACGGGCGAAATGACGGGCGAGCGCCTCCTCGTTCGCCGTCATGAAACCGCGCGCCGCCTCGGCGATGGCCGGATGGGTCGGCGCCTCCACGGACGCGGTGCCGACGATCAGGCAGCCGCCGGGCCGCGGTGCGGACGTGTATTGCCGGATCGCATGGCGGTAGAGGCGGTTGAGCCGCTCCTCGACCGTGCCGGGGCTGGCCATGACCGCGTCGATGCCCTCGACGCTGCCCCGGCTGACCCGGCCGATCAGCGCCACATAGAGCTGCTCCTTGCTGCCGAAGGCGGCATAGAGGCTCGGGCGGTTGAGCCCGGCCGCAGCAGCCAGATCATCGAGCGTGGCGGCCGAATAGCCCTTCTCCAGGAAGACCGGCCGGACCCGGTCCAGCACCTCGGCTTCCGAGAAGCTCCGTGGTCGCCCCCGCGGGCGGTTCTCTTTTTCCGTACTGTCTCGCATAAAAATCTTGACTTCAGTCGCCCTGCATAATTTTGTACCGCTGCGCATAAAATCAAGGAGGATCAGATGGACCTGTATTCCGCCCCGCTCGCCTGTTCGCTCGCCTCTCATATCACGGTGCTGGAGGCGGGGCTTCCCGTGGCCGTCACCTATGTCGACAACCGCCGGAAGACCACCTCGCGCGGCGAGGACTTCTGGACCGTCTCGCCTCATGGCTATGTGCCGGCCCTTCGGCTGGATTCGGGCGAGGTGCTCAACGAGGGTCCTGCGGTCCTGCAATATCTTGCCGACCAGAAGCCGGAGACGGGGCTTGCCCCCGCCTGGGGTACGCCCGAGCGCTATCGGCTGATCGACACGCTGAATTACCTCTCGACCGAGGTTCACAAGCGCATCTTCGCTCCCCTGTTCTCGACCCGGTCGTCCGAGGCGACGAAGGAGGAGGTGCGTCCGCTTCTCGCCAAGTCGCTCGATGCCCTCAGCATCAGGCTGGGCGAGCGCGATTTCCTGGTCGGCGAGACGTTCACCGTGGCGGATGCCTATCTCGTCACCCTGCTCAACTGGTTCCGTCATGTCGGAACTGACCTGAAGCAATGGCCGGTGATGGCGGCCTATCACAAGCGCATGCTCGCCCGTCCGTCCGTTGCCCGCGCCATGGCCGCCGAGATGGCCGAGTACCAGAAGCTCGCCGCCTGATCACGAAGCGGTGAGGAGCGAAATGAACCGGCCTCCCGGAGCGAAGACCGATTGCCCGTTCTGAAGCGGGCATGTCCTCGTCTCCGGGAGCCCTGCCCATGTTCGACCGTCGCCATCTACTGGTTGCCAGCGCGGCTCTGCCGCTTCTCGCCGTCAGGGCCCATGCCGCGCCCCGGGCCTTCACGCCCGCCGCGTTCCAGGCTGCACAGGCAGCTGGTCGGCCGATCCTCGTCGAGGTGAGCGCCCCGTGGTGCCCGACCTGCCGCGCGCAGAAGCCGATCCTGTCGGACCTCACGGCCAGCGAGCGGTTCCGCGGCTTCGTTGTGCTGACGGTGGATTTCGACAGCCAGAAGGATGTTCTGCGCCAGTTGCGCGTCCAGATGCAGAGCACGCTCATCGTGTTCCGCGGCACGGAGGAGAAGGGACGCTCCACGGGCGACACGAACCGGGCCTCCATCGAAACGCTGCTGGCCAAGGCCATCTGAACCGCGGATACCGGAGGTCCTGCCATGATCGCGACCCTTGGCTTCGCCTTCCTGGCGGGTGTCCTGTCCATCCTTTCGCCCTGCGTGCTGCCGTTGGTGCCGTTGGTGCTTGGTGCCGCCGTGTCGGAGCATCGGCTGGGGCCGCTGGCGCTTGCCGGAGGCCTAGCTGCCTCCTTCACCGCCATCGGCCTGTTCGTGGCGACCGTGGGTTTTGCCATCGGGCTTGACGGTGGCGTGTTCCGGTCGGTCGCCGCCGTGCTGATGATCGGCGCCGGCCTGCTGCTGGTCCTCCCGCAGGCGCAGGCGCGGCTGGCGGTCGCCGCCGGGCCCGTGTCCAACTGGACGGAGCAGCGCTTCGGCGGCTTCTCGACCGGCGGCCTGTCCGGCCAGTTCGCGCTCGGCCTGCTGCTTGGCGCGGTCTGGAGCCCCTGCGTCGGGCCGACGCTCGGCGCCGCCTCGGTGCTGGCGGCCCGCGGCGAGAGCCTCGGTGCGGTCGCCCTCACCATGCTGGTGTTCGGGGTCGGTGCAGGGGTCCCGCTCGTCCTGCTCGGCCTCGTCTCGCGCGAGCGCATGGTGCAGATGCGCGAGCGGATGATGGCGGCCGGCAAGAGCGGCAAGCTCGTGCTGGGCGGCCTGCTGCTGCTGGTCGGGCTGGCGATCCTGACGGGCCTCGACAAGGCGGTGGAGGCACGTCTCGTCGATCTCTCGCCGGACTGGCTGACGCAGCTCACCACCCGGTTCTGACGAGGGCCCTTTCCGCGGCCAGCCGCTGCAGCGCCGCGCCCCGGCTGCTGACGTCTGGCTGCGTCCTGATTGCACGCCCGGCCCCATTGCCATTGTCGCCAGATGCCGTTTCACTGGTCGCCAGAGGCGAACAATCGTGAGGGGGTGCGGCGTGAGCGATCCGGCAGATCAGCATCGGGACGGGAGTGTGAAGGCGGCGCCCATCCTGGCGGCAGCCGCCGCGCTCCTTCTCGCCGGCTGCATGACGTCGCCGACGCCAGCTCCGGTGGTTGCCCCCGCGCCCTCGCCGGGGTCCCAGCGCCTGCCCTCGCCCTATCCGGTGGCGGGACTGGTGGGCAACTGGGGCGTTGCCAGCTACCGGGAGGACCGGGACCGGCAACGCACCGAAGCCATGGCCCGCCAGCATTGCCGCACGCCGTATGTCATCACGCGGGGGCCGTCCGACGGGGTCATCATGCATGTTGCAGACGATGCACGGCCCTATGAGCTGACATTCAAGGGCGGGACTGACGGCAAGACCTATCTCGGCTTCGATGCTCCGCCGGGACATGTGCAGGATCGCGAGATCCTCTCCTTCTCCGACAACCTGATCGTCATGCGCTTCGTCGATCCGGCCGTCCATGCCCGCTACGGGACCTTCGTTTACGTGCGCTGCCCCGCGGCGCCAACGACGCGCGCCTCGCGCTGAACCCTGCATGAAGGTGTTGTCCATGATCGCAACGACCCCCAAGGCCGCCGGGCGGCTTGCTGCCGCCCTTTGCCTCGCCCTGTGCCTGGCGCCCGCCGCCGCCCTCGCACAGTCTGCATCGCCCGCCGCCATGCGCGAGACCATGAATATCGGCGACGAACCGGGGCGGGTCTCCACCGAAGAGGTCGTCATCCGCGAGGGAGCGTTCCGCAGGCAACTGGTGTTCTTCCGCTCGACCGAGGCTCCGGGAACGCTGGTCGTACATACCTCCGAGCGGTTCCTCTATCTGGTGCTCGGCAACAACCGCGCACTTCGCTACGGCATCGGCGTCGGCCGCGAGGGCTTCACCTGGTCGGGTCTCGTGCGCGTGTCGCGCAAGGCCGAATGGCCGGACTGGACACCGCCGCCGGAAATGATCCAGCGCCAGCCCTATCTGCCGCGGTTCATGGCTGGCGGGCCGGGCAATCCGATGGGTTCACGCGCGCTCTATCTCGGCTCGACCGTCTATCGCATCCACGGCACCAACCAGCCCGAGACGATCGGCCATGCGGTTTCGTCAGGGTGCTTCCGGCTCGCCAATGGCGACGTCATCGACCTCTACACGCGCGTGCCGGTCGGCGCAAAGGTCATCATCCGCCACGCTGCAACGCTGTGAACCGCCGGGAGCGCGCCATGATCAAGGGATTTCGACGCCTCGCGGCGTCTGCCGCGGTGTTGCTGGCGGCCGCAATGGTGCTGGCGGCCCCGGCTCCTGCCGCAGCCAGTACGCTGGCTGCCGTGAAGCAGCGCGGCACGCTCAACTGCGGGGTGAGCCAGGGACTGGCCGGCTTTTCCGACCGTGACGCCCAGGGCCGCTGGTCGGGCTTCGATGTCGATTTCTGCCGGGCGCTTGCCGCGGCCGTGCTGGGCGACCCGGCCAAGGTGACCTACCTGCCGCTGTCGGCCTCGGAGCGTTTCGAGGCCCTGCGGGCCGGCCGAATCGACGTGTTGTCGCGCAATTCGACCTGGACGCTGGAGCGCGAGGCGGGCCTTGGCCTGCTGTTCGCCGGCATCACCTTCCATGACGGGCAGGGTTTCATGGTGCTGCGCCGGCCGGCCATCACCTCGGCGCTGGAACTCGACGGCGTGCCGGTCTGCGTGCAGGAGGGAACCACCAGCGCGATGAATGTCGCGGACTATTTCCGCGCCAATTCCATGCGCCTCACCCTTCACACACTGCCGACGGCGACCGACTCGCTCCAGGCGCTGCAGGACGGCCGTTGCGACGTGCTGACGACCGACCAGTCGGGCCTGTTCGCCGAGCGGCTGAAGCTGTCGCAGCCCGACGCCGCGGTGATCCTTCCTGACGTGATTTCCAAGGAGCCGCTCGGACCGGTGACCCGCGCCGACGACCTTGGCTGGTTCAATGTCGTCAAATGGGTGAACTTCGCGCTGATCAATGCCGAGGAACTCGGCATCACCATCGCAACCGCCGATGAGGCCATGCGCTCGACCAAGCCGGATGTGCGTCGCTTCGTCGGCGCGGAGGGCGACCTTGGCACCAAGCTCGGCCTCGGCAACGACTTTGCCATCCGAGCCGTCAGGGCCGTCGGCAATTACGCCGAGATTTACGAGCGCAACGTCGGTGCCAGCTCGCGCCTCGGCATCCCGCGGGGCATGAACCAGCTCTGGTCCATGGGCGGGATTCTGTACGCGCCACCCTTGAGGTGAATGCCGGGATGGAGCCGATCCGCTGAAACGGTTCCGGTCGGCCTGCGACCGGCGAAAATGGTAGCGGGAGGCAGATTTGAACTGCCGACCTCAGGGTTATGAATCCTGCGCTCTCACCAACTGAGCTACCCCGCCCCGAAAGGCCATCCGGGCGCCCGTCCGGGCGCTGCGGAGAGCGCGGATATAAGGTCCGACCCGAAAGCCTGTCAAGGCGCCGTCCTGCGGCCGAGCCACCGGTCGAGCGCAACCATCAGCGCCGCCAGACCGAGGAACAGGACCGTGACCACCAGCGCATTGCGCAGCACGACGCCTAGGCCCAGCCGGCCGACATCGAGGAACGGATAGGGATACCAGCCGTCGAAGCTGCCCCGGACGAGACTCAGACCGAGGAAGGCGAACGGATAGATCAGCCAGACCGGCAGATCGCGGGCCGACAGGCGTCCCTTCGGCACGAAGGCGAGCCAGACCAGCACGGCCAGCACCGGCACCACGTCGTGGAGCAGGTGATCGGCGACCTTCTGCCAGCCGACGGGATTCCAGATCGCCCTGAGAACCGCGGAATAAACCAGTCCGACCACGGCGATGTTGAGGGTCGTCGCCCCGGCCAATGACGCGGAGACACGGCTGCCGCTGGCGAGCCGGGTCATGACCACCGCCACGAGGAGGTTGGTGAGGACGGTGAAAAAGCTGAAGAAGATGACGAGACTGCCGGCTGTCGAGCGTCCGGCGGCCCAGCCGTTGGCAATGGTCAGGGGCAACTGGATGGCGAGCGCCATCCACCCCGTGACGGCGACGAGGCCCGCCGCGATCCTGCCGGTTCTGCCGATGATGTCCATGCCGCCTCCGCCGGCAGGCTAGCCGGCCTTGCGGAACCTGACGAGCGTGAAGAGCCCGCCAAAACCTGCCGGCTTCTTCTCGATCAGGGACAGGTCCTTCTGGCCCATGACCCGCTCGAACGGGAAGTCGGGGTGCCAGCCGAGCCGGTCGCCGAAGGGTGCGGCGGCCTTCTCGACCAGCTTGCGGATGCCGCCTTCGGCCGCGAAATGATTGACCAGAATGACCTCGCCGCCGGGTTTGCAGACCCGGTCGAGCTCGGCCATCACGCGCTCCGGATCGGGCACGACGGTGATCAGGAACATGGCCACGACGCAGTCGAACGATGCATCGGGGAAGGCCAGGCGGCCGGCATCCATCTGGAGGATGCCCTCGACATTGCTGAGGCCGTCATCGGCGCGCTTGCGGGCGATGCGCAGCATGTCGAAGGACAGGTCGAGGCCGATGACCCGGCAGTTGGCGCCATAGTCGGGCAGGGCGATGCCGGTGCCGACGCCCACCTCGAGCACGCGCCCGCCCACGCGCGTGGCTGCTGCCGCCGCGGCGCGCCGGCCGGTCGCGGTAATCCGCCCGAACAGCGGGTCGTAAATCGGCGCCCAGCGGGCATAGGCCTTCTGGATCGAGGTCTTGTCGAGTTCGGCGGCTGGCATTGCGGCTCCCCGTCTGTCACGCCTCTGTAGCCAAGGCGGCGCCGGTCGTGAAGGGGAGGGTCAGGAGATCGCGAGGATGGCGGCCGGCTCGGTTCCGGTCGTGCGGCTCACCGCCTCCTGGCGACGAATGAAGCCGCCGCCGAGCACGCGCGCGGGGCCGGTTCCGGCATCGTAGAGCACGCAGGCCTGGCCGGGGGCGACGCCCTCCTCGCCGCCTGGCAGTTCGAGCGCCGGGCCGATCGCTGTCATGTGCAGCACGGCCGGGCGGGGCGGGCGGGTGGAGCGCACGCGCGCGAAGCAGTCGAGGCTCTCGCCGATGGCGAGCGGGGTGTCGCCCAGCCAGTTGAGATCGCGCAGGGCGATGGTGCGCGTGACCAGCGCCTCGCGCGGGCCGACGATCACCTGCCGGCGCGCGGCCTCGAGCCCGACGACATACAGCGGCTCGCGCGCGGCGATGCCGAGGCCGCGGCGCTGGCCCACCGTGAAGCGCATGACGCCCTCGTGGCGGCCGAGCACCCGGCCGTCGACATGAACGATGTCGCCCGGCTCGGCGGCCTCGGGTTTGAGCTTCTCGACGATGGCCGTATAGCGGCCGGCCGGCACGAAGCAGATGTCCTGGCTGTCGGCCTTGTCGGCAATCTCGAGCCCGAAGCGACGGGCGTGGTCCCGCGTCTCCGGCTTGGTCATGGTGCCGAGCGGGAAGCGCAGGGTGTCGAGCTGGTCCTGCGTGGTGGCGAACAGGAAATAGCTCTGGTCGCGGTCATCGTCGACCGGCCGGAACAGGCCGCGACGGCCGTCGCCAACAGGTCGGGACGCAACGTAGTGGCCGGTGGCCAGGACATCGGCGCCGAGATCGCGGGCGGTTGCCAGAAGGTCGGTGAACTTGACGTGGCGGTTGCAGTCGACGCAGGGGATCGGCGTCTCGCCGTCCGCATAGGACTGCGCGAAACGATCGATCACCGCGGCGCGGAACCGCTCCTCGTAGTCGAGCACATAATGCGGGATGCCGAGGCGCTCGGCCACGCGACGGGCATCATGGATGTCCTGGCCGGCGCAGCAGGCGCCCTTGCGGTGGACCGCGGCGCCATGGTCGTAGAGCTGCAGGGTGACACCGATGACCTCGTAGCCCTGTTCGGCGATGAGGCCGGCGACCACCGAGGAATCGACCCCGCCGGACATCGCGACAACCACGCGGGTCGCCGATGGCGGCTTGGCGATGTCGAGGCTGTTGAGCATGGGTTCCGCGTCCTGACGGCGGCTATATAGGCGCTCGTGGCCGGCTGCGCAAAGCATGGGAGGCGCCTGAAACAGGAGCCACCACGTTGAAACCGCCGCGGCCCGGGCCACCACCGCAGCGAAACGTGCGCCTGCGAGAAGCCGGACCATCGCCTGCGAAGGACGCCCATGAGCCGGTTTCTCGCCCTGTCCCTTCTGATCGCCTCACTTGCGGCAGTGCTTCCGTCCGGTGCCCGTTCGACCGGCTGCACCGGACTGGCGGCCGCCGCCGGGTCTCCGGCATGCCTTCAGGACCAGGCGAGGGCGGCCGAGGCCGGGCTGGCGGCCGCCCGTCACGAAGCGCAGGCTGTCATTGACGGCGGGAGCGAGGGCAATCTGTCGCCCGAGGACCGGAAGGCCTGGTCCGAGGCCTTCGGCAGGACCATCGCCCTCTGGACCACATTCAGGGATGCCGTCTGCGCACCGCGGCTGCTCGCCTTCGAGCGTGGTCTGGCTGCGGAGGCGGCGGGGCAAGCGGCGCTCGCCTGTCACATCGCGATCACGGACACCATGGCGAAGGACCTGTCGTTCCGGTTCCGGGAGCCGCAGGCCGGCGCCCCGCGCGCAAGCTTCGAGGCGACCGGGGGCAGTCCAGGCCGCCGCGACGTCATCGCTGTCGAGGGCGACGCGCCTCTGTGCCGTCATCCGGGGCATGGCGGCGACTACCAGCCGCTGACGGCCTGCACGGAGCGGCACGTCGCCCGCGTCGATGGCGAACTGAACGCGGTCTGGGCCCGCGCTCTTGCCGCGATCCGCGCGCGCGGGGATTTGAGCGAGGCCGACCGGGCGGCCTGGATCGAGGCCCTGCGCGCGGCGCAGCGCCCGTGGGCGCAGTTGCGCGATGTCGCCTGCCGGGCCGAGGCCTTCGAGACGCCCAACCGGCATGCCAATTCGATCTATGCCAATCTCGTCGGCCCCTGCCTCATCGTGGAGACCGAGGAGCGCATCCGCGCCCTGAAGACCGCCTATCGCCTGCGCTGATGCGCGCGCACGGCCTCGCCGAAAGCTGTGAACAGCGCCCGATTGATCGGGTTGCGCTGCGGGTCGTATTCGGCGTGCCACTGGACACCAAGCGCGAAGCCGGGCGCACCGGCAATATGGATCGCCTCCGCCGTGCCGTCCTCGGCCACTCCCTCGACGACCACGCGCTGTCCCGGTTCGAGGATGCCCTGGCCATGCAGCGAGTTGACGCGGATCCGGTCGGTGCCGAACAGGGTGGCGAAGGTGCCGCCGGGGGTGAGGGCGACATCGTGCCGGTCAGCGAAGACCACCTCCGGATCGGGATGGATCTCGCCCGTCGGCAGCCGCGGCATCCTGTGGTTCATGCGGCCGGGGATCTCGCGGATCTCGGGGTGAAGCGAGCCGCCGAAGGCAACGTTCATCTCCTGAAAGCCGCGGCAGATGCCGAAGATCGGAACGCCGCGATCGACGCAGGCCTGGCAGAGCGTCAGGGCCACCGCATCGCGCCCGTCGTCATAGGGCTCGTGACGCGCGTCGGGTTCGCTGCCGAAGCGGCCGGGATGGACATTGGCACGGGCACCAGTGAGCAGGACGCCATCGACGACGTCAAGCAACGCCGTCATGTCGGTGATGTCCGGGGAGGCGGCAAACATCATCGGCAGGGCGCCAGCGACCTCGGCCAGGGCCCGCAGATTGCGCTCGCCGACCAGCTGCGCCGGGAAGCGATTTTCAACGACATATGTGTTGCCGATCACGCCGACAACGGGCCTGCTCATCTGCTGTTCTCCCAAGCGCCGGCCCACACTGTCCGCGACCCTGCGCGCGCGTATTGTGGTTGGCTCGCCGCGCCGTGCAAATCCACAATTTCGACATGGCTGCCACTGTCCGCCGTCAGGCATGCGCGCCGTCTTGCGGCCGTCGTCCGCCTTGGCTAAGGCCTGTCCATGACATCGCGCTATGCCCTCTTTGTCGCCCCGCCATCCGGCGACCCTCTCTGGACGTTCGGCTCGTCGGTGATCGGCTACGATGCCGCCCTCGCGCGCGACGTGCCCTGGCCGGAGGGCGAGCCGTTCGATGCGCCCGACTGGCCGGCACTCACCGCCGCGCCGCGCCCCTACGGCCTGCACGGGACGATCAAGGCGCCGTTCGAACTGGCCGCAGGCCTGACCGAAGCCGACCTGCTCGACGCCCTGTCAGGATTTGCGCGAAGCCGGCCGGCCTTTGTGGTGCCGCGCCTGGCGGTTTCCGCGATGAAGTCTTTCGTGGCCCTGTTGCCGGCTGCGCCGTGCGAGCCGCTCGACCGGCTGGCGACCGAGACCGTGCGCCACTTCAACCGTTTCCGCGCGCCGCTGTCATCGGAGGACATGGCGCGCCGTCTCGCGGCGCCGCTGACCGCACGCCAGAAGGCCCAGCTGGACGCTTTCGGCTATCCCTACATCTTCGACGACTTTGTCTTCCACATGACCCTGACGGGCCCGCTGGCGGTCCAGCGCCAGGAGCCGATCCGGGCCGCGCTCGCCGCCCACTACGCGCCTGTTGACGCACCTTTTGTGGTCGATGCGCTCGTCGTGTACCGGCAGGCGCGGCGCGAGGACCGGTTCTCGGTGCTCACACGCGTTCCGCTGGAGGGTTGATCCCGGTCAGGCGGCCACTGCTTTTTTTTTCCGGCGGCTTCTCCCGGCGCGACCTGACGATGTTGAGACCCATCAGGGCGGCGAAAACAGTGATCGCGACCCAGTTGTAGACATCGCCGAACGGCACGATCAGCACGAAGCCGGCGACACCCATGGCGACACGCTCGACGAGCGTGAGCCGCGCCTCGGCATAGCCCTCGATGGCCGCGGACAGGGCATAGATACCCGGCAGGGCGAAGGCCGCGATATAGATCTGCACGAACACGTTGCTCGACAGGAACGGCTGGTAGGCCATCATCAGGGGGACAAAGTAGAGCGCCTTCGACAGGCGCCAGGCGACGATAGCCGAGGGCATCGGCTTGGCATCGGCAATGGACGCGGCCGCATAGGCCGGAATGCAGACAGGAGGCGTGACGTTGCTGTCCTGGCTGAGCCAGAAGATGATCATGTGCGCGGAGAGAAGCGCGAGCGTCGCCGCGCCCGGCGAAAGCAGCGAATCATAGACCTGCGAGCGCATTTCCGTGGGGATGGCCGCCAGCAGTCTTGCAGCATCGGCCTGGGCCATGCCGGTACCGGCCGTCGGCAATGTCAGGTCGGGCGCAGCCAGCGTCGCGATCATCCGCACCATGTCGGGAATGTTGCCTGCAACCAGCGAGGCCGTGGCCGTCTGGCTGAGGATCATGTCGGTCAGCGCCGGCGCCGAGAGCGTTGCCAGCACCACGTAGGAGGCCGTCACCGGCAGCGCGGCACCGAGAACGAGCGAGGCGATCGCGATGAGCACCAGAGCAATGGCGAGGTTTCCCGCCGCCCAGCGCTCCACCATGATGGAGAAGGTGCTGCCGATGCCGGTCGTGGCGACCGCCGAGATCATGATCCCGATGCCGACCAGCAGGACCGCCGTTGGGGCCATGCTGCGCGCACCGAGTGCCAGCGCATCGAGGATGCGGCGCGGCCCCATCGGCGTATCGGAGATCCAGGAGACGACGACCACGGCGGCGATGGCTGCACCCGCCGCGTAGGCCGGACCGATGCCGGTGAACAGCAGATAGAGCAGCAGCGTGAAGGGCACCAGGAAGGGCAGGCCACGCCGGCGAACGGTCTCCCAGACGGGCGGGGCCTCGTCATCCACGAAATACAGGTTGTGGCGCTTGGCATGGATGCGCACGCCGACGGCGACGCCGAAGAAATAGACCAGGGCCGGGATCGCCGCGACGGCTGCGATGGTCAGGTAGGGGATGGATGTCATCGAGGCCATGATGAAGGCGCCAGCCCCCATGATGGGGGGTAGAATGCCGCCGCCGGTGGAGGCGGCCGTCTCGACGCCGGCGGCAAAGTGCGGCTTGAAGCCGGCCTTCTTCATGAGCGGGATAGTGACGACGCCCGTCGAGGTGACATTGGCGACCGCCGACCCGGAAATGGTGCCCGACAGGGCCGAGGCGATGACGGCGACGAAACCAGGGCCGCCGAGCATCCGGCGTGCCATGGCGCGGCCGATGTCGAGAACGAAGCGGTCGGCGCCCGACACCTGCAGGAACGCGCCGAAGATGATGAACATCGCCACCAGATTCCACGAGATCTGGGCGATGTTCCCGAACATGCCGTCGTCGGAATAGAAGACGCGGAACAGCGCGATCTCGAGGCTGAGGCCGGCAAAACGGAAGGCTCCCGGCACCCAGGGACCCAGCACGGTCATGTAGAGGAAGGCGATGATGCACAGGATCGGCACGACCCAGCCGGTGGTCCGGCGGATCAGTTCGAGCGCGATCAGCGGCGCAGCGATGGTGAAGATCCAGTCGTACCAGGTGAAGGTGCTGGACCGCGCGTAGAAACTGTCCTCCCCGAGGAAGAGATAAAAGACGCAGCCCACCGCCATCAGGGCAATCAGGACGTCGAGCGCGAGGGCAAGCGCGCCGCGCCGCCCGCGGCCGGCCAGCAGCGGCCAGGCCAGAGCGCCGATGACCGCAAATCCGGCAAAGTGAACGATACTCGCCCGCAACTCGCTCAGCACCCCGAAGGTGTTGAGCCAGATATGCCAGGCAGCCAGCAGCGCCCCGCCCCAATAGATGAAATGCGCGACGAGGCTTCCCTCGCCGCGCAGGTCGCGGTCGTCCCGCTGGCTGTCCGCTTCGCTCACGGATCAGGCCGGGCGGATACGCTCGGGGATGGTGACCCCCTTCTCCTGATAGTAGCGGGCCGCACCCGGATGGACCGGATTGACGATGCCGGCGAGCGCCGTCTGGATGTTGATCTCCTTGGTGGCGGCGTGAATGCCGTTCAGGAACGGCAGGTTCTCGAAGATCGCCTTGGTGACCTCGTAGACGTCGTTGTCCGGCACCGCGGCGTTCACCGCCAGGAAGTTCGGCTGCACGATGGTCTGCAGCGGCTGCGGCTGGTTCGGATAGGAATTGGCCGGGATCGTGAAGGGCACGTAGAGGCCGTTTCCGCCATCCGCCTTCTTGGCCTGCTCCTCGTTGAAGGTCAGCAGCTTGAACTCGGTCGCGTTGCGGGCGAACAGCTGGGTGATCGCGGCCACCGGCACGCCGCCGCCCGGATTGGAACCGTCGATCTGGCCGTTCAGCATGGCCTCCGTCGACGGGCCGAAGCCGAGGAACACCAGTTCGAAGATGTTCGGGTCGATGCCCATATTGGCGAAGATGAAGCGGTTCGAGAACTCGGTGCCCGAGTTGCGCGCCGACATGGAGAAGCGGCGGCCGCGCAGGTTCATGATGTCGTCGATGGTACCCGTCGGCGCGTAGCGCGCGCGGATGACGAAATGCTCGACATTGCCCCACAGCGCGCAGATCGAGCGCACGTTCGGCTGCTTGCCAGCCTGCTGGATGGGACCCGACCCGTCGCGCGCATAGACGCCGAACAGGCCCTGGAGAATGGCGAACTGGGCCTGGTTCTCACGCAGCAGGCGGATGTTCTCGCCCGAACCGGCAGAGGAAATCGCCGACATGTCGATCTGCTTGGCGTTCTGCAGGCGCAGCTTGGCGAGCGTCGCGAGCGCCACGCCGACCGGGTAATAGGTGCCGCCGAGCGTGGCGGTGGCGAGAATGTAGTTACGCGCCTGGGCGCGGGCGACGGACGGCGCGGCGATCAGGCCGGCGGTTCCGATGATGAAGTGACGACGACTGGGCATTGGGCTCCCCCTCATGTGATGGCTCCTATGGAGCTAGGGCGCTGATGCCAGAAGGCAATCGGCACCCGTTGGTTGCTACGATGGCCGGGCGGCTGGCGGAAGGCAAGCGACCTGCGCCATGGCGCCGCGCCGGCATGCCACGTCGGGGCCGCCGCGACCATGGCCGCAGTCTGCACGGCCGGACTGCAAAGCCGCTCTTGGCGACGGCTGCGGCAGGGATAGAGTGCTGTCGCGGCTCCGGACCAGAACAGGACGAATCATGACCTACCGCCTCGACGCCGGAGCGGAAACGGCCCACTGGGGCTATTTCGACGCCGGCCTTGCCCCGCGCCTGACCCTTGCATCGGGTGAGAGGGTGACGGTCTCGACCGTTTCCGGCGGCCCGGACGTGCTGCCTCCAGCGGACTGGGGCATTCCGCCGGGGCTCAGGGCCATCCACGACAGGTTCGGTGGCCCTGTGCTGCCGGGGCATATCTGCACCGGCCCGGTGGCGGTCGAAGGCGCGCGGCCCGGCGATGTTCTCCAGGTCGATATCGAGGCGATCGACCTGCACTATGACTGGGGCTACACGTTCGTCGCGCCTCTGGTCGGCGCGCTTCCCGACGAGTTCAGGGCGAAGCGCCTGTTCCATTCGCGCATCGACCGGGCGCGCAAGGTCGCGACCATGCCGTGGGGCCATGAGATCGCGCTGGACCGCCCGTTCTTCGGCGTGATGGCGGTTGCGCCCCCCGCCGAGTGGGGCCGGGTCAACACCCTGCCGCCGCGCCGCAATGGCGGCAATCTCGACAACAAGGAACTGGTGGCCGGCACGACCCTGTTCCTGCCGGTCTTCGTCGAGGGGGCTAATTTCTCCGTCGGCGATGCCCACGGTGCGCAGGGCGATGGCGAGGTGTGCATCACCGCCATCGAGACCGGGCTTGTCGGCACGTTCCGCCTCACCGTGCGCAAGGACATGAGCCTTGCCTGGCCGCTGGCCGAAACGCCGACCCACGTCCTCACCATGGCCTTCGATCCCGATCTCGACGCAGCGGTGCAGATCGCGCTGCGGTCGATGATCGACCTCCTGACGGCCCGCTCCGGGCTCGACCGGGAGGAGGCCTTTGCCCTGATGTCGCTGGTTGCCGACGTGCGGGTGACGCAGGTCGTCAACGGCAACAAGGGCATCCACGTGATGCTGGCCAAGAAATGGCTCGAGAAGGTGCGCTGAGCCTCATTCCCACGGTGCGCCGCGCACGATGAGATCGGCGAGCGCGTCGGCGGCAGCCTCCATCAGCCTGTCGCCCTTGGCCTTCGAGGCCTTGCGGGCATCGCCGAGCACGCCGGATGGCGTGAGCGTGGCGAAGGAGCGGAAGCGCTGGGCGGGGGGCGCCAGCACCGCGCGCGGGTCGCCGAAATGGGGGCCATAGGCCTCGGGCAGCCTGGCCTCGCGCACAGCCTCGGGAAAGGCTGCCATCATCATGGATGTCTCGGCCTCGCAGGCGTGCAGCACGCTCTGCTGGTCCTCCAGCAGGGGGGCGAAGGCCGGCTGTGCCAGCTCGAAATAGGTGGTGGCCGCGACGGCGAGCCCCGTCTCGCGCTCGAAGTCCGGCAGGAAGGCATTGAGCGCGGTCATGTTGCCGCCATGGCCGTTGACGATCAGCACCCGGCTGAACCCGTGGCGCGCGATCGAGCGGATGAGGCAGAGCAGCACCGCCCGATAGGTCGGGATGTCGAGGGTGAAGGTGCCCCCATGGGCCATGTGATGCTCGGCCATGCCGACCCAGAGCGTCGGCGCCGTCACGACGGGGCGGTGGTTCACCGCCTTCAGGGCCGCCCGCCGGCAGACCTCGCCGCACAGCAGCGTATCGACGCCGGTGCCGAGATGCGGCCCGTGCTGCTCCGTCGATGCCACGGGCAACAGCACCGTGGCGCCTGCGGCGGCCAGCGCATTGAGTTCGGGTGCGGTGAGCCTTGCCCATTCGACGGGCGGTGTGGCGGTGTCGGTCATGATGTCCTCCCGGTGCCATGGTTCCACGACGGGCACCGTCCGGTCGAGGCGGGGACGCAGCATGGCGGATGCGAGTGCTGCAGCGCTGACCTGCCGATGGCCCGGAGTTCCCCAGCATCTGGCAACTTCATTTCGACAACGAATTGTCGATGAATTATTGACATGGCGGTTTCACGCAGCGAATGTCGGTTCCCGCGCGGTTGGCAGTCGTCGGGCCGAACGGTTCGTGCGAGAAACACCGCGGTTCCGGAGACGGGAGCGGCATCCGCCGGCTCCGTCCCGGCCAGGGATCGGACCGACCTCGACATGGCCAAACCTGTTGCCAAGAAAGCCGCAACCGCGAAAGCGGGCACGAAGGCCGTCGCCGCAAAGGTGCCGACGCGCCTTGCCACCGATATCGGCGGGACATTCACCGACATCGTGCTGGAACGCGGCGAGGATCGCCTCACCACCAAGGTGCTGACCACGCCGCACGCCCCGGAGGAGGCGGTGGTGGAGGGCACACGCCAGGTGCTTGCCGAGGCCGGCATCGGATTTGCCGATCTCGACACCTTCGTCCACGGCACCACTCTGGCCACCAACGCCGTCATCGAGCGCAAGGGCGCAAGGACCGCGCTGATCGCCACCGACGGCTTTCGCGACGTGATCGAGATCGCGGACGAGAGCCGCTACGACCAGTACGACATCTTCATCGACAAGCCGCGTCAGCTGGTTCCGCGGCGCCTTCGCTTCACGGTCCCCGAGCGCATCGACGTGATGGGCAAGGTCTGGATCGAACTCGACGTCGCCGCGGTCCGCAAGGTTGCAAAGCAGCTGAAGGCGGAAAAGGTCGAGGCGGTCGCGGTCGCCTTCATCCATTCCTATGCCAACGGCGCGCACGAGCAGCGCGTGCGCGAGATTTTGGCCAAAGAGGCACCGGGGATCGCCGTGACCCTGTCCTCGGAGGTCTGTCCGGAGATGCGCGAATACGAGCGCACCTCCACGGCGGTGGCCAATGCCTATGTCCAGCCGCTCATGTCCGGCTATCTCGGCCGGCTGAAGGCGGGCTTTGCCGCCGAGGGCTACACGAAGCCGATCCACCTGATGACCTCCGGCGGATCGCTGGCGACGCTGGAGACGGCGGCCCGTTTTCCGATCCGCCTCGTCGAGTCGGGGCCCGCAGGCGGGGCGATCCTTGCCGCCCACATCGCGGCGGAGCGGTCTGAGGACAAGGTGCTGTCCTTCGACATGGGCGGCACCACGGCCAAGATCTGCCTGATCCACGACGCGACGCCCTACAAGGCCCGCACCTTCGAGGTCGACCGCCAGTCGCGCTTCATGAAGGGGTCCGGCCTGCCGGTGCGCATCCCGGTCATCGAGATGGTGGAGATCGGCGCCGGCGGCGGGTCCATTGCCCGTGTCGACGCGATGAAGCGCATCACGGTCGGGCCGGATTCGGCCGCGTCCGTGCCGGGCCCGGCCTGCTATGGCCGCGGCGGCGACCTGCCGACGGTGACGGATTCCGATGTGGTGCTGGGCAAGATCGAGCCGGCGCACTTCGCCGGCGGCGCCATCACGCTCTATCCTGAAAAGGCGGAGGCCGCGCTCGATGCCAGCGTTGGCAAGCCGCTGTCGCTGACCACCTCCATGGCCGCCTATGGCGTGGCCGAGATCATCGACGAGAACATGGCGAATGCTGCGCGCGTCCATGCGGTGGAGCGCGGCGTCGTCGTCACGGATCACACGATGGTGGCGTTTGGCGGCGCAGCCCCGCTCCATGCCGCGCGCCTTGCCGAGAAACTCGGCATCGCCCGCGTGATCGTGCCGGCCGATGCCGGCGTCGGCTCTGCGGTCGGGTTCCTGCGGGCGCCGGCGGCCTATGAGCTCGTCCATTCACGGTTCATGCGGCTGGACAAGTTCGACCTGAAACAGGCCAACGAACTCCTGTCCGGCATGAGCCGCGAGGCGACCGGACTGGCGCGCGCGGCTGCCGGCAGCCGCCGCCTGACCGAGACCCGCACCGCCTTCATGCGCTATGCCGGGCAGGGGCACGAGATCGCCGTGCCGCTGCCGGAACGGGCGCTGACCGGCCGTGACATTGCGGCGATGCGTGAGACCTTCGAGGCGGGTTATCGCCAGCTGTTCGCCCGCCACATTCCGGGTGCGGCCATCGAGATCCTGTCCTGGGCGGTGCTGGTGACCACCGATGCCGCCAGTCCGCCGAAACTGGCAAAGGCCCGGTCGAAGTCCGGGCCGAAACCGATCGGCTCGCGTCCGGTCTTCGATGCGAAGTCCGGCAAGCCCGTGAAGGTGCCGATGTACGACCGCCTCGCCATGGAGCCGGGATCGCGCATCGAGGGGCCGGCCATCATCGTGGAGGCGGGCACGTCCACCTATGTGACCGCCGCATTCGACGCGGAGATCGATACCGGCCTCGGCCTCGTCCTCACCGCCCGCAAGCCTGCCGCGAAGAAGGGAAAGTGACCGTCATGAGCAAGCTTTCCGACATCGAACTGCAGGTCATGTGGAACCGCCTCATCGCGGTGGTCGAGGAACAGGCGCAGGTGCTGCTGCGCACCGCCTTCTCGCCCATCGTGCGCGAGGCGGGCGACCTCTCCGCCGGCGTCTTCGACCGCGACGGCAACATGCTGGCCCAGGCCGTCACCGGCACGCCCGGCCACGTCAACTCCATGGCCGAGAGCGTCAAGCACTTCGTCCGCGTCTTCCCGGTGGAGACGATGAAGCAGGGCGACATTTACATCACCAACGACCCCTGGATGGGGACGGGCCACCTCAACGACTTCGTCCTGACGACGCCCGCCTTCCATCGCGGCAAGCTGGTCGGCCTGTTCTCCTGCACCAGCCACCTGATGGATATCGGCGGCATCGGCTTCGGGCCGGACGGCACCGACGTGTTCATGGAAGGGCTCTACATCCCGCTGCTGAAGCTCGCCGACCGCGGCAAGCTGAACGAGACGCTGATGGCGATGATCCGGGCCAATACGCGCCTGCCGATCGATACCGAGGGCGATGTCTATTCGCTCGCCGCCTGCAACGATGTCGGCTGCGAGCGGCTGTCCGAGATGATGGAGGAGTTCGGCCTCAGGGATCTCGACGTGCTGTCGAACCACATCCTGACGCGCTCGAAGGCGGCCGTGCTGGAGGCTATCGCCGCGCTGCCGAAGGGCAAGTGGTCCAGTTCCATGACCGTGGACGGCTATGACGAGCCGGTGACGCTCGCCTGCACCGTGGAGGTCCGGAAGGACGGCATCCATGTCGACTATACCGGCACGGGTCCGGCCTCGGGCCGCGGCATCAACGTGCCGCTCGCCTATACGACGGCCTACACGGTGTTCGGTCTCGCCTGCATCGTCGGCAAGGACATTCCGAACAATGCCGGCTCGCTGGCGCCGCTGACCGTGTCGGCTCCGGAGGACACGATCGTCAACGCGCTGAAGCCGAAGCCGGTCGCATCGCGCCACATCATCGGCCAGATGCTGCCGGACGTGGTGTTCGGCGCGCTGCGCCAGGCCATTCCCGACCGGGTCCCGGCGGAAGGCACGTCCTGCCTGTGGAACCTCAACGTGCGTGGCCAGACCGACGAGGAGGGGCTTGGCAATTACGGGTTCATGATGGCCGTGACCTCGAACGGCGGGACCGGCGCGCGTCCGATGAAGGACGGCCTGTCCGCCACCGCCTATCCGTCGGGCGTGAAGGGAACGCCGGTGGAGATCGCCGAGTCGATCACGCCGCTGATCTTCTGGCGCAAGGAATATCGCGAGGATTCGGGCGGTGCGGGCCGCACGCGCGGCGGTCTCGGCCAGGTGATCGAGGTCGGCAGCCGCATCGGCAAGCCATTCGACCTGCTGGCCGCCTATGACCGCATCGACCATCCCCCGCGCGGCCGCGATGGCGGCAAGGACGGGGCCGCCGGAGCGGTCGCGCTCAAGTCCGGCAAGAAACTGAAGGGCAAGGGCTTCCAGCTCATCCCGCCCGATGACCGTCTCGTCGTGATGACGCCCGGCGGCGGCGGCATCGGCGATCCGGGCGCGCGGGACCGCGAGGCCGTGGCGAAGGATGTCAGCGAGGGTCTGGTCAGCGCGAAGGGCGCCAAGGTCTATGGCGGCTGATGGCCGGCGGCGCGGCGGCTAGAGGCTGGCCGCCGCCCTTGCCGCCTGGTCGTAGAGGCCGGAGAGCGCGCGCATCTCGGTGGCGATGCGGCTGAGGACGGCCGGTTCCGTGCCGAAGGCCTTGACGCTCTGGATGAGCAGGGCCTCGCGCACTTCGTGGTAGCGCATGACGGCATCCGAGCCCTTCCGGGTGACCGAGACGGCCTTCTCCTTGCCGATGCGTTCGCCCTTCACGAGGCCCGCCTTTTCCAGCTTCTTCACCGCATAGGTGACGAGATGCATGTCCTCGACATTGAGGACGAGGGCGATGTCGGCAAGGCGCTTCGGCCGGCCGCGGTGATAGACCGTGTGCAGGATCATGTTCTCGAGCGCGGACAGGCCGGGCGCGCCCCCCGCAGCCGCGCAGCGCACGGTCCAGCGATGGAAGGCGTGGCTGACCATCATCATGCCGAACTCGAATTCCGAAAGCGCCGGCAACTCGCCCGCTGCCAGATGGGCGGAGGAGACGATGGGACCGAGCGCGGCAGGCGGGGACATCGCAATTTCTCCGGGAATGAATGGTGCCGGGCCGACCATTTGGCCTCGTGAACTCGTCGAAATCAAGCAGTTAAAATCATGACAAAATATCGACGATACGTTGACATGCCGACATCGCTACGCCAGTCTTTCGTCGGCTGCGGCTTTCGCCCGCAGGGCTCGGCGCAGCACTTGCCAGGGAAACGGGGCCTTCCAGGTTTCACCCCTGTGCAGGAAGCGCTTGTCATGACGGGCGATCAGCAGTCCAATCGTGCCAAGGGCGTCAGGCCCCAGCCGCCTCTCGACAGGCGGGCCATCCAGAGACAGGGACAGAGGAGCTTTCCCATGTTCGACCGCCGTCAATTCGTCGCTGGCATCGCCGGAACCGGCCTTCTCGCCGCGCCGACCATTGCCCGTGCCCAGTCCGTCAACTGGGATCTGTCGACCGTCTGGCCGGACGGCAATTTCCACACGATCAACGCCAAGAAGTTCGCCGATGAGGTCAAGGCCGCCACGGGCGGTGCCGTGAACATCACCGTGAAGTCGGGCGGCCAGCTCGGTTTCAAGGGTCCCGAGCATCTGCGTGCCGTGCGCGACGGCCTGGTGCCGATCGCTGACGTCCTGAACATCCAGCAGATCGGCGACGAGCCGATCCTGGGCGCCGAGGGCGTGCCCTTCCTGGTCGGTTCGGTGGACGAACTGCGCGTCTATCACAAGCACATCCGCCCGGTCTTCGAGCGCGTCGTGCAGAACAACAATCAGAAGAACCTCTATATGGTGCCCTGGCCGACCCAGTACCTGCACATGAAGGTGAAGGCCGACACGCTGGCCGGGCTCGCCGGCCAGAAGGTCCGCTGCCCGGATCGTGGCGCGCAGGACATGGTCAATGCGCTCGGCATGACCGGCGTCGTGATCCCCTGGGGCGAGACCATTCCGGCGCTGGCGTCCAATGCCGTGCAGGGCGTGTCGACCTCCGCGGTCTCCGGCGTGGACGGCAAATTCTGGGAGTTCCTGAAATACGTCTATCCGACCAACCACGTCTGGTCGTGCCAGATGGTCAACGTCAATATGGATGCCTGGAACAAGCTGCCGGCCAACCATCGCGCGTCCATCGAGGCGATTGCCAAGCGCCTGGAGCCGGAATTCTGGAACACCTCGGTCAAGGCCGATACCGACAGCCTCGCGCGCCTGAAGCAGGGCGGCATGGAGGTGGTCGACATCCCGGCGCCGATGATGGCCGACATGCGCCGTCGCACCGCCAACATGGTGCAGGACTACACCCGCCGCGTTCCGGCGGCCAAGGGGCCGATCGAGGCCTATCTGGCCGAAGTGAAGCGCTCCTGACGGGGCGACGGCGATGGCGACCCCAGCTTCCGATCTCGACGCCGGGGCGCCATCGGCCTTCCGGTGGTTTCTGAAGGCGATTGACCAACTCGGTCGCCTCGACCTGTGGCTCGGAGCCGCCTGTCTGGTGGCTCTGGCCGCGCTCATGCTGTCGGAGGTCTTTGCGCGCTCGCTGTCGAACTTCACCGGCATCGGGCCGGGCGTCGTTCCGAACGCCTGGGAATATTCCTCCTATCTCATGGCCGCCGCCTTCACCTTCGGGGCGGCCATGACCCTCCGGGCGGGGGGCCATATCCGGGTGACGATCCTTCTGGCCGTTGCCGGACCGGGCCTGCGCCGCGCGATCGAGGTGGTCTCCTCATTTCTCGGCGCCCTGGCGACGAGTTACCTGACGTTCTCCATGGTGCTGTTCACCTGGGCGTCGTTCTCACGCGGACAGGTGTCGATCTCCTCCGGCACCATCGTGTGGCCGCCCATGGCGATGGTAACCTTCGGACTGGCGCTGCTGACCCTCCAGTTCTACGCCCGGACCATCCGCGCCGCCTGGAACCTGCCGCTCGACGACCCTTCGCTGCGGGCTCAGAACCCGGTCGAATAGCGCATCCGCCCCGAACGCCTGCCTTTGCGGAGGCCCTCCATGGCCGTCGAAGTCATCGTCATGTTCGCCATCCTGTTCGGCCTGCTGGCCGGCGGGCTGTGGATCGGCCTCTCCCTCGGCGTCACCGGGGTGGTGCTCCTGTTCATCTTCCGCGACATCCCGCTGCATCGGCTGGTGCCGCAATATACGTGGAACATCCTGACCACCCAGGAACTGCTGGCGCTGCCGCTGTTCATCCTGATGGGCGAGGTGCTGTTCCGCACCAAGCTGTCGAAGTCGCTGTTCACCGGCCTTGCCCCCTGGGCGGGCCTGCTGCCCGGCCGGCTGATCCACGTGAACATCGTCGGCTGCACCATGTTCGCGGCCATCTCGGGCTCCTCGGCCGCCACCACGCAGGTAGTCGGGCGCATCGCCCTCACCGAACTGCTGAAGCGCGGCTATTCGCGCGACATCGCGGTCGGCACGCTGGCGGGCGCCGGAACGCTCGGCTTCCTCATCCCGCCCTCCAACATCCTGATCATCTACGGCGTGCTGGCGGATGTCTCGATCATCAAGCTGTTCACCGCCGGCCTGATCCCCGGCGCACTGCTCGCCATGTGCTTCATGGGCTGGGTGATGATCCACACCACCATCCGCAGGGACCTCGTGCCGGACAGCGAGCGGGCGATGAGCCAGGTGTCCTGGGGCGAACGCTTCGCCGCCGTCAAGGATCTGGCGCCGACCGTGTTCCTGATCGCCTGCGTGCTCGGCTCCATGTATGGCGGCATCGCCACGCCCTCGGAGGCCGCGGCTGTCGGCGTTCTCGGCGCCGTGCTGGTGGCCGCCGTCCAGCGGACGCTGACGCTCGCCGTCATGCGCGAGATCGCGATCGCGTCCGTCATCACCTGCTCGATGATCGCGCTGATCCTTCTGGGCGCCTCCATCCTCGGATCGGCCGCTGCCTTCCTCGGCATTCCCGCCAAAGTCGCCGGCTTCGTGGAGAGCCTCGGCCTGTCGCCGCTGATGCTGATGGTCGTGCTGATCCTCTTCTATCTGGTGCTCGGCTGTTTCCTCGACGGCTTCTCGATGATCGTCATGACGCTGCCGATCGCGCTACCGATCGTGAAGCTTGCCGGCTTCGACCCGATCTGGTTCGGTGTCTTCATCGTCATGGTGGTGGAGATGGCGCAGATCACGCCGCCAGTCGGCTTCAACCTGTTCGTCATCCAAGGCATTACGGGCGACAGCCTGTCCTATCTGGCCCGCGTCACGCTGCCCTATCTCTTCATCATGATGGCCTTCACGATCCTGCTGGTGCTGTTCCCGAACATCGTGATGTTCCTGCCCAACCTGATGGCCGGCTAGCGGATCCTGCGATGAGCGGCTCGACGTTCAGCCCCCCGACCCCGCGCTTCCTGCCGTGCGGCGACACCGCCGTCACGATCGAGTTCGGCACCGAGATCGACGATGCGGTGAACGCCCTGTGCCTTGCCTTCGACGCGGTGCTGACGGGCGCGGCCATTCCGGGCGTCGTGGAGACCCTGCCGACCTACCGTTCGGTCTTTGTCCAGGTCGATCCGCTCGTCATCGACATGCCTGCCTTCGAGCAGCGGGTCCACGACCTCCTCGCCGGCATGACCATGACGAGCCGCAAGCCGAAGCGCTGGCGCATCCCCGTCGTCTATGGCGGAGAGTTCGGCATCGATCTCGAGGCGGTTGCAGCGGCCCACGGCCTGACACCGGAAGAGGTCATCCGCCGGCATTCCGCGCGCATCTACCAGGTGGCCATGCTCGGCTTCCTGCCGGGCTTCTGCTACCTTTCCGGCGCCGACCAGTCGATCGCCCTGCCGCGGCGCACCGATCCCCGCCTCAAGACGCCGGCCGGCACGGTCTCCATCGGCGGAGTGCAGGCGCTGTTCGCCTCGGTCGAGGCACCTTCGGGATGGCACCTGCTCGGCCGCACGCCGGTGCGCAACTTCATGCCGGATCGCGATCCCGTCTTCCTGGTGGGTGCGGGCGACGAGGTGGTCTTCGAGCGGATCGGTGCGAGTGAGTGGCAGGCGCTCGACGCGCGCGCGGCCGCGGGCGAGCCGGTCGCCGAGGTGATCGCGTCATGACCGTTCTCAAGGTCAGGGACTGCGGCGCCGGCACGTCGATCCAGGATGGCGGGCGGCACGGCTACCGGCGCTTCGGGGTCAGCCCGGCCGGAGCCGCCGACCGGGTGGCGCTGGCGGTCGCCAACATGCTGGTCGGCAATCCGCCGGACCGCGGCGCCATCGAGTTCACGGTCATGGGCGGGTCCTTCGTGGTGGAGGGCGGTCCGGTGCGCGTGGCGCTTGCCGGCGCGCCGGCCGATCTCAAGGTGGATGGCGAGCCGGTCGCGCCGCTGACCTCGGTGACGGTCCAGCCGGGACGGACGATCTCCATCGGTCCTGCCAGGGCAGGAGCCTTCATGGTGCTGGCCGTTGCCGGCGGTATCGACCTGCCGGCCGATCTCGGCAGCCAGTCCTTTCACCTGCGCGGCGGGCTGGGCGGTGTCCTTCGCGAGCCTGTCCGGGCCGGACAACTGCTACCGGTTGGCGGCGTCCCGGCCGGACCGGATCTGACGGCCACGGTCGCTCCGAAAGTCCATGCCGGGGCCTTCCGGGTGGTGATGGGGCCGCAGGACGACTATTTCACCGCTGCCGGCATCGAGACGCTGCTGAGCGAGGCCTATACGATCTCGCCGCAGGCCGACCGCATGGGCTACCGGCTCAACGGCCCGCTGATCGAGCATGCCAAGGGCTTCAACATCGTCTCCGACGGCATCCCGACCGGGGCGATCCAGGTTCCGGGCTCGGGCGAACCCATCGTGCTGCTTGCCGATGGCGGCACCACCGGCGGCTATCCGAAGATCGCCACGGTCATTTCAGCCGACCTGCCGCGTCTCGTCCAGCACCGGCCGGGCAGCGCGATCCGCTTTGCGGCCGTGACGATGGCCGAGGCGATTGCCGCCGCGCGCGAACAGGCGGCCATGCTGGCCGCCGTCAGCGCGGGCCTGAAGCCGGTCGGACTGGGTCTCGATGCGGAGAGCCTGCTGTCCGTCAATCTCGTCGATGGCTGGGTCGACGCCCATGCGCCGGCGGGCGATCCCAGCCTCGAATTCCTGCCCTGAAGGAGGACCGTCATGGCCAGCGTCGATCTCAATGCCGACATGGGTGAAGGCTTCGGTCCCTGGAAGATGGGCGATGACGAGGCCATGCTGTCCATCGTCTCGTCGGCCAATATCGCGTGCGGCTGGCATGCCGGAGACCCGATCATCATGCACCGCACGGCCGAGATCGCGAAGGCGAAGGGGGTGTCGATCGGTGCCCATCCGGGCTTCGGCGACCTCTGGGGCTTCGGCCGCCGCACCATCCGGGGCGAGAGCATGGCGGACCTCGAGAAGCAGGTCGCCTACCAGATTGGCGCCATGCAGGCCTGCGCGGCGCTGGCCGGCCACAAGGTCACCCATGTGAAGGCGCATGGCGCGCTCGGCAACATGAGCAACGACGACGAGGACATCGCCATGGCCATCGGCCGGGCGGTGAAGGGTGTCGATCCCTCGCTGGTCTTCGTGGTGATGCCGACCCTGCCGACCGAGCGTGTCGGCGAGAAGCTGGGGCTCACCATGGCACGCGAGGTCTTCGCCGACCGCACCTATGACGACAGCGGCAACCTCACCAGCCGGAAGAAGGACGGGGCGATCATCCACGACGCGGCCTATGCGGCCGACCGGGTGCTGCGCATGGTTCAGGATCAGGAGGTGGTCACCGTCACCGGCAAGCGATTGAAGGTGGCGATCGACACGATCTGCGTCCATGGCGACAACCCTGCGGCGGTGGCCATGGCCCGCACGGTCCGCGAGACGCTGGAAAAGGCCGGCGTCACGGTCCGGCCCTTCGCTCGGCCTTGACGCTCAGCGCCAGCCGAGCTGGGCGAGCGCGCCGCGCAGGGGGGCGAAGGTGAAGGTCACATTTGCCTTGCCGGGCGGCACGTCCACCGCCCGCACGAGACCATAGGCCCTCCGGATCGGCGTTTCGGTGCCGTTCACATGCGCCCGCCACCACGGATGCCAGGCATCGGCCAGCACCAGCACGCCGCCTTCGGCCGTTTCGGTCTCGACCGTGACGCGGGTATTGGCGTAGGTCCCGATGCGCGCCGTGCCGCCGCCGGCCCGCGATGGCGGCAGGGAGCCCTCCAGCAGCACGGTCGTGCGGGGGTCGAGCCCGGCCGGATAGCCTGCCGTGGCAAGGTCCGGCGGGGTGGCGGCAGCCGTGCCGGCAATCCACACGCGCGGGAGCGCGCGCGGGTTCTCGTAGATGTGCGCTTCTGCGGTCCTCGCCACCGGCACCAGGGCGCCGGGCGCAAGCGACCTGTCAATCTCCTCGACCGGCACGCCCGTGACCACGAAACGCAGCCCCAGAATGTCGGCGAGCGGCGAGCGGTAGGACGGGAAGGCCGGCGGGAAACGGCGCTGGTCTGGCAGCGAGGCGATGTCCTCGGCCCCGACCAGATTGGCATAGGCCGCCGAACGCACGGGGTTGAAGCCGAGCGTGTCCTCGAAGCCCTGTGCCATGGCGGCATTCTGCCAGTGATAGCCGAGGCCGATCAGTTCCACGCGGTCGCGCCGGTCGCCGTCGCGCACCACGCGCTCGCGGATGGCGGCGACCGTCGCATTCGCTGTGCCGGGCTGCAGGACGTCGTAGGTTGCGGGCGGCAGCGCGGTCGATTCATTGCGGCCATTGGTGATGGCAAGGTCCTGGATCAGCACGCCGGCGAGCGCCAGCGGCACCAGTTCCGCCCGGAAGCGCCTGGCATTGGACAGCACGGCCAGCGAGAGCACCAGCGTGACGATGCCCACCAGCAGCGCCCCCCACGCGGTGATCGGCGGCTGCTTGATGATGATGAGCATGATGGCGAGGATCGCGGCCAGGAACACGAGGCCGGTTTCGACGATCCAGCCCGTACGCAGCTTGCCCGTGAGCAGGAGATGGGCGCCATAGCCCGCGAGGATGGCAAACAGGCCGCCGACCATGAAAACGGCGTCGGCGGGCCGGCGGAACAGCGACACCCCCGGCAGGTGCCAGAACAGATGGAGGGCCGGCGTGTACCAGCCGAGCGCATAGACCAGCATGACGATGAGGGCGATGGTGACGAACCGGATCTCCGGGCGGAAGGCCGTGCCCTTGCAGAGCGTCGCCAGCACGAGGAACAGCGGGATGGCGCCGGCATAGAGGACGCCCATGTTGCGGGCAAGGAACAGGCCGGTATCGCCCCAGGTCGGGCTCGGCGGTCCCCAATGGCCTTCCAGCGGCCCCGAGACGCCATAGATGTTGCCGATGAACAGGGTCAGCAGGTGGCCCGGATGCAGGGAACCGCGTCCGGCGCCCTCGATGTCGATGACGACGCGGTTGGATTCGGCGCCCCAGAGCGCCGACAGCAGCACGGGTCCGCCTGCAACGACACCGGCGGCGAGCGCTGCCGCTGCCAGCGGCAGCAGACTGGCCGTGAAGCGGCCGGCCCGGTCCGGCCCCTCGAGCCAGTGGGTCACGACATAGGCCGCGAGCACGTAGCAGGCCAGCAGGGCCACCTGGTCGCGGCCGAGCAGCATGAGGCCGGCTGCAAGCCCTGCCGCCAGCCCCCAGAGGATGGAGCGGCGATCGAGTGACCGCCCCAGCAGCCACCAGACGATGGGGAACCACGCGAGCGAGACGACCTGTGCCAGATGCTGGATGCGCCAGGCCGCGGCCATGCCGAACGCGAACACGATGGCAGCGATCAGCGCGCCGCCCCAGTGCCAGCCGCGGTCGCGGAACATGAGGATCACGCCCGAGCCGCCGGCAAGCAGCATCAGATAGATGGCCCAGTCCATCTCCAGAAGTGTCGGCTGGGGTCGCAGAAGGGCAAGCAGCAGGAGCGGCAGCGAGAACAGGGCCGATTGCGGATCGGCTACCTCCGGCGAGCCCGAAAAGATGTTCGGTGTCCAGAACGGGCTTTCGCCGGAGTGAAACGCCCGCGCCGCGAAGGACAGGTGGGGATACCAGTGCGCCTTGCCGTCCCACGGGATGGTCACCGCGCCGAACAGCCAGGGGCCGGCCAGCACGAACCAGGCGAAGGCGAAGAGGGCGAGGGTGGCGGCGAGCGGGAAGGACGGGCGGCTGTCGTCGGGCATGCAGGGGTCCGGATCAGGAGGACCCTGATGCTAGCCGAGGGGCCATTGCCGCGGAATGAAGTGTTTCGGTTGCATGCGACCCGGCGCATTAGCGGACAATTGAGGGCGTCGGCCGGTCAGGCCCGAGCCGGTCAATTGCCCGCCGTCAGGCTTGCCAGCAGCGCATCCGCGTCAATCGCATGGCCGGCGCGCTCGCGCTTGGAGGCAAGGTAGCGGATGTTGTGATCGGTGGCCCGGCCGATCACCCGCCGTTCGGCCGCGACCTCCAGCCCGGCGGCGGTGAGCGCGGCGATCTTCACCGGATTGTTGGTCATCACCTCGACCTTGGTGACGCCGAGCATCTTCAGCATCTCGGCAGCGAAATCGAAGCGCCGCTGGTCAAGGTCGAAACCGAGCACCTCGTCGGCGTCGTAGGTGTCCCAGCCCAGAGACTGCAGCCGATAGGCGCGCATCTTGTTGGCGATGCCGTTGCCGCGGCCTTCCTGGTCGAGATAGAGCAGGATGCCGCCGCCGTTCTTGGCCATCCAGTCGACCGTTCCGCGCAACTGGTCACCGCAGTCGCATTTCAGCGAGCCGAACAGGTCGCCGGTCAGGCAGGCCGAATGCAGGCGGACCGGCACGGTCTGAGTCAGGTCCGGCCGGCCGACAATGATCGCCACCTGGTCGCGCAGGCCCTCGCCGCCGCGGAACACGACGAATTCCGTCTCCGGCGCGCCTTCCAGCGGCACCGGCGCGCGCCCGACGATCGACAGGGCCTTGGCCTCGTCGGCACGATAGCGACGGATCGACGCGGCCGTGACAGCGAGAAGATCGGCGATGCCTGCAGATGCCGGATCGACCGGCACGACGATGACTGCCGGGACAGTCAGCGCAAGGCGCGCCAGTTCGAGCGCCGCCTCGTCCATGGCATCGACAGGGGAGACCGGCGCATCGATGCGCGCCTCGATCGTCAGCGCAAGCTGCACCACCCGCTTCTCGTCGATGACGGGCAGCGCCACGCGCCCCGGAACCGTGCGCTCGATGCCGATCCGGCGCAGCCGGGCGGCCGGCAGCACCAGGCGGGGAGGGGCGAGAGCAAGTCCGGTGAGGGCTTCCGCAAGCTCGGCGGTCAGGCCCTCGACGCCGGCCACGATGGCGGCATCGTCCCCGTCGTGGATCACGACCGGCCGCGCCGCGCGAAAATCAGCCAGAGCGCGTTCGACGCCGGCCCGCGAGCGGCCGGCCGATCCGCCTAGTATCCCTGTCGCATCCGTCATAAGACTGCCTTCACGCAACGCGCAAATGCCAACGCCTGCCGCGAAGGCAGACTTCATATCGGGAGCCCGACCATGCCGAACAAGCGTGACAGGCCCGCCACGGGAGGCTTCCTTGTCGCGTAATGGTGCAGACAGGGAAGCTGACGTGTCTCTACACGGTGAGGGATACGCTGGAGAAAGTCTATCGGATCAGACGGTGGAGGCAGCCTTTGCTGCCATCTGCGGGGCGCCTGCGGGCCGACCCTTCGTCGTGGCCCAGCTTGGGCAGTCGCTGGACGGGCGCATCGCCACGCTGAACGGCCATTCCAAATATATCAACCGCTGGGCCGCCCTTGACCACCTCCATCGCCTGCGGGCCGAGGTCGATGCCGTATTGGTCGGGGTCGGCACGGTCGTTGCCGACGATCCGCTGCTGACCGTCCGCCGGGTGCCTGGCCGCAGCCCTGTGCGCGTCGTCATCGACGCCAATGGCCGCCTGCCCGCCAACGCCCGCTGCCTGAACGAGGATGGCGTGCGCCGGATCGTGCTGCGCGCCGAACCGAAGCCGACACCGCCGGGTGTCGAGGAAATCCTCGTGCGCCGGCTCGGCAGCGGTGGGCTCTGCCCGCAGGCCATGGTGGAGGCGCTCCAGGCAGCCGGCTGCCCGCGCATTCTCGTCGAGGGTGGTGCGCGCACCATCTCACTCTTTCTCGAGCATCGGGCCGTCGATCGCTTGCATGTTCTGGTGGCGCCGATGATCATCGGCTCGGGCGTTCCGGGGATCGAGCTGCCCCCGATCACGCTGGTGGACGATGCCTTGCGTCCGACGACCCATGTGCATCCGCTTGCCGATGGTGACGTGTTGTTTGATTGCGATCTGAGGTTTGCAGCCAGCGAGAACCCCGACCATGTCGCAGCCTGACGTCTATTCGGCCCCGCATCGTGCCATCCACTGGATCATGGCCATCCTGATCGTTGGCCTGGTGCCCGTGGGGCTCTACATGGCCAGCATTCCCTATCCGCCCAATCCGGGTGCCAATCCGGCGCTGAAGGACAATCTCTACGAACTGCACAAGTCCTTCGGCCTGATCGTGCTGATGCTGGCCATCGCCCGCGTCGTGGTGCGCAGGGTGAAGGGCGTGCCGCCGCCCGAGCCGACCCTGACGCGGGTCCAGCGCATCGCCTCGGCGGCGGTGCATCACCTGCTCTACGTGCTGATCTTCCTGGTCCCGTTCGCGGGCTGGCTGGCCACCTCCATGTGCTACGGGCCGGTCAAACTGTTCTGGACGGTGCCGATGACGCTACCCTTCTCGGGCCAGGAGAGCACCTGCACGGCCATCTACCGGGTGCATCTGGGCGGGGCGCTGCTGATGACGGCCCTTGTCTTCGCCCATGTCGGGGCGGCGCTGATGCACCTCGTCATCATCCGCGACGGGGTGTTCCGCCGCATGTGGCCGACGGGCTGACTTGTCCGAACTGTCCGATCCGGGCGCCTGAGAACGAAACCGCCGGGGCCTTGCGGCCTCCGGCGGTCCGTTCAACGGTTCGGCCGCACCGTGCGCGGCCTTGATCCGGTGGAAACTCCTTCAGTGCACACTCGTGTTGTCGGCCTTCAGCCGAGCGATCTCGTCCTTCAGGTGCAATTTTCGACGCTTCAACTCGGCGATCTCGGTATCGCCCGAAGACGGGCTGGCGATGAGGCTGTTGAGTTCCCGGTCGAGCGCCTGGTGACGCCGTTCGAGTTCCGTGAGGTGCGACTGCAAGCTCATCCATCTCCTCCTGAAAATGGAGCCATGCCGACGCGGATCGGACGGAAGTCCGAAGCGCCTCGGACAGGGACCAGTCTGAACCTGAATACGGCAAAGTAAAGTCACGGAATGTTACGGCTCACAGGACAAGCGCCCCCCGGCGGCGAACGGGCCGGCATCGCCCGGGCGGCTCCGGCTTGCCCTTGGCGGGCCATCCGGCAATAGTTGCGGGCAGCGCGGGGGCGACCGCGCGACCCTTCCTTCCGACGGTGCATGATGGCTCTGACCGAGGCCGAAGAGCGCGAATTCACGCTTGAACTCGAGCGTTTGCGTCAGGAGCACCGCGATCTCGACGCTGCGATCGAGGCGCTCGCGGTAATGATCGTGGCCGACCGGCTGCAGATCCAGCGGCTGAAGAAGCGCAAGCTCGCACTGCGCGACCGGATCGCCTTCATCGAGGACAATCTCACCCCCGACATCATCGCCTGATCGCCCGAATGTCTGCGGCGCGGTTAAGCCGGGGTAAACATCCGGTGGCCGCCGGGGCGCTCTTGCCGCGGCAGGGGCGCCTGCCTATGCTCCGGCGCTTCTTTCGGGGGGCCGCCTGACGACAGCGCGGCCTTGGGGGAGGCCTTTCATGCCGAAGACGAAGGCCCGCGGATCAGGGACCGCGGTAACGCCGCCCGTTGCCGTCATCATGGGCTCGCAGTCCGACTGGGCGACCATGCGTCATTGCGCCGAGACGCTCGACGCGCTCGGCATCGGCCACGAGGCGCTGATCGTCTCGGCCCACCGCACACCCGACCGGCTGTTCGCCTTCGCCAAGGGTGCGCGCGAGGCCGGCTTCAAGATCATCATCGCGGGCGCGGGCGGGGCCGCACACCTGCCGGGCATGGCGGCGGCGCTGACGCCGCTGCCGGTCTTTGGCGTGCCGGTCGAGAGCCGGGCCCTGTCCGGAGTCGACAGCCTGCATTCCATCGTCCAGATGCCAGGCGGCATCCCCGTCGGCACGCTGGCCATCGGCAAGGCCGGGGCGATCAATGCGGCCTTGCTCGCCGGTGCGGTGCTCGCCCTGAACGATCCGGCGCTCGCCGGACGGTTGGATGCCTGGCGCGCCCGGCAGACTGCCGCCATCGCGGAGCGCCCGCGCGATGAACCCTGAACGGTCGTCGGTCGGTCCCGACCAGATCATCGGCATTCTCGGCGGCGGCCAGCTTGGCCGGATGCTGGCGCTGGCCGGCGCCCGCCTCGGCCTGCGCTGCCAGGTCTATGCACCGGAGCCGGAAAGCCCAGCCTTCGACGTGGTCCGCCGCATCACCGAGGCCGACTATTCCGACGAGGTGGCGCTGGCCCGCTTCGCCGAGGATGTCGATATCGTCACCTACGAGTTCGAGAACGTTCCGGACAATGCCGCGCGCTTCCTGTCGAGCCGCCTGACCGTGAGGCCGGGAGCGCGGGCACTGACGGTGTCGCAGGACCGGGTCGTGGAGAAGACCTTCGCCCGCGACTGCGGCCTGGACGTGCCCGATTTCGAACCGGTGGACGACGAGGCCGATCTGGAGCGCGCGCTTGCCCGCCTCGGCCGCCCGGCGGTGCTCAAGACCCGCCGCTTCGGCTATGACGGCAAGGGGCAGGCCGTGATCCGCATGGGCGACGATCCGGCCGCCGCCTATGCCGCCATCGGCCGCCAGCCGGCGATCCTGGAGGCCTTTGTTCCGTTCGAGCGCGAGATCTCCGTGCTGACCGTGCGCGGCGCGGATGGCGAGGTGCGCCACTACGATCCGGTGGAGAATGTCCACCGCGGCGGCATCCTGCGGACGTCCATCGTTCCGGCCCAGATCCCGGCCGCGACCACCATCGCCGCGGTGCGCATGGGCCGGGTCCTGGCCGAGGCGCTCGACTATGTCGGCGTGCTGGCGGTGGAACTGTTCGTGACCGCCGATGGCCGCCTGCTGGTCAACGAGATGGCGCCGCGCGTTCACAATTCCGGCCACTGGACGGAGGCTGCCTGCCATTGTTCCCAGTTCGAGAACCACATGCGGGCGGTTGCCGGACTGCCTCTCGGCTCCACCGAGCGCCATGCCGACGCGGTGATGCAGAACCTGATCGGCGCCGATGTCGAGGCCTGGCGGGCCATTGCTGCCGAGGACGGCGCGGTGCTTCACCTCTACGGCAAGCGCGACCAGCGCGACGGCCGCAAGATGGGCCATGTCACGAGGCTGAAAACGCTCAGCCGAGGGTGAGCAGCAGCGCCACTCCGGCGATGATGAGGATGATGCCGAGCCCGTCGCGCGGGCTGGTCGCCTGCTTGATGATGGCGCCCGACACGATGCCGGCGAACAGCACCTCGACGAGCGCGAGCGTGCGCACCTTGGCGACCGTCTCCAGCGCGAAGGCGAGAAACCAGAACTGCGAGGCGAAGGCGCCGAGGAAACCGGCGATGATGGACGGCCGCCAGGCACGGAGGATCGCCGCAAGCGCGGGCCGGTCGGTGACGGCGAGATAGGCAGTCAGCACGAGCGCCTGGAAGCCCAGTCCCCAGACCAGCGTAGTCGTGGCGGCCAGGATGAAGCTGTCGGCCTCCAGCGCACGGATGCCACCGCGGAAACCGACCGCTGCGATGCCGAACAGGGCGGCTGCCGCAACCCCGAGCATGGCGGGCCTGAGGCCAGCCTCGGCACCCGGCCGCCAGGACATGAGAAGGATGCCGGCGGTCGCAATGAGGATCGAGAGCCAGGCCCAGTGGCTCAGATGGTCGCCGAGCAGGACCACCCCGAACAGCGCGACCAGAACCGGTTCTGTCTTGGTGTAGGCGGTGGTGACCACGAAGGAGCGCTCGCGCATGGCGGCCAGCATCAGCGCGGTGGCGCCGATCTGGGCGAGCCCTCCCAGCGCGGTCCAGGCGAAGAAGGCTCCGTTGACGCCCGGCACCGTGCCCGGCACCGCGTTGCGCACCACGAGATAGAACAGCACCGCGAAGGGGAAGCCATAGAGGAAGCGCACATGGGTGGCGCCGATGGTGCCGAGCCGTTCCGTCAGGCCGCGCTGCATGGCATTGCGCGCGGTCTGGGCGGCAGCGGCAATCACGGTGAAGACGGCCCACAGGCCGGGCAAGGCGAGCATGGAAACCTCTTCAGCGAGCTATCGCCGCGAGACGGGCCTGCGGTCAATTACCGGTGGTGCAGGTCAGAAACGCATCGCCCCAGCCGAGCCGGCGGGTGAGCCGCGTCCGCTCGCGGTCGCGCGCCGGAACATGGATGGGGGTGGCGCCCGCAGGCGTACAGAGCGCGAAGTCGGTGCCGGCCCTGGTCGCGCGCGGGGGGCGCAGGATGCGCGCGTCGGCAGGGGAGCCGGCGATCTCGGGCCGCGCTGCGACCAGATAGGCGAAGGGCTCGTCCTCGAAGGGCACGTCGGCACCCTTGGCAGCCCTATGGGCGCGCAGGCGCGGCAGGCGGACCGAGAAATGGCACCAGTCCGGAGCGCTGACCGGGCAGGCTCCGTTGCTGGGGCAGGGCGCAAGGAGCCGTGCGCCGGCGGCGATGAGCGCCGACCGCACACGCCCGATGACGGCGAAGCCGGCCTTCGTGCCCGGCTCGACCACGATGACGAGGCCGGTGCTGCGGGAGAGCATGGCCGCTGCCACGCGGTCGAGCTCCGATCCGTCCAACTCGTTCAGCGCATAGGAGGCGATGACCAGATCGGCGGGTTCGGCTCCGGCCAGTGCGGCCGGGATGCCGGCCTGCCGCCAGCCAGCATCGCGCAGGGCCGGCGGACCCTGACGGGCCAGGTCCTGGCCGAGGCCGATCATGCCGGCATGGGAATCGACGAGCCGCACGGATCCGACATCGGGAAAGGCCTCCAGCGCCGCCCAGCTGGCCGTGCCCGGTCCGCAGCCGAGATCGAGAACGGAGGCGGGCGTGAATGCTGTCCGCAGGCTTGCCTCGGCCAGCGCGGCGGCGACGGCGGCATAGGTGGCCGGCAGGCGCGCCGTGGCATAGGCGGCCGTGTCGACGGCATGGATGAACCGCGTGCCGCGCCCTGCACGATAGTCCGCGGACAGCCGCTGGCTGGCCTCGGCCAGCGCCCGGCCGGGAAAGCGCCCGGCCAGTGCCTCGATGCCCGCGCGCAGGGCCGGCGGCAGCGCGGCGCTCAATCCTCGACCGGAACGGTGTAGTTCAGCCCAAGGCGGCCGCCATCGGCATAGATGGTCTGGCCGGTGATGTAGCTGGAGGCGTCGGAGGCAAGGAACACGGCCACCTGCGCGATCTCGTCGGGGTCGCCGAGCCGGCGCAGCGGCGTGCGCGAGAACAGCCGGTGGCGGGCCGCCTTGTCGGTGTTGACGGAGGCCAGCATCTCGGTGGCGATCGAGCCCGGCCCGATGGCGTTCACCCGGATGCCATGCTCGGACAGGCCGAGCGCCATCACGTTGGTGAGCTGGCGAACGCCGCCCTTGGACACGCAGTAGGGGATCTGGTTGACGATCGCGAGCTTGGCATTGACCGAGCTCATGTTGACGATGGCGCCCGGCTTCCTGCCCGCCTTGACCTGCTCGACCATCCGGCGCGCAACCGCCTGCCCGACGAGGAACGAGCCCTTCAGATTGACCCGCAGCACCTTGTCGAAATCGGCCTCGGCGAGATCGAGGAACTCGGCCGTGTGAACGATGCCGGCATTGTTGATGAGGATGTCGATGTCGCCGCCGAAGGCGTCGCGCGCACCCTGGACCAGGCCTGCAACGGACGAGGCATCGCCGACGTCGCAGCCGATGAACACTGCCTTTCCGGTCTTCGACAGTTCGGCGGTCGTGGCGAGCCCGGTCTCCACGGCGACGTCGGACAGGACAACCGCCGCGCCCTCCTGCACGAACCGGGTGGCAATGGCCTTGCCGATGCCGCGGGCGGCCCCCGTGACGATGGCGACCTTGCCTTGAAGCGCGCCCATGATGCCCTCCTGATGCGATGGAACTCCGCACCTTCTAGAGCATGGCGGGGGACTGCGGGAGGGGTCGTCGCGCAGCGGCGGCCTGCCGGCGGGCCTCAGCCACCCATCTTGGCGACGAGGGCGTCCGACAGCTCGAAATTGGAATAGACGTTCTGGACGTCATCGTGCTCGTCGAGCAGGTCCATCAGCCGCAGCAGCTTCTCGCCGTTGTCGTCGTCGACGGCGACATTGTTCTGCGGCTTCCAGGTCAGCGCGGACTTGCGCGGCTCGCCGAACGCCGCTTCCAGTGCCTTCGACACTTCGGCGAGGCTGTCGGCCGCCGTCGTGATCTCGTGACCGGTGTCCGAGGACGCGACGTCGTCGGCGCCGGCCTCGATCGCCGCCTCCAGCATGGCATCGGCATCGGCGACCTCGGGCGGGAACTCGATCGTGCCGACCCGGTCGAACATGAAGGACACCGCGCCGGTCTCGGCCAGGTTGCCGCCGACCTTGGTGAAGTAGGAGCGCACGTCGGAGGCAGTGCGGTTGCGGTTGTCGGTCAGCGCCTCGACGATGACGGCGACGCCGCCGGGGCCGTAGCCCTCGTAGCGGATCTCGTCGTAGTTCTCGCCGTCCGTGCCGGCCGCCTTCTTGATCGCCCGCTCGATATTGTCCTTGGGCATGTTCTCGGCGCGGGCCGCGAGAATGGCGGCGCGCAGCCGCGGGTTCATCGCCGGGTCCGGCGTGCCCATCTTCGCCGCCACCGTGATTTCGCGCGCCAGCTTGCCGAACAGCTTCGACTTGGCCGCGTCCTGGCGGCCCTTGCGGTGCATGATGTTCTTGAACTGGGAATGCCCGGCCATGTGCCCCTCGTCGGCAGTCTTGTCGGCTTGGCGGGCCGGGCTCGGGACCCCTATCGGGCGTCGCGCCGATCGCCGGCTCCGGATCGGCGGCTCTTATAGGCTCGGGTGCGACGGAAAGAAAGGCTGGCGCAGCGGGCAGGCCGGCGCGAGCCGCCGGGCACTCAGGGGTGCCCGGACCCTGTGGCGGGTTCAGCCCTTGGTGGCGAAGGCTGAGGCCAGGCGGTTGATCTGGCCGGCCACCGAGTTGGATGGAACGGTCTCGACCGGCTCGAACGACCCGAACAGCAGGCGGTCCATGTGGACGATGCGGGCCTGCAGGCGCATGGCCTTGCCGATCAGCGCAGACAGCGCCCCGGGCAGTTCGTCGAGCGTGGCCTGGGGGGTCGGAGCGCCCACCGAGGACAGGCGAACCTTGGATTTTTCCTGAGCGGCCTGTTCCTGGGTGAGTTCACCCTCGTTGACCGCGCGCTGCAGCAGCAGCCAGGACGCAAGCTGCATCAGCCGGGTGGTCAGGCGCATGCTTTCGGTCGCGTAGGCCAGCGCCGGGCCGCGATCGAGCGCGCGGCTTTCCGCGCGGCCGGGACCGTCGAGATAGGCGGCGGTCTCCTCGACCAGTGCCATGCCATCGCGGAACAGGTCCTTGAAGGCGGGGGAATTGGCCAGCCGCACGCCGAAGGCGACGGTCGGCTCGGCGGCGGACGGAACACTTCCCTGCGACATGACGCAACAACTCCCTGGCGACCCCGGTGTGCCGCCGGCCTGCCGCCGAGTAAAGCCTTTGCTTAAGCGAAGGTAAACGGCGGGCGACGACGTGGGGTGCCGAGCAAGGCAGGTGCCAGACGGCGCCGTCCCGCGTCGGGACGAGGCGCATGGCAACCGGCCGCAAGGGAACAGATAAAAAAAGGCCGCCCGGAGGCGGCCTGAAAGTGGAATACAGGGAGGCGTCAAACAGAGTGGACAGGAGCCACTCGCGTCCAGCGAACTGAACTGATCCCAGTGATAAAGGGGAAAGGTTAACCCCCGGTTAACCCCAGCCGGTGCAGCCGGCAGAACCTTGCAGGATTCGCGGATTCAGAGCCTGAAGACGCTCTCGGCGGCCGAACGGCTCGACTGCTTGGCTGCCATGTCGGCCTCGAGGCGGGCAATCTCGTCCTTCAGGACCTGCACGCGCTCCTTCAACTCGTGCACGGACAGGGTTGAGAGGTCCTGTCCAACGACATGCACCGGGGGCTTCGGGCGCGGCTTCAGGTCATCGTCCATGGCATCCTCCTGTGTCGTGACTGGCCATTGGCGGGCCGCGAGGCTACACCCGACAGCCGCGCTGCAATACCCCGACGAGGATGTCCGATGACCACCCTTCCCGCCACCATGACAGCCATCGCCATTCCGGTTCCCGGCGGCCCCGAGGCCCTGGTTCCCGAAACCCGGCCGGTGCCGCAGCCTGGCCCCGGCGAGGTTCTGGTGAAAGTGGCGGCCGCCGGCGTCAACCGGCCGGACGTGCTGCAGCGGGCCGGCGGCTATCCGCCGCCGAAGGGCGCGTCCGACATTCCGGGCCTTGAGTTTTCGGGTGAGGTGGTGGCGCTCGGCGAGGGCGCCGGGCGCTTCGTGTTGGGCGACAAGGTCTGCGCGCTGGTCGCCGGTGGCGGCTATGCCGAATATGCGGTGGTTCACGAGACCAATGCCCTGCCGGTGCCGGCGGGCGTGTCGATGGTGGAGGCTGCCGGCATCCCCGAGACGTTCTTCACGGTCTGGTCGAACGTCTTCGACCGAGGTGGCCTGAAATCTGGCGAGACCATCCTCATCCATGGCGGCACATCCGGCATCGGCGTCACCGCCATCCAGTTGGCCAAGGCCTTCGGTGCACGGGTGCTGACCACCGCCGGCTCGGACGAGAAATGCGCAGCGGCAACGGCGCTCGGCGCCGATGTCGCCATCAATTATCGAACGCAGGACTTCGTCGCTGCGGTCAAGGAGGCGACGGGTGCCAAGGGCGCCGAGGTCATTCTCGACATGGTCGGCGGCGACTATGTGCAGAAGAACCTCGACTGCGTGGCCGCCGACGGGCGCATCGTGCAGATCGCCTTCCTGAATGGCTCCAGGGTGACGGCCGACCTGCGCTGGCTCATGCTGAAGCGCGTGACCTTCACCGGGTCCACGCTGCGCATCCGCGACCTCGCCTTCAAGGCGGCGCTGGCCGACGCGCTGAAGGCAAAGGTCTGGCCGCTGATCGAGGCCGGCACGGTGAAAGTCGTGATGGATTCCACCTATCCGCTTGCCGAGGCGTCAAGGGCCCATGCCCGCATGGAGACCAATGCCCATATCGGCAAGATCGTGCTGACGGCCTGACCCAGCCGCGTCAGCGCAGCAGCCTGTCCAGCATGGGCAGGCTGGTCAGCGCGGCGGCAGCGATCACCGCGAAAGCGACGGGTCGGAACAGGCGCGGGCTCGCCTTCTCGAACAGCAGCGAGCCGAGCCCGACGCCGAGGCCATAGGGCAGGATCGTCCAGGCCGCGATGCGGATGACCTCGGACGTGTAGATGCCGGCGAGCGCCAGCAGCGAGATCGAGATCACCGAGGCCGGCACGAAGAAGGCCACGGACGAGCCCCGTACGCCGGCATTGTGGCTGGGGCCGGCCAGCCAGAACAGCGACAGGACCATGCCGCCGAGGCTGGCAAGTCCGGAGATCAGGCCCGAGACGATTCCGGTCGAGACGGTGGCCACCCGGCCCGGCGAGGCCTCGATGCGGCCGACCGTCAGCAGGGCCGTCAGCACAAGAAGGATCGAGGCCGAGGTGATCCAGCGCACGGGCGTCGGGTCGATTGTGACCAGCAGCCAGACACCGATGGGCAGGCCGACGACATAGCCGACGAAGAGCGGGCCGATCTCGCCCCAGCGGGCGTGCCGCCAGGACGAGCGCAGCATGGCGAACTGCAGGACCGCGTCGATGATCGACATGATGCCGATGGCGGCCTTCGGGCCGAGATAGGCGCCGGCGACGGGCATGAAGATCATGGCCGAGCCGAAGCCGGTATAGCCGCGCACCGTTCCGGCGAGCAGGGCGGCGACGAGCACGGCGACGGGCGGCGGCGAACCGAGGGCGGCGAGAATGTCCAGGGGGAGGTTCCTTTGGACGGCCAGTGCCCATGCGATAGGCGAGATTCGGCGGGCGGTGAACGTCGCGCCGCGCGGGACGGGTGTGCGGCAGGACGGGCGCCTCGGCTAGACTGGCGCCATGGCGGGCACGATTCGCATCCTTGGGCTCGACCCAGGTCTCAGGCGCACGGGCTGGGGCGTGATCGACGTCACCGGAAACCGGCTGGCCTTCGTCGCCTGCGGCACGGTGACCTCAGACGACAAGGCCGAGCTCGGCGTGCGGCTTGCCCAGCTCTATCGCGGGATCACGGAGGTGCTGACCGCGTGGTCGCCGGACGAGGCGGCGGTCGAGCACACCTTCGTCAACAAGGACGCGACCGCGACGCTGAAGCTCGGCCAGGCGCGCGGCATCGCCATGGTGGTGCCGGCGCTGGCGGGCCTTGAGGTCGCCGAATACGAGCCGAACAAGGTCAAGAAGTCGATCGTCGGCGCCGGGCACGCCGAGAAGACCCAGATCCACATGATGATCGGTATCCTGCTGCCCAAGGCCAATCCGAAGACCATGGATGCCGCAGACGCGCTCGCCGTGGCAGTCACCCATGCCCATCACCGCACCGGCCCCGGCCGGCGGTGAGGATCAGCCCAGCGGCCGGGCGTAGCGCTCGAAGGCCTCCGCCCTGATCGCCGTGCCGGCGCCCGGCCATTCGGGGCGTTTCAGGTTGCCGTCGACGACCGTCACAGGGTCCTCGAAACAGGCCCTGATCCAGGGGATATATTCGAACAGCGTGGTGGCCGGGTGCCAGTGCGACAGATGGGCGTGGACCTGGCCCATGTCGCCGGCATGGGCGACCACCGGCAAGCGCGCGGCATGGGCCGCTTCCGCCACGCGGATATATTCGGTGATGCCGGCAAGCCGCGTCACGTCGGGCTGGACGAAGTGGAGCGCGCCGCGGCGGATGAATTCCGCAAAGGCCTCGGCGGTGTAGAGCTGTTCGCCGAGCGCGACCGGCACGGAGGAGGCGCGGGCCAGCGCCTCGTGGCCGGCAAGGTCGTCATACCAGAGCGGCTCCTCGATCCAGAACACGTCGAGGCCGGCCGCCTCGCGGGTGAAGCGCAGGGCGGTCGGCAGGTCCCAGCGGCCATTGACGTCGGTTGCCATCATGACGCCGGGGCCGATGGCCTTGCGCACGGCGGCGAGGCGCCTGAGGTCGCGGGCAAGGTCGGGCGAGCCGATCTTGATCTTCACGCCGCGGAAACCCTCCTCCTGAACGGCGCGGCGGGCGCCCGCGGCCAGGTCCTCGTCGGAGATCGAAAGCCAGCCGATATCGGTGTTGTAGGCGGTGACCACGGGCCTGGTGGCGCCGCCGAGCAGCCGCCACAGGGGCTGGCCGGCGCGCTGGGCCTTGAGGTCCCACAGCGCGATGTCGATGGCGGCAAGCGCCAGGTGCGTGATACCGGCCCGGCCGATCCATTGCAGCGGCGGGTGGCGCGCGATCTTCAGCCACAGCCGGGCGATGTCGTCCTCGTCCTCGTTGTCCAGCAGCGGTGCGCAGGAGCGCTCGATGCAGCGGGCGATCAGCCGGTCACCCTCGATATCGGCATGGGTGCCGGTGAAGCCGGTGCCGGTGAAGCCGTCATGGGTGTGGATGCGGCAGCCGACCACGCCCCAGTGGGACAGGGTGTGGGTGGAATCGGAGATGGAGGAGCCGGTCACCGGCACGTGCAGGATGAAGGGCTCGATGCGGGCAATGGTCATGGCGGGTGGAATGCAACGAGAAAGGGGCGGACACTGTGGTCCGCCCCCGATCCGTTCTCAACCTGCTTTCGCGTGCCGTCAGGCCTGCGGCTGCGGCTCCAGTCCGTCGTCATTGGCCGGGCGGCGGGTCTTTCCGCCGGCGGTCGGCACGGCGGAATGGCGCGGCTGGTTCTTGTCGGGCTCGGCGTCGCGCACCGGCGCCTTGCCGGCGAGCAGGTCCTTGATCTCGTCGCCCGACAGCGTCTCGTATTCGAGCAGGGCCTCGGCCACCTTGACGAACTGCTCGTGATGCTCGGTGAGGATGCGGTGGGCCTCGACATAGCCCTCGTGGACCAGGCGCTTCACCTCGGCATCGATCTTCTGGGCCGTGGATTCGGAAATGCTCTGCTGGCGACCCATCGACATGCCGAGAAAGACCTCCTCCTGGTTGTCGCCATAGGCGACCATGCCCAGTTCTTCGGAGAAGCCCATGCGGGTGACCATGGCGCGCGCCATCTTGGTCGCCTGGTCGATGTCGCCGACGGCGCCGGAGGTGACGTTCTCCTTGCCGAAGGTCAGTTCCTCGGCCACGCGCCCGCCCATGGCGACGGCAAGGTGCGAGGTATATTCCTTGTACTTCATCGAGTAGCGGTCGCCCTCGGGCAGGAACTTGACCATGCCCAGCGCGCGGCCGCGCGGGATGATCGTCGCCTTGTGGACGGGCAGGCCCGCCGGCACGTTGAGGCCGACCACCGCGTGGCCCGCCTCGTGATAGGCGGTCAGCTTCTTTTCTTCCTCGCTCATGGCCATGGAGCGCCGCTCGGCGCCCATCATCACCTTGTCCTTGGCGTCTTCCAGATCGCTCATCGTGACCATGCGCTTGCCGCGGCGGGCGGCCAGCAGGGCCGACTCGTTGACAAGGTTCATCAGGTCCGCGCCGGAAAAGCCGGGCGTGCCGCGGGCGATGATCTTGAGATCGACGTCGGGCGCCAGCGGCACCTTGCGGACGTGGACCCTGAGGATCTTCTCGCGGCCGTTCACGTCCGGATTGGGCACCACGATCTGGCGGTCGAAGCGGCCTGGACGCAGCAGCGCCGGATCGAGCACGTCGGGCCGGTTGGTGGCCGCGATGATGATGATGCCCTCGTTGGGCTCGAAGCCGTCCATCTCGACGAGCAACTGGTTCAGCGTCTGCTCGCGCTCGTCGTTGCCGCCGCCGAGGCCGGCGCCGCGATGGCGGCCGACCGCGTCGATCTCGTCGATGAAGATGATGCAGGGCGCGTTCTTCTTGGCCTGCTCGAACATGTCGCGGACGCGGGAGGCGCCGACGCCGACGAACATCTCGACGAAGTCCGAACCGGAGATCGTGAAGAAGGGCACATTGGCCTCGCCCGCGACCGCCTTGGCGGTGAGGGTCTTACCCGTGCCGGGCGGACCGACGAGCAGCACGCCGCGCGGGATGCGGCCGCCGAGCCGCTGGAACTTCTGCGGGTCGCGCAGGAATTCGACGATCTCCTGCAGGTCCTGCTTGGCCTCGTCGATGCCGGCGACGTCCTCGAAGGTGACGCGTCCATGCGCCTCGGTCAGCAGCTTGGCCTTCGACTTGCCGAAGCCCATGGCCTTGCCGCCGGCGCCCTGGATCTGGCGCGACATGAAGATCCACAGGCCGATGAGCAGCAGGACCGGGAACCACTGGGCCAGCAGCGCGACGAACCACGGCACCTGCTCGCCGGGCGCGCGGGCCTGCACCTGCACGCCCTTGTCGACCAGCCGCTGGGCAAGTCCGGGGAAGGGCGGGGCATAGGTCTGGAAGTTGCGCCCGTCGGTGTAGTGGCCGGTCAGTTCCGGCCCCTGGATGGTGACGTCACGGACCCGGCCGTTCTCGACCTCGGTGAGGAACTGGGAGAACGGCAGGTCCGAGGAGCCAGCACGTTGCTGCGGGCTCTGGAACAGCGTGAACAACGCCAGCAGCAGCAGGACGATGATGACCCAAAGGGCGAGGTTGCGGAAATTGGAGTTCATCGCGTGTCCATCCCCGGGAGTGGCCGTGCGCGGGCGCCGAAAAGGCGCGGCCGAAGAGCGCCGGTCGACCAGACTCCCTTATTGCCCAATGTAGGTTCGCCGAAGGGTCTTGCCAAGGAGCGCCGCGGCAGCGCCGACCCCCGACTTCTGCGGCACGGCACCTCCCATGGCGCCAGATGGTCCGCAGACCGTGCCCGGTCAACCGGAACCATGGTCGATACGGGGGGCGCGGCGCGCCGGTTCACGCGCCACGATGACGCGGGCATCGGCCGTCACGCTGACCAGAGCGCCCTGAAGATTGCGCCGGAAGGGCTCGCCACGCGCAATCGCCATCAGCACCTCCCCGGCCAGTTCCTCCAGCGCCTCCAGGCGCGGGTCGGCCGCCGGATCGCCCGCGGCTGCCACCGCATCGGAGATGAGCCGCAGGACCACGGCGAAGGGCTCGGAAAGCCAGGACGCGCCGGCATGGACGGCGGCGCCGGTGCCGCCGGCCTTGGCGGGCTGCGCGGTTGCCTCCGCCAGCCGGGCGGCATGATGGGCGATGGCCTCGTCCAGCATGCGCATGCGGCCGGCAAGGATCGCGAGGCGTTCGGCGTCGAGCCCTTCGGCCGCGAGTTGCGGCATCAGGCGGCGCAGGCGGACGCGGGCGAAGCGGGCGTCGTCGTTGGAGGGGTCGGCGACCGGTTCCAGACCTGCGGCCGCGGCGGCCGCGGCCAGCCGCGCCTTCGGCACGAACAGAAACGGCCTGATGAGTTGCACTCCGTTCCGCTCGCTTGCCGAGGCCATGCCCATCAGTCCGCGCGGTCCCGAGCCGCGGGCAAGCCGCATGAGCACGGTCTCCGCCTGGTCCTCCTGGTGGTGGGCCAGCACGATGGCCGTCGCGCCGACCATCCCGGCGCACCCGGCGAGCAGCCGGTACCGGGCCTCGCGGGCGGCCTCCTGCAGACCGGTGACGGGCTTGTCGCCGTCCCAGCGCAGCGTCGCCGCGGCAAGGCCGAGGCGGGCCGCAGTCTGTTCGACATGCGCGCATTCGGCCGCTGCTTCCGGCCGCAGGCCATGGTCGACGGTGGCGACATGAAGCGCGGGCGTCTCGCCGCCGAGGTCCCGCCAGCGGGCGAAAACGGCCATCATTCCAAGCGAATCCGGGCCACCGGACACGGCCAGCAGCAGGCCGGCGCGATGCCGGTGGGGATCGAGAAGGTCGCGGATGTCCTCGTCGGTGAGCGAACCTGCCGGTCCGCCGTCAGCAGCTTGCACGGCGCTGCTCGTTCACCACGGCCGTTCGGGTCCCCTGCGCGGCCCTCGGATATTTGCGGTTGAACTCGGCATAGGCGGCGCAGGCTGCCTCGCGCTCGCCCAGCGCGTTCAGCGATTGACCAAGCCGCAGGAGGCTCGAGGGCGCCCGGCTCGAGCGGGGATAGTCGGTGGAGACCTTCAGGAACTGCTCTGCCGCCTCGCGATACTGGCGGCGCTGGAACATGGCCTCGCCCAGCTGGTGGGTCGCATCGCCCACCATGCGGTCGCGCGGATGGGCGTCGATGAAGCTGCGCAGCGCAATTTCCGCCTGCTCGTAGTCGCGGCTTTGCAGGAAGGCGACGGCGGCGTTGTACTGCTCGCGCGGCGTTGAGGCGGCAATCACCGGCGGCACCGCGCCGGTCGTGCCGCGCGGAGCGAGGGTGGGGTCATTGGCCGCCTGCCCGGAGAGCTGGCCGAGATCGAGCGGACGGTTCGTGTCGGGCCCTGCGGCGACGGGGGGCGGCGCGGCGTTGCTGCCGGGCGGCAGGCTGCCGAGGTCGCGCGGTGCGCCAGGACCGCCCTGCTGCTGGGTCGGGTCGAAGGCGTCGCTCCGGCGCTGCTGGCCGGGCGCCGGCGCGGTCTGTTGCGGCCGTTGCGGCGCTGGTCGGGCTCCGCCACGGGCGCCTTCCAGTTCGTTCAGGCGGAACTCGATGTCGGCCTGCATGCGGCGCTGCTGCTCCTCGAGCTGCCGGACGCGGAACTGCGACTGTTCGAGCTGGCCGTTGAGCGAGCGAAGCTGCGCCTCCAGCCGCTGGATGCGGTCGAGGAGGTCGGCCGCGGTCTGGGCGCCTGCGGGGGAGGCGGCCAAGATCACCGCGGCCAGTGCGAAGGTGGCCAGCGGCAACCGGAGGCAGACCGTCTTTGCCCATCCGATCATGTGATGTTGTCCTCCGGCCCATCGCTTGGCAGTTGAACCATGGAGTTGGGCGAGATTTCGACCCGTTTCAAGCGAAAACGGCGCCCGGAGAACCGGGCGCCGCAATCCGACCCGCCATCGGGTCGTGTCGTCAGGAGCCCGTGCCGCCGGTCAGGACCGTCACCGAACGGCGGTTCTGGGACCAGCAGGAGATATCGTTGCACACCGCCACCGGCCGTTCCTTGCCGTAGGAGATGGTGCGCATCCTGGCGCCGGATATGCCCCGTGCCGCGAGATAGTCGCGCATGGTCTGGGCGCGGCGGGCGCCCAGCGCAATGTTGTACTCGCGCGTGCCGCGCTCGTCGGCATGGCCTTCCACGGTGAAGGCATAGCGGTTGTACTGGTTCAGCCAGACCGCCTGCTTGTCGAGGGTGGCGCGCGCCTGGGGCGTCAGCTCCGAGGAATCGGTTTCGAAGAACACGCGGTCGCCGACATTGACCACGAAGTCCTGCGGGCTCCCCGGAGTGGCTGCGCCGGCGCCGGCGCCAGCGTTCTGGTTGACGGGGTTCTGGGCACAGGCGCCGAGCGCGAGGCCGAATACCATGAGGGCCGCAAACTTCGCTGCGCGGCCGAAGGCCATGGACAGCATGGTGGTCTCCTTGACCTGAAGGTGTGTCATTCGTCTATCAGAATGTCGGTTAAGCGAACCTTCCGGTTCCTGCCCGCCTTTGGCCGCCCGGGTTCACCCGAAACGTCCGAAAGACGCGTGCCTTTTGCCCAACATCCTGTTTTTCTTGTTGAATTCCGATCGTCTGGACGATGCGGCGTTAACGCCACGCCGTCCGGACAACCGCCGGGATGGTCAACCATCCGTAAATGGCTGGTCCCGGAGCGCCGAACCGGCAAAAGCGCACCGATGCGACCGGCCCCGGATCGCGGCGCAGCGTGACCAGACTGTGGCAGGCGGGTGGCGCGGGGGTGTTACCTCCCCCGCCGCGGCATGTCCGTCCTGGCTGTGGCAGATCGGCAACAGGCGTTACCGACCCCAGGGGCTGAGGCGGATGGCCGCGACGGTCGCCAGGCCATAGACCACCATGGCGGCGCCCACGAGGGCGAACATCGTCCAGGCCGGCGCGCCGGACGAAGCGAGCCAGAACCCGCCGACGACGATGACGGCCAGCCGGGTCGTGCCGGCGATGACCGGGCCAACCACCCGGCCCGAGCCCTGCGCGGCAAAATAGAGGCACAGGCCAAGCCCGTAGAAGCCGAAGGTCGGTCCGACCCAGACAAGGTAGGAGCGGGTCGCCTCGATCACCCTGGGATTGTCCGTGAACAGCCGTGCCCAATGGTCGGGCATCAGCCAGGCGAGGAGGCCGATGGCGCCGGTGATGGCGAAGGCGAGAAGTCCGCCGGTCCAGGCGGATGCACGGGCGCGCGCGATGTTGCCGGCGCCGATCGCCATGCCGACCATGGGCACCAGCGACACGCCGACGGCAAAGGTGATGGGGATGAGCAGGAACTCGATGCGCGTGCCGATGCCATAGCCGGCGAGGGCTTCTTCTCCGAAGCGCGCGACGAGGGCAGTCAGGACCAGCACGGTCAGGACCGACTGGATGGAGGAGATGCCCGCCACCGCCCCGACCTTCAGGATGTCGGTAAAGTGGTCGCGGCGCATGGGGACGTTGGACAGCGGCAGCGCGAAGCGGCCGCGACCCGCAGCAAGATACCAGATGAGGAACGCCGCGCCCGCGCCATAGGCGATGATCTGGCCGAGCGCGACGCCGGCCATGCCAAGCCTGGGGAAGGGTCCAAGGCCGAGCCCGAGCCCGCCGCCGGCGACGACCTGCAGGGCAGCGACGGCCAGGAGCGTGGCGGACGGCACACGCATGTCGCCCATGCCGCGGACGATGGAGGCGGACAGATTGCACAGCCAGACGAGCAGCGCGCCGGCAAACAGCGTGTTGGAATAGATCAGCGCCTGTGCCAGCACCTCGCCCCGCCCGCCCAGCACGCGATAGAGCGCGGGGCCGAAGAGCAGGAAGACGGCGGTGAGAAACAGCCCGCAGGCGAGTGCGATCACCATCGTGTGATAGGCGATCGACCGGGCACGATCGAGGTCGCCGGCGCCGAGCGCGCGGCTGACCGCCGAGGAGACGCCGCCGCCCATGGCGCCGGCCGAGAGCATCTGCATCAGCATGGCCAGCGGGAAGACCAGCGCCATGGCGGCGAGCGACGCCGTGCCGAGCAGGCCGACATAGGCCGTCTCCGCGATCGCCACGCCGCTGGTGGCGGCCATGGCCATCATGTTGGGCGTCGAGAGCCTGAGGATGGTCGGCAGAATCGGTGCCGACAGAATGGGATTTGGGCGAGCAGCCGCAGTCCCGGCCGATATGGCGGTCGTCATGGCGTGCTCCGGAAAGGCTGGAGGCCAAGTTGCTGCATATGCAGGCAATGGCCGTAGGGCGTCGTTTCGCGGCTGGCTGTCATGCCAGTCTCTCCAGGGTGAAGTCGATGGACTGGTGAAGCGCGGCGGTTGCGTCCGCGCCGAGCGCGGCGCGCACCTCCGCCTGGGCCCGTGCCCAGCCGGGCCGGGCCTCGGACAGGGCCGCGCGTCCCGCTGCGGTGAGCAGGATGCGCCGGGCCCGCCGGTCGTTGGGGTCGGGCTCAAGCCGGACAAAGCCCTGACGCTCGAGCGGCTTCAGGCCGCGGGTGAGGGCTGTCGGATCCATGATCATGCGTTCGGCCAGCGCGCCGATGGCAATGCCGTCGAGGCGCGTCAGGTTTGCCAGAATGCCGAACTGGGTGACGGTGAGCCCCGCCGGCTGGATATGGCGGTCGTAGATCTGGGTGATACGGCGCGCGGCCTTGCGGACCCGTGCGCAGGTGCAGGCAAAGCTCTCGGCAGCGGGGTCGATCCGGACGGACATGGCGACATAATGCTGCATATGCAGATAAATGCCACCGCGATCCTGCATCGGTGACCTGCGTCGGCCTGTCGCCAGTGCCGTCGGGCCGGTTGCCGGGGTGCGGGGCGGGGCCTAGTCTTGGCGTCCGCCGAGGAGGCATGGCCATGCTCCGACAGGTGTCCGCAAGGCTCGTTCTCGCCCTGATGCTGATGACGCTGCCGGCATCGGCCTCGTCGTCGCCGCCGGCTGACTGCCCGCTCCAGCCCGACATCATCGCCCATGCCGATTTCCTGCTCGTCGATCCGAAAATCGAGCAGCGGTTCTGGCGCGACCGGGTCAGCACCGATGCCGGCTATCTGATGATCCGCTATGGCGGTCTCGACCAGCGCAGCGGCGACCAGGTCATCGAGATGCTGAGGCAGCGGCGGGTCCGGCCCGAGCGGATCGGCGATCTCCGGCTCGCCTTCGCCCCGCCGGACCGGCGGGTCGGCCTGATCGAGGACTTCCAGGAGGGGTCATCGGTGCCCCCGGGCGGCTTCTCGTTCTTCCGGGCGATGGTCATCGACGCGCGCGAGGACTGGCTGTTTGCCGATATGGCCCGCCGTGCCCGCACGCCCGGTGCCGACCAGCGCATGGTCGCGGCCTTCCAGATGCGGCTTGCTCGCTCGCTCTCCGATCTGGCCGACCGCGACAAGCTGGCCATTGCCCTCAAGGCCGAAGAACAGGGTCTGTGGACGCTCGCCCGCGAACTGCTGGCCCAACTCCCGGATCCCCGCGACTGGCTGGCGCTCGTCCGTCGCGCGCCCAATGCGCCGCGTGACCAGGCTGCGCTGACCCAATGGTTCACGCCGCTGTGGAGAGGCACGCATTCGTTCAGGCCGCGGTCCTTCGCGCCCGACGTGATGCCGCCTGAGCTTCAGGCAGTCGCGGATGCGATCGACCGCCAGCGTGGCCCCCATACGCCCGCTGTCGATGTCCTGATCGAACTCTATGGGCGCGCGCCTGCGACGCAGGTGCTGCTCACCGTGTTCAACCAGACCGGCAATATCCGCATCGGCTCGGAGATCGGCGTTCCGCTGCTCGGCGAGGTGCGCTCGGGCGACCTCGACCCGGCGCGCCATGCGGACCGCCTGCAGGCGCGCATTCTGCGAGGGCTCGTCCAGGTGCTCGGCAAGGTCGAGGCCGAGCGGCAGCTGACGTCGTTTTCGGCAACCGCCCTGATGCCCACCCACGAGCCGGCGCTGGCGCCCCTGGAGAGGGCGGCAGCGCGCGAGGCCCTCGCCGGCTTCGTCGCCGGGCGCACCGAACAGCCGCCGCCGCGACCGGAGGTCGTCTCCGCGACCTTCGACTGGGCCGGCTGGGTGCATGTGGCGCGGGCTATCCGGGGAAGCGAGCAGGTCCACGACAGCTACCGGGGCATCCAGGCGGACCTGCTGCATGCTGCGGGCCGGCATCAGGAGGCCGTCGACATGCTGCGGCAGGTCACGCCGGTGGACGATGCCCGCCGGCGCAGCCACCGGATGATGCTGTCGCTGGACGGCCAGTGCGCGGGGTTGCTGGCCGACACCCTGCTGCTTGGCGATCCGCTCTACCGGTTTCCGCCGCGCTGAGAGGTCAGCGCAGCGTCGGGCTCCAGGCCGGGTCGGAGGCGAAGCTCGGCGTCGGCACGACAACCTCCGAACGGGCAAAGATGTCGGCCTGGTAGAGGCGCGGCCCGCCGCCCTGGTCGCGGAAGAACATCACGAAAAGGCCGTTCGGGGCGAAGGTCGGACCCTCGTTGTGATAGCCGGAGGTGATGATGCGCTCGCCCGAGCCATCGGGCCGGATCACGCCGATGGAGAACTGTCCGCCGCCCTGGCGGGTGAAGGCGATGAGGTCGCCGCGCGGCGACCAGACCGGCGTGCCGTAGCGGCCCTGGCCGAAGGAGATGCGGTTCGCGCCGCCGCCGGCTGCGCCCATCAGATAGAGCTGCTGGCCGCCACCCCGGTCGCTCTCGAACACGATCTGCCGGCCGTCGGGCGAGTAGGACGGCGAGGTGTCGATGGCGGCGCCGTCGGTCAGGCGCACGGCGCTCTTGGAGCGCAGGTCGAGCGAATAGAGCGAGGAGCCGGCGCCCTGCTGCAGCGACAGGACGATGCGCTGGCCGTCGGGCGAGAAGCGCGGCGAGAAGGTCATGCCGGGGAAGTTGCCGACCTGCTCGCGCTGGCCGGTCTCGATATTGAGCAGGAAGACGCGCGGTTCCCCGCCCGTATAGGCCATGTATGTGATGTCCTGGCTCGACGGCGAGAAGCGGGGGGTCAGCACCAGGTCGCCGCCGCGGGTCAGGTAGCGAACGTTGGCGCCATCCTGGTCCATGATGGCCAGCCGCTTCTGCCGGCGCTCCTTCGGGCCGGTTTCGTCGACGAAGACGATGCGGGTGTCGAAATGACCCTTCTCGCCGGTCGCGCGCTCGAAGATCTGATCGGAGACGATATGGGCGATGCGCCGCCAGTTGGCCTCCTGGGCGGCGAATTGCTGGCCATGGAGTTGGGTGCCCTGGACAACGTCCCACAGGCGGAACTCGACGCGCGTGCGCCCGTCGGGTCCGCGCGCCGCGCGCCCGGTGACGACCGCTGCGGCCCCCGTCTGCTGGAACCGCTGGAAATTCGGCGCCCGGTCCGGATCGATCTGCTGGTCGGCATAGGCCTGCCGCTCGATGATGCGGAAGAAGCCGGAGCGGCGCAGGTTGTTCTCGATCACGCCGGAAATATTGGCGCCGAGCCCGCCATCGCCGGCAAAGGGCGGGATCGCGATCGGGAAGGGCTGGACCTGCCCGCGCCGGATGTCGATGACCGGCGGTGCGCCCTGGGCGAGCGCCCAGGGGCCATAGAGCGGCGTGCCGGCGATGGCGGCGCCTGCGGCAAGGATGGATCGGCGGGTCAGCATCGGGGTCATGATCGGTCTCTGGGCGGCGACAGACGGCGCTGGGTCCTGGCCCTCTCCAAGCAAGAGATAGGGCGCCAAGACTAGCGCATCATGTCCTTCGGGTCGAAATTGAGCACCACCTCACGCCAGGTGTCGTAGCGCTCGCGCGGCAGGCGTACGCCACCTTCCGCCGAGCAGCGCATCACCGCGCGCACGGCCGAATTGGCGAGAATCTGGAAGTTGGAATCGCCGCGCGGATTCTGCACCTCCGGCCGGCCGGTGACCGTGCCGTCGGGGTTGAAGGATACGCGCAGGCGCACGGCGGCCGCATTGCCCTCGCGGGCGGCGATCGGCACCTCCCAGCAGCGCTCGGCCCAGGCGCGGATGGCGTCGATCTCGCGGCCGGTGATGCGGGAGGCAGCGCCGGTGGCGGTGCCGAGCGAGGCTGTGCGGCTCGGGGCGGTGGCGCCGGTCGCCTCGGTCCGGCTGGCCTGACGGCGGTCGTTTTCCTGGTTCGGGTTCAGACGGGCGGCAATCGAGTTGGGGTCGAACTGGCGGGCATTGGCACGCTCCTGGCGCTGCCGTTCGGCGCGCTCGCGCGCCTCGCGCAGCCGGCGGTCGCGTTCGGCCCGCTCCCGCTCCTGCCGCTCGCGGGCCTCGCGCAATTCGCGATCGCGCTGCTCGCGCTGGCGCTGTTCGGCCTGGCGCTGCTCCTCGCGACGGCGCTGCTCTTCCTGGCGGCGCTGCTCGGCCTGACGCTGTTCCTCCTGCCGGCGCTGCTCGTCCTCGCGCCGCTGGCGTGCCTGGATCTCGGCCTCGCGGGCTGCTGGGTCCTCGCGCACCTCCTCGGTGGCGGCGGCCGGAACCGGCCGCGGCACCGGCTGCGGCGGGACCGGCATGGTGGGCGCCGGCGGCACGGCGGCAAGACGCGCCGGTGGCGGGGGTTCCTCGGCGACCTCGGGCGGACGCGGCGCCGGGGGAGGAGGAAGCTGGACGTTCTGGACGCGCTCGCGCGCCACAGGCAGGGTGGCCGGGTCGGGCGTCGGCCGCTCCTCGGCGGCCTGCCGGTCGACGACGCGCTGGGGCGTGGGGGTGCGCTCGCCGCGCAGGTCGCCGCGCACCGACTGGGCCGGCTCGTCGGAGACGATCTCGACCGGCACGGCCTCGCCCTCGTCGATCCGCTGGGGCGACGTCAGGAAGCCGACCAGACCCGCGACCACGAGCAGCACATGGCCCGCGACCGAGATTCCGTACCCGACTTTCTCTGGATGCAGCGCCAAGAAGAGACCCCGCGAAACCCTGGACTAGCGCGACGCGCGTTCGGTGGCGACAAGCGCCACCTTGGTGAAGCCGCCGTTCTTGATCTGCGAGAGCACGTCCATGATCGCCTGATAGTTGGCGGCGGCATCCCCGCGCACGAAAATGCGCTCCTCGGTGCCGTTCTGAGCGCTTGCGCGGATGCGTTCGACGAGCTGGCCGTTCTCGACCCGGTTGTCGCCCACATAGATCTCGCCGTTCTGGCGGACTGAAACGGTGATTGGCGGGCGATCCTGCTGGACCGTGCGGGCGGACGCCTGCGGCAGGTCCAGCGGGACGGAGACGGTCATCAGCGGCGCGGCGATCATGAAGATCACCAGAAGGACCAGCATCACGTCCACGAAGGGCGTGATGTTGATCTCGTTCATGACGAAGGCGCGGCGGCGGCGGCGGCCGCTGCCGCCGCGTCCTGCACCGCCACCTGCGAGTTGGGCTCCCATGGCGCTGCCCCCTTACGCCGCGCGCTGATCGTAGCCGGCGGGCGAACCGCCCTGCTGGTCGATCTGGCGCGAAAGAATGGCGGCGAACTCGTCCGCGAAGCCCTCGAGGCGGCTGGCGATCTTGTTCACCTCGCCGGCCAGCTTGTTGTAGGCGATGGTTGCCGGAATGGCGGCAACAAGGCCGATGGCGGTGGCGAACAGCGCCTCGGCGATGCCGGGGGCGACCACGGCCAGCGAGGTGTTCTTCGACACGGCGATGGCCTGGAAGGCGGTCATGATGCCCCAGACAGTGCCGAACAGGCCGATGAAGGGCGCGGAGGAGGCGACGGTCGCCAGCACCATCAGCCGGGATTCCAGCCGCTCGATCTCGCGCTGGATGGTGACGTTCATCACCCGGTCGATGCGCTGCTGCAGGCCGGCGAACGAACGCACCGAGGTCTCGTGGCTGCGCTTCCACTCGCGCATGGCCGCGACGAACAGCGCCGCCATGGCGGTTGTCGGGCGCTGGGCCAGCGAGCGGTAAAGCTCCTCCAGGCTCTGGCCCGACCAGAAGACCTGTTCGAAGCGGTCCATCTGGCTGCGCGTACGGCGGTAGACGATCAGCTTCTCGACAATGATGGCCCAGACCCAGATGGAGGCGGCCACCAGACCGATCATCACACCCTTGACCACCCAGTGGGCGGCCCAGAACAGGCCCCAGAGCGACACGTCATGCGAGGCTGCGGCCGCGGCGGCCTGGGCGACTTCGGGGTTCATCGGCGACTATCCTTTTCGCAACAGGGCTGGCTGCGAGGCCGCACCCTGCACCCCCGGACCACGGATCGGACCTTCCTGAACGGATGGGCGCGTTTCCACCCCGGCGCACCCAGAACGTCCCCTAGAGAGGCGCGAAATGCCCCCGGAATATGTCGTGACCGTGGCGCGGCGCGTGCTTCCGCGTGGTGTCCTACCAAGCCATCGCCATGGTTAAGGCGAGGTTATTTTCTGCAATGCAGCATCGAGGGGACGCCCGTGCGCCCACATAGCCCGGCTGCCGGCGGGGGCGGGCGGCGCATCCCGGAGCGGATCAGCCGCGCAGGATGAGCACGAGCGCGCCGGCCACCGCGACGGCCAGCATGCCGATGCGCATGCAGCGGCGGTCGATATGGGCGATGACCCGCGGTGCCAGCACGTAGCCGACCACGATGCCCGGAACCAGGAGCCCCGCGCTGGCGAGGTCCGCCAGGCCGAACCGGCCGGCGAGCGCATGCATGGCCACCATCAGGCCATAGGCGATGATCCAGTAGAGGCCGAGGGTGGCCCGCACCCGGGCCGGGTCCTCGCCGGCGTAGACGATGCCGATCAGCGGGCCGTGGATGCCGGACATGCCGCCCATGAACCCGGAGACGAGGCTGGCGCCGAGGATGTCGCGGGGGATGGCCCTCAGCTTCAGCCCGACAAGCGCGAGCACCACCGCCAGAAGGATCATGGCGCCGAAGACGCGCGGCAGGTGGTGCGGGTCGATGGCCAGAAGGGCCGCAACCCCGGCTGCCGTGCCGAAGACGAGGCCGAGCGTGCCCCAGCCGATGCCGGGACGGTCGATCAGCGCGGTGCGGCCCCAGATCATGGCGGCCATGACCAGGAATGCCGACAGGATGGCCGGCGCCGGCACGAGGCTGGTGGAGACCAGCGCCAGCAGCGGGATCATCACCAGACCGAGCCCGAGGCCGAGCGCCATCTGCACGATGGTCGCCGCGGCCATGATGGCGGTGATGGCGAGAAGCTGGAGGGGGGAGAAGCCGAGGAGGGAGAAGCCGAGCAGAGAGAGGGTCGTCATGGGCCGTTGGCCTCTCGGCGGCCGGGCAGGGCGTTTCCGAGATACCCCACCCTTACCCTCCCCTCGCTTTCGGCGTCATTACCTGCCTCAGTCCGTCGGGGATGCGCACCGGCTTGCCATCGGCGAGGAAGGCGACCCGCACGGAGGCCTCCACCAGCACCTCCGCGCCGCGCGGCACGCGCTGGGCGAGGTTGAGGGTCGCGCCCTTCACGACGTCCGTGCGGGTCTCGACGGTCAGCACATCGTCGATGCGGGCGGGGCGCAGGAACTCTATGCCCATGGATCGCACGACGAAGAAGAAGCCGGCACCGGCCTCGTCCTTCGCCTGCTCGAACAGGTGCCCCTGGGCCACGCCGAGCAGGCGCAGGAAGTCGGTGCGTCCCCGCTCCATGAAGCGCAGGTAGCTCGCGTGATAGACGACGCCGGAAAAGTCCGTGTCCTCGTAATAGACGCGGACCGGGAGGAGATGGGTCTCGCCGTCGATGCGGCCGGCGAGATGCGCGTGCAGGCCGGCCTCATTCATCCGGCTCGTCCCGGAACATCTGGAACTGGGGTCCCTCCCGCTGCGGCTCGGCGAGCCCGAGGTGACGGAAGGCGTGCGAGGTGAGGAGGCGCCCGCGCGGCGTGCGCTGCAGGAGCCCCTGCTGGATCAGGAAGGGCTCGATGATCTCCTCGATCGCATCGCGCGGCTCGGAAAGCGCCGCCGCCATGGTCTCGATGCCGACCGGTCCGCCGCCATAGTTGAGCGCGATCGCCTTCAGATAGCGCCGGTCCATGGCGTCGAGGCCGGCACCATCCACCTCCAGCCGCGTCAGGGCCTCGTCGGCGATGGCGCGGGTGATCGTGTCGGACTCGCGATAAATGGCGAAGTCGCGGACGCGCCGCAGCAGCCGGCCGGCGATGCGCGGGGTGCCGCGTGCGCGTCGGGCGATCTCGTTGGCGCCGTCGGGCGTCATGCCGACGCCGAGCACGCGCGCACCGCGGGTGACGATCAGGTCCAGTTCCTCCACCGTATAGAAGGCGAGCCGGATCGGGATGCCGAAGCGGTCGCGCAGCGGCGTGGTCAGCAGGCCGGCGCGGGTGGTGGCGCCGACGAGGGTGAACTTCGCCAGATCGATCTTCACCGAGCGCGCCGCCGGCCCCTCGCCGATGATCAGGTCGAGTTGGAAGTCCTCCATGGCCGGATAGAGAATTTCCTCCACTGCCGGGTTCAGCCGGTGGATCTCGTCGATGAACAGGACGTCGCGCTCCTCGAGGTTGGTCAGCTGGGCGGCGAGGTCCCCGGCCTTGGCGATCACCGGGCCCGAGGTCGCGCGGAAGCCGACGCCGAGCTCCTTGGCGAGGATCTGCGCCAGCGTGGTCTTGCCGAGGCCGGGCGGGCCGACGAACAGCACATGATCGAGCGCCTCTCCGCGCGTGCGGGCGGCCGAAATGAAGACATCAAGATTGGCGCGCGCCTGCGCCTGACCGATGAACTCGGCCAGCCGCTGCGGCCGCAGATGCGTGTCGGCATCGTCGTCGCGGCGTTCGGCATCGAGAATGCGGCGGGGTTCGGTCATCAACGATTCGCTTGAGGCGTCAAATAATTGTATATACGATTCATGGCTGATGGACATCTGATACGACGAGAACAAACGGCAGAGAACCCTGGTAGAACGGGGTCTCGATTTCGCGGAAGCTGGTCTCGTTTTTCGGGGTGTTCACTTCGACGTCACTGATGATCGCATGGACTACGGCGAGCCGAGAATCGCGACTTTCGGCATTCTGGGCGGCCGGATGGTCACGCTGATCTGGACACCCCGTGGGGCCTCGCGCCGCATCATTTCGATGAGATATGCCAATGACCGGGAAAGAGCCCGCTTCCAAAAACATCTGGGTCGACGCTGACGACGCTCCCGAGTGGACCGACGAGGTGTTCGAGGCCGCTGATCTCTACCACGGCGAGACGCTGATCCGCCGCGGCCGGCCGCGCAAGCCCAAGCCGAAGGTGCCGGTGTCCATCCGCCTGTCGCCAGAGGTCGTCGATGCCTTCCGTGCAGACGGCCCCGGTTGGCAGACGCGGATCGACGAGGCACTCAAAGAGTGGCTGGCGAATAAGGTGGCGTGATGGTCTGACCTATTTCTTTGCGGGCCATAGCCGCTCTCTGCCAATCTGCCAGATGCGATTGAGGTCAAGTCCGACGCCGAACAAATTCGGCTTTAGGATGAGGGCATCTGACAAGCCAGAGTCTGCCCTTTTAACTTCACGCACAATCTCGAAACTACCCAAGGGGGTCTTTGTTTGAATCGACCGTTTGATGCGCTCGAACATCTGAGCGACATCAGTTTCAGTTTTACAATGCTCGGCGAGCGGGATCAGCAAGAACCGCTCTGGCTTTGCATTGACTCGATGGCGGCCACTTAGGCCACCGTCGTTGGCTTCCGCCAAGAGGCGCGGATCACAATCGGTGATCATGATTGCAGGCAGCAATTCATTCGCGTCCTCTCCGTTGACGCGATGCCAACTGAGCACTTCGTTTGCGAATTCCGTTCGATTTAGCCCGGCAATAACGAGCGTCCGGTTCCCTGCAGCAAACTCTGCGATCTGATCAAAATTATTGTACATCGCGCGGGTTAGAGGTTCGTCCCAGCCATAGTCCAAGAAATAGATAAAATAGTCCCGGTCGGTCGTTACAGGCAAACGCGAAATTGTGGATATCTTAAGTCCCAACGCAGCCTCCCCTAGCTCGACAATTCCTTCAGCCCCATACGGATGAGCGTCTGGGTATTGGCCTCCTCGCCCGCCTTTTTCGCAGCGGCGGCGATGGCGGCGGCGGCCTGCGGCTGGCCATAGCCGAGATTGACGAGCGCCGAGATGGCGTCGGCAACCGGGCCGGCAGCCCGCTTCTCGTCGAGGTCGCCGGCCAGCTTTGCCAGTGCCGGGTCGATATCGGTGAAGCCAGGCGCCTTGTCCTTCAGTTCGGTGATGATGCGCTCGGCAACCTTCGGCCCGACACCGTTGGCGCGGCCGATCGCCGCCTTGTCGCGCATGGCGATGGCATTGGCGAGGTCGGAGGCCTTCAGCGCCGAGAGCACGGAAAGCGCCACCTTGGCGCCGACCCCCTGCACGGCCAGCAGCAGCCGGAACCACTCGCGCTCAAGGTCGTTGGCGAAGCCATAGAGGCGGATCATGTCCTCCCGCACCATGGTCTCGATGGACAGGACAGCCGCCTCGCCGGCTGCCGGCAGCGCCTGCAGGGTGCGCGAGGAACAATGCACGACGTAGCCGACGCCGTGGACGTCGACGATCACCCAGTCCGGGCCGTAGCTGTCGATGGTGCCCTTGAGCTTGCCGATCATCGGTCTGAACCCTCAATCGTCATGCCCGGCGTCGTGCCGGGCATTCACGACCTGAACCCCGCGCCCTTCGCAATCGTGGCGACCCGGCACGAGGCCGGGCATGACGAAACGGGGCACGTCGATGCGTCATATAGCGGATTCGCGCGGCGTCGGGCCTTTCGCGCTGCATCGGCGGCGAGCCTCGAAGGACGCACCTCGCTGATTCAGGGCGCGCCTCCCGCGCCCCTACGCGTCGTCCATAAACCCCTGCAGCTTCTCGACCGCGTGGTTCTCGCCCACCGACATGGCGAGAATGCGCGAGATGTAGACGCGCGGCAGGCCGGTCTCCTGCGCCCAGGCGTTCATCTGCGCCTGCACCTTCCTCATGTCGGCCTTCGAGGTGGGTTCGGCGGCCACGTCCAGTCCGGCATCGCGCATCGCCGCCACCATGTCGTTCGAGGTGACGAAGCCGTCATAACCGACGAAGCGCAGGAAATACTGGCCTGTCTTGCCGCCGAGCCGGGACCCGCGCTTGCCGAGCAGATCAAGCAGGCCGATCTGGTCGTCGGCGGGCCATTGGCTCAGGAACCTGCCGAAGGAGCCGTGCTCCTTCGCCACATCCGCGACGAAGGCCGCATTGTCCCGCACCGATCGGATCTTCTGCGGATTGCGGACGATGCGGCTGTCGCGGGCGAGGTCGTGCCAGAATTCGTCCGGCTGGAACACAAGCGCCTGCGGCACGAAGCCGAGAAAGGCCGCCTCGAAGCCCGGCCACTTCTTCTCGATGACGCTCCAGACGAAGCCTGCGGAAAAGATGCGCTTCGCCATCTCCGACAGGATTCGGTCGTCGGAGATGTCGGCGAGGGCGGCCTGCGGCGGGACGGCCGGCAGCAGCGATGCCAGCGCCGCTTCGCCGCCCTTGCGCCGGGCTGCGCGCGCCCGGATGGCCTTGAAATCCGTCATGGTCGACCCTCCCTGGCCTGCATCCCACGGCAGAAGCCCTGCGGCGGCAAGAGCCCCTGGTGGGAGGCTGCCCGATGTCTGCCTTCGTCGCGAGCGCACCCCGCGGCCGGGCGGCATGCCCGGCCGGCCTTGCCGAAGCCTGCTCCAGGCGGCTAAGTCAGGTCCGGGACAGACGAAAGAGCGCCGCAATGGCGCCACAAGCGGGGCTCATGGCGTGACGCCAGTCATCTCAGCGGATCGGATCTGGCGCGACTTGCCCCTGTCTTTCGGCCTTTTCCGGCACATTCTTGCGTGCCTCGTGCTGGTCTGCGCGCTGGTTTCCGCAGGTGGCCAGCCGGCGCTCGCGGTCGATCCGGTGGCTGTCACTGCGCGCACGCCGGCGATCAATCTCGGCCGCGCCATCCAGTTCGTGCAAGGCGAGGCAGACCGCGTCAGCGTGCCGACCACGCCTGGCGCCGACGGCATTGTCCGCCGCATGGAGGTGCGCCAGACGCGCACCGATTCCAGCTCTGTCTGGGGCGTGTTCGCGCTGACCAATGCCACCGACGAGCAGGTGGACCGGCTGGTGGTCGTGCCGCATTACCGGCTGATCCGTTCCGGCCTGATCTGGCCCGATCTCGGCTCGCAGCGCATCGTCTCGCTCACCCCCAGCCAGGGCTTCCGGCCCGAACGCCAGTCGGCCGTCGATCAGGACGTGTTCCTGGTCACGCTCGATCCGGGGACCACGGTGACCTTCGTCGCCGAGCTGCGCGATTCGCGACTGCCGCAGATCACGCTCTGGCAGGTGGACGATTTCAAGGACCGCGAAAACTCCTTCACGCTCTATCGCGGCATCGTGCTGGGCATTTCGGGCCTTCTGGCGCTTTTCCTGACCATCCTGTTCGTGGTCAAGGGCTCGCTCATGTTCCCGGCGGCCGCGCTGCTCGCCTGGGCGGTGCTGGCCACGCTGGCGCTCGACTTCGGCTTCTGGACGCGGGTCGCCGATCTTGGCCCGGAGACGGTGCGGTTCTGGCGCGCGACGGCGGAGGCGATCCTTTCCGCCACGCTGATGATCTTCCTGTTCGCCTATCTCGACCTCAATCGCTGGCATGTGCGCTACACGCTCCTGACCGCCATCTGGCTGGCCTTTGCCGGCGGCCTTGTCACGGTTGCCTGGTTCGATCCCTCGATCGCCGCGGGCATTGCCCGGCTGGGCATCGGCATCGTGACCATTCTGGGCACGGTCATCCTCGTCTACCTGTCCTTCCTCCGCTACGACCGGGCGATCAACCTGGTGCCGACCTGGGCGCTGTTCATGATCTGGGGCGGGGCGGCCCTGCTCATGGTCACCGGCCGGCTCAACAACGAGATTGCAGCGCCCGCCCTGCTCGGGGCCCTCGTCCTGCTGGTCATGCTGATCGGGTTCACGGTGATGCAGCATGCCTTCGCCGGCGCAGGACTGGCGCGCGGCCTTGCCTCCGATTCCGAGCGCAAGGCGCTGGCGCTGACCGGCTCCGGCGACATCATCTTCGACTGGGATACCGGCTCGAACCGGATCTGGGTCAGCCCGGAGGCGGAACAGCAACTCGGCCTGAAGCGCGGCGCGCTCGAGGGTGCGGCCGTCCAGTTCATCGACGCCCTTCATCCCGGCGACCGCGACCGGCTTAGGGCGAGCCTCGACATGGTGGTCGAGCACCGGCGCGGCCGGCTGGTCGAGGAGTTCCGGATGCGCGCGGGCGACGGCCATTTCGTCTGGTTCGTCCTACGGGCGAGGCCGGTGGTCGGCTCGACCGGCGAGGTGGTTCGCCTGGTCGGCACGTTGTCCGACATCAGCGACTTCAAGACTGCCGAGGAACGGCTGCTGCACGACGCGGTCCACGACAATCTCACCGGCCTGCCGAACCGCGAATTGTTCCTCGACCGGCTGGAAGCTGCCTGCCTGGTCGCCCCCGGCGAAGACGGCCGGCGGCCGACCGTGCTCGTCTTCGACATCGACCGCTTCAAGCAGGTCAACGACTCCGTCGGCATCTCGGTCGGTGATTCGGTCCTGCTGACCGTGGCGCGACGCCTTGGCCGCCTGCTGAAGCCGCAGGACACGCTCGCCCGGCTGAACGGCGACCAGTTCGGCATCATCCTCGTGTCGGAACGGGCGCCGGAGCGCATCACCGCCTTCGCCGAGACCCTGCGGCGGACGATCCGGGCGCCGATTGCCTTCGGCGAGCGCGAGATCGTGCTCACGGGCTCGATCGGCATCGCGCTGGCCGACGGCGCGCAGCGGCCGCGCGAAGACCTGCTGCGCGACGCCGAGCTTGCCGCCTACCACGCCAAGCGACTGGGCGGCGACCGCATCGAGGTGTTCAAGCCGGCCCTGCGCGCGCACAAGAGCGACCGGCTGGCGCTGGAAAGCGACCTCAGGCGCGCGCTGGAACGCGGCGAGATCGCCATCGTCTATCAGCCCGTCGTCCGCCTTGCCGACCGCACGCTGGCCGGTTTCGAGGCGCTGGTGCGCTGGGACCATCCGCGGCTCGGCCGCCTGCCGCCGGGCGAGTTCATCGCCATCGCCGAGGAGACCGGCCTGATCGTCGACCTCGGCCTGTTCGTGATGGACCGGGCCGCGCGGCAACTGGCCAGTTGGCAGGCGATCATGCCGCTGGAGCCGCCGCTGTTCACGGCGGTCAATGTGTCGAGCCGGCAGGTGCTGCGCCACGACCTGCTGCAGGACATCAAGGGCGTGCTTGCCCGCTCGCCGGTTGCGCGCGGCTCGCTGAAGCTGGAACTGACCGAGAGCCTGGTGATGGAGAACCCGGAATATGCCGCGCAGATGCTGCAGCGCATCCGCGAACTCGGTGCCGGCCTGTCGCTGGACGATTTCGGAACCGGCTATTCCTCGCTCGCCTATCTGCAGCGCTTTCCGTTCGACACGATCAAGATCGACAAGAGCTTCGTGCGTGCCGACCAGCGCGGCGTGCGGCCTGTGCTGCTGCGCTCGATCATCGCGCTCGGCCACGATCTCGGCATGGAGGTGGTGGCGGAGGGCGCGGAGACCGATGCCGATGCGGTGGAGCTCTACCAGATGGGTGCGGAACTCGCGCAGGGCTTTGCCTTCGGCGAGCCGATGACCGCCGAGCAGGCAACCAAGCTGATCAAGGCAGCGGTCGCGCAGGCGGCGTAGCGGGGCTCGTCACACCGCGATCATCGGCATGATGCTTGCTGGGTTCGGGGGCGCAACTGCCCATCCCCATCGCTTTGCAAGCCGATCGCGCCGAGGCCTGATCATGCAAGAGTCCATGCATCACGCGGTGCATCGGTTTTCATCCCCCGATGCCTCCGCGATCGTCAGCGCCATCGACCGGGACGGCATCGCCGCTGTCGAGAACTTCGTCGATCCGGCCGATCTTGACGTGGCCCAGCAGTTCGTCCGGCAAAGCGTTGCGGCCAATGGCGGCAATTATCTGGACTTCAAGGGCTCCGGCCAGCTCGACGGCACGTTCCTGAAGTCGCTGCCGTCCGACCCGGGCTTTGTCGGCCTGTGCCATGGCATCTACGAGAAGAGCATCGGGGCGCCGGCGCCCGATACCGGCTTCTATCAGGTCCTGCGCTGCCTATCGGGCAGCCTCGCCCGGTCCAACTCCCTGAATTTCCACTACGATTCCTACGTGCTGACGGCACTGATCCCGATCATCATGCCGGACCGGGGCAAGCGCGGTGACCTGCTGATCATCCCCAATGTCCGGCGTGTCAGGTCGTCCTATGCCGGCAACATGATCGACAAGATCCTGCTCGACAATCCGCTGTCCCAGGGCGTGCTGCGCGGCCTCTATGCGCGCAAGTCCGGCCTCATCCGCCATGTCCGGCTGGTTCCGGGAACGCTCTATCTGTTCTACGGCTACCGGACGATCCATACCAACGAGACCTGCGACCCGGAAGCCATCCGTTCCACGGCGCTGTTCCACTTTGCCGACCCGCATGCCGAAAGCGGGCTGAAGACCTTGCTGCGCCGGCACTGAGGTCCCGCATGCCGGGGGCAGCACCCGTTCGGCAACGGGGATGGCCAGACAGGCGCACCGCGGCGATCATGGGGGGTCGCGACCCGCTCAGGATCTGTCCCATGATGCCCCGCAAGCTTGGCCGTTCCGGCCTGAAAGTCTCGCCGATCTGCCTCGGCACCATGATGTTCGGCGGGCCGACGGACGAAAAGGAATCGGCCCGCATCATCGCCCGCGCCAAGGAGGCCGGCGTCAATTTCATCGACACGGCCGATGTCTACACCGAGGGCCGTTCCGAGGAGATCACCGGCCGCGCCATCCGGGCCGACCGCGCGCACTGGGTGCTGGCCACCAAGCTCGCCAACCCGACCGGGCCCGGGCCGAACGACCGCGGCCTGTCGCGGCTCTACATGTTCCGCGCGGCGGAGGCCTCTCTGAAGCGGCTGGGCACCGATGTCATCGACATTCTCTACCTCCACAAGGAGGACCACACGACGCCGCTGGACGAGACCGTGCGCGCGCTCGGCGACCTCATCCGCCAGGGCAAGATCCGCCATTACGGCGTTTCCAACCACCGTTCGTGGCGCATTGCCGAGATCTGCAATCTCGCCGACCGCATGGGCATCGACCGGCCGGTGGTCAGCCAGCCCTACTACAACGCCATGAACCGCATGCCCGAGGTGGAGCACCTGCCGGCCTGCGGCTTTTACGGTCTCGGCGTCGTGCCCTATTCGCCGCTGGCGCGCGGCATCCTGTCGGGCAAATACGACCCCAAGGCGCCGCCGCCGGAAGGCTCGCGCGCCGGCCGCGCCGATGCCCGCATGATGCAGACCGAGTGGCGCAAGGAATCGCTGGTCATCGCGCAGAAGCTCAAGGGCCATGCGGAGAAGCGCGGCATCACGCCGGGGCAGTTCGCCACTGCCTGGGTGCTGAACAATGCCTTCGTCACCGCGGCCATTGCGGGCCCGCGCACCATGGCGCAGCTGGAGGACTATCTGGGCGCGCCGGCCTATCGCTTCACGGGCGCCGACGAGGCGCTGGTCGACCGTCTCGTGCCGGCCGGCCATCCCTCGACGCCGGGCTATACCGACCCGGCCTATCCGCTGGAGGGGAGGGTGGCGAGGAGCGGGTGAGGCTCACTCCACGAAGGCCACGTCCATCGCCACCACCCGGTCGCGGCCGGCGCGCTTGGCCTGGTAGAGGCCGGCATCGGCCTCGGCGATCAGGCGGTCGAGCGTGTCGGTGCCGGTGCCGGTCACCGCTATGCCGATGCTGGCGGAGACCCTGACGGCCGTTCCCTGGAACGCCAGGCCGAGCCCGCTCAGGCGGACACGCAGGGCCTCGCCCATGCCGGCTGCGGTTTCAAGCCCGGTGTCGGGCAGCAGGCAGCCGAACTCCTCGCCACCCAGCCGAGCGCACATGTCGCCCGGCCGCAGGCTGTCGCGGATGGCATGGGCCACCGCGATAATCACGGCGTCGCCGGCGGCGTGGCCGAGGCTGTCGTTGATCGCCTTGAACCGGTCGATGTCGATGACGAGCATGGCGGCCGGACGGCCTCCCTGCGCGGCCGCCCGCACCAGTGGTTCGGCCTGCTCGAAGAAGGCCCGGCGGTTGGCGATGCCGGTCAGCATGTCGGTCTCGGCGACCAGGCGGTAGCGGTTGTCGGCGCGGCCCTTGGCGAGGGCGATCTGCAGGAAAGACAGCAGGACCGAATGGATGATCGCGCCGAACAGGGCAAAGGTCATGGTCGGGGAGGCCAGCGCGCTCGCACCGTCCGGGAAGGTCTGGGACAGGGCGACCGGCGTGCGGACAGCCATGAGCGCGCCGTAGAGGGTCAGCCAGATGATGGCCGGCTTGCGTGCGAACAGGTCCTCGTCCCTGAAGCGGTAGAGCGTCCAGGCCGTGGCGAGGCACCAGCCACCGGTGAGCGCGGCGCTGGCGGCCATGCGCATCGCGGGGCTCTGGAACAGCGGTAGCTGGACGACGACGAGCCAGACCAGCGGCGGCGCGAGGATGACCGCGACCGAGGCCGGACGCCCGCAGAAATGGCGCATGCCCGCCCAGTTCAGGGAATAGCCGAGCAGGATGGCGGCAAAGGCGATGTTCACCAGGGCGGGAACGGGCTCGCTCGCGATCAGACCGAGGATGAGGACGCCGGCCGCGGCGGCAAGGTTCGCCGCGCCCCAGTAGGGCAGGCTCGCCTCGTCCCGTCCCGGCCGCGCCGAGACGAGTTGAATCACGCCCGTGATGAGCAGCAGCGCGATGAGGGTCAGCAACAGGGTTCGGGGGTCGAGCATGCAGGCCTGGTGCGCGCCCCGGTCCGGCGACGGCCGAACCCCAGGCAGCGCTTGGATACCTACGATGCGCCAAGTCCGTTGAGGCCGGGTTAAGGTCTTCTGGCCGGGTTAAGGTCTTCGGGCCGCAACGAAAACGGGCCGGCGCGCGGCCGGCCCGTTCCCTGTCAGGCGCCATGCTTCAGGCGCCAGACCTCTCTCTGTAAGAATTACCAGATACGGCGGCAGACCCGCTCGCCCCACTGATTGATCCAGCAGCGAAGCCGCGGACCGGGACCCCAGCCAGGGCCGCCCCAGCCGCGCCGGCGCCAGCCGGGGCCACGACCGAAACCGCCGCCACCGCCGCGACCGAAACCGCCGCCACCGCCGCCACCGCGACCGAACCCACCGCCGCCGCCGCGACCGAACCCACCGCCGCCGCCGCCGCGGCCACCACCGCCGCCACCGCCACCGCGACCGAATCCACCGCCACCTCCGCCGCGACCACCGCCACCGCCGCCGCCGCCGCGACCACCGCCGCCACCGCCACCGCCGCGACCACCGCCGCCGCCACCGCCACCGCGACCACCGCCGCCGCCACGGCCCTGCATTTCAAGTGCGTCGCGCAGGTCGCCTGTCTCCCGCATGCCGGTCGGGGCAGGGGGCGCGGAAGAGGCGCGAGCAGGCGCCTGCATCAATGCGAAAGCGCTACCGGCCAAGGCCAGCAGAAATGTCCGGCGTTCCATGGGGCTTCTCCCTGTTAAAAGTTGTCGCTATCCCCGAGTAGCAGACTAGCACGGGTCCAGCGTTGATGCGTCTCAATTCGCAACGGTCTGAAAGATTTGGTTTACGAATGCGTCGCCGCGCCTTGTGCGATGCGAAACTCCTCAAGGGAAGGCGTCGGCGAGGTCAGCCGATCTCCCCGGTACCATTCCCCTGTATGAGGCAATGAAAATCCGGGCCCGGCGGAAGCCGGACCCGGATGTCATGCACAATCGGTCGTCAGTTTCGCCTTACCAGACGCGGCGACAGAACCTGCGGCCGAATCGGTCGCGCCAGCACCGAACGCGCGGGCGGCGCGGCGGCATGTAGCGGCGGCGTCCCCGATAGCGACGGCCGCGGTACCGCCGCCTGCGCTGCATTTCCTCCGGTCCCTCGGGCGTCAGCGCCTCGCGGATGTCATCAAGGCCCGTCGCCGGTGCCGGACCCGGACCGGCTGTCAGAGGGGCAGCAGCCTGAACAGAGCCCGTGCCGAACGTGGTGAGAGCAACGCCCGCTCCGGCGAGAGCCAGCAGGAATCCCCTGCGTTCAAATGTTTTCGTTTCCATCAATCAAGCTCCTGTGTGTTCGGCACCCCGGCCCGATGTGCAGCCTCGCAGGACAATGTGGCGAGGACCAAAAGCCGCGGGTGCGGTTCATCGCCCCACGCGCGATGCGCGGAGGAGGAACGCTTCCTGCGGCCATTCGTTCCCGGCAATTGGCAAGGCGATGCGATTGCGGCTAGGTGTCCGGCAAACGATCAGCCGGCCTCAATGGGCCGATCCGGAGCGCATCACGATGACCCAGACCCCCGAAACGCCGCCCGACCGCTTGTCCAACGATCCGCGCAGCCCCTTTTATGACGAGGCCGCGCTCGCCCGCGATGTCGGCATCCGCTTCAAGGGCGTCGAGAAGACCAATGTCGAGGAATATTGCGTTTCGGAGGGATGGGTCCGGGTGGCCGCCGGCCCGGCGCGCGACCGGCACGGCAATCCGGTCACGATCAAGCTGAAGGGCGCGGTCGAGCCCTATTTCCGGACCTGACGCCCTGTTCCGGTGGCTCCGTCCTGCCGGTCGCTCGGTGACACCCCCGACTTGACCGCAGTTCCGCGCGGGAAGACGCTTCTTGGCCGGGCTGCGCGGGGATGCGCCCGCGCTGGAGGGCTTCGGGCATGATGGTGGCGATCTTCGCAACGATGGCCCTTGCCATCCTGCTCGGCCAGTTCGGCCCCCGCTGGCTGGCGCTGTCCAGTCTCGGCCTGTGCCTCGGGCTGTTCGTCTGGCTGTTCCTGTTCGAGATCTACAGCCCCGACTATGGCTTCAGGATGCCGTGGCTGCAGACGGACCTGCGGCCGCCGCTGCCGGCTTCGGGAGCCTGAGCCATGGCCATTGCCGCCTTGCCTGCCGACCCTGCAGAAAGCCGCAATGCCCGACTGATCTGCGGGCTGAACCATGCCTTCGCCCTTCTGATGCTCGTCGGCATTGCCGTCGTGCTCACCGCCGCGATGGTCATGCAATATGTATTCGGCGAGCTTCCCTGCCCGCTGTGTCTGCTGCAGCGGGTGGCGCTGTTCGGCATCGGCTTTGCGCTCGCGCAGAACTTTCGAAATGGCTTTTCGCACCGGAACACCGGAATCGGGCTCACCTTCGCGCTGCTGCTGCTGATCGTCTCGGTGCGCCAGACCCTGCTCGATATCGTGCCGCGACCGGGGCACAGCTATGTCGGCTCGACCCTGTTCGGCCTGCACATGCCGGTCTGGTCGGTGATCATCGCCACCCTGATCATTGCCGGCTATGCCGCCGCCATGACGCTGTTCGGGGGCGAGCGGCAGCTTGCCCGGCACGGCATCGCCAGCTTCCCGGTGATCGGACGGCTTGCCGACGTGGCCAGCGCCTATCTGATCGTCATCTGCCTGGTCAATCTCGGCTCGGTCGTCGTCCAGTGCGGGTTCGGGGAGTGTCACACCATGGGATACAAGCTGATCCAGAGCGGCTGGGGCGGTCTCTGGGCGAGATGACCGCCCGTCGACATGATGGTCAGGCCGCGATCATGTAGCGGTCCCAGTATCCGGCCGCCGGTTCGCACTGCTCGACCACGTCCACCCACAGGCCCGACGGGTCGAAGAAGCCGAAGCGGACCTGGCCGAAGGGCTCGCGTGTCAGCGGCAATGTGATGGGCAGCCCGCGCCCCACCGCTTCGGCATGGGCGGCGGCGGCATCCACAACCTGCAGCTCGAAGCACAGGCCCTTGCCGGAAAAGGCGTCCGGTCCCGGAGGGGCGGAGGGGTGATCGGGGGTCATGAAGGCGATGGTCGCGGTCTGGTCATCCGCGGCGAGAAGCGTGAACCATGTGCTGTCGAACAGGACCTCGAAGCCGAGATGGTGGACCCAGAAGGCACGGCAGGCGTCCTTCTGCGCAGTCACGACGATCGGGTAGCGGTCGAGGAAGCGCATGGCGCATCTCCAGGTTTGACGCGGGCAGGCGGGAGCGATAAAATAAACAGACAGTCGGTTTATATAAACAGACAGTCTGTCTGTCAATGAGGTCGGGATGGCGAAGAACGTGGACCGGTCGGCGGCAACGCGCGGGCGCCTGCTCACTGTGGCGCGGGCGCAGTTTGCCCGCGACGGCTTTGCCGGCACGGCCACCGAAGCCATCCTCGGCGAAGCCGGTGTGAAGCGTGGCGCGCTCTATCACCACTTTCGCGACAAGGCGGACCTGTTCGAGGCGGTCTGCCGGGAGATTGCCGCGGAGGCCGTGGAGGCCATCCGCGCGGCTGCGGCCGACGGGATGACGGCTTTCGACCAACTCGCGGCCGGCTCGCTCGCCTGGTTCGATGCCATGATGCGTCCCGATGCGCGCCGCATCCTGGTCATCGACGCACCGGCGGTGCTCGGCTTCGAACGCTGGCATGCCATCGACCGGGAGAATGGGTTCAGGCTTCTGCTGGATGGCGTGCGGGCAGCCCATGGCGAGGGGGCCCTGCGCTTCGACGGTCCGGCCGATGCGCTGGCAGTCCTGCTGAACGGGGCGATGAACGGGGCCGTCATCCATGCCGGAGCGGTGGAGGGTGCGGATGCCGCCGTGCTGCGGGCTGGCATCGTCGGTCTGCTGGCCGGTCTGAGGCCGGCGGAGGCATGACCGGGCCGATTGTCACGAAGCCTCACCAATTGTGAAGCCGGGGCGGCGACATGCGGGCGTGTTCGGCCTATATACGGGCGCTGCCGGGCCCGCCCCCGCGAATCACCGACGCATCGATCTTCCGCCGGACGAGACCTTCGCAATGCCCCGCAAGTATTTCGGCACAGACGGCATCCGCGGCCGCGCCAATGCTTTCCCCGTCACGCCCGAATTCGCGATGAAGATCGGCCAGGCCGCCGGCCTGGCCTTCCAGCGCGGAACGCACCGGCACCGGGTCATGATCGGCAAGGACACGCGCCTGTCCGGCTACATGATCGAGAACGCGCTGGTGGCCGGCTTCACATCGGTCGGCATGGACGTGCTGCTGGTCGGCCCGATGCCGACGCCGGCGGTGGCCATGCTCACCCGCTCGATGCGCGCCGACCTCGGCGTCATGATCTCGGCCTCCCACAATCCCTTCGACGACAACGGCATCAAGCTGTTCGCGCCCGATGGCTACAAGCTGTCCGACGAGGTGGAGCACACGATCGAGGCGCTGCTCGACGAGAACCTGACCAGCAGGCTCGCCGCCTCCCGCCTGCTCGGGCGGGCCAAGCGCATCGACGATGCCCAGGCGCGCTACATCGAGTTCGCCAAGCGCACGCTGCCACGCAACCTCGACCTGTCCGGCCTGAGGATCGTCATCGATTGCGCCAATGGCGCAGGCTACAAGGTCGCCCCCGCGGCGCTGTGGGAACTCGGCGCCGAGGTCATCACCATCGGTGACAAGCCCGATGGCTTCAACATCAACGACGCCTGCGGCTCGACCCATCCGGCCACGCTGATCGAGAAGGTGCGCGAGATGCGCGCCGATATCGGCATTGCGCTGGACGGCGATGCCGATCGCGTGCTGATCGTCGACGAAAAGGGCCAGATCATCGACGGTGACCAGTTGATGGCCGTGGTGGCCGAGTCGTGGATGGTGGACGGCCGCCTGTCGGCGCCCGGCATCGTGGCGACCGTGATGTCGAATCTGGGGCTCGAGCGGTTCCTGACGGGCCTCGGGCTCAATCTGGCCCGCACCCCGGTGGGCGATCGCTATGTGCTGGAGCACATGCGCGAGCATGGCTTCAACGTTGGCGGGGAGCAGTCCGGCCACATCATCCTGTCCGACTATTCAACCACCGGAGACGGTCTCGTCGCGGCCCTTCAGGTGCTGGCGGTGGTGCTGAAGATGGGCAAGCCCGTGTCCGAGGTCTGCCACCGTTTCGAGCCGCTGCCGCAGGTTCTGAAGAATGTCCGCTTCAAGGGCGGCAAGCCGCTGGAATCGTCCGCCGTCGTCACGGCCATCGACGATGCCAAGGCGAGGCTCGGCGCCCATGGCCGGCTGGTCATCCGCCCGTCGGGGACCGAGCCGGTCATCCGCGTCATGGCCGAGGGCGACGACCGCGACCTGGTCGAGACCGTGGTCGATCAGATCGTCGCGGCTGTGGCCAAGGCAGCGGCGTGAGGGCAGGGCGGCAGGCCCGCCCTTCACTGTCCCTTCACCACGCCTGTTAGGGTTAAGTGCCCTTTAAACAATCCCTGCGAGCATTGCGGCGTTGAACCTCGGATGCGCCGCCGACCGGCGCGTCCTCTTGCCGGGACCTCGCCATGCGCCGCCTTCAGTACCTTGCGTTCGCCGCAGCGACGCTCTTCCTTACGCCGGCCGTGCAGGCGGCCGACATGCCACCTGTTCTGCGCGCCTCCGCCCCCACCGTCGAGCCTGCCGCATCCGGTGGCTGGTATCTGCGCGGCGATATCGGCCTTGGAACCCAGCGGGCGCGGGACTGGCACTACAATCCGAACCCGCCGCTCGGCATCACGGACACGACCTACCAGCACTCGCTGTCCTCGACCATGTTCATCGGCGCCGGCATCGGCTACGCGTTCAATTCCTGGTTCCGTGTCGACGGCACGCTGGAATATCGCTCCGGCGGCCGGTTCATCGGCCGTGACGTCCTTTCGGGTCCCGGTGGCGCCTACGAGAACGTCCTGCACTCCAACATGTCGTCGGTGGTGGCCCTCCTCAACGGCTATATCGACCTTGGCACCTGGTGGGGCATCACGCCCTATGTCGGCGCGGGCGTCGGCTATGCCTGGAACCGGCTGTCCCCCACCTTCGACACCGGTGTCGTGGTGGGTGTCGGGGCCTCGTCCGGCATGATCAATGCCGGCACCATGGGCAATTTCGCCTGGGCGCTGATGGCCGGTCTCGCCTGGGACGTGACGCCCTCGACCAAGATCGAACTCGGCTACCGCTACATGCAGACGGGCCATTTCCGCTCCGGCGCGCCGTGCCCGCTCTGCACGACGGCCGTGGTCAACTACCAGGTCCGCAACGTCAACGCGCATGATCTGCGCATCGGCCTGCGCTATGCCTTCGGTGGCGGACCGGCCGCAGCCCCGATCGTCGCCCGCTACTGATCCAGCGCGCAATTTCCCGCAGCGGCGCGGACGCCCCGTCCGCGCCGTTTGCATGTCCGGCGGCTGCCTGCAGGTTAAGCGTTAACCTTAAATCCCCCTTAACCGCAGCAGCCGACACTGCCTCGGCAGATCCGGCCCGGGCCCATGGGCCACCGTTCAGCGTTGCAGGGACCTTGCCATGACCCGCCCGACGAACCGCCGTGCCATCGCTGCGCTGACGGCGATCCTCAGCCTGGCGGCGACCATCACCCAGGCGGCCGATGTGCGCGGCGCTGCCCCGCCGCCGCTGGCGCCCCCGGTTCTCGCCGAGGACTTCTCCTCCGGCTGGTATCTGCGCGGCGATGTGACCGCCAGCCTCTTCCGCCGGCCGGCCGCCCGCTATCTCGACAGCGTGAACTTCGCGCCCGCCGAATGGGTGGATCTGCGCGACACGCGCGGCTCGACGGTGTTCGGCGGCGGCCTTGGCGCCGGCTTCAAGTACAAGTGGTTCCGGCTCGATGCGACGCTCGACCTGCGCTCGACCGCGCGGTTCTCCGGCTTTGCCCCGCCGGAAGGGAACTGGGGCTATGTCGGCCCGCTGCCGGTGCCCGCGCGCGAGGATCGCTTCGGCGTCACCGGCCAGACCGCGCTGCTCAATGTCTATGCCGACCTCGGCACCTTCTCCGGCGTCACGCCCTATATCGGTGCCGGCATCGGCATGTCGCGCCTCGCTGCGTCCAGCTATGTCTCGACGCCGGTTCCGGCAGCGGCCGGGCTCGGCGAACTGACCGTCACCCCCACCCTCGCCGCCACGGTGAAGTGGAACCTGACCTTTGCGGCCATGGCCGGCCTGACCGTCGACATCACGCCCCAGACGAAGCTCGATCTCGGCTATCGCTACCTGCACATGGGTGGCCTGCGCTTCGCCGACACGGGTGGCGGTGCCTACCGGACGACCGTTGCGGCGCACGAGTTCCGCATCGGCCTGCGCTACATGTTCGGCGACGGGCTCGGACCCGCCGGTCCGTAGGCGCTTACGCAGTAACCCGCGTCACCTTGACCTGACTCACCATTGGTCCTATTCGCAGCGGCGGGACATGCCCCCCCAACGGGGCACGCTCATCTGCGAGGATGGAGATCCAAATGGCGACAACCGCCCCGACTGCGCGCCCGCGCGCGAATACCTTTTCGTCCGGCCCCTGCGCGAAGCGCCCCGGATGGTCCCTCAAAGCACTGGCTGACGCGCCGCTCGGGCGGTCACACCGCGCCAAGATCGGCAAGGCGAAGCTGAAGCTCGCCATCGACCTGACGCGCGAGGTGCTGCAGGTTCCGGCCGGCTACCGCATCGGCATCGTGCCCGCCTCGGACACGGGCGCTGTCGAGATGGCCATGTGGTCGATGCTCGGAGCGCGCGGCGTCGACATGGTCTCCTGGGAAAGCTTCGGCGAGGGCTGGGTCACCGACGTGGTGAAGCAGCTGAAGCTTGCCGACGTGCGCACCATCACCGCGCCCTATGGCGAATTGCCGAACCTGAAGTCGATCGACACCAGGACCCGCGACGTCGTCTTCACCTGGAACGGCACGACGTCCGGTGTGCGCGTGCCGAATGCCGACTGGATTGCGGCGGACCGTCAGGGCCTGACCATCTGCGACGCCACCTCGGCGGCCTTTGCCCAGCGGCTCGACTGGGACAAGCTCGATGTCGTCACCTTCTCCTGGCAGAAGGTGCTGGGCGGCGAGGCGGCCCACGGCATGCTCATCCTCTCCCCGCGCGCGGTGGAGCGGCTGGAGACCTACAAGCCGTCATGGCCGCTGCCGAAGATTTTCCGCATGACCACGGGCGGCAAGCTGATCGAGGGCATCTTCGAGGGCGAGACGATCAACACCCCGTCCATGCTCTGTGTCGAGGACTATATCGACGCGCTGAAATGGGCACAGAAGGTCGGCGGCCTCGACGGCCTGGTGAAGCGCGCGGATGCCAACACCCGCGTCATCGCCAAGTTCGTCAAGGAGAACGACTGGATCGACTTCCTGGCCGTTAAGCCGAAGACCCGCTCCAACACGTCGGTGTGCCTGAAGTTCACGGATCCGGCCGTGACGGCGCTGCCGGCCGACGCGCAGGCGGCCTTTGCCAAGGGCGTCGTCGCGACGCTTGAGAAGGAAGGCGCCGGCCTCGATCTCGGCCATTACCGCGACGCGCCTCCGGGCCTGCGCATCTGGTGCGGTGCGACCGTGCAGGCGCGCGACCTCAAGGCGCTGATGCCCTGGATCGCCTATGCCTTCGCCACCGAGAAGGCCAAGCTGAAGAAGGCGGCGTAAGCGCATTCCGTCATCCCCGGCGAGCCGCATGAGCGGCGAGGGAAGGGGAGCCAGGCATCGGGCATCAGCCTTCATGATCTGGACCCCCTTCCCCTCGCTATCGCCCGGCCGGGGGTGACATGCGGAGCCAGAGGGTTCCGCTCAACCCTTCTCCCCTTTCTCCGGCGCCCGATGGCGCCACCCTCTCCCCCTTGCGGAGAGGCCGCATGTGGAGCCCATCCCGTGACGAAACCCCGCGTTCTCATTTCCGACGCTCTCTCGCCCGCCGCCGTGCAGATCTTCAAGGATCGTGGCATCGAGGTCGATTTTCAGCCGGCCCTCGGCAAGGACAAGGACAAGCTCGCCGCGATCATCGGCGACTATGACGGCCTCGCCATCCGCTCCGCGACCAAGGTGACGCCGGCTATCCTCGCCAATGCCACGAAGCTCAAGGTGATCGGCCGCGCCGGCATCGGCGTCGACAATGTCGACATCCCGAACGCCACGTCACGGGGCGTCATCGTGATGAACACGCCGTTCGGCAATTCGATCACCACCGCCGAGCATGCCATTGCCATGATGTTTGCCGTCGCCCGGCAGATCCCCGATGCCGACCGCACCACGCAGGCCGGCCGGTGGGAGAAGAACAAGTATATGGGCGTCGAACTGACCTCGAAGACGCTCGGCATCATCGGCTGCGGCAATATCGGCTCGATCGTCGCCGACCGTGCGCTGGGTCTGAAGATGAAGGTCATCGCCTTCGATCCCTATCTGTCGCCCGAGCGCGCCGTCTCCATCGGGGTGGAGAAGGTGGAACTGGACGAGTTGCTGCGCCGCGCCGACTTCATCACGCTGCATGTGCCGATGACCGCACAGACGAAGAACGTCCTGTCGCGCGAGGCGCTGGCGAAAGCCAAGCCGGGCGTGCGCATCATCAACTGCGCCCGCGGCGGCCTCGTCGACGAACAGGCGCTGCGCGATGCGCTGGATGCCGGCCATGTTGCGGGCGCGGCCTTCGACGTCTTCTCCGAGGAGCCGGCAATCGCCAATCCGCTGTTCGGCCATTCCAACGTGATCTGCACGCCGCATCTGGGGGCAGCCACGACCGAGGCGCAGGAGAACGTCGCCCTGCAGGTGGCCGAGCAGATGTCCGACTATCTCCTGTCGGGCGCCATCACCAATGCGGTGAACTTCCCCTCGATCTCGGCCGAGGACGCACCGAAGCTGCGTCCTTTCGTGGCGCTGGCGGAAAAGCTCGGCTCGTTCCTCGGCCAGCTGACCGAGGCGCCGGTCAAGGGCATCCGCATCGAATATGAAGGCAAGGTCGCCGATCTCAACGTGCGGCCACTCACCGCCGCGGCCGTGACCGGCGTCCTGCGGCCCTTCCTGTCCGACATCAACATGGTCAATGCCGTGCCGATCGCCAACGACAAGGGCATCACAGTGGACGAGGTGAAGCGCGAGGCGCCGGGCGGCAATCTGGAAAGCCGCATCATGATCACGGTGGAGGCCGAGGACATGCCGCGCCACGCCGCCGGCACGGTGCTCGCCGACGGCAAGCCGCGTATCGTCGAGATCCGCCATATCGCCATGGATGCGGAGTTCGCCGATCACATGCTTTACGTCCGCAACGACGACAAGCCGGGTTTCATCGGCCGGTTCGGCTCATTGCTGGGCGATGCCGGCGTCAATATCGCGACCTTCAACCTCGGCCGCGACCGGCCGGGAGGCGACGCCATCTGCTTCGTGGCGGTGGACGAACGCATCTCCGACGCGCTTCTCGCCCAGATCCACGACATTCCGCAGGTGAAGCGCGCGCGCCGGCTGGCCTTCTGAAACACCTCATCCCTCCACTGATCCCTGTCCCGACCCGTTGCGGGGCGGGGCATCGTCATGGTTAGGATGGTCAAGTCTGCGCCGGGGGGAATCCATGTCGGTTGTCGTTCGTATCCTGCTCGGCTTCATCGCCGGGGCTCTGGCCGTGCTGATGTTCCATCAGCCGACCATCTGGGGGCTGACCCAGCTTGGCCTTGCCTCCGGCGCCGTCTATCAGATGACGCCGAATCCCTGGGGCGTGCCGACCATCGCCAACCAGTGCTTCTGGGGCGGCATGTGGGGCGTGCTCTTCGTGCTGCTCTGGGACCGCCAGGGCTGGGACGCGCGCGGCTCGCTGATGGGCCTGTTCTTCGGGATTTCCGCCGGGCTGATCGCGTGGGGCGCGCTGCATCTGGCCTTCGGCGACATCCGGGCCGTGGCGATCGCCCTGGTCTTCGGCGTCACCATCGCCGCCTTCATCCTGCTGCTCGGCCCGGAAGTGCTGTTCGGCATGGTCTTCGGCGTCATGGGGCCGGCCATGGTCAACTGGGTGGTGCTGCCGCTGATCCGCGGCCAGGCCCTGTTCGGCGGCGGCGCGGGGGGCGCCATCGCCCGCACCGCGCTGATCGGCGCGATGTTCGGGTTGGGGCTTGCGGTGCTTTTGTCGCTTCTGGAGAAGATCGGCGCCCGGCGGGCCTGATCAGCGCCGCCCGCCTTCGGCAACCGCGATGCCGCCGAGCACCAGGACCAGCGCCGCGGCGTGATACCACGCGAACACCTCGCCGAGGATCAGGGGACCGAGGATCGCCGCCCAGACCGGCACGAGATTGACCCACAGGCCGGCCCGGCCGGGGCCGATCAGCTCGACCCCGCGCATGAACAGGATCTGGGCGACGAAGCCCGGCAGAACGGCCACGTAGAGGATGATGGCGAGGCCCTTGAGGTCCGGCAGTTGCGCCGAGCCATGCGCGACCTCGATGGCGAGCAGCGGCAGGGACGAGATCAGCGCCACCAGCGAAAGGCCGAGGAAGAAGGGCTGCGCGGAGATGGCCGGCCGGTTGCGCAGGGCCACCGTATAGGCCGAGTAGCCGAGGCAGGCGATCAGCATCAGCAGGTCGCCGAAATTGAAGGCCAGCGTGAGCAGGAGGTCGAGGCTTCCGCGTGCGGCGAGCAGCGCAACGCCGGCAATGGTCACCACGATGCCGATGGCCTGCAGGCCGGTGATCGGCGTGCGGTAGGCGAGGAAGGCGCCGGCCAGGACCATGACCGGGATCGAGCCCTGGATGATGCCGATATTGATGGCGGTGGTGTAGAGCGCGGCGAGATAGAACGCGGCGTTGAAACCGGTGAAGCCGATGACCCCCATTACCGCCAGCCATTTCCAGTGGGCGCGGATCGCCGGCCATTCGCGCCGGAAGGCGGGTCCGGCAATGATGCTGACGAGAATCACCGTGCCGACCCAGCGCAGGCAGGTCAGCATCATCGGCGAGACGTGTCCCACGGCCAGCCGGCTGGCAATGGCATTGCCGGCCCAGATCAGGGTGGTGGCGGCGAGGATGAGATAGGGACGATCGAGAAGGCGCATGCGCTCGCCGGCAAAGGAGGAGGCGTCACTATAGGGTTCTGCTGCGGCCGGCGTCAGGGCGCCCCCCGCAGGCGAGCGATGCGCGGCACGGTGGCAGCGGGCGGATGTGCCGACGACTGTCGGAATTCATCCAGACATATTGTTATCTTATTGTAATTACAGAGAAAATACATTCATGCTTCTGTCAATGAAGGGTCATAGAAGTATCGCCCATCGGCCCTATCAGTGGGTCGTGCCAGGCCATTCATGCGGCGCTCAAGCCGCCCGCCTCGGGATCGTCAACGACAGGAGACTCCTGTGAAGCTTACGCCCTATTTTTCCGCGGCCGTGCTCGCCCTCGGCGGCGCCGTCGTCCTCGCCATGCCCGCCAACGCCCAGACCCGCGATCGCATCCAGATCACGGGTTCCTCCACCGTCTTCCCCTTCACCACCACGGTTGCCGAGCGATTCTCGCAGCGCGGCGGTCGCGCCCCGATCGTCGAGTCGACGGGCACCGGCGGCGGCATGCGCCTGTTCTGCGCCGGCGTCGGCCTGAACACGCCTGATCTGACCAATGCCTCGCGCCGCATCACGCAGAACGAGTTCAACACCTGCAAGACCAACGGCGTCGACCTTGTCGAGCTGCAGATCGGCTTTGACGGCATCGTCTTCGCCAATGCCAAGCAGGGTCCGCAGGTGCAGCTCACGCTGGAGCAGATCTACCTGGCCCTGGCCGCCAAGATCCCGAATGCCCAGGGTCAGCTGGTCGACAATCCGAACCGCAACTGGTCGGACATCGCGCCGAACCTGCCGAATGCCCGCATCGAGGTCATCGGCCCGCCGCCGACCTCCGGCACGCGCGACTCGTTCAACGAGATGGCCCTTCTCGGCGGCTGCCGCGAGCATGCCAAGCGCCGCAACGTGCAGATTTCGAGCCGCGACTGCCAGCAGATCCGCGCTGACGGCGCCTTCATCGAGGGCGGCGAGAACGACAACATCATCGTCCAGCGTCTGGTCGCCAATCCGACCGCCTTCGGCATCTTCGGCTACTCCAACCTCGAAGAGAATCACGACAAGATCCAGGGCGCCCGCATCGGTGGCGTCGAGCCCACGGTCGAGAACATCCAGAACGGCAAGTGGCCGATGTCCCGTTCCATGTTCGTCTATCTGAAGAAGAACCACATCGGCATCGTTCCCGGCCTTCAGGATTTCATCAACGAGTATGCGTCCGAGCAGGCCATGGGTGACGACGGCTATCTGGAGAAGAAGGGCCTGGTTCCGAGCCCGACGGCCGACCGCGCCCGCTTCCGCGCTGCCGTGACCGCCGCCACGCCGATGGCAGGCCTCTGATCGCCGGTTGAATCAGAAGGGTCCGGCTTCGGCCGGGCCCTTCGACCGAACCCTGCGCATTGCTGATCCCGATCGTCCGCGGAAGGCTCTGATGTTCCTGCCCCTGTTCGGCCTCGTCCTGGCGATCGCACTGGCCTGCGTGCTGCTCGGCCGCAATCGCGCCGTGACCCTGTCCGGCGCCAATTTCGCAGCCCTCCATTCGCTGCCGGGCTATCATGGCTGGTGGCTTGCGCTGATGACGGCCGGCCCGGCCCTCGCCGTGCTCGCGCTCTGGTCGATGATCAGTCCCAACGTTCTCCGCTCGCTGATGCTGTCGCAGTTCGCGAGCCAGGTTGCCGAGTTCAGCCCGGCCCAGATCGACGGCTTCTGGCGCGATATTCAGGCCATTGCCGGCGGCGGCTCGGCCGGCGTGCGCGACGCGTTCCGGGAAGAGGCCGCCAGCGCCTTCCAGTCACTCAACCGCCTTTCGACGCTGGCCATGGTCGCGGTGATGGCGGTCGTGGCGGTTGCCGGCTTCCGCTACGCGTGGAATGCCATTGCCGTGCCGTTCCGCGCCCGCCACAAGGTCGAGGCCGCGGTCAAGGTGTTCCTGGCCCTGTCGGCGACGCTGGCGATCCTGACCACGGTCGGCATCGTCATGTCGCTGATCGTGGAATCGATGCGGTTCTTCACCTTCGTCAATCCGATCGACTTCCTGTTCGGACTGACCTGGACCCCGCAGCAGATGGCGTTCCGCGCGGATCAGGTCGGCGGTACGGCCGCTTTCGGCTTCATCCCGCTTCTTACCGGCACGCTGCTGATCACCTTCATCGCCATGATGGTGGCAGCGCCGCTGGGCATTCTCGCCGCCATCTATCTCTCCGACTATGCGAGCCCCAAGGTGCGCGCCGTCGGCAAGCCGGTTCTGGAGATCCTCGCCGGTATCCCGACCGTCGTCTATGGTTTCTTCGCCGCGCTGACGGTTGCCCCCTTCATCCGCAACATGGGCACGGCGCTTGGCCTCGACGTTTCCTCGGAGAGCGCGCTCGCTGCGGGCATCGTCATGGGCATCATGATTGTGCCCTTCGTCTCCTCGCTGTCGGACGACGTCATCAATGCCGTCCCCCAGTCGCTGCGCGACGGCTCTGCCGGCCTTGGCGCCACCAAGTCCGAGACCATTCGGCGGGTGGTCCTGCCCGCCGCGCTGCCGGGCATCGTCTCGGCCCTGGTTCTGGCCGTCTCGCGGGCCATGGGCGAGACCATGATCGTGGTGATGGCTGCCGGCCTTGCCGCCAATCTGACGCTGAACCCGCTGGAAGCCGTGACCACCGTCACCGTCCAGATCAGCTCGCTCCTGACCGGCGACCAGGAGTTCGACAGCCCCAAGACGCTGTCGGCCTTCGGCCTCGGGCTGGCGCTGTTCTTCATCACCCTGACGCTCAATCTCATCGCCCTGCGCGTCGTGAACAAGTATCGGGAACAGTATGACTGACGTCTCGCTCCCGCGGGTCGGCACCGACCTGCACACCAACGACGCAGCGCAGAAGCGGCTGAAGGCCCGCTACCGCAGCGAGTACATTTTCCAGGCCATGGGTATCGGGGCGCTGGCGATTGCAGCCGGGTTCCTCGTGCTCTTCCTGTCGACCATCATCGGCCAATCCATTCCGGCCTTCACGCAGAACTATCTCAAGCTGGACGTTGAGCTGAAGCGGGAGGACCTGAATCCACAGAACGCCACCGGCGAGGATTTGACGCGAGCGATCAACGCGGCCAATTTCGACGCGATCGTCAACACCGGCCTGCGCGGCTACTTCCCATCGGTGACCGACCGGACGTCGCGCCGCTCGCTCGGCTCGATCATGTCGTCGGGCGCGCCCTCGATGGTGCGTCTCGCAGTGGTGGACAATCCGGCACTGATCGGCACGTCGCAGCAGATCCTCGTGCCGCTGCAGGCCAATTCCGATCTCTATCTCAAGGGGATGATCTCGCCGGTCGAGGTGACCCGCGGCCAGGGCGAACTGGGCGTTTCGGGCACATCGGGCCAGGTTCAGCTGTCTTCGACGGTCAACAATTTCCAGCCGCTTCTGGCGGCCATGAAGGCGCAGCTGCAGACCGAGGCCGCGCGCCATCGCGCCGACCTCGCCGGCAAGGAGCGCGTGCTCGCAGGCCTTGAGCGGATGGTTGCCGCCCTTCAGCAAACGCTGTCGACAACGCCGGAAGCTGGCCGTGCCTCCCTGCAGGCCCGCGTCGAGCAGGAGACCCGGCAGGTCGCCGCCACGCGTTCCGAGATCGAGCAACTGCGCCAGCGGATCGCCGGTCTGGAAGCCCGCATCACCGGCGCCGACCGGGCCGAGTCGCTCGACAACACCATTTCCAGCTACCTCATCCGCATCAATGGCGGCGTGGTGAAGCTGACCCAGGTGCAGAGTGCCAATGCCACCGGGCAGGTGCTGCTACCGCCACGCAGCACCGACGTGGCAAAGCCCCGTGAATGGGAAATCCTGCGCATCGTGCAGCCCGAGACCAACAGGCGCATCGGCGACCGCGAGATTGCCTATCTGGAATCGCTGAAGGAGCGCGGCCTCGTCGAACGGCGCATTTCTCGCGAATTCTTCTTCGGCGGTGCCTCCCGCGAGGCCGAACTTGCCGGCGTCTGGGTGGCGGTGGTCGGCTCCTTCCTGACGCTGATCATCACGCTGGCGCTGAGCTTCCCCATCGGCGTCGCCGCAGCCATCTATCTGGAACAGTTTGCCCCGAAGAACCGGATCACCGAGATCATCGAGGTGAACATCAACAATCTGGCGGCTGTGCCGTCGATCATCTTCGGCCTGCTGGGCCTTGCGGTGTTCCTCAACGTCTTCGGCATGCCGCGCTCGGCACCGGTGGTCGGCGGCCTGGTGCTCGCCCTGATGACCCTGCCGGTCATCATCATCGCCGCTCGGGCGGCGATCCGCGCCGTGCCGCCCTCCATCAAGGAGGCGGCGCTCGGGGTCGGGGCCTCGCACCAGCAGGCGGTGTTCCACCACGTCCTGCCGCTCGCCATGCCGGGCATCCTGACCGGCACCATCATCGGCATGGCATCCGCTCTCGGCGAGACGGCGCCGCTGCTGCTCATCGGCATGGTCGCGTTCGTCGTCGACGTGCCGAAGGGCATCACCGATGCCGCAACGCTGCTGCCCGTCCAGATTTTCATGTGGGCCGACTTCCCCGAGGCCGCCTTCGTGAGCAAGACTGCCGCGGCGATCGTTGTCCTGCTTGTCTTCCTGATCCTGATGAACGCGGCGGCGGTGTTCCTCCGCAAGAAGTTTGAACGCCGCTGGTAAGCCGGCCCGATACGAGGATTGATCCGATGAACTCGCTTCCGACTTTCGAGACGGCTGCGGCGGCCCATGCCACCGCTCCCGTGGCGGCCACCCGGCCGAAGATCACCGGCCGCAACGTCAATGTCTTCTACGGCGAGAAGCAGGCCATCAAGGACGTCAATGTCGACATCCCCGAGCGCTCGGTCATGGCGTTCATCGGGCCGTCGGGCTGCGGCAAGTCGACCTTCCTGCGCTGCATCAACCGGATGAACGACACGATCTTGATCTGCCGGGTGACCGGCGACATCAAGATCGACGAGCAGGACATCTATGACCGCTCGCTGGACGTCGTGCAGTTGCGCGCTCGGGTCGGCATGGTGTTCCAGAAGCCGAACCCGTTCCCGAAGTCGATCTACGAGAACGTCGCCTATGGCCCGCGCATCCATGGCCTGGTGCGCTCGAAGGCCGATCTGGACGGGATCGTCGAGACCTCGCTGAAGAAGGCGAGCCTGTGGAACGAGGTGAAGGATCGCCTGCAGGAATCCGGCACGGGCCTGTCCGGCGGCCAGCAGCAGCGCCTGTGCATCGCCCGCGCCATCGCGGTGTCGCCGGAGGTGATCCTGATGGACGAGCCGTGTTCGGCGCTCGACCCGATCGCCACCGCCAAGATCGAGGAACTGATCGACGAACTGAAGCAGAACTTCACCATCGTCATCGTCACCCACTCGATGCAGCAGGCTGCGCGCGTGTCGCAGCGCACCGCGTTCTTCCATCTCGGCGTGCTGGTCGAGGAGGGCACCACCGACCAGATCTTCACCAATCCGGTCGATACGCGCACGCGCGACTACATCACCGGCCGCTTCGGCTGAGGCTCGGCAGTCCGGTCCGGGGCGGCCGCGGTTCAGCCGCGCGGCCGCCGCATTCCGCAAGGTTACTCGGGGCTCCCTCACGCCGGAGAGCCCTATGACCGCTCGTCGCTTTCCCGACCCATCGTCCGTTCCCGCCCGCAGCTGGCCTGGCCTCGCGGCGGTCGCGGTGCTGCTGATCGCGCCCGCAGGTCCGCTTGCTGCCGCCGAGTTCCGCCTGCCCTCGCGCATCGAGGCGGTCACCGTCTTTCCGGACGGGGCGAGCATCACCCGGACCATCCGTGTGGAGCTGCCGGCCGGGGAACATGTGCTGGTTCTCGACGACCTGCCGCTGACCGCCGATCCGGCCTCCATCCGCATTGCCGGGGGAGGGGAGGGGCGCCTGACGGTCGGGTCTGTCGATGCCCGCCAGCAGCGCCCCTTCGAGCGCCCCGATCCGGAGCGGGTGCGGATGCTGGAGACGCTGCGCGACCAGCGCCTCGCCCTTGAGGACCGCATCGCCGCCGAGCGCATGCGCAAGCGGGCGGCCGAGGCGCTCGTCCAGCCCGCCACGCTGTCCGCCGGGGAGCGCGGTCTCAACATTGCCGAGGCGCGCCAGGCGCTTGCCGCAGCGCTCGAGGAGACGGTTGCCGCCGACCGTGCCATCCGCGAGGCCGAGCGTGCCCAGCGGGCCATCGATCGCGACATCCAGCAGATCGAGGCGCAGTTGCGCACGCAGCCGCCCCGGCACCTGGAAGCGCGTGTCGATGTCGAGGCGGGTGAGACCTTCCGCGGCGAACTGACCGTCACCTATGCCGTGCGCGGCGCCCGCTGGTCGCCGCTCTACGATGCCCGGCTGACGACGACGGGTCCGAAACCCTCCATCGAGTTGATCCGCCGTGCCGAGATCGTCCAGCAGACCGGCGAGGACTGGTCCGACGTCGCCCTGACTGTCTCGACGGCGCGGGTTGCCCGCGGCGGCTCGGGCCCGGACCTGCCGTCGCTCATCGTCCGGTTCGAGGCTCCGGCCGACGGCGAGCGTGCGATGGCCCCACCGCCACCGATAGCCATGGCGCCGAGCTACGGCGCAAACCAGGCGCGCCAGGCGCGGCGGGCCCCCTCCGCGGCGCTGGTGCCGGTCGCCGAACAGGAGGCGGTTGTCGACATGGGCGGGTTCCAGGCCTCCTTCCGGATCGCCGGCCGCGCGGCGATCGGCTCCGGGGGCGGTGCGCGGGCGCTGCGCATCCAGTCCGCGACGATCGAGACCGATCTCGTCTCGCGCGTGGTGCCGAGCCTCGATCCCACCGCCTATCTGGAGGCCCGGTTCCGCCACCAGGGCGAGGTGCCGCTGATGCCGGGCCGGGTCAATCTCTACCGCGACGGCATGTTCTCCGGTCGCACGCAGATTGCCGCCGCCACGCGCGAGCAGGAGGTCCGCCTCGGTTTCGGCGCCGACGATCTGGTGCGGGTCGAGTACCAGGTTGTGCGCCGCACCGACGGCACGGCGGGCATCATCTCCAGCGCCAAGACCGACGAACGCGAGTTCCGCATCATCGTGCGCAACGGCGCGGCGACCCCCCGCAAGGTCATGGTCGAGGACCGCGTGCCGGTGACGGAGGCCAGCGACATCACGGTCGAGACGCTGTCGGGCATGACCGCGCCCGCGCGCCGCGACGTGCGCGGGAGGCGCGGCATCCTCGAATGGGACCTTGAGATCGCCGCCGGCCAGAGCCGCGACATCCGTCACGGCTGGCGCATCCGCTGGCCCGCCGACCGGCAGATCCAGTCGAGCCAGGCGCGGGGCTGAGGCATGGCGGCGGGCGTGCGGCTCCGATCCGCCGCACCCTCCCGCCCTTGCCAGCCCGGCGGCGATCCTTTATCGGCACGGTGCAAGGACCCCGGCTGGAGGCGGTGAGCGCGCAGTCGGGGTTTGCCTTGCCGTGGACGAGGATCGAGGACCATGGCGAACGTGGTTGTCGTCGGCTCCCAGTGGGGCGACGAGGGCAAGGGCAAGATTGTCGACTGGCTGTCGAGCCAGGCCGATGTGGTGGTCAGGTTCCAGGGCGGGCACAATGCCGGCCATACCCTGGTGATCGACGGTGTCACCTACAAGTTGTCCCTGCTGCCCTCCGGCATCGTGCGGCCCGGCAAGCTCTCGGTTATCGGCAACGGCGTCGTCGTCGATCCCCATGCGCTGATGGCCGAGATCGAGCGCGTCTCGACGCAGGGCGTGGCGATCACCCCTGACAATCTGAAGGTCGCCGAGAACGCTTGCCTCATCCTGTCGGTGCATCGCGAACTCGACCAGCAGCGCGAATCGGCCAATGCCGGCACCAAGATCGGCACGACCGGTCGCGGCATCGGCCCCGCCTATGAGGACAAGGTCGGGCGCCGGGCCATCCGGATGACCGATCTCGCCGACCTGCCGGCACTCATGCCCAAGATCGAGCGGCTGCTCGCCCATCACAACGCGCTGCGCCGCGGGCTGCGACTGACGGAAATCGACCCGCAGGCGATCTATGACGAACTGGCCGGCGTCGCGCCGAAGGTGCTGCCCTATGTGACGACGGTGTTCGACCTGCTCGACGCCGAGCGCCGTGCCGGCAAGCGCATGCTGTTCGAGGGCGCGCAGGGCACGCTTCTCGACATTGACCACGGCACCTATCCGTTCGTGACCTCGTCCAACACGGTGGCCGGGCAGGCGGCGATCGGCTCGGGCCTGGGGCCTTCGGCCGTCGGCTATGTGCTCGGCATCACCAAGGCCTATACGACGCGCGTGGGCGGTGGCCCGTTTCCGACCGAACTGGAGGACGAGAACGGCCAGACGATGGGTGACCGCGGCCGTGAATTCGGCACCGTCACCGGCCGGCGCCGTCGCTGCGGCTGGTTCGACGCGGTTCTGGTGCGGCAGGCCGTGAAGACCAATGGGATTCACGGCATCGCACTGACCAAACTCGACATCCTGGACGTGTTCAGGGAGATCAAGGTCTGCGTCGCTTACGAGATCGACGGCAGGCGCTACGATTTCCTGCCCGCCGCGCAGGATGCGCAGGCGCGCGCAAAACCGGTCTACGAGACCATAGAAGGCTGGGATTCCAATACGATGGGTGCCCGCTCGTGGGGCGAACTGCCGGCCCAGGCGATCAAGTATGTTCGTCGGATCGAGGAATTGATTGGCTGCCCGGTCGCGTTACTATCGACGAGTCCGGAGCGTGACGACACGATCCTGGTCCGCAACCCGTTCGAGTGAGCGTTGAAGGGGCTCGATAGCAACCGCCGATGGCTGATTACACGCCCCTGATCTCCCGTGCCGTTGCGGCATTGCCGGACAATACCGGCGAAGCGCGACGCGCAGTTTATGAACGCGCACGCCACGCGCTGCTCGCGCAGTTGCGCGGCGTCAACCCGCCGCTCCAGGAGGAGCAGATCACCCGCGAGCGCCTGTCGCTCGAGGAGGCGATCCGCAAGGTCGAGGCACAGAATGCCGAGGCCGACCTCGACTCGATGTTCCAGCGCGAAATGGGCGATCTGGTGCAGCCCGGAAACGGGCGGCGCAACGAATCCATCTCGGTGGGCGGCGCTCGCACGGTGAGTGCGGCGGCCCATGATGCCGAGACGCTGGGTGAAGCGGCGCAGAGCGCCAGCCGGTCGGCACGCGGGCAACTCGGTGGACCGGGCGAGGCTGGCGACCGGATCGAGCCGGGCCTCGGCGGGGCAGGCCGTCCTGGTCCCTATGGCAGCGATGCAGGGCCGATCCGCCCAAGAGTCTCCGTTCTCGACGAACCCGAAGACGAGCAGGTCCCGCGCCGGGGTCGCGGCGGCAAGATCGCCGTCCTTGTCGTGCTGCTGCTGCTCGGCGCGGCGGGCGGTCTCGGCTGGTTCGTGGCGACCTACTATCCCGAGCGGCTGCCCTCGCAGCTTGCCATCCACCTTCCGGGCGGCGGCCAACCGGCGTCGCAACCGTCGCCACCGGCTGACGAACCGCCGAAGACCGGTGACCGGGTGGCCGAGGCGACCCCGCCCGCGCCTGCGCCGGCGGATCCCACCCCGGCCGCCCCTCCGGCTGTTGACGCAACCCCTGCTCCGGCGCCCACGCCTCCCGCGGCCGATGCCCAGCCGACGACCCCACCCTCGGATACCGCACCCCCGCCTGCGGCCCAGGCAACGGAGCCGCCGCCGGCAGCGCCCGCCACCCCTGCACCCGCACCCGCTCCAGGGACCGTGCAGCGGGCCGCGCTGTTCGAGGAAACGCCGGGAAACCAGGCCGGGACGCTGATGCAGGGCACGGTGGTATGGCGCACCCAGACGGTCAGCGTCGGCCCCGGCCAGCCGCCGGACCTGGCGCTTGTCGGCGATGTGGCCATCCCCGAACGGCGGATGACCGTGACGCTCACCATCCGCCGGAATCTCGACCAGACACTTCCCGCCAGCCATACGGTGGAGGTTCTGTTCGCGCTGCCGCCCAACTTCCAGTTCGGCGGCGTCGCCGAAGTGCCGGGACTGCTCATGAAGGTGTCCGAGCAGGCGCGCGGCGTGCCGCTGGTCGGTCAGGCCGTGCGCGTGACCAACGGCTTTTTCTTCATCGGCCTGTCGGGCTTCGACATGGACCGCTCCACCAATATCCAGGCGCTGAAGACACGGCCGTTCTTCGACATTCCGATCCGCTACGACAGCGGCCGGAGGGCCATCCTGACGATCGAGAAGGGCGCAGCCGGGGACAGGGCCTTCGAGGAGGCCATGACCGCCTGGGGGCAGTAAGCCGACGGCTGCCCGAGCCGGCCTCCGGATCTGCCTCTGGAGCGGCAGGCCGACGGATCGCTTCGCCAGCGGTTCCCACGGCCCGGACGATGAAAAAAGGGAGGCCGCCGGGGGCCTCCCTTTGTCATTTCAGCCGGTGAGCTGCGCCATCAGGCGGCAGCAAATCACATGGCGGCGATCTGCGCCGTCTCCGTAGCGGGACGCTCGATCTCGCGGATCGACTTGACCACCGCGTCCTGCACCTTCTCGAAGGCGCGGACCTCGATCTGCCGGACGCGCTCGCGCGAGACGCCGAAACGCTCGGCAAGCTCCTCCAGCGTGATCGGATCGTCCTTGAGGCGGCGTTCCTCGAAGATGATCCGCTCGCGCTCGTTCAGGACACCGAGCGCGCGGCCCAGCGCCTTGCGGCGGTTGTCGGTCTCCTCTTCGCGGGCGAGAATCTGCTCCTGACTGTCCGAATCATCGGCAAGCCAGTCCTGCCACTCGCCGTCGCCATCCTCGCGCAGCGGGGCGTTGAGCGAGGCGTCGCCGCCAAGACGGCGGTTCATGTCGATGACGTCCTGCTCCTCGACCCCGAGCTTGGTGGCGATCACCTTGACCTGATCCGGCCGGAGGTCGCCCTCCTCGAGTGCGGAGATCGAGCTCTTCGCCTTGCGTAGGTTGAAGAACAGCTTCTTCTGGTTGGCCGTGGTGCCCATCTTCACGAGCGACCATGACCGCAGGATGTATTCCTGGATCGAGGCCTTGATCCACCACATGGCATAGGTGGCGAGGCGGAAGCCCTTGTCGGGCTCGAACCGCTTGACCGCCTGCATGAGGCCGACATTGCCTTCGGACACGACTTCTCCGATCGGCAGGCCATAGCCGCGATAACCCATCGCGATCTTGGCGACGAGGCGGAGGTGGGACGTGACGAGACGGTGGGCAGCCTTGGTGTCGCCGTGCTCGCGCCAGCTCTTGGCGAGCATGTATTCTTCCTGAGGCTGAAGCATCGGAAACTTGCGGATCTCATCGAGATAGCGCGCAAGACCGGAATCCGATGCCAGGATCGGAAGCGATGCAACGTGAGCCATGAGGCCCTCCTTCACTTGGCTCCCGGACCATCCGGCGAGCACCGGGTCGCCTGCCCCAAAGCCCAGGCAACCCTCCGCATCCGGCTGCGATACGCCAACCGACTGCGCGATCATCATCTCCATCGATCATGGCGGAAGGGTGGCGGGGACCACCTCCACCTGCCGACGCACCGCTCGATCCTTGCATCTACGCAAAGGTCTGCGTCGTGATGATGTGGATACGAGACTAGCCGGCTCCCGGATGTCGTGTCGTTACACGTTGGCGTGAATGTCCCCATTCGCGAGGAAAATGCGACATGAAGCCGCTGAGGTTGCTCATCTCGTGCCGAGATTGGCTCAGTTTTCAGACAATTGCATGGATGTGTTTCGCGGCCATGCCGTGGCCGCGGGTGGCGACGACACAGTCCAGGCCACTCGTCGCCCCTTGCGATTGGCGGGTGCCGTGTGCCCTCAGGCAAGGTCCGCATCGGCGGGGCCGAGGGCCGCGGCGAGCGCCGCCATGTCGGCGGGCAGCGGGCTTTCGAAGCGCATGCGCGCGCGCGTGACCGGGTGCTCGAAGCCGAGCAGGCCGGCATGGAGCGCCTGGCGGCCGAGCCGCTCCAGCGCGCTGCGGGCGGCATCGGGCAGCTTTGCCGCCTTGGTGCGGAAGCCGATGCTATAGGTGGCGTCGCCGAGAAGCGGGTGACCCTCATGGGCCATGTGGACGCGGATCTGGTGGGTGCGCCCGGTCTCCAGTCGGCAGGCGAGGCGGCTGACGAGACCGTCGAGGAAACTTGCCTCGCGCGTCGCGTGCGTGAGCGCGTGACGGCCGGAGGGGCGTACCGCGATCTTCTCGCGTGCGCGCGGGTCGCGGTCGAGGGCGGCATCGACCGTGAAGGCGCGCCGGACCGGCCGGCCCCAGACGAACGCGACATAGGCCCGTTCCAGCGGTCCGGAGCGGCCATGGTCGGCGAACTGCGCGGCAAGGCCCTTGTGGGCGCGGTCGGTCTTGGCCACGACCATCAGCCCGGTCGTGTCCTTGTCGAGCCGGTGAACGATGCCCGGCCGCCTGACGCCGCCGATGCCCGAGAGGCTGTCGCCGCAATGGGCGATCAGGGCATTGACCAGCGTGCCGGTCCAGTTGCCGGCGGCGGGGTGCACCACCAGGCCGGCCGGCTTGTCGATGACGATGAGGTCGGCATCCTCGTAAACCACGGCCAGCGGGATCGCCTCGGCCGTCGGCACGGCCTCCTCCACCGGAGGCACGGTGACGGCGATCACCTCCCCTTCATTGACCCTGTGGGCGGCTTCCGTCATGGTCCGGCCGCCGAGCGCGACATGGCCCGCCTCGATCAGCGCCTTCAGGCGCGAGCGCGAGAGGGCGGGAACGTGGCGCGCCAGCACGCGGTCGAGACGCTCGCGCGCCTCCTCCGCTCCCACCACGATGGGCGGCAGGGCACCGCCTGCCTCGCTGTCATTCACCTGCCCGTTCCTCCGGCCGATCCGCTCCATGACCAACACGCCCCGCGACGCAGATGTCAACGACCCGGCGGCCGAGGCCGTGGTGGCGCGCATCCGCCGCATCTCCATCGTCTCCTCGCTGATCATGATCGCCGGCGTCGGCTCCGTGCTGGCGGTCATCGCCTATCGTCTGATGGGCGCGCCGGGCTCGGGGCCGATCCTGTCCGGGACGATCGACCCGGAGGGCGGGCGCGTGGTCTCGGCGGTGGCGGCCGACGGGCGGCTGACGGTGACCTATGACCGCGGCGGGGCACCGGTCATCGTGGTCTATGACCTCAGGACCTTCAAGGAAACCCACCGCGTCAGCGTCGGCGGGCCCCAGGTGCCACGGCCCTGAACGGGCCTTGGGCGGGACGCATGGCGGCTTGTGCGTCGTTCGAGGCTCGCTTCGCGCGCACCTCAGAGTCTGGCCCGTATTGTGGAAACGCCACCCTCTCCACCGTCATGGCCGGGCTTGTCCCGGCCATCCACGACTTGAATGCGACCGAAATGGCCAAGTCGTGGATACCCGGCCCAAGGCCGGGCATGACGAAATCCCTATCTCGAACCTTTATGGGCCAGCCTCTCAGAACAAGGGAGGTTCAGGCCTGCATCAGGGCTGAAGTGTCCCCACCCTTACCCTCCCCGCTTCGCGGAGAGGGAGACTATGGCCGCGTGATCCTGCTTAAACCGGTACGCCAGGCACGACGGTCGAATCCAGGCGGGACGCGGTCGTCCCTCTCCGCGAAGCGGGGAGGGTCAGGGTGGGGTTCTCCCCGGTCCCCAGACCGCCAAATCGAAAGGCCCGGCGCGGGCCGGGCCTTCCACAGTTCCTTGACAGGACGCAGCCGCCAGCCTCAGGCCGTGGCGCGGATGACCCGGCCGACCTTCTCGACCAGTTCGCCGATCTCGGTCTCGGAGATGATCAGCGGCGGGGTGACCACCACCGTGTCGCCGGCCGTGCGGATCATCAGCCCCTCGTCGAAGAAGGCCTGGTCGATGCAGGCAAAGCCGCGCTTGCCGACGCCGTCCTTGCTGGGCTCGAAGTCGATGGCGGCGGTGAGGCCGACCTGGCGGATGTCGAGCACGCCGGGAATGTCCTTCAGATGCGAGAACACGGCATCCGCCCAGACCGGCTCCAGCGCCTTGGCGCGGTCGAACACGCCCTCGTCGCGATAAAGGTCGAGGGTGGCAAGGCCGGCCGCGCAGGCCAGCGGGTGCGCCGAATAGGTGTAGCCGTGGAACAGCTCCACCACATGCTCCGGCCCGTTCATGAAGGCGTCGTGGATATGCTTGCGGGCAATGACGCCGCCCATGGGCGTGGTGGCATTGGTGACGCCCTTGGCGAAGTTCAGCATGTCCGGCACCACGCCGTAGCGCTCGGACGCGAAGGGCGCGCCAAGGCGGCCGAAGCCGGTGATGACCTCGTCGAAGATCAGCAGGATGTCGTGCTTGTCGCAGAGCTCGCGCAGGCGCTTCAGATAACCCTGCGGGGGCGGCAGGACGCCGGTGGAGCCGGCCATGGGCTCGACGATGACGGCGGCGATGGTGGAGGCGTCATGCAGCGCGACGAGGCGCTCCAGCTCGTCGGCCAGGTGGGCGCCCCATTCCGGCTCGCCCTTGGAGAAGGCCTGCTTCTCGCGGTTGTAGGTGTGCGGCAGGTGGTCGGCGCCGGCCAGCAGGGAGCCGAAGAACTTGCGGTTCGGCACGATGCCGCCAACCGTGATGCCGCCGAAGCCGACGCCGTGATAGCCGCGCTCGCGGCCGATCAGCCGCGTCTTGGAGCCCTTGCCGCGGACGTTCCAGTAGGCCAGCGCGATCTTCAGCGCGGTGTCGGCGGCCTCCGAGCCGGAATTGCAGAAGAACACGTGGTCGAGGTCGCCGGGCGCCAGGCTGGCGATGCGGCTGGCCAGCTCGAAGGCCTTCGGGTGGCCATACTGGAAGGTCGGCGAGAAATCGAGCTCGGCCGCCTGCTTCTGGATGGCCTCGACGATGGGCTCGCGGCCGTGGCCCGCATTGGAGCACCACAGGCCCGCCGTGCCGTCCATCACCGGGCGGCCCTCGGGGGTGTAGTAGTACATGCCCTTGGCGCGGGCCACCATGCGCGGCCGGGCCTTGAAGGCGCGGTTGGCGGTGAACGGCATCCAGAACGCGGCAAGGTCGTTCGGAATGGCCGTGGTGGCAGCGTCGTCGGCGCCGACAACGCGCAGGGCGCTCGTCTTGGACATGAAGAAAAAGTCTCCGGAAGGGGCGGAACGGAGAGAGACCATACCAAGCGGGGCCGGGGGAACAAGGTCGCAGGTGGAAGGGGAGGGATGCGGGGGCAGGGCCCGGGGGGCCTGACCCGGCCTGCCGGACTTTGCGGTCCCCTGAATTGGTCAGGTCAGTCCGCATGGCCGGACGGCCTGCCGCCTCCCGTCACCCCCGGCGAGGCCGAAGGCCGAGGGAAGGGGGTCCAGCGTGTCGGGGGCGGCGCGATGGATTCTGGATCCCTTCCCCTCGCTTCGCTCGGCCGGGGATGACGGGTGGTGCCCGGCATAAGGTCAATGATCCTTGAATAGGAAAGAAAACTTGACACCCTTGACCCTCTCAGGCAGGATGCCCGCTCGGTTGGAGAGGGGCGGATCACGATGGTCGGCGCGATGGCAGGAAGGGTCTGGCTCGAGGCGGCGGCGCTGGCGAAGCTGCGCGTCTGGCTGCTGGCGGGCCTTGCAACGCTGCTGCGGCTGGCTCTGCCGCGGCGTCCGGCCGGGGCGCTGCGCGCAACGCAAAACCCTCTCCCGCGGGCGGAAGAGGGTGGGACCTTCGTCAGGGCAGGTCGTGTCGGGGTGTGGAAACCGGGCATCCGGGGCATGGGCAGCCCGAACTGCCACGCGCCGGACGCGAGGGGCGGCGCCTTCGCGATCAGGCCCCGCCGCCTCCTGTCGTCACATCACCACCACGCGGGTGCCGACGCGCACCCGGCTGTAGAGGTCGATGACATCCTCGTTGCGCATGCGGAAGCAGCCGGAGGACACCGCCTGCCCGATGGTCCAGGGCTCGTTGGAGCCGTGGATGCGGTAGAGCGAGGAACCGAGATAGAGCGCGCGGGCGCCGAGCGGGTTGTCCGGGCCGCCGGCCATGAAGCGCGGCAGGTCCGGCCGGCGGCGCAGCATTTCGGCCGGCGGGCGCCAGTCCGGCCACTCGGCCTTGCGGGTGACGGTCTTGGTGCCCGACCAGCCGAAACCGGGCCGGCCGATGCCGACGCCATAGCGGCGGGCCATGCCGTCGGCCTGGACGAGGTAGAGGTAGCGCTGGCGGGTGTCGATGATGACCGTGCCGGGGCGATGCGTGGTCTGGTATTGCACGACCTGCGGCAGGAAGCGCGGGTCGATGCCGCGGGCGGGCGTCGAGGCGGGGCCTGCCATGCGCCGCGGCTCGCCCTGGGGCAGGGGCGAGCGCACCGGCTCATAGGCGGACAGGACCGGCCCGCGCCGCGGTTCGGCGGGGATCACCAGCGGATCGTGCTGGCGCGCCGGTCTGCCTGCCGCCTGTCCGGCGGGCCGGGCTCCGGCAATCGCGCCGGACCGGGCGCCGGCCGGCGGCTGGCCACCCTCGAACAGGAACTCGATGAAGCCGCCGCCGAGATCGCCCCGGCGGGCGGAGGCGACCTGTGCGGCCGCATCGGTTGCGACAAGGGGGGCGGCAACCAGCAGGGCTGCGGCAAGGGCGGTGATACGCAGACAGGTCATCGACGGACTCTCACACATACGCGTCGGCGGAACAGGTCGGTCAGGGCAGGCCCGACAGGCGCTCATGGCCTTCGATAAGCCGGCCGAACGGCAAGCGGAGGGTTAACGCGGCCGCCTTCGCGACGCTGCGGAAGCGCGGGGAAGGCTGGAACCGTTCCTCAAGGTTAACGCGCTGCAAATGCCAGCGTTTTCCGCGGCCCGGGGCCTTAAGCCGTCATTATCCCTAACGATTTTCTGTTTCGCGATGACCGGTTCCGCCGCATCGCGACAACCCGTCCTTAACGCTCCCGCCCGGAAGGTAACCGGGTCGGGGAACCCCCTCCCGGACGCACAACCATGCCCGGAACGTCATGCCCGGATCTTCCATGCGCGCCAAACGAGCCTTCCGGATCGAATCCTATGGACAGCCGATGCAGGCCCTGCCCCATGCGGGCGGCGGCGGCACCGGCAGCCACAGCGAGATCATCTCCGAACTGCGCGAGCTGAAGGCCCTGATCCGCCCGGCGGAGGAGGTCTCCCGCCAGATGATCGAGGCCTATCGCGGCGAGATGCAGGAGGCGATGAAGCTCAAGGCCGAGCTCGACCAGATCTGGCAGGCCATCGACAAGACCAAGCACGAGATCGCCACGCTCCACGTCACCGGCTTCAAGGGCAAGGAGATGTCGCGCGTCACCCACGAGCTCGACGCCATCGTGGACGGCACCGAGGAGGCGACCGAGGGCATCCTGGCGGCGGCCGAGGGCATCGACCAGATCGCCTCGCAGCTGGCCGCCAAGTTGAAGAGCTCCCAGGATCGCGGCGCCGTGGACGACATCCAGCAGCGCATCGTCACCATCTTCGAGCACTGCAACTTCCAGGACCTCACCGGCCAGCGCATCACCAAGGTGGTCAACACGCTGAAGTTCATCGAGGAGCGCATCATGCGCATGATGGACATCTGGGGCGGGCTGGAGAGCTTCAAGGACATTCCGGTCGATACCATCGTTGCGGCCGAGGGCGATGCCGCTCTGCTCAACGGGCCGAAGATCGACGGCGAGGGCGGCCACGCCACGCAGGACGACATCGACGCCCTGTTCAACTGAGGCAGCCGGCGCGCCCGCCGCCTTTCGGGCACGCGGGCGCCGCGATTCCGCCGGGGCGCCGTGGCGGCTTATGATCGCCAACGATCCTGCCTCCTGATTCGGGCCTGATGCGCCGCGCCCCTGTTTCCGCCTCCCTGATCGCCGGCCTGGTCGCCGGCCTGCTTGCGGGCCCGCTGGCCCTGCCGGCGGCCGTCCGCGCGGCAAGTCCGGCCGAGCGCGCCGAGGCCGAACGCCGGGAGCGCCAGCGCGAACTCGATGCCGTGCGCTCGGACATGGCGCGGGCGAGCGCCGAGCGCGCGCGCATCGAGCGCGAGATCCTGACCATCCGCGCCGACCGGGCGGCGATCGTCCAGCGTGGCATCGAGGCCGCCGCGAAGGTGCGCGCGCAGGAGGAGCAGGTTGCCGCCACCGAGGAGCGGCTCGCCGCGCATGACCGCCGCCGCATCGCCATCCGCACCTCGCTGCACGAACGCCGCGCGCTGATCGCGGAGGTGCTGGCCTCGCTCCAGCGGATGGGGCGCCGGCCGCCGCCGGCCCTTCTGACCGGCTCCGACGACGTGCTGCGCAGCGTGCGCACCGCCATGCTGCTGGGAACGCTGGTTCCGGAAATGCGCGAGAGCGTGCGGGTTCTGGCCGCAGACCTGGAGGAGCTTGCCGCCCTGCAGCGCTCGACCGCCGCCGAGCAGGAGCGCCTGAAGGGCGAGATCGTGGCGCTCGACAACGACCGCATCCGCATGGAGGCGCTGGCCGACGCCCGCCAGGGGCAGATCGCCGAAACCGAGCGCACGCTCGCCGGCGAGCGCCAGCGGGCCGAGACGCTGGCCCGGCAGGCCGGCAATCTCGAACTTTTGATCGGCCGGATGGAGACCGAGATTGCCGCCGCGCGCCGGGCCGCCGAGGCCGCGCGCACCACCGTGGTGGCCCGCTCGGGCACTGCCGAGGACCGGCGCCAGCAGATGGCGGCGCTGCAGAATGCAGGCCGCATGAGCCCCGCGATCCCCTTCGAACAGGCTCGCGGTGGCCTTTCGCTGCCTGTCCTCGGGGTCCGGCTGAGGACTTTCGGCGATCCGGACGGCCTTGGCGGCACCGAGCGCGGCCAGTCGATTGCCACCCGTCCGGGCGCTTCCGTGACCGCGCCCGCCGATGGCTGGGTGGTCTATTCCGGGCCATTCCGGACCTATGGCCAACTCTTGATCCTGAATGCCGGCGACGGGTATCATGTCGTCCTTGCCGGAATGGACCGGATCACGGTTGATCTCGGACAGTTCGTGCTCGCAGGTGAGCCGCTGGGCGTGATGGGCGATCAACCTCCTCCGGCAGCAGCCGTGACGACGGGCTCTTCCCAGCCCGTCCTCTATGTCGAGTTTCGCAAGGACGGGTCGAACATCGACCCGACGCCTTGGTGGGCCCCGCGGCCGCCGGGTGCGCAGGCCAATGAAAGGGTTCGCGGATGATGCGCAGAGCTTCGATCCTCCTCGCCGGAGCCGCCATGGGCGCGCTGGCGACCATTGCCGTGACCCAGCCAAGGGCGCTGCTCGGCATGACCGCCAACGCGGCGGCCTCCGACACCTACCGCCATATCAACCTGTTCGGAGACATCTTCGAGCGGGTGCGCACGGACTATGTCGAGAAGCCGGACGACGCCAAGCTGATCGAGGCGGCGATCAACGGCATGCTCACCTCGCTCGATCCGCATTCGAGCTTCCTGGACTCGCGCAACTTCCGCGACATGCAGGTGCAGACCCGCGGCGAGTTCGGCGGCCTCGGCATCGAGGTCACGCAGGAGGAGGGCCTGATCAAGGTCGTCTCCCCCATCGACGAGACGCCTGCCGCGCGTGCCGGCATCCTCGCCAACGACATCATCACCCATATCGACAACGAGCCGATTCAGGGCCTGACCCTGCAGCAGGCCGTTGAGAAGATGCGCGGCCCCATCGGCTCGAGCATTACCATCCGCGTGACCCGCCAGGGCGCCCAGCCGCGCGACATCGCGATCGTGCGCGACCGCATCATCATCCGCGCGGTGCGCCACCAGATCATCGACGAGGACATCGGCTATGTCCGCGTCACCCAGTTCAACGAGCAGACCACCGAGAACCTGCGCAAGGCCATCGAGGAGATCAAGGCGAAGGTGCCGGCCGACAAGCTGCGCGGCTATGTCATCGACCTGCGCAACAATCCGGGTGGCCTGCTCGACCAGTCGATCTCCGTGTCCGACACGTTCATGGAGCGCGGCGAGATCGTCTCCACCCGCGGCCGCAACGCCGAGGAGACCCAGCGCTGGAACGCCCGCGCCGGCGATCTGACCGCGGGCAAGCCGGTGATCGTGCTGATCAATGGCGGCTCGGCCTCGGCGTCGGAAATCGTCGCCGGTGCCCTGCAGGACCACAGGCGCGCGACCGTCCTCGGCACCCGTTCGTTCGGCAAGGGGTCGGTGCAGACCATCATCCCGCTGGGCAGCCAGGGCGCCCTGCGCCTGACCACGGCGCGCTACTACACGCCGTCGGGCCGCTCCATCCAGGCCCGCGGCATCGATCCGGACATCGTGCTGGAGCAGCCGGTGCCGGAGGAACTGCGGGCCCGCCTGCAGGAGAATCGCGGCGAGGCCGGGCTGCGCGGACACCTGCGCAACAGTGGTCAGGACGGCAACCTGGAGCGCTCGGCTTCCTCGGTCTATGTCCCGCGTGAGCAGAAGGACGATGTCCAGCTGAACCGCGCCTACGAACTGCTGCGCGGCACCGCCACCGATCCGGCCTTCCCGCCGGGCCAGCGGGCCGCCGCCACGCCGCCCGCGACGCCGGCTCCGGCCAGTCCGGCGCCGGCCAGTCCGACGCGCTGACCGGTTCTGCGATCCGAACCCCCGGCCCCTGGCCGGGGGTTTTTCGTCTCCGGCCTGCCGCCTGATCCCGCAGGAATTGCCCGATGAGCCTTTGCCGTTCGCAGACGCGCGACTTCGCCGACATCATTGTCTCGACCTGGCAGCAGGGCCGGCAGATATCCCCGCTGACGGAGGCTGAACCGACCTTCGACATGGCGGACGCCACGCGTGTGGGCCATGAGGTCATGCGCCGGCGCATGGCAGCCGGCGAGGTTCCGGTCGGCCGCAAGATCGGCTTCACCAACCGCACGATCTGGGACGAGTACGGCGTTCACGCGCCGATCTGGGGCCCGGTCTACGACAGGACGCTGCGGATGGTCGACGGACCGGCGGACCTGTCGCTTGCCGGCCTCGTCGAGCCGCGCATCGAGCCGGAGATCGTCTTCGGCTTCCGCTCGGCCGTGTCGGCGGATATGGACGAGGTCGCGATCCTCGACGCGGTGGACTGGGTCGCCCATGGCTTCGAGATCGTCCAGTCGCTGTTTCCCGGCTGGCGCTTTGCCGGGGCCGATTGCCAGGCCGCCTTCGGGCTGCACGGGGCGCTGGTCTGCGGGCCGAAAGTGCCGGTGACCGGCGACCGGCAGCGCTGGCTGAAGGACCTGACGGATTTTGCGATCACCCTCTCGCGCGACGGCGAGCGCATGGACCGCGGCCTCGGCACCAACGTGCTGGACGGGCCGCTCTCGGCGATCCGGCATCTGGCCGGCGTGCTGGCCGCCGATCCGGAGGCGAGCCCGGTCGGGCCGGGCGAGGTGATCACCACCGGCACGGTGACGCGGGCCTTCCCCATCGCCGCGGGCGAGACCTGGACGACCGGGATCGAGGGACTCGATGTCGCACCCATGCGGCTGAGGCTGGTCTGAGGGATCGGGCGTTCCGGTTCTGACCGTTGCAGCCCGCCCTTCCAGCTGAACCTTTTCGGGCCAGATCGACACCCACGACCCGTGGGGTTGTCATCGCGTTGCCGCCCGCATGCGGCGTCGTCGGACAGGCAGCCCGTTCGACAGGCGGCGCCCTTGCATGCAGGATCGCGCGCAAGGCTCTTCGGGAGGTTCGGGCCATGGGACACGGGACGAATGAAGCGGCAGGCCGGCGACTGCTGGCCCTGACGCTGCTTGCGCTTCTTGCCTGCGGGCCGGCACTCGCCGACACCGCGCCCCAGGACCCGCAGGAGACGCAGGAGCCGCCAGCGGCGCGGTCCGCACCGTCCAGCAATGCCATGACGTTCCGGATGGTCGAGGGGCAGGGCCTGTTCGGCCTGACGCGCTGGGTCCAGGCGTCCGGAGCGATCTTTGCCGACACGGCCGAGCGCTTCGAGCAGTTCGCCCGCAGCCATCCGGTTTCCGGCCTGACGGTTGCGCTGGATTCGCCCGGTGGCCGCGTGCTGGCAGGCGTGCGCCTCGGCCGGGCGTTCCGCGCCGCCGGTGTGAACACGACCGTCGCGCGGACGATGACAGGGTCGCAGCCGGGCGGGGCGGTGTCCGCCATGGTCGCCCATGGCATCGCCTGCGGGTCGGCCTGCACCTATGCGTTCATCGGCGGCGTCCAGCGCACGATCGCCACGACGGCCCGGTTTACCGTCCACCAGTTCAGCCGCACCTTCGGCCGGGACGGGCGGCTGGAGGCCGGCGCCCTGACCCAGGCCCAGTACGAGAACGCCCAGCGCCTCTCGGCCGAGCTCGCCGTGCATATCCAGGACATGGGCGTGGATGCGCGGCTGCTGCGCCTGGCCGCGTCCGTGCCCTATGGCCGGCCGATGCGGTTGCTGACCGGCCAGCAGATCGGCGATCTGCGGATCGCCATGTCGACAACGGTGAACGAGGCCGCGCGCGGCGCCACGGGCTGGCTGGAATCGGCGCGGCCGGTCGCGCCCCAGCTGTTCCGCCGGACGATCCGTTCAGCGGAGGCCAGCCGCCGCGTCGACGAGGAGATCACGCTGGTCTGCCACCGGGAAGCCAGCCGCGTCGCCCTGCACTACCGCGTCATCCTGGTGCAGGGTCTCGGCGAAACGCCCGCGCGTGTCGAGGGCCTGCGCGCGCGGCTCGCCGATCAGGTGCTCGACTGGCAGCCGCGCGGCCGCCAGCCGGAGATCCGCGCCAATGGGGCCTCGATGTGGATGACCGTCGCCGTGCCTCGGGAGGCCCTTCAGGCGGCGGCGCGGACCGGGTCGTTCACCGTCGAATTCGGTGGAGAGGGGCCGCTTGCGGGGAGCAGCGGCTTTGCCGAGGGGCTCGGGCAGAGGCTGGACGGTTTTCTCGCCGCCTGCGACGGCCTTCGCAATGCGCAGTCCGCCACGCGCTGAGGCCGGCGCCGGCAGGGACGCTCTTGCCAGGACGCGCTGCCCTCAGAGTCTGGCCCGTATTGTGGCAGCACCACCTTTTCAACGTCATGGCCGGGCTTGTCCCGGCCATCCACGACTTGAATGCGACCGCCAAAGGCCAAGTCGTGGATACCTGGCCCAAGGCCGGGCATGACGAAATCCCTATCTCGAACCTTTATGGGCCAGCCTCTCAGGTCTCCACGACGGTGCGGCCGGCCTTGTCCTCCGCCTCGCTGGCCATGAACTGGGCCCTGGCGAGGGATGCGAAGACCCCGCCCCTCGCCACCAACTCGTCGAAGGAGCCGGTCTCGATCACCCGGCCCTGGTCGAAGACCAGGATGCGGGTGGCGTGGCGGATGGTGGCCAGGCGGTGGGCGATGACGAAGGTGGTGCGGCCCTTCATCACCTCCTCCAGCGCCAGCTGAAGCTTCTGCTCGGTGGCGGCATCGAGCGCCGAGGTCGCCTCGTCGAGGATCAGCACCGGCGGGTCCTTCAAAAGGGCGCGCGCGATCGACAGGCGCTGCCTCTCGCCGCCGGAGAGCGAGCGGCCGCGCTCGGCGACCTCGGTGTCGAGGCCCTCCGGCTGGCGGCGCAGGAACTCCATGGCCTGGGCGCGTTCGCAGGCCGCCCACAGCTCCTCCTCCGTCGCCTCGGGCCGGCCGACCAGCAGGTTGTCGCGGATCGTGCGGGCAAACAGCATCGGCTCCTGGAACACCACGCCGATATGGCGCCGGAGCGAGACGAGCCTGACGTCGCGGATGTCGTGTCCGTCGAGGGTGACGCGGCCGGATTGCGGGTCGAACACCCGGTGCAGCAGCGACAGGGTGGTGGACTTGCCCGATCCGGTCGCGCCCACCAGCGCGATGGTGTCGCCGGGGTGGGCGACGAAGGTGAGATCGGCCACGGCCGGGCGCTTGCCGTCATAGGAGAACGAGACGTTCTCGAAGGCGACGCGGCCCTCGACATGGGGGATGTCGATGGCGCCGGGCCGGTCGTGGACCTGCGGGGCGGTGTCGATCACCTCGAAGAAGTCGCGGATCTTCGGGCCTTCCATGAACACGGAATTGATGAAGCCGACCAGCGCCTCCAGCTTGCCGATCAGCATGGTGGCAAAGCCCATGAAGGTGACGATCTCGCCGATGGTGGCGAGCCCGTTGATGTGCAGCCAGGTGCCGACGAGGAAGATCGACAGGACGGTGAGGGTTGCCGAGGCGCGCGAGGCGACCGCCGCGATGGCCCACCAGGACAGGACCGGGATCTGCGCGGCCAGCAGCGCGTCGATGGTCGCCCGCATGGCGTGCAGTTCGGCCTCCACGCGGGTGAAGGACTGGATGACCGGCACGTTGCCGAGCGCGTCGGTCGCCCGCTCGGCCAGGGCGTTGTGATATTCCTGGACGCGGCCCTGAAGGCTCTCGGTCTTCCTCAAAACCCAGCTGGTCAGGAAGAAGAAGAAGAACACCATGACCACCAGCAGCACGCCCAGCCGCCAGTTCACCCACAGCGAGATCGGCACCAGGAAGACCAGCGCGATCAGCGAGGCGCAATGCTCGCGCAGGAACGACAGCAGCAGCCAGGCCATGGCATTGGAGCCCTCCAGCATCTGCTTCAGCAGGCGGCCGGAATGGGCTCCCGAATGGTAGGAGAGCGGCAGGTTCAGCACATGCTCGAAGAAGTGATGCATGAAGGCAAGGCGGCGGCGGTGCGACATGCGGTCGGCGTGCAGCGCCACCAGAACGCCGGCCCCGATGGTGACGATGCCGAACACCACCCAGGCGCCGACCAGCGGCAGGATCTCCGACCATGTCACGAGGCGCCCCTGCGCCTGCGCGCGGGTCAGCGTGTCGATGATCCGGCCGAACAGGATCGGCTCGGCGAACATGATGAGCGCCAGCGCGATGTTGCACGCCAGCAGGATCATGCCGAGCCGGGTCTCCGGTCCGAGCTGCCGGAGAACGCGCCAATAGACTTTGAGGAGTGACATGCGCCGGCCCTTTGCCCGCTTTTCCGGAGTTGCCTCCGGACTGCGTGTGAAACACGGGAACGGGTGCGCCGCAAGCGGGATGATGGGCGCGCAGGGCGCCGTCAGCCGGGCGGATTGATCGGCCGGTTGAGCGTCCAGTCGAAGGTGCCCGCGTCGCGCTCGGCCACCGCCTGTCGCCAGCCGCGCTCCTCGGCACGGGTCTTGAAATTGATGCCCTCCGGCGAGTGGCGGGTCATGCCGTCGAACAGGGTGGCGAACATCTGCGTCTGCTTCAGGCCCATGGCCTCGATGGCCTGGTTGACCACCAGCTTCTGCATCATCAGCTGGTTGACCGGGACGCTGGCCATGCGGCCGGCGAGGCGCTCCACCTCGGCGTCGAGGCCTTCGGCCGGCACCGCCTTCAGGACGAGGCCGATCCGCTCAGCCTCCCGGCCGTCGATCGTGTCGCCGGTGAAGAGCATGCGCTTGGCCCGTTCCGGCCCGAGGCGATAGACCCACATGGCCGTGGTCGGGCAGCCCCAGACGCGCACCGGCATGTAGCCGATGCGGGCCTCCTCGGCCATGACGATCATGTCCGCGCACAGCGCGATGTCGGAGCCGCCGGCCACCGCGAAGCCGTGGACCTTGCAGATCACCGGGCGGTGGGAGCGCCAGAGCGACATGAACAGCTCGGTGTTCCGCATCATGAAGGCATAGTCCTTCATGGGGTCCCAGGGCATGTCCTGCGTCGCCTGGCCGTTGCCGTTGCCTTCCGCGTAATAGGCGAGGTCATAGCCGGCGCAGAAGGCCGGGCCGTTGCCCGCGAGCACGATGACATGGACGGCAGGGTCGGCATTGGCCTCCGCAACCGCAGCGGCGAGGGCTGCCGGCAGTTCGTCGTCGATGGCGTTCATCACCTCCGGCCGGTTGAGCGTGATGCGGCCGATGCGACCGTCCTTCTCGTAGAGCACCTTGGGCATGGCCTTCTCCCCTTGCGGGTCCCGGTGCCCGCCTTTGCGGCCATGCTAGCCCTGCGCGGCCGGGGAGGGGAGGCCGGCCGGACGGCGGGGCGCGGCACCGCGGCCCGGGGCATCGTGCGGGCCCGCGGCGCCGTGGCCCGGTGGCGGGGACGGGCGGAACGGGCGGGCGGAACGGGATTGACCGGCCGGACCCTTTGCGCTTATGAAGCGCGCTCCGCCACGCGCGGCCGCGCTCCCTTCGTCTAGCGGTCTAGGACGTCGCCCTCTCACGGCGAAAACAGGGGTTCGAGTCCCCTAGGGAGCGCCAGACTTTCTCCAGATCCTGAACAAGCCCTACTTTGCGCGGCACGTCCGTCTGGCGATCGGCGCTAGCTGGCAGCGGCGGCAAAAACCTTGCTCAGCGCGTCGACAAGCTGCTCATCGGAATAGAGCAGCGGATCGCCCTGCGATTCCACGAGCCCCTTCATGGTGAGCAGTCCGAGCGCGGACACATAGGCGAGGAAGGCGAGCATGCGCGGCTCGACCTTGCTGCGCGGGCTGCCTCCGGCGAGCTTTCGCGCCGCGCCGCCGAAGATCATGTCGTTGATCGGACGGATGCGCGCGAACTGTTCCGCCGACAGCTGGAACCCGGCCGAACTGGACACCTGCCCGAGCATGAAGGCGAGGCGGAAATCGTCCATCTGCGGGGCATAGCCCTCGACGGTGTTGCGGATGATCGCGGCAAGGGCGGCCGGCCCGGTCTCGACCGTCTCGACCGCATCGCGGACCCGCTCGCCCTTGCCGGCCCAGATCGCGAAGACGAGTTCGAAGACCAGCACCTCCTTGGAGGCGAAATAATAATAGAGCCCCGTCTTCGACATGCCGGCCTCACGCGCGACCGCGTCGAGCGTCACGGCGGCGATGCCATCGCGGAGCAGGACAGTGCGGGCAGCGGCAAGAATATCCTCGCGCGAGCGGTCACGGCGGCGCTGCTGTCGCGCGCGCCGGGCCGCGGTCGGGTCGGATGTCGGGTCGGATGTCGGGTCGGCCATACCGGGTGTCTCTCGCGGGTCCGGACAGGTCTGGTACCAGCCGTACATAAAAAAGTCCAGAAGTTGACTTTTTCGACCGTTGGTCTAAAAACAGAAACCAGAGACGCCGGGCAACAACCGCCGGGCCGGGCTTTGGGGGGCATCCATGGACCAGTTGACGCTGACGAACCCGGTTTTCGCGACCTATGCCATTGCCGCCGCCATCATGGTGCTGAAGGGCGTCGCGATGTCCTGGCTTACCGTCGTCCGGCTGGTCACGGAGAATGCCGGCCTGCGCAGTCCGGAGGACCTGAGGAAGACCCCCTTCAACCCCAATCCGGACCCGGCCCAGCTTGGACCGAACGACCGGGTGGACCGCATCCGCCGCATCCAGCAGAACGATCTCGAAAGCCTGCCGTATTTCTTCATGGCCGGGCTGCTCTATGTCACCACGATGCCGCCGCTCTGGCTGGCGCAGGTGCTGTTCTACGGGTTCGTCGTCACCCGGCTGGCGCATTTCGTCGCCTATTACACCGCACAGGACCACGAGATCCGGGCGGCGCTGTGGACGCCGGGGTCGCTGGTCATCCTCTACCTTGGCGGCGCGTCGCTGGTCGCGGCGTTCTGAAGCGGTTTCGTCACGAGCGCGCCGGTCCCATCCCGCCCCGTCTCACGCCTGCGCCTGCGGCATCCCGTAGACCGGTGTCGCAAGGCCCTCGTAGCGGGCCTTGAACTGGATCGCGAGATAGCGCGAATAGTGCCTCGACTGGGCGAGGTTGCCGCCGTGGAACCACAGGCCCGGCTGGGCGGTCGGCTTCCACATGTTGCGCAGTTCGCCGACCCAGGGACCGGGGTCGCGCGCGGTTCCAGACCCCATGCCCCAGCAGGGGCCGACGCGATCGGCGACCTCCTGCGAGATGAGGTCGGCGGCCCAGCCGGTCATCGAGCCATAGCCGGTGGCATAGACGACGAGATCGGCCGGCAGGCGCGTGCCGTCGTCGAGCAGCACCGCGTCTTCGGTGAGGCTTGCAACGCCCACGCCGCTGCGCAGGGCGATCTGGCGGCTGGCGATCAGTTCCGATGCGCCGACATCGATGTAGTAGCCGGAGCCGCGGCGCGGATACATCAGGCCGAGGCCGGTCTCGTCCTCGCCGAAGGTCAGCTGGAAGCCGACCGCGCGCAGGCCGTCGTAGAAGGCGGCGTCCTCCTGCTTCATGCGCTCGACGACGGGTTTGAGCAGTTCCGGCAGCACCGCGAAGGGCGTCGAGGCCACGATCAGGTCGGCCGTGTCGACGTCGATGCCGGCCTTGACGGCCGCTTCCGAATAGAGCGCCCAGCCGAGCCGCTGGACGGTTTCGGATCGCACGACCAGCGTCGGCGAGCGCTGGATCATGGTCACGCTGGCGCCGTGTTCCCACAGGTCGGCGGCGATGTCGTGGGCCGAGTTGTTGGCGCCGATGATGACGCAGCGGCGGCCGGCATAGCCCGCGCCGCCCGGATGGGCGCTCGAATGATGCTGCACGCCGCGGAACATGTCCTGGCCGGGCAGGCGCGGCATTTCCGGCTTGCCGGCCATGCCGGTGGCGAGCACGAGATGCTTCGGGCGAAGCGTCGTCACCGCGCCGTCGCGCTCGACGGTCACCGTCCATTCTGCCGTCGCCTCGTCATAGGCGGCGCTGCGGCAGGCCGTGCCCGTCCACAGGTCCAGTTCCATGATGGCGGCATAGGCCTCCAGCCAGTCGCCCATCTTGTCCTTCGGCGTGAACACCGGCCAGTGGTCGGGGAAGGGCAGGTAGGGCATGTGGTCGAACCAGACCGGGTCGTGCAGGCACAGCGAGCGGTAGCGGTTGCGCCAGGCATCGCCGGCCCGCGGGTGGCGGTCGACGACCAGCGCCGGAACGCCGATCTGCTTCAGCCGGGCCGCGAGCCCGAGGCCTCCCTGGCCGCCGCCCACGATCAGCACATAGGGTTGCCGGTCGAGGCCGAGCCGGGCGTCCTCGGCGCGCTGGTCAGCCCAGGTGCGCCGGTTGCGGATCGCGCCGTGGACTGTGCCGAGCGGGCGCGTCTCGCCGCGCTTCTCCTCGAAGCCCTTCAGTTCGCGCAGCGTCGTCAGAACGGTCCAGCCGCGGCCGTTCCTCAGGCGGGCGTGGCCGCGACCATGGCCGGCCGCCGTCTCGAAGGTGAACCAGAACTCGATGCCGGACCCTGTGGTGCGAACCTCGCCATCGAGCGTCAGGGCCGTGGCGGCTGTCCTGCCGCCGCATTCCGCCAGCATGGCCGCGATGGCGGGCCGGCCCTCGCATGTGGCGATGTTCCAGGTGAGCGCGACGAAATCGCGCCAGTAGCAGTCGTCGCCGAAAAGCTCCGCGGCACGCGACGGATCCTCGCCCGCAAGGCAAGCGGCCAGTTCCGAAAGCCAGTGTGATGCCGTCGCCTGCCCGTCCATGCGCTCTTCTCTCCCGGTTGCCCGTGCGGGGAGAATGGTGGGGCATGGTTCGCCTGCCCGGCAATGCGCCCGAACGACCGGCAGCCGTGCGGCGGCCCGCCGGCGCTTCGCGTGACAGGCGCTTCGCATGGCAGGCTTGGCAAATCCGCGCCGTGCGCCTAGCCATCGCACCGGACCCGCGCGAGGCCGCACCCGCATGAACACAGACCCCAAGCGCATCATCGTCTATGTCGATGCCGATGCCTGCCCGGTGAAGGACGAGATCTACCGGGTCGCGCAGCGCTACCGGCTGCATGTCGCGGTGGTGGCGAACGCGCCCATCGCGGTCCCGCGCGAGCCGTGGATCGAGCGCGTGGTGGTGAGCGAGGGGCCCGATGTCGCCGACGACTGGATCGCCGGCCGGGCGGTGCGCGGCGATATCGTCGTCACCGCCGACATCCCGCTGGCGGCGCGTGCGGTGAAGGCGGGCGCGACCGTGCTGGCGCCCAATGGCCGCCTGTTCGACGCCGGCGCCATCGGGCTGGCGCTGGCCACCCGCAACCTCATGGACGATATCCGCTCGGCCGGCGGCACGACGCGCGGGCCGAACGCCTTTTCCGCCCGCGACCGGTCCGCCTTCCTCTCGGCCATGGACCTTGCCGTGGTCAGGCTGCGCCGCGACGGTTTTCTGGCGGGCTGATCCGGCATTGCAGCAGGGCAGCCACGCGAGGCCAGCCGCGCGCGTGACCTCGCCGTGACCGCGCCGCTAGGATGGCCCTCTCACGCGCCCGGCCGGAGGTCGTCATGCACGGATCGAACCCGCTCTCCCTCGCCAACTCGGTCGATACCGCCCTGCGGGCCCGGGCGCGGCAGGTCATTCCCGGCGGGCTGTGGGGCCATCTGAACGCCGCCAGCCTGCCCGAGGGCTATCCGCAGTTCTTCGCGCGCGGCGAGGGTTGCCGGGTCGTCGATGTCGATGGCCGGGAGTTCATCGACTTCATGTGCTCCTGGGGACCCATCGTGCTGGGCCACCACCATCCGGCCGTCGAGGCCGCCGCGCGGGACCAGGCCGCCCGCGGCGATACGCTCAACGGCCCGGCGCCGGTGCTGGTCGATCTCGCCGAGCTGATGGTAGGCATGATCCCCCATGCCGACTGGTGCCTGTTCGAGAAGAACGGGGGTGATGCCACCACGGCCGCCGTCACCATCGCGCGCGCGGGCACGGGCCGGCGCAAGCTGCTCGTCGCGCGCGGCAGCTATCATGGCGCCGTGCCGTGGTGTTCGCCCTCGCTTGCCGGCGTGACCGCCGAGGACCGGGCGCACATCATCCTCTACGACTACAACGACGTGGCCAGCGTCGAGGCGGCGGTCGACGCGGCCGGTGGCGACCTTGCCGCGATCCTCGTCACGGCCTTCCGGCATGACATGGCCAGGGCGCTCGACCTGCCCGATCCGGTCTTTGCCCGCCGCCTGCGCGAACTGTGCGACGCGGCCGGTGCGGCCCTGATCGTCGACGACGTCCGCGCCGGCTTCCGCCTTCATCTCGGCGGGTCGTGGGAGACGATCGGCGTCCGGCCCGATCTCTCCGCCTTCAGCAAGGCGATCGCCAACGGCTATCCGCTGGGCGCGATTGCCGGCGGCGAGCGCTGGCGCGAGGCGGCGACCAAGATCTTCACGACCGGCTCGTTCTGGTGCGCGGCGGTGCCGATGGCGGCGGCGCTGGCAACGCTCACCGAACTGAAGCGCATCGACGGACCCGCGGTCATGGCCCGCATGGGCCAGCGGCTGCGCGACGGGCTGGCCCGCCTCGCCGCGCGCCACGGCGTCGCGATCAGCCAGAGCGGACCGCCGCAGATGCCGCTCGTGCTGTTCGACGACGATGCCGGCTTTGCCAAGGGCTCGGCCTTCTGCAGCGCCGCCCTGAAGGCCGGCGCCTACTTCCACCCCCGGCACAACATGTTCCTCTCCTGCGCCCATACGGAGGCGGACATCGACACCGCGCTGGAGGCGGCCGATGCCGGCTTTGCCGCCGTGGCGCGGATGGGGTGAACGATCGCGCGAGAGGACGTGATTGGTGCCCTGCATCGGGCAAGAGCGTCCTTCGAGGCTCTCCCGTTCCGGGCTCGCGCCTCAGGATGAGGGGGTTGGTGGCTTGCATGTGTGGCGAACGCAGCTCGATTGGCTGTGCTCATTCAACCATGATGGAATCCACTCCCTTCCTCATCCTGAGGTGCGAGCTGTAGAGAGCCTCGAAGGACGCAATTCCATCTCTGCAGGGCAGCGACTTCCGACCCGCAGATCGCCTCAGACCAGCGCGTCGAGCGCCCTGACCAGGGTCGGATGCGGCTGGCCGAAACCGAGTGCCTGCTCGATGGCGAGACCGGCCTCCAGGATCAGGCGTTCGGAATATTTCGGCCCCACCACCTGCAGCCCGATGGGAAGACCCGAGGCGGACAGGCCGCACGGCGCGGTCGAGGCCGGCTGGCCGGTCAGGTTGAAGGGCAGGGTGAAGGGAACGCTGTCGCGCCAGCGGTCATAGGCCTGGCAATGGTAGATGGTTTCCACAGCCGGAGCGACATGCGGCATGGTGGGCGTCAGCATGAGGTCGTAGTCGCGGTGGAACATCGCGAATTCGCGGCCGAGGGCGGCGCGGGCCGCCTCCGCATCCAGCAACTGGTCGATGGTCACGGCCATGCCGCGCTCGGCCAGATCGCGGAAGGCCGGATCGAGGTCGCCCCAGCGATCCTTGGGGATCATCCGCATCCGGCGTGCGAAGGCGCCGATCCAGTAAACCTCGAAGCGGCTCTTCAGTTCGCCGATGGGGGAGGCCACTTCGGTGATCGAGGCGCCGCGGCTGCGCAGCGTCTCAACGGCCGCATCGACGACGGCGCGCACCTCGGCATCCGCGCCGATGCCGCCGAGCACCGGCACATAGGCGATCCGCAGGCCCTCAAGCCGCGGCTGCAGCCCGGCGAGCCAGCCGTCGGAGGCCGGCGGCAGGGCGAACCAGTCGCGGTCGTCCGGCCGGGCCATGACGTCGAGGGTCGCGATGGCGTCCTCCACCGTGCGGGCGATCGGCCCGCCAGCGACGAGGGTTGCGAACATGCCCTCCTGAAGGTGATGCGGCACGCGGCCGAAGGTCGGCTTGATCCCGTAGAGCCCGCAGAGATTGGCCGGGATGCGGATGGAGCCGCCGCCGTCATTGCCGAAGGCGACGGTGCCGATGCCGGCCGCCACGCAGGCCGCCGCGCCGCCGCTGGAGCCGCCGGGCGATGTCGCGATGTTCCAGGGATTGCGCGTCGGGCCGTCCTGCAGCGGGCCATCGGTCAGGCCCTTCCAGCCGAATTCCGGCAGCCGCGTCTTGCCGAGGATCACGGCGCCTGCCTCGCGCAGCCGGGCGACCACGGGGGAATCGGCCGCAGCCGGGGCGTCGGAGGTCGTCAGCGAGCCGTGGCGGGTGGGAAAGCCGGCGACATCGACATTGTCCTTGATGGTGACGGTGATGCCGTCGAGGGGCCCCAGCGGCCGGCCGGCGGCCCAGCGGTCATCGCTCTCCTGCGCCGCCTTCAGCGCGCCGTCGACATCCACGACCTGCATGGCATTGAGACGAGGGTCGATGCGGGCGATGCGCTCCAGGTGCTGGCTTGCGATGGCGCCCGGCTTCAGGGCGCCCGTCGCATAGCGCTCGCCCAGTTCAGCAATGGTGAGGAAGCAGTTGGCATCGGTCATGGGGCTACTTTCAGGCCGCCTTCGGCCGGTGCTGCGCCCAGGGGCGCGTCAGTTCCAGAAGCGAGGCGAAGCGCATCACGTCGGTGTCCTGGCCCCAGCGGCCGACGACCTGGATGCCGGTGGGCAGGCCATCGGTGCCAAAGCCCGACGGGATCGAGATGGCCGGGTGGCCGGTGAGGTTGAAGGGATACTGGTAGGAGGTCCAGCCCTGCCGGGTGATGCCGCATTTCACGCCGTCGACCTCCACCTCGTCGTTGGCGGCATCGAAGCCGACCGGCAGTGCGGTGCGCGAATGGGTCGGCATGACGAGGAAGTCGTAGCGCTCGAACAGCGTCTGGATCTGGCGGAACAGGGCGGTGCGGGCGAATTGCGCATTGCGGAAATCGGCCAGCGAGAAGGTCGCGCCGCGCTGCATGAAGGCCAGCGTCACGGGGTCCATCTGGTTCTGCCATTTCGGCAGGAAGGGCGCGCAGAACACCGAGAAATTCGACTGGTAGAGGATGCGGCCCTCAAGCTCGATCCAGTCGATGGCGTCGGTGACCTCCTCCACCTCCGCCCCCAGACCCGCCCAGGCATCGAGCGAGGCAAGGGTGTTGGCGCGCATGTCGGCGGCGACGCGCGGATTGGCGCAGCGCTCCACATAGCCGATGCGGATGGCGGACAGGTCCTGCCCGATCAGCCCCGGGGACAGTTGGCGCCGGTCCTCGCCGCCCTGCGTCCAGGGGTCCTTCGCCGTGGCGCCGCTCAGCACCGTGTGCATGATCGCCGCATCGGTGACGGTGCGGCTCAGCGGTCCGGCATAGATGTTGTTGCCGAAGGCATCACGGGTGGTGTCGTAGGGCACGGCGCCAAGCGTCGGCTTCAGCCCGACGAGACCGCAGCAGGCCGCAGGTCCGCGCACCGAGCCGGCGCCGTCCGTGCCGAGGCCGAGGGGGGCAAGGCCCGCCGCCACCGCCGCCGCCGCGCCGCCGCTCGAACCGCCCGGCGTGCGCTCCGTGTTCCACGGATTGCGCGTGATGCCGAAGCTCGGCCCCTCAGTCAGGCCCTTGTTGCCGAATTCCGGCGTGGTGGTCTTGGCCACGATGATGGCGCCGGCCTGGCGCAACCGCGTGACGAGAATGTCGTCGGCCCTGGCCACGTTGTCGGCGAAGATCGCCGTGCCGTGGGTGGTCCTGACACCCGCCACGTCGACGAGGTCCTTGATATGGACGGGAACGCCGTGGAGCGGGCCGAGCGGCTCGCCGGCCATGACCGCATCCTCGGCCCGCTGCGCATCGGCAAGCGCCTGGTCGGCCATGATCGTGACGAAGCAGTTCAGCCGCGGCTGCGCGCTCTCCATCGCTGCCAGCACGGCCCTCGTATAGGTGACCGGAGACAGCTTGCGCGCCCGGATCAGGGCGGCTGCCTTCGTTGCGGACATGAACAGGAGGTCGGTGTCGGCCATTGCGGCTCCTCGCGATGCGAGCGTTGCGCCCGTCGTGGCCCGCTGCGCGCGCCGGCCCGTGATGATCTTGTGGCGCGATATTCATTGCGTCCAGACGGCCGGAGGGTTGAGCTGCATGTTGCAGGGCAGGCCTGCAGGAGAAAGAAATTGCCGCCAACCGATTGCACGGCGCGCCGGCCCGGCTAACCTTGGACGGCCTATCGACGTGCAACCTCAACGGGGCCGCGCGCCGGCCTCTCCGGCTTCGTCACACGAGCGAGGAGACAGCCATGGCCTTTGTCAATCTGACCCGCAGGAACGCTCTTGCCGGTGCGGCCGCCATCAGTGCGGCCAGCATCATCCGCCCGCGCGAGGCGCGCGCGGACAAGTCGCTGACGGTCGTGCTGGAATCCGAGGTCATCATCTTCGACCCGCATTTCACCACGGCGGCGATCACGCGGACGTTCGGCTACCATATCTGGGACACGCTGTTCTCGATGGACGGCAAGGGCGACATCCAGCCCCAGATGGTGGCCGCCTACGACACCTCGCCTGACAAGCTGACCTGGACCTTCACGCTGCGCGACGGGCTCAAGTGGCACGACGGCGCGCCGGTGACGGCCGCCGAATGCGTGGCGTCGATCAACCGCTGGTCGCCGCGCGATGCCATCGGCCGCATGCTGCGGGCCGCCACCGCCTCCATGGCGGCGAAGGACGACAAGACGTTCTCCATCGTGCTCAAGGAGCCGTTCCCGCTGATGCTGCCGGCGCTCGGCAAGGCCAATGCGCCGCTTCCGGTGATGATGCCGATGCGCTTCGCCTCCACGCCGGGCGACCAGCGCATCACCGTGCCGCCGGTGGGTTCGGGACCGTTCCGCTTCCGCGCCGACCTCTGGCGGTCCGGCAACTCGATGATCCTGGAGCGCAATCCGGACTATGTCTCGCGCCCGGAGCCGGCCGATTTCCTGGCCGGCGGGCGGTCGGTGAAGATCGACCGGATCGACCTGCGCGTCATGCCGGACCAGATGACCGGCGCCAGCGCCCTGATCAAGGGCGAGATCGACTACATGCAGTATCTGCCGTTCGACGCCCTGCCGCTGTTGCGCCGGGCGCGCGACGTCAAGCTGCTGGGCATCGGCGGAATCCATCAGTTCCAGGGCAATTTCCGGCTCAATCACGAGTTTCCGCCGTTCAACGATCCGGCGGTGCGGCGCGTGCTGTGGAAGCTGGCGGACCAGTCCTCGATCCTCTCCGCCATCGGCATCCCGGAGGAGTTCCGCGCGCCGCAATGCCCCTCGTTCTGGATGTGCGATGCGCCGCTCTCCACCACGGCCGGCTCGGAGATCGCCCGGGTCGACATCGAAGCCGCCAAGGCGGAACTGAAGGCCACCAGCTATGCCGGCCAGCCGGTAATCATCATGGAGGTGGCGGGTTCGATCAGCCAGACGGCGGCACAGGTTCTGGCCCAGAACATGAAAAATGCCGGCTTCACCGTCGACGAGCAGACGATGGACTGGGGCACGGTGCTTGCCCGCCGCGCCAAGAAGGACGGCTGGTCCATGTTCGCGGTCTATTCCAACGGCACAGACATGATCTCGCCGCTGAACCACTTCTACATCGCCTCCACCTGCGCCGATTTCCCCGGCTGGTCCTGCGACACGCGCATTCCGGACCTGCTCAAGGCGTTCACGCGCGCGGAGGATCAGGCCGCGCGCAAGAAGGTGGCCGAGGAGATCCAGAAGATCGCCTACGAGCTGACGCCGTCCGTCATGTGGGGGCAGTTCACCATTCCCGCCGGCTACCGCGCCAATCTGCGCAATCTGCCTCAGTCGTCCTATCCCATGTTCTGGGACGTCGACCGGTGACAATCGGCGGCTGATGCCGCGGGACGCGATCGGGTCTGGACGGTTATGCCGCCCGGACCTGCCATCGGCAGGGCGGGGCCTGCGGGATGTCGGCCGCGACTGCGTCCGGCCCCTGCGCGACGGAGCGGGCGGGGTCAGGACGCCTCGTCAGAGCATTCCGGTGCGGCCGGCCGAGGGACGGCCGCCGAGCCTTTCGATCTGCTCCTCGGCCTGTGCGATCCGGTCCGCCTGATAGGCGTCGGGCGTGCTGTCGTTCCGGAGCCAGAAGACTGCCTCGATATAGAGGTCCCTGGCGCGGCCCGCGCGCCCCTGCTGCTCGGCGAGCCGGGCCTGCCGGACGAAGTCCTCGAAGACGAGTGCGTCGCGCTCGGCGCGCAGCACGATGACGGCCTTCTCGATCACGGAGGCATCGTCGACGATGTCCTTCAGCGCCTGAAGCCGTTCGATGGCCCTGGCGTAGGGGCGGCTCATGGCATTGGGCGTAGTGGCATCCCGGGCGCGTTCGCGCGCCTCGAACCAGTGATCGCGGACGGACTGTTCGATCGTGTCCGTCCTGACCTGTTCCAGCTCGGCCATCAGGGCCGCAGCGTCGATGCCCTGGAAGCTCAGGCCGGAATAGGACTGGAGCGTGCGGCAGTGGTCCATCGACTGGCTGATGGCGGCGAGCTGGTCCTCGACCCTGCGCGCCCTGGTCCGCCGTTCGGTCGCGGCCGCGATGCCCTGGATGGCTGCGGCGATGACCGGGGCGTGCTCAGCCGAGCAATGGTGGCAGAGCCCGAGACTGTCATAGGTCAGGAACTGGCTCGCGGTGCCGCAATGGATGCAAGCGGTCATCTGGCTCCTCCGGGCGGGTCGTCTCTGCGCCAGGCCGCCCGGCGACGGCTGCCTGCCGACGGGCGGTTCACGGCGGGTGCCCTTACGCGCCCACTCTCTCTCCTGCAGCGATCGTCGGCGGGGCGGCGTTCAACTGCTCCACCGCGAAGCCAGCGGCCGCCCGGTAGCCGGCCATGAAGGCGGCGCGCTCGTCGGGCGGGATGACGTCGTCGATATTGTCGAACGTGCCACCGCAGCGTTCGTCGACGAGGTTGAGCAGGCCGAAGGGGCCGGCACCGCGGTTGCGCAGCACGAGCTGCGAGATGGGGCCGCAGAGCTTCTGGTCAAAGGCGGAAAGTGCCGCCGGCGTGGCGCCGTGCGCGACCATGGCCGCGCCGAGCACGCGGGCATCGACGATGGCCTGGCTCGCACCGTTGGAGCCTGTCGGATACATGGCATGGGCCGCATCGCCGAGCAGGACGACCGGTCCGTCCTGCCAGGTGGGAACCGGATCGCGGTCGATCATCGGGTTCTCGTAGGCACTGTCCGCGCCGCCGATGAGCGCGGGCACGTCCAGCCAGTCCCAGGTCCAGCCATCGAAATGGTGGATGAAGTCGGCGGTGGCCACCTCACGGAACCAGCCGGTCTGTTTCCAGCCCTCGGACCCGTCGAGCGTGACCTCCGCGATCCAGTTGATCTCGGCGAGGCCGGTTTGCGGATCGGGATGGGAGATCGGGTAGAACACCACCCGGTGGCGGTGGGTGCCGAGACCGACGAAGGAGGCGCCGGAGCGGATCGGCCTGGCCCGCGTCGTGCCGCGCCACATCAGCGCGCCGCCCCAGTGGATGGGGGGCTGGGCCGGGTGCATCTGCGCCCGCACGGCCGAGTGGATGCCGTCGGCGCCGATCAGCAGCGATCCGTCCAGGCTGGAACGGCTGCCATCGGCCGCGTCGATCGTCACCCTTACGCCGTCCGGCCGGGTCTCGTAGCCAGCGACGCGGCAGCCGAGCCTGACGGCCTGCGCGCCCGCGCGCGCGATCAGCGTGCGGTAGAGCAGCATGTGGAAATGGCCGCGATGGACGGCATATTGCGGCCAGCGATAGCCGGCGAGGCGGCCGCGCGGCTCGGAATAGACATCGTTGCCGTTCAGCCCGACGAGCGCCCATTCGCGGGCCGGCACGCCCACCTGATCGAGCGCGTCCTCGCCGATGCCGAGATCGGCAAGCTCGCGCACGGCGTTGGGCTGCAGGTTGATGCCGACGCCAAGCGGGCGCATCTCGCGCGCCGCCTCGAGGACGAGGCAGGGCACGCCGATCTGGTGCAGCGTCAGGGCGGTCGCGAGCCCGCCGATGCCGCCGCCGGCGATGATGACAGGTGTATGCGCCATGAGCCCGCCCGTTCCGCTGGATGCCCAAGGGCTTTAGCGGTCCTTGGGGCCGGCCGGCAAGCCGTCGTTCGGGCAGGGGCGCCCGCGTCGGCCCCCCTGCCGCGACTTGCGAGGGCCCTGGATCAGCTCTGGCCGCCGGCCGACACGACGATCTCGTTGCCGTTGCACAGGTTCTGGCGGGCCAGCGTGCGGCGCTGCTTGCCATCGACCGTGAACTCCGCGGTCACGTCGAACAGGCACTGGCGGCTGCGGGCGATGCGGCCGGTATAATGGTCGCCCTGCATCATCACCCACTGGTCGAGCAGGTCGGCGCCCTGGCGGCGGTTGCCGGCCGGCGTCACGCGCAGCGCGAAGATGGTCGCGCTTGAGCGGTTGACAATCCGGTAGAGCGCCACGCCCTCGCGCGGGGCCGGGGCGTCCGCCGCGATTTCGATCAGCTCGATCGTCTCCTGGGCGCAGAAGTCGTGGCCGAGCCGGACGAACTCGTTGCCCTCCTCGAAGGTGATGCGCACGTCGTAGTGGCAGGTGCTGTCGGCGACGCGCCAGCGCATCGTGGCGCCGGTGTTCATGCGCTCGTTCTGGAGGCGGTTCCGCCCCCAGCTGTCGCTGCCGGTGGGCGCGAACTGGACGACCAGTGCCTTGTGCGGAACGCGGTTGGTGAAGGCGATGGCGGCCGCGCCGCGGCTCGCGGGGTTTTCCGCCGCCGGCAGGCCGGGAATGCGGGCCGCGCCATGGCCGGCCTCCATCCTGCGGCGCATGTCGGGCGGCACCTGCTGCATGGCCCGGTCGATCTCCGACTGGACATTGGGCATTCCGGGCACGTTGGGGATGCCGGCGGGTGCCTGGGCGAGGGCCGGGCCGGCGAGGAGCGCGGCGGCGAGGGCAGGAGCGGCGAGGCGGGCGACGATGGTGCTGGCGGTCATTGATGGGTCCCTTCCGATGGCGCCTGTCTGACGCCATCCGATTGCCCCGTTGTGCCTGGCCGAAGGGAACCGTGTTTCGATTGCTTCGTTGGCCGAAACAGCCTGGCTGGGCCCGCAGGCTCCGGGTGAAGCCGGCCGTCATGGCCGGTTCAGCTTCACTCGGGCTTGATCGCGGCACGCCGCACGAGGAGGAGCGAGAATGACCCTGCCCAACACCACCCGCCGGCAGGTCGTCCTGGCCGGCCTTGCAACCTTCCTTGCCGCCGCTGCCCTGACCACGGGAGAGGCCGCCGCCCAGGGGCGTGGCTGGGGTCCTGACGGTATGGGTCCGCCGGGCCAGCGGCGCGGTTGGGTTCCGCCCGGCCATCGCCGGCGGGGCGGGCCGCCCGGCTGGTCGCGCAGCCGCGGTCGTGGCCGCCGCCGGGGGCCGCCGCCGGGCCGCGGCTGGCGTCGCTGGAGCCTACTGGACTGGTTCCGGCCCGCGGCATGATCGCTGCCGGCCGCGGCGACCGGGTCTTGCCCCGTCAGATGATGCGGGTCTTCCGGTCGCCCCAGTACCGGTCGCGCAGGGTCTTCTTGTAGAGCTTGCCGGTCGGCAGGCGCGGCAACTCGTCCATGAAGTCCACCGTGCGGGGGCATTTCTGGACCGACAGGTGCTCCTTGCAGAAGGCGATCAGCTCGGCCTCCAGCTCCGGCCCCGGCGCATGGCCGGGCATGGGCTGGATCACGGCCTTCACCTCCTCGCCGAGATCCTCGTTCGGCACGCCGAAAACGGCGGCATCGGCGACCTTGGGATGGGTGATGAGCAGGTTCTCGGTCTCCTGCGGGTAGATGTTGACCCCGCCCGAGATAATCATGAACGAGGCCCGGTCGGTCAGGTGAAGGAAGCCGTCGTCGTCGACATAGCCGACATCGCCCACCGTCGACATGGTGCCGTCGGGCGAGAGCGCCTGGGCCGTGCGGTCGGGATCGTTGAAATATTCGAACGGCGTCGCCGTCTTGAACCAGATCTGGCCGGGCTCGCCCTTCGGGACCGGCTTCATCTCGTCGTCGAGGATGTGCAGGTCGCCGAGCAGGACCTTGCCGACCGTGCCGCGATGGGCGAGCCATTCATGGCTGTCGCAGGCGGTGAAGCCGAGCCCCTCGGTCGCCCCGTAATATTCGTGGATGATCGGCCCCCACCAGTCGATCATCTGCTCCTTGACCTGGGCCGGGCAGGGGGCCGCGGCATGGATGGCGATCTCGAGCGAGGACAGGTCGTATTTGCGGCGGACCTCCTCGGGCAGCTTCAGCATGCGCGAGAACATGGTCGGCACGAGCTGGGTATGGGTCACCCGGTATCGCTCGATCAGGGCCAGATAGTCTTCGGGGTCGAACCTCTCCATGATGATGGCCGTGCCGCCCCTGCGGATCGTCAGGTTCACGGCCGCCTGGGGCGCCGAGTGATAGAGCGGGGCGGGCGAGAGGTAGATCATGCCCTCGCGGTAGTGCCAGAGCTTCGTCAGGAACTGGAACAGCGGTGTCTGGTGCTCCGGCGGCTCGTCGGGAATGGGCCTGAGAATGCCTTTCGGCCGGCCGGTCGTGCCCGATGAATAGAGCATGGCCATGCCGAGGCGCTCGTCGGGGATCGGCGTGTCGGGAAAGGCGGCCAGGGCCTCGTCGAGATTGAGGATCGTGCCGCCATCGCCCGGCCCGTCGACGACCAGGCACAGCGAGACGCGGGGCACGATGGCCATGGCCTCGCGGGCGACATCCAGCCTGGCGGACGAGGTGATGAGGATCTGCGACTGGCTGTTGTCGAGGATATAGGCCAGTTCGTCGGCCTTCAGGAAGGAGTTGATGCAGGTATAGTAGAGCCCCGTCCGGTCGCCGGCGCCGCAGGTTTCCAGATAGCGGTTGTTGTTCTCCATGAAGATGGCGAAATGGTCGCGCGCCTTGAGGCCGCGGGCCCGCAGGAGATGGGCCAGCCGGTTGGTGCGCCTCTCCAGTTCGCCATAGCTCAGGGTCTGGCCGGTCCCGGCCATGATGAAGGCGGTGTGATCGGGATTTGCGCGCGCCTGGACGCCGGGATACATGACCGATCTCCGCTTCGATATGCGGTCCGGACGCAGACCCTCTCGCGCCGCAATGGCGACGTCTGGCCGGCCGGGCCTGCTGGCAAGGAAAATGGGGGCAGGCGGTCGCCCGCCCCCGTCGTCTGGACTCAGACGCTCTCGTTGGAGAGCACTTCGCCGAACAGTTCGAAGCTCTCGCCCTTCACCCGGGCAAGACGGACGGCCTGGATCGGGTAGAAGTCGGTCGGGCTGGTGTTGATCTTGATGCCGGGGAGCAGCAGCGGCGCCTCGAAATTCTTGAGGTTGGCCGCTTCCTTCATGACGTTCTCGCGCGTCAGGTTGTCGCCGGCCTGGCGCAGCGTCTGCAGCAGGGTGTGCGAGCAGCAATAGCCGTAGTTGTGGACGTCGTCCTTGAGGTTGGCGTTCGGCATGTACTTGGCCATGAAGGCCAGGAACGCCGTCACGTCGGCGGCACCCCTCCACTGCGGGTCGTTGATGTCCTTGCGGTAGAGAGCGGTGACGATGTCCTGCGAGGCCGGGATGCCGGCCGGGCCGAACACCGTGCCAAACGACGAGGACACGTTGTTCAGGTAGTGGACCGGCTTCCAGGCGATCTCCGCCGCCTTCCGGATCGCCTGCGCGGCGAATTTCGGCGTGGTGATGTTGAAGAACACGTCGGCGCCGGAGTTCTTCAGCTGGATCATCTGGCTGTCGACGGTCGGGTCGGTGACCTCGTAGGTCGAGAGCTGGACAATCTTGCGCTCGTTGGCCGTGCCGAGGCCCTGCTTGAAGCCGTTGAAGTAGTCCTTGCCGTAGTCGTCGTTCTGCATGAGAACGCCGATCTTGGCATCGGGCTTGGTCGCCAGGATGTGCTTGGCGTAGATGGCACCCTCGGTCACGTAGTCGGGCTGCCAGCCGATGGTCCAGGGGAACTGGCGCGGATTGCCCCACTTGGATGCGCCGGTGGCGACGAAGAGCTGCGGCACCTTGCGGGTGTTCAGGTAGCGCTGGATGGCCGTGTTCGACGGCGTGCCGAGCGGGTTGAACACGAGCAGGACCTTGTCTTCCTCGACCAGCTTGCGGACCATTTCCACCGCCTTGGGCGGCGAGTAGCCGTCGTCATAGGTGATGAAGTTGATCTTGCGGCCGTTGATGCCGCCGGCCTCGTTGACCATCTTGGCGACCGCCTCGTGGGTCCGGCCGATATTGCCGTAGGCCGAGGCATTGCCCGAATAGGGCATGATGTTGCCGATCTTGATCTCGCTGTCGCTGGCGCCGTCGTCGTAGCGCTTCTGGGCGATGGCGGGTGCGAAGGGCGCAGCCGCCAGGACGCCGAGGCCTGCAATGACCGTCCTGCGTTTGATGCCAGTCATGGGTTTATCCTCCGGTTGTTGGGTTCTCGGGTGTTTGAGACCGCATGATCGGGCGCCCCACGGCGCCTCTTGTTGAAGAAGGTCCGGCGCTCAGCCCGCCCTCTTGTTCTTCAGCTTCGCCCACAGCAGGGCGAGACCGCCGGCAACGCCGCCGGGCATGACATAGATCAGCACGATGATGGTGATGCCGTAGAGGGTCCAGGGCTGCAGCTCGAGCGGCAGGTTGATCGCATGCGTCACCTTCTTCGTGAGGGCGTCGGCATATTTCTCGATGAACTGCACGAAGATGCCGCCGATCACCGCGCCGGGCAGCGAGGCGATTCCGCCGACCACCGCGCCGACCAGGATGGCGATGGACAGCTCGAAGCGGAAGCTGTCCGGCGAGACGAACTCGAAGATGATGGCGTGAAGCGCGCCGGCGATGCCGACATACATGGCGCTGATGCCGAACACCGTCGCCTTGTAGCGCGAGGTGTCGATGCCCATGGTGCTGGCGGCCATGGTGTGGTCGCGGATCGCGACCATGGCCCGGCCGGGCCGCGAGTTGAGCAGGTTGCGGGCCATCCAGAACAGCACGACCGCGACGATCAGCACCACCAGATACATCCACTGGTCGCCCGACAGGGGCAGGCCGAAGGGCGCATCGGGCTTGATCAGGCTGACGCCCATCACGCCGTTGGTCAGCGGCTCCAGGTGCCGGTATTTCAGGATCTGCGGCACCGCGATGGCGAGCGCGAAGGTGGCGAGCGCCAGATAATGGCCCTCCAGTCTCAGCGCGGGCAGTCCGAACAGGTAGCCGACGACGAAGCAGAACAGCGCCGCGATCGGCAGGGCCAGCCAGTAATTGACCGAATACTGGTCGATGAGGATGGCGGCCGTATAGGCGCCGACGGCGAAGAACGCGCCGTGGCCGAGCGAGATCTGGCCGTTGAAGCCGGTCAGCAGGTTGAGGCCCAGCACGGCGATCGCATAGACGATCATCAGGCTCAGCTGCAGGAACGTGAAGTTCGAGATGTAGCCGCTCCGGCCGACCAGAAAGGGCAGGGCCGCGGCGAGGATGAGCATGCCGAACAGCAGGATGCGTCCGACATTCGCCGTGAAGTCCCGGCCGACGGGCTGCGTCGAGGTGATCGCGGTCACGGTGCTACACCCTCTTCACGGTGTGGTGGCCGAACAGGCCGGCAGGCTTGAGCGTGAGGATGGTGATGACGATGATCAGCGCCACCGACAGCTTCTCGCCATTGCCGATGATGTAGATGCCGAAGGTCTTCTCGGTGAGGTTGCCGAAATAGGCGACGAGGTTCTCCAGCACACCCACGAGGAAGCCGCCGAACACCGCCCCGCCGGGGCTGGAAATGCCGCCCACCAGCGCCCCGGCAAAGCCGTAGAGCAGGATGGAGGCCATCATGTTGGGCTCCAGATAGACGACCGGGGCGACCATGGCGCCGGCGACCGCGCCGATGGAGGCGGCCAGACCCCAGCCGAGCGCCAGCATCCAGTCGACCTTGACGCCGACCAGCCGCGCCGAGACCGGGTTCTGTGCCGCCGCGCGCATGGCAAGCCCCAGCGGCGTGAACCGGAAGAAGGCGAACAGGGCAAAGAGCATCAGGAGCGAGACCGCGATCATGCCGATCTGGTGCGGGCCGATGAAGCCGGAGCCGGCGAAGGTCACGGAGGGGAACGGCGAGGGGAAGGTCTTGATCGTGTGGGTCCAGATGCCGCCGGCCAGCGAGTGGAAGATGGCGAGCAGCCCGATGAACACCACGACGATCGATAGAATGGATGATCCGTGCAGGGGTCTGAGGATCACCCTCTCGATCGACATGCCGAGGATGAACGAGAACATGATGGTGAAGCCGAGCGCCGGCCAGAAGGGAAAGCCCCACTGGATCAGCTGCCAGCACACATAGGTCGAGAACATCGCCATCTCGCCCTGGGCGAAGTTGAGATGGTCGGTGGCGGTGTAGATCATCACCAGGGCCAGCGCGAGAAGCGCGTAGATGGCGCCATTGGCAAGTCCCGAGGCGATCTGCTGGATGAGCTGTTCCATGCCTGGGCTGTTCCTTCAGTATCCGAGATAGGACTTGCGGATGCCTTCGTCGTTCTTCAGGTCGGATGAGGATCCGGCCATGACGACCCGGCCCGTCTCCAGCACGTAGCCGGTGGTCGACAGTTCGAGCGCCAGCGTCGCGTTCTGCTCGACGAGCAGCATGGAGACGCCCTCCTCGGCGTTGATGCGGCGCATGATGTGGAAGATTTCCTGGACGATGAGCGGGGCGAGGCCGAAGGACGGCTCGTCCAGCAGCATCAGTCGGGGCCCCAGCATCAGGGCGCGCGAGATGGCCAGCATCTGCTGCTCGCCGCCCGACAGCGTGCCGGCCTGCTGGTGGAGGCGCTCCTTCAGGCGGGGGAAATAGGTGAAGACCATGTCGAGGTCGCGCGGCACGCCCGACTTGTCGCGCCGGCCGTAGGAGGCGATCTTGAGGTTCTCCTCCACCGACAGCGAGACGAAGGTGCCGCGGCCCTCGGGAACGTGGGCGACGCCGAGGCGCACGATGTCCTCGGTGGCCATCTGGTTGATCGGCTGGCCGTCGAGGCGGATGTCGCCGTCGCGTCGGACCATGCCGCAGATGGCGCGCAGCGTGGTGGTCTTGCCGGCGCCGTTGGCACCGAGCAGCGTGGTGATCCCGCCCTTGTCGAGCGCAAAATCCACCCCGTGGAGAGCTTTCGTCTGGCCGTAATAGGCACTCAGCCCCTTGATCTCGAGCAGCGCCATGGTCAGGCCCCCGTGCCGAGATAGGCGCGGATCACTTCCGGGTCGCGCTGGACCTCGGCGGGCGTGCCGTCGGCGATCTTCTTGCCGAAGTCGATCGCCACGACCTTGTCGGAGACCGACATGACCAGGCTCATGTGATGCTCGACCAGCAGGGTCGTGACCTTTTGCAGGTCGCGCACCCGCCGGATCTGTTCCTTCAGCACGTCGATCTCGTCGTGGTTGAGACCGGCTGCCGGCTCGTCCAGCAGCAGCAGCTTCGGGTGGGCGGCGAGCGCACGGGCGAGTTCCACGCGCTTGCGGATGGGGAAGGGCAGGGGGCCGGCGGGCATCGCGGCGAAGGGCTCGATGTCCATGAAGGCGATGAGTTCGCGGGCCCGCTCCTCGATGCGCTTTTCCTCCTCGGCGACCCCGGCAAGGCGCAGGGTCGAGCGGATGAAGCCGGCCGAGGTCTGGCTGTGGCAGCCGACCTTGACGTTGTCGAGAACCGACATGCGGTCGAACAGCGCGACATTCTGAAAGGTGCGCCCCATGCCGATGGACGCGATGGCATGCCGGGGCGCGTTCATGATCGAACGGCCCTCGAACAGGATGTCGCCCTCGTTGGGAATGTAGAGGCGGCTCAGGCAGTTGAAGAGCGTGGTCTTGCCTGCACCGTTGGGGCCGATCAGCCCGACGATCTGGCCGGGATGCACATCGAACGAGATGCCGTTCAGCGCGATGATGCCGCCAAACCGAACCGAGATGTCGCGAACCGCCAGCATGGGCGAGGGGTCAGCATGGCGATCAATCGCCTGCACGCTATCGACGGCTGTCATGCAGCAGACGTCCTCCCTGGAATTGGGCCGCGTTTTTGGAATGGCCCTTATGCTTTGTATGCATGTGACCAGAAACGTCCGTGCGCCGCAACGGCTCATCGCCCTACGAAACGGCGTTTCACCCGAAAGGGGGATGGTGCGGGGGCGGCCGCCACGGGCCGCAACAGGGCGCAACCGTCTGCAATGGTCCGGCGCGGCGGCGCGGTGTTCCCTGAACCTGTCGGCAAGCCGCCGATACTCATGAACACGGGCCGCGGTCTGCGGCCCCTCCGCCAGGAGCGACCGCCATGCCCAAGTCCTCTCACATGACCGCCGGCAGCATCGCATTCTCCTCCCGGTCCGCCGGTGCGCCGCGCAAGATCTCCCTCGACCGCAAGGCCGGCAAGGACGTCCTCGCCCGCTCGGCCAAGGGCAAGACCTTCAGCCAGGGCTGGGCCCGCGCCTTCCTGCGCGAGGGGCTCTGATCCGTGCTTCGATGACGACGGAAGCCCGGCTCACTCAGAGCCGGAACAGCGGCCTCAGGCGCGCGCCGAGCCAGTTGCCCGGCAAGGCCGCCGCGATCCACAGCCAGCCGTGCAGGCTGCCCGAGGCGATCCCCGAGAAATAGGCGCTGACATTGCAGCCGGTCGCCATGATGGCGCCGAAGCCGAGCAGCAGCCCGCCGATCACCGAGGCGGCCAGCGGCGCGAGGCCGATGCGCCAGACCGGCGCGAACCGCCCGGCAAGGGCTGCCGCGGCCAGCGCTCCCACGACAATGCCGATATTCATGACCGAGGTGATGTCGGCGAACAGCCGCCGGTGCAGCAGATCGGCGCGGGTCGGCTCCTCCCAGAACGCCCAGAAGGCCGGATCGTCGAGGCCGAGCCGCTCGATGCCCCAGGAGCCCCAGAGCGCGAAGGCCTGCGTGATGCCCCACGGCCGGCCAGCCAGCAGGAGCGTGGCAAAGTTCAGCAGCGCGAGCGCCAGCGCGGCCCACGCATAGGGCCAGGGACCGGTCAGGAACGCCCGGCCCCGGCGGGCAAACAGAGGTTCGAGATCCCCGTGCCGGGCCTTCTCGCGGCGGGTCACGACCCAGGCGACGAGTGCCAGAGGCGCAAGGCTGACGACGAGGGCCGGCGCGAGGCCCAGGCTGTCGAGCAGCGAGATGCCGGGCAGCGAAGGCAGGCCGCTCCAGCTCTCGACGGTGTAGGCCGCGCCGGTGGCGCCGAGGACGAAGAAGGCGAGGGTCACGATCATGCGCGTGCCGCCGCCGGCAACCGTGTAGAGCGTGCCCGAGCCGCATCCTCCGCCAAGCTGCATGCCGATGCCGAACAGGAAGGCGCCGATCGCCACCTCGAGGCCGAGCGGGAAGACGAAGCCGCGCACCGGCTGGCCGAGCACCGAGCCGGCGGCAAGCGCCGGCAGGAACAGGATGAGCGCCGTGGCGAGCATCAGCATCTGCGCGCGAACGTGGGCGCTGCGGCCGGTCTCGAAAAGGGTCCGGAACCCGGACGTGAAGCCGAAGGCCGCGTGGTAGAGCGACAGGCCGAGCCCGGCGCCGACCAGCCAGAGGGCGGCCATGCGCCAGCCGGCGGTCTGACCGGCCAGGACTGCGCCGATGACGATCAGCAGGGCCGCTGCGAGGGTGACCACCGGCTGGCCCGGCAGGACCCGGCGGCGCGGTCTGGAGAGTGTCGCGGTCGTGGCGAAATCGGTCATGGTCCGAACGGGTCCGGCGGGTGGTCGTGAGCGGGTGCCCGGGCCTTCCGGCGGGCGGATTGCCCCTCTCTGTCGCCTCTAGAAGGCATGCCGTTCGGTCGATTCAAAGGGGTCGGAAAAGAAAAGACCGTGGCAACTGTCCGGCTGGCCCGGCCTGGCAACCACATCCTTCACGATGCCGTATCCGTGGACGATCATTCTCCGGGTGCTGCGCACGAGGGGCACCCTTGGGATGGACATTCCGTCATGACCGTCGTGCTCAAGGCGCGATTGCGGCGCGCCGCCGCCCGGCTAGGATGGCGGGATGTCCGTTGATGCCGGGGTCGCAGAAGTCCCGGGCGGCGGGCGAGGAAACAGCCATCCGCGAGGGGAATCCTGGATGACCACCCGGCTCGATCCGGTCGACGTTGTCATCGTCGGCGCCGGCTTTTCAGGCGCCGCCTTCGCCTGGCGACTGTCGCAGCGTCGTCCCGGCCTGAAGATCGCGCTGCTCGACCGCGGCGGGCCGGTCGATCGTGCCGCCATGCCGGTCGGCCATGACGGCTGGCAGCGCCAGTTGCAGGGAGCATGGGCAGCCTCGCCGAATCTCAGGATCGCGGCCGGCGGCAATCCGTTCTCGGCCGACTATCCGGTCGATGACAGCGACTCGGCCTTCAAGCCGCTGATGTGGAACGGCCTCGGCGGCTCGACGATCAACTGGGCCGCGCATTTCCCGCGCTTCCATCCGTCCGACTTCCGCACGCGCAGCCTCGATGGCGTCGGCGACGACTGGCCGTTCGCCTACGCCGATCTCGAGCCCTATTACGACCTGAACGATGCCCGCATGGGCATTTCCGGCCTGCATGGCGACACTGCCTATCCGCTCAAGCCCGAGCGCCCGATGCCGCCGCTCGCGCCGGGGCGGACGGGGCGCATTGCCGCCGCCGCCCTCGACCGGCTGGGCTGGCACTGGTGGCCGGTGGACGCGGCCATCAACACGGCGGCCCATGGCGGCCGCGCCGGCTGCAATTATTGCGCTTCCTGCGTTGCCGGCTGCCCGCGCGATGCCAAAGCCAGCGTCGATGTCACCTATCTCGCCGATGCCGCCGCGCAGGGTGTCGACATCCGGCCCCATTGCATCGTGCTGCAGGTGGAGATGGAGGCCGGTGCGGCGCGCGGCGTCCGCTACCGCGATCGCGACGGGCGCGAGGTGGTCCAGCCGGCCGGCGAGGTGGTGGTGGCGGGCAATGGCATCGGCACGACCCGGCTCCTGATGGCCTCCGGCCTGTCGGCCCCGGCCCTCGGGCGAAACCTGATGTTCCATGGCGGCGCCTATATCCGCGGCTTCTTCGACACGGAGCTGGACGGGCCGGTCGGGCCGAACGGCTGCACCATCTACAGCCACCAGTTCTACGAGACCGATCCGGCCCGCGGCTTTGCGCGCGGCGTGCATCTGCAGATCACCCGCGAGAACCCGCTGCTGGCCCAGGCCGCCCGCCTCGACCGGCCGTGGGGACGGGCCGCCCACCGGGCGGTCAGGGCCGAGTTCGGCCGCTCCATGACGGTTCTCGTGCTGAACGAAGACCTGCCGGAGGCGCATAACCGCGTGGAACTGACAGACCGGACGGAGACGGACGGCCTGCCGGGCGTCAAGCTGCACTACCGGGTCTCGGAGCACACGCGCAAGGCGCTCGATTTCGGCCTCGACCGGGCGGAGGAGCTTCTGCGCGAGGCCGGTGCGACCACCATCGTCCGCTTCGACATCGCGCCCTTCACCGGCTGGCACCTTCTGGGAACGGCGCGGATGGGCACCGATCCGGCCACATCGGTCACCGACGGGCAGGGACGGGTTCACGGCATGTCCGGCCTGAGGGTGGTGGACGGGAGCCTGTTTCCGACGGTGGCGGCGGTCAATCCCGGCTCGACCATTGGCGCGGTGGCGCTGAAGCTCGCCGACGACATGGCAGCCGATCTGGCAGGAGAGGCCGCATGAACCCGCTGACCGGACTGTCCGATGCCTTTCTCGACCGGGTGATCGACACGCTGCTGCCGGGCGAGGCGGAGGGCGATCATGCGCGCCCGCTTCCGCCGGCGACCGGCATCGGGCTCGCCGGTCGGACCTATGCCGCCGGCCATGGCGCCATGTTCGCAGCGATCGCGGAAACAGCCGGCGGCGAGGCGGTCTTCCTCAAGGCCGATGCCGACCAGCGCGAGGCCGTGCTGGCGGCGGTCGAGGCGGGGGCCCTCGTCGCCTTCCGCAATCTCGTCAACACGGTGCTGGCCGACTACTACGAACACGCCGATGTGCTGGCCGCCTTCGCGCAGCGCAGCACGCCGCCGCAGCCGCAGGGCCATGTCGTGGCCGGCGCCGATTCGGCCATGGCGGAGGCGCTGGAGCGGGTGAAGGCGCGCGGACCGCTCTGGCGCCGCTGACCCTAGCGGTGGCCGTTGCCGATGATGACGGGCTGGCCGCAATTGCGATGGCCGGCCTCGGCACAGACATAGGACCGCGATGACGCCCGCAAATGGTCGAAGACCAGATAGGTCGCAACCCCCAGAACGGCGACGATCAGCAGGCCGGCAATGTTCTGGCGGGCGCGCACGCGCTCGTCCCAGGCGTTGAAACCGGGCTTTTCCGGCTCTCCGCGCCGATATTCCGCGCTCCAGGTGGGCGGGCGCCTCAACAGAGCCGGCCTGGAATCGCCCCCCGTGCTGCCGTCGCCGCTCATGCGCCAGGTCTCGCGTCCGCCGGGGCCTGCATGGTTCAGGTGCCCGGACCAGACGACAATCTAGCCTGTTCCGCCGGGCCGGTCGAATGACGGTTTGGCGAGGGTTCGGGCCCGATGGTGCGGGCGCTGAACTGGTAAGCTGCGCTGCGGCATGGCATCAGGGGCACGCCACGACCGAAACGGAGCTGATGAGCATCCCTGTTGCCCGCCGCCTGACCTTTCTCCTGACCGGCTACGAGCCGCTCGGCCCGGAGGCGCATTACCGGCGCTTCGCCAGGGAGATCGGCCGTTTTCGCGCCACCTGGCAGGTGGAGGCGAAGGTCGGCGAACTGGTGCAGCCCGAAGGCCGTCCACTGGCCAGCTGGACGGTCGAGGCCTCCGGACCGGACTGGCGGACGGTGTCCGAGATCCGGCTGCTGCGCTGGGACGATATCGTGGCCGAGGACATGACGTCGCCGGTCTGGCGACGGCTCATCGGCTATCTGGGGGCGGCCGCCGACATGGCCGTCACGGGCACCTTCATTCGCTATTGGCTGGCCTACTGGCGCTATGCGCTGTTTGCGGCCTATCCGGCGGTGCTTCTGCTGGTTGCCGCCGGCCTGGCCTTTGCCGGCGCGCGGATGTGGGCGGCCTTCGGCATTCCTGGCGGGACGGCCGGTGCCGTCGTTGCGGGCCTTGCCCTGTTCGCCGGGCTGATCCTGTTTGCCGGCAAGCGGATGCATCTCGACTACATGCTCAGCGACTGGATCTTCGCCCGCGACATGATCCGGCGGCGACGCCCGTCCATCGAGGCGCGTGCGGCTGCCTTTGCCGGGGAGATCGCCGGTGCCCTGCGGGCCGGCGAGGCGGACGAGGTGGTGGTCATCGGCCACAGCCTGGGTGCGGCCTGGATGGTCGAGGCGCTTGGCAGGGCCCTGGCCGATCACCCGGACCTTGCGACGCGCGGGCCGCCGCTCGGCCTGTGCGGGCTCGGCTCCTCGACGCTGAAGATCGCGTTGCACCCGGCGGCCGGCTGGCTGCGCGAGAGCGTGCGCCGCATCGCCAATACCCCGGCCATCACCTGGGCGGAATATGACAGCCACGTCGACTTCATCTGCTTCTACAAGAACAACACGGTGACGGCGCTTCGCATCGAGGCGGCGTCGCAGCCGGTGCGGCGGGCCATCCGCCTGTCACGCATGCTCTCGACCGATACCTGGCATCGGTTCCGCGGCAATCTGCTGCGGATTCACCGGCAATATGTGATGGGAAACGAGCGACGCTATGCCTACGACTTCCACATGATCGCCTGCGGCCCCTTCCGATTCGCCGATATCGTGACGCACGGGGATGACCTGCCCGAGGCTCTCGGCCCGGATGGCTCGCTGGGCCGCGCCGCGCGCCGACTTGGCGCCCCGGCTGAGGAGACTGCCCCCCGATGACCCGCTTCGCCGCCCAGATCATCTTCCTCATCGGCGTGTTCGGCTGGGGCGCCATCCGCTTCCCCCACGAGGTGAAGAACAAGCGGAAGAACCGGATCAGCGAAAGCCAGGTCGATGGCCGCGAGCGGCTCCTGCTGATCGTGTCGCTGTTCGGCCTTGGCCTCCTGCCCATGGCCTATTGTCTCGTTCCGGGCCGCTTCGTCTTCCTCGCCTTCGCCGATTACGGGTTCTTTCCCGCCCAGGCCTGGCTGGGGGCGGCGGTCTTCGCCGGTGCGCTCGCGCTGTTCCTGGCGACCCATCGCCAGCTCGGCCGCAACTGGTCGCAGACGCTGGAACTGCGCGAGGGCCATACGCTGGTGACCCACGGTGTCTATCGCCTCGTGCGCCACCCCATGTATTCGGCCTTCTTCCTGTGGGGGCTGGCCCAGGCCCTGCTGCTGCAGAACTGGATCGCCGGTCCCGCCGGCCTTCTCGGCTTCGGGCTGCTCTATGCCTTCCGGGTCGGGCGCGAGGAGGCGATGATGCGCGCTGCCTTTGGCGAGGCCTATGCCGCCTACGAGGCACGCACCCGCCGGATCGTGCCCTTCCTCCACTGACCTGCGCCGGCCCGGATCGCGCCTGACAGGGTCGCGACAATTGCGCAACACCTCGCCCGGACCGCATGCGGACGCGGAACCGAATGCGATGCCGCGGCATTGACAGGCCGGGTCCTGATCCGTTCAGACTGGCTTAACCGTAATGGGGGCAGTTTGCTTCGCGGATTGGCGCGCGCCGGCCGGCGGACTTGATATCGGGACTTGAGGCAGACCCATGGGGATCGCATCGCGCTTCGCTGCTCTGGGACTCTTGCTTGCGGGCATCGGCCTCGCGGGCTGCCAGACCACGGCCCAGACCAGTGGCGATAGCGGCGCGGTCCAGATGGCCCGCGAGGCCATGGCGCGCGGCGATATGCTGTCGTCGGCGCCGGTTCGCGGCCGGGCGCAGCAGATCGCTCCGCGCATCTACCTCATCCGGGGCCTTGCGAACGTCTTCTCCCAGGGCATGGACGACCTGGCCGCCAAGCTGCGCGCCAGGGGCTACAATGCCACCGTCCATGAATATGGCACCTGGAACAGCATCGCCGCCGAGATCGTCGCCAACCAGCGGGCCTCGGCAGGGCGTCACCGGGCGGTCGTGATCGGTCATTCGCTCGGCGCCAATGCTGTGACCGATATCGTCAACGCGGTCGGCCGGAACGGCGCTACGGTGGCCCTGGCGGTCGCCTTCGATCCGACGGTGCGCCAGCAACTGGCCGGCGGCGCGCAGCGCTACGTCAACTTCTTCCAGTCGAACAACGGCTGGGGCGCCTCGATCACGGCCGCGCCCGGCTTTCGCGGCCGGCTCGAGAATATCGACCTGCGCCAGCAGGGGTCGCTCTCGCATTTCAACATCGAGAAGGACCCGCGCCTCCACGCCCAGGTCATCGGCTGGGTCGGTCAGGCGGTCGGCGTCAGGGGACGCAGGGTGGCGTCCCGCTGACGGGAGAAGGCGTCACGCCCGTTCAGGCCGCCGCGCGCTGGTAGTCCTTGACGCTGGCGAAGGTGATGTCCGGAGCCCGCTCCTCCTCATAGCGCAGCGAAAAGGCCGAGGAGGCCATGTAGACCGGCGCGCCGTCCAGATCGTGCGCCATGGATGAGCCATGGCTGTCGATGAAGGCGTTCAGCTTCTGTGCGTCATCCGACATGATCCAGCGGCAGACAGAGAACTGGCAGGGATCGAAATCGACCGGCAGGCCATATTCCGCCGACAGCCGCTCCTTGAGCACGTCGAGCTGCAGCGCCCCCACAACCCCGACAATGGCCGGCGAGCCGTCATGGGGGATGAAAAGCTGGACCACGCCTTCCTCGCCCATCTGCTGCAGCGCCTCGCGCAGCTTCTTGGCCTTCATGGCATCCTTCAGCTTGACCCTTCGGAGCTGCTCGGGCGCAAAGCTCGGCACGCCCTTGAAGACGATGTCCTCGCCATCGGTCAGCGTGTCGCCGATCCGCAGCGTGCCGTGGTTGGGGATGCCGACAATGTCGCCGGCATAGGCTTCTTCCGCCAGCTGGCGGTCCTTGGCGAAGAAGAACTGCGGCGCATTCAGCGGCATGGGCTTGCCGGTGCGCACCAGCTTCGCCTTCATGCCGCGCGCCAGCTTGCCTGAGCACACACGCAGGAAGGCGATGCGGTCGCGATGGTTGGGGTCCATGTTCGCCTGGATCTTGAACACGAAGCCGCTCATCTTCGGCTCGTCGGCCAGCACGGTCCGGCTCTCGGCGACCTGGGCGCGGGGCGGCGGCGCATAGGCGATGAGCGCGTCGATCAGGTCGCGGACGCCGAAATTGCGCAAGGCCGAGCCGAAATAGACCGGCGTCAGGTGGCCTTCGCGATAGCTGTCGAGGTCGAAGGGTTTGGCCCCTTCCTTGGCCAGCATAGCGCTCTCCCGCCACTCGTCGGCGCCGTGAGGCAGCAGTTCGTCGAAGAGGCCTGCCTCGGGACCGTTGACCTTGATGGGCTCGCCGTCATGGTCGATGCGGCGCACATGGTTGTGGACGAGATCATAGGTGCCGGCGAATTCGCGCCCGACCCCGATCGGCCAGGTCATCGGCACGGTGTCGAGGGCAAGCGCCTTCTCGACATCGTCCATCAGGTCGAAGGGGTCGCGGCTCTCGCGGTCCATCTTGTTGACGAAGGTGATGATCGGGATGTCGCGCAGGCGGCAGACCTCGACCAGCTTGCGGGTGCGGTCCTCGACGCCCTTGGCGCCGTCGATCACCATGATGGCGCTGTCGACGGCGGTCAGCGTCCGGTAGGTGTCCTCCGAGAAGTCCTCGTGGCCCGGCGTGTCCAGAAGATTGAAGACGCAGCCGCCATATTCGAAGGTCATCACCGAGGTGACCACCGAGATGCCGCGCTGACGCTCGATGGCCATCCAGTCGGAGGAGGTCTGCCGGCGGCCCTGCTTGGCCTTCACCTCGCCGGCGAGCTGGATGGCGCCGCCGAACAGCAGCAGCTTCTCGGTCAGCGTGGTCTTGCCGGCGTCCGGGTGCGAGATGATCGCGAAGGTGCGCCGGCGCGAGGCGGGGCTGCCGGAGCCGTTCGGGGCATTCGGGAGGGGGGCGGTGGTGACAGAGGCGCTCATGGGCGCGGTTTAGCGGCGGCGGGCTTGCCCGGTCAACCGATGCCGGTGCCCTCCGTCCGAAGCGCAGGATCGTCCGGCCAGGGGTAGAGCCGAAAACCGGTGAAGGACGGGCAGGCGGCCATCGCTGTCCGGAGCGGTTCCGGCAGCGCCCCCGGCGACCGGGCGGAAGGCTCAGGCCGGCCGGCCCATTCGATCACCAGCGCGCCTGTCGGCCGATCCGATCCGCCCGTCGGGGCATCCCGTGTCCGGCGCAGCAGGCGGACGGTTCCGGCGCCCTGCGCGAGGAGGCGCGTCTCGCCGCCCGATCCAAGCCAGTCCGCGGCGAGGGCAAAGGCCGCGGGATCGGCGCCGAACCGCCAGACCGTCAGCCAGTCGCAGGCGATGGGCGCATCGTCGCCGACCTCGGTCCCTGAGGGGAAAGGCACATGAACATAGGGCGTGCGGCGGTTGGCGATCGCCGGCATGAAGGCGGGCAGGTGGGGGTCGGCAGCGGCAAGCCGGCGATAGCGGGCGAAGCGGGCGCTCTCGAAGACGGACCAGTCGCCGGCCTGGTAGATGTCGACGATCTCCATCTCGCCGTCCACGGCCTGATAGGAGGTGCAGGTGGTGAAGCCCGCCTCGTAGAGATGCGGCGCATGGACATGGGCATACCAGTCGATGAAGGTCGCCCGGTTGCGGGGGCGGTCTGCGGCCGGGAGGTCGATCTCGACGATATAGACAAGGGGCTGCGCCATGCTCGCCTCGCGGGCTGTGTCGGGGCCATGCGAAGGCCTGCCATTGCCGCCGTCAAGGCATGCGCTGGTGCGATGGCCTGCGCGCGGAACATCATTGCTTTCCCGGCCGCGCTCGCTCTACCGTCGCGAACTGTCCAGCTTGGGGGAAGACCATGACGAAGTTCCTGCAGGGATTGGCCACGCTGGCGTGGCTCGGATTGGGCGGCCTTGCGGCCCAGGCGCAGGCCCCGACGCTGCCCGCCGGCCCGCCGGTCGCCATCCAGATGGTGACGCAGCTGTCGCCGTCGATCCCGCAATATACCAAGGTGGACATCCCGATGCTCCGCGAGGCGCTGCCGCAGCGCTCCGGCGGTCGCATCCGGGTGACGCTGGCAAGCTGGCCGGAGCGCAACCTGACCGGTCCCGATCTCATCCGCGTGCTGCGCTCGGGCCAGATCGACCTCGCCGGCATGGCGCTGCCGACGGTGGCCGGCGACGTGCCGCTGCTCGATATCATCGACATGTCGGGCCAGAACCCCTCCCACGAGCAGGGCCGGCGCATCGCCCATGCCATGCTGCCGATCCTCAACAAGGAGCTGGAGCGGTTCAACGTCCGCATCGTCGCCTTCTATCCCTTCCCCGGGCAGGTGCTGTTCTGCCGCGAACCGGTCACCAACCTCGCGGACCTGCGGGGCCGGCGCGTGCGCACGCCGGGCGGTTCGCAGAACGACTTCATCCAGTCCATCGGCGGCCAGCCTGTCGCCATCGGCTTCCCCGAGGTCTATGGCGCGCTGGAGCGCGGCGTCGTTGACTGCGCGGTGACCGGAACCGCCACCGGCAACGGTGCCCGCTGGTACGAGGTGACGCGTCATCTCTACACGCTGCCGATCCAGTGGGGCGTTGCCGCCTATGCGGTGAACCTGGCCTGGTGGAACCGGCTCGACCCGCCGGTGCGCGAGTTCCTGCAGGCCTACATGAACGAGGTCGAGGAAGCGCAATGGAAGCTCGGCGCCGAGCTCACCGAGGACGGCATCCAGTGCAATTCCGGCAATGCCGCCGGCTGCAAGATCGGCCATGTCGTGACCAACCGGCCGATGACGGTGACGCGCGAGACGCCGGCGGATGTCGCCCTGCTGCGCGAGGCCCTGCAGAAGGTGGTGCTGCCGGCCTTCGTGCGCCGCTGCGGCGCGCGCTGCGGCGAGATCTACAACGAGATCGTCTCGCCGATCAGCGGCATCCGCTACACGGCGCAGTGACCGCATGATCCGCCTCATCGATGCCGCCGCCTTCCAGGCCGTGCCCTGGAAGAACGGCGGCGGCACCGCCACCGACATCGCCGTCAGCCTCGCCGCAGACGGCGAAGTCGCCTGGCGCGTCGGCACGGCGGCGATCCGCAGGGACGGGCCGTTCTCCGACTATGACGGCGTGACACGCACCTTCACCATCGTGGAGGGGCCGGGTGTCCATCTCGATTTTGCGGGAGAGGGCACCCGAACGCTCGACCGCGACCAGCCGACGCGCTTCGCCGGCGCTCCGGCCCCGTTCTGCCGGTTACGCGACGGGCAGTCGGCCACTGCCTTCAACCTGCTGACGGGAGACGGTCTGGCCGCCGGGGACGTCGCCATCCATCACGGTCGCGGCGCTGCGGAGCCGGTCGCAGCTGCGCCGGTCGTCGTGCTCCTCGCGCTGGAGGCGGACTGGACCCTCACGGCCGATGGCGAGACGGTGGTCGTGCCGGAGGGCGCGGCGGCGCAGGTCGATGGGGCTGGGACGATCACGGTTGCCTCCGCTCCCGGCGGTCGGGCGGCCGTGGCGTCGATCAGGCCCGGCTGAGCGCTTCTCACCCGATCGCCACGATCTCCACCTCGCCGCCGGCCACCAAAGCCACGTCGCCGACTGCCTTGCCCATCAGGGCGCGGGCCACCGGCGAGACATGGGAGATGGTGCCCTTGGCCGGTTCGGCCTCGTCCTCGCCGACGATGCGGAAGGTCTGGCGGCGGCCATCATCGCGGTCGAAGGTGACGCGGCTGCCGAAATGCACGCGGTCGGTGTCGGGGGGCGGTGGCACGACCTGGGCGCTGGCGTGGCGCGCCGCGTAGTAGCGGGCGTCGCGGCTCGCCCGGGCCAGGGCGAGGCCGGTGCCATCCTCGCCGGCCTCCCGGGCCGCGGTCACCGCGGCGCGCGCAGCCTCCAGCGCCGCTTCGAGCATGGCGAGCCCTTCCGGCGTCACCAGGTTTGGATGGGGCGAGATCGGCCGGTCCTGAAGATTGGCCTCGGTGCCGTCGCGGTCGTTTTCCTTGGTGAAGGCGACGCTCATGGCGGGCAGCCTCCTCTCGCTTCATGCTTGTGGACGGGTGGTTCGCGCGGCAAAAGACGTGGCCTCGCCCCGCAGACCGGGGAGATGGCGACTGGCTGGCCTCGCTGCAACCTTGACACTCCGCCGCCGGGACCGTATAGCCCGCGCCTTCTCTTATTCGACGCACCGTCCGTCGGGTCTCCCGATCCCCGGTGCTCGCCTCATTCAGGGATCGCCGCCATGAAGGTCCGCAACTCGCTCAAGTCGCTGCGCGGCCGCCACCGCGATAACCAGATCGTGCGCCGCAAGGGCCGCGTCTACATCATCAACAAGACCCAGAAGCGCTTCAAGGCGCGTCAGGGCTGATCGAACGGGCGTCTTCACGCGCCTTTCATCGCAAGACCATTGACCGCCGGCGAGGCGTGGACCACCCTCTGGTCCATGACTCGCACGGCGGTTTTTCTCTGTCTGACGCTTGCGGCTGCCACGCCGGCCGCAGCGCAGATCACCGGGCCTTCTCCCGCCCCCGCGCCTCCGGCGCAGGCTCCCCAGGGGCCCGCCGCCGCGCCGGGCAATGTCACGGCGCCCGGCCTCGAGGCCCATCGCGCGCGCCGGCTGGATGAACTGTACTCACGCCTGCGCGATGCCGAAACGCCCGCCCAGGCGCGCGTCCTCGAACGCGAGATTGCCGCCACGCTGGCGCGGACCGATTCCGACACGACTCTGCTCCTGATGGTGCGCGCGACCCAGGCCGCGCAGATGCAGCAGCCCGATCTCGCCCTGTCGCTGCTGGAGACCATCATCGATCTCTATCCGGGCTATGTGGAGGCCTGGAGCCGGCGGGCCATGGTCCACATGTCGCGCAACGAATACGGGCGCGCCATGTCCGACATCGAGCATGTGCTGCGGCTGGAACCCCGGCACTATTCGGTGATGGTCGGGCTCGGCATGATGCTGCAGCAGATCGGCCAGGAGACGCGGGCGCTGACCGTGTTCCGCAAGGTGCTTGAGATCAATCCGCATGCCGAGCGGATCCCCGACATCATCCGGCGCCTGGAGCCGAAGGTTGACGGCCAGCGGCTATGAGGCGGCCGCACAGGCAAACTGCTGCGGGATCTCGGACGTAAAACGGGCATGAGCCTTCCCCTCGTCCCGCTGATGGCCGGACTGGCCGTGCCTGCCGTTCTCGGGACGTGGACGGCCATCCGCACGCGCACCATCACCCGCACCTATCCTCCGGAAGGCCGGTTCGTCGCGACGCGCGCCGGACGCCTGCATCTTGTCGAGCGTGGCAGCGGAACGCCGGTGCTGTTCCTTCACGGGGCGAGCGGCAATGCGCGGGTCTGGGAGCCGGCGCTGGGCAACCGGCTGGACGGGCTCGGCCGGGCGCTGCTGGTGGATCGCCCCGGACACGGGTTCAGCGAGCGCCGTGCGGGGCGCGCCGGCGGCCGGCTCGGCCACCAAGGCGACGCCATGATCGACGTGCTGGATGCGCTCGGCGAGCAGCGGGCGGTCGTGGTGGCCCATTCCTGGGCCGGGGCGCTTGCCTGCCGCATGGCGCTCGACCATCCGGACCGGGTGGCGGGGCTCGTGCTGATCGCGCCTGCGACCCATCCCTGGCCGGGCGGTGTGCACTGGTACTACCGGCTGGCGGCAATGCCGGTCATCGGCCCTCTGTTCGCATGGACCGTGGTCCTGCCAGCCGGCGAGGCTTGGATGGCGCGCAGTGTCCAGGGCGTCTTCGCGCCGCAGGCCGTCGATCCCGACTATGCGCATGCGGCGGCCATCCCGCTGGTGCTGCGGCCGCCCCAGTTCATCGCCAATGCCGTGGATTGCGTCCTGCTCCACGAGGAGGTGACGGCGCAGGCGCCGCGCTATCCGTCCATCCGCTGCCCGGTGACCGTGATCTCCGGCACCAGCGACAGCGTGGTCTGGACCCACCTGCATTCGCAAGGCCTTGCCCGCGACATCGCGCAGACCCGCCTCATCCTGCTCGACGATGTCGGCCACGGGCCGCACCATGCCGCGCCGGACCTGGTCGTGGAGGCGATCGGCGCCATGGCCGGGACGGCATCGGTGCCGCCCGCGGTTCCGGCCTGAACGCCATCACACGTCCACCGCCTCGCTGCCGACGAAAGCGATGCGCAGCATGTTGGTCGCGCCCGGCGTTCCCAGCGGCACGCCGGCCACCACGATGATGCGCTGGCCTGGCTTGGCGAACCCCTCGCGGAAGGCGAAGCGGCAGGCGCGCGAGACCATGTCGTCGAGGTCGCGGGCGTCCTGGGTGACGACGCAATGCACGCCCCAGAGCAGGGCGAGGCGGCGGCCGGTGGCGATCTTCGGGGTGAGCGCGATGGTGATGGGCTTGGCACGTTCGCGCGCCACCCTGAGCGCCGTCGAGCCGGACGAGGTCCAGCAGACGATCGCGGACAGGTCCAGCGTCTCGGCAATCTGGCGGGCGGCGAGCGCAAGGGCATCGGCGCCGGTCGCTTCCGGCTCGGCGCGCTGGTTCTGGATCACCGCGCGGTAGGTCGGGTCGGATTCCACCTCCTCGGCGATGCGGTTCATCATGGTGACCGCCTCGACCGGGTACTGGCCGGCCGCGCTCTCCGCCGAGAGCATGATGGCATCGGCGCCCTCGAACACGGCGGTGGCGACGTCCGACACCTCGGCGCGGGTCGGCACGGGCGCGGTGATCATGCTCTCCAGCATCTGGGTCGCCACCACCACCGGCTTGCCGGTGCGGCGGGCAAGCCGCGTGATCTGCTTCTGGATGCCCGGCACCTTGGCCATGGGCATCTCCACGCCGAGGTCGCCGCGGGCGACCATCAGCGCATCGGCAAGATCCATGATCTCGGCAAGGCGGGTGACCGCCTGGGGCTTTTCGATCTTGGCCATGACGGCCGCGCGCCCGCGCGCGATCTTCTTCACCTCGGCCACATCCTCCGGCCGCTGCACGAAGGACAGGGCGATCCAGTCGACGCCGGCATTCAGCGCCGCGTCGAGGTCGGAACGGTCCTTTTCGGTGAGGGCGGAGACCGGCAGTTCCGTGTCGGGCAGGCTGACGCCCTTGCGGTCGGAGACCTTTCCGCCGACCATCACCCGGCAGACCGCCTTCTTCGGCGTGCAGTGCTCGGCCTGGAGCACCACCTTGCCGTCGTCGATGATCAGCCGATGACCCGGTTCCAGCGCGGCGAGGATTTCCGGATGCGGCAGGTGCGCGCGCGTCGCATTGCCCGGTGCCGGATTGGAATCGAGGGTGAAAGCCTCCCCGTTCGACAGCATGACAGGCCCGTCGGCAAAGGTGCCGACGCGCAGCTTCGGTCCCTGCAGGTCGGCCAGGATGCCGATCGGCCGCTGCAATTCATGCTCGATCGACCGGATCGTCTCCACGAACTCGCGCAGCTTGTCATGCGCGGTGTGGCTCATGTTGATGCGGAACACGTCGGCACCGGCATGGAACAGCGCGGCGATCTGCTCGCGGGTCGACGAGGCGGGACCGAGGGTTGCGAGAATCTTGGTTCGGCGCAGGCGACGCATGAATCACTTGGCTCCCGGGGTTCCGGGCAGGTTAGCCCCGATTCATGACGGCAGGCCAGCCGCGCGGCACGGCTGCGACAGTGGCGTCCCTACGCCCGGCCCGCCTCGCTCGACAGCATGGCCGGGTCGATGCCGATCTTGCGCATGGCGCGCTCGTATTTGGTTTCCACATCCGAACCGAAGATGAGGTCCGGATCGGCAGCGCAATGCAGCCAGCCATTCGCCTGGATCTCGCTCTCGAGCTGGCCGGCGCCCCAGCCGGCATAACCCAGCGCCAGCACGGCATTGGTCGGGCCTTCGCCCGTGGCCATGGCCTTGAGGATGTCCAGCGTGGCGGTCAGGCAGATGCCCTCGTCAATCGGCAGCGTGGAATTCTCGATATAGAAGTCGGAGGTGTGCAGCACGAAGCCCCGCCCGGTCTCCACCGGCCCGCCGCGCAGCACGTTCACGCCGGTGACGTCCGAGGGCAGGTTGATCTTGCGATCCTCGGGAATGATGTCGAGTTGCACGAGAAGGTCGGGAAAGGCCACGTTCGAGGCCATCTGGTTGACGACAATACCCATGGCGCCGTCGGACGAATGGGCGCACATGTAGATCACCGACCGGGAGAAACGATCGTCGCGCATCGTCGGCATGGCAATGAGCATCTGTCCGTCGAGATATCCGCGCGGATTGCCCAGACCTTTGCGTGTCGTCCTGCCCTTGGCCATGGTGCCAGATTAACGCCAATCGTCGTGTTGCGCCACAGCAACCGGGCATGCGCCTGCGAACGTGATCGCTGCGCGCCGGTGCCTTCAAGCGATCGTCAGTGGCCAAAGGCCTTTCGACCCCCTACATCGCCGACATGATCGATCGCCGCCTTTTCACCACGGGGCTCGCGGCCGGCCTCATGGCGCCGGGTGCGGCGCTTGCCGGGCCAGCAGCCTCCGCCTGGTCGCAGGACCTGAAGTCGTCGGCCCGGCTGATCGGGGCCGGCACGACAGGTGAGGGCACCTTGCTGCGCCATCTGCTTGGTCTCGAGATACGGCTCGACGAGGGCACCAAGACCTATTGGCGCACGCCGGGGGATTCGGGCGTGCCGCCGCAGTTCGACTGGTCGGGCTCGACCAACCTCGCCGATGTCGCGGTCTCCTGGCCGGCGCCGGTCCGGTTCGCGGACGGCGATGGATTCTCCATCGGCTACAAGCGCGATGTGGTGCTGCCGCTGCTGGTCCGGCCGCAGGATCCGGCGCAGCCGGTCGATCTGCGGCTGAAACTCGCCTATGCCGTCTGCGACCGGATGTGCATTCCGGCAAAGGCCGAGGCCCGGCTGAAGAGCCGGCCGGGCATGGCGTCCGACCCCGATCTCGTCCGGTTGCGCAGCGGCTTTGCCGCGCGCGTGCCGCAGGCCGGTGCGCCCGGCCTGTCGCTGGCGATCGACAGTATCGACCGCTCGGGCCGCCACCCGGCGGTGCTGTTCACGGCAAAGGTCGGGCAGGCCACGGGACCCGTTGATCTTTTTGTCGAGGGGCCGGAGGAGACCTGGTCGCTGCCGCTGCCATCCGTGCTCGACGCGGCTGGTGAGACCCGCAGGTTCCGGTTGGAACTCGACGGCGTGCCGCGCGGCATCGATCCGATGGGCCGGGACCTGACCTGCACCCTCGTGACAGCGGCAGCGGCGCTGGAGGCGCGGCTGCGGCTCGCCTGACGACATCGAGAGGGCGATGCGGCGCCTCTCGACGCGACGGCATCCGCACCTTAAGTCTGCCGCGTCCGGCCTCTCGGCGTTGCCGAGCCCAGCGCAGGGCACAACCCATTGCAGGAGTTCCCCATGACCATTGAGGTGGGCGCCAAGCTGCCCGAGGCCACGTTCCGGACGATGACCGATGACGGTCCGGGGGCCCGCACGACGGAGCAGGTCTTTGCCGGCAAGACCGTGGTGCTGTTCGCCGTGCCGGGTGCCTTTACCCCGACCTGTCACAAGAACCACATGCCGGGCTATGTCGAGAATGCCGAGGCCATCCGGGCCAAGGGGGTGGATGCGATCTACGTCACGTCGACCAACGACGTGTTCGTGCTCGATGCCTGGCAGAAGGCGTCCGGGGCGGCCGGCAAGGTCGGCATTCTCGCGGACGGCAACGGCGATTTCGCCAAGGCCATCGGCCTGTCGAACGATTCGACGGCCTTCGGCATGGGCATCCGCTCCAAGCGCTATTCGATGCTGGTGAAGGACGGCGTGGTCCAGAAGCTCAACGTCGAGGACAAGCCCGGCCAGGCGGAAGTGTCCGGAGCCGCGGCCCTGCTCGGCCAGCTCTGAGGCACTATCGGCTGGCGGGCACCCGGATCGTGCCGGCTGCGGCCAGCCGGTCGATTTCCGTTTCCCCAAATCCGAGATCGGCGAGGATGGCCCGGCTGTCCGCGCCGAGATCGGGCGCCGGCCCCGGCAGGTCCGCCAGGGCGCCATCGAACCGGGCGGCGCCGCGCGCCAGGCGCACCCGGCCGACCGCGCCATTGTCGATCTCGGCGATGGCGCCGTTGTGGACGACCTGCGGGTCGGTGATAACGTCGCCCCGCTCGTTGACCCGGCCGACGGGCGTGCCCGTGGCCTTGAGGCGCGCCAGCGCCTCCTGCGTGGTCAGGGTGGCGAACAGCGGTTCCAGGACCGCCCTCATCTCCGCGGCATGGCGGCTGCGCATGGCGAGCGAGGCAAAGCGCGGGTCCTTCGGGATGTCCGGGCGTCCGAGGCCCTCGCACATGGCGGCGAACTCGCCCTGCTGCGGCACCATCGTCGCGAGGTGGCCGTCAGCCGTCTTCCACAGCCGCTGACTGGCGCCGAATTCGGGAAATGGCGGCGGCGGGTCGTCCAGGAAGACGTGATTGTACATCGCATCCGGCCACTGGAAGGCCAGGGCAGCATCCAGCATGGAGAGCTCGATCCTGCGGCCGGTGCCGTCCCGCCCGCGCGCGAACAGGGCGGCGGTGATGGCCTGCGCGGCGGTGAGTGCGGTGAGCTTGTCGCACAGGGTCGTGGCCAGCAGCATCGGCTCCTTCGTACCCGGCTCGCGATGGGCTGCCGCAAAGCCCGATACGGCCTGCACGACGGAATCATAGACCCGCGCCCCGCTGTCCGGCCCGCTCTGGCCGAAGCCGGAGATGGACAGGTAGACGATGGCCGGAGTGACGGCCGAGACCGCCGCATGGTCGAGCCCGAGCCGCGCCATCGCGCCGGGCCGGAAATTCTCCACCAGCACGTCGCAGCGCGCCGCCAGCGAGAGGGCCAATTGGCGCCCGGCCTCCTGCTTCAGGTCGATGACGATCGACCGCTTGCCGCGATTGGCTGCGATATACATGGCGGACATGCGGCCCCTGGACGGACCGATCATGCGCGTCGTGTCGCCCTCGGGCGGCTCGACCTTGATCACCTCGGCGCCCTGGTCGGCCAGCATGGCGGTCGCCATGGGGCCGGACAGAACGGCGGAGAAGTCGAGGATGCGGATGCCTGTCAGGGGGCCGGGCATTGATCCGTGCTGCGCAGGGTGACGTCGGTCAGGGTGGACGCCTTCGGGCCGAAAGCTTCCGCTCTCAGCGCCAGCTCGACGTTGAGTGAAATGCTACTTCACCAAGCGAAAAGATCAACCGTGCCGAAAGACCGGCCTGCCGGCGTCAGGCCGCCAGCAGGACGGCCAGTGCCAATGGCAAGCGGCCGGCTGGCAGGTGGAGGGTCGCGCGGCTCGCGAGCGCCTCGCGGATCCTCGACAAAATGCGGGCGGCCCGGCGCGTCGCGCGCAGCGGCAGGGTGATCGCGGCCGGCAGGCTGTCGCGGCAGATGGCGTGTTTGCGGACGTAGTGCGGCACATGCCACGTGGACCATGTCCCGGCGCGGAACAGGGCGGCATCGCCGGGGCCGAGCCGGCGCGTGGCGGTCCCCTCGCCCGAGACGATCACCTCGCCCTCGATGATGTGGACGATCTCGTCGCCGCCGAAGAACCAGCGGAAGCGGCCGGCCGTGCAGTCCCAAACCATGGCGCTGGTCGTGCCGTCGGACGAGCCCGACCAGTGGCGACAACGTGCGACCGGCTGGCCCTCCATGATCCATTCGGGCCGGATAGGGGCCGGATCGAGATCGAGGCTGGCAAGACTTGCCGCATCGAAGGGCGCACGGCTCATGGATGTCTCCTGTTCCATCGCGGGACATTCGCGTCGGGTCGGAAACGGCCTCGCAAGAGCCTTGCCGGGATCAGACCCGGGTCGCCCAGAGCAGCCAGACGGCCACAACGGCGAGCAGGACGGCGAGAATGCGGCGCACCCGCCCGATGCCGGCCCGGCGCCGCAGTACCGGCTCCAGCCGTGCCGCGGCCAGAACGATGCCGGCATGGATGGTCGTGGCCACGGCCACGAAGATCGCGGCATGGGCTGCCGAACTCGCCATCACGGCGGCCGGCGGGCCGGGCGCGATGAAGGCCGGCATGACAGCGACATAGAAGACCGCGGCCTTGGGGTTGAGAACATTGGTCAGGAAGCCGCGCCAGAGCAGGCCGGTATCGGACCGGGATCCACCAAACTCGCCGTCGTCTGCACCGGCATCGCGCCAGGTTTCCCAGGCGAGCCAGAGTAGATAGAGCGTGCCGGCCCAGCGCAGCGTCTCGTAGAGAACGGGACTGGACGAGACCAGCGTGCCGAGCCCGGCAACCGCCAGCGCTCCGATCAGGGACAGGCCGAGCGCAACGCCTGCGACAGCAAACAGCCCGGCCCTGCGCCCCCGCGCCAAAGTCATCGCGGCCAGCGTGGCCATGTTCGGACCGGGCGTGATCTCCACCAGGATGCAGGTGAGGAGGAAGCCCAGCATGGCGGTCAGCGCCCGGCGGGCTTGAACGGCGCCATGCCCTGCCGCGCCAGTTCGTCCGCACGCTCGTTCTCGGGGTGCCCGGCATGGCCCTTGACCCAGTGCCATGTCACGTCATGCAGGTCGCGCAGGTCGTCGAGGCGCTCCCAGAGATCGGCGTTCTTCACGGGCTTCCTGTCGGCGGTTTTCCAGCCATTGCGCTTCCAGCCATGGATCCATGTCAGGATGCCGTTCTTCACATACTGGCTGTCGGTATGAAGATCGACCCGGGTCGGGCGCTTGAGGGCCTCCAGCGCGCTGATGGCCGCCATCAGTTCCATGCGGTTGTTGGTGGTCACGGCCTCGCCGCCGGACAGTTCCTTCACCTGGTCGCCCCAGCGCAGGATGGCGCCCCAGCCTCCCGGCCCCGGATTTCCCGAGCAGGCGCCGTCGGTGAAGATGTCGACGCGGCGGGCGGCGGGGCTGGCGGCGGCGGTCATGACAGGCCGTATTCGGTCGCCGAGACCACCTTGCGGTGGAAACGGAGTTTCTTGAAATATTCGAGCGGATCCTTCGGCGTCACGACGGCTCCCGGCGGCACGTTCAGCCAGTCGACCAGCCGGGTCAGCAGGAAGCGTAGGGCCGAGCCGCGGCAGAGCAGCGGAAGGGCCGCCCGTTCGGCGCCGTCCAGCGGCCTCACCGCCTGATAGGCTGCGATCATGGCCGAGCCCTTGGCAAAATCGAACTCGTAGTCGGCCGAAAAGCACCAGGCATTCAGGCAGATGGCAAGGTCATAGGCCAGGATGTCGTTGCAGGCGAAGTAGAAGTCGATCAGCCCGGAGAGCCGGTCCTTCAGGAAGAAGACATTGTCGTTGAACAGGTCGGCATGGATCACGCCGGTCGGCAGGCCCTGCGGCCAGTGGCGCTCGCAATGCTCCAGTTCCTCGGCAATGGTGGCGCCGAGCGCGGTGGCAACCGTATCGGCCCGGTCGCGCGCGCGCTCGTAGAGGGGTCTCCAGCCGCCGACCGAAAGCGCGTTGCGGCGGGTCAGCGCGAAACCCTCCCCCGCCAGGTGCAGGTCGGCCAGCGCCCGCCCGACAGCCGCGCAGTGATGCACCTGCGGGCGACGGATCCACAGGCCTTCCAGAAAGGTGACGATCGCCGCCGGCCGGCCGGCAAGCTCGCCGAGCGCCTCGCCGGACGTCATCTTCACCGGCTGCGGGCAGGTCAGCCCGCGCGCGCTCAGATGTTCCATCAACCCGATGAAGAAGGGCAGGTCCGCCGGATCCACGCGCTTCTCGTAGAGCGTGAGGATGAAGGAGCCCGCCGTGGTGTGGACGAGGAAGTTGGAGTTCTCGACGCCCTCGGCAATGCCCTTGAAGGACAGCAACTCGCCGATGTCGTAGCGGGTCAGGTGGGCCGAGAGGTCCTCGGCTGTGACGTCGGTATAGACGGCCATCGGTGACGGTCTCAGGCCGCCGCGTCGGGGCGGAGTTGTCGGGGCAGGGGGAAGAAGACGCTCTCGTCGGCGGTGGATACCGTCTCCACCCGCACGTCGAAGCGCGCGGCGAAGGCGGCGATGATCTCCTCGACCAGCACCTCGGGCGCCGAGGCGCCAGCGGTGATGCCAAGCGAGGAGACGGCACCGAAGCGGCTCCAGTCGATGTCGGCGGCGCGCTGGACCAGGTCGGCGATGCGGCAGCCCTCGCGCTCGGCGACCTCGCGCAGGCGCTGGGAATTGGACGAGTTCGGCGCACCGACCACGATCATGGCCTCGACCCGCGGGGCAACGCGCTTCACCGCCTCCTGGCGGTTGGTGGTCGCGTAGCAGATGTCTTCCTTGTGCGGGCCGACAATGGCCGGGAAACGTGCGCGCAGGCAGTCGACGATCTCGCGCGTGTCGTCAACCGACAGGGTCGTCTGGGTGACGAAGGCCAGCGCCGCCGCATCGCGCGGGGTGAAGGTCCGCGCATCCTCCAGCGTCTCGACCAGCGTGACCGCGCCGGGGGGCAACTGGCCCATGGTGCCGACCACTTCGGGATGGCGGGCATGGCCGACAAGAACCACCTCGCGGCCGCGCCGGTGGTGGATCTCCGCCTCCCGATGCACCTTGGTGACGAGCGGGCAGGTGGCGTCGATCGCGAGGAAATTGCGCGTCTCGGCTTCGGCGGGAACCGATTTCGGCACGCCATGGGCGGAAAAGATGACAGGGGCGTCGGTGTCGGGGATTTCTGCCAGTTCTTCGACGAAGATGGCACCCTTGGCCTTCAGGCTGTCGACCACGAAGCGGTTGTGGACGATCTCGTGGCGGACATAGACCGGCGGGCCATAGAGTTTGAGGGCCTGCTCGACGGCATCGATGGCGCGCACCACGCCGGCACAGAAGCCGCGCGGGGAGCAGAGCAGGATGGTGAGCGGGGGCTTGGTGTCCAGGCTGGCCAAGGGGGTCTCCAGGAGGTGCGTGCCCGGTTTCGGGGCAAGCGCGCCGCCTGTCAAGGCGAACGGGAGCGCAGAGGCCCGCCGGTCGCCCGCCACTCAATCGCCCAGGCCAGTCTCCTCATGGTAGAGGCGCGGCAGGAAGGCCTCGAACTGTCCCACTTCCTCGACATTGTGCCGAAACCAGGCCTGGCCCTTTTCGGGCGAGAAGGCGAAGCGGGCGACCAGGGGGTTGGCGAGGCGCAGCAGCGGTCCCGATGCACCGACGATCAGGCTGTTCTCGTAAAGCGTGCCGCCAGCCACCCGCTCGAACCGGTATTCCATGCGGGCGAAGCCGGTCCTGCCGTGGAATTCGGGATTGTGGACATAGCCGCCCTCGTCCAGCCGCTCGATATGGCTGCGCGTGTCCACCAGAAACCGCTCGTCGCGGCCGAGCACCTCGATCAGCCGCAGGATCGCGCCGGGGCCGACGCTGCCATCGGGCAGACGGCGGGCATAGCTGATGTGGACATGGTCGCGCGGGTGCCAGAACCGGTAGCGGTTGTAGCGCTGCCCGCCGAAGGCGATGTCGCCTTCCAGATTGCGGAACCACCAGGCCAGCATGGCCGGCGTGACCCCGCGCAGCACATCGTGGCGGATGCTGTAGCGGACACGCCCGTCGGGCAGGTGCTCGACGGCCGTGTCGGCCGATGTGACGGGCCTGAGGGGGAAGGGCAGGACGAGCGGGTCCGGAAGGCCCTGGAAGCGCACGGCAACCGGGCGGGGCAGGGGAAGGGCAGCAGCGGCGGACATGGGGTCTCCGTTGGGCGGTTATATGTAAAGCATTCGCTATATGATTGCCCTAGCATCTCCGTCGCTATATGTAAAGCGTGGACAATACAAATGAGCGACGATGACCGACACAGATGATGACAGCGGACGGCCCGTGCGCCGTCCTCCGGGGCGCAAGCCCTCTGCCGAGAAACGGGCGGCCATCGTGGCGGCAGCGCTGCGCCTGTTCGCGGAACGTGGCGTTGAAGGGGCCACGACGCGCGAGATCGCGGCCGGCGCAGGCACCACCGAACGCACGCTGTTCAAGCATTTCGGCGGCAAGGACGGCCTCGTCCGGGCAGTGGTGGAGGATGCCTCGCTGGCGCTTGTCCGGCAGGCCTCGTTCGCGCGGGTGCTCAGCGCCGAACCGTTCACGCCGGACACCTTCGCCGGGTGGCACCGGCAGTTTCTCGAGGAGCGGGTCGCAGCGGCCGACCGCTCGCCCGACACCTACCGGGTCATCGTCCGGGAACTGCTGCGCGACGACGGCTTTCGCCAGCGCTATTCAGCGGCCTGGATGTCTGCGGTCTTCGGGCCGCTGGAACGGCAACTGGCGAGCATGCAGGAGCGCGGCCTGATCGCAACCGGCTCAAGCCCGCAAGCGCTGGCGGGGCTCTTCTTCAGCCTCAACCTTGGCTATCTCGCCTCGCGCTATGTGCTGGCGCCGGAGCGAGGCTGGGAGACCGGCGGCGATATCGGGGCCATCGTGGCGCTGTTCCGCGCGGCCTGCGGCAGAGCCTGAGCGGCCGGCCGCGCCACCCGGACCCGCCGCACGACGGCGACGATTTCCTGGCGCGTGGAGACTTTCGCGCCCAGGGCAATGGCCTTGCGCCGCTCGAACGCGGTCAGGTCATAGTGGGGGGCGGTGGTCTTCGGCGGACCCTGATAGACAAGGCGATGCACGCCGAGGCGGGCGGCGAAACCGTGCAGCTCCTGCTCGGTGTCGGCGAGCAGGTGGCACCACCTGAGCCCCTGCCAGTGCCAGATCGCCTCATCGACATAGACCGTCACGGGCGGGCCTCAGGCGGCCTGCAGGCCGACGGAGCCGAGAGCCGCGTCCTGCCGTGCTGTGACCTCCGCCAGGCTGAAGCGCTCGATCTCCTCATTGTAGAGCCGGTAGAAGTTGAGCTCGGCCTTCAGGTGCAGGAACACGCCGCCGAGGCCGATGGCGGCCCGGTCCATCAGCACGAATTCCTGCGGGATGGTGATGGGCCCCTTCTCCTTCAGCGCCTGGTGGACCTGGAAGGCCTCGCGGCGGCCATAGGCGCCGGGCGCGACGCCATCGGCGATGGAGCGCACGCGGTCGTCGAGCAGGGGACCGTAGATGAAGCGGGCCCAGACGTTCAGAACGTCGATCAGGTCGCGCTTCAGGTTGCGGAAGCCCCAGGTCTCGTAGGCATGGACGACGCGCGCCTCGTCGTTGATTTCCAGCCCCTTGTACAGGTCTATCACCGCGGCGATGAAGCGGGGCGGAAAGATGCGCACGCAGCCATAGTCGAGCAGATTGATCCCGCCGGGTTCACCCGCGTCCTCGAACACCGTGTAGTTGCCGAGATGGGGGTCGCCGTGGATGACGCCGACCGACGTGAACGGGTGCCACCAGGCGCGGAACATGGCGGTGGCGAGCCGGTTGCGGATGGCGAGCGGGGTATCGACATGGCTCAGCATCTTCGTGCCGTCGAGCCACGAGAGGGTCAGCAGACGCCCGGTCGACAGATCGGCATGGACATCGGGCACGCGCACCAGCGGCTCGTCGTCGAGTACGCCGGCATAGAGCGCGGCATGCTTGGCCTCGCGCCGGTAGTCCAGTTCCTCGCGCACGCGCGCGGAGATTTCCTTGATGATCTCGCGCGTGTCGATCACCGGGTCCATGCGCCGATGCAGGGCGAAGAGGATTTCCAGCTGGGCGATGTCGGCCTCAACGGCCGACTGCATGTCGGGATATTGCAGCTTGCAGGCAAGGCGGGCGCCGTCATGGGCGGTCGCGCGGTGGACCTGTCCGAGGGAGGCGGCGGCGGCCGGCAGCTTGTCGAAATGGGCGAAGCGTTGCTCCCAGTCCGGGCCGAGCTCGGCCATCATGCGCCGCTTGACGAAGGCCGGGCCCATGGGCGGGGCCTCTGACTGGAGCTTCTGCAGTTCGTTGGCATATTCCGGCGGCAGCACCTCGGGAATGGTCGCCAGAAGCTGAGCGACCTTCATGATCGGGCCCTTCAGGCCCCCGAGTGCGCGGGTCAGGTCGGCGGCGTTCTTCTCGCGGTCGAGGCCGAAGCCGAACAGGCGCGCGGCGGCTATGGAGGCCGCGGCGCCCGAGACATTGGCGCCGACCCGGGCATAGCGCGACAGACGGCCGGTCAGGCGGTTGGCTTCCTCGTCGCGCTGGCTCATGGGATCTCCGGCCGGTGGTGCACTGTACAGATAGTGCGCTGGCCGGCATGGCGCGAGGGCTGTCAGGCTGGCGGGCAATTGTCCCTGATCCAGCGCGTCAGCCCCTCGTCGCCGACCTCGCCGGCGGCGAGCGCAAGGATCATGGCAGCCATTTCCGTTTCGGGAACATCGAAGTCGACGCCGTTGAGATCGAGGAACACAACGAAGGCGAGCAGCGCCGCACGCTTGTTTCCGTCCACGAACGGGTGATTGCGAGCAATCCCGTAGGCATGGGCGGCTGCCATTTCCGGCAGCTGCGCACCTTCGTAAGCCCACTTGTTCCGCGGACGATCGAGCGCGGATTCCAGCATTCCCCGATCCCGAATTCCCTGGGGACCGCCAAACTCCCGCAATTGCTTGTGGTGGATCGCAATGACGAGTTCGGTCGACAGCCAGACGGGCTCGCTCACTTTGCAAGCTCCGCAAGCGCGTTCCTGTAGCGCCTGATGGCCTTGCCCGCGCTTTCCATTCCCTTGGCGAAATGCGGGTCACGGGCCGACAGTTGCAGGGAGCCGTCCGCAAGTTCCGCGACATGAAGCCTGTCGCCTTCCCGCAGGTTGGCGCGCGCAACAAGCTCCTTCGGCAGGATGAGACCAACCGAATTGCCGATTTTGCGAACCTGCAGCACGAAGCCTTCAGTATCGCCCCTGCGCGGCTGATCGTTCACGGCGGCCTCCATCGCGTTATACGAAACGTATAACATGGAGTGCGCGGCCTGTCTTTCCGCGCCTCAGTCCACCGTCGTGTCCAGAATGAACGGCCAGCGGCGGCCATGGACGCGGATGGCCGAATAGGAATTGTCCAGCCAGAAGCCCGTCGCCGCCATGGTCGCATGCGGGTTGCTGCGGCGCTCGCCGGAGAACGTCACGTTGGCAAGCGGATAGGTGCTGGTCTGCCGCCCGAGCGTTGCGAGCGTCTCGATGCGGACCGCCTCGGACGACACCCATGCCCTGGTGACGTAGTGGCGAAGGTAGACTTCCAGAGCGACCGCGAAGAGCGCGCAGAGAGGCGCCAGAACGAGGGAAGCGACGTGGTTGTTGGTCGGATCCTCGATCCGCGTCGCCCAGGCAAGCCACAGGAAGAACAGGGCCGGCGCCCAGAACACCAGTTGCAGGAACCGCACTCGCCGGAAGCGTGTGTTGCGGTAGATCAGCGCAAAGCCGTCTGCGTCCCGTTCAGCCGGCATGGGCCTTCAACTGCTCGATCAGGCCGTGGACGTCGCCGAGCACCCACAGGTCGCGGACCCTGTCGCCCTCGAAGGTGAAGAAGGGCGCCCCGGCCCAGGCGACATGCTTGCCCGTCGGCGCGAATCCGAAGAGCTCCTTGCGATGATGGCCATGGAAGCGCAGGCGGCCGGCGACCCGGTTGTCTTGCTCGACCAGTTCGAGGATGTCGCTGGTATAGTCGCCGAGCGCGCCGGTGACGAAATCGACATAGCCTGCGAACTGGTCGTGGCCGACGAGTACGGGTCCGAGCGACCCCCGGAAGGTGAAATCCGGATGGAAGATCGAGGGGATCAGGCTCTTGTCGGCCCGGTCCCACATCTCCTTGTAGAAGCGCGTGACGACCGCGATCTGGTGCGACATCACGCTTCCATAGCCTCCAGTTCGTCGATCAGCCGGGCGAGGACGCCGATGCCGCCCTGCCAGAAGGCCGGGTCGCGCGCGTCGAGGCCGAAGGGGGCGAGCAGGTCCGCATGGTGCCGGGTGCCGCCTGCCGCGAGCATGGCGAGATAGCGCTCGGCGAACCCGGAAGAGGAGGTCTCGTAGACCGCGTAGAGCGAGTTCACCAGACAGTCGCCGAAGGCATAGGCATAGACATAGAACGGCGAGTGGATGAAGTGCGGGATATAGGCCCAGAAGGTCTCGTAGCCCGGCTTCAGTTCGATTGCGGGCCCCAGGCTCTCCGACTGTACCGACATCCAGGTCGCGCAGATGTCGTCGGTGGTCAGTTCGCCCTCGCGGCGGGCCAGATGCACCTTGCGCTCGTAGGAATAGAAGGCGATCTGGCGCACCACCGTGTTGATCATGTCCTCCACCTTGGAGGCAAGCAGCGCCTTGCGCTGCGCCGGTTCGGTGGCGGCCTCGAGCAGGGCACGGAAGGTCAGCATCTCTCCGAAGACCGATGCGGTCTCGGCAAGCGTCAGCGGTGTCGGCGCCATCAGCGCGCCGTTGGGGGCGGCGAGCACCTGGTGGACGCCATGTCCGAGTTCATGGGCCAACGTCATCACATCGCGCGGTTTGCCTTGGTAGTTGACCAGCACGTAGGGATGGGCGGAGGGCACGGTCGGGTGCGAGAAGGCGCCCGGCGCCTTTCCGGGCCGAACCGGCGCGTCGATCCAGCCCTCGTCGAAGAAGCGGCGGGCGACATCGGCCATGGACCGGTCGAAGCCGGCATAGGCGGTGAGCACGGTGTCGCGGGCCCGGTTCCACGGGATCGGCGTCGTATCGACCTTCGGCAGCGGGGCGTTGCGGTCCCAGTGCGACAGGGTCTCGCGGCCGAACCATTTCGCTTTCAGCTTGTAATAGCGGTGCGACAGGCGCGGATAGGCGTCGGTGACGGACGCGACCAGCGCATCGACCACCTCGCGCTCGACGCGGTTGGACAGATGCCGGCCATCGGCAACGTCTTCGAAGCCCCGCCAGCGGTCGGAAATCTCCTTGTCCTTGGCCAGCGTGTTGGTGATCAGCGTGAAGGTGCGCAGGTTGTCCCGGAAGGTGGTGGCCAGCGCGTCTGCGGCCTCCTTGCGGCGCGCCTCAGCCGGGTCCTGGAGCAGGTTCAGTGTCGGCTCGAGCGGCAGCTTCTGGTCGCCGATGGAAAAGCGCAGCGCAGCGATTGTCTCGTCGAACAGCCGGTTCCACGCCGCGCGGCCGGTCATGGCCTTCTCGTGGAAAAGCTTCTCGATGCGATCCTCGAGCTGGAACGGCTTGTCCTTGCGCAGGTCCTCGATCCATGGACGCCAGTGTGCAAGCTGCGGGTTGGCCAGGGCCTGGTCCATCAGCGCATCATCGAGCCGGTTGAGCTCCAGCGTGAAGAACAGCAGGTGCGAGGAGATCGCCGTGATCTTCTCCTGCACGTCGCCATAGAACTTGGCACGCGCCGGATCGGTGGTATCGCCCGCATAGACAAGGCCGGCAAACGAGGCGAGGCGGCCGAGACGGTCCTCCAGGGCTTCATAACGGCGGATGGCTGCGGCGAGGTCCGCGCCGGCATCGGTGGCGTTGAGCCTTTCGGCAAGCGTGCCCTTGTAGGCGGCCTCGAAGGCGAGGGCCTCGGCCTCGGACCAGTCGAGGTCGGACTTCACCTCCGGCGCGGTCATCGCCGGATAGAGGTGCCCAAGGTTCCACTCCGGCAGGTCCCCGAACGGACCGGCCGCACTTGCCGCGCTGGACGCGGTATCCCGGACTTTCCGGCGCATGGATCTCGTCTCCGCCTCCCGATGTCGATCCTGCCCGGTATGGGCAAAGTGGCGCGCCGGTTCAACGTGGCGGATCGGCCGGAGGAGGCGGGAGAGCGCGGCCGTTGTATTCGGGCAACGGCCGGGGCTGCAGGTCAGGCGCTCATGCTGGCAGCCGGCGCCCAGGCCTGCTCGCCCTCGGCGAGGCGCCGGAAGCGCACGAGCGTGTAGACGCCCATCGGGGCGACCCGGCGGCGCTCGATCACCTGCGCGCGGCCGCTGCCCGCGGCCCAGTCCTGCAGGCGCTGGAAGGGGAACTCCGGCCGGAGGCCGAATGTGTGCGCGTGGCGGGAGAACCAGCGCTCGATGGCCGCGGCCAGGCCGCGCTCGGAATAGAGGTGATTGACGAGGATGATCTCGCCTCCCGGCTTCACCACGCGGGCCATCTCGTCCAGCACCCGCTCCGGCCGTTCCACCAGCGTGATGAGGAACTGCGCGACCACGCAGTCGAAAAAGCTGTCCGGAAAGTCGAGGTCATGGGCGTCCATGACCCGCACGTCGCGCACATGGGGAAAAGCCCCGCTCGCCATGCGGTCCCGGGCCTTGGCGATCATGGGTTCCGAGAGGTCGATGCCGTAGATTTCGGTCGAGGCGTCATAATCGCCGAACGACAGGCCCGTGCCCACGCCGACCTCGAGGATCCGGCCGCCGGCCTGCATGGCGGCGGCCGTCGCGGCCCGCCGTCCCTTCTCGAAGACTGGACCGCAGACCGCATCATAGATGGGCGCCCACCGGGCATAGGCCCGCTGCATCGTGTCGCGGTCGAGATCGCCGGCCATGGCTGGGCTCCCTGGGTGGCTTGGAACCAATTTCACAGCGTGCCCGCGGCGATTCGCCGCTGCGGCCACCCTGGTCGTTCCAGCGCTAGCAAGGGCGTGCGACAGTTCCACGACACCTGCCCGGCGGGCCGCATGGAGGCCTGTTGAGGTGTCACAAAAGCGCTACGGGAATCTGATGTTGCTCCGCAAAATCGCTCAGTCTTCCGGAGCCGGATTGATGGCGCAGAAGCGGCACAGGGCCATATTCATCTCGGACGTTCATCTGGGCGCACGCGGCTGCCAGGCCCAGCTCCTGATCGACTTCCTCCGCCACAACGATGCCGACGTGATCTATCTCGTCGGCGATATCGTCGACGGCTGGCAGCTCCGGCGCGGCTGGTACTGGCCCCAGTCGCACAATGACGTCGTGCAGAAGCTGCTGCGCACCGTGCGCAAGGGCAGCCAGATCATCTACCTGCCCGGCAATCACGATGAGTTCATGCGCGACTATTTCGGCACGCATTTCGGCGGCATCGAGGTGATGGACCAGGCCGTTCACGAGGCTGCCGACGGTCAGCGCTTCCTGGTCATTCACGGCGACACCTTCGACGTGGTGGTGATGCATGCCCGCTGGCTCGCCCTCATGGGTGACTGGGCCTATGACGCCGCGCTCTATTGCAACCGGTGGGTCAATCTCGTCCGCCGCAAGCTCGGTCTGACCTACTGGTCGCTGTCGGCTTGGGCGAAGCTGAAGGTGAAAAAGGCGGTCAATTTCATCGGCGCCTTCGAGGAGGCCCTGGCCACCGAGGCGAAGCGCCAGAAGGTGGACGGCGTCATCTGCGGCCACATCCATCATGCCGCCATCCATGACCAGCTCGGCATCCGCTACATGAACTGCGGCGACTGGGTGGAAAGCTGCTGTGCCCTCGTGGAGGGCTATGACGGCCGCTTCGAGATCGTCCGCTGGACGGCGGTGCATGCCTCGCCGAGCCTTGTCGCGGAGGAGGAGGCGCTGCCGGACATCCCGCTGCCGCTGCCGATCCCGGGCCGATCGCCGCTGGGCGTGTGAAAGGCTGCGACCTTGAGGCTGGCGATCGCCACCGACGCCTGGGAACCGCAGATCAACGGCGTCGTCCGGTCGCTGGGCGAGACCGCGCGCAGGCTGCCGGCACTCGGCATCGACCCGCATTTCGTGACGCCGCAGGGGCTCGCGACCCTGCCGCTGCCGACCTATCCGGACATCCGCCTTGCCATCGGCGCAGGGGCGGCGATTGCGGCGCGGCTGGACGAGCTCTCGCCCGAGGCCGTCCATATCGCCACCGAGGGTCCGGTCGGCCTGGCCGCGCGGCGCTGGTGCCGGTCGCGCGGCCTGCCGTTCACGACCAGCTTTCACACCCGCTATCCTGATTATATCCGCGCCCGCGTGCCCGTTCCGGAGGGGTGGACCTACCGCGCCCTGAACCGCTTTCACGCCCCGGCCGTGCGCACGCTCGTGCCGACAGCCTCGGTGCGCGCCGAACTGGAGGCGCACGGGTTTGGTCATCTCGTGCTGTGGTCGCGCGGGGTGGATGCAGACCTGTTCCGGCCGCGGCCGGACGCAAGGCTCGACCTGCCACGGCCGATCATGTTGTCGGTCGGCAGGCTGGCCGTGGAGAAGAACCTCGAAGCCTTCCTGTCGCTGAACCTGCCTGGCACCAAGGTCGTCGTCGGGGACGGTCCGCAGCGCGCTGAACTGGCGAAGCGGTTCCCCGGCACCGTGTTTCTCGGGGCCCGCACGGGCGAGGACCTTGCCCGCATCTATGCCGCGGCCGATGTCTTCGTCTTTCCGAGCCGGACCGACACCTATGGCAATGTCATGCAGGAGGCGCTGGCGAGCGGCCTTCCCGTGGCGGCCTTCCCGGTTCCGGGGCCGCTCGACGTGCTCGCCGAACCGGGCGCCGGCGTCATGGATGACGACCTTGCCAGGGCCATCCGCGGTGCTCTGAGGCTTGATCGCGCCCAATGCCGGGTCATCGCCGAGGGGCGGACCTGGGAGGCGGCAGCCCGGCAGTTTGCCGATGCTCTGGCGCCTTTTCCCGCGCTTGCGGCCGCCGCATGACAAATCGGCACAGCCCGCTTACGGCCGATTAACCCGCCCTTAACGGCGGACGACCACCTTTTCCCGAATCGAAACACTGGGTTTCGGCGGGAAAGTGCATCACATGACGACTGTCCTCATCTGCGACGACGATCCGGTCCAGCGCCGCCTGGTGGAAGCCATGGTGCGCAAGCTCGGCCATGACGCGCGCATCTGCGAGAACGGCGAACAGGCCCTGCAGATGCTGCGGGAGGAGGGTGAGACCGTCGATCTCGTTCTCCTCGATCTTGTCATGCCCGAGCGTGACGGAATGGGCGTGCTGGCGGCCATGCGCGAAGAGGGGCTCGTCAAGCCGGTCATCGTCCAGACCAGCCAGGGCGGCATCGACACGGTGGTCAATGCCATGCGCGCGGGCGCGACCGATTTCGTGGTCAAGCCGGTCGGTGCCGAACGCCTGTCCGTGTCGATCCGCAACGCGCTGAAGACCGAGGCGCTGGCAGCCGAAGTGCAGCGGCTGAAGCGCAAGGTCGAGGGCACGATGACCTTCAAGGACATCGTCACCCGCTCGCCGCGCATGCAGCCGGTGCTGAAGGTCGCCGAGAAGGCGGCCGGCTCCATGATCCCGGTGATGATCGAGGGCGAGAGCGGCGTCGGCAAGGAGCTTCTGGCGCGTGCCATTGCCGGCTCGGGAGAGCGGCGCTCCAAGGCCTTCGTCGCGGTCAATTGCGGTGCGATCCCGCAGAACCTCGTCGAGAGCATCCTGTTCGGCCACGAGAAGGGCGCCTTCACCGGCGCCACCGAGAAACACACCGGCAAGTTCGTCGAGGCCCATGGCGGCACGCTGTTCCTCGACGAGGTGGGCGAACTGCCGCTGGAGACCCAGGTCAAGCTGCTGCGCGCCATTCAGGAAGGCGAGGTCGATCCGGTCGGGGCCAAGCGCTCCGTCAAGGTCGATATCCGCATCATCTCGGCCACCAACCGCGATCTCATCCGGGCGGTGAAAGAGGGCCGGTTCCGAGAGGACCTCTACTACCGCCTCTGCGTCTTCCCGATCACCCTGCCGCCGCTGCGCGAGCGCGCGGAGGACATTCCCGATCTCGTCCGGCACTTCCTCGCCCGCATCTCGGTGGAGGAGGGCAAGCGAATCCGCGCGGTCCAGCCCGCCGTGCTTGGCCTCCTCAGCGCCTATCCGTGGCCGGGCAATGTTCGTCAATTGGAGAACGCCGTGTTCCGCGCGGTCGTCCTGTGCGACGGGGACGAGTTGTCCGTCGCCGACTTCCCCCAGATCGCCGCGCAGGTCGACGGCTATGAGGTGGTGGTGCCGCTGGCACCGCCGGTCGTGGCGGCCCCCGCGCTTCAGCCGGGAGCCATGGCCCAGCCTGCCATGATCGTGACGGGGGCTTCGATCGGCCTCCTCGACGAGGCCGGACATGCGCGCACGATGGAGGCGCTGGAGACCGAGGCGATCCGCTTCGCCATCGACCATTATCGCGGTCAGATGTCGCAGGTGGCGCGCCGTCTGGGTATCGGCCGTTCGACTTTGTACCGCAAGCTCAAGGAATTGGGCATCGAGGATCGTGACGAGGAACAGGTGTGACTGCAAATCCTCGCTGACTTCGAATTGATGGAAGGCGGGGGCCCGCGGGTTGATTCCGGGGCATGCGCATGGTCGAAACTCGGCATCCCGCCGGGTGTGGGACGTGGGAAGATTCGGGAGGGGAATGTCGATGCGGCTTGGTCCGGCGCTTCTCGCCAGCGTCCTTGTCGGAGCAGGGCTGGCTTCGGCCCCGCTCAGGGCATCGGATGCCATGCGTCTCGCCGGCTGGGAGGTGGAGGCTGCGATCCCGCGTCCGCCGCTCGACCGCGTCGGCCCGCTGACGCCGGGCCATTTCGGCCTGGAGGCCTTCCCGCCATCGTCCATCCTCGCGGAGTCGGACAATCCGGATGACGAAGCGCCGGCCGTTGCTGCTGCGCCGCAGTTGCCCGAGCCGACCGAGGCTGATTTTGCCGTCCTGCCGGAGGATCCTCCGAGCCTGGTGGAGGACGGCCAGCCCGATCCCGCCATTACCGCCGAGCGCGTGGCCCTGCAGCTGCGCGTCCTGCTCGCCCGGCCCGGTGGCGACCGCGCGCTCCAGCAGCAGTTCAATCCCTTCTACCGCGAGCGCGGCTATCAGCCGGTCTTCGTCAGCGAGGGCATTGTCTCCGAACGCGGGCAGGCGCTGCTGACCCGCCTCGGCCAGGCCGGCGACGATGGCCTCGACCCGGCAGCGTTCCGTGTCGAACTGCCGACCGGGGCCCGCAATGCCGAGAGCGTCGCCCGCCTCGAACTGGCCCTTGCCCGCGCCGCAGTCCTTTATGCCGCCCAGGCCTCCGCCGGTCGCACCCAGCCGCGTCGCCTGTCCGGCTATTTCGACGTGACGCCGCCGCGCATCGAAACCACCGAAGCGCTCGGCGTCCTGGCGGCCGCGGCCAGCATTCCCGCAGCCCTTGACGGGTTCAATCCGCCCCATGCCGGGTTCCGCCAGCTGCGCGCCAAGCTCATCGAGATGCGCGGCGAGCGCCGTGAGATGACCACCGGCGAGGTGACGCGCACCCACGCGCTGCGCGAGCGCAACATCATCGCCAATCTCGAGCGCTGGCGCTGGCTGCCACGCGACCTCGGGCAGAGCCACATCTGGGTCAACTCACCCGACTACCACGTCAACGTCATCCGGGACGGACAGATCGTTCATCGCACCCGCACGGTGGTCGGCCGCGCCGAGACGCAGACGCCGGTCTTCTCGGATGCGATGAACCACATCGTGTTCAATCCTTCCTGGTATGTGCCGCTGTCGATCGTGCGTCGCTCCATGCTGGGGCCGGCGAGCCGCAACAACAGCTATTTCGCCCGCCAGGGCATCCAGGTGACCCAGGGTGGCCGGCAGGTCGATGCCTCCACCATCGACTGGAGTTCGGCGAGTGTCGGCCGCTACGCGTTCCGCCAGCCGCCCGGTGCGCGCAATGCGCTCGGCCGCATGAAGTTCATGTTCCCCAACCGGCATGCCGTCTATCTGCACGACACGCCCTCGCGCAGCTTCTTCAACAATGCCAACCGGGCGCTCTCCAACGGCTGCGTGCGCGTGCAGAATCCGGAGGAACTGGCCGAGGTTCTGCTCAACATGGGCCAGCCCGGCGAGACCTGGAGCATTGCGCGGATCCGCGGCCTTTATGGTCCCTCGGAGCGGACCGTGCGGTTCCGGCAGAGCGTGCCGATCCACCTCGTCTATTTCACGATGTCGGTGGATCCGACCGGCTCACTGGTTGAGTTGCCGGACATCTACGGCCACAATGCCCGCGTTCGCGCGGCACTCAATGGCGGTCGCGGCTGAGGTCCATCACCGGTCGCGATCGAAGCCATCATGATCCGGCATGATTTCGCCACACTCCGCTCTTACCGGTCACGGGTCCGTGAGCGAGGTCATGCTTTCCGACCTGTTGACGACAGTCAGGGTTCTTTAACCGATCCCGGCCACACTGTTTTCACCATAGGCCGGCGCTGTCCGGCGAAGCGCCATTCCTGGTCCGTTTCCAACCCGGTAGCATAGTGACCCCATCCCAGCGATCAGCGTCAGGAACGGCTCGGGAGCGCGCGCTGCGCGCCGGTGCCACCGCCGCCCTCAGCTTCGGTATCCTGATCGCGGTCAGCAGCCACACCCAGACGGTCGTGGCCAATGGCGATACGCGCACGCTGTCGATGCTGCACAAGCACACCGGCGAGCAGATTCTGGTCACCTTCAAGCGCAATGGCCGTTATGACCGCGATGCGCTGAACAAGCTGAACTGGTTCCTGCGCGACTGGCGGCGCGACGAGCCGACCCGCATGGATCCCCACCTCTTCGACGTTGTCTGGGAAGTCTACCGGTCGGTCGGTGCCCAGTCGCAGATCCACGTCGTATCGGCCTACCGTTCGCCGGGAACCAACGCCATGCTGCGGCGTCGTTCCCGCGCCGTCGCCCAGCAGTCGCGCCACATTACCGGCCAGGCGCTGGACTTCTACATCCCCGGCGCCTCCATGGTGCGGGTGCGCGAGGCCGGCATGCGGCTGCAGCGCGGCGGTGTCGGCTTCTATCCGGGATCCGCCAACCAGTTCGTCCATATGGACACCGGCTCTGTGCGCCACTGGCCGAAGGTTTCGCGCGACTATCTCGCGCGCCTGTTCCCCGATGGTCGCACGGTCCACATTCCTGCCGACGGCAGACCGCTGGCAGGCTTCGATTCCGCGCTGGCCATGGTGCGCGCGCGTGGCGGCAGTGCCTCACGCACCTATGACTCGCGCGCCGACGAGCAGATGAGCTCCGACGACGATGGCGACCGCGGCGGCGTCATCCGCCAGCGTTCCAATGCCAATGTGTTTGCCGGCCTGTTCGGCGGAGCCAGGCGGCCTGCGCCGCCGCCGCCCGCTCCGGTTGTTGCCGCACCGGCAGCACCGCCGGCTCCGGCCGTTGCTGAGGCTGCACCGGGTATTCCGGCGCGGACCGAAGCTCCGACCGCTTCGGGTCGTCCCGTCCAGATTGCGCCTGCCGCTCCGCGCATGCTGATTGCCGCCGCTCCGATCCCGCCGCGCGCACCGCCCGCCGCCGCACGCATGCGCGATGCCGGCGAGGAAGAGGCCGAGGCCGAGAGGCTCGTCGCCGCGCCGCTACCGCCCGCCCGTCCGACGCTCCCGGGTGAGACGGTCGTTGCCATGGCGGATGCCGCCGCCGCCCCGGCCGCCCGCGGCCAGAACCGTCCGTCGGTTCTCCCCGAGCCCGGCCAGACTGCCCTTCCCGCCATCATCACGACCGGCGACCAGCGCGGCCGCGCCGGCCAGCCCGCCGATGCGCCGCCGGCCGTTGCCCTTGCCTTCGCCTCGCCGTCGCGTCCGGTCACGTTGCCGCAGGCGGCTGCGATGGGTCCGCAGCCGCGCATGGCACCGCTGCCGCTGCAGCGGCCCCAGCAGGACCTGCGCTCGGCGCGTTCCCCGGCCGCAGCGCCGCTGATGGTGGCGCCCACCCCCGATACCTCGCGCACCGGTGTTGCGCTGGCTCGCCAGACCACAGAGCGCGGCACCTCGGCGGCCGTCCTTTCGGCACCCGATCTGCGCCAGCAGCGTCTGATCGAGCAGCCGGTGCAGATGGTTGCCATGACCTTCTCCCGCTCGGCCTCCGGAACAGTCGACGCGCGGCGCTTTGCCGGCGAGGCGGTCGCCTCGCTCGCAACCGTCGAGTTTTCCAGAGCCGGCGGTTCCCAGAACCGGGCCTCGCTGAGCCGCTGACGGCTCCGTCCTCCGCGTTTCCGCCACAACGCAGCCCTGCGCCGCGAAGCCTGTCCCGACGGCGGCTCGCAGGGCAGGGTGCCGGCCCGGTTCAAGCTGGCCGGACCCGTGACGCGGACAGGTTCCATGATGAAACCGACGAGGCCTGAGCCGGACGGGGAACGCCGCCTCGCCCCGACATCGCCATCGGCGCGCGCATGACCCTGACCCGCATCGTCCCGCTGCTCCTCGCCATTCTGTGGGGGTTCAACTGGCCGGCCGTGAAGATCGGCCTGTCGGAAGTGCCGCCCTTCGCGCTGCGCATGGTCGGGCTGGGGGTGGGCGCGCTGCTCCTGGCACTCGTGGCCTGGGCCATCGGGCGATCGATGGGCGTGCCGCGGCGCTCATGGGGGCCGCTCCTGATCGCCGGCGTGTTCAACATTGCCGGCTTCAACCTCGCCACGGTCTTTGCGCAGCTGACGACATCGACGTCGCGGGCCGCCGTGCTGACCTTCACGACCCCGCTCTGGGCGGTGCTGTTCGCGTGGCTGTTCCTGGGCGAACGCCTGGATCGCTATCGCTGGATGGCACTCGGCATCGGCCTTGCCGGCGTGGCGGTTCTGTCCGCGCCGCTGCTGAGCGGGGAGATCCGGCCGCTCGGCATCCTGTTTCCCATGCTGGCGGCGGTCAGCTGGGCCATCGGGACCGTCTATCAGAAGGCGAACCCGATCGGAGGCGACCGGGTGGCCGTCACGGCCTATCAGTTGCTCATCGCCTCGGCGGTCGCCGGCGTCGGCTTCGTCATCGCCGGCGAGACGTTGCCGACCAGCGTGTCGATGCCTGTGGCCTGGGCCCTCCTGTTCCACGTCGTGGGAGCGACGGCGATTGCCTACCTGCTCTGGTTCCTGCTGCTGGACCGGTCAACGGCCGGCACGGCAGCGCTGGCGACCTTCTCCATACCGGTGGTCGGAGTGCTGGGGGCGATGGCACTGGTCGGCGATCGCCCCTCCGGGCTCGACTATGTCGGCTTCGCTGCCATCCTGGCCGCGGCGGGCGTGACGCTCTTCGCGCCCCAGCCGCGACCGGACTGATCGAGAGCTTAGGGCCTCAGCCCATGCCGAGGGCCTGCTTGTAGAGTTCCAGGATCGCCTCCTCCTCCATGCGCTCGTCGCGGTCCTGTTTGCGCAGCGAGATGATCTTGCGGAGGATCTTGGTGTCGAAACCATTGGCCTTGGCCTCGGCATAGACATCCTTGATGTCGTCGGCGAGGGCCTTCTTCTCCTCCTCGAGCCGCTCGACGCGCTCGACGAAGGCTTTCAACTGGTCGGCTGCGACGCTCTGGGTGTCGACCATGCGGTGCTCCAGGGGGTGGGTCCGGGGGAGCGGCACCGTTCGCGGATCGGGGCGCCGAGGTCAAGCGGGGGCGTGCTTGTCCACAGGCCCGCGCGCGGTTATGCCGTCCGTCCCCACCGAGTCCGTCATGTCATCTCCGGTTTCCTCAGGGCCTGCCGCAGCCAAGGCCCCGCCGTCCGCCTCACCGCTCGCCGCCATGCTGGCGCTGTGCGGCGGCGCGCTGGCGCTCGGCATCTCGCCGGTTCTGGTCCGGCTGGCCGATGTCGGGCCTTTCGCCTCGGCCTTCTGGCGCTGCTTCCTCGCCCTGCCGGTGCTGTTCATATGGATGCGGCTTGAGGACAGGTCCGGGGCGCCACGGGCCCGCATCGGCCTGCCGGTGGTCCTCGCCGGGCTGTTCTTCGCCGGAGACCTGTTCTTCTGGCACCTGTCGATCCTCAACACGACCATCGCGAACTCGACCTTTCTCGCCACCACCGCGCCGATCTGGGTGATCCTGGTGGCCTGGGCCTGGTTCGGCGAGCGCATCTCGCCGGCAACGCTGGCCGGCCTTGGTCTCTGCCTCGCCGGCGGGGCCGCCCTTGTCGGCAACAGCATCGAGATCGACCGCTCCCGGCTCGTCGGCGATCTCTACGGCGCCGCCACCGGCGTGTTCTTCGGGCTCTATTTCCATGCGGTGCGGATCGGCCGCCGGACCCACGCCGCGGGCCGGCTGACCTTCCTGTCGACCGCCATCACGGCCCTGTGCCTGTTCGTGATCGCCGTGGCGCTGGAGCCTCGGCTCCTGCCGCAGAGCCTCAACGGCTGGCTGGCCCTCCTCGCACTCGGCATGGTCACCCATGCGGCCGGCCAGGGACTGGTGTCGGTGGCGCTCGGCACGCTCCCCGCCGTGTTTTCCTCGCTGGTGATCTTCATGGAGGCGGTCGTCGCCGCCCTGTTCGCCTGGGCCGTGCTCGGCGAGGCCCTGACCCTCACGCAGGTTGCCGGCGGGCTGTCGATCATGGCCGGTATCGCGGTTGCACGTCCGCGATGATCGGCTGCAGGCGCCATCGTTGACACCACACCCTGCATCATCGAAAAGCCGGTTTGTCCCGTGATGCAGGTTCCATGGCTCGATTCCTTGCCAGTCGTACTGCGTTGATCGCCGGCCTCGTGGCGGGCGGCGCATGGCTTGCCGGCACGGCGCCGGCCGCGGCAGACCTGCGCCTGTGCAATTCCACCGCCAGCCGGGTCGGCGTCGCGATCGGCTACAAGGAGGGGGAGGGCTGGACCACCGAGGGCTGGTGGAACATCGCGCCGAAGAGCTGCGAGACCATCCTTCGGGGCACCCTGGTGGCCCGCTACTACTACCTCTATGCCGTCGACTACGATCAGGGCGGTGAATGGTCGGGCCGCGCCTTCATGTGCGCGCGCGACCGCGAGTTCACCATTCGCGGCATCGAGCACTGCCTGACCCGCGGCTATGACCGCATCGGCTTCTTCGAGGTCGACACCCAGGACCAGCGTCAGTGGACGGTGCAACTGACCGACGAGACGCAGCGGCCCCAGCAGTCGCCGCCCATGGCGGCACCCGTCCCGCCCACGGCGCCGGTCCGTCCGGCATCCGGCAGCCCCGACGCGCGGCCGGAGATTCGCCAGGCGGCACCCGGTCGGCCGGCGGGTTCGCAGACGACGCCGCTGCCGACCGGCCCGGCGGGAACAGGGGGCGGTGCGGGCGGTGTTCCCGCAGGCGTTCCCGCCTTTGTCGCCCCACGCTAAAAGACCGCATGCACAGCGGCATCGGGTGCGTTGCAAGATGCCGTGCCATGCGCTACCCCTCGCTTGACATTCCATGAAGCAGGAGACGCGCCATGGCCTCCGAACCTCGGGTCGACGGCACCGCGCCAATGGACTACGCCGAGCACGACAAGAGCTACGCCCTGTTCATCGCCATGACGAAATGGGGCTCGGTCTTCGTCGTCGTGCTGCTGATCCTGATGGCGATCTTTCTTCTCTGATCCGAGGGGCGCCCGGTTTCCGGGGGACTAGAGGGCGCATTCCCATCCCAGACAACAGGCCCCCGGGCGCGCCCGTCACGCGGGCGGAGCGGAGGACCTGTCGATGCGCATCGCCATCCCGAAAGAGACGGTTTCCAGCGAGCCGCGCGTCGCGGGAACGCCTGACACGGTCAAGCGGCTGAAGGCGCTCGGCGCGGATGTCGTCGTCGAGCCGGGTGCCGGGCTCGCGTCCGGCATGCTCGATGCGGATTTCGTCGCGGCCGGTGCGACCATCTCGGCCGATGCGGTTCGCGACGCCGACGTCGTGCTCAAGGTGCGCCGGCCGACCGCCGCCGAGGCTGCCGGCTACCGGCGGGGCGCCCTCGTGCTGGCCACCATGGACCCCTATGGCAACGAGGCGGCGCTCGGCGAACTTGCGCGCACCGGCATCGCGACCTTCGCGATGGAGCTGATGCCGCGCATCACGCGCGCCCAGGTCATGGACATCCTGTCCAGCCAGGCCAACCTTGCCGGCTATCGCGCGGTGATCGACGCATCCTCCGAGTTCGGCAGGGCGATGCCGATGATGATGACCGCGGCCGGCACGGTTCCCGCCGCCAGGGTCTTCGTGATGGGCGCCGGCGTCGCGGGGCTTCAGGCGATTGCCACCGCCCGCCGGCTCGGTGCGGTCGTCACCGCCACGGATGTGCGCCCGGCCGCCAAGGAGCAGGTGGAAAGCCTCGGCGCCAAGTTCGTGGCCGTGATGGACGACGAGTTCAGGCAGGCCGAGACGGCCGCCGGCTATGCCAAGCCGATGTCGGCCGAATACCAGGCCAAGCAGGCGGCGCTGGTTGCCGAGCATATCGCCAAGCAGGACATCGTCATCACGACCGCGCTCATCCCCGGCCGGCCAGCCCCGCGGCTGGTGACGGCCGCCATGGTCGCCAGCATGAAGGCCGGCTCGGTCATCATGGACCTTGCGGTGGAACGTGGCGGCAATGTCGAGGGCGCGAGCGCCGGCGAGGTGGTCACCACCGCCAACGGAGTGACCATCATCGGCCATCTCAATGTGCCGGGACGGCTGGCTGCGACCTCTTCCTCGCTCTACGCGAAGAACCTCTATGCCTTCCTCGAGATCATGATCGACAAGGCCTCCAAGGCGCTCAGCGTTCCATGGGACGACGAACTGGTGAAGGCGACGCTCCTGACGCGCGATGGCGCGGTGGTGCATCCCTCGTTCAAGGATGCCGTGCCGCCGCCCGCGCCGGCCCCCGCCGCGCCCGTGGTCGAGACGCCGGCCGAGGTCGAAGCGGCACCGGCCGAGCCAGCGGGTGCCAAACGCAAGGCCGCTCCTAAGAAGACGACGACGAGCTGATCCAGAGGCTTGACCAGGGGGTCCCCATGACGACGCTGACGCCGGACCAGGCCCTCGAACGGGCGCGTGCCGCAGCCGATACGGCCAGGGTCGCTGCCGAACAGGCGCGGCTGGCGGCCGAGCAGGCCACCATCATGGCCGACCAGATCGCGACGGCGGCCGGTGTGGCCGCCTCGACGGCGACCGGCGGCGCGATCGACCCGACCGTGTTCCGGATCACCATCTTCGCGCTGGCGGTTTTCGTCGGCTATTACGTGGTCTGGTCGGTGACGCCCGCGCTGCACACGCCGCTGATGTCGGTCACCAACGCCATTTCCTCGGTCATCGTGGTCGGCGCCCTGCTCGCCGTCGGCGTGCAGGTGATGGACAGGGGATCGGGCCTTGCCCGCGCCTTCGGCTTCATCGCGCTGGTTCTCGCGGCGATCAACATCTTCGGCGGCTTCCTCGTCACACAGCGCATGCTTGCGATGTACAAGGCGAAGGACAAGCCAGCAGGACAGAAGGGCTGAACCGATGTCGGCGAACCTTGCAGCCCTGCTCTATCTCGTCTCCGGTATCCTGTTCATCCTGAGCCTTCGCGGGCTCTCGAACCCGGAGAGCTCGCGCCGCGGCAACCTGTTCGGCATGGTCGGCATGACCATCGCCGTGCTCACCACGCTGGCCTATTCCCGGCCGACTGGCATCGGCGCCTGGATCCTGATCCTGCTCGGCCTCGGCGTCGGCGGCGGCATCGGCGCGGTGATCGCCCGCCGGGTGCCGATGACGTCGATGCCGCAGCTGGTCGCGGCCTTCCATTCGGGCGTGGGGCTTGCGGCGGTCTTCGTCGCCGCCGCCGCCCTCTACGCTCCGACAGCCTTCGACATCGGCACGCGCGGGACGATCAAGGGCCTGTCGCTGTTCGAAATGGGGCTCGGTGCCGCCATCGGCGCGGTCACTTTCACTGGCTCGGTCATCGCGTTCCTGAAGCTCGACGGGCGGATGAGCGGCAAGCCGATCCTCCTGCCCCAGCGCCATCTTCTGAACCTCGCCATCGCCGGTGCCATCTTGGTGCTGATGATCGTGTTCATGCGCACCGAGAGCACGCTCGCCTTCTGGCTGATCGTGATCCTGTCGTTCATCGTCGGCGTGACCCTGATCATCCCGATCGGCGGCGCCGACATGCCGGTGGTCGTCTCGATGCTCAACTCCTATTCGGGCTGGGCGGCGGCGGGCATCGGCTTCACGCTGGGCAATACGGCGCTGATCATCACCGGCGCTCTTGTCGGTTCGTCCGGTGCCATCCTCAGCTACATCATGTGCAAGGCGATGAACCGCTCGTTCATCTCGGTCATCCTCGGCGGCTTCGGCGGCGACGACGCGGCGGCTGGCGGCTCGGCCGAGGCGCGGCCCTACAAGGCCGGCTCGGCGGAGGATGCCGCCTACATCATGAAGAACGCCTCCAAGGTCATCATCGTGCCGGGCTACGGCATGGCGGTGGCCCAGGCCCAGCACGGCCTGCGCGAGATGGGCGACCTGCTGAAGAAGGCGGGCGTCGAGGTGAAATATGCCATCCACCCGGTGGCGGGCCGCATGCCCGGCCACATGAACGTGCTGCTGGCGGAAGCCAACGTTCCCTATGACGAGGTGTTCGAGCTGGAGGACATCAATTCCGAGTTCGCCCAGGCGGACGTGGCCTTCGTTATCGGCGCCAATGACGTGACCAATCCGGCGGCCAAGACCGACAAGACCTCGCCGATCTACGGCATGCCGGTGCTGGACGTGGAGAAGGCCGGCACGGTTCTGTTCATCAAGCGCGGCATGGGCGGCGTCGGCTATGCCGGCATCGACAACGACCTGTTCTATCGCGACAACACCATGATGCTGCTCGCCGACGCCAAGAAGATGGTGGAGAGCATCGTCAAGTCGCTGGGGCATTGACGGGGTCGGGCTGGCGGCCGTGAGCCATGCGACACGATTCAGGGCGGACGAGGTTGCCACCGCGAGGGCAGCCTTCGATGCGGATGGCGCAGCCGTGGTCGCAAGCGGATTGGCTGCGAGCCTGCTCGAACTGATCCGTGGAGAGTTCGTGAACGGAACTCGCCCCGGGCAACGGAGCTTCGCGCTACCTGTTGCAATCAGCGACCTGCTCACGCCGGATGGCCCGGTCGGAAAGATCGCTTCGGCGCTGATGGGGCAGCCTTCCGTGCCGGTCAGGGTTCTGAAGTTCGACAAGAACGCCAGTTCGAACTGGGCCGTGCCTTGGCACCAGGACAGGACCATTGCGGTAGCGGAGCGGGTGGAACTGCCCGGCTTCGAGATCTGGAGCCGAAAGGGCGGCATCGACCATGTGGAGCCTCCCGAGGACTTCCTGCGGGACATGGTTGCGCTGAGGCTCCATCTGGATGATTGCGGGATCGACAATGGTCCGCTGGAGATCGCAGCGGGCTCGTGGAGCTTGGGGCGTATTCCGTCCGGCGCCGTGTCGGATGCCGTCCAACGACATGAGATCATCACTTGCACTGCCGGTGTGGGGGAGATCGTTGCAATGCGCGGGCTGACCCTCCACGCCAGCCAGCCCGCGCGGAAGGTCGGGCATCGACGGGTCCTACATGTGGATTACGCGACGCGTCCGCTTCCTGCCCCCTTGCGTTTTGCCATGGTGTGACTCAACGGAGACTGGTTGAGTGCTTGCCTAATCGTCCTCTAGGATGAAAAGGGGCCTCTGGGCCCCGTTTCTGTATTCCGGGACGCGTTCATGACCGTGACTATTCGCGCCTACTTGCCAGCCGACCGGATGGCGGTCGTCGGGCTCGTCCATCAGCTCAACCTGTTCGAGGACGAAATTTCGGGCGACCGGGCCCAGGACATCAAGGCGGCCGAGGCCTGTCTCGACAGCGACCTCGCCCGTGTCGAGCGCGATGGCGGCGGCGTGCTGGTTGCGGTGGACGGGGCGGAGGTCGTGGGAATGCTGTGCTTCGCGCTCGACCAGCCGCAACCCTATCTGCGGGCGGAGATCGCCAGGGTCGGCTGGGTGACGGAACTCGTCATCGACGAGCGCCGGCGCGGGCAGGGCATCGGCACGCAGCTGCTGGAGGCGTCGGAGACGCTGGCGCGCGGGCTGAACGTCAACCGCATGATGATCGGCGCGATCGTCGGCAATCACATCGCCCGCAAGGCCTATGAGCGGTTCGGCTTCCGTCCGGCGGTGCTGGAACTGTCCAAGGACCTTTCCGGATGAGCGGGGCGGCCGCCTGGCTCAAGGCGGTGCCGGACTGGCTGCGGTCGCTCCTGCTTTTCGTGGTGGTCTTCTACGCCCTGCTCTGCCTGGTAGCCTGGGCGGCCCAGCGCCGGCTGCTCTACTTTCCCGATCCTCAGGTCGTCGCCCCGGCGGCTGTCGGCCTTGAGGCCGAGGTCCTGTCGCGCCAGGCGGCCGACGGCGTCACGCTGACGATGTGGTGGGTGCCGCCGCAGGGCGATCGGCCGGTGGTGGTTTATTTCCACGGCAACGGCGGGAACCTGGCCTATCGGGCCGCGGTGTTCCGGGACCTGACCGCCGCGGGCCATGGCCTGCTGGCGCTGTCCTATCGCGGCTATGGCGGTTCCGGGGGATCGCCGAGCGAGGCGGGGCTGATTCTCGATGCCCGCGCAGCCTACGAGGCAGCCCGCGAGCGCGCGCCCGCTGCCGGCATCGTGGCCTATGGGGAATCGCTCGGCACGGGCGTCGCAGTTCGGCTGGCCGCCGAACGCAGCGTCAGCGGGCTGATCCTCGAGGCGCCTTTCACGGCGGTGGAGGATCGCGCGAGCGAGTTGTTCTGGTATCTGCCGGTGCGGATGCTGCTGGCGGACCGCTGTCGGTCCCGCGACCACATCGCCGCCGTTCGTGCGCCGCTGCTGGTGCTCCACGGCGACGCCGACACCGTGATCCCGGTCGGGCATGGCCGCGCGCTGTTCCAGCTGGCAAACGAGCCCAAGACCTTCGCCCATTTTCCGGGAGCCGGCCACAACGACCTCTGGTCGCGGGGCGGGCGCGAGGAGGTGCTGCGCTTTCTCGGCGGCCTTCGGCCGGGCGCAGCGGATGCCGGCGGGGCGGCCCCGCCGCCGGCGGTCGCTCAGTTGAACAGGCGGTAGGTCTGACCGGCCCGGCCGCCGAGGCGGTTGAAGGCCTCGCGGGCACCGGGGTGGTTCTCCTCGACGCTCAGTGCCTTGGTGTAGGAGCCGAGCGCCCGCTCGTTGTCGCCGGTCTGCTCCAGCGCCTGGCCGCGGGCGACCCACAGATCGGCATTGCGCTGGTCGAACTGCACCGCCTCGTTGAAGTCGTCGAGCGCGGCCTTGGCATCGCCGATCGCCAGATAGCTCAGGCCGCGGCCGTAATAGGGCTCGGCATTGTTGGGGGCGAGGCCGAGGGCGGTGGTGAAGTCCTCGATCGCCTGGCGGTGGTTGTTCTGGGCGGACGCGACGAGGGCGCGGTTGTGATAGGCCTGCGCGTTCGAGCCGTTGATCTGGAGAGCGCGGTTGTAGTCGTTGAGCGCCTCTCCCAGCCGGTTCTGCGAACGATAGACGTTGCCGCGGCCGACATAGGCTGCGCCATAGTTCGGGTCGGCGGTGATCGCGCGATTGTAGTCGGCGATGGCGAGGTCTTTGCGACCGGCCTGGCGGTGGGCCAGGGCACGGTTGGACAGCGCCTGCACATAGGAGGGGTCAAGCTGGATGGCGCGGCTGAAGTCGGCAATCGCCTCGTCGCGCCGGCCGGTGCGGGCCAGCACCGTGCCCCGCATGTTGTAGGCTTGCGGGTCGGACGGATTGCGCTGGACCACCTCGGAGAGCGAAGCGAGGTTGGCTGTCGAGCCGAGATAGTGGGAATCGACATCGTCGCCGCCGGTCTGCGAGGCAACGCCCATGCTGCCGGTGGTGTTGCAGCCGGCCAGCGCCAGCGCCGCCACCACCGCCAGAAGGCGGAGTGGGCCGATCGCACAGGGCGCCCTGAGGCTGGTCATCCGCTCGTCCTCTCCAGACCGATGGTCTGTCATCCGGAATCAGGGCCCTGAACGCAAGAGGGCCCGCGAGGATGGTTCGTCGCGGGCCTGTCAAAAATACGGCAGAGCCGGAAACCGGCGAAGATCAACGCGCCGCGACGCGGGGCTTGACCGGCTTTGCAGGGATCAGGCCTTCCCGCTGAGCGCGCTTGCGGGCGAGCTTGCGGGCGCGGCGCACGGCCTCGGCCTTCTCGCGCGCCTTCTTCTCCGAGGGCTTCTCGTAGTGGCCGCGCAGCTTCATTTCGCGGAAGATGCCCTCACGCTGCATCTTCTTCTTGAGGGCCTTCAGGGCCTGGTCGACATTATTGTCGCGGACGAGAACCTGCACGCGTCTATCCTTCAGCCTTGATAACACGGGCCGAAACAGGCCTCGCGGGTTGGCGCCGCGCGAAAGCTGCCGTTCGGAGAAGCCGGCCGATAACAGAATCAGAAACGCTTGTCCACGCGCTCCGTGAGGATTCGCGCAAGATTTCGCCGGATCGTTTGCTTCCCCGACTCCGACCATATATACCGGCAGCGAATTCCCGATCCTGTGATCGATGCGAGGCTGACGCCTCGGCCCGGGCCCCGAGCCAGGGCACGGGAGAGGTCACCCTCCGTCCGGCAGATCGCGGGCCCGGCAACGAAAGAGGTTTCGCCATGATCCAGTTGCTCATGCCCAAGGCCACCGCCGTCTGGCTGGTCGACAACACCGCGCTGTCCTTCGACCAGATCGCTGCCTTCTGCACGCTGCATCCGCTCGAGGTGAAGGCCATTGCCGATGGCGAGGCCGCGCAGGGCATCAAGGGTGCCGACCCGATCATCACCGGCCAGCTCACCCGCGAGGAGATCGCGAAGGCGGAGAAGGATCCGGCCTATCGGCTGAAGCTCGCGCCCCCGAAGGTCAAGCTGCCCGAGGTGAAGAACCGCAAGGGCCCTCGCTACACGCCGGTCTCGCGCCGGCAGGACCGGCCCAACGCCATCCTGTGGCTGGTGCGCAATCATCCCGAGGTGAAGGATGCCGGGATCATGCGTCTCGTCGGCACCACCAAGCCGACGATCGCCGCCATTCGCGAGCGCACGCACTGGAACTCGCAGCAGCTGAGCCCGATGGACCCGGTCACGCTCGGGCTTTGCTCGCAGATCGATCTCGATCTGGAGGTCAGCCGTGCGGCCAAGGACAAGGGGCCGGTCGACACAACGCCGGAACAGACCCTGCTGCCGGCCGACCAGACCACCAGTGCTCCGGCAAGGTTCGACCCGTTCGAGCGGCCCGACGCGCCGCGTCGCGAGGAGCGCTACGATGCCGACAAGGTGTTCGCGAACCTGAAGTCGCTGAAGGGCGCCGACGAGGACTGACTCACGGACCGGCCTTTTCGTGCCGGCCCGGGCATTGTAACCGGGTGGCGCCTCCGGTTGCGGAAGCGCTTGCGATTCGATCCAGCAGGGGATGAACCATGGCCGATGCCGAACGCCAGCCGATCACGCTTGAGGGACTGGATCTTGCCGCGCTGGTCGCAAGCCGCGTCTGCCATGACGTGATCTCGCCGGTGGGCGCCATCGTCAACGGGCTGGAACTGATGGAGGACGGCGCCGACGAGGCGACGACCGAACTCGCCCTCGACCTCATCCGCAAGAGTGCCAGGACCGCCTCGGCAAGGCTCCAGTTCTGCCGCATCGCCTTCGGCGCGGCGGGCTCTGCCGGTTCGGCCATCGATACGCGCGATGCCCATCAGGTGGCGGCCAATTTCATCAATGACGAACGCACCACGGTGGACTGGCACGTTCCGGCCGCCTTCCTGCCGAAGAACCGGGTGAAACTGCTGCTCAACCTCGTGGTTCTCGGCCAGGCCTGCATTCCGCGCGGCGGCACGATCAAGGTGGAGATGACCGGGGAGGGCGATGCGGCCGGGTTCCAGCTGACTGTGGTCGGCCTCAACGTGCGGACGCCCCCGCATGCGATGGAGCTGATTTCCGGCATTCCGGCCAACGAGCAGGGAACGATCGACGCCCACGCGATCCAGCCGTACTATACTGGTCAGCTTGCACGCGCGGCAGGAATGACAGTGTCCATCGTCAAGGATGGCGATCAGGTACTGCTCGCGGCACAGTAGAGCGGACGCCTGCCGCTCGGTAAGGCTAAGTCCTCGAATTGCAACGAATTTGCCGGCTGCTGCGATGCAGGCGGCTGCCTCCACTTCAACAAGATTTAACCCTTTTCCGTGACACTTCCCGGCAAGAGGCGCTCTGCAGGTGCGGCGTGCCGTTGTTTCGAAATGTCCGGAATCGGCTGCTATGGATGATCTGCTGAGGGAATTCCTGACCGAGACCAGCGAAAGCCTGGACGTGGTCGATGTCGAACTGGTCCGGTTCGAGCAGGACCCGAACAATGCCAGCATCCTCGGCAACATCTTCCGCCTCGTTCATACCATCAAGGGGACATGCGGCTTCCTGGGACTGCCCCGCCTCGAAGCGCTGGCCCACGCGGCCGAGACGCTCATGGGCAAGTATCGCGACGGCGCGCCGGTCACCGGCGAAGGCGTCACGCTGATCCTGTTCACGATCGACAGGCTGAAGGAAATTCTGGGCGATCTGGAAAGCGCCGGCGCCGAGCCCGACGGCGATGATGGCGACCTGATCTCGCAGCTGGAGGCCATGTCGACGGCGGCCGAGGTGCCGACGGCCGCCTCCAGGGCCGAGGCCGCCAAGGCCTCCGAACCGAAATCCGTCGCAGGAACGCTGGCGCCGCAATCGCTGGAAAGGGCGCTGCGTCCGGGCGAGGTGTCGCTGGACGAACTGGAGCGGGCCTTTCGCGAGACGGCTGTCGAGGCGGCCGCCCCGCCGGCTCCCGCGCCTCCGCCCGCGCCTGTCGCGACCGCAAAGGTCGAGACCAAGGCGGATGCCAAGAAGCCCCAGCGTTCGGCCAAGACCTCCGGCCCTGCCGCCGAGGATGACGGCGAGGGTGGCGTCAAGGGCCAGCAGACCCTGCGCGTCAATGTCGACACGCTCGAACAGCTGATGACCATGGTCTCGGAGCTGGTGCTGACCCGCAACCAGCTCCTCGAGATCGTGCGCCGCCACGAGGATTCCGAATTCAAGGTGCCGCTGCAGCGACTGTCCAACGTGACGGCCGAGTTGCAGGACGGCGTGATGAAGACGCGCATGCAGCCGATCGGCAATGCCTGGCAGAAGCTGCCGCGCATCGTCCGCGATCTCGGCAACGAGCTTGGCAAGCATATCGAGCTTGAGATGCACGGTGCCGAGACCGAGCTCGACCGCCAGGTGCTCGACCTGATCAAGGACCCGCTGACCCATATGGTCCGCAATTCGGCCGACCACGGGCTGGAACTTCCTGAACAGCGCCGGCTTGCCGGCAAGTCCGAGAAGGGCACGATCCGGCTCGCCGCCTATCACGAGGGCGGCCATATCGTGATCGCCATCGCCGATGACGGGCGCGGCCTCAACACCGACCGGATCAAGCGGAAGATCGTCGAGCAGAACCTGGCCTCCGAGATGGAGGTGGAGAAGCTCACCGAGGCGCAGATCCACAAATACATCTTCGCCGCCGGCTTCTCGACTGCGGCCCAGGTCACCTCGGTCTCCGGCCGCGGCGTCGGCATGGACGTGGTGCGCACCAATATCGACCAGATCGGCGGCACCATCGACCTGAAGTCGGTTCAGGGCGAGGGCACGACCTTCACCATCAAGATCCCGCTGACGCTGGCCATCGTCTCCGCCCTGATCGTGGAAAGTGCCGGTGACCGCTTCGCGATCCCGCAGCTGTCGGTGATCGAACTCGTCCGCGCCCAGCAGAACTCCGAACACCGGATCGAGCGGATCAAGGACACGCCGGTCCTGCGCCTGCGCAACAAGCTGCTGCCGCTGGTGCATCTGCGCCAGCTGCTCGGCATCGCCGACGGCCAGGTGATCGACGAAACCAACGGCTTCATCGTGGTCACGCAGGTCGGCAGCCAGACCTTCGGCATCGTCGTGGACCAGGTCTTCCACACCGAGGAAATCGTCGTGAAGCCGATGTCCTCGAAGCTGCGCCACATCACCATGTTCTCCGGGACGACGATCCTCGGCGACGGCTCGGTGATCATGATCATCGATCCGAACGGCATTGCCTCCGCGATCGGAACGGACCTGTCGGCGGAAGCCGGCGAGGCCGAGGCGGACGCCCGTCGCGGCGGCGAGCGCAGCCTCGTGTCCATGCTGGTGTTCCGTGCCGGCTCACGCGAGCCGAAGGCCGTGCCGCTGTCGCTGGTCACGCGCCTCGAGGAGGTCGCGGTCGACAAGATCGAGCAGGCCCACGGCCGCCATCTGGTCCAGTATCGCGGCGCCCTGATGCCGCTGGTGCCGGTCAGCGGTCATGTGAGCCTGAAGAGCGATGGTGCCCAGCCGCTGCTGGTCTTCTCCGACGCCGGCCGCTCGATGGGCCTGGTCGTCGACGAGATCGTCGATATCGTCGAGGACGCCCTGAACATCGAAGTGGCCTCCGACACGCCCGGCGTGCTCGGCTCGGCGGTCATCAAGGGCCAGGCGACCGAGATCCTCGACATCGGCTACTACCTGCCGCTCGCCTTCGAGGACTGGTTCAAGCGCAAGGAAATGCGGATCGACGCGCTGACGCGCCGGCTGCTGTTCGTCGATGACTCGCCGTTCTTCCGCAACATGCTGTCGCCGGTGCTGAAGGCGGCCGGTTACGACGTCATCACCGCGGAATCGGCTGCCGACGCCCTCGACATGCTCAAGAGCGGCGAGCGCTTCGACGTCGTCGTCTCCGACATCGAGATGCCCGAGATGAACGGCTTCGAGTTTGCCGAGGCGATGCGCGCCGACCAGCGCTTCCAGTCGACCCCGGTGATCGCTCTGTCGTCCCTGACCAACCCGGCCGCGATCGAGCGGGCGCGGGTCGCAGGCTTCCACGACTACGTGGCCAAATTCGACCGCCAGGGCCTGATCGCGGCCCTGAAGGAAACCTCCATCGACTACGCGCAGGCTGCGTGAGGACCGACCGATGCAGAAGACCACCTCGGACGACGTCACCGAATATGTGACCGTCTTCATCGGCGGCCAGCTGTTCGGCCTGCCGATCTCGCGGGTTCAGGACGTGTTCATGCCCGACCGGCTGACCCGCGTGCCGCTGGCCCATCCCGACATTGCCGGCGTGCTCAACCTGCGCGGCCGCATCGTGACCGCCATCGACATGCGCGTGCGCCTCGGTCTGGTCCGCGAGAAGGATGCCCGGCCCGCCATGGCGGTCGGCATCGAATCGAAGGGTGAAAGCTACGGCCTGCTGATCGACTCGGTCGGCGAGGTGCTGAAGCTGTCACCCGAGAGCCGCGAGCAGAATCCGATCAACCTCGATCCGCGCTGGTCGCGTGTGTCGGGCGGTGTCCACCGGCTGGACGGCCAGCTGATGGTCATCCTGGATGTCGATTCCGTCCTGTCCATGGGCGGCGAGCAGATGGCGGCCTGAAGAGGCCTCAAGCGTAGGACTGTTGCGTCATGAAAACCTGTCTCGTGGTCGACGATAGCTCGGTCATCCGCAAGGTGGCCCGCCGCATCCTCGAGGGCCTCGGCTTCCAGATCGAGGAGGCGGAGGACGGCAAGAAGGCGCTGGAATATTGCTACGGCACCATGCCCGAGGCGATCCTGCTCGACTGGAACATGCCGGTCATGGACGGCTACGAGTTCCTGCGGGAGCTGCGCAAGCTGCCCGGGGGGCAGGCCCCCAAGGTGGTGTTCTGCACCACCGAGAACGATGTCGCCCACATTGCCCGCGCCATGCATGCGGGCGCCAACGAATACATCATGAAGCCGTTCGACAAGGATATCGTCGAGGCCAAGTTCGCCGAAGTCGGCCTGATCTGATCCGCCTGCCGGCCTTCGGGCCGGCCTGTTTCCGCGTTATCTGTTCGAGTACGGCGTATGAGTTTTGCGTCAACCCTGGGGGCATCGCCACCGGCCGCCCCAGCCACAGCCGAACCGATCAAGGTGATGCTGGTCGACGACGCGGTCGTCGTGCGCGGTCTGGTGGGCCGCTGGGTTTCCGACGAACCGGACATGAAGCTGGTGGCCGCGCATCGCTCGGCCCGCGAGGCGGTTGCCGATATCGTCCGCAAACAGCCCGATGTGGTCATCCTCGACATCGAGATGCCGGACATGGACGGCATGACGGCCCTGCCGCTGATGATCGCGGAGAAGCGCGATCTCATGATCCTGATGGCCTCGACGCTGACGCGCCGCAATGCCGAAATCTCGCTGAAGTGCCTGTCGCTCGGCGCCGCCGACTATGTGCCGAAGCCCGAGACCAATGCCGGCGTCACGACCTCGCAGGACTTCAAGCGCGACCTGATCGAGAAGGTCCGCGCCCTCGGCCGCCGGCGCAAGATCGCCGGCCGCGCCTTCCGCGCCGCGACCGTTGCCGGCCAGGTGCCTCCCCGCCCTGCCGCGGCGGGTCCGAAGCGGGTGGCCGCGCCATCCATCGCGCCCTCGGCAGTCAGCTTCAACGATCCCGGCGTGAAACTTCGGCCGTTCGGGAACAGCCTGCCGAAGGTGCTGCTGATCGGCTCCTCGACCGGCGGGCCGCAGGCGCTGACCGTGGTTCTCAAGGGTCTCGGCTCGTTCATCGACCGGGTGCCGGTGCTGATCACCCAGCACATGCCGCCGACATTCACCACCATTCTGGCTGAACATGCCGCCAAGGCGACCGGCAAGCCGGCCGCAGAGGCGCGGGACGGCGAGCCAGTGGTGGCCGGGCGCATCTACGTCGCCCCCGGCGCAAGGCACATGGTGGTCCAGAAGACCGGCCTGTCGACAGTCATCCGCCTCGAGGACGGGCCAGCCATCAATTTCTGCAAGCCCGCCGTGGACCCGCTGTTCCGTTCCGCCGCCCAGGTCTGGGGCCCCCAGACCTTCGGTTGCGTGCTCACGGGCATGGGTCACGACGGGGCAGAAGGCGCCGGCGAGATTGCCGCCGCCGGCGGCAGCGTCATTGTCCAGGACGAGGCGACCAGCGTCGTCTGGGGCATGCCGGGCGCGGTCGCGCTGGCCGGACATGCCTCCGCGGTGCTGCCGCTCGACCAGATCGCCTCCAAGATTGTTCGCGTGTTCTCCGGAGACCGGTCGTGACCCCTCTCGACTATGACTATCTGCGCGGTTTCCTGAAGGCGCGCTCAGGCCTGGTTCTGTCCAATGACAAGCAGTACCTGATCGAGAGCCGGCTGATGCCGATCGTGCGCAAACAGGGCATGTCCGGCATCGGCGACCTGGTGGCTAAGCTCAAGGTTCCGGGCTCGGAGGCCCTCGCCACGCGCGTCACCGAGGCAATGACCACCAACGAGAGCTTCTTCTTCCGCGACAAGACGCCCTTCGACCACTTCCGCGAACTGATGATGCCGGCGCTCCTGAAGGCCCGGGCCTCAAGGCGGCAGATCCGCATCTGGTGCGCGGCGGCCTCGACCGGCCAGGAGCCCTATTCGCTGGCCATGATCCTGAAGGACATGGCCGCGCAGCTGGCAGGCTGGCGCGTCGAGATCATCGGCACCGATCTGTCGGGCGAGGTGCTGGATCGCGCCAAGGCCGGTATCTACACCCAGTTCGAGGTGCAGCGCGGCCTGCCGATCCAGATGCTGCTCAAGCACTTCACGCAGAATGGCGACCAGTGGGTAATCTCTCCCGAGATCCGCTCCATGGTTCACTACCGCACGCTCAACCTGCTCAACGACTTCTCGGCGCTTGGCCAGTTCGACATCATCTATTGCCGGAACGTGCTGATCTATTTCGACCAGCCGACCAAGATCGACGTGCTCAACCGCGCCGCCCGACTGCTGGCGCCGGACGGCTATCTGCTGCTGGGCGCTGCCGAGACCGTCGTCGGCCTGACCGATGCCTTCAAGCCGATTGCGGAGCGCCGCGGCCTCTACACGCCGTCCGAAAAGACGACGGCGACCGCCCCCCGGCTGACGGCATTGGCCGGAGGCCGGGTCGCCTGATCCCATCCGGTCCGGCCGGCATGGCGCGCGCCGGTTCGCCTCGCGCCAGCGTGTGAAGCCCCGATGATCACGGACCCGGTCTTCTATCTGGCTGCCGTGCCGGCGGTCATCCTCTACGGCCTCTCCAAGGGCGGCTTTTCAGGCGTTGCCATCCTCTCGACGCCCTTGCTCGCGCTGGTGGTCTCTCCACTCCAGGCGGCGGCCATCATGCTCCCGGTCCTCATGGTCCAGGACGTGGTCACGGTCTGGAGCTATCGCCGGACCTGGGACCGGCGGACGCTCCTCCATCTGGCGCCGGGCGCGCTGGCCGGCATCCTGGCGGGCTATCTGTTCGCGAGCGTGGTGTCGGATGCCGCGGTGCGCATCCTTGTCGGGGTCATCGCCATCGCCTTCTGCCTCGACCGCTGGCTGCGGTCGCCGGCCCGGCGGGCCGTGCTGCGGCCGCACAGCTGGGCCTCAGGCACGATCCTTGGTGCGATCTCCGGCTATACGAGCTTCGTCATCCATGTCGGCGGACCGCCCTTCAACATGTATGCGATCCCGCGCGGGCTCTCGCGCGATCATTTCGTCGGCACGGCTGCGCTGTTCTTCGCGGCGCTCAATCTCGTGAAGGTTCCGCCCTTCCTGGCGCTCGGCGTGCTGACACCCGGCGTGCTGGCAACGGCGGCGGCCCTGTTTCCGCTCGCCGTGGTCGCCAATCTCGCCGGCATCTGGCTGGTCCGGCGCGTTCCGCCGGAGCTCTTCTACCGGCTGATCTACGTGCTGACCTTCATGGTCGGCTGCGTGCTGCTTGGAGGCGGGCTGCGGGCGCTGGCCTGACCGGCAGAAGCAAAAAGGGCCGCCCGAAGGCGGCCCACTGGGTAATTTCGGGTTTGGTGCGCCGTAAAATCAATAGCGGGCCACCACAGCGGAGGGGCCGGTCGAGAACAGGTAGTTGATGCCGACCCGGAACTTGTGCGTCTCCATCCGTACGCCAGCCAGCGGGATGGTCGGGAAGTCCCGGCGACCATAATTGGCGTAAAGATACTCGGCCCGCACGGTCCAATTCTGCGTGACCGCATGCTCGATGCCGGCGCCAAGCGTCCAGCCCACGCGGGTCTGGCTCTCCGCAAAGGGGAAGAACGCGATCGGCTGGCCGGCCACGCCGCTGATACGCAGGTCGGCGAAGGCAACGCCGCCCGTCACGTAGAGCAGGGTGCGATCAACCGCGATGCCGAGGCGGGCGCGGATTGAGGCGTCCCACTGGGTGCGCCAGGCGATGAAGTTACCGGCGCCATCGCCCGCGCGGCGGCTGACGCCGAAGTAGCCGAGGTCGCCCTCAAGGCCGACCACCAGGTTGTTGATCTGGTGGTTGTAGCCGATCTGGGCGCCAGCCACGATGCCAGTGCCGCTGCCCGACAGGGGGAAGGGGAGGACAAATCCGCCGAGGTTGGTGTTGACGAAGCCGACACCGATGTTGAGGCCACCGTAGAAGCCGGTCCAGTTGAAGACCGGTACCACCACGGCGGTGGCGATCGGCATGCGCGGAGACGCAAGATCCGCAGCCTGCGCCGAGGCGCCGAACGTGATGGCGGCGGCTGTGGCCAGAAAGATTTTCCTCATGTCACCGTCTCCGCTCCGAACTGTCGCGCCAGCTTGCTGGTGCGATTTCACTTATTCTTGCGTGTGGCGGGTTGGCCGGGCAATGGGTGCGGAGACGGATTCTGTGGTCTGATGTGAAGTTCGCCGGGGTATGTGGTTACCCGGACACACGTTCCCTGACAGGGAAACTTAAGAAATCCCAAAAAAGAACGGGCCGCCCGAGGGCGACCCGTTCCTGGATCGGTTGGGCGTTGCGGCTCAGTAGCGCGCGGAGACGGCCGAAGGACCGGTCGAGAACAGGTAGCTGACACCGACGCGAACCGCGTGGGTGTGGGTCTTGAAGGTCGTCGCACCGAGGAAGACCGGGTTCAGGTCGACCGTGCGCGAACCGAAGTCGGTGTAGCGGTACTCGAGGCTCGCCACCCAGTTCGGGGTGAAGGCATACTCGGCACCGGCGCCGACGGTCCAGCCGATCCGGGCACCGGAATTGCCGATCCGGACGCCGCCGGCGAAGTTGAGGGCCGAGTAGTTGAGGCCCGCATAGGCCACACCACCGGTGGCGTAGATGTGCATGCGGTCAACCGCGAAGCCGAGACGGGCGCGGGTCGAACCCTGCCAGTTCATGCGGGTGCGGTAGTCGTCGCCATTCGGGAACACGCCCGTGCCGTTGATGCCCGCGGCCTCGATATCGGTCACCAGACCGAAGACCAGGTTGTTGAACTGCCAGTTGTAGCCGAGATGGACGCCGCCGGTGATGCCGCCGATGTTGTAGGTGCCGCTCGAACCCGGGACGAAAACGCCGCCATTGTTGAAGAAGCGGGCCGACGTGGTGCCCCAGCCGTAGCCGAGTTGAGCGCCGATGAATGCGCCGTTCCAGGAGAAGGCCGGAACCATGACAGCGGCGGAGATGGGAGCGCGCGGGGAAGCGATATCTGCTGCGTTGGCGCTGGTGGCGAGGGCCGCGAAGGCGGCGCCGGCGAGGAGGATTTTCTTCATCATGCAAGTTCCTGATACCCGGCGGACCGATCCGCCTATCGTTTCGCTCGTCGAACCTTCCCTGCCACGGCCCCCTTCCGTGACACGGAATGATCCGTGCGAGGTCGAAGGGATAAACCCCGATCGTGAACATTCAATTCCCGAAACCGTGATAGCGGTATCAGGGGGAGGGTTGGACATCGCTCCGCAGCGGCCTGTGTCATGGTTGTCACAACTTCCCTTCGGTCATGGTGAACGAAGTGCGAAGCCTCCGGCGTCCGGTCGGCCGGCAGGGCGGGAATCAGCGTTCCACAGAGCCGGCCGGAGTGTTGAACTCGCCCGGTCCCGCTCCTAGGCTGGTCCGGCGCGCAACCCTGTGGAACCGCCATGAGCGCCTATGACGCCGACCTCGACAAGAATCCGGCCAACTACCAGCCGCTGACACCGATCACCTTCCTGGAGCGCGCGGCCCGCGTCTTCCCGGCGCAGACGGCCGTGGTCCACGGGGCGATCCGGCGCAGCTATGCCGAATTCTATGCCCGTTCGCGGCGGCTTGCCTCCGCGCTTGCCCGGGCCGGTATCGGCAAGAACGACACGGTGGCCGTCATCTGCGCCAACACGCCGGCCATGCTCGAATGCCATTACGGCGTGCCCATGTGCGGGGCCGTTCTCAATACGCTCAACACCCGCCTCGACGCGCCGATCATCGCCTTCTCGCTCGACCATGGCGAGGCGAAGGTCTTCATCGTGGACCGCGAGTTCTCGAAGCTGGCGAAGGAGGCGCTGGAACTGGCGACCGTTAGACCGCTGGTGATCGACTACGACGACCCCGAATATGACGGGGCGGGCGAGCGGATCGGTACGGTCGAGTATGAGGATTTCATCGCGGGCGGCGATCCCGGCTACGACTGGCAGCGGCCCGCCGACGAATGGGACGCCATCGCGCTCAACTACACCTCCGGCACCACCGGAAACCCCAAGGGCGTGGTCTATCACCATCGCGGTGCCTACCTGCTCGGCATCGGCAACGTCGTGACCTGCGGCATGACCAAGCATCCCGTCTATCTGTGGACGCTGCCGATGTTCCACTGCAATGGCTGGTGCTTCCCCTGGTCGATTTCCGCAGTGGCGGGCACCCATGTGTGCCTGCGGTGGGTCAGGGCGAAGGCCATGTATGACGCGATCGCCGACCATGGCGTGACGCATCTGTGCGGCGCGCCCATCGTCATGAGCCTTCTGCTGAATGCCCCCGAGGGCGAGCGGCGGGCCATCGACCGGACGGTGTCCTTCTTCACCGCCGCCGCGCCGCCGCCTGAGGCGGTGCTTGCCGCCATGAAGACGGCCGGCTTCGATGTCACCCATCTCTATGGCCTGACAGAAACCTATGGCCCCTCGGTGATCAATGACTGGAACCGCGACTGGGACCGGCTGGACGCCTCCGACTATGCCGCCCGGAAGGCGCGGCAGGGCGTGCCCTATGTCGTTCTCGAGGACATGACCGTCATGGACCCCGAGACCATGGCCCGCGTGCCGGCTGACGGGACCACGCTGGGCGAGGTCATGATGCGCGGCAATGTGGTGATGAAGGGCTATCTGAAGAACCCGAAGGCCTCCGACGAGGCTTTTGCCGGCGGCTGGTTCCATTCCGGCGATCTCGGCGTGCTCTACCCCGACGGTTACATCCAGCTGAAGGACCGCTCCAAGGACATCATCATTTCGGGTGGCGAGAACATCTCCTCCATCGAGGTGGAGGACGTGCTGTTCAAGCACCCGGCCGTGCAGGCCGCCGCCGTCGTGGCAAGGCCCGACGACAAATGGGGCGAGACCCCTTGCGCCTTCATCGAACTGAAGCCCGGCATGAGCGCCTCGGCCGAGGAGATCATCGCCTGGTGCCGGCAGAACCTGGCGGCCTTCAAGTGCCCGCGCCATGTGGTTTTCACCGAACTGCCGAAGACCTCGACCGGCAAGATCCAGAAGTTCAAGCTGCGCGAGATGGCGAAGGCGGCGTGACCGCCGCCCTCAGCCTTCCGCGGGCGCTTCCGCCATGACCCGGTGGAAGCTCTCCAGCACCGCCTGGGGATCGACGTCGCGCAGAATGAGCACGATGCGCGTGCGGTGGTCGTCGTCCGGCCACGCGGCCAGCGCCACCGGGGGGTGAAAGGTCGTGTGGACGCCGTGGATGACGAGCGGACCGGGCTCCTCCTCGATCGCCACCAGCCCCTTCAGCCTGAGCAGCCCGTCGCCCCAGGTGGCGCGCAGGCCGCGCAGCCAGAAATTGACCCGGTCCCAGGGGAGGGGGCGGTCGTGGACGATGGCGATCTGCCGGATGCGCGCGCCGTGGCGCGAGCCGTGGTCGGGATGGGCGCAGGCCGGATCGGCACAGTCCGGGCCATGCGCCGGCAGCGGCTCCATGGGCAGCGCGGCCGCGCGCGGTGAATGGCCGGCTGCAAACAGCGCGGCCGGGTCGACCTCTCCCATGACGGCCAGCGTGCGCGGCACGCCGGGCGCCAGGGCCTCCAGCCGGGCCGCGAGCCTTGCAAGGCCCGGCGCGTCGGCAAGGTCCGGTTTGCTGACGAGGATGCGGTCGGCGACCGCCACCTGCACGGCGCTTTCCGCCTGTTCGGCGAGCTGGCGCAGGCCGTTCACCGCATCCACCACCGTGACGATGGCCTGAAGGCGGAAGTCGTGCATGACCATCGGGTTGTTGAGGAACAGGCTGGCGATGGGGGCCGGATCCGCCAGCCCCGTCGTCTCGATCAGCACGCGGTCGAAGCGCGGCATGTCGCCCGACTGGCGGCGGGCGGCCATGTCGCGCAGCGTCGCCTCCAGGTCGCCGCGCACCGTGCAGCAGATGCAGCCGGAGGACAGCAGCACAAGGTCGGTGTCGCGGCTCTCGATGAACAGGTGGTCCAGCCCGACCGTGCCGAACTCATTGACGATGACCAGCGAGTTGGCCATGCCGGCATGGGTGAGCAGGCGGTTCAGCAGCGTTGTCTTGCCGGCTCCGAGGAACCCGGTGATCAGGCTGGCCGGCGTGCGTTCATGTGATCGATCAGGGTCGAACAGGCTCATGCAAAGAGGCTATCCGACGCCAGCGACGACTTCCATTGGCGGATCGATAGACTTTTCCAACCTTTCTGGTGTTACTCTATTACGTAATGGATGCTGACTTATTTTACGTCAAACGACTATCTGGCGGGTCATCGCTTCCCCGCTAGACTTCGCTCCGCCGGACAAGGCCAGCCCGACAACAGCAGCCGGCACGGAGGAGATCCCATGACTGTGCGAGACCCGAAGGACATTGCCGAACCGGTTGCTCCCGAGCGCCGCAACTTCCTGAAAGGCGCTGCCGCCGGCGGTGTCGTTGCGGCAGCGACGGCGCAGGTTGCCCAGGCCGTCGTGTCGCCTGCCCAGGCGCAGACGCCTGCCGTGCAGCCCTGGTGGCCCTCGCGCTGGGGACCGGATGACCAGGCCGGTGCCTCCAACCACATCACGCCCGCCAAGGTGCTGGAGGCGGCCAAGTGGATCCGCGACGGCAAGATCCATCCCATCGGCCGCATGTCGGAATCGGCCATGCCGAAATTTGGCGACCGGGCCTTCACCCTGCGCATTCCGGGCAACCCGACCGGCGGGCCGTTCGGCGCCAACAAGCTCATCTACAACGACGAATTCCTGGCCACCGAGATCGGCCAGACCGGCACCCAGTTCGACGGCCTCGCCCATATCGGCCTGCAGGTCGGCCGCGATGGCGATACCAATGACATGGTCTATTACAATGGCATTCGCGGTGCGGCGCTGGGCGGCGCCAATGGCGTGAAGAAGCTCGGCATCGAGAATGTGAAGCCCATCTTCACGCGCGGCCACCTCGTCGATGTCATGGCCCATCGCGGCGCCATGATGGATGCCGGGCAGGAAGTGACGATGGCCGATGTGCGCGGGGCTCTGGCCAGGCAGAACATGAACGAGAACGACGTGCAGCCGGGCGACGCGGTGTTCTTCCACACCGGGTGGAGTTCGCTGTGGATGCGCAACAACGAGCGCTATGCCTCCGGCGAGCCTGGGCCGGGCCTCGAAGTTGCGCGCTGGCTGATCGAGAAGCAGATCGTGGTCATGGGCGGTGACAGCTGGGGCGTGGAATGCGTGCCGAACCCCGACCGCAACCTGGCCTTCCCGGTCCATGCCGAGCTTCTGACGAAGAACGGCATCTTCATCCACGAGAACCTGCAGTTCGACAGCCTGCTGGCCGACCGCAAGTACCAGTTCGTCTATGTCTTTGCCCCGGTGCCGATCAAGGGCGCGACCGGCTCGCCCGGCGGGCCGATCGCGATCACCTGAGGCGACCCGCCTGTTGCACGACCCGGCTGCCGCGGCGATGATCGCCGCGGCATGACGGAGACTGCGCCGCGATCGCGACCGCGACGACCGCGCAGCGACGGGAGGATCGTGCATGGACGCCGATGTCATCGTGGTCGGGGCGGGGCTTGCCGGGCTCGTGGCCACGGCGGAGCTGGCTGCGGCCGGCCGCAAGGTGATCCTCGTCGACCAGGAGGGCGAACAGAACCTGGGCGGCCAGGCGTTCTGGTCGTTCGGCGGGCTGTTCTTCGTCGACAGCCCCGAGCAGCGCCGCATGGGCATCCGCGACAGCCTCGACCTTGCCTGGCAGGACTGGCAGGGCACCGCCGGCTTCGACCGAGACGAGGACGACTGGGCGCGCAAATGGGCCGAGGCCTATGTACAGTTTGCCAGCGGCGAGAAGCGCGCCTGGCTGCATGAGCGCGGCGTGCGCTGGTTCCCGCTGGTCGGCTGGGCCGAACGGGGCGGCGGCCATGCCACCGGCCACGGCAATTCGGTGCCGCGGTTCCACATCACCTGGGGCACGGGGCCGGGCCTCGTCGTCCCCTTCGAGCAGCGGGTGCGCGAGGCGGTGGCGAGCGGCCTCGTTTCCTTCCGCTTCCGCCACCGGGTCAACAGCCTGACGAAGAGTGCCGGCGTGGTCGACGGGGTCGAGGGCGAGGTGCTCGAGCCGACCTCCGTTGGGCGCGGCGAGGCGAGTTCGCGCGTGGCAACCGGAGCGTTCACGCTGAAGGCTCAGGCCGTGATCGTCACCTCGGGCGGCATCGGCGGCAATTTCGACCTCGTCCGCAGGAACTGGCCCGAACGGCTCGGCAGGCTGCCGGATTTTCTCATCTCCGGCGTACCGGCCCATGTCGACGGGCGCATGCAGATCATCACCGAGGAGGCCGGCGGGCGCATCGTGAACCGCGACCGCATGTGGCACTATGTCGAGGGCATCCGGAACTGGAGCCCGATCTGGCCGCATCACGGCATCCGCATCCTGCCCGGCCCCTCGTCGATCTGGCTGGACGCCACGGGCAAGCGCCTGCCGGCGCCGAACTATCCCGGCTTCGACACGCTCTCCAGCCTCGAACACATCGTCAAGTCAGGCCACGGTTATTCCTGGTTCGTGCTCTCGCGCGCGATCATCAAGAAGGAGTTCGCGCTGTCCGGCTCCGAGCAGAACCCGGACCTGACCAACAAGTCGATCCCCGGGGTCCTCTCGCGCCTCGGCAAGGGACTGCCGCCGCCGGTCCAGGCCTTCCTCGACAAGGGGGAGGATTTCATCGTCGATACCGACATCCGCTCGCTCGGCCGGCGCATGAACGCGCTGGTCGGCACCGACCTGATCGATCCCGAGGCGCTGGAGCGCGAGATCGCCGCGCGCGACCGCCAGATCGACAATCCGTTCTGCAAGGACATGCAGATCCTCGCGCTCAGGGCCATGCGCGCCTATCGCGGCGACAAGCTGATGCGCACAGCCCCGCCGCACAAGCTGCTCGACCCCAAGAACGGGCCGCTGATCGCGGTCAGGCTCAACATCCTCACCCGCAAGACGCTCGGCGGCCTGCAGACCGACCTTGACTCGCGCGTGCTGACCGCCGACGGATCGCCGCTCGGCAATGTCTATGCGGCGGGCGAGGTGGCCGGCTTCGGCGGCGGCGGCGTCCACGGCTACCGGGCGCTGGAGGGCACGTTTCTCGGCGGATGCATCTTTTCCGGTCGCTCAGCGGGGCGGGCGGCGGCGAAGGCGGTGGGGACCTGACGCCTCCGGCGCGCAGGCGTCCGATAACGGCCCCCGTCAAGACATGCAAAGGAACGTCCATTGAACGGCCGCTTCAAGATCCTGGGAAATCACAGTGCCTATCACGCCGGGGCTGCTGCCGTGTGGAGCGTCCTGAATGCGTCGATCGCCAGCGCCGGGATGGAGATCGTCGATACAGGTGATTTCGATCTTCTCGTCGTGAACGGCGAGGGCTCGATGCATCATAGCCGGCCGACATTTCACCGGAAGATGCAGTTCCTTCGCACCGCTGTCGAGCGGGGGAAAAAGGCCTATCTCGTCAATTCGGTATGGGAGGCCAACTCCAACGAATACGACGATGTCCTGCGCGCGCTCGACGGGATCGTCGTTCGGGAGATTCTATCGGCGGAGGACTTGCGCAAGAACCATCAGATCGAAGCCAGCGTTTGCGTGGATCTGAGCTATTTTGCGCAGGTGCAATGCAGCACCCATCCCGACTACAGCGGGCAGGATGTCGTTTCGGATTTCTATTCCAGTGAGTTTCAGGATTTCGCTCGCATCACGGGCGGGCCTCTGAGCAAATTGCCCTACATCGATATGGGCGCCATGACCTGGCCCGAGCTGGTTTGCGGGCTTCGGACAGCCGGAACCTTTGTCACCGGACGCCAACACGGCGTGTACGCCGCCTGCAAGGCGCGGATTCCCTTCATCGCCCTCGTGGGCAACACCCACAAGATCGATGGGCTTCTCGCTTCGGCAGGCTGTTCCATTCCATGCTGCCAAAGCCTCCAGCAGGTCACGCAGCAACGATCCGTACCCATCGACCACGAGGCGTATGGACGCCTGTTTGCCTGGATGGACACGCACAGCATCACGGACGCCTTGCCCTTCCTCAGGAGCGGAGGGGGATAGCCGGAACTGTTCGTCGGGGGCTATGTTTGCTGGATGTCTGTCCTTGGCCGCATCCGTTCAATTGCATTGAAGAGCAAATGGACGTGCGCCAGTCTGTATACTGGCGTCTCCTGACCGATCAGGGTCGGCTCAATGTCGAACAGTTTCTTCAATATCAGCAAGGCTGTCGAGCTGATGCTGTAGGATTTTTCAATGGAAAACAGGGTCGCGAGAAATTCAATCGGCAGGCGATCCCGGATGATGATCAGATTGTCCTGAGCTTGCAGCAGCGGCCTGTCGAATGATCGCGGGTGCTCCTTGAAGATCACCCTTCCGCCCTCGCCGGTCACTTTGTCGACGAGCGATTTGTAGAGGGATGCTTCTTCCTCAAACGTGATGAATTTGGATCGATAGAATGATGAGCCTATGATCAGGCTGTAGGTCTCATGGGCGGGAATATACGCGTAGAGATCGGCAATCACGCTCCTGAATGCACCAAGATGTGCGATGTATTCCTCAGTCGCCATGACCTTGCCGATCGCTTTGGCATGCGGCGGGATGTCCAGCAGGTCGCCGACCAGATACCAGGCCTGGTCGATTTGATCGAAGTCAGATCGGGAAATCGTGCGGACTTCCGACCAGGGGTCATCAGCGATTGTGCGCGGGACATGACTGTCGAGCCCATTGTCGAACAGAATGATCCTCGCCTCCGGGAAACACTGCAGGATCGCGCGCTCGGGAAGCTTATCAGGCGAATGGGTGACGATGACATCGATCCGCTGCTCGCCGATTGCAGACATGATGTTTGATGAATACTGGTTTCGCTCGCCACCAGGCGTCGCTATCGCGTCGCTGAGATCGCACAAATCCACGATCGATGCCCAATTGTGGAAGAGCCCACAATATTGAAGCGTCTCGTGCCTGAGGGCGTCCGGCATGCTCACCCTGCGCCCATAAACGAGGCATATTGCGCTGAGATCGGCTCCGGAGGTTTTCTGCAGTTGCTTCAAGACAAACGAAGCATTCAGCGCCTCGGTCAGGCCGCATACCATCACCAGGACATTCATGTCAGGTCAGAGTCCGTCCATGTGATGCGAAAAGTCCTTGCTGGTGCGCGCTGATCTCGCGGGACGGTATCGAAGGAGGCTGGGCGGATCAAGGCGCTTCCGGTCTAGAGCGCGTCGCCGCGACTGGGTCTTGGGCACGCGGGTGCGCCATGTCGGGATCGTCCTGGACCGGGGCGTTTCCGCGCACTGCCCGCGCTGCTACGAGCAGCCGTGCGGATGGCAGCGGCCTCGCTGCCGTTCGCTGTCATCCAACCGCTGCCTCAAGGGTCTCGCCATGCCCGGAATTCACGATCTCTGGCTGTTCGTTCTCGCCGGCCTGCTGCTCAACATCACGCCCGGCCCGGACATGGCGCTCGTCATCGGCCGGTCGCTGCGCGACGGCACCCGGGCGGGGGCCGTTGCGGCGCTGGGCATCGGCGCCGGTGCCTTCGTCCATATCGGCGCCGCGGCTCTCGGCCTGTCGGTGATCCTGTCCACGTCGGCGCTGGCCTTCACCATCGTGAAATGGGTCGGTGCGGCCTATCTCGTCATTGTCGGGCTGTCCCTTCTGCTGTCCCGGCCGGCCACGGGCGACAGGGCGGTCGCGCTCGCTCCGGCGCGGCTCGGGACGGTCTTCCTGCAGGGTTTCCTGACCAACGTGCTGAACCCCAAGGTGGCGCTGTTCTTCCTCGCCTTCCTGCCGCAGTTCATCGATCCGCAGGCGCCGGACAAGGCGCTGGCCTTCGTGGTGCTCGGGCTGATCTTCAACGTCACCGGCACGGCTTGGAACCTTTGCGTCGCCTGGGCGGCCGGTCTCATGTCCCGCATGCAGGGATTTTCGACCGTTCGAACCTGGCTCGACCGCGCCCTCGGGGCCCTGTTCCTCGGGCTCGGCGTGCGGCTGGCGCTGTCCGAACGGCTCTGAGCCGCGGGCAGTCCAGGGTCGGGCCGATCTGACTGCGCGCATCAGGCGGTTATTCGCTTGCACCATCTGTAAAAAGGCGCAAATGATGTCTCTGCCCGCAATTGCATGAAATTGTGGGAGAGAGTGGCCAGAATGGCTCTTCGTGTGCGTTCATGTTGCGTGGCGTTGGCCACGTGCGCATTTTTGGGCGCCTCCGGCCCTGCACAGGCCATGGACCAGTCGATAGCGGTGTTCGGCGGGGTCAGCAGCAAGTCACGGTATTTGTACAACTATTGCTGTCCCTGGCTGATCCGTCCCGAGGCGGATTTTTTCGCCGGCATTGCCTATCAGCGCCGACTGGCCCGATTGCCGCTTGGCTTTTCCGTCGGCGTCGAACTCGGGGCCGGATCGCATTTCGGCATGGCCACGTCGCCGCAGATCTGGGGCGGGGGCTACCTGCGCTACAACGGCTTCCCGTGGGATCACCATCTGCGGACGACGATTTCCTACACGATCGGGCTTAACTACGCGACCACGGTCCCGGCGGCCGAGCAGCGAATCTCGGTCGAAACAGGCACGCCGACATTAAACCTGTTTTTCTATCTCGCACCGGAAATCAGCTTCAGCCTGCCCTCGCAACCGAATGTCGAGATGTTCTTTCGCGTTCACCACCGGTCAGGACTGTACCCGCGCATCAGCAAATCCTCTGGCGCCTCGAACGTCGTGGCTGCCGGGATCAGATGGGCCTATTGAAGCGCTCGCACGTCGCCAGCTGGCGCCCCCATCGGCCGGACGGAAGGCGGTGTTGCCCCTGCATCGCTTCGTGTGGCAGTCGTAGACGCCTCGACTGATTTCCGTATCCGCCGCGTCGGCAGCGCTGCGGTGCGAGGTGATGAGACGGACCGATGGACGCCAACGCACCTTCCCGCTACCCCGATGTCTATGCCGCCTGGAAGGCCGATCCGGCCGGGTTCTGGGCCGAGCAGGCGAAGGCCATCGACTGGGTCGTGCCGCCGAAAACCGCCTTCGATCCGTCGCTGGGTGTCTATGGCCGCTGGTTTCCGGACGGCGTCTGCAACACCTGCTTCAACGCCGTCGACCGCCATGCCGCCACGCGCCCGGACCAGGCCGCGATCATCTACGACTCGCCGGTGACCGGCACCAAGCGCGCCATCACCTTTGCCGAACTGAAGGAGGAGGTGGCGACCTTTGCCGCCGTACTCCAGGGCCTCGGGGTCGCGAAGGGCGACCGCGTCATCGTCTACATGCCGATGGTGCCGGAGGCGGCGATCGCCATGCTCGCCTGCGCGCGCATCGGGGCGATCCATTCGGTGGTGTTCGGCGGTTTTGCCTCGAAGGAACTCGCCACCCGCCTCGACGACTGCCACCCGAAGGTGATCGTCTCGGCCTCCTGCGGCATCGAGGGCGCGCGGGTCATCCCCTACAAGCCGCTGCTGGATGGCGCCATCGACCTTGCGCTTGCCAAGCCGGAGGCCTGCATCATTCTCCAGCGCCCGCAGGTTTCAGCGACCATGACCGATGGCCGCGACCATGACTGGGCGGCCATGATGGCGGAGGCGAGGGCGGCGGGCAGGCAGGCGGACTGCGTGCCGGTTCAGGCGACCGATCCGCTCTACGTGCTCTACACCTCGGGCACCACGGGCAAGCCGAAGGGCGTGGTGCGCGACAATGGCGGTCACATGGTCGCGCTCAACTGGTCCATGGCCAATCTCTACGGCGTGGCGCCGGGCGAGGTGTTCTGGGCGGCCTCGGATGTCGGCTGGGTGGTCGGCCATTCCTACATCGTCTATGCGCCGCTGATCGCGGGAAACACCTCCATTCTCTACGAAGGCAAGCCGGTCGGCACGCCCGACCCCGGCGCCTACTGGCGGGTGATTGCCGATCATGGCGTTGCGGCCATGTTCACCGCGCCGACCGCGTTCCGCGCCATCAAGAAGGAGGACCCGAACGCGGAGCACCTCGGGCGCTACGACCTGTCGAAGTTCCGCACCCTGTTTCTCGCCGGCGAGCGGGCCGATCCCGACACGGTTCTTTGGGCAGAGCGCATCCTCGGCGTGCCGGTCATCGACCACTGGTGGCAGACCGAGACCGGCTGGTGCATCGTCGGCAATCCCGTTGGCCTCGGACAGCTCCCCGTCAAGCCGGGCTCACCGACCGTGCCCATGCCCGGCTATGACGTGCGCGTCGTGGATGAGGCCGGTCACGAGGTCCCGCCGAAGACCATGGGCTCGATCGTGGTGAGGCTGCCTTTGCCGCCCGGATCGTTTCCGACCCTCTGGCAGCAGGACGACCGGTTCAGGGAGAGCTATCTCACCCAGTTTGCGGGCTGCTACTCGACATCGGATGCCGGCTTCGTCGACGAGGACGGCTATCTCTACATCATGGGCCGCACCGACGACATCATCAACGTCGCCGGCCACCGGCTGTCCACCGGCGGCATGGAGGAGGTGCTGTCTTCCCATCCGGATGTCGCCGAATGCGCGGTTATCGGCATGGCCGACGCCCTGAAGGGCGAGGTGCCCTGCGGCTTCGTGGTGCTGAAGGCCGGCGTCAACAAGCTGCCCGAGGAGGTGGAGAAGGAACTCGTCCAACTGGTGCGCGACAGGATCGGGCCGGTCGCCGCCTTCAAGCTCGCCATCGCGGTAACGCGCCTGCCGAAGACCCGTTCGGGGAAGATCCTGCGCGGCACGATGAAGAAGATCGCCGATGGCGGCGAATGGTCCATGCCGGCGACCATCGACGACCCGGCCGTGCTCGACGAGATCGCCGCCGCTCTTGCCGGGCGTCGCTGACCCTTGCGGCGCGCTCTTCAGGTGACAGGGGCGGCCCGGTCGGTCAGGCTGCCGGCGACACGGAGTACGAGGTGAACCATGGTCCGGCGCGATGCCGCGATGATCGATCGCCGCGCGATGCTGACAGCATCCGTTGCCTTCCTGCTGGTCGTTCCGGGTCGTGCGCCAGCGCAGGGCCTGCCCGGCAGTTCCGGAAGCCTCGCTTATGATCGGCTCGACCTGTCGAGCCCGGATGCGGCCCTGCGGGCCTTTCTGACGGCCTATCGCGATGGCGACTTCGTCACTGCCTTCTGGATCTTCACGCCAGAGACTCAGGACGAGATCGCCCGTCACGTGGCAACCCTAAATCTCCACCGGCTTGCAGCCTTGCCGACCCAGAACAGGTTGGCGATCCTGGCCGAGATGCTGCCGCCCACTGCCGATCTTGACCAGCGCGACCTGGGGTTCATGTTCGCCAACATCATGCAGGTGGCGCAACGCCGCGGGATGCAGCCGCTCAACCTCACTGGTCTGCCGCAGGATCTGTCGCCCGCCAATGTCCCAGATCTTGGCCGGCGGACAGAGACGACCGACGGTGCCACCGAGGTTGCCGTGACGCTGAGCGCCTATCGCGGGCCAGTCGTCTTCCGTCTCGTCAAGGCGCGGACCGGTCGCTGGCGGCTTCGGCAGGTGGTGCCGCCCGGTAGCGATCCGGAGTCCACCCCCTTCGGGTTGCCCGCCAGGTAGCAACCGGACCTTCAGTGCCCGCCTTGAGCGGCGTTCAACGCGGCGCCTTCGCCCTGAGGATCAGGTGATAGTCGCCGTGGCGGACGTCGCCCCGGATGCCGGGCAGCACGTTCAGCACCTTCGCGAAAGTGTCGAGCAGGCCGGCAAAGAGCGGGCGCTTCAGGCGCAGTTCGGGATAGCGCGGGCTCTCGTAGACGCGGTTATGGACGATCTCGAAGCCGAGGCTCGCGGCGTGAGCGGCGAGCCGGTCCGGATCGACCAGCGGATGAAAAAAGGTCGGGAAGGGCGGCTGGCCCGGTTTGCCGGCGTTCTTCCAGCCCATCACGTGGCGGCAGAACCAGACGTGGAACCAGTGCGGGGTGAAGCGGGTCACGACGCCGGACAGCGATCGCGGATGCGGTGCGCCGATCAGGATGAGACCGCCGGGCTTCACCGCCGACTGGAAGCCGGCAAAGGCGGCGGCCACGTTCGGCAGGTGCTCGACGACATTGTAGCAGACGACCAGGTCGAAGCGCGGTTCGGCGAAGCGATAGGTCTGGATGTCGCCGAGGATCAGGTCGTCGGCATAGAGATTGGCCTTGAGCTGGTCGGCATCGATGTCGATGACCGTGTAGTCCGCCCGCGCCGCAACGTCCTCGGGCAGGTAGGAGGTCGAACCGCCGCCGGCCTCATAGACCTTCAGCGTGCCGGCCGGCAAGGTGCGCGAGAGGACCGCGTGGACATCGCGCAGCGCGGCTCCCGCCTCGGTCGTCGGTGCCAGATGCGCCACGGCAAAGCCCGGCAGTGCCTCGCGCCGCTGCTGCTCGCGCTCCGTCGTCTCGGCCACGACCATCAACCCTCCGCCAAAGCTCGAAGGACCGCGTGGCGGTCCGGGGGATACAAGCCGATCAGACTATCGGCCGATGCCCCCGGCGCATCAACACAAGACCAGAATTAAGGTTTCCACGGCGGTGCCCTGGTGGGGGGCCTGTCTGTCAGAGCCCCTCGAACAGCGCGGTGGACAGGTAGCGCTCCGCGAAGCTCGGGATGATCACCACGATGGTCTTTCCCCCGTTCTCGTCGCGTGTGGCAAGGTCGAGTGCCGCCTGCACGGCCGCGCCGGCGGAGATGCCCGTGGGGATGCCTTCCGCGCGCGCGAGTTCGCGGGCGCGCGCGAAGGCCTGGTCGTTGGTGACCGTCACCACCTCGTCGATCACCGAGCGGTCGAGAATCTCCGGCACGAAGCCGGCGCCGATGCCCTGGATCTTGTGCGGTCCGGCTGCGCCGCCGGACAGGACCGGCGAGTCCGCCGGCTCGACCGCGATGACCTTCACCCCGGGCCGGCGCTGTTTCAGCACCTGGCCGACGCCGGTGATGGTGCCGCCCGTGCCGATGCCGGAGACGAAGAAGTCAATGTCGCCGCCGGTGTCGTTCCAGATCTCCTCTGCCGTGGTGCGGCGGTGGATCTCCGGGTTGGCCGGATTGGCGAATTGCTGCGGGATGATCGCGTCCGGGTTCGCAGCGGCCAGTTCCTCCGCCTTGGCAACCGCGCCCTTCATGCCCTTGGCGCCTTCGGTCAGCACCAGTTCGGCGCCGAGCAGGGCCAGCATCTTGCGCCGCTCCATCGACATGGTCTCGGGCATGACCAGGACGAGCCTCAGACCGCGCGCCGCAGCGACGAATGCCAGCGCGATGCCGGTATTGCCGGAGGTCGGCTCGATCAGCACGGTCTTGCCGGTGATCTTTCCGGCCGCTTCCAGCGCGTCGATCATGGCCACCCCGATACGGTCCTTGACGGAGGCGATGGGGTTGAAGAACTCCAGCTTGGCGAGGATCGTCGCCTTTGCCCCATGCAGCTTTGCCAGCCTGTCGAGCCGCACCAGCGGCGTGTCCCCGATCGTCTGCGTGATCGAATCATAGATGCGGCCGCGGCCGGGGCGGACGGTCTGGTCGGGCGAGACATGGGCGGTCATGACGGGGACCCTGGCTGGTGGGGGATGGGGAATTCTGCTCCCAAATGGGAGATTTTTCCACGGCAGCCAGAGGATCACTCCGAGAAAAGAAACTGCGCGCTGCGCTTGTTGCCGTTCTGGCGGAAACATTCTCCCCGGCCATCGGTGCGGAGAATGTCGGCACATCGTCCTGTGCTCCGCTGCGTTCAGGTGCCCGGTTGCCCCTGCGACCATGCGGGCGTTGCCTTGGACCGGAGCCTTGGGCCAGTTTGGCCACCCCCGCGCGCCGGATGGCGCTGACGCTTCCAACACCATTCAGGGACTATCAACACCATGCTTTACGTGGACATTCCCACCCGTCCGGAGATCAAGGCGCTCGTCGAGCAGCGGTCAGATGCCTGCGTGTCGCTGTTCGTTGCGACCACGCCCGAGACACAGAACATCGGGCAGGCGCGGATCGCATTCGGCAATCTCGTGCGCGAGGCGCTGGCCCAGATCGACGCGTCCGGCTTTGACAAGCGCCGGCGTGCCGCGCTCGTCGAACAGCTCGACGATCTGGTCGATGATGACGCGTTCTGGACCTTCCAGGCCCACAGCCTGGCGGTGCTGGCGACGCCGGACGCGATCCGCACCTTCCGCCTGCCGAACCGCCTCACCGACATGGTGCAGGTCTCCGACCGCTTCCACCTGAAGCCGCTCCTGCGGGCCGTGACCTTTCCGCATCAGGCCTTCGTGCTGGCGCTGGCCGAGAAGGGGCCGCGTCTGGTGCAGGTCTTTGCCGACCTGCCGGCGGAAGAGGTGCGGGTTGGCGCCATGCCCAAGGATGCGGGCTCGGCCACCGGCCGTGCGTCGGTCAATGACCGCTCGCCATCGGGCCGCATCCAGGGCGGGGAGGGGCAGAAGGTGCTGCTTCGCCAATTTGCCCGCCAGATCGACGCGGCGCTTCGGCCCGTGCTCTCCGGTCGCGACGAGCCGCTGATCCTTGCCGCGACCGAGCCGCTGCTGTCCATCTATCGATCGGTGAACAGCTATCCAGGCCTTGCGGCTGCGGCCATCCAGACCAGCCCCGGCGAGATGACGCCGGCACAGATCGCGGAGGCCTCCCGGCCGATCCTCGACGGTGTCTATGCCGACCGGGTCAGTGCGTTCGGCGAACTCTACCGCCAGCGCGAGTCCGAAGGCCGGGCGACCTCCGACGTTGCGCAGGCTGCCCGTGCGGCGACCTTCGGCGCGGTCGATACGCTGCTGGTGGACATCGACGAGGTTGTGGCCGGCACGGTGGCGGACGACGGATCCGTCACCTTCGCCAAGGGCGAAAGCGCGGCGACCTATGGTGTGGTGGACGAGATCGCCGGCCGCGCACTCGCCTCCGGTGCGCAGGTGCTGGCGGTCCGGCGCGAGGACATTCCGGCCAAGGCCTCGCTCGCCGCCGTGCTGCGCTACGCCATCTGACCGGCGTCGGCCCTCGTCAAAGGACCATCTGGGTCTGGGTGACGAGGGCCACCGCGCGCCCGTCCGCGCGCGTGATGCGGGTCTGCCAGACCTGCGTCCGGCTGCCGCGATGAACAGGCGTCGCGGTGGCCGTCAGGGTCTCGCCCACCGGGCCCGAGGCCAGGAAGTTGGTCTTGCTCTCGATGGTCGTCGTGCCCTTCGCGCCGGCCGGCAGGTTGATGAAGGTCGCTGCTGCCCCGACCGTGTCGGCAAGCGCCATCAGCGCGCCGCCATGGACGATGGAGCCTGCTGTGCAGAGATCGGGCCGCACCGTCATGGTCGCCACGACCTCGTCATCTCCCGCCGAGACGAAGACGATGCCCATCAGGGTCGCCAGCGGCATGCGGTTGGTCTGCAGGATCGCGAGTTTCGACATGGGGCGCCTCCGGAGGGACGACGACCCTGATCCATCGGCGGGAAGGGCGTCAATAACCTTCGGGGTCATGGAGGGGCGGCCCGCTGACCGGGCCCGAAGCGGGCGGACAACAAAAAGCCCCGCTCGGTTTCCCGGCGGGGCCTCCGTTCCCGGCGGCATTGCATCCGTGCGCACCAGGATATGAACGGGCTTTTGTCAGAGGGCCGTGACGGCCATGTGACGCGCCTGCGGCGGAATTGTCGACCGGGACGTCAGGTCACGCGGGAATGCGCTCCTCAGCCTCGGTCGGCTCCCGCAAAACATATCCGCGACCCCAGACCGTCTCGATGTAGTTCTTGCCGTCGGAGGCGTTGGCGAGCTTCTTGCGAAGCTTGCAGATGAACACGTCGATGATCTTCAGTTCGGGCTCGTCCATGCCGCCATAAAGGTGGTTCAGGAACATTTCCTTGGTGAGCGTGGTGCCCTTGCGCAGCGAGAGGAGCTCCAGCATCTGGTACTCCTTGCCGGTCAGGTGCACGCGCTGGCCGCCGACCTCGACCGTCTTCTGGTCCAGATTGACCAGGAGGTCGCCGGTGGTGATGACCGACTGGGCATGGCCCTTGGAGCGGCGCACGATGGCGTGGATGCGGGCGACAAGCTCGTCCTTGTGGAAGGGCTTGGTCAGGTAGTCATCGGCGCCGAAGCCGAGGCCGCGCACCTTGTCCTCGATGCCGGCGAGGCCGGACAGGATCAGAATGGGGGTCTTGACCTTGGCCACCCGAAGCGACTTCAGCACTTCGTATCCCGACATGTCGGGCAGGTTCAGGTCGAGCAGAATGATATCGTAGTCGTAGAGCTTGCCGAGATCGATGCCTTCCTCGCCGAGATCCGTCGTGTAGACGTTAAAGCTCTCGGACTTGAGCATCAGTTCGATGCTCTTCGCAGTGGCGCTGTCATCTTCGATCAACAGAACGCGCATGCCCATCCCCTTCCGCTGACCCTAAGCCGGCCATCTCGCCGCAACACGCGAGACAACCGCCTGGCATGGCAATCCCGTGCTTCCGCCGCCGCGCGGAAGGCGCAAGGGATTCGTCCCCGTTTACTGATTCGACGCTACGCCCCAATGGTTAACAAACAGTGATTCGCGGGGGCAAGAGTCCTCGCAAAATATTTCTGCGACTCACTCCAACCCTCTGCCGAATCGACCGTTTCGGTCGCGTCGCCAGCAAGCGGTTCATGCCATTCCGCAGCTTTGGTCCGTCGCGGGTCGTTGCAGACGAACCGTCAAGGCCGCGGGTGCCATTAATCGGCTGACAACGATCATTAATGGGGCGGGTTAAGGAAGGGTTACCCGAACGCGCGCAATGCGGGCGTGATCTGCCTTTACTTTGAATCGCTTAGCGGCCGGGCCGTTAAACATTGGCCCGGATCGGGGCCCGTTGCGGCGGCGACGGGCCGGTCCGGCGGGGACCAAGGGGAAGGGGAGGTTCGCGCCGGATGGGCAAGTTCTACCGGGTTCATGGTTAATCACGGGTAAACGGCACGCGCCGATCCGCGCAGAATGCGAGGATGCGGTGTTGGCGGGCGCCCCATGCGGGCAAAATCTGCCGGGTGGCGTTAACACCTCGCCCCGCCGTTAACCCTTCGTTGACCATGCGGGCCGAAAGTCGGCGGATCGTTCAGAATTCGTCAGAGCCTTCCCATGCGCGCGCTAGCGGACCAGATCGCGGATATCGACGGCGTTGCCATCTACGGGCGCGTCGCGGGCGTGCGCGGGCTGATGGTCGAGGCCGCCGGTCCCATCCACGCCATGTCGGTCGGCGCGCGCGTAACGGTGGAGACCGTCGGCCGGCCGATCCCCTGCGAGGTGGTCGGTTTTGCCGGAGACCAGGCGCTGCTGATGCCCTTTGCCGGCCTCGAGGGAGTCCGGCGCGGCTGCAAGGCGCTGGTATCGCTGACGCCGGCCGCGGTCCGGCCGACCACGGCCTGGCTTGGACGGGTGGTGAATGCGCTTGGCGAGCCGATCGACGGCAAGGGCCCGCTCCCCCAGGGCGGCGATCCGATGCCGTTCCGTGCCGACCCGCCTTCCGCCCATGCCCGCCGCAGGGTCGGCGCGCCGCTGGACCTCGGGGTGCGGGCGCTGAACACCTTCCTGACCTGCTGCCGCGGCCAGCGCATGGGCATTTTCGCCGGATCCGGCGTCGGCAAGTCGGTCCTGCTCTCGATGATCGCCCGCAATGTCGATGCCGATGTCTCGGTAATCGGCCTTGTCGGCGAGCGCGGCCGCGAGGTGCAGGAGTTCCTGCAGGAGGATCTCGGCGAGGAGGGCCTCGCCCGCTCGGTGGTGGTGGTGGCGACCTCCGACGAACCGGCCCTGATGCGCCGGCAGGCGGCCTATCTCACCCTGTCCATCGCGGAATATTTCCGCGATCTCGGCCAGCAGGTCATGCTGATGATGGATTCGGTCACGCGCTTCGCCATGGCCCAGCGCGAGATCGGCCTGTCGGCCGGCGAGCCGCCGACCGCCAAGGGCTATACGCCGACGGTCTTTTCCGAACTGCCGCGGCTGCTGGAGCGCGCCGGCCCCGGCGCGGGGGCCGGGGCGATCACCGCCATCTTCACTGTGCTGGTCGATGGCGACGATCACAACGAGCCGGTGGCCGATGCCGTGCGCGGCATCCTGGACGGCCATATCGTCATGGAGCGCGCCATTGCCGAGCGCGGCCGCTATCCGGCGATCAACGTGCTGAAGAGCGTGTCGCGCACCATGCCGCGCTCGGCGGATCCGGCCTATTGGCCGGTGATCCTGCGCGCCAAGCGTCTCCTGTCCACCTATGCCGACATGGAGGAGCTGATCCGGCTCGGCGCCTACCGGCCGGGCTCGTCCCCGGAGGTCGATGAGGCCATCGCCCTCAATCCGGCGCTGGAGGCCTTTCTCGGTCAGGGGCAGGGCGAGGCGTCCTCGATCGGCGAGGGCTACCGGCGGCTGGCCGAGATCGTCGGCGAGCCGGCCGGTGCCTGACCGCGGCCAGGGCGGGGCAGCCGACGGCGCGCACCGTCAAGGCGCGTTAACGGTTGGTCATCCTTTCCGGAAACGGAATCTCAACTTCGCACCTCTAGCCTCGCCGTTCATAAGGGGTGAGGCATCCGTTCTGCGGATGAGTGTATGGCCTTGCCGGCGTGTGTGTGCCGGTCGGGTCTTGGGGACTTCTGGGAGTTCGAGTCGATGAAGTCGCGAGAGACGTTGATCCGCCTGAAGCGTTTTCAGGTCGATGAGAAGCGCCGTCAGGCGGCGCAGATCGAGATGATGATCGCCGAGTTCGAACGCATGGCGGGCGAACTCGACCGCGAGATCGTCGCCGAGCAAAACCGGGCCAATGTCCATGACCCGGCCCACTATGCCTATCCGACCTATGCCAAGGCGGCACGCCAGCGGCGTGACAATCTGCTCGGCTCGGCGGGGGAGCTGAAGGGCCAGCTCGACGATGCCAAGGCTGCGCTGGCCGAAGCCTTCGAGGAGTTGAAGAAGGTCGAGATCCTGGACGAGCGCGAAAGTGCCCGCGACCGGATGGCCGATCAGGCCCGCGAACAGGCCGAGATGGATCGCATCGGGCTTTCCAGACGTGGCGCCTATCTCGGCGTCTGAAACGCCGGGCTCAGGCGGGCCTGCAACGGGCCAGATGACACAACTGGGCGTGGCCGCCGGCCGCGCCCTTTGTCATTCTGCGGCCCATTGAACCGGCTGGCTGCGCGGCGCGACAGAGGGTGGCCCTGACCGCCCCTGCGCCCTGCCCGGATTGCCATGACCGACCAGTACACCGACATTCCGGCAGCTGTGGCGGTCGCGGCCCTCGGCCTCGACCGCCACTTCGACGGCCGGACGACGCTCTGGCCCTTCGACACCGCCGATCAGGCCGTTGCCCGCATCGAGGCCGACCCGGCCATGAAGGCGGCGATCGCGCGTTCGGTTCCGGACTGGCGCGAGGCCGAGCGGCGCAAGCATCGCCGGCCCTGGGTCATCCGGCACTATCCGACCCATGCCGTGGTCGCCGGCACCCTCGACCTGGACGCCATGGCAGACAGCGACACCCTTGCCGGCATCGTGGTGGACGGGGACCTCGAGATCTTCGGCTCGCTGATCAACCGGGAGCCGGACACGGTCGTGCCCTTCGTGGTGGTGCGCGGCTGCCTGCATTGCGACAACCTGCTGGTCGCCGGCTCGGATGTGACCGTTGCCGAACATGCCGCGGTCACCAATCTCGTCGCCATCACCGACAATCAGGCCTGGGTCGATATCGGCGGCGATGTCACCAGCCGGCTGTTCATCATGGACAGCGACGGTTTTGCGCGTGTCGGCGGCGCTGTCCATGGCCATGGCTGGAGCCGGTCGCGCAATGCCGAGCTTCCCGTCCGGCAGAGCGACTGGAGCGCCGAGATCCGGCCCGCATACCGGGATGCGTTTCTCGACGCAGATGGCGAACCGTCCGACCGGTTCGCGCTGTTCGAGGCGTTGATGGATGGCCGCGACCTGATCGGGACGCGCTGAGGGCAGGGCGGCCCGGCGAATTGTGATGATAGTCTTGTTGTAGGACTTTGGGCCTTGACAGCGTGACGATGGTTTGGTAGTTTCCGGCTATGTTCGAAAACTGCGCCCGGCGGGGGAGACCCTGACCGGGCGCCGGCGTTTCGGAGGGGTTCGTGGCGGTGTTTGCGTGCAGGCGGCGTGCTTCTGTCGGCGCGCTTGGCGGACGGGTCCGAAGACCCCACCCGCACCCTCCCCGCTGCGCGGAGAGGGGGGACTTTGACCGTGCGCCTGATCCGGGAATGGCAGGGCCGGGCGCAACCCTCATGGCGGGCATCGACTTTCCCCGGGGCAGGGCGTGGCGCGACGGTCGCAGCCCTGCGCGACGCCGAAGCCCCCCTCTCCGCGCAGCGGGGAGGGTGAGGGTGGGGCTTGCATCAAGGGCTTTGCGTCCTTCGAGGCTCGCGCTTCGCGCTCGCACCTCAGGATGAGGGGGGTGGTTGCTGGCAGAGGGGGTGGTTTCTGGCAGAGCAGGGTTGTTGCTGGCAAAGGAGGGTTCTTGCTGGCATCAGCGTCGGATGAGGCCCGACCCGCCGCGTTCCAACCTGCGGGTCGTGCAACCCACACCCCTCCTCATCCTGAGGTGCGAGCGCGAAGCGCGAGCCTCGAAGGACGCATGGCCCCCGATGCGGGACGCCTCGCGCCGCGCACCATCCGCCCCCCGCCGCACGCCTAGCCGGCCACCGCCCGCCGCTCCACCGCAATGCGCCAGTCGCCCGGCCCGCCGTCGACGGTGACGAGGTTCCAGGCGGCCGCCTCCTCGTGGCCGCCGGAGGCCGCCGAGGCCGAGGCAACGCCGACCACCGGGATCGGCCCGGCCGGGCCGGCAAGATCCACCCGGCTGCCCTTGTGGGTATGGCCATGCAACACCAGTTCACAGCCCGAGCGGGCGAGCGCCCGCGCCAGGTCGGCATGGTCGACGAGGTGCTTCTGCCAGCCGATCTCGAAGGGGGGGTGATGGATCAGGACCACGCGGGCAAGGCCTTCCATACGAAGGTCCTCCAGATGGTCCTGCAGGGCGGCGATCTGGCGGGCGCCGACTGCTCCGGTGGCGAGGAAGGGCGGCGTCGGCACGCCGCTGCACAGGCCGACCAGCGCCACCGGGCCGCGCCGCCGCACATAGGGAAAGGCATAGCCGCCGGCGGTCTCGTCGGCACCATCCTCCAGGAACCAGGGGCGCCAGTGATGCACCATGCCGGCGACCGTCGCGCGCATGTAGGTGTCGTGGTTGCCGGGCACGAAGCTGACCCGGTCGGGGGGGCCAAGGCGCCCGAGGAAGGCGCGTGCCTGCGGATACTCGGCCTCCAGCCCGAGATTGATCAGATCTCCGGTGACGGCGATATGGTCGGGAGCCTCGGCGGCGATATCGGCCATCAGCCGGTCCAGCACGTCCATCCGGTGATGGGCGGCGCGGCTGCGGGTCCAGTTGAGATAGCCGGTCAGGCGCTTGCCCATCAGTTCGCGCCAGCCGGGCACCGGCAGGGGGCCGAGATGGGGATCGGACAGGTGGGCAAGGCGGAACATGGCCTGCCTATGCGGGATCGTCCCGGCCCTGTCCAGCCAGGGCCGGCGCCGTGGCCTGTTGCGCCGTCGGTCCGCCGGGCCGGAAGGCCAGCGGACGCCAACGGCCGTTCAGCCGCGGCGTCCGTCGGATCGCACCCGGGCCCGAGGGGAGGTCGGCCCGGACGCGGTCAAGGCGTCAGGTGCGGGTGTAGTACTCGAGCGTCGCCGCGGAGGCGCCATCACGGATGTCGATGGCCGGCTTCCAGACATAGGCCGGGCGGCGGGTGAAGAGCGAGGACACGAAGGCGATGAGCATGACATGCTCCCTTGATCGGCACGCTGCTCGATATCGCAGCGCAACATGGCGATCATTTAGGCGTTTGCATTGCGGCGCACCACTCCCGCGCCGGCCTGCCAGCCATGCATTTCTAATCGGTCTTCTTCATGAGTTGGCAATGACTCATTCGCCCTGCTGATGAAAGGTTTCGCCATGATCCTCCTCTCGCCGGAGCGCCGCGCCTGGCTCTCGCCGATCCTGCATCGCTACTGGCGCTTCTCGCGCGGCATGACGCTGGGGGTGCGCGCCTGTGTCTTCGATGACGCGGGCAGGGTGCTGCTGATCCGGCACAGCTACACGCCCGGCTGGCATTTTCCCGGCGGCGGGGTGGAGGTCGGCCAGACCCTCGCCGATGCGCTTGCCACCGAACTGAAGGAGGAGGCCAATGTCGAGATCACCGGCGAGGCGCGGCTCGTCGGCATGTTCCTGAACGCCCGGACGTCGAAGCGCGACCATGTGGCGCTCTACCGCCTCGATCCGTCCTGCTGGCGCCAGCCCGCGCCGCCCGTGCCGAACCGGGAGATCGTCGCGCATGGGTTCTTTAGCCCCGACGCCCTGCCGGCGGACATATCCCGCGGCACGCGCGAGCGGGTTGTGGAACTGGTCTCCGGCGCGCCGCCGGCCGCGATCTGGTGAGGCTCAGCGGCGCCGGCCGGCAAGGAACAGCACGATCGCGAGGGCGAAGAGCAGCGCCGCCAGCGCATAGAATTGCGGGGCCGCGCCGGGCACGGCCTGCGGGAAGGTTTCGCGGACGAGGCCGAACAGGGCCGGGGCGAAGGCATAGAAGGCCTGGCCGCCCGCAACGATCAGCGCGACCGTACGCGGCACGTCGGCGCGGACGAACTCGACCTGCGCGATCAGCGGCGGCAGCGAGACGAGATTGCCGATGCCGAGCCCGACCAGCACGACCCCGATCCAGAGCAGCGGCTGGTTCGATCCGCCGGCGAGCAGGAAGGCGAGGGTGCCGGCGATCTGCACGCCATAGCTCACCGAGGCGACCACGCGGCGGTCGACGCCGTCCGGCATCAGCCAGCCGACAAGGGTGCGGCCGGCGATCGCCGCAAGGGTTGCAACCGACATGGCAAGGCCGGCTCCCCATGTACCAAGGGCCGGCACCAGCAGCGAGAACAGGTGGGCGATCAGGCCGACCTGGGCGACCAGCGCCAGCGCGCTGCCGATGGTCAGCGTCAGGAAGGCGCGGTCGCGCCACAGGGCGGCGCCCGGCAGCGGATAGGCCGCCGGATGGGTGAGGCTGGCCTCCGGCTCGCCGGGAAGGCCGCCATCGGCCGCCTGGCCGAGGCTCTCCGGCGAATGGGCGAAGACCCGGTCGCACAGCAGCCAGACGACGAGCGTGACCGCCAGCCCGATCAGCAGCGCTCCCAGCGGGAAGCCGAGCCAGCCGATGGCGAAGACCCAGAGTGGCGAGAACAGGATGCCGCCGAAGCTGGCGCCGTTATAGGCCATGGCGAGAGCAGCGGGCCGCCGGGCGGCGAACCAGGGCGCGACGATGGCATTGACCGCGGCGGCGCCGAGCACGACCCATCCGAGGCCGCTGAATGCCGCAGCGACGAACAGTTGCCACGGCGCCTGGGCCAGGGCCCATCCGACGACGCCGAGGCTGACGATCACGGTGCCGGCCTTGGTCACGCGCGGCAGGCCGAACCGGCCGTAGAGCCGCGGCAGGTTGGCGACCGTCACCGCGCCGACGAGGAAGTGGACGGAGACCGCCGCCGAGACCAGCGAAACCGGCCAGCCGCGCGCCTCGTGGATGGCGTGGAGGAAGACCGGCGGGCCGTAGAAGCCGAGCCCCCAGCCGCAGGTCGCCAGCACGAAGGCGCCGGCCACCACGCGCCAGCCGAAGAAAGGCGGCGGTGCGCCCCCCGTCGATCCGGCGCTGCGGATCGTGGCCCTGTCGCCGCCGGCCATGCTGCCCCTCCTGCAATCAGGGGCAGTCTAGCCAATCGCGATCCGTCCCGCTTCGGCCGCGGCCGAAGGGTGGGCATGCGCGGCGGGCGTGAACCGGCTCAGTTCAGGCGAAACTCCGAACCCACCGTGCGCATCTCGGTCGGGCCGATCAGGTCCTTGTGCGCCACGGTCACGCGGTAGAGCTTGCCCTCGAGCTTGGCCTGCCAGAAGGCGAGGAAGCGCTTGAGCTCGGGAAAGCGGGGGGCAAGGTCATAGGCCTGCCAGACATATTCCTGAAGGATCGCGGGGTGGTCGGGCAGGCGATAGAGGATGCCTGCCGTTGTCAGCCCGTAGCCCTCGATCTGGCGGGCGAAATCTGCCGATGCCATGCGTGAACCTCCTTTGCCGGATGACGACGCCATCGCAGCGCAACATCGTGCGCATGGCAAGCGGAAAGTTCGGTTTCCTGATTAAAATCAGCCTGTTAGCACTCGCCTGAAAAAAGTGCTGACAGGCTCTTGCGGGCCAAAAACGGGCTTCCTAACTCAACGCCCGGACGGGGTGCCGGAAGGGCCTGGCGATGCGCTCGCCGGTCCTTCGCGCCGGGTCCCGTCCACATCAATCGCGATGATCTGATCCGGAGGAACTCATGAAGTTTCGGCCATTGCATGACCGTGTCGTCGTCAGGCGCATTGACGCCGAGGAGAAGACCCGCGGGGGCATCATCATCCCCGACACCGCCAAGGAAAAGCCGCAGGAGGGCGAGGTGATCGCCGTCGGTCCGGGCGGCCGCAACGAGCGCGGCGAACTGGTGCCGCTCGACGTGAAGGCCGGCGATACCGTGCTCTTCGGCAAGTGGTCGGGCACCGAGGTGAAGATCGACGGCGTCGACTACCTGATCATGAAGGAGAGCGACATCATGGGCATCGTCGAGACCTCGGCGACCATGAAGAAGGCCGCCTGAGCGGGGCCTTTCCGACGTCCAATATCCCTCAACGTCTCAATCCAAGGAGTGAGGAACCATGGCTGCGAAAGACGTGAAGTTTTCGCAGGACGCGCGCGAGAAGATGATCCGCGGCGTCGACATCCTGGCCAATGCCGTGAAGGTCACCCTCGGCCCCAAGGGCCGCAACGTCGTCATCGAGAAGAGCTTCGGCGCCCCGCGCATCACCAAGGACGGCGTCACCGTCGCCAAGGAGATCGAGCTTTCCGACAAGTTCGAGAACATGGGTGCGCAGATGGTGCGCGAGGTGGCGTCCAAGCAGAACGACGCGGCCGGCGACGGCACCACCACGGCGACCGTGCTCGCCCAGGCCATCGTCCGCGAGGGCGCCAAGTCGGTTGCCGCCGGCATGAACCCGATGGACCTGAAGCGGGGCATCGATCTCGCCGTCGAGACCGTCACGAAGGAGCTGGAGACAAACTCCCGCAAGGTCACGAAGTCCGACGAGGTGGCCCAGGTCGGCACCATTTCCGCCAATGGCGATGCCTCGATCGGCCGGATGATCGCCGAGGCCATGCAGAAGGTCGGCAACGAGGGCGTGATCACGGTGGAGGAGGCCAAGAGCCTCGAGACCGAGCTCGACGTGGTCGAGGGCATGCAGTTCGACCGCGGCTATCTCTCGCCCTATTTCGTCACCAACGCCGACAAGATGGTGGCCGAGCTGGAGGACCCCTATGTCCTCATCCACGAGAAGAAGCTGACCGGCCTGCAGGCCATGCTGCCGGTGCTGGAAGCCGTGGTACAGACCGGCAAGCCGCTGCTGATCGTCGCCGAGGACGTGGAGGGCGAGGCCCTTGCCACGCTCGTCGTCAACAAGCTGCGCGGCGGGCTGAAGATCGCAGCGGTGAAGGCGCCGGGCTTCGGCGACCGCCGCAAGGCCATGCTCGAGGACATCGCCATCCTCACCGGTGGCACGGCGATCTCGGAAGACCTCGGCATCAAGCTGGAGAACGTCACGCTCAACATGCTGGGACGGGCGAAGAAGGTCCGCATCGAGAAGGAGGCCACGACCATCGTCGACGGCGCCGGCTCGAAGAAGGACATCGCGGCTCGTGTCACCCAGATCAAGGCGCAGATCGAGGAGACGACCTCCGACTACGACCGCGAGAAGCTGCAGGAGCGTCTGGCCAAGCTCGCCGGCGGCGTCGCGGTCATCCGTGTCGGCGGCGCGACCGAGGTCGAGGTGAAGGAGAAGAAGGACCGCGTCGACGATGCGCTCAACGCCACCCGCGCGGCGGTGCTGGAAGGCATCCTGCCCGGCGGCGGTGTCGCTCTCCTGCGGGCCGCCAGGGCGCTGGAGGGGCTCAAGGGCGCCAATGACGACCAGCGCACCGGCGTGGACATCGTCCGCAAGGCACTGGAGGCCCCGATCCGCCAGATCGCCGAGAATGCCGGCGTCGAGGGCTCGATCGTGGTCGGCAAGGTCACCGACAAGGCCGATTATGCCTTCGGGTACGACGCGCAGGGCGATGCCTATGGCGACATGTTCAAGCTCGGCATCATCGACCCGACCAAGGTCGTGCGCACGGCGATCCAGGACGCGGCCTCGGTTGCCGGCCTCCTGATCACCACCGAGGCCATGGTCGCCGAGAAGCCGAAGAAGGACGCGGCGGCACCGGCCATGCCGGGCGGCGGGATGGACTTCTGAGGAAGGCCATCGCGGGTGGACAAGGGGGCGTCGCGGGTGACCGCGGCGCCCCTGCCTGTTTCTGCACAACGGCTGTTTCCGCGCCGCATGATGACGGCCGGGTTTCGCCATGCTAAGGCGCCCGCCATGCTGCATGCGAGGCGCGATCTTCTGCTGCGACGACGACGGCCGGCGTGACCCCCACCCGGACCGCTCCCCCTTGATTCGCCGCGCTGGATCCCATGCCCGACCTGACGCTCGACCTCTATCCTGAAACCCCCTCCGACCATGCCGCCATCGAGCGCCTGCACGAGCGCGCCTTCGGTCCCGGCCGTTTCGCGCGCACCGCCTTCCGCCTGCGCGAGGGCGTGCCGCCCTATACGGAGCTTTGCTTCACGGCGCGGGTCGGCACGCTGCTGGTCGGCTCGATCCGGCTCTCGCCGGTGCTGATCGGCACGGTTCCGGCGGTGCTGCTCGGGCCGATTACCATCGACCCCGCCTTCCAGAACCGCGGCATCGGCGCGGCCATGATGACACGCTCCATGGACGAGGCCCGCGCGCGCGGCCACAGGCTGGTGATTCTCGTCGGCGATGCGCCCTATTACGAGCGGTTCGGCTATCGCGTCGTGCCGCCTGGCCGCCTCAGCCTGCCCGGGCCGGTCGATCCCGCCCGCCTGCTCTATGCCGAACTGGTGGACGGCGCGTTCGATGCCGTGGCCGGGCCGGTGCGCGGGTCACGGGCTGCCTGAAACGAAAGCGGCGCTGTGGCGACACGCGGCTGTTGCCGACCCGGCGGCAGACTGTCAGCATTCGCCGGAATGCCAGAGGGGCCCGTCATGATCGCACGCCGTTCCAGCCTCGCCATCGCCGCGGCCCTGGGCGCCGCACTCGTTGCTGCGTCGAGCGTTCCCGCGGCGGCCCAGTCGCCGCGCTGCCGGGTGATGGACCCGACCGGCACGCCGCTCAACGTGCGCGATTCGCCCAACGGTGCGATCATCGGCCGCTTGCGCAATGGCCTGCTGGTCACGCGCGTTCGCGACGGAGAGGACGAGCGCGGCCGGCCCTGGGCCTATGTGACCGACCGGTCCACGGGCGAGCCGCTGGGCTGGGTCTATCGCGAGTTCATCGCCTGTTTCTGACCGTCGCCGTCCATCACCGGGGGCTTGCTTTCCACCCGCGGGCAGCGAGACTGCCTTCCGGGCGGCAAGACGACGGAGACAGACCATGCAGCGGCGTGACTTCCTGAAGGCGCTGTTCGGAACGGCGGTGGCGGCGGTGGCCATGACGGTGGCGGCCCCGAAGGCCGAAGCGTCCTGGCTGACGGACGGCGCACGCGCTGTCGGCCGCGGAACGCGACGGGCGGGACGTGCGGTCGGGCGCGGGGCCCGGCGCGTCGGCCGGAGCGTCGACCGCGGGGCAAGGCGGGTGCGCCGGCAGGTCTTCGGCCGCCCGCGCCGGCGCCGCCGCAGCTGACGCGGTTCAGCTGACCAGCTGGCAGCCGGAGCGGACCAGCGTGAAGCTCCGGCGCGCCAGCTCGCGTCCCCCCGCCGACAGGACGAAGGTCCAGGTGCCGGGCACCAGTTCGTAGCGTTTATCGAAATGCCAGCCGGCATAGCGCGTTTGCGCAAAGGCCTGCGCGCGCCATCGGCTGAGGCTGCGCCGCCGGCCGTCGGGCGCGATCTGCTCGGGGTGGTGAACCGTCACGTCGATGGCCGTGCCGGCCGGTCCGGTCCGGCCGGTGGCGCGGAACAGGATGCCGAACCGCGTGCCGAGGCAGGCGGCGATGGTGGTCGTCCGCTCGGCGATGACGACCGTGGCGTCAGGGTCGATCAGGCGGTTGCGGCCGACCAGCGTGTCGGAGGGCGTGGTCCCGATCACCGGCGCGCGCTCGACGATGCCCCAGTCGACGATCTCGACGGCGGCTGCGGGAGCAGCTCCGGTCAGCGCGGCAAGGCAGGTTGCGAAGGCAAGAGCCCGAACAGTCATGGGCCGAGACTGCGGCCTGCATGTTTCCAGGCGATGGCTTGCAGCGACCGGCCGTTCCGCGCAACGGCGATCAGCGCCCCTCGCGCGCCCAGACTGCGGCCAGCCCGCCGAGCAGCAGGATCAGCCCCAGCACGCCGGCAAAGGCCGGCAGGATGCCGATGCCGCGCACCACCGAGGCGTCGCGCTGGCGGATGCCCATCCAGTCCTCGCCGCGCAGGACGGTGGCCGAGCGGGTCGGCACGAGGCGCGGCATGGCGAGTTCGCCGGTCTCGGAAATGCGCCAGATGCCTCCGCCGGTGGCCCTCACCAGCGGCTCGAGCACGCCGAGCGTCGAGGTCACGTCGGTGAATTCGCGCGGATTGGGCGGGCCGACATTGATGAGACGCGTCAGCTGGCCGGACTGGGCGCGCCACAGGCCGAGCTCGGTCACGTCCACCTGGCCGCGCCACAGGCCCGGTTCGGCCGCCTGCATGGTCACGGTCTCTGTGGCGCCCGAGGGCCGCGTGATGGTCACGGCCTCTGCCGTCTCAGCCATGGTCTGGAGTTCGACGGCGATCTGGCGGCCGCGCACGGCAAGCCTCAGGCTCTCCTCCTCCAGCTGCGGCTCCTTCATGAGCCAGTGGGAGAGCCGCCGCAGCAGTTCCAGATGCGGGCCGCCACCCTCGAAGCCGCGCGCCCAGAGCCAGATGTGGTCGGACAGGAGCAGCGCGACGCGTCCCTCGCCCTGGCGGCCGAGCAGCAGCAGCGGCCGGTTGTCCGGGCCCTCCATCACGCTTGCGGCGCCGGGATTGGGTGCGCGCGACTCGATGAGGCGGAACCAGCGGCTCCATTGCGGATTGCCCTCGGCGACCATGCCGGGCAGGGCGCGGGTCACCGGATGGCGCAGGCCATGGGCCGAGACGCGGGCGTGGAAGGGCTGTTCGAGCACGTCGCCGGTGGGGGCGGCGGGCAGGATCGATTCCAGCGGCGTGTCGTTGATGGAGGCCGACGAGGCATGTTCCGGGCCGGCGGCGATCAGGATCGCGCCGCCATTGCGCACATAGCGGGCGATGTTGTCGAAATAGATCAGCGGCAGCACGCCCTGCTGGGCGTAGCGGTCGAAGATGATCAGGTCGAACTCGCGGATCTTGACCTGGAACAGCTCGCGGGTCGGGAAGGCGATCAGCGACAGCTCGTTGATCGGCGTGCCGTCCTGCTTCTCCGGCGGGCGCAGGATGGTGAAGTGGACGAGATCGACGCCGGCATCCGATTTCAGGAGGTTGCGCCAGGTGCGCTCGCCGGCATGGGGCTCGCCCGAGACCAGCAGCACCCGCAGCTTCTCGCGAATGCCCTCGATGATGACCACGGCGCGGTTGTTGATGTCGGTGAGTTCGCCCTCCAGCGGGTCGACCTCGATCTCGACGATGTTCGCGCCGGCATGGGTGATCTGGACGGAGACGGTGGTCGTGGTGCCGGTCGTCACCGTGCGCCGCTCGATCGTCTCGCCGTCGCGGCGGATGACGACGGGCGTCTGCGCGATGCGCCCGCCGGTGCCGTCGTCCTCGATGCGGAAGCCAACGGTCTGGCTCTGGCCGACAATGCCGAAGCGGGGCGTCTGAGTCAGCACGACGCGCCGGTCGCGATCGGTCGACCGGCCGGTGACGAGGGCATGGACCGGCGCCTGGAAGCCGATGGCGGCGGCCTGGGCCGGCACGTCGTGGACCTGGCCGTCGGTGATCAGGATGGCGCCGCCGATCCGTTCGGCCGGAACGTCGGACAGGCCCGAGCGCAGCGCCTCGAACAGATGGGTGCCGTCGGTCTGGCCATCGGAGGCGCCGGCCTCGATCCAGCGCACCTCGAAACCGGGCGAGCGGGCGAAGCTGCGTTCGAGGGCGGCACGCGCCGCCTCGGTCACGCGGGCGCGGTCGGCCAGCGTCTGGCTCGCCGAGCGGTCCAGCACCACCGCCACCACCGAGCGGAGCGGATCGCGGTCCTCCTGCGTGAAGACCGGATTGGCGATGGCCAGAAGCGCCAGCGTCATGGCGCCGATGCGCCACCAGGCCCCGCGCGTGCGCGACACGATGAGCAGCGCCGCCAGTGCCAGCACGGCAAGCGCCGCGGCGACGAGCGCCCAGGTCGGCACGAGGGGGGACCAGACGAGACCGAAGGTCATGGCTCAGTTCCCCAGCCGCTCGAGCAGGGCCGGAACGTGGACCTGATCGGTCTTGTAGTTGCCGGTGAGCGCATACATCACGATGTTGACGCCGAAGCGGAACGCCAGTTCGCGCTGGCGGGCCGGTCCCTCGACCGGCAGCAGCGGGCCGCCCTGCGGGTCGATGGCCCAGGCCGAGGCCAGGTCGTTGGCCGAGATGATGATCGGCGAGACCGAGTCCGAAGCGCGCGCGGGGCGGGCCTCCTCGCCCTCGACGGCGGGTGGAATGGCCTCCACCCAGGTCACGCCCTCCGCGTAGCGGCCAGGATATTCGCGCAGGATGAAGAAGGCGCGGGCGAGCACATGGTCGCGCGGCACGGCTTCCAGTTCCGGAATGTCGAGCCCGGCAAGGATGCGCCGGAGCGTCGCCTGCGCCGGGCTCACCTGGCCGGGCCGGGCCGTGATGGCGTCGCGCGTGTCGAAGATCACCATGCCGCCCTGCTTCATGTAGGCGTCGAGCCTGAGCAGCGCGGCGGGCGTCGGTTCGGCCGCCCCGGGAACCACCGGCCAGTAGAGCAGGGGGAAGAAGGCGAGTTCGTCGCGGGCGATGTCGACGCCCTGCGGCTGGGCCGGCTCCAGCGCCGTGCGGGCCGACAGGAAACGGGTGAGGCCGAGCAGGCCGGCGCGGCTGATGTCGTCCACCTCGCGGGCGCCGGTGATGACATAAGCGAGCCGGGTCGACTGCGTGGCGCGGATCGCCGCGTCATCGGCCGGGTTGCCGGTGGAGATGACCGGCCGGTCCGGAGCGCGGCGCGTCTGGGCCTCGGCGGGGGCGGCGAAGGCCAGCGGTAGCACGGCGAGTGCCAGGATCGCGGCCGTCCGCGCGGTCCGTCCGCCGGTCAGCCGGGCGAGGCCGCCGGCGATCATGAAGACGGCGATGCCGTCGAGCAGCAGCAGGGCGAGGGCGGCGATCACGAGGGGGGATCTCAGATCAACGGGTTCGCCAACCCGGTAGCGTTCGATGGTGGCGCCGAGAGGGCCGAGCGGCAGCGGCCGGATGCGCTGGTCGGCGCCGAGCGTGTTGACGGCCACGGTGCCCTCCTGCGGTCCGTAGAAGCCGGGCGGATATTCGAAGGTCGCGGGGTCGCGCCAGTCGGCCGGAATGGGGCGGGCGGTGGCCGGCGGACGGGTGAAACCGCCATAGCCGTCGAGCACCCGCGTCGGCGCCACGCGCTCGCTCGCCCGTGGCTGGCCGGGTGCGGCAGCGAGGCCCTCGGCGGCCGGCCGGCCGGCGGCCGACAGCGCGGCGACGCGCTTGAGCATCTCGACGAAGGCGCCAGACAGCGGCAGGTCCGACCAGGCCGTGTCGGCTGTAATGTGGAACAGCACCAGAAGGCCGCGGCCGCGCTTCTCGGCGGTGACCAGCGGGGTGCCATCGGTGAGCTGGGCCCAGGTCTTGTCGGCCAGCAGGCCGTCCGGCTCGGCCAGAACCTGCCGGCGCACGCGCACGTCGGCCGGGACGGGAATGCCGTTGAACGGGCTTTCGCGCAGGAAGGGGGCGAGCGTCTGCGGCGTCTCCCAGGAGAGCGCGCCGCCGAGCTGGCGTCCGCCGCGGCGCAGGCGCACCGGCACGAGGTCGTCGGTCTGGGCGCCCGCAAGGCGCGTGCCGGCGAAGCGCAGCAGGATGCCGCCATTGTCGATGAAGCGGTTCAGCGCCTCGCGCGCCACCGGCGTGACGGTGCCGACATCGAGCAGCACGATCATCGGCACCCGGCTCTCGATGAAGCGCAGGATGGCCTCCGAGGGCGCGGCGCCCTCGACCGTGCGGATATCGGCGAAGGGATCGAGCGCGCGGGAGAGGTAATAGGTCGGCGAGAGCAGCGGCTGGGCGGTGTCGGCGGTGGCGCCCGAGATGACGCCGATCGTGCGCCGCGCCCAGCGCGCATCGACCAGCTGGACGGCGCCAGCCGAGCGCTCGGCGACGATGTCGAGGCGGACGATCTCGTTGCGGATCTCGACGGGCAGGTCGAAGCGCACCTGCGCCTCGCGTGCGCCGGTCTCGAAGGCGAAGGCGACCTCGCCGAGCGGCAGGCCGCGGACGTCGAGCGCGCGTACGCGGCCGGCCTGGGCGGGACCCTGGTCGGCGCGGATGACGACGGCATCGAACCCGCCGGAGGTGTTCACGGCGCCGGTCAGCGCCAGCACCGGCGGGGTGCCGCCGTCATAGACGATGACCGGCCGGCCGGCGGCCGCCTCGCGCAGGCGCTGCACGAAGGTCTCCGAACCGCCGGCATCGATGCCATCGGCCAGCCAGACGATCTCGGCCTCCGGTTGCGACTGGATGAAGCGGGTCAGGGGCCCGAGGACCGACGCCCTGTCGGGCGTGTGCGGTGAGGGCTCCAGCGAGCGCAGCCGTTCGCGGGCGCTGGCGGGCGTGTCGATGGCGATCTCGATCACCGGCTTGCCGGTGGTCACCAGCGCGACCGCGCGCCCGGCGCTTTCCGCCGAGCCGACGATCTGCTCGGCGACCCGCATCCGCTGGTCGAAGGTCGCCGCCGAGGGCCAGCCGTCATCGATCATCAACAGGACCGGCCCGCGGCTCGATCCGGTGGTGGCGGGCGGGTTCCAGAGCGGGCTGGCCATGGCCAGGATGATGAGGGCCGCCAGCAGCAGGCGGAGCACCGTCAGCCACCAGGGACTGTTGGCCGGTGTCTCCTCCTTCGGCGCGATGTCGATGAGAATGCGGGTCGGCGGGAACTGGACGCGGCGCGGGCGCGGCGGCACGAGCCGCAGCAGCCACCAGAGCGCCGGCAGGGCCGCAAGGGCAAACAGCACCAGCGGCGAGGCGAAGGCGAGCGGCAGTCCCAGCATCAGCCCCTCCCGACCCTCGTGCCGACCTCGCGCGAGCCCGGACCCATGCGCTGGTGCAGGGCCATGACCGCCTGCGAGGGCGGCTGGTCCGTGCGGTGGACGCCGAAGCTCCAGCCGCGGCTGTCGCATTCGGCCCGCAGCGCGGCGCGATGGGCGGCCAGGCGTGCCACGTAATCGTCTCGCCAGGTCTCGGCGCGGCCGGCGGTGATGGTGAGCCCGTCCTCCAGCTCCTCGAACTCGACACGACCCTTGTACGGGAAGGTCTCCTCGATCGGATCGTTGATCTGCAGGACATGGCCGTGGGAGCCGGTGGCGGCGAGGCTGGCAATCTCGTCGCGGAAGGCGTCGATGGAGACCAGGCAGTCCGACAGGATCAGAACCTCCGACAGGCGCGAGACCGGCGCCTTCGGCGGCAGGTCCGGCTGGCGGCCGGTCACTTCGGCAAGCAGGGATTCAGCCATGCGGTCGATGATCCGGCGGCTGGCGGTCGGACGCATCAGGCCGGGAATGCCGACCCGTTCGCCGCCCTTGACCAGGATCTCTGCCAGCGCGAAGGCCAGCACGATGCAGCGGTCGCGCTTGGTCTCCCAGGCGAGCGGCGACACGAACTGCATGGAGGGCGAGCGGTCCGGCCAGATCCACACCGTGTGGGCGGCCTCCCATTCCTGCTCGCGGACATAGAGGTTCTGGTCGCGTGCCGAGCGGCGCCAGTCGATCCGGCTGGCCGCCTCGCCATCGCCATAGCGGCGGAACTGCCAGAAGCTCTCGCCCGAGCCGGCACGCCGGCGGCCGTGCAGGCCATGCACCACGGTCGAGGCCACGCGCCGCGCCTCGAGCACAAGGCGGGGCAGGGCCGCGGCCAGCATCTCGGCATCACGGGTGAGCCGCCGGTTGTGGTCCTCGCGACCCGTGGCTTCAGCGAGGCCGAACATGGCTGTCACCGGATGGCGCGCACAAGGGTTGATACCGCCGTTTCCACGGTCATGCCATCGGCGCGGGCCGCAAAGGACAGCGCCATGCGGTGCTTGAGCACGGGCTCTGCCAGCGCCACCACGTCCTCCACCGACGGCGCCAGGCGCCCGTCGATCAGCGCGCGGGCGCGCACGGCCAGCATCAGCGCCTGCGAGGCGCGCGGGCCGGGACCCCAGGCAATCGCCTGGGCGAGCTCGCCCTTGGCGGCGCCGGGACGGGCGGAGCGGACGAGGGTCAGGATGGCCTCGACCACCGAATCGCCCACGGGCAGGCGGCGCACCAGGCGCTGGGCGGCGGCCAGATCCTCGACCGACAGCGCCTGCTGGGGCCGGCTCTCCTCCGCGCCCGTCGTGTCGAACAGGATGCGCCGCTCGGCCTCAAGGTCCGGATAGCCGACATCGACCTGCATCAGGAAGCGGTCGAGCTGGGCCTCGGGGAGCGGATAGGTGCCCTCCTGCTCGAGCGGGTTCTGGGTTGCGAGCACATGGAAGGGGCGGGGCAGGTCGTGCCGCTCGCCGGCGACCGTCACATGGTACTCCTGCATGGACTGCAGCAGCGCCGACTGGGTGCGCGGTGAGGCGCGGTTGATCTCGTCGGCCATCAGGAGCTGGGTGAAGACCGGCCCCTTGATGAAGCGGAAGGCCCGCTTGCCGGTGGCCGATTCCTCGAGCACTTCCGAACCGAGAATGTCGGAGGGCATCAGGTCGGGCGTGAACTGGATGCGCCGGGCATCGAGCCCGAGCACCGTTCCCATGGTCTCCACCAGCTTGGTCTTGGCAAGGCCCGGCAGACCGACCAGCAGGGCATGGCCGCCCGACAGGATGGTGATGAGGGCCTGATCGATGACCGTCTGCTGGCCGAAGATCACGGCGGAAATGTTGGCGCGTGCCGACCGCACCTGTGCGGCGGTGGTCTCGGCGGCACGGATGATGGCGTCTTCCATCCGTTCTGCGGGCTCGGCGGACATGGGGCCTCCCTTCGACTCGCAGGGGTATCGCAGTGCATCATGGCGGAAGCGTTGCGATGGCGATAGGCGAGTCTTACGTTCGTCACAGGCCGCGTCCACTGCATAGCGGTGGGTCTGGTCCTCGGTTCACCGAAACGTGAGGCTTGAACGAGCGTGTCCCGCCCCCCGTCTGCCCCCGCCGGGCTCGACGATCTTGCCGGCAGCGTGAAGCGGGTGAAGGGCCCCCCGCCCGTCCACCTGTGGAACCCGCCCTATTGCGGCGACCTCGACATCCGCATCGGCGCCGACGGCACCTGGTACTATCTGAAGACGCCGATCGGTCGTCTGCCGCTGGTGAAGCTGTTTTCCTCGGTTCTCAAGCGTGAGAACGGCCGATATTTCCTGGTCACGCCGGTCGAGAAGATCGGCATCACCGTGGACGACGCCCCGTTCGCGGCGGTGGAAATGCGGGTGGAGGGCGAGGGCCCGGCGCGCCGCATCGCGTTCCGCACGCAGGTGGAGGAGTGGGTCGATGTCGGCCCGGACCACCCGATGCGCTTCGAGACGGAAGCGGGAACCGACGGGCTGAAGCCCTATGTCCATGTCCGCCGCGACCTGTGGGCGAGGGTCTCGCGCACGCTCTTTCACGATCTCGCGAGCCTTGGGGATATCGTTGCTGTCGAGGGCGTCGACTGGTTCGGGGTCTATGCCGGCGGCACGTTCTGGCCCATGGTGCCGGCCGCCGAACTTGAGGGGCTGACGTGATTCCGCTGTCGATCGACGCGTTCACCCTCCGGGTGACCGAGAGACTGTCGCTCGACGTGCCGACCGAGCGGCAGGAGCTGTTCGGGGCCAGCATGCCCGCCATCATCGCCGCCGAGGACGGGCCGCCGCCGAAACCCGCCGCGGTGCTCGTGCCCATCGTCGCGCAGGGGGAGGGGACGATCCTGCTCACCCAGCGCTCGGGCGACCTGCCGGACCATTCCGGCCAGATCGCCTTTCCGGGCGGCAAGATCGATCCGGGCGATGCGAGCCCGCTCGATGCGGCGCTGCGCGAGGCGGAGGAGGAGATCGGCCTTGCGCGAGCGCATGTGCGGCCGCTCGGCTACATGCCGCCGTTCCTGTCGCGCACCGGTTACCTGATCACGCCGGTAGTCGGGCTGGTCACGCCGCCGTTCCGGCTCGTGCCGAACCCGCGCGAGGTCGCGGACGTGTTCGAGGTGCCGCTCGGCTTCCTGATGGACCCGCGCAACCACCAGATGCAGTCGCGCGTCTGGCAAGGCGCGAGGCGGCACTTCTACGCCATGCCCTATGGCGAGCGGTATATCTGGGGGATCACCGCCTCGATCCTGCGCAACCTGTGGGAGCGGCTCGCCGCCGAGGGCGCCGATCAGCCGCAGGGGTCGCGCCTGCCCCATGACGAACCCGTCCCGTAAGAGGGAAGGCCGGTCCGCCGGCAACCACAGGGGACGCCCGGCCCATGCGCATCGTCATCAACATCCTGCTCTTCCTGCTGCCCTTCGTGCTCTATGTCGGCTGGCTGCACCTGAAGGAGCGCAGTCCGTTCCTGAAGGAACACTGGGACCGCAAGCCGGTGGTCTGGCTGGGACTGTTCGGCCTGGCGCTGAGCGGCAGCTACTTCCTCTGGCATCTGTCGAAGCAGAGCAACGACCCGACCGCCATCTACGAGCCGGCCCGGCTGGAGAACGGCGTCTGGCATCCGGCGCGCCTGAGGCCGCGCACGCCAGACGACGACAGGCGCCCGGCGCCGGCCCCGGAACGGCCCGCTCCATGACGGGATCTGTCCCATGACCGGAACGGCCCAATGACCGGAACGGCCGCCCAGCCCCTGCCAGCCATGCCGTCCTGGCTGCGGGACGGGCCGGCCGCGCGCATCCTGTCGGTGCTGGACGGCGACGGCGAGACCGCACGCGCCATCGGCGGGGCGGTTCGCAACTGGCTCATCGGCCTCGAACCCGGAGACATCGACATCGCCACCACGGCTCCACCCGGCGAGGTGGTGCGCAGGGTCGTGGCGGGGGGGCTGAAGGCAGTGCCGACCGGCATCGAGCATGGCACGGTCACGGTGGTTGCCGAGGGCCGGGGCTTCGAGGTGACGACCCTGCGCGAGGATGTCGAGACCGATGGCCGGCGCGCCGTGGTGCGCTTCGGCCGCGACTGGCGGGCCGATGCCGCGCGGCGTGACTTCACGGTCAATGCCATGAGCCTGACCCGCGACGGCCGGCTGTCCGATCCGTTCGGCGGGCGCGAGGACCTTGCGCACCGCCGGATCCGGTTCATCGGCGATCCGCACCAGCGCATTCGCGAGGACTATCTGCGCATCCTGCGGTTCTTCCGGTTCCATGCCGCCTATGGCGCGGGAGAGCCGGATGCCGCGGCGCTGGCCGCCTGCATCGGCGAGCGGGCGGGACTTGCCGGCCTGTCGCGCGAACGAATCCGGGCTGAACTCGTCAAGCTGCTGGTGACGGCGGGCGCTGCTCCTACGCTCGCGCTTCTGGCCGAGACAGGGCTCGCCGGCCCGATCCTTGGGGGCATTGCCCTGCATGGCCATGTCGCCCGCCTCGCCGCCATCGAGAACGCCCTGTCGCTTGCGCCCGATCCGACCCTGAGGCTTGCCGCCCTCGGGGTGCTGGTGCGCGAGGATGCCGAACGGCTGAAGCGCCGGCTGACGCTGTCCAACGAGGAGTTCCGACGGCTCGACGGCGTCGGCCACGGCTGGCGCGAACCGGATCCGGCCGGCGGCGAGCCGGCGGCCCGGGCCATGCTGTTCGCCACCGGGCCGCGCGCCTATCGCGACCGGGCCCTCATCGCCTTCGCCCGGTCGGGCGCGCCCGTGGACGATGCCGGCTGGATGGACCTCGTTCGGCTGCCGGAGCGCTGGTCGGCCCCCTCGCTGCCGGTGGGCGGCGAGACCTTCATGCGCCGGGGCGTGTCCGAAGGACCGGCACTGGGTGCGGCCGTGGCCCGGTTTCGCAGGGCCTGGATCGCCGCAGGCTTTCCGCTCGACCGGCAATCGGTCGATCGGCTGGTGATTGAAGCGATGGGCGGCGATGATTAGACTTGTCCGGTATCCGGCAACCTCCCGACAACCGGAATTGCCCGACCATGCAACCGATTTTCCTCAATTAATTGATGTGCAAGGATTTTTTGGTGCAGTGCGCGTGCTTGCCGTTGACCTTTCGCAAGTGACCAAGGTCCAGCTGCACGGATGACGAGTAAACTGAGCGAGACGCGATACGGACAGAAGCGCGAATTGCCCGTCGAGATCTATGTCTCGATGGTCGATGCGCTCTATGCCGATCTGCGCTCGTTTCTGTTCGGGATCGCCGCAGCGCTTGCCGGGACGCTCTACACGGCGCACCTCACCGAAAGCCACGCCCTCAACATCTTTCCCGCCCTCATCGTGCTGGTCGGCGCGATCCGGACGCTGCGCATGGTGCAGTATCGCAAGCGCCGCCAGGAGGGCCTCAGCTATGCCGAGGCGCGCCGCTGGGAGCGGGAATATACCATTGGCGCCAATACCTTCGTCTTCTGCATCGGCCTGTGGTGCTTCGCCACGTTCAATCTCAGCGACAGCATGGCCGCGCACCTGTTCTGCGTGTCGGTGGCCCTGTCCTACACGGTCGGCGTGACGGGGCGGAACTTCGCCAACGGCCGGTTCGTCAACTACCAGATCCTGCTGCTGTGCGTGCCGCTCTGCGGCGGCATGTTCCTGACCGGCAATCCCGACTACATCGTGCTGGCCTTCTTCGCGCTGCCGTTCTTCGGCTCGGTGCGGTCGATCACGACACGTCTGCGCGACATTCTCCTGCATGCGCTGGTCGCCGAGCGCGACGTGTCCATGCTGGCCACCCGTTTCGATACCGCCCTCAACAACATGCCGCAGGGCCTTGCCATGCTGGATGCCGAGGGTCGGCTGCTGGTGGTCAACGAGCGCTGGGGCGAGATCCTGCCCTGCGACACCGGGGCGCTGGTCTCGGGCTCGCGCGCCGAGGCGCTGATCGCGACCTATGTCGAGGCGGGCATCGTGTCGGAGCGCGAGGCGGGCCGCGTCATCGAGGCAATCGCGCGGCGCGTTCCCGGACAGGCGCCCGAGCGGATGGAGGTCGAGGCCAATGACCGCAACCTCGACGTCACCTTCCAGCCGATGGATTCCGGCGGCCTCGTCATCGTCATCGAGGACGTCACCGAGAAGCGCCGGACCGAGGCGCGCCTCGCCCATGTCTCCCGCCACGACGCCCTGACCGGCCTGCCCAACCGGACGCTGTTCCAGGAGCGGCTCGACGCGGCGCTGGCCATGCGCGCGGAAGACGAGACGCTGGCCGTGCTGTTCGTCGATCTCGACAATTTCAAGCAGGTCAACGACACGCTGGGCCACACGATCGGCGACACGCTGCTGATCGAGGTGGCCGACCGCCTGCGCTTCGCGGTCGGCGAGAGCGACATGATCGCCCGCTTCGGCGCCGACGAGTTCGTGATCCTGCAGACCGGCGTGCGCAGCGACAACGAGATCACCGCGCTCGCCAGCCGGATCATCGAGACCGTGTCCGACATGGTCCAGGTCGGCGGCCTGCCGATCGCGGTCGGTGCGTCGGTCGGCATCGCGCTGGCTCCGCGCGACGGGCGCGACGCCGACCAGCTGCTGAAATGCGCCGACATGGCCCTGAACCGCGCAAAGGCCGGCGGCAAGGGCATGCTGCATTTCTACGAGGAGGAGATGGACCGCAAGGCGCAGGCGCGCCGGGCCATCGAGATCGACCTGCGCCGGGCGATCCAGAACGACGAGCTGGCGGTCTATTTCCAGCCGCTCCTGAACCTGAAGTCGCTGAGCATCTCGACCTGCGAGGCGCTGGTGCGCTGGCCGCATCCGGTGCGCGGCATGGTCTCGCCGGGCGAGTTCGTGCCGATTGCCGAGGAGACCGGCCTGGTGGTGGAGCTTGGCCGGCAGGTTCTGCGCAAGGCCTGCCGCGCCTGCGTGGACTGGCCGGACGACGTGCGGGTCTCGGTCAACCTGTCCTCGGTCCAGTTCGAGCGCGACGACATCGTCGCCACCGTCCGGGCGGTGCTGGCGGAAACCGGGCTGCCGGCCGACAGGCTGGAGCTGGAGATCACCGAGACGCTTCTGCTGAACGATGCCGTCGGGGCGGTCGCCATCATGGAGAAGCTGCGGGCCATGGGCGTGCGCCTGTCGCTGGACGATTTCGGCACGGGCTATTCGAGCCTGAGCTACCTGCACCGCTTCCCGCTCGAGAAGCTCAAGATCGACCGCTCCTTCGTGCGCAACATCGAGACCGACAAGCGCTCGCTCAAGCTGCTGCATGGCGTCACACGCCTCGGCGCCGAACTCGGCCTGCAGGTGGTCGTGGAGGGCGTGGAGACGCAGGGCCAGCTCAAGCTGATCGATGCCCCCGGCGTGGTCAGCGAGATCCAGGGCTTCATCCTGAGCCCTGCCGTGCCCGACCGCGAGCTCAGGTCCATGCTGGGCCGGTCGGTGAAAGACCTCCTCAGGAAGGCCGCCTGACGCCTGCCCGGCGCCGGGCAGCCCTGCGCCCGCGCGTCCCTCATGGAGGCTTGAGGCGTGAATGTGGCGGGAAAATGCGCCGCTGATCTGAAATCACAAGCCACAAGCGCATCCATCCGCAACGGAAGGCGACCATCCGCCGCACACTCGGGGCAAGGATCGACTGTCGCTGCTGCCTGATCGACTTGAGATGAAGCAGCGTCAATCGCTCCCGCGACCATCGCGATATTGTATCAGGCCCTGTTTTAAGCTGCTGATGTTGCTGCACTGCCGCGTAGTACATCAAGTAACATCGACGGAGGTATTATAAGAACGTCCATGTTTCTGACCCTGTTTCAGAAATCGTGTTAACGATGTTTTAACCACGCGCTTTCCAATCGTTAAATTTCGATTAACAATGTCCTCACTGTGCGCGGCGGATGCCTGCGTCGCATGTGAGGCCGGATGCATGAATACGGTTAACGTCCCGAGTGCGTTCGCAAACAATGTCACCGAGCTGCTCGGGCGGCTCGAATACCGCCTCGCGGTGACCAAGCAGGACAAGCAGGCGATCTATCGGCTCCGCTATGCGTGCTATCTGCGCGAGGGCGCGATCCGCCGCAACAAGTCGGAACTCTTCCACGACAGGTTCGACCGCGCGCCGAACGTCTGGATCTTCGGCGTCTATCTCGGCGACGTGCTGGCAAGCTCGATCCGGGTGCATGTGGCAACGCCCGACGTGCCGGTTTCGCCGGGGCTGTCGATCTTCGGCGACATTCTCAACTCGCGCATCGACCGGGGCGAGACGATCGTCGATCCGACCCGCTTCGTGGTCGATCCGGACCTGTCGCGACGCTATCCCGCGCTCGCCTATGCGACGGTGCGGCTCGGCATGCTGGCTTCCGAGTATTTCGACGCCGACTATGCGCTGGCCACGGTGCGCCGCGAGCACCGGGCCTTCTATCGCCGCCTTCTGTGCATGGAGCCTGTGGCCGAGCCGCGCCGCTATCCGAGCCTGAAGGAGCCGATCAACCTGATGGGCGTGTCCTTCCCGCTCATGCGCCAGCGGGTCTATGACCGCTATCCGTTCATGATCTCCAGCGGCGTGGAGCGGGACTTCCTGTTCGGCCGCACCCGCGAGGGCCGCGAGATGCGGGAGGCGATCGTCGCGCGCCGGAGCCTGATGGTGCCTGCCGCCGTTGCCGGGCAGGCAGCCGCCTGACAGGATGGGCCTGGAGGTTGCCATGCGCTCCAGCCGCCGCACACCCTTCGACACCTTCCGGCGCGGTCCGCGGCGTCGCGAGGACGGGTTCCTGCGCGAGACCTTCACCCTGCCGCGTGACCTTGCCCGCGAAAAAGCGCGCGAGGTCTTCGCGCGCTTTCCGAAGGCCGCCTACATGACCGAGGTCGAGTTCTGGCGCGAATGCGAGGACGGCTCCATCGAGTTCACGATGCGCCGCCTCCCGACGGCCGACTGAGGCCGGGCCTCACTCGTCCTCGCCGTCCCCGGTCTCCTCGTCCTCGTCCTCTTCGTCTTCCGGACCCATCTCGTCGAGGCCGGTCAGGGCGGCGACGGGAATGCGCTCGCGGAAGAAGTCGCCCTCCTCGCCGATCCACAGACAGAGGGCCTCGCCGTCCTCGACCGAAGCCACGGTCAGGGCCTGGCCGCCCGATTTCAGCACTACAACGTCACCGGCATTGAATGTCATGGATAGCCTCCGTGTCTGGGACACGGAATGCTAGGCCGGCGAGGTGACAGGCCGATCACAGGACAGCGACGGCCCTGTGGCCATCGCTGTCAGCGGCGGGCGGCGAGCCCTTCCATCAGCGCGCGGATGCCGAAGGTCCAGCGCGGACATTCGGTGGACAGGCGCACGCGGTTGGTCAGGCTGCCGAGTTCCGGGCTGGCGATGGTGACGATGTCGCCCACGCGGTGGGTGAAACCCTTGCCCGGTGCCTCGCGGTCCTGGATCGGCGCGAACAGCGTGCCGCAATAGAGCACGAGCCCGTCCGGATACTGGTGGTGAGCACCGATGGCCTGGGCGGCCAGATCCTCCACGTCGCGCGAGATCGCCGCCATGTCGCTGCGCCCGTCCATGACGAAGCCGTCGTCGCCCGTCACCTTCAGCGACACCTGCATGGCGCGCACGGCGTCGATGCCGAACGTTGCATCGAACAGGCGCACGAAGGGGCCGAGGGCGGCGGAGGCGTTGTTGTCCTTGGCCTTGCCCAGGAGGAGGGCCGAGCGGCCCTCGACATCGCGCAGGTTGACGTCGTTGCCGAGCGTCGCCCCGACAATGGTCCCGGCCGAGGAAATGACCAGCACCACCTCCGGCTCCGGATTGTTCCAGGTGGAGATGGGGTGCAGGCCGACATCGGCGCCGGTGCCGACCGAGGAGAGGACGGGGGCCTTGGTGAAGATCTCCGCGTCGGGGCCGATGCCAACCTCGAGATATTGCGACCAGAGGCCACGCTCCTGGAGATGGGTTTTCAGGGCCGCAGCCTCCGGGGAGCCGGGCTTCAGGCCCTTCAGCTCGCCGCCGATGATGTCGCCGATCTCGGCACGGATCGCCGCCGCCCGCTCGGGCGTGCCCTTGGCCTGTTCCTCGATGACGCGCTCGACCATGGAGATGGCGAAGGTGACGCCCGCCGCCTTCACCGCCTGCAGGTCGATGGGGGAAAGGAAGAACGGTTTGCCCGCGTCGCGGCCGTCGGGAGGGGTATTGGCCAGGATGTCGGCAAGGTCGCCGACATGATCGCCCGTGGCGCCGGCCAGCGCGGCGGCCGGGTCCGGCCGGTCGAACAGGTCGGAGGTGGTCGGGAAGCTGGTGGTGACGTCGAAGACGCCGCCGCTGCGGACCGCGACCACCGAGGGGCCGAGGCCGGGCCGCTCGACCCGGCCGACGAGGGTGCCTTGCGTGCCGTCGGCGGGCAGGGCGGTTTCAGGGGTGAGGGTGATGGCCATCAGATGCACCGCCCGCCATCGACTTCCAGCACCACGCCGGTGAGGAAATGGCCCGGATCGGCCGCGAGGAACAATGCCGCATCGGCAATGTCCTTCGGGGTCGAGAGGCGTCCCATGGGAATGGACGCGATGAACTTGGCGCGCATGTCCGGGGTGTCCTCTCCCATGAAGGTGCCGAGCAGCGGCGTGTCGCCCGCCACGGGCGCCAGCGCGCAGACACGGATCCTGTCGGGCGCCAGTTCCACCGCCATGGATTTGGTGAGCAGGTTCACCGCGCCCTTCGAGGCATTGTACCAGGCAAGGCCCGGCCGCGGCCGGATGCCGGCGGTGGAGCCGACATTGATGATGACGCCGCCGCCATGCTCGCGCATGACCGGGACGGCGGCATGGGCGAAGTGGAAGATCGACTTCACGTTGACGTCGAAGACGCGGTCGAAGGTCGCCTCGTCCACCTCCAGCATCGGCCGGTTGCGGTGCGAGGTGCCGGCATTGTTGACGAGAATGTCGACGCGGCCGAAGCGCTCGACCGTCTTCGCCACGGCGCGCTGCACGTCCTTCGCCTTCGAGACATCGCATTTCAGGCCAAGGGCCCTCCGGCCGAGGGCCTTGGCGGCTGCCTTCGCGCCGTCCTCGTTGAGATCGAGCACTGCGATGCGTGCGCCCTCGCGTGCGAAGGTCTCGACAATGCCGAGACCGAAGCCCTGTGCGCCGCCTGTAACGATGGCGACCTTGTCCTTGAGACGCATGAAGTCCTCCTGAAGGGGATGCTTTTGAGTTGAGCGCGGCTGGGTCTATTCGGCGGCAGCGAGGTCGGGCCTCGGCAGCCGCTCGATCCGTTCGATCTCGGGACCGAGCAGGTCCTGAGCCGTCTCCAGCTCGAAATCGGCCTGCAGGCCGAGCCAGAAGCCTGGAGTCATGCCGAGGTGGCGGGCGAGGCGCAGGGCCGTATCGGCGGTGATGCCGCTGTCCTCCCTGACGATCCTCTCGATCCGCGTCCTTGGAACGCCAATGGCCTTCGACAGACCATAGGCGGTCAGTCCGAGAGGGCGCATGAACTCCTCGCGGAGATATTCGCCAGGATGAAGTGGCGCCATGCGCCGGCTTCCGGGACGCACGGCCGATCGATCGACCGGCGTGTCGGGCGTGATCGGGTCAGCGGTGGTAGTCGACGACCTCGACGTCATGGGGACCATCCTCCTGCCAGTCGAAACAGATGCGCCACTGATCGTTGATCCGGATGGACCAGTGGCCCAACCGATCTCCACGCAGTTTCTCAAGGCGGTTGCCGGGCGGCACAAGCAGGGACTGCAAAGTCTCGGCCCGATGCAGCGCGCGCAGCTTGATGAAGGCGGCGCGGGCCAGATCAGGCGGGAAGCCCCTGGCATGTTCGCGATGAAAGAGCGCGTGGCTCCGCTTGTCCCTGAAGGTCCGGATCATGGGCCATATGTATCATCGAACGATACGTATCATCGTATGATACGTCAACCGTGGCTGATCACGATGGTCTTGGAGGCGGAGAACTCGTAGAGCGCCTCGAAGCCCTTCTCGCGGCCGTGGCCGGACTTCTTGACGCCGCCGAAGGGCAGCTCGATGCCGCCGCCCGCGCCATAGCCGTTGACGAAGACCTGGCCGCAGCGCATGGCGCGCGCCACCCGCATGGAACGCTTCGCGTCGCGGCTCCAGACGCCCGCGACGAGCCCGAAATCGGTGCCGTTGGCCAGGCGGATGGCGTCGGCCTCGTCGTCGAAGGGGATGGCGGAGAGCACCGGCCCGAAGACCTCGTCGCAGGCCAGCCGGTTTGACCGCGGCACCGGGCCGAACAGCGTGGGCGAGACGTAATAGCCGTTGGGCGGCAGGTTCGGTGCGAGCTGGCCCTCGGCGAGCACCGGGATGCCGTCGGCACGGGCGCGGGCGACGAAGTCCTCGACGCGCGTCTTCTGCCCGGGGGTGATCATCGGGCCGCAGTCGAGATCCATGTCCCAGGCCCCGACGCGCACGGTGCGGAACCGCTCGGCGACGCGCTCCACCAGTTCGTCATAGGCCGGGCGCTCGATCAGCATGCGGGACCCTGCCGAACAGGTCTGGCCGCCATTCTGGATGATGGCGTTGACGAGCGTCGGCACGGCCGCATCGAAATCGGCGTCCCTGAACACGACCTGCGGGGACTTGCCGCCGAGTTCCAGCGTGCAGCCGATATGGTTCTTCGCGGCGGCCGCCTGGATCAGCGTGCCGACCTCCGGCGAGCCGGTGAAGGAGATGAAGTCGATGCCGCGGTGGGAGGAGAGCGCCGCGCCGGCTTCCTCGCCGAGCCCGGTGACGAGATTGAGCACGCCGGGCGGAAAACCGACCTCCAGGGCCAGTTCGCAAATGCGGATGAGCGACAGGCAGGCGTCCTCGGCCGGCTTGACCACGCAGGTGTTGCCGCAGGCGAGCGAGGCCGCCACCGACCGTCCGAAGATCTGCGCGGGATAGTTCCACGGCACGATATGGCCGGTGACGCCATGGGGATCGCGCACGACGGCGACCGTATAGCCGTTGAGGAAGGGGATGGTCTCGCCATGCACCTTGTCGGCGGACGTGCCGTAGAACTCGAAATAGCGGGCGGCGGCCGTGATGTCGGCCTTGCCCTGCTTGGCCGGCTTGCCGGTGTCGATGCTCTCCAGCATCGACAGGTCCTCGTGGTTGGCGAGGATGGCCTCGCCGAGCTTGCAGAGCAGCCGGCCGCGCTCCGTGGCGGTCATCCGGCCCCAGGGGCCTTCCTCGAAGGCCGTGCGGGCGGCGGCCACGGCGCGGTCGATATCCGCGGCGGCCGAGCGCGGCATCTGCGTGAGGACGGCGCCGTCCGACGGCCCGATCACGTCCAGCACCGCGCCGCCCTGCGCCTCGACCAGCCGTCCGTCGACGATGTTGAGGAAGGCGCGCGCGAAGGCACGGGTGGCGGCGGGATGGGTCTGGACGGTCATGGGGGCCTCCCCCGTCGAACGGGTCTGTCGGGTGTGCCGGTGCGTTCACGCGCCGGATCGGGCGCGCACGCTAGCGGCAGCGCGGCGCCGGCGGAAGGGGGCCGGCGTGCATGAACGCTGCTCGAGCCGGCAATGGACCGGCTCTCAGTAGCGCGACAGGATCTGGGCCAGTGCCAGCAGGCCGCCGGCGCCGGCCGCGACCCCGATGAGGAACAGGGCAAGGCCGCCCACGACGCCGAGGCGGCCACCTTCGCTTCGGGCCGGTGCCGGCCCGGAGGGGCCGCCCGTCCTCGCGGATTCGGCTTGAGCGGCCTCGGTTGCGGCGGTTGAAGGACCGATGGGGGCCTCAGCCGCACCGGCGGCGACCAGCCGTGCAGCTCCCGCAGGGGCCGAAAAGGCTTGTGCCGAAGAAGCCTCCGGGAGCGGGATCGCGGCAGGCGCGGCCATGACGGGCATCGCGGCCGCAGGCGCCGGCTGTGCGGGTGCTGCGTCCAACTCCGACGCCATCGGCGGCAGGGCCAGCAGCCGATCCCGCTCGATCAGGCGGCGGGCCATGTAGCGGGTGATCCGGTCGGCGATCCTTGCGGGGTCCTCGGCCTCGGCCAGCACGACACGGCCGTTGCGGGTGTCCTGCAGGAAGCGGTAGGTGCGCCGGTCGCGGCCCATCTCGACGAAGGCGATCATGTCGATCCACAGGCGTGGCGTGTCGCCCGGCGTCAGGCCGATATCGAACAGGTCGATGCCTTTCGGCACCTCGGCAAAGGCTGGCCCCAGCCTGTCGCGCAGGATGGCAAGCCGCGATTCGGCCGCCTCGCGCAGGGCCACGACCACACCGGTGCGCTCGGCCTCCTCGATGCGGACGGCGCGCAGCGCCTCGGTGAGCGGGCGGGCAGGGCGGACGGGATCGCTGCCGGAGGCTGTCGAGGCCTGGGCATTCGCGAGTTGGGCATTCAGGTCTTGGGCGGTCATGGCGGCTCCGTGCCGGTGCTGCCGGACAATCAGGGTTAACGGCAAGATAAGGCCTCTCGCGGCCTGACCCAAGGGGCCATCGAACCGAAACGGCGGTTGCACCGGCACGGCCCGCCCGCGGATCGGAACCTTTTGCCTCCGTGCAGGTTTGCAGCGCAGACCCGTGCCGGCGGCCGTCATGCCGGTGTGTCACCTCCCGCGGCCGTTCACGGCGGCGGGCTTTGTCGTTTGGGGGGACCCTTCATGATCGTCCAGGTATCGGCAGCGCTGGAATACGAGTTCTTCGGCTCGACGCAGGTCGTGCTGGAAATCCAGCCGGCCACCTCGCCCGACCAGGTCATCCGCGAGGAAAGCCTGACCCTGCCAGACGTGCCGTGGCGGTCGGATGTGGCGCCAAGTGGACGCCGGCGCCTGCGCGGCGTCGTGTCGGGGCGCGTGTCACTGGGTTACACGGGCACGATCGACAATGGCAGCCGGGCGCTGCTTCCCGCCAGCGGGCGCATGGAGGCGTGGAGCGATCTGCCCGACGACGTGATGCCCTATCTCCTGCCCAGCCGGTTCTGCCCTTCGGATTCGCTGTCGCGCTTCGCCAACCGGACATTCGCGGAGGCCGGCGACGGTGTCGCACGGGTCATGGCGGTCATGGACTGGATCGCCGAGCATGTCGATTACGTGCCGGGCGCCAGCGTGGCCCAGACGGGCGCCGACGAGACGTTCACGACCCGGGCCGGCGTCTGCCGCGACTTCACCCATCTGGCGATCGCACTGTGCCGGGCGCTCAACATCCCGGCCCGGGCGGCCAGTGTCTATGCGCTCGATCTCGATCCGCCCGACTTCCACGCGGTGACCGAGGTCTATGTCGGCGGGGCCTGGTGGATGGTGGATCCGACGCGGCTCGCGCCCGTCGAGGGCATGGTCCGGATCGCCGAAGACCGCGATGCCGCCGACATCGCCTTCATGACCACCGACCGGCCTTGCACTGTCATCTCGCAGACGATCACCGTGTCCCGGGCCTAGCGGCGGGGCGGGTTTGCTCCGGAAGCCCGAACTGGCGCAGCGCTTCTCCAGTGACCATGGACGGCGCGCAGCCAGTTGACGTGCCACGTCATTGTGCCTCGCCGGTGACACCTGCCTCCAATACTGTCTATTCCGAACAGGAAACGCACGCGACGGACAGTGCCGGGTCTTGAACGGCTCCAACATTTTCGGTCAAGATAACGTCGACTCAGCCGTCTGGCTTGTGCTGACGTAAGGATCCATCGATGAAGAGACTTTTCCTGGCCACCACAGCCTTGGTTGCCTTCGCTGCCGGCGCTCAGGCTGCCGACCTCGCCGTTCCGCGCTCGCCGATCGCGTCGGCCGTGGTCATGCCCGCCTTCAGCTGGACCGGGTTCTATGTCGGTGTCCATGCCGGCTTCGGCTTCGGACGCTCGACGGGTTTCGGCCCGGGCCCGTTTCCCGCCAATACTTCGGGGCCGCTGATCGGTGGTCAGGTCGGCTTCAACTACCAGATCAACCAGATCGTTCTCGGTGCTGAGGCAGATCTGGCCTTCGCCGCCATCAGCGGCCGCGACGACGTGACCCTGCCGGGGTTTGCCGCGCACTACCGCACCCACATGCTCGGCTCGGTTCGTGCCCGCGCCGGCGTCGCCGTCGACCGCGCGCTCCTCTATGTCACGGGTGGCCTCGGCATCCAGGGCGGATCGTTTGCCACGAATCCCGGCCCGGGACCGGAACGGTATTCGCGTCTCGGCTGGACCGTCGGTGCCGGCGTCGAATATGCGATCACCCCGAACTGGACCGCCAAGCTTGAGTACAGCTACTACAATTTCGGCACCCATACGCTGGGGCCGCTCTATGTGGGAACGGTTCAGTCGCACGTTCATACCGTCAAAGTCGGCCTGAACTACCTGTTCTCGACCGGCTCATCGGCCGTCGTCGCCCGCTACTGACAGCGACCGGCAGCACTGAAGACCCAACGGGCCGCCTTCGGGCGGCTCGCTTGCGTTTGGCTCAGACTTGGCCGGGAAAGCCGAGCTGGCGCAGCGCTTCTCCAGTGACCATGGCGGCCGAGACCGCCACGTTGAGCGAGCGCAGGCCCGGCCTCATGGGAATCAGGATCCGCGCATCGGCCGCATCATGAACGAGGTCCGGCACGCCGGCCGATTCGCGGCCGGCCATGACCACGTCGCCCGGGCGGAAGCCGAAAGCGGTGTAGGGCAGGGCGGCGGCGGTCGTCATCAGTACGAGGCGTCGGCCCTCACGTCGCCGCCAGGCCTCGAAGGCGGTAAAATCGTCGTGTCGGGTCCAGTCGACATGGTCGAGATAGTCCATGCCGGCGCGCCGGAAGGCCGGCGCCGAAACCGGGAAGCCGGCCGGCTCGACGATATCGGCGCCAAGGCCGAGACAGGCACACAGGCGCAGGACCGTGCCGGCGTTCTGGGCAATGTCGGGCTGGTAGAGCGCAAGGCGGATCATCGCGTCGGTCCTGGTGGTTCGGCGGGTCCGGGCAGCATGGCGCGCGGCGGCGGGCGGGGATGGGGCCACAGGGATGCGGCCCGCATGTGCAGCCCGCGCAACCCTGCGACGAAGGTGCCATATGTCGCATTGCGGTGTGCTGATCCACGCACTGGACATCACCTTATAACGATGCGAATAAGCCAGCGCCGAGACAGGTTCCCGCGTGGATTCCCGTAAAAATGCCCTCCCCCGGGGGCAGCCGGCGACGAGGCGCCCCTTGACGGCGGCCTCGCGCAGGGCAAGACGGTCCGCGCCGGGCTCCGGGATGGGGCTTTTCCGGCTCCTGCGGCGCGATCGAGGCCCTGGAGGGGCCATGAGCGAAAGGACGAAGACAGTGGCAAGCGTTCAACATGCCGAGGGCGATCGTCGCGATTTCCTGTTCCTGGCGACGGGCGCGGCGGCAGCGGTGGGCGGTGCGGCAGCGATCTGGCCGTTCATCAGCCAGCTTGCCCCGGATGCCGGAACCGTGGCGGCGGGTGCCCCCGTCGAGATCGACCTTGCGGCGATTGCCGATGGCGCGCAGATCAAGATCCTGTGGCGCGGCAAGCCCTATTTCGTGCGCAGCCGCACGGCAGCCGAGATCAAGTCCGCGCAGGAGGTGGACGTCGCCACGCTGCGCGACCCGCAGCCCGATTCGGCCCGCGTGAAATCCGGCCACGACAAGTGGCTCATCGTCGCCGCCAACTGCACGCATCTTGGCTGTGTGCCGCTCGGCAACCAGGGTGACTATGGCGGCTGGTTCTGCCCGTGCCACGGGTCGCATTTCGACACGTCGGGCCGCATCCGCCGGGGTCCGGCACCCACCAACCTGCCCGTGCCGCAATACGAGTTCGTCTCGGAAACGCGCATCCGCATCACCGGCGCCGCGGCGGCCTGACGAACGTATCAGAGGTTACAAGACCATGCAGGGCCATTCCCATTACGTCCCGAAGACGGGCATCGGAAAGTGGATGGACGCGCGCCTGCCGCTGCCGCGCCTCGTCTACGATTCCTTCGTCGCCTATCCGGTGCCGAAGAACCTCAACTATGCCTGGACCTTCGGCGGCATCCTCTCGATCATGCTGGTGTCGCAGATCGTCACCGGCATCGTGCTCGCCATGCACTACACGCCGCATGTCGACATGGCGTTCAACTCGATCGAAAAGATCATGCGGGACGTCAATTACGGCTGGATGCTGCGCTATCTCCACGCCGTCGGCGCCTCGATGTTCTTCGTCGCGGTCTATATCCACATGTTCCGCGGCATGTACTACGGCTCCTACAAGGCGCCGCGCGAGGTGCTCTGGATCCTCGGCGTGATCATCTACCTTCTGATGATGGCGACCGCCTTCATGGGCTACGTGCTGCCCTGGGGACAGATGTCGCTGTGGGGCGCGGTGGTCATCACCAACCTGTTCTCCGCCATCCCCCTCGTCGGCCCGACCGTGGTCGAGTTCCTGTGGGGCGGCTACTCGGTCGACAACCCGACGCTCAACCGCTTCTTCTCGCTGCACTACCTGCTGCCGTTCATGATCGCCGGCGTGGTGGTCCTGCATGTCTGGGCCCTGCACGTCACGGGTCAGAACAACCCGACCGGCGTCGAGGTGAAGGACATCAAGAAGGACACGGTGGCGTTCACGCCCTATGCCACGCTGAAGGATGCGGTCGGCCTCGTCGCCTTCTTCATCGTCTTCATGTATTTCGTGTTCTTCCAGCCGAACTATCTCGGCCACGCGGTCAACTACGTGCCGGCCGACCCGCTGGTGACGCCGCCGCACATCGTGCCGGAATGGTACTTCCTGCCGTTCTACGCGATCCTCCGCGCCATCACCTTCGACATCAACCTGGTGATCTTCACCATTCCCTCCAAGCTCGGCGGCGTTCTGGCCATGTTCGCGGCGATCGCCGTGCTGGCCTTCCTGCCCTGGCTGGACACGTCGAAGGTGAAGTCGACCGCCTATCGCCCGCTGCACAAGCAGTTCTTCTGGGCCTTCGTCGTGGTCTGCGTCATGCTGGGATGGCTCGGGTCCAAGCCGGCCGAATATCCCTACACGGTGCTGTCGCTCATCTTCACCGGCCTGTACTTCGCCTACTTCCTGGTGGTCCTGCCGCTGCTCGGCCTGTTCGAGACGCCCAGGCAGATTCCGGCCTCGATCGCTGATGCGGTCCTGCAGAAGAAGGGCAAGGGCGCCGCTCCGGTCACGGCGGGCGCCACCGCCGCGCCCGAGACCAGGGGCTGAGGCAGCGAGACATAAGGACCATAACGATGAAGCGTCTCTCCCTCAGGCTCGCGGCCGCCGGCCTCCTCGGCCTCGGCCTCCTCGCCGCGGCGCCGGTCACGGCCGCCGAGCAGGTCCCCCCGCCGCGCGCGTCCTGGAGCTTCTCCGGCATGTTCGGCCTCTATGACCGGGCGCAGCTGCAGCGCGGCTTCCAGGTCTACAAGGAGGTCTGCGCGGCCTGCCACGGCATCGGCCTCGTGTCGTTCCGCAACCTGTCCCAGCCGGGCGGGCCGGGCTTCACCGATCCGCAGGCGGCGGCGATCGCGGCTGACTGGCTGCACAAGGTTCGCGAGATCGGCGACGACGGCCAGCCGGCCGAGCGCACGCCGCGCCTGGCCGACCGCATTCCCGGTCCCTTCGCCAATGTGAAGGCGGCGGAAGCGGCCCATGGCGGCAAGGCGCCGCCCGACCTGTCGCTGATGGCCAAGGCGCGGTCCTACGAGCGCGGCTTCCCCTGGTTCGTCTTCGACATCTTCACGATGTACCAGGAGCAGGGTGCCGACTATCTGAAGGCCTTCCTGACCGGCTACGAGGAGGGTCACGAGACCCCGCCGGGCACCAACTACAACAAGTACTATCCCGGCAATTTCGTCAGCATGCCGAATGTGCTGCAGGACGGCCAGGTGGCCTATACCGACGGCACGCCGCAGACGGCCCGCCAGTATGCCTCCGACGTCACGGCCTTCCTGATGTGGACCGCCGAGCCGCATCTGGAGGCCCGCAAGCGCATCGGGTTCCAGGTCCTGGCCTTCCTGCTGCTGCTGTTCTTCCTGGTCTATTTCACCAAGAAGAAGGTCTGGTCGCGGCTCGAAGGCCACGCCTGATCCCTGCCGGCGATCCGGGGTTGACGAAGGGCCGCTCGCGCGGCCCTTCTTCGTTTCAGGCTTTGCAGGGGCAGGGTATGGCACGGGCGGTTCTCGGCATCATGGGCGGGTCGGGGCTCTACGACCTGCCGGGGCTTGAGCAGATCGAGGACCTGACCATCGCCTCGCCTTGGGGCCTGCCGTCGGCGCCGCCGCGGCGCGGCCGGATCGGCACCACCGAGATCGTCTTCATGCCGCGTCATGGCGTGGGCCATGCCATCGGCCCCTCGGACATCAATTACCGCGCCAATATCGACGTGATGAAGCGGGCGGGGGTCACCGATCTCGTCTCGCTGTCGGCGGTCGGCTCGTTCCGGGAGGACCTGCCGCCCGGCCTGTTCGTGCTGGCCGACCAGTTCATCGACCGCACATCCCGCCGCGAGCCGAGCTTTTTCGGGCGGGGCTGCGTCGCCCATGTCGCCTTCTCGCATCCGGTCGGCCCGCTGCTCCAGGCGCGCGTCGCGGCGGCCGCCGCTGCCGAGGGCATCGACCACCGGACCGGCGGCACGGCGGTGTGCATGGAGGGGCCGGCCTTCTCGACGCTGGCGGAAAGCCTGTTCCACAAGGCTCAGGGCTGGGACCTGATCGGCATGACCTCGATGCCCGAGGCCAAGCTCGCGCGCGAGGCGGAGATCTCCTACGCCTTCGTTGGCATGGTCACCGATTTCGATGCCTGGCACGAGGAGGTGGGGCCGGTGGACGTGGCGCAGGTGATCCACCACCTGCACGCCAATGCCGACAAGGCACGGCGGCTGGTGGCGCGCCTTGCCCGCGACTTTCCGGCCGAACACGAGGCCTGCCCGGTCGGCTCCGACCGGGCGCTCGACATGGCGATCATCACGGCGCCGGAGGCGCGCGATCCGGCCCTGCTGGCCAGGCTCGATGCCGTTGCCGGGCGGGTGCTCGCCCCGCGCCCGGCCTGAGGCGGATCAGAACCAGGCCCAGTCGCCGTAGCGCCAGCCGCCGGCGACGAAGAAGACCATGCCGAGGACGACCTTCAGCACCAGGACGGCGACGATGACGGCGGGAATGGCGGCCAGCGTCGCCTTGAAGAAGAAGCCCATCAGCCGGGTGAAGGGCACGTCGAGGGCCGTCACCGTGACGGGGGTCGGACCGGCATAGACAGGCTGGGGAGCCTGAGGCAAAGGCGATTGGGGCATGGTCATGAAACTCTCCGCATGAAGGCGGGGGCGGGTTGGTGCCCGCTTCCCCTGGTGGTCGCACCCGCCGTAAGAGTTACGAATGCGCCGGGCGGCGCGCCAATGAATTCGCGGTAAGGTTCGGATCAGCCATGACCCTCGTCGACGACCTCAAACAGGCCATCCGCACCATCCCGGATTATCCCCGGCCGGGCATCATGTTCCGCGACATCACCACGCTGCTCGGCAATGCGCGCGCGTTCCGGCGGGCCGTGGACGAACTGGTCCAGCCCTGGGCCGGCGCGAAGGTGGACCAGGTGGCCGGCATCGAGGCTCGCGGCTTCATCCTGGGCGGGGCGGTGGCGCACCAGTTGTCCGCAGGCTTCGTGCCGATCCGCAAGAAGGGCAAGCTGCCGCATGCGACGGTGCGCATGGCCTATGCGCTGGAATATGGCACCGACGAGATGGAGATCCATGTCGATGCCATCCGCCCCGGCGAACGGGTCATCCTGGTCGACGACCTGATTGCCACCGGCGGCACGGCCGAGGGCGCGGTGAAACTGCTGCGCCAGATCGGCGCCGATGTGGCGGCCGCCTGTTTCATCGTCGACCTGCCCGAGCTTGGCGGGGCGGACAGGCTGCGGGCCATGGATGTGCCTGTGCGCACGCTCGTGGCCTTCGACGGGCATTGAAGGGGGGTGTCATGAGCCAGGGCATCGACCGGCGCGGATTTGCCGGGGGCGCGGCGGGGCTCGCCGTTTTCGCCGGCACCAAGGCCGGAGCGGGCGAGGGACCGGCCGGCCGCTGGCTTGCCGAGGATATCCGCGGTGGCGGCGTCGTCGACCGTATCCAGACGGTTCTCGACATCGCGGGCGACGGTCGGGTCTCCGGTTCCGGCGGCTGCAACCGGATTGCCGGGCAGGCCCGCATCGAGGGTCCGGCCATCTCGTTCTCGCAGATGGCCTCCACCCGCATGGCCTGCCCGCCGGCCGTGATGGATCAGGAGATGAAGTTCCTCTCCGCGCTGGGCGAGGTCCGTCGCTGGCGCATCGACGGGCCGCGCCGGAAGCTCATCCTCGAGGATGGCAATGGCGCGGTGCTGGTCGTGCTGGCACGGCACGCGGGCTGAGCGGGTCCCTGAATCGGGAAGGCCATGGAGGCGCTGACCTGCGCCTCCATGGCCCTCTGGGCACCGTCCGCCCGGTGCCCGGCGCGCCCGTGAGCACGCAACTTTCCTGAAACTCTAGCGGCAGCCGACCGGGGGCCTGCTTCCACGCGGACATGAACGCCCGAAATTGCGGCCGGTTCCGTACCAGGACCCGTCGGAACTGCGCTCCCAACCGGCCCCGAAATTGGAGCCCGTGCCGGTGATGCGGCCGCGCGAGATGTCGTAGCCGCTGCCGAAATTGCGGCCGGTGCCGGTGACACGGTTGCCCTGGCGCTCGAAGCCGCCGCCGAAATTGCGCCCCGTGCCCTGATAGGTCGTGGTTCCCGAGCGCCGCGAGCGGCGGACATCATAGCCGCGGCCGAAGCGGTTGCCCTCGCCAATAAGGTTGCCCTGCCGATCGGCACGGTACTGGGCCGGCTCGATGGCGTGGCAGGGAACGGCCAGTCCGGCGGTCGCGATCTGGCCGGCCAGCAGCAGGGCAAGCGTTGCGCTCATCGTTCCGGATCCCCGTCGTTGCCCAAAGGCATCGCGCCGCCGCGTTTCAGTCCGGTGGCGGGCGGATCAGCACGGTCTTTCCGGATCGACGGTCCAGCGGCCCTTGCCGAGGCAGTCCATCGCGACCTCGATGCAAGGCCCGCACCATCGGGGGCTATGTCCGGCGCCGTTTCACCGCATCGGCAGCGGCCAGCGGATCCCATCCGCTGCCGCCTCCGGTCCGGCCGCTTCCTCGCGCCGGCTGAGCCCAGTCGGGCGCTGGCCTTGCCTCGAAGCTGAGCGCGGTGAAGTCGGCGAGCTCGATCGACGCGGCCCTGATGTCCGGGACGTGCGCAATCTGCGGGAGAGCTTCGAAGGGCAGCAGCATCAGCCGTCCGCCAAGCGAGTACACCATGCCGGGGCGCCGGCCCCAGGGGTTGAACTGAAGGGCTCCGACCTCCGGGGGAATGGTGCCGAGCACCCTGCCGCCAGCATCGACGAGGCGCCGGTCGCCAAGCAGCGTCTGCTCCAGCCTGAGCCCATCGGGCATCGACTGGACCCAGCCATTGGCGAAGTCGGACTGCGCCGTATAGTCCTGACGGTCACTGGCGCCGAAGGCACGGTGCCAGCGCAGGAGATCGACAGGGCGGGCCCCGTCTGCCTCGGTCCACACCCTCGCCGTCATGCCACGGGGCAGGGGAGCCGGACCGCTGCCGGCCGGTCCCTCGCGGGCGCCGATGCGATGCAGCACGATGCTTGAGTCCGAGAGGAAATAGCCGCCGGCGCCCCAGTGGTCGCCGATGTGCCACAGCCCGTGGGCGGTCAGCCAGGGCGGCTTGGACAGCACGGTCCAGCTGTCATAGCCCTTGGAGCAGAAGCTCAGCAGCCATTCGCCGCCGGGCGAGAGGTCGTGGATCTCGACCGTACCCCTGTACCAGTGGCCGACCGCGAAACTGTCCTTTCGGATATCCCAGAGGATCAGGCATGTGAGACGGCGCGGCCCGCGCCGTGCAATGACGGCGAGCGGCACCGTCGGTGACAGATGAAGCGACAGCTTGCACCGGGCGGGGGTGGACATGGACAGATCTGGGGTCGCAAGGGGAAGGCTTTCGTCTGACCCGGTAGTCGCTGCAGGCCGCCAGCGGGTTCACGCCGACCCCGTCACATCGGCAGGAAGACCGAACCCTCGAAGGAGAAGACCAGTTCGCCGTGCTGGTTCACGCCGGTGTTCAGCGAGAAGGCGATGCCGGTGCCCGGCCGCGAGGCCAGCGGCCGCTTGCCGGTATAGTCGGTGAAATAGGTCACCGTGTCGCCGGCACGCACCGGCTTCGGCCATTTGAGGTTCTTGAACCCGCCGGAGGGGCCGTTCCAGCGCGGCGGCAGGCCCTGCGCCGCGCGCTCGGCCGCGACGCGCTTGCCGTGCTCGACCTTCAGGCGCATCCAGATGCTGCCGGTATGCCAGCCGGAGGCGACGAGACCGCCGAAATGGGTCGCCGCTCCCGCCTCCTCCGAGAGGTGGAAGGGCTGGGGGTCGAACTGCCGGGCAAAGGCGATGATCGCCTCGGGCGTGAACGTGTGCGAGCCGAGCTCCTCGCGCGCGCCGATGACGATCTGGTCGTACATGGGTCAGGCCGTCCCCGGGTTGCGCCGGCCGAACAGGATCGGGTTGGTCTGTTCCATCACCACCTCGCCCTTCTGGTTCAGCAGCTCCAGACGGAAGCGCACGATGCCGCGGTCCGGCTTCGAGGCCGAGGGGCGCGCATCGAGCACCTCGCGGCGCACCGAGAGGACATCGCCGGGAAAGACCGGCTTCAGCCACCGCACCTCGTCGATGCCGGGCGAGCCGAGCGAGGTGGATCCGTTCATGAAGCCGTCGAAGATCATCCGCATCAGGAGCGAGCAGGAATGCCAGCCGGAGGCAGCAAGCCCGCCGAGCATGGAGGCGCGGCCCGCCTCCTCGTCCAGGTGGAAGGGCTGCGGGTCGAACTCGGACGCATAGGCGATGATCGCCTCTTTCGTCACCTCGTGGGCGCCGAAGGTGACGATCTCGCCGGGCACGAAATCCTCGAAGGCGGGGTAGGGTGTGGCTGACGTCATGGCGACCTTGCAGTCAGGATTGCCTGAACTCTTTATGCCGGAAACCGGCGGCGCCGTCCGTCTGCCGTTCGGTGGGTTGCTGTACCAACCGCCGGACGGCAGAGGTCAGTTGGCGAAGCGGAAATGCAGCACGTCGCCGTCGGCGACCACATAGTCCTTGCCCTCGAGGCGCAGCTTGCCGGCATCGCGGGCCCCCGCTTCTCCGTTCAGCCCGACATAGTCGTTGAAGGCGATGGTCTCGGCGCGGATGAAGCCCTTCTCGAAGTCGGTGTGGATGACGCCGGCGGCCTGCGGCGCGCGCGTGCCCTTCGTGATGGTCCAGGCGCGGGCCTCCTTGGGACCGACCGTGAAATAGGTCACCAGCGCGAGCAGCTCGTAGCCGGCCCGGATGACGCGGTTCAGGCCAGGCTCGGCAAGGCCGACGGCCTCCAGGAAGTCCGCCTGGTCCTCGACCGCCATCACGGCGATCTCGCTCTCGATCTTGGCCGAGACGACCACGGCGCGCGCGCCCTCGGCCTTCGCCCGCTCGACCACCCGTTCGGAAAAGGCATTGCCCTTGTCGGCGGCGGCTTCCTCGACATTGCAGACATAGAGAACCGGCTTGGTGGTGAGCAGGTTCAGCATGGCGAAGGCCTTCGCCTCCTCCGGTTTCACCTCTGTCATGCGCGCCGGACGGCCGTCGCGCAGATGGACGAGGGCGCGGTTGACGAGGTCCATCTGCTCCTTGGCTTCCTTGTCGCCCGAGCGCGCCTTCTTCTCCAGGGTGAAGACGCGCTTCTCCAGGCTCTCCAGGTCGGCCAGCATGAGTTCGGTCTCGATGGTCTCGATATCGGCGATCGGGTCGACCTTGCCCTCGACATGGGTGATGTCGCCGTCCTCGAAGCAGCGAACCACATGGGCGATGGCATCCACTTCGCGGATATTGGCGAGGAACTGGTTGCCCAGGCCCTCACCCCGCGAGGCGCCGCGCACGATGCCGGCAATGTCGACGAAGGTGATGCGGGTCGGGATGATCTGGGCCGATTTGCCGATGG
>NZ_JBHYDR010000005.1:0-375110 GCF_051860605.1 Phreatobacter sp. | reverse complement strand
AAAAGGTACGTTCCCACGTGTTACTCACCCGTCTGCCGCTCCCCTTGCGGGGCGCTCGACTTGCATGTGTTAAGCCTGCCGCCAGCGTTCGTTCTGAGCCAGGATCAAACTCTCAAGTTGAATGAGATCTTGAACCGGCTAAGTCACTACGTTGAATTGACAGAGGACACACCTAAGTTGAGGTCTTGCGACCAAAACTTTGGTTGTCTCTGAAACGTAGCACTGCCGAGGTCTCGTCTTGACCAGCCCGAGGGCCGGTCCGCAAGAACTCCGCCGCCTACGTTTCTCTTTCCCATATTCAGTTGTCAAAGAACTGGAACCGGAAGCCGGCGCCCACCCTTGAGACAGCAAGGGCGACTGAAAGTCCCTTCTGGCTGAACCAGAAGCCGTATGCTATCGCATGACGGTGAAGAACTTCAAGGGACGCGGGGTCGAGCCGTTGAAGCGCGGCGCCGCGTCGATGGGTGGGTTATAGGCCAAGCCCTTTCGGCCTGTCAACACGTCTTTCGAAAAAAATGACGTTCCGACGACAGGGTCGTTCGCCGGCTGTGGAAGACAGGCACTTTCACGCCACCTAACCGATTGCAGACAAACGCATTTCGTCTGATTCGACAAGGTGGGTTTGCTGTCCTAGCCAGGCCCGGGAGGCCGGTGAACCGGCCGGATCCGGCCTGCCGGAGCCCGATCTGGCCATTCTCTGTGCTCAGGGGCCTTTTCCAACGGCTCGGACGCGGCCTCATCCCAACCGGCCGGGCGCATTCCGGTCCATAACGCGGACGCACGCGGGCCGAAGCCCGCAGGCCGCCACAATCGGCAGGCTAGTGGCGATCCGCCTCGCTTGACGGGTGGGGCCCGTGCGGGCAACGTCCCGCCGGCTTCGGGCCGGGCCGTCCGACGGAGCCGGACGCCACCACGCAATCAGTCGGAGGATCGGGCTTGTTGCCTCACAGTCAGGCGCACCGTCCCTGGAATGCAGCGCCCGGTGCGGCGTTCGGCGACGAGCCGCCCATGGCCGCGGATGGAACCACGCGCCGACGTCTGGAGACGCGCGGCATCAACGTGCGCTGGTTCTCCGGAACGGTGCTGACCGGCCTGTGCGGCGCGGCCCTGATGGGCGGCGCCGTCTGGGCGGCGCTCGAGAACCCGACACGGCCGCCCGCGCCCGCCGAGGTCATGCGGCCGCAGGCCCAGAACCTGCGACCGGCCGCCGACCGCCCCACCAATCTCCAGCGCAAGGGCGATCGCCTCACCCCGCTGACCGATCTGTTCTCGACCTCGCGCCAGACCATCCGCGTCTCGCAGACCGTCAGGGTCGGCGACAGGGAGATCATCCGCGTGCGCGCTCACACGCGCGTGGTTGCCAATCTTGTCCAGTCCTCCAGCGGCGAATACGACATCCCGACATTCAATCCCCTGCGCCTGCTGGCCGGCGACGCGCCCCAGCGCGTCGTTGAGTCGGAGCCGGACACCGATGGCGAGGTGACGGTCATCAGCCGGGACCTCTCCACGATCAACCTCAGCGAACAGGGTCTGTTCGCGCTGTCGACGGAGGAAATTCTCGACCGGGTCCGCGAAGTCGCGTTCCAGCCCGTCCCGGGCCTTGCCGGGACCGCTCCCGATCCTCAGGCGGCAGCGCCGGCCGAGGTCGAGCCGGAGGTGCGCGAGGGCCGCCTTCCCGATGATGCGCCGAATGTCATGCGTGTCGGCAAGCGCGAGGTCCGGGCGGCCGACCCGGCCCGGGCGCCCGCCGACAGGGCCGCCGTCGCCGGCGCCGGCGACACGGTCACCAGCATCGTCATGGGCTTCGGCGCCAGCCGCGAGGAAGCGCGGCTGATCGCGATGGCCTTCAACCGCGGGGGCCGCGAGATCACCCTGCGCGAGGGCCAGCGCGTGCGCGTCATGTTCGCCCAGGGGGCCGGAGGACGGCTGCAGCCGGTGCGCGTGATCATCATGGGCGACACGGCGGCCGAGGCGGCCGTGGCCTTGTCCGACGATGGTCGCTATGTGGCCATGGACAGCCCGGACGATGCCTCGGCGACCGCCGAGGACGACGAGGAGGAGGATGCCGGCCAGGGCCTTCGCCTCTATGCCGCCCTCTACGAGACCGCCCTGCGCCAGGAAATTCCGAAGGCTGTCATCGACGAGATGATCCGCCTGTTCGGCAATGACATCGACTTCAGCCGTCGGGCCGGGTCCAACGACCTGTTCGAACTGCTCTACACGGCCGATGAGGAGGGCGATGGCGCGCGCGGCGACATTCTCTACGCTTCGCTGACCTCTGGCGGTGAAACCCGCCGCTACTACCGCTTCTCGGTGCCGGGCGAGAACCATTTCGACTATTTCGACGAGCAGGGCCGCTCGGTGCGCAAGTTCCTCATCCGCAAACCCATCGCCGGCGGCCAGATGCGCTCGGGCTTCGGCATGCGCCGCCACCCGGTCATGGGCTATTTCAAGATGCATTCCGGCGTGGACTGGTCCGACCGGATCGGCACGCCCATCGTCGCGGCGGGCAACGGGGTCGTCAGCAAGGCCAGCTGGTCGGGAGGCTACGGACGCCGCGTCGAGATCGAGCACGCCAACGGCTACACCACGACCTATTCCCACCTGTCCGGCTTCGCCCGGGGCATCAGCGAGGGCAGTCGCGTGCGGCAGGGCCAGGTCATCGGCTATCTGGGCAATTCGGGCCTGTCGACCGGCCCTCACCTGCACTACGAGGTCATGGTCAACGGCCGCTTCGTCGACCCCTTGCGCGTGCGCGTTCCGCGCGGGCGCGAGTTTGATGCCCGCACACTCACCGCCTTCCGGGCCGAGCGCGAGCGGATCGACGGGCTGATGACCCGCGACCGGGCCGAGACGCGCGTGACGGCACAGACGCAGTAGGCGCCCGGCCTCCCGCGCACCATCAGCGCGCCCGCCTACTCGGCTGCGACCTGACTTGCGCCGCCGACGAGCCAGGTTTCCAGATCGGCAAGGGCCCGTGCCGAGAGCATCTTCTTGCGCGCCTGCGTCTTGGCGGTGCCGCGCAGCCGCGAGCCGTCCTCGGCCTTGGTCGGCGACTGCGCCAGCGGCGGGAACAGCCCGAAATTGACATTCATCGGCTGGAACGAGCGCGGTCCCTCGTCGATCGTGACCACATGCCCGCCGGTGATGTGGTTGATCAGCGCGCCGTGGGCCGTCGTCACCGGTGGCAGCGCAAGGTCGCGCCCAAGCCGCTCGGCCGCGGCGAAGCGCCCGACCATGCCGCCGATCGCGGCACTTTCCACATAGCCCTCGCAGCCGGTGATCTGGCCGGCGAAGCGCAGCCGCGGCATGGCTTTGAGCCGCAGCGTCTGGTCGAGCACCTTCGGCGAGTTGAGATAGGTGTTGCGGTGAATGCCGCCAAGCCGCGCGAACTCGGCATTCTGCAGCCCGGGAATCATCCGGAAGATGGCTGCCTGCTCGCCATATTTCAGCTTGGTCTGGAAGCCGGTCATGTTGAACAGCGTGCCGAGCTTGTTGTCCTGCCGCAACTGGACGACGGCATGGGCCTTCACCGTCGGATTGTGCTTGTTGGTGAGCCCGACAGGCTTCATCGGGCCCCAGCGCAGGGTCTCGCGGCCGCGCTCGGCCATCACCTCGATGGGCAGGCAGCCGTCGAAATAGGGCGTCCCCTCCCATTCCCGGAATTCGGTCTTCTCGGCGGCCAGAAGCGCGTCGATGAAAGCCTCGTACTGGTCGCGGTCGAGCGGGCAATTGATGTAGTCGGCGCCGGTGCCGCCCGGGCCCGCCTTGTCGTAGCGCGACTGGAACCAGGCGATGTCCATGTCGACCGAGTCGAAATGGACGATGGGGGCGATCGCGTCGAAGAAGGCGAGTTCCTTCTCGCCGGTGAGTTCACCGATCGCGGCGGCAAGCGCCGGCGAGGTCAGCGGTCCGGTCGCGACGATGACGTTGTCCCAGTCGTCCGGCGGCAGGCCGGCGACCTCGCCCCGTTCGATCGTCACCATGGGATGGGCCTCCAGCGCCGCCGTGACCGCGGCAGAGAAGCCGTCGCGATCGACCGCAAGCGCCCCGCCCGCGGGCACCTGATGGGCATCGCCCATGCGCATGATGAGAGAGCCCATGCGCCGCATCTCGGCATGGAGGAGCCCGACCGCATTGGTCGAGGCATCGTCTGAACGGAACGAGTTGGAGCAGACGAGTTCGGCAAGCCCGTCGGTCTTGTGGGCATCCGTGCCGCGCACGGGTCGCATCTCGTGGAGGACCACGGGCACGCCGGCCTCGGCGATCTGCCAGGCGGCCTCGGAGCCGGCAAGCCCGCCGCCGACGACGTGGACGGATTTCGGGAGGGATGGGGCGCTGGTCATGCGCCGCCTTCTAGCCCATCCCGTCGGCCGATGACAGCAGGACTGGACGCCGGGCCCCGATGCAGGCGAGGGTCGTGCCGGCGGGACGGGCCGCAGGCCATGCCCGTCGTCTGCTGCGCCGGAAGCCGTGCGGATGATCGCACCCCGGCGCGGAAGGCTCTGCGTTCAGGGGAGGCATCAGGTCGTGGCATCAGGGGCAATCTATCCGGATCTCGAGGGCCGCGTCGTCCTTGTGACGGGCGGCGCGAGCGGCATCGGTGAAGCCATCGTGCGCGCCTTCGCCCGGCAGAAGGCGAAGGTCGGTTTCATCGACATCCAGGCCGGGCGTGGCGACCAGCTCGCGGCGGAACTCGGCGGCAACGTGCGCTTCGCCCCGGCCGACCTGACCGATATCGAGGCGCTGCGCGAGGCTGTGGCCGGACTGCGTGCAGAACTGGGGCCTGTCGGCGTGCTGGTCAACAACGCCGCCCACGACGAGCCCCATGCGACCGAGGAGGTGACGCCGGCCTATTTCGATGACCGGATCGCCGTGAACCTGAAGCACCAGTTCTTCGCGGCGCAGGCGGTTCTGCCCGACATGATGGCGGCGGGCAGCGGCGCCATCGTCAACCTTGGGTCGATTTCCTGGATGAGCGCGACAGGCGGCATGGCGGTCTATACGGCAGCCAAGTCCGCCGTGCTCGGCCTCACCCGGTCGCTCGCCCGCGACTTCGGCACCTACGGCATCCGGGTCAATGCGGTCGCTCCCGGCTGGATCCTCACCGAAAGGCAGAAGGAACTGTGGGTCACGCCCGAGGGCGAGGAGGCCATGCTGGCCGCCCAGTGCCTGAAGCGCTGGCTGATGCCCGAGGAGATTGCCCGTTTCGTGGTGTTCCTCGCATCGGAGGAGGCCTCCGCCTGCACCAGCCAGCACTATGTGGTCGACGGCGGCTGGGTGTAAGGGCCGCCTTCGCGCTAGCGGGGCTGCAGGAGCAAGGCGAAACCTGGAATGTAGGTGGTCAGCATCAGAACGAAGACCATGACGAGAATCTGAGGCCAGATGGCGCGGGCGACCTGCATCAGCGACAGACCCGAAATCGCCATGCCGACGAACAGGCAATAGCCGATCGGTGGCGTCGCCATGCCGATGGCCACGTTGGTCACGATGATCGAACCGAAATGGATGGGGTCGATGCCGAACTTGGTCGCGATGGCGATCAGGAGCGGCCCGAGGATCACCATGATGGCGATCTCGTCCATGACAGCCGCCAGAAGGAAGAAGGCGACGTTCAACCCGGCAAGGGCGAGCCATTTCTCCTGGACGTTGCTGGCCAGCCAGTTGGCGAAATCGACCGCGATGCGCTCCTGGGCGATCAGCACGCCGAAGCCGGCAGAGATCGCGATGATGGCCGTCACCATCGCGCTGGTGCGCACCGAGCGGATGACGATGGTCGGCAGGTCGGAGAAGGTGATGCGTCGCTCGATCAGCACGCCGACGATCAGGGCATAGATGCAGGAGACCGCCGCCGCCTCGGTTGGCGTGAAGATGCCGCCATAGATGCCGCCGAGCACGACGACGGGCGAGAGCAGCGCCCATTTCCCCCGCGCGAAGGCACGGGCCACCTCGCCCCAGTCCGCCTTTTCGCCGCGCGGCACACCGGCACGGCGCGCATGCAGCCAGCAGATGACCAGGAGCCCGAAGGCGATCGAGAAGCCGGGCACGATGCCGGACAGGAACAGCCGGCCGATCGACTGCTCGGACACGATGCCCCAGATCACGAAAGCGATGGAGGGCGGGATCAGCGGACCGAGCACGCCGGCCGACACGGCGATGGAGGCGGCGAAGGCCCGGTCATAGCCGGCCGCGGCCATGGCAGGGATCATGATGGCGCCGATGGCGGCAGTGGTGGCGGGCGCCGAACCGGAAATGGCCGAGAACACGAGGGCGGCGATCACCGTCACCATCGCAAGGCCGCCGGTGCGGTGCCGCACCAGCGTGGACGCGAAATCGACCAGGCGCTGGGACAGGCCCCCCTTCGTCATGATCTCGCCGGCCAGCATGAACAACGGGATGGCCAGCAGGCTGAAGGACTGCGACCCCGCGATCACCTGCTGGGCCAGAAAGGCGGGCTCGATGTCGGCAACGACCAGAACGGCAACGATGACCAGCGCGATGGCGATGGCGAAGGGAAAGCCCAGCACCACAAGGCCGGCAAAGCCTGCCGTCAGGAGCAGCGTCGTCACGCTCATGGGACGGGCTCCGCCGGCATGGGCTCCGGACGGGGCCCGAATGCGTGTTCGATGCCGAACAGGGCGATGAGCGCGCCGGAGACCGGCGCCATCACATTCAGGATCTCGATCGGATATTCGATGGCCGCCGAGGTGGACCCGGATGTCACGTCGAGGAAGCGCAGGCCCGACCAGACCAGATAGGCGCCGAGGCCGGCGGTGACGAGCGCGATCAACCGCCGCCAGATATCGGCAGCCAGCGCCGGCAGCGCCTCCACCAGCAGCGTCAGGGCGACGTGAAAGCCCTCCCTGACGCCGAGTGCAAGGCCCCCGAGCGTTGCCCACGAGAACATCAGGACAGCCAGTTCCTCCGACCAGGGCGGGGCGCGCAGGAACACGTAGCGCATCACCACCTGAAGGAAGATCGCGGCAAGCATGACCGCGGTCGCGGCGACCAGGCTCCAGCGCAGCACCGCGGCAACGAGGCCGCAGGTGCCGTTCAGGAGCCGGCCGGCGCTGGAGGCAAGCTGTCCGGGCATCGCCTTACTGGGCCGCCAGCGCGTCCCGGACGATATCGGCGCCGATCTGCTGGCGGAAGTTCTCATACATCGGCATGACGGCGCGGCGGAACGGGGCGACGTCCGGGAGGGCATTGACCTGCATGCCCTTGGTCCGGAGCTGCTCGACGATCTGGCGGGCATTGGCGCCGGACTGGGCTCGCTGCTTGGCGGTCGCGGCCTTGGCGGCATCCCGGACGGCGGTCTTCAGGTCCGCCGGCAGGCGGTCGTGGGCGCGCTTGGAGATGAGCAGCCCGATCATGGAATAGATGTGGTTGGTCAGCGACAGGAACTTCGTGACCTCGTTGTACTTGTTGGCGTCGATGACGGCGGCCGGGATCTCCAGCCCGTCGACCGCGCCCTGCTGGACGGCCGTGAAGGTCTCGCCCCAGGCCATCGGCACGGCGGTTCCGCCCAGCGAGGTGAACAGGCCGATATAGATCGGGCTCTGCAGCACGCGGAACTTCACGCCCTTGACGTCGTCCGGCGTGTTGATCGGCCGGACGTTGTTGATCATGTGGCGGAAGCCCCCCTCCATGTAGCCAAGCGCCACGACGCCGCGTGTATCCAGGCGCTGGCGCAGCTGGTCGCCGACCGACCCGTCGAGCACGCGCTGGGCCTGGGCCTCGTCACGGAACAGGAAAGGCATGTCGTTGATCTGGAAGGCCGGCTCGATCTGCGCGATCACGGCATTGGTGATGATGCCCATGTCGACGGTGCCGAGCCGCATGCCGTCGAGCATCGGGCGCTCGTCGCCGAGCGCGCGGTTCGGGAAGAGCTGGACGTCGATCCGCCCGCCCGAGCGCTGCTCGACCTCTTCCTTGAACATCCGGGCGCCGATCGCATAGGGGTCCTGGGCCCCCTCGCCAGTCGTCCAGCCGAGCTTGAGCGCGGTCTTCTGCTGGGCCAGTGCGGGGGATGACAGCGAAGCGGCGGCGAGCATGCCCATCGCCGCGCGGCGTGAAAGTCTGTTCATGGCGTTTCTCCCTGGTCTGCTTGGTGTTTCGGTCCGTCAGAACTAGTCTTCAAAGCCGTAGAGGCGTTGAGGATTGTCGACGAGGATCGCCCGGCGTCGGGCCTCGTCGGGTTCCCAATCGGCCAGAAGGTCGACCAGGTCGCCGTCATTGGGCATGTCCCAGCGGATCGCGGGGTGGGGCCAGTCGGTGGCGAACACGCATCGCGCGGGATTGGCGGCGATGAGATCGCGCGCGACAGCCGCAACATCGGCAAAAGGCGGCCCGGCCTCGGTCACGCGATAGGCGCCCGACAGCTTCACCCAGGCGCGCCCGGCCTCCATGAGCGACAGCAGCCCGCGGAATCCCGGCGCCGTTGCCGCCTTGCCGGGCCCGACATGGCCCATGTGATCGACCACCACGGGGCAGGGAAAGGCGCCGAAGCGAACAGCGAAATCCGGCATGGTGCCGACATCCACCAGCAGCTGCACATGCCAGCCGCGCGGCGCGATGCGGGCGGCGAGCATCTCCGTGGCAGAGAGTTCGGTTCCGCCGGCAAAAAGCACATTGATCCGCACCCCACGCACGCCGGCCGCGGCAAGCGCGTCGAGCCCCGCCTCGTCGATATCCGGATCGACCACGGCCACGCCCCTCAGGCGCTTCGGATCGGCATGCAGGGCCTCGACCATGGCGCGGTTGTCGGTACCGTGGACGCTCGGCTGGACCAGCACGCCACGGTCGAAGCCCATGGTCGTCAGCATCGCCCGATAGTCATCGAGCGAGGCCGCGGGCGGCGAATAGCTGCGGGGAAGGGTCAGCGGAAAGCGGTCATAGGGTCCGAAGACATGCGCGTGGCAGTCGACCGACCCCGGCGGCAGGGCAAGCCGCGGCCTGCGTGGTCGCGGATCGGGGCCTGCGACCTCCGGAATCCCTTTCTCACTCTCATCAGGAACGCTCATCGCGCGACTCCAAGTCGTTGTGCGGCGGCGCGGATATGCGCGGCCATGGCGGTCCGTGCGGCCGCGCTGTCGCCAGCCTGGATCGCCTCGACCACCCGGCGATGCTCGCGCTGCACCGCCATCGGCCGACCGGCAACCTTCAGGCTGTTGAGCCGGGCTGCGCGGATGGCCTCTTCCAGCTGGTTGGCGAGGAAGTCGAGAAAGCGGACGAAGGCCGGATTGCCCGAGGCTGCGGCGATCGCGACATGGAGCGCCTTGTCCTCTGCGACGCCGTCGCGGCCGGCCTCCATGGCCAGCTGGATCGCCGTCAGTGCCGCCTCGATCTGCACGAGGTCCGCGGCATCCCGGCGCTCGGCGGCGAAGGCCGCCGCGCCCGCCTCCACCTCGCACCGAAGCTCGAAGATGTGGGCAAGGTCGGGGGCGACATCCGCGCCCGTCGGCTGCAGGCGGAAGCTCTTGGCCGATTGCGGCCCCGCGACGAAAGCGCCCGCGCCCTGCCGCGTCTCGACCAGCCCGTCATGCTTCAGCCGGGAGATCGCCTCGCGCACCACGCTGCGGCTGACCCCGAGCGAGACACCGAGTTCCTTCTCGGCCGGCAGGCGATCGCCGGGCATCAGTTCGCCGGACGCAATGCGCGCCGCCAACGCCGACGTGACCTCGTCGGCAAGCTTTGCACTCGGCCTGAGGGGTGTGAAGCCTTCCATGTCCTCTAGTTGTCAGACAACAGGACAACCGGTCAAGTCCTCGCCCCGTCCGACTGGGTCAGGAGCCTGGGCCGGAGCGGCCGGCCTCCCGGGCCTGGACGCTGCCGGCATGGTGCGCGGCCACGGCGAACAGCGCCATCTGGCTGGCTCCGCCGAGGGTCGGGTGGCAGCCTGCACTGTCGCGGCAGGCGACCCGATAGCCATTGCGGCCGGCGACGCCTTCGGCCCATCGCTGGAACTTCGCCCGGTCCCATTCGAAGCGATGGTCCGGATGCCGGAACCGGTGGGGCGGCACGTCGAGCAGCCGGTTGAACTCCGCATTCGGCGTCGTGATGATGACCGTCCGAGGACGCATCTCGGCAAAGACAGTCCGCTCCAGCACCGACAGCCGGTCAGGGTCGATATGCTCGATCGTCTCGATCAGCACGGCGCAGTCGAAGCCTTTGAAGGCCGCCCCGTTCGTGATCATCGAGCCGTGGACGAGTTCGACATGCCCCGTCGCCTTGACGCCCAGCGCCTCGAGGCGGGCGCGCAACCGCTGAAGCGATGCCGCGCAGATATCGACACCGACGATCCGTTCGATCTGCGGCTCGGACGCCAGCCTCACCAGCAGGTCACCATCGCCGCAGCCGAGATCGAGGACGCTGCGCGCGCCGCACTGCCGCACGGCCTCGCAGGCATCCGCCAGGCGTTGTTCATGCAGCAATGACGTCATCCGGCGTCCTCCTGGGCGGATGGCCTCTGCATCAGCGCCACGTCCTTGACCGGAACCTCGCAACGCCAGCCGCGGGCCGCCGCCAGATGGCGCAGCGTCTCCTCGCGATAGAAGACGACATGGGTCGGGTCCTTGCGATAGTGCCAGTCCTGAAACCGGGCATCGTCGGTCTGGAAACAGGTCATGACGGCAAGCCAGCCGCCCGGCCGGACAAGCGACATGAGCCCGGCAAACGCCTCCGCAGGCCGGTGGAAATGTTCCGCGGTCTCGGTGCAGGTCACGAAGTCGTAGCTGTGCGACAGCGGCTCGGGATCGGGGTGAAAAAGCGGATCGTAGAGCGCCATCGAATGGCCGGCCTCGCGCAGCATGGCCGCCAGCGCCGGGCCGGGCCCGCAACCGTAATCGAGCCCCCGTGACGCCATTGGCAGCCGCGCGAGCAGCGGGATCGCGAGCTTCGACAGGAAACGGCGATAGCCCGGATCGTCCGGATCGTTCTCGTGATGCAGGTAGTGGGCCTGTTCCGCCTCGCGCGATGGCAGGTGACGCGGATCGAGGAACCGGGCCGCACAGGTCCCGCATCGCCGGTAGTCGCGCCCCGCCACCGACAGGAACGGCTGTGACCCGCGCGCGCGGCAAACCGGACAGGCATCAATGGCCGCAGGAGCAGGCCGGGCCTCGGTCAGCGGAGCGTCTGCCGTCATGCCACCTCGTCGCGTGCAATGCCTGGCGGAGGCCTGATCGACCGGCGGCGTGAGCGGCCTGCCGCTGATCGTGCGAGGTCAATGCCTTGAAAGGCTCCCCGTCCCACCGGACCTCGACGACGCACGACCGGGAAGCGCTCGCATAGTCCCGACTTTGGGCGAAAGCTCAAGCAAGGACCTTCGGGCCAAGGCCCCAAGGTCACGGTCGGCGGCGGCCGGACCCTTTCCTCAGGGCGCCCGAACGGCCGGACCGCAGACCTGCCGGAGACAAACAAAAGCCCGGCCAACGGACCGGGCTTCGTCGATGAGCGGGCTGGTGGAGCTAGGGGGATTCGAACCCCCGACCTCTGCAGTGCGATTGCAGCGCTCTCCCATCTGAGCTACAGCCCCGCCCGCGAGCGCGCCTTTTAGGGCGCGCCGGGATTGCGGTCAAGAAGGATCGGCGACCGGTCCGGCTCCTCGATCGCCGGTGGTTTCCGGCCCGCCGCACGTTGAACGGCGCGGCCGCCGCCGCCTCACATGAACTGCCCGTGGCAGTGCTTGAACTTCTTGCCCGACCCGCAGGGGCAGGGTTCGTTGCGGCCGACCTTGCCCCAGCTGCGCGGATCGTTCGGGTTCCGCTCGGCAACCGCCGCGCCGCCCGCCGCCTCTGCCGAGAAGCCGCCCGCCGAAGCGCCCATCTGGGCGAATTCGTCCATGCCGGTGGTCGCGTCGATATGGTGCGCGCTCATCGGCGGCAGTTCCGGCATGGGCGGCGGCTCCTGCAGCTCGACGAGGGCGAGCTGCTGCGTCGTCATCTCGCGCAGCCGCTGCATCAGCGCCTCGAACAGCTGGAACGCCTCGGACTTGAACTCGTTCAGCGGGTCGCGCTGGGCATAGCCGCGCAGGCCCACCACCTGCCGCAGATGGTCGAGCTGGACGATGTGCTCGCGCCACAGGTGATCGAGCACCTGCATGACCACCGCCTTCTCGATCTGGCGCATGATGTCCGGCCCGAAGCGGGCAGCCTTGGCGGCCATCATCTCGTCGGCCGTCTTGTTGATGCGCTCGATCACCTCCTCGTCGGCGATCCCCTCCTCCTGCGCCCATTCGGGGATCGGCAGGTCTAGGTTGAGCACGCGCCAGATTTCTTCCTTGAGCGTCTTGGTGTCCCACTGCTCGGCATAGGCGTCGGGCGGGATATGGGTCTGGACGAGATGCTCGACCACGCCGTGGCGCATGTCGCCGATCATGTCGGACAGGTCGTCCTGGCTCATCAGCTCGATGCGCTGCTCGAAGATGACCTTGCGCTGGTCGTTGGCCACGTCGTCGTATTTCAGCACGTTCTTGCGCAGGTCGAAGTTGCGCGCCTCGACCTTCTGCTGCGCCTTTTCCAGCGCCCGGTTGATCCACGGATGGACGATCGCCTCGCCCTCCTTGAGGCCGAGCTTGGTCAGCATCCCCTCCATCCGGTCCGACCCGAAGATGCGCATCAGGTCGTCCTGCAGGGACAGATAGAACTTGGAGCGACCGGGATCGCCCTGGCGGCCGGAGCGGCCGCGCAGCTGGTTGTCGATGCGCCGGCTCTCGTGCCGCTCCGTGCCGATGATGTAGAGGCCGCCGGCCTTCAGCGCGCGCTGCTTCAGCTCCGCCACCTGGGCGCGGATCGCCTCGGCCCTCGCCTCCTTCTCCGGCCCGTCCTCAAGACCTCCGAGTTCGTGGCGGATGCGCATGTCCGGATTGCCGCCGAGCTGGATGTCCGTGCCGCGGCCGGCCATGTTCGTGGCGATCGTGATGGCGCCCGGCACGCCGGCCTGGGAGACGATGAAGGCCTCCTGCTCGTGATAGCGGGCGTTCAGCACGGCGAAGACCTTCTCCGCATCCGTGCCCTGGTCGCCGTCATAGAGCGGGGCGAAGGCCTCCGGGTCCTCGAGGTTGACCTGCTTGAAGCCGTGGGCCTTAAGCATCTCGGCCAGCGTCTCCGATTTCTCGATGGAGGTCGTGCCGACCAGCACCGGCTGGCCCTTGGCGCGGGCCGCGGCCACCTCGCCGATGATCGCCTGGAACTTGTCGGGAACCGTCTTGTAGACCTCGTCGTCCTCGTCGAGACGGGCGATGCCGCGATTGGTCGGGATCTCGACGACCTGCAGCTTGTAGATGTCCATGAACTCGTCAGCCTCGGTGGAGGCCGTGCCGGTCATGCCGGCGAGCTTCTTGTACATGCGGAAATAGTTCTGGAAGGTGATCGAGGCGAGCGTCTGGTTCTCCGGCTGGACCTGGACGCGCTCCTTGGCCTCCAGGGCCTGGTGCAGGCCTTCCGAATAGCGCCGGCCGGGCATCATGCGGCCGGTGAACTCGTCGATGATCACCACCTCGCCGTTGCGGACGATATAGTCCTTGTCGCGCTGGAACAGCCGGTGCGCCTTCAGCGCCTGGTTGACGTGATGGACCGTAGAGACGTTCTCCACGTCGTAGAGTTCGCCCTTCACCAGACCGGCTTCCTTCAGCAGCCGCTCGATCTTCTCGTTGCCGCTCTCGGTCAGCGCACAGGTGCGCTGCTTCTCGTCGACCTCGTAGTCGCCCTTGTCGAGGTTCGGAATGAAGGTGTCGATCGTGCCGTAGAAATCGGAACGGTCGTCGAGCGGACCGGAAATGATCAGCGGCGTGCGCGCCTCGTCGATCAGGATGGAGTCCACCTCGTCCACGATCGCATAGGCATGGCCGCGCTGCGCCATCTCCGCGACGGAATATTTCATGTTGTCGCGAAGATAGTCGAAGCCGAACTCGTTGTTGGTGCCGTAGGTGATGTCGCAGGCATAGGCCGCGCGGCGCTGGTCGTCGTCGAGACCATGCACGATGGTGCCGGTGGTCATGCCGAGGAAGCCGTAAATCTGGCCCATCCATTCGGCGTCGCGGCTGGCAAGGTAGTCGTTCACCGTCACCACATGAACGCCCTTGGCCGGCAGGGCGTTGAGATAGACCGCAAGGGTTGCCACCAGCGTCTTGCCCTCGCCGGTCTTCATCTCGGCGATGGCGCCCTCGTGCAGCACCATGCCGCCGATCATCTGCACGTCGTAATGGCGCTGTCCGAGCGCCCGCTTGGCCGCCTCGCGCACCGTGGCGAAGGCGGGAACCAGCAGATCGTCGAGGCTCTTGCCGGCGGCGAGTTCGGCCCGGAAGGCCTGGGTGCGCGCGCGCAGGGCCTCGTCGGAAAGCTTGGCGAGTTCCGGTTCCAGGGCGTTGATGGCCTCCACCCGGGGGCGATAGCCCCGCACGCGCCGGTCATTGCCATTGCCGAAAATCTTGCGGGCGAGCGCGCCGAACATGTGCGTTCCTTCAACTGGGGCCGGGCGGGGAGGAAGGCCGGGACCCTTGGGCCGCAGCGACCCGTGGGTCGCAGTGAGCAGGGTTCAGGTTCAATCGATCCGCGGCGCGACCCCGCAGGTCGGGGCGGCAGGACGCACCGTGCGCCCCATCCTCCTCACCCGTCGGGATGCATTCCCGGCCCTCGCGCGCCACGGAGCGCTTTCGAGCCGGAAACCAGCGAGAGATATGAACGGGGGCAAGGGTTGTCAATTCAGCGCGAAACGGGCATTCCTGCCAATGTCGGCTCGCCGGACCCGATGCCGGCCGGCCACCCCGGCCGTGCTGACCTTCAAAGCGCCACAAGTCCCGGCGAAGGCACGCTTCCCTGCCATTCAAAGGCCCCGACCGATGACCGTTCGCCTGCCCCTAGCCCCGGCCGCTTTTGCCCTGGCCGCACTGTCCCTGGCGCTCTCCGGTCCCCTTGCCGCGCAGACGCCGGCTCCCGCGACCCCGCCGGCAACTGCCGCCCCGGCGCCTGCCACCCCGGCACCGGCCGCCGCCCTGCCGACGCCCGCCGACGGTGTGCTGGCCCGCGTCCACGGCGTCGAGATCCGCCAGGCCGACCTCGACGCGGCGGAGGAGGACATCGGTGGCCAGCAGACCGCCCAGATGAGCCCCGAGCAGAAGCGCGAATATCTGCTCAGCTTCGTCATCGACCTGACGCTCGCCGCACGCGCCGCCGAGCAGCGCCGCATCCAGGACGGGCCGGATTTCGCCCGCCGCATGGCCTATTACCGCAACAAGCTGCTGGTCGAGACGCTGCTCAACGCGGAAACGCGCGAGCGCGTGACCGAGGACGCCATGCGCAAGATCTATGACGAGCAGCGCGCCCGCATCACGCCCGAGGAGGAGGTGCGCGCCCGTCACATCCTGGTGGAGACCGAGGAAGAGGCGAAGGCACTCATCGCCCAGATCCGCGGCGGCGGCGATTTCGAGGCGATCGCCAAGGAGAAGTCGAAGGACCCGGGCGGCGCCCGCAACGGCGGCGACCTCGGCTTCTTCACCAAGGGCCAGATGGTCACCGAATTCGCGGAGGCCGCCTTCGCCATGCAGCCGGGCCAGTTGTCGGAAGCCCCGGTGAAATCCCAGTTCGGCTGGCACATCATCAAGGTCGAGGAGCGCCGCCAGCGGGCGATCCCGAGCTTCGAGCAGGTCCGCGGCCAGATCGAGGACTTCCTGACCCGGCGCTCGCAGGCCGACCTCGTCCAGCGCCTGCGCACCGAAGCCGCCTCCGAAGTGCAGCGCTTCGTTTCCCCGCCGCAGCCGCGCTTGCCGACGATCCCCGGCGCTCCGGGAGCACCCGGCGGCGCAACCCCGGCTCCGGCCACGCCGCGCCCCTGAGCGCCGGCATAAGCCGGCAACGGCAAAGGCCGAACGTCAAAGGCCCTCTCCTGCCGGGAGAGGGCCTTTTTCGTCGAACCAGCCCGCAGGCCAGGCCGTGCGGCGTTACTCGGCTGCCAGCGCCTGCGCCGACGGCTGGAACACCAGCCGGTCGGTTCCCGCACTGACCGTCACCTTGTCGCCGTCCTTCACCTCGCCGGCGAGGATCTTCTCGGCGAGCGGATCCTGCACCGCCTTCTGGATCGCGCGCTTCAGCGGGCGCGCGCCATAGGCCGGGTCGTAGCCCTTGTCGGCGAGCCAGGCCTTGGCGCCCGGTTCCAGGTCGAGAACGATCTTGCGCTCGTCCAGCAGCTTCTGCAGGCGCTTCAGCTGGATCTCGACGATGGTGGTCATCTGCTCGCGCTTCAGGCGCCCGAACAGGATGATCTCGTCGACCCGGTTCAGGAACTCCGGCCGGAAATGGCCGCGCACGATGGACATGACGCCGTCGCGCACCGCATCGACGTCCTCGCCCTCGTTCTGCATGACCAGAAGCTCGGAGCCGAGGTTCGAGGTCATGATGATCAGGACATTGCGGAAATCGACCGTGCGCCCCTGCCCGTCGGTCAGCCGGCCGTCGTCGAGCACCTGGAGAAGGACGTTGAACACGTCCGGGTGGGCCTTCTCGATCTCGTCGAACAGGACCACCTGATAGGGCCGGCGGCGCACGGCCTCCGTCAGCGCCCCGCCCTCGTCATAGCCAACATAGCCGGGAGGCGCGCCGATCAGCCGCGAGACCGAGTGCTTTTCCATGTATTCCGACATGTCGATCCGCACCATCGCGGTCTCGTCGTCGAACAGGAACTCGGCCAGCGCCTTGGTCAGCTCGGTCTTGCCGACGCCGGTTGGGCCGAGGAACATGAACGAGCCGATCGGCCGGTTCGGGTCCTGCAGGCCGGCACGGGCGCGGCGCACGGCGGTGGAGACGGCCTTCACCGCCTCGCCCTGGCCGACAACCCGGCGAGCCAGTTCGTCCTCCATGCGCAGGAGCTTGTCCTTCTCGCCCTCCAGCATCCGGTCGACCGGCACGCCGGTCCAGCGCGAGACCACCTGGGCGACGTGGTCGGCGGTCACCGCCTCCTCGACCATGGCCTGCTCGTTCTGCTGCTCGACGCTCGCCAGTTCCTTCTCCAGTGCGGGAATGGTCCCGTAAGAGAGTTCGCCGGCCTTCGCCCAGTCGCCCTTGCGCTGGGCATTGGCCAGCGCATTGCGCGCCTCGTCGAGCTGCTTCTTGATCTCGGCGGCGCGGCCGAGGCTGTCCTTCTCCGCCTTCCAGCGGGCCGTCATCTCGGCGGACTGCGCCTCGAGGCCTTCGAGGTCCTTCTCCAGCCGCTTCAGCCGGTCCCTCGACGCCGCGTCGTTCTCCTTCTTCAGCGCCTCCTGCTCGATCTTGAGCTGGATGACGCGGCGATCGACCTCATCGAGCTCCTCGGGCTTGGAATCGACCTGCATGCGCAGGCGCGCGGAGGCCTCATCCACCAGGTCGATCGCCTTGTCGGGGAGGAAGCGGTCGGTGATGTAGCGGTTGGACAGGGTCGCGGCCGCCACGATGGCGCTGTCGGTGATGCGCACCTGGTGGTGCTGCTCGTATTTCTCCTTCAGGCCGCGCAGGATGGAGACGGTGTCCTCCACCGAGGGCTCGTCGACGAAGACCGGCTGGAACCGGCGGGCGAGCGCCGCGTCTTTCTCGACATGCTTGCGGTACTCGTCGAGCGTGGTGGCGCCGATGCAGTGGAGTTCGCCGCGGGCGAGCGCGGGCTTCAGAAGGTTCGAGGCATCCATCGCCCCGTCCGCCTTGCCGGCGCCGACCAGCGTGTGCATCTCGTCGATGAACAGCACGATGCCGCCATCCGACGAGGTCACTTCGGAGAGCACGGCCTTCAGCCGCTCCTCGAACTCGCCGCGATATTTGGCACCCGCGATCAGTGCGCCCATGTCGAGGGACAGGATGGCCTTGTCCTTCAGGCTTTCCGGCACGTCGCCGTCGATCACGCGCAGGGCGAGACCCTCGACAATGGCGGTCTTGCCGACGCCCGGCTCGCCGATCAGCACCGGATTGTTCTTGGTGCGGCGCGACAGGACCTGGATCGTGCGCCGGATCTCCTCGTCGCGGCCGATGACGGGATCGAGCTTGCCCTCGCGGGCCGCCGCGGTCAGGTCGCGGGCATATTTCTTCAGCGCGTCATAGGCGTTCTCGGCAGAGGCTGAATCGGCCGTCCGCCCCTTGCGGATCGCCTCGATGGCGCGGTTGAGATTCTGCGGATTGACGCCCGCGGCGGCCAGCGCCTTCCCGGCCTCCGAATCCTTCTCCAGCGCCAGCGCCAGCAGAAGCCGCTCGACCGTGACAAAGCTGTCGCCGGCCTTCTCCGCAGCCTTTTCGGCTGCGTCGAACACGCGGGCGAGCCCCTGGCCGAGATAGATCTGGCCGGCACCCGACCCCTGAACCTTGGGGATCTTCGCCAGCGCCTCTGCTGTGTGCGCGGCCGCCACCTGCGGCTGCCCGCCGGCCTGGCGGATCAGGCCCGCGCACAGGCCTTCCGGATCGTCCAGCAGCACCTTCAGAAGGTGCTCCGGCTGGAACTGCTGGTGGCCCTCGCGCAGAGCCAGCGACTGCGCCGACTGAAGAAAGCCGCGCACGCGCTCGGTATATTTCTCGACGTTCATTGACTGCTCCCTTGCCCGCCCCGCCCGTCCCGCAAGGGCCCGCGCACGGCGTCGGATGGTTGGGTCCGGCCCCGAAGCGACCGGTTTCGTGCCTGATATGGGGGCTCACGGCGCCGTGAGAAGGGGCTGCGGTCGTCTGCAGACATCTCTGCAACAGACCGATGCCAAGTGTGTACCCTGGCTGACTTGACCCACCTCCCGCCTTGCGCCACCTCAAGCCCCGATCGCAGCCCCCAGCGAGGTGACCATGACCGTCGGCTCCACCCTGCCCCGCCTCGTCCAGCTCTACCGCTATCCGGTAAAGGGACTGTCGGCCGAGCCGCTCGCCGAGGCGCGCCTGACCGCAGGCCAGCACTTCCCCGGAGACAGGCTGTTCGCCATCGAGAACGGTCCGTCCGGTTTCGATCCCGCCAATCCGGAGCACCAGCCGAAGCAGAAGTTCCTCGTTCTCGCCCGGCAGGCGGCGCTCGCGCGCCTGCGCACGCGCTACGACACCGGCGACGGCACGCTCTCCATCGTCGAGGACGAGATCGAGGTCGCCCGCGGCGACATCCGCACCCCCGCCGGCCGGCGCGAGATCGAGGATTTCTTCCGCATGATGTTCGGCGCCGAGCTGTCCGGCCCGCCGAGGGTTCTGGCCGGACCCGAAGGCTTCCGCTTCATGGATTCGCGCTCCGGTTTCGTCTCGATCATCAACCTGGCGACGATCCGCGCGCTGGAAAAGGAAACCGGCGTCGCCATCGACCCGATCCGCTTCCGCGCCAATCTCTATATCGACGGCGTCCCGACCTTCGCCGAGTTCGACTGGGTCGGCAAGCGCATCACCCTCGGCGAGGCCGTGCTGCGCGGCCTCAAGCGCACCGAGCGCTGCGCCGCCACCACCGTCAATCCGCGCAGCGCCGTGCGCGACCTGATGATCCCCGCCGTGCTGATGCGGACCTATGGCCATGCCGATTGCGGCATCTATTGCGCTGTCGCGCAGGGCGGGCGCGTCGCAACCGGCGATGGCCTGACGGTGGAGGAGGAGCAGGCGGCGGGCGTGGCGTTCTGATCGGGCCAGGCGGGCCGAAGCCCAAGGCCGTCAGTGCGGCATGACGGTCCCGACAATGCGATGGACCGCGTTGTTCAGGTAACCGCGCGGGTTCCACGGTGCCCGTGCCACGGGCTGACAGGCACCCGCGGCGTCGGTGGCTCTGGCCATGACGGTCAGCGGCCCGGGCGCTACGGCGACATCGACGCGAAATCGGCGCCAGGCAAAAGGACCTTCTCCGGCCGCCAGTTCGGCGGGGACCCAGCTCGCCCCCTCGTCCACGGACACCGCCACGCCCGCCGCCGGCACGGACCCGCTCCAGGCAAAGCCGCTGACCGTCAGCGGCTCGGGGCCCATGTGCATGAAGCCGTCGCCCGGCCGTGTGATCACGCTCTTCACCGGCATGTCGGTAATCACCGCAAACTGCGCCGGATCAATGGGCTCCCCTGGTGCCACCGGGCTCACTGGCATGCGGTAGTCCGTGCCGTTCATCTTCTCTCCATCGTGCTCGCGGTCCCGGATCTGAAGCCGGCACAGCCACTTCTGCCAGGCAGAGCCGGGAAAGCCCGGCACCACAACCCTCAGGGGACCACCATGAAGCGCGTGCAGCGGCTGGTCGTTCATGGCGAAGGCCAGCAGCGTTTCGGGAGCCAGCGCCTTGACCAGCGGCAGGCCACGCGAAAGCGCCGGCCGGTCGGGATCATCGATCAGGCGATCGGGACTGTGATGGGCTGTGTAGACCGCCCGGTCGGTCACTCCGACATGGGCCAGCAGATCCGCCATGCGGATGCCCGTCCAGCGGGCACAGCCGACGGCTCCATAGCGCCACTGCGCGCCCGAAACCTGCGGCTCATAGAAGGCCCGTCCGTTTCCGGCACATTCCAGGACGGCCGTGATCGTGACGCTCGGGAACAGCCGCGTAAGGTCCGCGAGACCGAATGCGGCCGGCCTTTCGACCTCGCCATCGACGATGAGGCGCCATCGATCTGGCGGACCAAAAGCCGCGGCTGGCAGATCGCCGTTGTTGCGGACGAAGAAAGCGCCGAACGACGTGAGATCGCCGTCAAGCGCGCCGGCCGGAGCCTCTCCATTCAGGGCCCTGTCGTCCAGCAGGACCAGCGATGGCTTGTGGCGGGCGATGAATGCCCGTTCGTCATCCGACATGCGGCCCCTTCCAGAGCGACGGCTCCGGATCGCGACGCTATCGGCTTTGCCATGGAAGAACCAGCACGGCAGGCGGCAAATCAGCCTCCGGATTCCACCTTGTCGGGCAGCGGGAACAGGGTGACGAAGCGTGAGAGCACCGCCATGTCGCCCGCAACCTTCAGTTCGCCAGTGGCGATCAGGTCAGCTGCCGGCACCCCGCCATAGATCGCGGCCGCCACCGCCCGGGGAGGGCCCGCCACCGTCACGTCGGCCTCGCCCGTCTCGCCGCGCACGACCTTCAGGGCCCCGGCGGCAAGGGTCGCAACGAGCGTCTCCTGCTCCGTCTCGAAGACGATGCGGGCCGTCATGTCGCCGGCCCGCGCCGGCTCGAACATGGTGCGCAGGGACAGGGCCAGCGACACCGCGCTGAACGGCAGGCTCGGGTCATGCCCCGGCGAGCGCGCGGCCCAACGGGCCAGCACGCGCATGACCATGGCGGACTCCTGGCCCCACGGCGTCAGTTCGTAGACCTGCGCCGAGACCGGCGGCGGCAGGCGCCGGCGTCGGATGATCCCGGATTCCTCCAGACCCTCCAGCCGCTGGGTCAGCACATTGGCGCTGATGCCGGCCAGCCCTTCCCGGATGTCGCTGAAGCGCTTGGGACCGAGCATCAGCTCGCGCATGACCAGGAAGGCCCAGCGATCCCCGATCAGGTCCATGCCGTGGGCGACCGCACAGGCGTCGTCATAGCGCCGCTTCGGGCCTGCCTTCTCCTGTTCAGTTATTTTTTCTAACTTCATGATTGTCATTCATGACCAGTGCTGGCAGGATCGTCAAGACCGGACCACACGCCCCAAGCCCCCATGTCACCGGAGTTCCCTCATGGCCGCGTCCCCTCCCCGCCTCGTCTTCATCAACCTGCCCGTTGCCGATCTGTCCCGCGCCACGGCCTTCTACGAAGCCCTCGGCGCCCGCCGCGACGAACGCTTCTGCGACGACACCGCCCATTGCATGGTGCTGTCCGAGCATATCCACGTGATGCTGCTGACCCATGCGAAATTTGCCGGTTTCACACCGAAATCCATTGCCGATTCCCGCCGCACCACGGAGGTGCTGCTGTGCCTGTCCGCGGAAAGCCGCGCGGAGGTGGACGCGCTGGTGGCGCGCGGCGAGAAGGCCGGCGGCATTGCCGATCCGGCCGCCAGCCAGGATTACGGGTTCATGTTCATGCGCACGCTGGAGGACCCGGACGGTCATATCTGGGAGTTCTGCTGGATGGACCTCGCCGCCTTCGAGGCTACGCGCTCCGCCACGGCCTGAGGCGGGAGGTCAGCGATGTCCACTGCCGCGTCAATCGCCCTCGTCCGGCCCTGCCTCTGGTTCGACAGGCAGGGGCTGGAAGCCGCCACCTTCTACACGGAACTCTTCCGCGCCGCCGGCAAGCCCGCCTCCATCGACCGGGTGACCTATTATGGCGAGGGAGGGCACATGCCCGAGGGCACCGAGCTGGTCGTCGATTTCAGTCTCGGCGGGCAGGCCCTGCAGGCTCTGAACGCCGGCCCGATGTTCACGTTCTCCCCGGCCGTCTCCCTGTCGGTCGCCTGCGCCGATCAGCGGGAGATCGACGTCTTCTGGGAGCGCCTTGCCGAGGGCGGCCAGCATGGCCAGTGCGGCTGGCTGACTGACCGGTACGGCTTGTCCTGGCAGGTTGCGCCAGCCATCATCGGCGACCTGATGACCGGCGACGCGGCGGCCTCCGGACGGGTCATGCGGGCCATCATGACCATGCAGAAGATCGACATCGCCACACTGGTCAAGGCTCACCGGGGCTGACCACGGGCCTCAGAGCAGCGGCCGCAGCCCGGCAACCAGCTCGGCCTTGTCGCGACCCGAATCGAGCCTCGTCCAGGTGATCTCGCCCAGGTCGTAGCCGAGCTGGTGATCGACCGTCTCTGCGGTGGCGTCGGAGGGCCCACCACGCCGGGCCGTCACCCGCGCCTTCAGCGCCTCTGCCGAAAGGTCGAGCCAGACCCCCAGGAACGGCACGCCGGCCTTGCGCGCCACGGCTGCGATCGCGGCCCGCTCGTCGGGACGGGCATGGACCGCGTCGGCGATCACCGGCACACCGGCCGCGAGGAGGACGGCCACCTCCTCGCGCAAACGGCCATAGACCGTGGCGGACACCTCCGGCCGGTAGGCTTCGGGCCCGAGGCGTGTCTCCGGCCCGGCCTGGAACAGCGCCTTGCGCAGCCGGTCGGTGTTGAGGGTGCGGGCGCCAGGAAGCGGAGCCAGTTCGGGGGCGAGCACTGCGGCAAGGGTCGACTTGCCCGAGCCGGACAGGCCGCCGACCGCAGCCAGCCGCGGCGTGGCCTCTGCGAGCGCCGCCTCGGCCAGCCGCACATAGTCCTGCGCCTCGTCGCGAATTGCCGACCGTCCCGGCGTCTCCGGATCCCGTGCGGTAGCCGCCAGCACATGGGCACGCACGGCGGCCCGCACGGCAACGAGGAACGGCAGGAGGGCCAGGCCCTCGCGCTCGCCGGTGCGGTCGGCATGGCGGTTGACGAGGAGGTTGGCCGCCGCCCGCTGGCCCCGGTGCCAGAGGTCCATCACCAGGAAGGCGAGGTCGTAGAGCACATCGGTTGTCGCCAGATCCTCGTCGAACTCGAGGCAATCGAACAGCACCGGGTCCTCGCCGATCAGGCAGATGTTGCGCAGGTGCAGGTCGCCGTGGCCCCGGCGGACCTTGCCCGCGATGGCGCGGGTATCGAGCAAGGCGGAATGACGGGCGAGCGCCGTCCGGAACAGCGTGTCGAAGCGGCCGGCCGCCGCCTCATCCATCAGGCCGGATTCGACGAACGCCGCCGCATTGATGTCGAGCACCCGCTCCATGCGCGCCGCGCCGGCCGGATCGTCGGAGACGTCGGCGACCGCATGCAGGTCGGCCACCGCATGGGCCAGCCGCTCGATCAAACCAGGCTGCAGAGGTCCGGCGCCGGCCAGCCGGTCGAGCAGGCGGTCATTGTCGAAGGGATTCATCTCCACCACGGCATCGACGAGATCGCCATCGCCGTCGAAGCCGAGCGCGCCGTCCGCGCCGCGGCTGATGCGCCGAACGCCGCGATAGATGCGGCCGTCAGGGTCCGACCTGCGGTTCAGCGCATATTCCCGCTCGCAGAAGGCGAGGCGCCGCGCGGCCGTGGAAAAGTCGAGATAGGCAAGCCGCACCGGGCGCTTCAGCTTGAACACGACCTCCGGCCCGATGATCACGCGGGAAATGTGCGTCGAGACGAGATTGCACGCCTCCGACCCGCCGGCCCGGGCGGTCAGGAACGCGATGGCTTCGGCCTCGGCGGGGTCCATGTCACGTCCTTGCGTCGGGGTCCTGGCAGGTCCTTGGAGCAGATCACCGTGCCGGGACCTGGTGTTACGATCCTTGATCCGGGTCAGTATCGGCCCCGAACCCGATGCGGAAGGCCCCGTATCGCGCAAGCCAAGACGCGGCGCTACCATCCCTCATGAACGCGCGAAGCCCGCCGGCCGTTGCATCGTCGCTGCGTAGCCGCTTGTCTGCGGCCCGCAGCCGCGCGCTCGACTGGCTCCTGCCCCCGCTATGCCTTGCCTGCCGCAACCCGGTTGGCGACCATCATGCTCTCTGCCCGCATTGCTGGGGCGGCGTCGCCTTCATCACGGCCCCGGTCTGCGACCGTCTCGGCACGCCGCTGCCCTATGACATCGGTCCCGGTGCCGTCTCCCCGGAGGCGATCGCCAACCCGCCGGCGTTTGACCGGGCCCGTGCCGCCTTCCGCTTCGACGATGTCGGCCGGTCGCTCATCCACGGCCTGAAATATGGCGACCGGCTGGAGCTGGCGCCGGCACTTGCGCGCTGGATGGCCCGTGCCGGCCGCGATGTACTGGACGGCGCCGACGCGCTGGTCCCGGTGCCCCTGCACTGGACGCGGCTGTTCAGGCGCCGGTTCAACCAGTCGGCGGAACTTGCCCGCCATCTGTCGGCCCTGACCGGCATTGCCACGGAGCCGATGCTCATGAAGCGCGTGCGCCGCACCGCCCATCAGGTCGGCCTGACGCGCGCCCGGCGGATCGAGAACGTGACCGGCGCCTTCCGCATTGCCGAGGATCGCAGCACCCTCGTGCGCGGCCGCAACCTGGTGCTGGTCGACGACGTGCTGACCACGGGCGCGACGCTGGAGGCCTGCGCCCGCGTGCTGCGCCGGGCCGGTGCCGCGCGCATCGATGTGCTGACGGCGGCAAGGGTTGTGGACGGACCGGGCGCGGTCCATATCTGACGTCTGCCCGCAACGTCCCCGGACCGCCCCATGGCCGACATCGTCATCTATACCAAGGACTACTGCCCCTATTGCCACGCCGCCAAGGACCTCCTGAAGTCCAAGGGCGCGGCTTTCACCGAAGTCGATATCCTCAAGCATCCTGAGCGACGCGCGGAGATGATCCAGAAGGCCGGCGGGCGCACCACCGTGCCGCAGATCTTCATCGGCACGCGCCATGTCGGCGGCTCGGACGACATCCACGCGCTGGACGCGGCGGGCAAACTCGACCCCCTCCTGACGGCCTGAGAGGCGATGGCACCGATGAGCGCACCCCCCGGCGGATCCTTCACGGCAGCCTGCGTGCAGATGCGCGCCGATGTCGATGTGAGGGCCAGCACGGAGCAGGCCATCGCCCTGATCCGCGAGGCGGCGCGTTCGGGGGCCAGCTACGTCCAGACGCCGGAAATGACCAACATCCTCCAGCCCGACCGGAGCCGCTTCTTCGAGGCGATCCGCAGCGAGGCGGAGGATACCTCGATCCCGCTGTTCCAGTCCGAGGCCATGGAACTGGGGATCTGGCTGCACATCGGCTCGCTCGCCATCCGCATCGGCGAGCGACAGGCAGCGAACCGCGGCTACGTGATCTCGCCCGACGGCGAGGTTGTTGCGGCCTATGACAAGATCCACATGTTCGACGTCGACCTGCCGAACGGCCAGACCTATCGGGAATCGGCGGCCTATGCGCCGGGCGAAGCGGCGGTGCTGTGCGATCTGCCGTGGGCCCGGCTCGGCGTGACCATCTGCTACGACCTGCGCTTTCCCCATCTCTACCGGGCGCTGGCCGAGCGCGGTGCGGGCATCTTGGCCATTCCCGCATCCTTCACCGTGCCCACCGGCCAGGCGCACTGGCATGTGCTCATGCGCGCGCGCGCCATCGAGAACGGCGCCTTCGTGATCGCCGCCGCCCAGGGCGGCCGGCACGCCTGCGGCCGCGAGACCTACGGCCACAGCCTCATCATCGACCCATGGGGCACGGTGCTGGCCGAGGCCGACCACGACGAGCCGGGCGTCATCCTCGCCGAGATCGACCCTGCCAGGGTGGACGAGACCCGCGGCCGCATTCCCTCGCTGGCCAATGGCCGGGTCTTCAGCCTTCCCGATCCTGTCAGCGTTGCCGCGTCATGATCAAGTACGCGCTGCACTGCGACAAGGCCCACGACTTCGAGAGCTGGTTTCCCTCCTCGGCAAGCTACGACGAGCAGAGGCGGCGAAAGCTTGTCGCGTGCCCGGTCTGCAACTCGACCCGTATCGAGAAGACCCTGATGGCGCCGCAGGTGGCACGCCGCGACCGGGCGCCCGAGCGGCCGCCTGCGGCCGTCCCGGCCCCCGCCGCCAAGCCGCCCGGTCCGCAGGCCCCCGCGACGGACGCGCCGGTCGCCATGGCCTCGCCCGCCGCGCAGGAGCTGCGCGCCCGCCTGCGCGAATTGCGCGACCATCTGACCAGGACTGCCGATCCCGTCGGCGACCGCTTTGCCGAAGAGGCACGCAAGATCCACTACGGTGAGGTCGAGCACCGCTCGATCTACGGCTCGGCGACACCGGAGGAAGCGCGCGAACTGCACGAGGAGGGGATCGAGTTCCATCCCCTGCCGACGCTTCCCGACGACCGCAACTGACCGTCCGGCCTTACCAAAGCGGCCGGGTGGCGAGATGGCCCCCGAGCAGCAGGAGACCCACGAGGAACACCGTGCGGAACGCCGCCGGGCTGATGCGCGCGCGCAAGGCCTGGCCGAGCCACATGCCGGCAAGCGCCGGCAACAGCATGAGGAGCGAGGCGAACGCCACGGAGGCCGGCAGCACCCCTTCGCGCGCGAGACCGAGGCCGAGCGCCACGGTCGCCACCAGAAACGTGATGCCGAGCGCCTGGACCAGATCGTCCTTCTCCAGCCCGATCGCCTGCAGATAGGGCACGGACGGCATGACGAAGATGCCGGTGCCGGCCGAGACCACGCCGGTGGCAAGGCCGACGACCGGGGACAGCCAGGGCTCGGCGGCAGCCGGCAGGCGCGGCCGCAGCGGCGACAGGCCGAAGCCGGCATAGATCATCAGCACGATGCCGAGCGCAACGGAGGCATGGCCGGCATGGGCGCCGGTGATGATGCCGCTGCCGGCCACCGTGCCGACGGCGATGCCGATCAGCAGCGTGGCCAGGCGCCGCGTCAGCGGCCAGAGGTTCGGTCCGGCGGCGATCTGCCAGACATTGGTGATGAGCGAGGGGACGAGCATGAGCGCGGCGGCCTGCGCCGGTGCCATCGCGAGACTGAGCAGACCCACCGCAATGGTCGGCAGGCCGAGTCCGATGACGCCCTTGACGAGCCCGGCGAGGATGAAGACGACAGTGGCTATGGCAAGTGTGATCATGGCGGTTCCGGGAGGCGGCCGGGCACAGCCGGCATCCGCGCTGGTTTGGCAGAATCGCCCCTTCGACGTTTCGGCCGCGACCGAAGCAGGATGGACGGAACAGCGCTAGCCTGTTGCCACGATCCAGGGAGTGCGTGATGAAGGATGGCCCGTCCATTGCCGAGGTTGCATCGCTGATCGGCGATCCGGCCCGGGCCAACATGCTCGGCGCGCTGATGGCCGGCCAGGCGCTGACGGCCGGCGAACTCGCGCGCGAGGCCGGCATCACAGCCCAGACCGCAAGCGGCCATCTGGCTCGCCTGCGGGAGGCCGGGTTGGTGCTGGTCGAGGCGCAGGGCCGCCACCGCTATTTCCGGCTCTCGGGAGCCGACGTGGCGCAGGTGCTCGAGGGCCTGATGGGTCTTGCCGCGCGCACGGGACGGCTTCGGCACCGCACCGGCCCGCGCGATCCGGCCCTGCGGGCGGCCCGCACCTGCTACGACCATCTGGCCGGCGGCCTTGCCGTCGATCTGTTCGAGGGCCTGCTGGCCTCCGGCCATCTGGCCATGGCCGGCAGCGTTCCAGCCGTCACGCCCGGAGGCCGCGCCTTCTTCGTCGCCCAGGGGGTCGACATGGTAGCGCTGGAGACCGGGCGCCGGCCGGTCTGCCGATGCTGCCTCGACTGGAGCGAACGCCGTCCCCATCTCGGCGGCGCGCTCGGCAGTGCGCTGCTCGCCCTGTTCATGGCCCGGGGCTGGCTGCGCCGCGAACGCGGCGGCCGCCTCGTGCAGGTGACGCCGCCGGGGCGGATGGTCCTCAGGAACTGGACCGGCGCGAGCCCGGACGCCAGCCGGGAGGATGGTCCGGTTCGGGCGGCTCGGGTTTGATGTCGCGCTGGTTGATGGTCGGCATCAGCAGGATGCCGCGCTTGCGGAAGCGCTGCAGGATCGCGAGTTGCAGGTCGCTGCGCACCGTCAGCGAATAGTCCACATTGGTGACGATGCAGCGCAGCTCGAACTCGATGCCGAAATCTGCGAACCGCATGAGGAAGATCCGCGGCGGCGGGTCCTGCACGACGAACCGGCTGTCGCAGGCGACCGCCATCAGTTCGTCGCGCACGACCTCCGGATCGGCCTGGTAGGAGACCCGGACGGGGATCGCGATGCGGCCCATCGTGTTGGAATGGGTCCAGTTCTTGACGACGCCCGTGATCAGTTCGGCATTCGGCAGGATGACGGTGGCGCGATCGAAGGTCTCGATCTCGGTGGAGCGCACCGAGATTTTGCGGACATAGCCCTCCTCGCCCTTCACCACGATGGAATCGCCGACGCGGATCGGCCGCTCTGCCAGCAGAATGAGGCCCGACACGAAATTCGAGACGATCGACTGCAGGCCGAAGCCGATGCCGACCGACAGGGCGCCGGCAATGATGGCGACATTCGACAGGTCGAGCCCGAGCTGTCTCAGCCCCAGCGCCACGACGAGCGCGAAGCCGGCATAGCCGAGGATGGTTGCCACCGAGTTCTGCAGGCCGGAATCCATGCCCGTGCGCGGCAGCACCTTGTCGCGGAACCAGCTGAGAACCGCCCTCACGACCACAAGGCCGATGGCCATCACGAGGCCGGCTGCCGCGATGGTGAAGGCCCAGGTCCTGACCTCCCCGAGCCTCAGGCCGAAGAAGGCATCGTCGAGCGTGGCGCCGACCCCGCCGAAACCCCAGGGGCCGAGCACGATCAGCACGGAGGAGGCCAGGACGGCGATGCGCAGCGCGCCATCCAGCAGCGTTCCCATAAGGTCCAGCCGTTCCGGCTTGACGCCGAGCGAGACGGCCAGCGACCGGCCCCGGACTGTCCCGGCACCGAACCACTCCGCGATCACCGCATCGACGAACTGCAGCACGATGACGGTGGCGCAGGCGATCACCACCGCGGCCACCGTCCGGCTGGCGATGAAGGCGGCAAGCGCCGTGTAGCCGGCGATCAGCGCGGCCAGCACCACGACCATGAACAGCCAGAGCGCCGGCCTCACCCATGTCCAGGGGATCAGTTCGCCCGCCGGCCCCGCCGACGGGGACGGCCCGCCGGCATCGCCCTCCTCCGCCGGCCGCTGCGCCGTCTGGCGCAGGAACAGGAAGGCGATGATGATGATGGCCAGCGCCGTCGCGCCCGTCACGAAGATGGTCACCGCCACGGGCGCGATGATGCTGCGCGAATAGGCGAGCACGACCACCCCGATCGCCACCACCCAGGCCGCCGCCCGGACCGAGCCGAAAATGGCCGCCGCGAAGGCCTCCGGCATCGGCACGAGCCGGTAGGCCGGTGCTCCCGGTTGCAGGACCGCCTGCATGATGCCGCGCGTGACCGCGACGATCAGCGCTGCGGTCAGCACGGCCGTCGGCACCAGCGGTTCGGCACGCGGCAGCACCAGCTCGAAATTGGCCAGGATCAGCAGGAACACGCCCACGGTCAGCGGCATGGCGAGCGACCGTTCGAGCGCCACCCGGACCGCCGCGAGTACGCGCGCCAGCTGCGTTGCGGGCTCGCGCGCAGTGTCGCGGCGCAGGCCCCAGCGGAGCAACTGGCGACGCAGCAGCAGCAGCAGGATTGCGGCCAGGACCGCGATGCTGGCCGCAACCATGATGCGCGCGGTGCCCACGCTGTGGGTCAGGTGCCCCTGCCAGTCGGACAGGAAATAGCGGGTGGAGTTCCAGAGGCGCGGCATCGCCTCCATCAGCGGAACCCAGGATCGCGGATCGACGATCGGTGTCGAGCGATCCAGCAGTTCGGCGGTGAACAGCTGGCGGCGACGCTCCACGATCCGGTCGGCGATCTGGTCGATCCGCACGAGTTGGACGCGCAGGTTGCGCACGAGCCCGTCGAGATCGGCGACCGCGCGCGTCTGCTGGTCGCGCAGGGTCTTGGCTTCCGGCGCCTCGGCCGCCGCCCCCTCGGCCGGTGCCGGGCCGAGTTGTTCCAGCCGGCCACGGGCCTCCGCCAGGCGCGGCTGAAGCTGTTCAAGCGCCTGGGCGAGCGCCTCCCGCACCGGCTCAAGCTGCCGGCGGGCATCATTCAGTTCCTCGTTGGCAAGCCGGCGCTCGAGGCGGACCTCGACCTGGTCCAGCACGGTCTTGGCCGCCTCGGTCGCGTCGCGGGCGGGCGCGGCGGCCGCCGGAGCGGGCGGCGGCGGCGCCGCAGGCTGGGTCTGGGCAGGCGCCGCAGGCTGGGTCTGGGCCGGCGCCGCAGGCTGGGTCTGGGCCGGCGCCACAGGCTGGGTCTGGGCAGGCGCCACAGGCGGCGGCGGGGCCGGCGCCGCAGGCTGGGTCTGGGCCGGCGCCGCAGGCGGCGGCGGGGCCGGCGTGGGCGATGTCTGCGCGGGCGTCGCCGGTTGTGGCTGTGCCGGTGCGATCCCCGGCGCCTGGGCGTCCGCGGACGCAAGGCCCATCAGCATGAGGCACAGGATCAGGACGGCGGTGCGCAGGAGCATCTGGGCAGGGCGGAGGGATGAGGTCATCGGGCGCGGACGGGTCCGGGATCGAAGGCGGCAATGCGGCACGCGGCTGCTGCAGCGCGCGGGCCGGAAACCGGCCAGCGGCAGGAGACAGTTTCAGTCGCCGGGACGCAAGGGCGGATAGGGGGCGAACGACAGCGGCGGCGGAATGTCGGCGCCGATGTCGGGATGGCCATGACGCTGGATCGCGTCCAGCACCGCCCTTAGGGCGTCGCGGTCGCGCGTCACGTTGCGCAGCGGCGCGGCCGCACGCGACCGGCGGATGAGGCTTTGCGGATCGGGCAGGACGAAGGGATCGTCCCACGACCCCTGGATGACGAAGGGCAGGTCGAAGGCGCCCTCCGCAGGTGCCGAGCGCCGCAGCGATGCGATTCCCTGCAGGTCGAGTTCGCGACTGGCAAGAGCCGCCGCGCCTTCAAGGCGGATGCTGACGATCCGGCCCTCCAGCACCAGGTCGGCGGTGCGCGCCACGCCGCCCTCGATGACGACGGTTGCCGAAATCCGCTCATAGGGCGTGGTCCCCGCACGGGAATCGGCGCCGGCCGACGACAGCGGACGGCGCTCAAGCCGTCTGAGGATCGCCTCGGCGTTGAAGCCGCGCAGCGACCCCTCGACGGCATTGATGCTGGCCTGACCGCGCGCCGTGCGCACGAAATCGGCCATGGACCCGCCATCGGCCTCGACCGCGATCTGGGCATTGGCGATGCCACCGATCCGGCGATAGCCGAACCATTCGCCGAGCCCCTGGCCGAGCTGCGCACGCTGGACGGAGAGGCTCGCCTTGACCTCGTAGCCCTCGCCGCGCGGCGCGACGGCGAGCGCGCCCCGCAGGTTGCCGCCATAGGCCTGTGCTTCCCCGAGGGTGACGGCCAGGCGCCCGTTGCGGGCCGTCAGCGCCGCCGCCGTGCGCCCGATATTGGCCGAACCGACGATCATTTCCCGGGCCGACAGCCTCAGGTCCACGTCGAAATGCGTGACGGCGGAAAGATCGATCGGCCGGCGGCTCCAGCCCTGGCCCGGCCTCGGCGTGAGGTTGAGATCGGCGAAATAGGTCGTTGCAACCACGCGGCCGGCATCCAGCGTTCCCTGGACCTGCGGCCGGTCGCCCTCGAAGCTGACGGTCAGCGCACCGTCGGCGGTATTGCCGTCGAGTTCGGCATTGACCTTGGTGAAGGCAAGCTTCTGGGGCAGGAGCTGAACCTCGCCCTTCAGTGCGAAGCGTCCGAGCGAGGGCCCGATCCCGGGGTTCTGGCCGAGCCAGCGAAGCATCAGCCTGAGAGAGGTGGATTCGACGGTCATCGCCCCCTGCGCGGTCACGGCCGCGCCGTTGGTCACCTGACCATCGAAGGCGGCTCGCAGGGGCAACCCGACGATGCGCATCTTCACGGCCGTCGGCTCGGCCGTCAGCAGCGCGATGGGTCGCGCAATGACCGCACTGATGTCCAGTTGCTCGCCATTGACCTGCAGCGAGCCGGAAACGGTGGCCTGCCTGTCGCTGCCCGGCCAGGAGACGGCGATGTCGATGCCGGACACGGTCAGATGCCGGCCCGTCTTGCGCTCGTCGATGATGGTCTGGCCATCGACCACGCGGAAGTCCGGAAAGGCGACGGCCTTCGCTCCGGTCAGGCCCCTCAGGCTGGCGAAGGCGGCATCCCAGTTCGAGGCGCCGTCCTCGGCCACCCGGATAAGCACCCGCGGCGCGACCAGAACATAATCGGAGACCGAGACGCGACCGGCGAGCAGCGGGAGCAGGCGCAGCGTGCCGACCAGTGCTTCCGCCCGCGCGGGCAGGTCCTCCGGCGCACCCTCGCCGATCCGCACGTCCTCGAGGCGCACCAGCAGTTGCGGGAAGACGTGGACCGAGACGGTACCTGCAATCGTGACCGGCAGGCCGAGCCGCCCGGACAGCTCCCGCGCGACGGTCTGCCGCACCGCTTCCGACGGCATCAGGCTGGGCACCAGAGCCATGGTCGCGCCGAGCGCCAGCACGACGACGACAACAAGTGTCAAAACGCGCTTGAGGGCGGCGGCAAGGCTCAATCGTTGCGGTCCTGGTTTCGGTGGCACGAGCCGCTCGCCGGGGCGTGACGGCATGGAGACAACGCTGACGGGACGCGGAACATGGTCAGGCCGGATGGCTTTTCGATGGCCGCCGGCGGGCGGTCCGCAACCGCCGGCCTGTCAACGAAACGGGGACCCGGAAGGGGTCCCCGTCGATCAGATGTCAGGCGACTCATGCCGTGTTCAGGCGGCAGCGGCAAGTCCGGGCGCGACGGCGAAACCGGCTTCCGTGTTGGCCCGGATCTCGTCCAGCGTGACCCCGTCGGCCAGTTCGATCAGGTTCATGCCGGAGCCGCCCTTCTTGTCGATGGCGAAGACGCCGAGATCGGTGATCACCATGTCCACGACGCCGGCGCCGGTCAGCGGCAGGTTGCAGCGCTTCAGCAGCTTCGGGCCGTCCTTGGCGACGTGCTCCATCACCACGACCACCTTCTTGACGCCCGCGACCAGATCCATCGCACCGCCCATGCCCTTGACCATCTTGCCGGGGATCATCCAGTTGGCGAGATCGCCGTTCTCGGCCACCTGCATGGCCCCGAGAATGGACAGGTCGATATGGCCGCCGCGGATCATGGCGAAACTGTCCGAGGACGAGAAATAGCTCGTCGTCGGCAGTTCGGTGATGGTCTGCTTGCCGGCATTGATCAGGTCGGCATCCTCCTCGCCCTCGACGGGGAAGGGGCCCATGCCGAGCATGCCGTTCTCCGACTGGAGCTGCACGCTCATCCCGGATGGGATGTGGTTGGACACCAGCGTCGGAATGCCGATGCCGAGGTTCACGTAGAAGCCGTCGCGCAGTTCCTTGGCGGCGCGGGCGGCCATCTGGTCACGGGTCCAGGCCATGGTCTCGTCTCCTCTCACGCCGCCTTGGGGCGGGTGGTGCGCTGCTCGATGCGCTTGACCACATTGGGCACGTGGACGATGCGCTTGACGTAGATGCCGGCGGTATGGATGGCATCGCCGTCGATCTCTCCGACATCCACCAGGTGCTCGCACTGCACGATGGTCATGCGCGAGGCCGTCGCCATCATCGGGTTGAAGTTGCGCGCCGTCTTGCGGAACACGAGGTTGCCCTCCTTGTCCGCCTTCCAGGCGTGGACCAGCGAGATGTCGGCGAACAGGCCACGCTCCATCACATAGGTCTCGCCGTCGAAGTCGCGCACTTCCTTGCCCTCGGCGATCACCGTGCCGACGCCGGTCTTGGTGAAGAAGGCCGGAATGCCGGCGCCGCCGGCGCGGATGCGCTCGGCCAGCGTGCCCTGCGGGTTGAACTCAAGCTGCAGCTCGCCGGACAGGAACTGCTGGGCGAACAGCTTGTTCTCGCCGACATAGGACGAGATCATCTTGGCGATCTGCTTGGTCTCCAAAAGGATGCCGAGCCCGGCCCCGTCCACGCCGGCATTGTTGGAGATCACGGTGAGGTTCTTCGCTCCCGAATCCCGCACGGCCTCGATCAGCACATCGGGAATGCCGCAGAGGCCGAAGCCGCCGGACATGATCGTCATGCCGTCCTTGATCTGGCCCGCCAGGGCCTCCCTGGCGGAGGAATAGACCTTCGAACTCATCTGGTATCGCCTCGCACACGGGCCGATACGGCCCCGGTCGACCGCCCGGAATGGGCGGCTCGCAATGACCGCGGGACAATGGGGGATTTTCCGCGGTGCATCAAGATGAACCGTTCGTCAGGTTCACGCCCGCTCAATAGCCGAGCACCCGCGGCAGCCAGAGGGCCAGGTCGGGAACGGCCACGACCATGGCCAGCGCGGTCATCATGCCGAGCACCATCCAGCTGACCCAGGGAATGGTCGATTCCATCGGAACCTGCGCGATCTTGCAGGAAACCATGAGGTTGACGGCCACCGGCGGCGTGAACTGGCCGATCGCCACCATCATGGTCAGCAGGATGCCGAACCAGACCAGGTCCCAGCCGAAGCTGTTGGCGATCGGGATCAGGATGGGCAGCAGGATCAGGTAGATCGAGATGCCGTCCAGCACCATGCCGATGACGATCAGGACCAGGCCGAGCAGCAGCAGCGTGCCATAGGGTCCAAGGCCGAGCGACACGATCCAGTCGGCGATCGGCTGGACGATGCCAAGCGTCGACAGCGACCAGGCGAAGACCGAGGCAAGCGCCACCACGATGAGGATGATGCCCGACAGTTCGCCCGCCTCGACCAGCATCTCGTAGACGTCGCGAAGGGTCAGCGTCCGATAGATGACGAAGCCGATGAACAGGCCATAGGCCACCGCCATCACAGCCGCCTCGGTCGGCGTGAACAGGCCGGCCCGCATGCCGCCGAGAATGATGACCGGCGCCATCAGGCCCCAGATCGCCTCCTTGAACGTGCTCCAGACGGAGAGCGCGCCGTCGCCCTGCTGCGTCTTGCCGCCGAAATCGCGCAGCCAGGAGATGATGAGGATCGGGATGATGATCGATATGCCCGCCAGGATGCCCGGGATCATGCCGGCGGCGAAGATCGCCGGCACCGACACGCCCGGCACCAGCACCGCATAGATGATGAAGGCGATGGAGGGCGGAATGAGGATGTCGGTGGCCGCGGCCGCGCCCACCGTCGAGGCGATGAAGGCGCGCGGATAGCCGTCCTTGATCATCGACGGGGTGACCACCTGCCCGACCGCCGCCGAGGTGGCAGGTCCAGAGCCAGAAATGCCGCCGAGCACCATGGCGACCAGCACCGAGACGGTGGCCAGCGCGCCACGTCCGGCGCCCACCAGGGCGGTGGCGAAGCGAACCAGCCTGAGCGCGACGCCCGTGCGATCGAACACCGACCCGACCAGCACGAACATGGGAATGGCGATGAGCGGATATTTGGCGATGCCGGTATAGACATTGGTGGGCACCGCCATGATCGACTGCCCGGCGAGCCAGATGGCGAGCGCGCCTGCAAGGCCGATGGCGACCCCGACCGGGACCGCCGCCAGCATCATGGCGACGAAGGCCGCGACGAGAACGAAGCCGGTCATGCGTCCTCACCCCGGGCAAGGCGCATGATGCGGCCCGCCGCCCGCCCCATGACCGCGAGCGACAGCAGCGGCAGCATGCCGGTATAGACCCATTGGGGCTGGCCGAGGCCCGGAGAGACGACCTCGAAACGGTATTCGTCCCAGGTGAGGCTCGCGCCATAGATGGCGAGAATGCCGAAGCAGACGATGGTCAGCGCCATGGCCACCATCTCGGCGCGCCGGCGTGTCTGCGGGCTGCGTCCGTCGACGAACACGCCGATGCGGATATGCCGGCCGCAGGCGATGGCCAGCGAGGTGCCGAGCAGCGCCACCACCACCATCAGCACGACCGAATATTCCTCGGTGAAGGCGAAGGAGACGTTGGTCAGGTACCGCACCACCACATTGCCGAAGGTGATGAGCGCCATGCCGGCCATTGCGGTGGCGACCAGCACCTCCTCGACCTTGAGCGGGATTCGGGTCCGCGGCACCGCCGGCGGGGCGATCGGATCGATATCGGCCAAGGCTTGGGACTTCCCGGAGGCTGCAGGCGGTCGGCAGGAGGCAGGACGCCCCCGGCTCATCGGCCGGGGGCGCGGCTGTCAGGTCGTCAGGACGCCGCGGCGGCGGCCGCTTCGGCCTTCTTGACGAGGTCGGCGCCGACCTGGGCGGCCCACTTGTCGAAGACCGGGCGGGTGGCCTGGGCGAAGGCACGCTTCTCCGCCGGCGTCAGGATGGCGGTGGCAACCCCGCGCTTCTCCAGCTCCTCGTAGGACGAGCGGTCGGCATCGAGGATGCCGAGGCCCTTGCGGGTCAGGCCGATCTGCACCTTGGCGGCGTCGCGGGCGCTCTCGCGGATGATCTCCTGGTCCTGGGCCGAGAAGGTCTGCCAGACGCTCTTGGCGACATGGAACAGGCCGGCATCGACGCAGTAGTTCCAGACCGTCATGTGCTTCTGCGCCAGCGCATCCATCTTCAGGCCGAGGAACAGGTTGATCGGGTTCTCCTGGCCATCGACCGCACCGGTGGACAGCGCCGGCTGCAGGTCGGCGAACGACATCTGCACCGGATTGGCGCCGAGCCCGTTATAGATGTCGGCGAAGATGGCGCCGGCCGCGAAGCGGATCTTCAGGCCGCGCAGGTCGGCCGGCGTGCGGATCGCGCGCTTGGAGTTCGACAGCTCCCGGAAGCCGTTCTCGCCCCAGGCCAGCGGCACCACGTCGCGGCTCTCCATGACCTTGAACAGCGCCTGACCGACCTCGCCGCCGGTGATCGCGTCGAAGGCCTTGTGATTCGGCATCAGGAAGGGGAGCGAGAACAGGTTCATCTCGCGCACCTGCGGCGAGATGTTGATGGTCGACGACACGGTGAAGTCGATGATGCCCTGGCGCATGGCGACCAGTTCGCGGGTCTGGTCGCCACCGACCAGCTGCGAGCCCGGATAGACCTTCACGTTGATGCGGCCGTTGGTGCGCTGGGTCACCATCTCGGCCCACTGGAAGGCGCCTTCCGAGAGCGCGATCGGCCGGTTTCCGACCACGGAGAGCTTGTATTCGGTCTTCAGCGTCTGGGCCTTCGAAACCCAGGGTGCCATCACTGCGGCACCGGCTCCGGCGACGACGACGCGGCGCGACAGGACATGAATCTTGCTGGTCTCGGACATGATCGTCCCCCTTGTGCGACAGGCGTTCCGTTTCCCACGGTCGATCCGGACGTCTGCTGGTCCGGCTGATCGGTAACCGCATGATGGGACGAGCGCAGGGCGCGTGACAAGCGCGGCCGTATTGGCGCGTATGGAAGGGAGGCGTGCGCCTGCCGCAGCGCTGATCATGGCACAGCCCTCGGGCCACCGCGAGAGGGCCGGGGTGACACCTGCCCGGTCCGGTGCTTCGATGCGCGCCCCGATCACAAACGGACAGGAACAGGGCTTATGCCGAAGGACTGCGTCGCCATCACCGGAGGAGCGTCCGGCATCGGGCTCGCCTCTGCCGCGGCCTGCGTCGCGCGCGGCTGGAAGGTGGCCGTCTGCGACCGCGACATCCGGGCGCTGGCGGCGGCCGAGACCCGGCTCGGCGACCGCGCGACCTACACCGCGGTGGACGTGACCGACGAGACGGCGGTCGAGGCCTGGATCGAGGCGGCTGCCGGGCAGGGCCGCCTGATCGGCTGCGTCACCTCGGCCGGCCGGGGCGCCGACGTTCCGGCGCTGCAGACCGGCGCCGACCTGTTCCGCGCCATCCACGAGGTCAATGTCCTCGGCACCTTCCTCGCGGCGAAGGCCGCAGCGCGCGTCATGCAGGACACGGGTGGCGGCTCGATCGTCACCATCGCCTCGGTGTCCGGGGTCCGCGGCTCCAAGGGGCGCGTCGCCTACGGCTCGTCCAAGGCGGCGGTGATCAACATGACCCAGGTCCTGGCCGTCGACCTCGCCCACAAGGGCATTCGGGTCAATGCCGTCTGTCCCGGTCCCGTCGAGACGCCCATGGTCGCGGAGATCCACGATCAGGCGACGCGCGATCACTGGCTGCGCCATGTCCCCATGCGCCGCTACGGCACGGTGGACGAGATCGCCTCGCTGGTCGCCTTCCTGCTCGACGAGACCCAGTCAAGCTTCGTCACCGGCCAGGCGATTGCAGCCGATGGTGGCTTTGCCGGCGCCGGCCTGACGAGCCTGCAGGGCTGAACCGCGCCGAAACGCCGCGCTTTTGGCGATGTTGCCGGCCTTTGCCATCGTCCGAAGGGTGGAATTGTGCCGCAATCATCGGAATGTTTGTTGACGCGGCGAAAGGTCCCGATAATCTGATTTCGGCAATCTGAAATCAGATTTCATAGAGTGAAACGCAGTTTACGGCGAAGACGGGAACCCGCGCGCCGATCCAGAGGAGGCCATGGCGTTGTCGCCATCCGATCCGGTCGCGCCCGTGCGGCCGCCCGCTGCACGTCTCGACGTCGAGGACCTTTCGCTGCAGTTCGGCGGCGTGAAGGCGCTTGACGGCGTCTCGCTGAACGTTGCGCCCGGTTCGATCACCGCGTTGATCGGCCCGAACGGTGCAGGCAAGACTTCGGCCTTCAACGCCATATCCGGCTTCTACACGCCGAAGACCGGGCGCGTGCTGCTCGACGGCCGGGACATCACCGGCGTGCCCGCGCGCGACCGTGCCCGGCTCGGCCTTGCCCGCACCTTCCAGAACATCGCGCTGTTCCGCGGCATGACCGTGCTCGACAACATCAAGCTCGGCCGCCACGCACACCTGAAGTCCAATGTGTTCGACGCCTTCCTCTATTGGGGACGGGCCCGGCGCGAGGAGATGGAGCTGCGCGCCGAGATCGAGCGCGACGTGATCGACTTCCTCGAGCTCGACCACATCCGCAATGTCCCGGTCGCGATCCTGCCCTACGGGCTGCAGAAGAAGGTGGAGCTGGCCCGCGCGCTGGCCATGCGCCCGCGCGTCCTCATGCTCGACGAGCCGGTGGCGGGCATGAACCGCGAGGAGACCGAGGACATGGCCCGCGCCATCCTCGACGTGCGCGAGGAATGGGGCGTCACCGTCCTGCTGGTCGAGCATGACATGGGCATGGTCATGGACATTTCCGACCATGTCTGCGTGCTCAATTTCGGCCGGCGCATTGCCGCCGGCACGCCCGCCGAGGTCCGCGCCAATCCCGAGGTGATCAAGGCCTATCTCGGCTCGTCGGGGGATGCGCGCAAGAGCGCCGAGGAGAAGGTCGCCTGATGGCCATCGAGTTCCTGGACATCGTCGAGACGAGCCTTGCTGGCCTTGGAACCGGCTCGCTCATGGCGCTCACCGGCGTCGCCTTCGTCATCATCTACAAGGCCACCAAGGTCATCAATCTGGCCATCGGCGAGATGCTGATGATCGGCGCCTTCGTATTCTACGGCTTCTCGGCGGGCCTTGCCCTGCCGATCTGGGCCTCGGTGCCGCTGACGCTCGCAGTCGCCGCCGCCGTCGGAGCGCTGATCGAGCGGACCATGATCCGCCCGCTCCTGAAGGACAATCCGGTCTCCGTCTTCATGGTGACGATCGGACTGACCTCGGTGCTGATCGGCGTTGTCGAACTCGTCTGGTCGGCCGAGCCGCGCCGCCTGCCCGAGTTCCTGCCCCAGCAGCCGATCATCATCGCCGACGCCTTCATCCCCTCCAAGACCGCCTATTCCTTCGTCATCGCCGCCAGCGCCATGGCCGTGCTGATCACCGTCTTCGCCTTCTGGCGCGGCGGCATCGCGCTGCGCGCCACGGCGACCGACAGGGCCGCCGCATCCTCGGTCGGCATCGACGTGCCGGGCGTGTTCTCCTTCTCCTGGATGCTGGCGGCCGTGGTGGCGGCGCTGGCCGGCATCCTCGTCGGCTCGGTCGGCGGCATCTCCTCGGCCATGGGGCTGTTCGGCCTGTCGGTCTTCGTCGTCGTCATCGTGGGCGGCCTCGACTCCATCGCCGGAGCCCTGATCGCCGGTCTCTTCATCGGCTGGCTGGAGGCGATGGTCGGCCGCTTCCTCGGCGGCGAGTTCAAGCTTCTCGCCACCTTCTCCATCCTGCTCGTCGTGCTGGTTGTGCGGCCCTACGGCCTGTTCGGCACCCACGAGATCGAGAGGCTCTGAGCATGCCGCGGAAAAGTGGGCACCGGTTTTCCGGCAACGGCATGCGGCAGCCCGGGACTCCCGGCATGCCGCGGAAAAGTGGGAACCGGTTTTCCGGCAACGGCATGCTGCAACCCGGGACTCTCGGCATGCCGCGGAAAAGTGGGCACCGGTATTCCGGCAACGGCATGCGGCATCAAGCGAGTGGGGCAGCCTGATGCGCGTCGGCACCGCCAAGGAGAGCTACGCGGCCGACGAGGGCCTGTTCAAGACCGACACGCAGCGCGTCTGGTTCGCCGTCCTGATCGTCGGCCTGCTGGCCTATCCGCTCGTGGGCTCGGCCTACTGGATGTTCCTCGCCGTGCTGGTGATGATCAACGTCATCTCCACCACCGGACTGAACATCCTCACCGGCTATACCGGCCAGGTCAGCCTCGGCCATGCCGCCTTCATGGCGGTGGGGGCCTATACGGTCGCCTATTTCGACGGCAATTACGGCACGCCGGTGATCCTCAACCTGGTGCTGGCCGGCGCGGTGGCGGCCGGCATCGGCTATCTGGTCGGCCTGCCCTCGCTGCGCATCAAGGGGCTCTACCTCGCCATTGCCACGCTGGCGGCGGCGGTCATCCTCGGCTTCATCTTTCTCAACTGGACGCCAGTGACCGGCGGCCTTCGCGGCCTCAACGTGCCGACAGCCCGCATCCTCGGCATCGAGCTTGCCACCCCCGACCGGCTCTACTGGCTGGTCATGCCGCTCACCGTGGTCATGGTGCTGGCCGCCAAGAACCTGTTCCGCACCCGCGTCGGGCGGGCCTTCATCGCCATCCGCGACCGCGACATCTCTGCCGAGATCATCGGCATCTCGCTGCTGCGCTACAAGCTGATGAGCTTCGCCATCTCGTCCTTCTATGCGGGCGTTGCCGGCGGCCTGTGGGCCTATCTGTTCCGCGTCGTGACACCGGAGAGCTTCCCGGCGCTCGCTTCCATCTTCTTCCTCGCCGCGGTGATCGTCGGCGGGGCAGGCACCATCATCGGCGGCATTTTCGGCGCCGTATTCATGACCCTCATCCCAGAATTCCTGAAGCTGGCGGCCACCGCGCTGGTGCCGTGGTTTCCGGATGCGTCGATCTATCTCGCCCCCGTCCGCAACATCATCTTCGGCCTGCTGATCATCGGCTTCCTGATCTTCGAACCCATGGGCCTTGCCGAGATGTGGCGCCGCACGCGCCGCTATTTCGCCCTGTGGCCGTTCCGGACCTGAGCCCAACAGACATAACCGCCGCCAAGGCGGGCCTTCACACCCTGAGGAGACCTTCATGACCAGACTGTCACGCCGTGCATTCAACGCCCTCGGCCTCGGCGCCGCCCTCGTCTCGACGGGCAGCGGCCGCGCCTTCGCCCAGGCCCCCGAACTCGTCATCGGCGCCGCCAATCCGATGTCCGGCGTCTTCGCCTTCGCCGGCGTCGAGGGCTTCGAGGGCGGCCGCGACCATTTCGACTGGGTCAACCGCAACGGCGGCATCGCCGGCCGGCGCATCCGCTACGTCAACGAGGATTCGGGCTACCGGGTCGACAACGCCGTGGCGATCTTCACCCGCATCACCTCGCAGCATCAGGTGCCGGTGTTCTTCGGCGATTCCACCGGCTTCCAGAAGGCGATCAATCCGGAGCTGAACCGGCGCGGCACCACGGTCATGGCCGGCGCCTCCTTCGCCTCCGAGATCGACAATCCCCAGGCCTTCCCGAACCAGTGGATCCCGGGTCCCAACTATTCCGACCAGATGCGCGTGCTGCTGCGCTACATCGCCAGCCAGAAGAAGGGCGCCTCGGTGGTGTTCGTCCATTCGGACACCGAGTTCGGCCGCGACCCGATCGCCGCCGGCGAGGCCGAGGCCAAGCGGCTCGAGCTCAACCTGGTGGAGAAGATCGTCACCCAGCCGGGCTCGGTCGACGTCTCTGGCGACGTGCTGAAGATCCGCCGCCGCAACCCGGACTACGTGATCTTCCACGGCTACGTCCTGCAGCCGATCCCGGAGTTCATGGCCCAGGCCCGCCAGGCCAGCATGACCTCGAAGTTCATGGGCACCTTCTACTCCACCGACTCGGTGCTGATGACCCGCGCGGGCGCCGCCGCCGACGGCTATATGGGCGTGTCCTGCTACAACTTCGATCCGGCCGCCACCGGCACCCAGATCGACGCGATCAAGGCCGCCAATGTCGGCAAGACCCGCACCCACGCCTATTACCAGGGCTGGACCAACGCCATGCTGGCGCTGGAAGTGCTGCGCCGGACGCTGACGGCGAACGAGGAGCTGAACGCGGTCAACATGATGAAGCATGCCCGCGCGATCCGGAACTTCGATTCCGGCGGCATCTTCGGCGTGCCGGTCACGATGACGAACAATTCCTTCCCGGTCGGCCGCGTCTATCAGTTCTCGGCCGCCGACAAGGCGCTGAAGCCGGCCTCCGACTGGATCTCCATCTCGGCCGCGAGCTGAGCCGAGACCGGCGGTCCCGCAGCCGCGGGGCCGCCACCTTCTTCCGGCCACGGTGACGACATGGCAGAGACCGGCGATCTCATCCTCGAGGTGAACAATATCGAGGTGGTCTACAACAAGGCCATCCAGGCCCTGCGCGGCCTGTCGCTCGCCGTGCCGAAGGGCAAGATCGTCGCGCTCCTGGGCTCCAACGGTGCCGGCAAGTCCACCGTGCTCAAGGCCGTCTCTGCGCTGCTGCCCATGGAGAACGGCCTCGTCACCGAGGGCCGGATCATGTTCGACGGCCATATCGTCGAGCAGCACGCGCCGCACCGGCTGGTCCGCCAGGGCCTGTTCCATGTCATGGAGGGCCGGCGCATCTTCGGCGACCTGACGGTCGAGGAAAACCTGACCGCCGCGACCTATGCGCTCACCGGGCGCGAAGGTGTCCGGCCCGATTTCGAGATCGTCTACCGCTACTTTCCGCGCCTTGCCGAGCGGCGCAAGTCCATCGCCGGCTACCTGTCGGGCGGCGAGCAGCAGATGCTCGCCATCGGGCGCGCGCTGGTGGCCAGGCCCCGCGTCATCCTGCTCGACGAGCCCTCGCTCGGCCTCGCCCCGCTGCTGGTCGAGGAGATTTTTGCCATCATCGCCCGCATCAATGCCGAGGAGGGCGTGTCCATGCTGCTCGTCGAGCAGAACGCCTCGGTCGCCCTCTCCATCGCCCATTACGGCTACATCATGGAGACCGGCCGCATCGTCATCGACGGGCCGACCGAGAAGCTGACCGCCGACCGGGACGTGCAGGAATTCTATCTGGGCCTCGCCCACAAGAGCTATCGCGACATCAAGCACTACAAGCGGCGCAAGAGGTGGCTGTCATGACCGCAACCGTCCTTCCGCTCGATCTGGCCCGCGAGGCGGCAAGCCCCGCCGCCGCCGACCCGGCCGCGGCCCTGCCCCCGCTGTCGGTCGTCCAGATGCTGAAGAAGCACGCCGCCGAGCGCGGCTCCGAGGTGGCCCTGCGCCAGAAGCGCTTCGGCATCTGGCAACCGACCACCTTTGCCGAATACTGGCTGCGCTCCTGCCACGTCGCGCTCGGCTTCCGCGCGCTCGGGCTGACGCGCAGGAGCCATGTCGGCGTCATTTCCGAGAACCGCATCGAATGGGTGCTCTCGCAGATGGGCGCCGGCGTACTCGGCGCCGTCACCGTCGGCGTCTATCCGACCAGCCCGTCGAACGAGGTCGCCTATGTCCTCGACCATGCCGACTGCGCCATCGTGGTCTGCGAGGACCAGGAGCAGATCGACAAGGTGGTGGAGGCCCGTGCCGACCTGCCGAAGGTGACGAGGATCATCGCCCTTGAGAACCGCGGCCTTGCCGGCTACGAGCCGGGGCTGGTGATGACCTTCGACGAGATGGAGGCACTGGGCCGGGCCGAATACGAGAAGAATCCCGGCCTCGTCGACGAGTTGATGAAGGAGCACGCGCTCAACGACATCGCGCTGCTCATCTACACCTCGGGCTCCACCGGCAAGCCCAAGGGCGCGATGCTGTCCTACCGCAACATCCGCGCCGGGGCGAACGGGCTGATCGACCGCTACGGCATCGGCCAGGGCTGGTCGACCCTGTCCTACCTGCCGCTCTGCCATGTCGCCGAACAGGCCACGACCGTGTTCGGCCCGCTCTATTCCGGCAGCCAGGTCAATTTCGGCGAATCCCTGCGCACCGTGCAGGAGGACCTGCGCGAGGTGGCCCCGATGAGCTTCCTCGGCGTGCCCCGCATCTGGGAGAAGATGCATTCCGGCATCCGCGTGAAGATGTACGAGGCCCGGCCGCTGCAGCAATGGCTCTACCGGACGGCTTTTTCCTGGTGCGAGCCCCTCGCCGACAAGCCGCGGTCGAAATGGTCGCTGGCCGAGCGGGCCAAATACGCCCTGGCCTATGCCGCCGTGTTCCGCGCGCTGCAGAACGCCATCGGCCTAACCCGCTGCCGGGTCGCCTTCACCGGCGCCGCGCCCATCTCGCCGGAGGTGATCCGCTTCTTCCGCACCATGGGCGTGCCGCTGGTGGAGATCTACGGCATGACCGAGACCTCGGGCGGCATTCTCGGCCAGTTCACCGATGACGTCGTCGCCGGCACGGTCGGCCAGCCCATGAAGGGCACCCAGGTCCAGCTCGCCGAGGACGGCGAGATCATGGCCCGCGGCGCGACCATCTTCGAGGGCTATTACCGCAACGAGGAGGCCACCGCCCAGACCATCGTCGATGGCTGGCTGCGCACCGGCGATGTCGGCGAGATGCAGAACGGGCATTTCCGGATCGTCGACCGCAAGAAGGACATCATGATCACCGCCGGCGGCAAGAACCTGTCGCCGACCGAGATCGAGCATGCGGTCAAGACCAGCCCCTTCATCAAGGAATGCATCGTTTTCGGCGACCGGCAGAAATATGTCGCTGCGCTGATCCAGATCGACATGGAGACGGTGGGCAAATGGGCCGAGATGAAGGGCATCCCCTTCACCAACTTCAAGAACCTGTCGCAGGCCCCGCAGGTGGTGGAACTCGTCCAGCAGGCGGTCGACAAGGCCAACGAGACGCTGGCCCAGGTCGCCAACATCCGCCGCTTCGAGATCCTCGACAAGGAACTCGACCACGACGACGGCGAGGTCACGGCTACGATGAAAGTGCGCCGCAAGGCGATCGAGGCGAAATACGCGGACGCGATCAAACGCCTCTACGCGTGAGGGGTCCGCGGTCTCGCGGCATCACGCCTTGCATGGCGGCCTGTGCGTCCTTCGAGGCTCGCGCTTCGCGCTCGCACCTCAGGATGAGGAGGTGGTGCGCTGCATCTGCCTCAATCGGAGCTTGTCCGCCGCGTTTCGCCTGACCGCCATGCCATCCACCACCATCCTCATCCTGAGGTGCGAGCGACAGCGAGCCTCGAAGGACGCATCGACCGGACTGCAGGGCGGCGGCGAGCGAACGTAGTCCCCACCCTTACCCTCCCCGCTGCGCGGGGAGGGGGACGACCGCGTCGCGCTTGGGCAAATACGGTCGCGCCAGGCATGTCGGTTGAAGAGCGGCCGGGACGCCAAAGTCCCCCTCTCCGCGCAGCGGGGAGGGTAAGGGTGGGGCCTGCCCGGCCGCGCGTGCAGACCCGGCTCCGGCCGCCCTATACCCCGGCCTGTCGCCCCGCCTCCGTCACCATCAGCACCTTGCCGGAACGGCCGCCTTCGCCGGCAAGACGCAGCGCCTCCTTCACCTCCGCGAAGGCGACGACATCGGCTACCGGGGTCGTCAGCGTGCCGTCGGCCATGCCGGCCGCGATCCGCCCGTAGGTCTCGGCGAGCCGCGCCCGGCCGATCTCCTGGAACCAGTGGATCAGCCAGAAGCCCTTCAGCGTGACCTTCCGGAAGATGAGGTGCTGGGCGTCGATCCGGCATTGCTCGCCGGACAGCAGGCCGTAGTTCACCACCGTGCCGCCATCGGCCACCTGGTTGGCCATCAGCCCCGTGGCACCGCCGCCGATGGCATCGATGGCCAGCCGCACCTTCGCGTCCCCCACCGCCTCGCGCACGCGCTTGCGAAAGGCGCGCGGATCGTCGAGCGCATCGGCGATCACCGCCGTGCCGCCGGCCGCCTTCACCGCCTCCACCGCGCTCTCGCGCCGGACGATGTTGAGCGTGTTGATGCCGCGCTGCTGCGCCAGCCTGACGAGGAACGTGCCGACCGCCGAATTGGCGGCATTCTGCATCAGCCAGTCGCCCGGCTGGAGGTCCAACTGGTCGGCCAGCAGCGCCTCGGCGGTGGCCGGATTGCCCTTCAGCATCGCTGCCTGCTTCAGGTCGATCCCGGCCGGCAGCTTCATGGCCAGCGAGGCCTTCATCGTCACCCGCTCCACCCAGCAGGAGAGGATCATCGGCGAGACGATGTCGCCCACGGCAAGGCCGGTGACGCCCTCGCCGACGGCCGCGATGCGCCCCACGGCCTCGCCGCCGGGGGTCAGCGGCAGCGGCGGCCGCGACACGCCGTAGAGCCCCTGGATCTGCAGCAGATCGGACGGGTTGATGTTCAGCACCAGCATCTCGACGGTGACCTCGCCGGGGCCGGGCGACGCCGGCTCCGGCACGTCCTTCAGCTGGATGGTGGCGGCAGGATCGCCGAACCCTTCGATGATGGCAGCCTTCATGGCGCTCTCCTCCGCGACGTGATTTCCCTCATATCGTGCTGTTGCACGTCAGGCCATCCGCATTGTCCCGGCCCTTGTCCGGCCGGTCATTCCGAAAAGCCGAACACCCGGTGGTCGGGCGCCGAGGTGTTGTGCCGGCTCGGCACGCTGCGGCCGAGGCGCATCTCGACGGCCTGCGCACCGGCAAAGTCCATGACCGGGCTCTCGCGCCAGCGCCGGCCGCCGCGCGCGCGCCATTCCAGGCGGGCGCTGTCGGCATTGGTCTCGGTGACATACATGGACCGGAACCCGGCGAAGGGGCGGCCCTCCACCGGCCGGTCGAAGGCGACCTCCAGCGCGGTGCGCTCGCGGTCGATGGCGACGACCTTCACCTCGGCGGTTCCGCCGATGCGGAAGGCCAGCGTGAAGGTCAGCGTCGCCGGATCGAAGCGGATCGCGCTCATGTTGACCACCGGCCGCTGCATCACCTCGATCGGCCCGATCAGCGCCGAGGTGCCATAGACGATGTCGGTGAGGTGCTCGGGCGGGCGGGGCTTGAGCCGCCAGTAGCCGTCGACCGGATAGATGACCAGCGCCTCGTAGGGCGCGCGGCCCGGCTCCTTGCGGTAGAGCTGGACGAGGTGGAATCCGCTCTCGGTGCGCCCGCCGGCGATCGAGAACGGCACCTGCTCGGGCCGCCAGAACTTGTCGAAGGTGATGCCCAGCACCTTGATCCGCTCGTCCTCGAACATGACCACGTCGCGCGGCGTGAACCGGAAATCCTCGCGGTCGGTGATGGTGCAATCGGTGAAGTCAGGGGCCGTGATGTCCTTCACGATGGTGCCGATGGCCGCCGGATGGACCGCTTCCAGCCGGAAGCGGCGCACCGAAGCCGAGGCAAGGCGGATATCGACATTGTCCTCTTCCGCGCAGAGGGTCGGAACCGAATGGTTGGCGATCGCGACCGCAGGCGGCTCGGCGGCAACGGCCGTCCCGGCGGCAAGGCAGAGGGCAAGGGTGAGGATCAGGCGCATGGCGGCACTCCGGGGCCTCTTCGCCTAGCAGGCCGGCACGGCTGGCGGAACCCCGCTCATGCCGAGAGCCATTCCTTCAGCTTGGTGATCCGCGGCTTGGCCCGCCCGCCCGACACCGCGATCCTGAGCGCCCGCGTCTCGCCGACCATGACCACCAGCGACCGGCCACGCGTCACGGCCGTGTAGATCAGGTTGCGCGCCAGCATGGCATAGTGCTGGGTGGTCACCGGGATCACCACCGCCGGATATTCCGAGCCCTGGCTCTTGTGGATAGTGGTGGCATAGGCCGGCATGAGGTTTTCCATGTCGGCGAACGAATAGGACACCTGCCGGCCGTCGAACAGGGCGACGAGTTCGCCCTCCTCCGGATCGACGCGCAGCACCGAGCCGAGATCGCCGTTGAACACGTCGCGGTCATAGTCGTTGGCGGTCTGCATGACCCGGTCGCCGGCGGCAAACGTCCAGCCGAACCGCTCCACCGAGCGTCCCTGCGGCGGATTCAGCACCTTCTGCAGCTCGATATTGAGGTTGCGCGCGCCGAGCGTGCCCTTGTTCATCGGCGCCAGCACCTGCACGTCGCGCATCGGGTCGAGGCCGAAGCGGCGCGGAATGCGCTCCTTCACGATCTCGATGATCTTGGCGAGCCCGTCCTCGGGCGAACTGATCTCCACCCAGTAGAAGTCGCTGTCCTCGCCTGCCGCCGGCAGGTCCGGCATCTCGCCGCGATTGATCCGGTGCGCCGAGGCGATGATGCGGCTGGCCTCCGCCTGGCGGAACACCTCGGTCAGCCGCGCCACGGGCACCAGCCCCGAGCCGATGATGTCGGCCAGCACCTGCCCGGGCCCGACCGACGGCAACTGGTCGACATCGCCGACCAGCAGCAGGCCTGCGCCGGCCGGCAGGGCCTCGACCAGCGCCAGCATCAGCGGCACGTCGACCATGGAGGTCTCGTCGACCACCAGCAGGTCGCAGGTCAGAAGATTCTCGCGGCCGCGCGAGAAGGCGCCGAACTCGGGGTCGATCTCGAGCAGGCGGTGGATGGTCTTCGCCTCCAGCCCGGTCTGCTCGGTCATGCGCTTGGCGGCCCGGCCGGTCGGGGCGGCGAGCGTCACCGACACATCCTGGCGCGACAGGATCTTCAGCACCGTGTCGAGCAGCGTCGTCTTGCCCACCCCCGGCCCGCCGGTGATGACCGACACCTTGGCGGAGAGCACGGTCGCCAGCGCCTCCCGCTGGGACGGGGCGAGGGCCTTGCCCGTGCGCGCCTCCACCTTCGGAACCTCCGCCTCCAGGTCGATGGCGCCCCAGGGCGGCGTGCCCTTCGCAAGGTCGCGCAGCCGCTCGCCGATGATGGTCTCGGCCCGGTGGAGGTCCTTCAGGAACAGGTGCGGCTCGCCGCCGATCGTGTCGGCGACGAGGTTGCGCGCGGCGACCTCGGCCCCCGCCGCCTCGGCAATGGGGGTCTCGTCGGCGTCGAGCAGCCGGGCGGCCAGCGCGATGGCCTCCTCGCGCGGCAGGCCGGTATGGCCGTCGTCGCGCGCCTGCTGGAGCGCGAAACTGATGCCGGCCCGCAGCCGCTCCGGTGCGTCGCGGGCAAGGCCGAGCGAGGTCGCCACCCCGTCGGCGGTGAGAAAGCCGATGCCGCGCACGTCGCGGGCGAGCCGGTAGGGGTCCTGCCGGATCAGCCCGATCGCCTGCGGTCCGAGCGCCCGGAACACCCGTGCCGCCTGGCCGGGGCCGAGCCCATGCTCCTGCAGGAACACGCCGAGATCGCGCACGATGCGATCCTCGGCCCAGCTCTCGGAGATCCGCCGGATGCGCGCCTCGGTGAGGCCGGGGATCTCCTTCAGCCGGTGCGGCTCGGCATCCAGCACCTCGAAGGTGCGCTTGCCGAAGGCCTGCACGATCTTGTGGGCCGTGGCGATGCCGATGCCCTTGATCGCGCCGGAGGCAAGGTACTTCTCGATGCCGTCCCTGGAGGCTGGCGGCGCCATGACGAGGCGGCTGGCCTTGAACTGCAGGCCATGGGTGCGGTCGTTCACCCAGCTGCCTTCCGCCGTCATCATCTCGCCGGCGGCGACCTGGGCCGCGTTACCGACGATGGCAACCGGCTGCGGCCGCCCGCGCACCCTGACCTTCAGCACGGCAAAGCCCGTGGCCGGCGAGTGGAACGTGACACGTTCGATCGTGCCGGTGAGCGTCTCCAGCGGACTATCGGACGACGACGGGGCGGCGCTTGCGCGCATGGCGGCGAATCGCTGGTGACGATGGACGGGAAACCGGCCGGAGCCTAGAACGCCCCCTGCCCGCCCGTCCACCGGCAGGCCCCGGCGCCCTGCACCCGGGCTCCTCACCCGAGGCTCCGGCCCCCCGGAGAGCTTCCGCCTCATGGCCTTCGAACTCGCCGATATCAGCCTCGCCCAGGCGGTTCTTGTCGCCGGGACGGCCTTTGGCGCCGCCGTCATCGGCGGCATGGCAGGCTACGGCACGGGGCTGCTGCTGCCGCTGGTGCTGGTTCCGGTCATTGGCGCCGAGAACGTCGTGCCGGTCATCGCGGTGGCATCCCTGTTCATCAATTTCGGCCGCCTTGCCGCCATGTGGCGAAGCATCGACTGGCCGAAAGTGGCAATCATGATCCCCGCGTCCGTGCCGATGGTCGTTGTCTCGGCCTTCGGCTTCACGCTGCTCGATTCGCGCGGGGCCGGCCTGCTCATCGGCACGGTGCTCGTGGTGCTGGTGCCGCTGCGGCGCTGGCTGGCGAGGCGGGGCTTCCGCCTCCAGGGCTGGCAGCTTGTCCCGGCCGGGGCGACCTACGGCCTGGTGACCGGCGGCACGGCCGGCGCCGGCGTCATCCTCATCTCGTTCCTCATGGCCTCCGGTCTTACCGGGCAGGCGGTGATCGCCACCGACGCCGCCATTTCCATCGTCATCAGCCTGGCAAAGGCCGCGACCTTCGGCTGGAACGGGGCACTGCCCGGTCCGCTTCTCGTCTTCGCCCTGCTGGTGGGCCTTGCAACCGTTCCCGGCGGGTTCGTCGCCAAGCGGCTCCTCGACGTGATGCCGGTGCGCCTGCACACCCTGATGCTGGAGGCGGTGATCGTCATCGGCGGTCTCGCCATCGTCATCACGAGCCTGCTCCGCGGGTAACCCCTTGCATTGTCGCGCCGCGCCCCCATCTCTCGTCTCAAGGGACTGGGCGATGGCATCTGCATGCCTTGCCCGCCGGACGGCCCTCACGGGCACCGGCACTTGTCCCCCGGAACCTGCAAGGCTCGCGGGAGCGGACGACGCTTCCGGATGCCCGGTTCCCGACGCGAGACCCCCTCATCTGGCCGACCGCGGATGTAACGGCGGCAAGAGGGTGGTCGCGCGTCGACAAATTCTGTATGAGCGATCCCCTGGCGCCGGGCGGTACAACCGCTTCGCCGGGGTTTGCCCGTTTCGGCGCATCAGGGAGAAGCCAGTCGATGGCGAAGGAAGACGTCCTGAATTTTGAGGGCAAGGTGATCGAGGTCATGCCCGACGCCCGGTTCCGCGTGGAGCTCGACAACGGCCATCTGGTCGTCGTCTACACCGCCGGCAAGATGAAGAAGAACCGCATCAAGACGCTGGTCGGCGACCGCGTCACGGTGGAAATGACGCCCTACGACCTCGACAAGGGCCGCCTCGTCTTCCGCCACAAGGGCGATTCCCCGCCTCCCGGCATGCGCCCCGGTGGCGCCCGTCCCGGCGGCCCGCCGCGCCGGCGCTAAGCCCTGCCGGCCGGCACAAGCCGGCCCGGCCTCGACCCCGTGCGGCCCGCAGCGCTGCCGGGCCGTTCCCCCCGCCCGACACGCGGGCTGCCATGACATCCCGCCCGGCGACTTCACGCACCGCGACCTCCCGCACCGCGACCTTCCTCGGCTTCGGGGCCATCGGGCTGTGGGGCCTGCTTGCCCTGTTCACGGCCGCCTCCGGCCGCGTGCCGCCGTTCCAGCTCACCGCGATGACCTTCGCGATCGGCGGCGGCCTCGGCCTTGCCGTGGTGGCGACCCGCCCCGACGGCCTGAAGCTGCTCGCCCAGCCGCCGGTCGTCTGGCTGCACGGCATTGCCGGCCTGTTCGGCTATCACGCCCTCTACTTCACCGCCCTGCGCCATGCCCCGGCGGCCGAGGCCAATCTGCTCAACTATCTCTGGCCGCTGCTCATCGTCCTGTTCTCGGCGTTCCTGCCCGGTCAGCGGCTGAAGCCGCATCATGTGGCGGGTGCCCTGCTCGGCCTTGCCGGCACCGTGGTGCTCATTGCGGCGCGTGGCGGCCTCGGCGCGGGCTTCGAGGCGGGCCATGCCCTCGGCTATGCGGCGGCGGCCGGCTGCGCCCTGGTCTGGGCAATCTATTCGGTCACCGCGCGCCTCCTGCCCGCGGTACCGACCGGAGCGGTCGCCGGCTTCTGCCTCGCGACAGCCGTTCTGGCGCTGGCCTGTCATCTGGCGCTTGAGACGACGGTCTGGCCGGACGGCGCCGGGCAGTGGCTGGCGGTTCTCTCCCTCGGCATCGGCCCGGTCGGGGCTGCCTTCTACCTGTGGGACCGTGCCATGAAGCAGGGCGAGCTCCAGGTGCTCGGCGCGGCGAGCTATGCGGCCCCGGTCCTCTCGACCGTGGCTCTGGTGGCCGCGGGCTTTGCGGCGGCGACGGCGGCGCTGGCCGCGGCGGTGGTTCTGATCGTTGCCGGCTCGCTGATCGCCTCGAAGGACCTGCTGCGACGCTGAGGGTCCGGCGGCCTGCACGCCGGCTCTGCGTCCTTCGAGGCTCGCTTCGCTCGCACCTCAGGATGAGGAAGCGGGAGGTTGGCACGACCGCCTTCAACTCTGCCCTCCGCCCTCTGCCCCAACACGCCTCGACACCCTGGATGCCGGACACCGACCTCCTCATCCTGAGGTGCGAGAGAGCGGAGCGAAGGAGCCTCGAAGGACGCAAAACCCGCGAGGCTATTTCCCCCGGATCTGACACGTCAGGGGGGTTCGAAACCACCGGCCCGGGCAGCAGGCGCAGCTTTCGAACATAGCGGGAAACTACCAAACCATCGTCACGCTGTCAAGGCACATAATCCTACAAAAGGACATCAGGCCTTGGGCGGCTTGCGGCACCAGTAGCGATAGACATCCGCGAAGCCGAGCCGCCGATAGAGCGCCTGCGCCCCGGTATTCGTCTCGCGGACCTGCAGGTAGCCGGTCCTTGCGCCGTGACCCACGCCCCAGGCGAGCAGTTCGGTCACCATCCGCGCCCCGACGCCCCGGCCCCGGGCGGCCGGTGTCACGGCCAGATCGTAGAGCCCGACATGGGAACGCTCCGCAACGGCCAGGCCATAGCCCAGCGCCTCGCCGTCCAGGGACACGGTGGCGAAGGCGGTATCGACGCGGATGCTGGCGACGATGCGCCCGAGAATGTCGCGCTGCCAGTCGGCCAGTTCATAGGCGATCGCAGCGCCCCGCACCCAGGCATCGGAGGGCGCGTCCTCCAGCAGCACCTCCGCCGCCGCATCGCCCCCGATCGCCACGCTCTCGCCGAGCGGCGCCGCCATGACCAGCGTCGGGTCGTAGAAGGTCCAGCCGGCCGCCTCCAGCGCCGCATCGACACCGGGCGAGGCGAGCGGCGTGATGCGGACCATCGGCTCGATGCCGGCCTTCGCATAGAGGCGGCGCACCGCCGCGATCAGGTCATCGGGCGCAAGATCGGAGGGCACCCACGCGCTGGCGGCGTTGGCCCGCTTGGTGTGGCCGCCCGCCATGCGGATGAGCCAGCCGTCCATGTAGATGGTCTGAAGCGCCGGCCAGGCGTTGAACATGCGCTCTTCAAGCGCCTGGACGAGAACCAGGTCCATCGCGGCCAGGTCCATCTCGGCCACGCCACCGCTCACGATCCGGGCGCCCAGCCGGCCGGGGCCAGCGTGAAGCCGGCGAAATCGAAGCCGGGCGCCACCGTGCAGCCGACCAGCGTCCAGTCGCCGAGGCTCTCGGCCGCCTGCCAGTGATGGGCAGGCACGATGCCTTGCGGCCGCTCGCCGGCGGCAAGGTCGGCCCCGAGCGTGACATGCGTCACCGGCCCGGCATCGGTCGGGGCCAGCGACAGCCTCAGAGCCGAGCCGGCATGCCAGTGCCAGGCCTCGACCGCATCGACCCGGTGCCAGTGCGAGCGCTCGCCGCGCTTCAGCAGGAAGTAGATGGCGGTGGAGGCCGCGCGGCCGCCGGTCGCAGCCTCGTCGCGGAACGTCTCGCGGAAATGCCCGCCTTCCGGGTGGGGCTTGAGGCCGAGCAGGGCGATGATCTCGTCTGCGGTCATGCTGGAAGCCGTCATGGTGGAAGCCGTCATGGTGGAGGCTGTCACTTGCGCCCGCGGCCGAAATCGGGATCGGCCGTGTCCTGCCGCTGATCGATGATCGACCGGCGGATCGCCCGCGTCCGGGTGAACAGGTCGAACAGTTCCTGCCCCTCCCCCCAGCGGATGTTCCGCTGGAGCGCGATCAGGTCCTCGGTGAAGCGCCCCAGCACCTCCAGCACGGCGGTCTTGTTGTGCAGGAACACGTCGCGCCACATGGTCGGATCGGAAGCCGCGATGCGCGTGAAGTCGCGGAAGCCGCCGGCCGAGAACTTGATCACCTCGCCCTCGGTGACCTGTTCGAGATCCGAGGCCGTGCCGACGATGTTGTAGGCGATGAGGTGCGGCACGTGGCTGGTGATCGCCAGCACCAGGTCGTGATGCTCAGGGCTCATCACCTCGATCTTCGAGCCGAGCGCCTGCCAGAAGGCGGCGAGCTTCTCCACCGCCGCGGCATCCTCGCCCTCCGGCGGGGTCAGGATGCACCAGCGGCCGTGGAACAGCTCGGGAAAGCCGGAATCGGGACCGGAATGCTCGGTGCCGGCCACCGGATGGGCCGGGATGAAGTGCACGCCGGCCGGCAGGTGCTGCTGCATCTGCGCGACCACCGATCCCTTGGTGGAGCCGACATCGGACACGATGGCGCCCGCCTTCAGATGCGGACCGATAGCCTCCGCCACCGCGCCCATGGCTCCCACCGGCACGCAGGCGATGACGAGGTCGGCATCCGCGACGGCGGCCCCCATGTCGGTGGTCGCCTCGTCGGCGAAGCCGAGCTCGCGCACCCGCTGGATGACTTCCTCCGACCGGTCGGCGGCCACCACCGTTCCGGCCAGCGGCAACTGGCGCAGGGCGCGCGCGATCGACGAGCCGATCAGGCCGATGCCGATCAGCGTGACCTTGCCGAAATGCGGTTCGCCGGTCACCGGCCCATGAACTCGGCGAGGGATGCGACGAGGTGGCGGTTCGCCTCCTCGGTCCCGATGGTCAGGCGAAGCGCGTCCGGCAGCCCATAGGCGCCGACCCTGCGCAGCACGAGCCCCTTCGAGACCAGGAAGGCGTCGGCCTCGCCGGCTGTCCGGCCGGCATCCTTCGGGAAATGGATGAGCAGGAAATTGCCGACCGAGGGCGTCACCTTGAGGCCAAGGGCCTCGATCTCGGCGGTCAGCCACGGCAGCCAGCGCTCGTTGTGCTCGATGGCCTGCTGCAGGAAGGCCTGATCCTCGATGGCGGCCGCGCCCGCCGCGATCGCCGCCGCATTGACGTTGAACGGTCCGCGGATGCGGTTGACCGCATCGATCAGGTGCGCAGGGCCGACCATCCAGCCGATGCGCAGGGCGGCAAGGCCGTAGATCTTCGAGAACGTGCGCGTCATCACGACGTTCTCGTTGGTGGCCACCAGTTCCAGCCCGCTCTCGTAGTCGTTGCGCCGGACATATTCGGCATAGGCGGCATCCAGCACCAGCAGCACATGCTTCGGCAGGCCGGCATGCAGGCGCTTGACCTCGTCGAACGGCAGGTAGGTGCCGGTCGGATTGTTCGGGTTGGCGAGATAGACGATCTTCGTGCGGTCCGTCACCGCCTTCAGGATGGCATCGACATCGGCCGTGAGGTTCGTCTCGGGCACGATCACGGGCGTGCCGCCGGCCGCCAGGATCGCGATCTTGTAGACGAGGAAGCCGTGCTCGGTGAACACGCCCTCGTCGCCCGGCCCGAGATAGGCATTGGTCAGCAGCGACAGCAATTCGTCGGAGCCGGAGCCGCACAGGATGCGGTCGGGGTCGAGCCCGTAGAGCCGGCCGATGGCCTCGCGCAGCACCGCCGAGGAGCCCTCCGGGTAGAGCTCCAGATGGGCCGAAAGGTCCTGGAACGCCCTGATGGCCCTAGGGCTCGCCCCGAGCGGCGTCTCGTTGGAGGACAGCTTGTAGACCTTGGCGACGCCCGGCGCGCCGGACTTGCCCGGCACATAGGCGTCGATCGCCAGCACGCCGGGACGGGGAACGGGACGCGAGGCTTGCGAGGTCATGTCAGCACCGGAACGCTTGTGCCGCGCGGAAGACGATCAGGCGGCGATGGGCCTAGCCGTGTAGCCGACCGTTCGGGCCTCTTCAACAGCGACACTGCCGGCAATCCCCGCGGCAATGGCAACCGCATCGGCCTCGCGCTCGCCCCAGACCAGCACGTGGTGCCGGCCGCCCTCGCCCGAGCTCGCCAGAATGGCCCCGTCATGGCCCTCCGACACCCCGGTCAGCACGGCGGCCACCAGCTGCGTATCGAGCCCGGCCGTGTCGATCGAGGGATGGCCGATGACGAGGGCCTGCGGCAGCCGAGCAAGGCCGGCCGGCGTCACCGCCGGTGCCGCCGCCATGGCCACCGGCTGGCCGTCGCGGCCAAGCCGCTCCCACCAGGCCTCGCGCGCCGGCCCGAGACCGATCAGGCCGAGATCGCCGCGGTCGCGCAGGATCGCATCCATCACCGAGGCGGGCGAGGAATGGCGCACCAGCGGCACGCCGAAGCCAAAATGGAAACGGGCGAACTCGCGCGCATTCTCCTGTTCGGGACCCATCAGCACATGGATGGAATGGGGCGCCTGGATATAGGTGAAGGTCGAGATGATCTGCCGCCAGATCTGCACGACGAGCTCGGCGGGCAGGCGCCCGGTATGCCGCCCGAGCAGCCGGCGCACGACATCGGCCTCGCGGGCCGGCCGGAAAGCCGAACCCGTCTCGGCGGTCTGCTTCACCGCGATCAGCTGCTCGATGATGCGGCCCCGCTCCATGAGCAGGTCGTGCATGGCATCGTCGATGCGGTCGATCTCCGCGCGCAGGTCGGAGAGGCTGGGCTGGGTCATGTCCGGCTTCGGGTCAGGAGAACAGGGCGCCGGCCGAGGCGATGCCGGGCATGGCGGCGGTCACCTCGATCTCGATCTTCATTTCGGGCTTGAACAGGCCGGCGACGACGAGCAGCGTCGAGGCCGGACGGATATCGCCGAAGATCTCGCCGAAGATCGGGAACACCTTCTCGGCATCGGCGGGATCGGTGATGTAGTAGGTGGCGCGCACCACGTCCGCCATGGAGGTGCCGGCCTCCTTGAGGGTCGCCGCGATGGTCCTGAAGCAGTTGCGCGTCTGCTCCTCCACCGAGGCGGGAAGCACCATCGTGGAATAGTCGTAGCCGGTGGTGCCGGCGACGAAGACGAAGCCGCCCTGGACGACGGCGCGCGAATAGCCGGCCGTCTTCTCGAAGGGGGAGCCCGTGGAGATGAGGCGGCGTTCCATGGCGTTCTCCGGCATCACATCCAGGGGCGCGCGGTCGCGGCCGTCTTCTCGAAGCTGTCGATGGCCTCGGCCTTGACCATGGTCAGGCCGATGTCGTCGAGGCCGTTCAGCAGGCAATGCTTGCGGAACGGATCGATGTCGAACGTGATCGTGCCGCCGTCGGGACCGCGGATCTCCTGCGCCTCGAGATCGACGGTGAGCGTGGCATTGGAGCCGCGGTCGGCGTCCTCGAACAGCTTCTCCAGGTCCTCCGGCGAGACCGTGATCGGCAGGACGCCGTTCTTGAAGCAGTTGTTGTAGAAGATGTCGGCGAACGAGGTCGAGATCACGCAGCGGATGCCGTAGTCGAGCAACGCCCAGGGCGCATGCTCGCGCGAGGAGCCGCAGCCGAAATTGTCGCCGGCCACCAGAACCTGCGCATTGCGATAGGCCGGCTTGTTCAGCACGAAATCCGGGTTCTCCGAACCGTCGTCGTTGTAGCGCATCTCCGAGAACAGGCCCTTGCCGAGGCCGGTCCGCTTGATGGTCTTCAGATACTGCTTCGGGATGATCATGTCGGTATCGACATTGATGGTGCGCATCGGCGCGGCCACCCCGGTCAGCACGGTGAATTTCTGCATGGGTTTCCCCCTGATGGTCGTTGCCGGCATGTAACAGAGGGGCGATGGCTGCGGCAAGGCGGCCGGACGGCGGCCGGTCCTGCATTTGAGCGCCACCGGCTTGCAGCCGTGCCCCCGCAGGCCCTATGCACGGTCACCGGAGGCAGATCATGACCGTTCACGGCACCATCACCGACAAGCTCACCGCAGCCTTCGCCCCCGTCTCCCTCGCGGTGATCGACGAGAGCGAGAACCACCGCGGCCATGGCGGCTGGCGCGAGGGCGGCGAGACGCATTTCCGGGTGAAGCTGGTCTCCGAGGCCTTTGCCGGAAAGTCCCGCATCGACCGCCACCGGATGATCAACCAGGCGCTCGATGCCGAACTGAAGGGCCGCGTCCATGCCCTCGCCATCGAGGCGCGGGCGCCGGGCGAATAGGGGCGCACGCCTCCGGGTCGCTGGCTTGATTCCTCCGGGTCGCTGCCTTGATTGACGATGCCCCACCCTTACCCTCCCCGCGCTCCGCGCGGAGAGGGGGACTATGGCCTCCCGTCCCGGCTGTCCTCCGCGGTGCCTGGCACCACCGGACGAGATGATGCGCGACGCGGTCGTCCCCTCTCCGCGAAGCGGGGAGGGAGAGACCATCAGTCCCCCTCAGAACTGCCCGATGAGAATGTCGGCCGTCGCCAGATTGCAGGCCATCGGCACGTCATAGACCACGGCAAGCCTCGTCAGGGCCTTGACGTCAACGTCGTGGGGATGCGGCGACAGCGGATCGACGAGGAACACCAGTAGCCCGATCCTGCCCTCGACGATCAGCGCGCCGATCTGCTGGTCCCCGCCCAGCGGCCCGCTCTTCATCAGGGTGATGGCAAGGCCCGGATGGGCCCTGGCGATCAGCGAGCCGGTCGTGCCGGTCGCCACCAGCGGATGCCGGCGCAGCCTGTCGAGATTCCGGCTGGCCCAGGCCAGCAGGTCCGGCTTCTTCTGGTCGTGGGCGATCAGCGCGATGGCGCGGCCGGCAGGGTCCGTCATGGGGCCACCCTACAGCCGATAGACCCGTTCTGCATTGCCCGACAGGAACAACTGCTGCGTCTCCACATCGAGGCCGAGGCCGTCGAGCTCCTCCAGCGCCTTCGCCGGCTGGATCATCGGATAATTGGAGCCGAACAGCACCTTCCGCCGCCCGTGCGCCTTCAGATAGGCGACGATCTCGCGCGGATAGCGGCGGATCGTATAGGCCGAGGTGTCGATGTAGACGTTGCGGTGCTTGGTCGCGACCGCAACCGCCTCCTCGGTCCACGGATAGCCGATATGGCCGCCGACGATGACGAGGTCGGGGAAGTCGATCGCCACCTGGTCGAGATAGATCGGCCGGCCGACCTCGGAGGGCATGAGCGGGCCGGCATGACCGATCTGCGTGCAGAACGGCACGCCGAGTTCGCAGCAGGCCACATAGACGGGATAGTAGCGCCGGTCGGTGGGCGGCGCCTCCCACAGCCAGGGAAGGACGCGGATCGCCCGGAACCCGAGTTCGGTGATGCAGCGGCGGATCTCGGCCACCGCCTTCATCGGCTTCGAGATGTCGACCGAGCCGACGCCGACGAGCCGCCCGCCCGACTGCCGGCAGAACTCCGCCACCTCGTCGTTGGAGATCAGCGTGCGGTAGGGCGCGCTCCAGGCGCTGATCAGCATCCGGTGGACGCCGGCGGCGTCCATTGCGGCGAGGGTCGTCGCCACCGGCAGCTCGGCGGTCGGCATGGCATCGCCGGTCCAGCGACGCAGCGAGGACAGCATGTCCTCGTTCAGCATCCTCAGGGTCGGATGCTGGCCCCAGGCGTCGATGATCCCGCTCATGTCCCCGTCTCCCTGGCGGCTGGCCCGGCAATCCTGCCCCGGATGATGCAGGTCATGCGAGCGGCCGTTCGGCCGAGCGGCCCGTGCCGGATCAGGCCTTGCGCTCCAGCGGCGTGATCTTCAGCACGGTGATGCGGTTGCGCTGCTTGCGCACCACCTGGAACCGGAAGCCGTGGAAGGTGAAGGTCTGCCCGGCCTCGGGAATGGAGCGTGCCTCGTGGATGACGAGGCCGGCAATGGTGGTCGCCTCCTCGTCGGGCAGCCGCCAGTCCATCGCCCGGTTGAGGTCGCGCACCGGCACGGAGCCGTCGACATTGACCGACCCGTCGGCCTGCGGCCGGACGCCCGAGACATGCACGTCGTGCTCGTCGCGGATATCGCCGACGATCTCCTCGAGGATGTCCTCGAGCGTCACCAGGCCCATCACCACGCCATATTCGTCCACCACCAGCGCGAAATGGGTCTTGCGCCGCAGGAAGGCCTTGAGCTGCTCCTGCAGGCTGGTCGATTCCGGCACGAACCAGGCCGGCAGGGCCAGGCTCTCCGGATCGATCTTCGTCGTATCCCCGCCGGCCGCCGCCAGCGCGCGCAGGAGATCCTTGCCGTGCAGCACGCCGATGATGTTGTCCTGGTTGTCGCGCCAGAGCGGGATGCGGGTATAGGGCGCCGCCAGCACGTCGCGCACCACCTTGTCGGACGGGTCGCCGACGTCGATCGTCACCATCTTGGTGCGATGGACCATGATGTCCGAGACCGTGAGATCCTTCAGGTCGAGAATGCCGCCCACCATGTCGCGGTCCAGCTTCTCGAACGAGCCTTCCTTGTGCATGAGATCCACAGTGCCGCGCAGTTCCTCCGCGCCGGTGAGCACGTTCTGGTTCTCGTCGATGCGCAGGCCGAACAGCCGGAGCGCCAGCCGCACGACCGCCTCCACCCCGACCAGCACCGGTCCGAACAGCGCGACCGCCCAGGAGACCGGACGCGCATAGACAAGCGCCATCTGCTCCGGCCGGGCAATGGCCACGGTCTTCGGCAGCACCTCCGCGAAGACGATCAGCAGCACGGACATGACGGCCGTGGCCCAGAGCACGCCTTCGGCGCCGAGCACCGCGACGAACAGGGTCGTCGCGAAGGCGGAGACGCCGACATTGACGATGTTGTTGCCGACCAGCATGGCGCCGATCAGCCGTTCGCGGGTGTCGAGAAGGCGGCTGACGATGCCGGCCCGGTGGTCGCCGGCGCCTTCCAGCGCCAGCATGCGGGCCTTGGAGGCCGCCGACATGGCGGTCTCGGCGCTGGAGAAGAAGGCCGAGAGCAGCAGGCAGAACAGGATCAGCCCGAGGGCCAGAAAGGGATTGATGCCGAGGTCGTCCATGATGATCCGGGCCGCAGCTGCCCGGTTCCCTGTCGCGATCGGGAAGGACCGTCCTCCCCCTCCCTAGACCTAATGCTTTTGCCCGGCTTCGCAAAGGAAGCGGCGGGAGATACCGGCAGCGGGCCGGCGCGGCGGTTCAGGGCGCGCGCAGCTTCGCGACCACAGTCGCGTCCGACCAGCTGTCCTGAAAGCCCATGCGGCTGTAGAAGGCGAGCCCGCCGGCATTCTCCCGGCGGATGGTGGCGTCGATCGCCTTCACGCCGGCCTTCTTTGCCGACTGCCGCGTTGCGGCGAACAGCCGCGCGCCGATCCCCTGCCCCTGCGTGCCGATGGCGACGAAGGTCGCGATCACCGCCCAGTCCGCGGGCAGCGGATGGGGACCGGTCCAGTCCGGATCGCACCATTCCAGCGGCTGGAAACCGAGGATGCGGCCATCGGCCTCCGCGACCATGCAGCTGATGGCGCGCGGCGGCGCGACATAGTGGGCGACCATCCGCTCCGCGCTGAACGGAGTGCGATGCGCGGTGGTGCCGCCTCTCGCGATGATGGCATTGAGCAGGTCGGCCATGGCGGGCGCATCGGCCGGCCCCGCCGGGCGGATGATCACGTCGGCTGCCATCGCCTGTCCCGCCGCTAGCGTCCGGCGAGTTCGTCGGCGAGAAAGGCCTCGACGCCCGCCGCATCGACGTCGCGGGCGATGAAGCTCTCGCCGACGCCGCGGGCGAGAATGAAGGTCAGCCGCCCGCGCGCAACCTTCTTGTCCTGGCCGATGGCGGCCATCAGCGTGCCGGCTTCGCCCGCCCCGCCGGGAATGTCGGCAAGCCGCGTCGGCAGGCCGACCGCCTTCAGATGCGCCTCGACGCGCACGGGCACCTGCGCATCGCACAGGCCGAGGCGGGCCGAGAAGCGGAAGGCCTGCGCCATGCCGATGGCCACCGCCTCGCCGTGGACGAGCCGGGCGCTGTCATAGCCGGTGACGGCCTCCAGCGCATGGCCGAACGTGTGGCCGAGGTTGAGCAGGGCGCGATCGCCGGTCTCGGTCTCGTCGCGGGCCACCACCGCCGCCTTTGCGCGGCAGGAGGTGGCGATCGCCTGGACGCGGTCGCGCCCGCCCTGGAACACGCCGCGCCAGTTGGCCTCCAGCCAGGCAAAGAAGCCGGGATCGTCGATCAGTCCGTATTTGGCGACCTCGGCATAGCCGGCGCGGAACTCGCGCGTGGACAGCGTGTCGAGCACGTCGGTATCGGCGATGACGAGGCCCGGCTGGTGGAAGGCGCCGATCAGGTTCTTGCCATGGCGCGAATTGATGCCGGTCTTGCCGCCCACGGAGGAATCCACCTGCGCCAGCAGGCTCGTCGGCATCTGCACGAAGGCCATGCCACGCCGGACGATGGCGGCGGCAAAGCCTGCCAGGTCGCCGACCACCCCCCCGCCGAGGGCGAGGATGAGGTCGCCGCGCTCCAGCCTGTGGGCGAGGATCTGGTCGACCACCTCTTCCAGCATGGCGAAGCGCTTCGTGGCCTCGCCGGCCGGCACGGTGATGCGCACGGCGCGGATGCCGGCAGCCTCGAGGCCGGCCTCCACGGCCGGAGCATGCAGCGGCCCGACCGTCGCGTCGGTGACGATGCCGACCGCCCGGCCCGGAAAGCGGCGGGCAATCTCGGCGCCTGCCGAGGCGACAAGGCCGGGGCCGATGAGGATGTCATAGGCGCGCGCACCAAGCGCGACCGCCACACGCTCGGCAGGTTCGACCGCCGTCATCATGTCGTGCATCCCACAGCGTCCCCCTGCCCGCTCGCCGACACATGCGCCGAAAGGGCCGCCAGCACGTCCTCCACGATCTCCTCGTGCGAGGCCTCCCGCGAAAGCACGGTCAGGTCGGCCTCCGCATAGATCGGATAGCGCTCGTCCATCAGGCGGCGCAGCACCGCCTCGGGATTGTCCGCCCTCAGCAGCGGGCGATCGTTGCGCCGGCGGACCCGCTTCATCAGCACGTCGAACTCCGCCTTCAGCCAGACCGCGATGCCCTTCTCGCGGATGCGCGCGCGGGTCTCCGGGTTGACATAGGCACCACCGCCGGTGGCCAGCACCTGCGGTCCGCTATCGAGGATGCGCGAGACGACGCGCACCTCGCCGGAGCGGAAATAGGCCTCGCCGTGGCGCTCGAAGATTTCCGGAATGGTCAGGTCGGCGGCCCGCTCGATCTCGGTATCGGCATCGACGAAGGGCAGGCCGAGGCGATGGGCCAGTCTCCGGCCGATGGAGGACTTTCCGGCCCCCATCAGTCCGACGAGCACGACCGAGCGGGCCCCCAGGGCCTCGCGCAGGCGCTTCGCGTCGCTTTCGGTGGCCGTCTCCGCCATGGCGTTTCCCGTCTGTGATCCCTCTGTCACGAAGACCGGACGAGGGCAACCGGGCCAGCAGGATCAGGCCGCGCGGGCGGCGATCGCATCGGCGACCGCCACCAGCCGGCGCGCCATCTCCGCATGGAGCCGCTCGACCATGCGGCCATCGACCTGCAGGGCGCCCTTTGCCGCGTTTTCCGGCCGGTCGAAGGCGGCGATCACCGTGCGCGCCCAGGCCACTTCCGCCTCGCCCGGCGAGAAGGCGGCATTGCACGGGCCGATCTGGTTGGGATGGATCAGCGTCTTGCCGTCGAAGCCCATCTCGCGCGCCTCCTGGCATTCGCGGGCAAGGCCGGCCTCGTCGGCGATGTCGTTGAACACGCCGTCGATGATGGCGAGTGCATGCGCGCGCGCGGCCGCGATCGACATCATCAGCCAGGGCAGCATCGGCATCCGGCCGGGAACGATGCGTGCGCCGGTCTCCTTGGCCAGATCGTTGGTGCCCATGACGAAGGCGGCGAGCCGCGTTGTGCGATCCTTCGCCGCGGCGGCGATGGCGCCGGCATTCAGCATGGCCAGCGGCGTCTCCATCATGGCCCAGACGACGGTCTTGTCCGGCGCGCCGGCGCCGGCGATGGCCCGCCCGAAGGCGATCAGGTCGGGACCGTCATCGACCTTCGGGATCAGGATGGCATCCGCGCCGGTGGCCGCCACGGCATCGAGATCGTCGCGACCCCAGGGGGTTGCCAATCCGTTGATGCGCACGATGACCTCACGGTGGCCGAAGCCGCCCTGCCGCACAGCCTCGGCAACCTGCCCGCGGGCGGTCTCCTTGGCGTCGGGCGCAACCGCGTCCTCAAGGTCGAGGATGACGGCATCGGCGGGAAGCGAACGGGCCTTCTCCAGCGCGCGGGCATTGGAGCCGGGCATGTAGAGCACAGAGCGACGGGGACGGACGGCCATGGCGGATCACCTGAAGACGGGCTATGTGGCCGCGAGGCTAGCTGCATTGCAGCATCGGTGCCATCGTCCTTGAGAACGAGGCTGATGGTCCAGAGGGACGGGCGGGCAGGGCGTGGACAGGTCGGATGTGCTGATCGTCGGTGGCGGGATCATGGGCTCCTGCACCGCCTATTTTCTCAAGAAGGAGCTTGGCTATGCCGGCTCGGTGCATGTCATCGAGCGCGATCCGACCTATGCGGAGGCGTCCACCACCCTCTCGGCCGCCTCGATCCGCCAGCAATTCTCCACGCCGGAGAACATCCGGATGAGCCGGTTCGGCATCGAGGTCATCCATTCACTCAAGGAACGGTTCGGAGCTGACGCCGATATCGGCTTTCGCGAGGGTGGCTATCTGATCCTCGCGAGCGAGGAGGGCCGGCCGGTTCTGGAGACCAACTGGCGCATCCAGACCGCCGAGGGCGCCGACATCGTGCTGCTCGGCCCGGACGAGATGGGCAGGCGCTTTCCCTGGCTGTCGACAGAGGGCCTCGCGCTCGGCGCCTTCGGTCAGTCGGGAGAAGGCTGGTTCGACGCGGCCATGCTGCTCGACCTGTTCCGCAAGGCGGCGCGCGCCGCCGGCGCCACCTACGAGAAGGCCGAGGTTGCCGCCCTCACCCGCGCCGGCGACCGGATCACCGGCGCCACGCTGTCCAATGGCGCGACTCGTCAGTGCGGCACGCTGGTGCTGGCCGCCGGCGCCTGGTCCGGGCGCCTCGCCAATGCCATTGACGTGCCGCTGCCCGTGGAGCCGCGCAAGCGCACGGTCTTCGTGGTGAAATGCCCGCAGGTCTTCCCCGGCATGCCGCTGATCGTTGACCCCTCGGGCGTGTGGATGCGGCCCGAGCGCGATCTCGTCATCGGCGGCTGGGGGCCGGGCGAGGACGACCCGGATCCGCCGGCCCATGGCGATTTTGAGCCGGCCCATGACGAGTTCGAGGCTCATGTCTGGCCGGCCTTCGCCGCCCGCGTCCCGGCCATGGAGCAGTTGCGCCAGATCCGCGCCTGGGCCGGGCACTACGACTTCAACACGCTCGACCACAACGCCATTCTGGGCCCCCATCCCGGGATCGCCAATCTGATGTTCATCAACGGCTTTTCCGGCCACGGCCTGCAGCAGGCCCCGGCCGCCGGCCGGGCCGTGGCCGAACACATCGTCCATGGCGGCTGGCGCAGCCTGGACCTGTCGGTCTTCGGTTTCGACCGCATCCTCGCGAACGCGCCCGTGCGCGAACTCAACGTGATCTGAGGCATTGTCCCGATCCCTGCCCCCGGAGGTTTCCCGATGAAGGTCTGCATTTTCGGCGCCGGAGCTGTTGGCGGCCATGCCGCGGCAAGACTGATTGCCGCCGGCAGGGCCGAGGTCTCGGTGGTGGCCCGCGGCGCCCATCTCGACGCCATCCGCGACACCGGCCTGACGCTCCACGCCGATGGCGAGACGCTCGGCGGCAAGCCCCATGCGGCAACCGACGATCCGGCAAGCCTGCCGCCGCAGGATCTGGTGGTGGTCACGTTGAAGGCTCATTCGCTGCCGACCGTCGCCTCGCAGCTCAAGGCGCTGCTGAAGCCGGGCGCGGCGGTGCTGTTCTTCACCAACGGCGTGCCCTGGTGGTGGAACCACGGCCTCAGCGAGGATGGTTCGCTGGCTCTCCTCGACCCCGAAGGCAGGCTGTGGCGCGATCTCGGGCCGGACTGCGTTCTCGGCGGCGTTGTCTACTCGGCCAACGCCGTGACGGAGCCCGGCGTCATCACCCATACGGCCGGCAACCGCTGGATCATCGGCGAGCCGACCGGCGACATCTCGCCGCGCGCCGATGCTGCGGCCGAGGTCTTCCGAGAGGCCGGGCTGGTGGGCGAGGTCTCCCCCGACATCCGCCGGGCCATGTGGCAGAAGCTGGTGCTGAACATCGCGGCCAACCCGCTCTGCGCGCTCTCGCGCCTGCCGCTCGGGCGCTGGCACGAGGTGCCCGGCATCGGCGAGCTTGGCGTCACGCTCATCCGCGAGATGCTCGACGTCGCCCGCGCCCTCGGCTGGGACCTGACTGAGGAGGTCGATCCCGTCGCCGCCGTTCCGGCCCGGCCGGGGCGTCCGGGGGGCAAGCCATCCATGCTGCAGGACGCCGAAGCCGGTCGGCCCATGGAGGTCGAGGCCATTGTCGGGCAGCTCCAGGCCTTCGGCCGGGAGAACGAGATTCCGACGCCCGCCATCGACGGGGTGCTGCCGCTGCTGCGCGCGCTCGACGCGGCGGTCAGCCGGCCGCCGGTCAAGGTGTGAGGCCGGCGCGCGGAGAACACCATCCGAGCCGCCCGTCGTCCTGCACGACCTGACTGCGTCCTTCGAGGCTCGGCTATCGCCTCGCACCTCAGGATGAGGGAGCCGGTGGCCTGCCGTGGGCGCAGAGACAGTTGCCGTCGTGGTCTCTGGCCCCCTCGATGCGATTCTCTCGCCTCCTCATCCTGAGGTGCGAGGCGATAGCCGAGCCTCGAAGGACGCACTGCCGGAATGCAGGGCGCCTCGCTCACCGCTACTGGTTCGACATCGGCCGCCGGCGCACGTTCGGCCTGAGGTGCTGGAACGGGATCACCCCGGTATCGTCCAGCGCCGCGCCCGGCGAGGCGCCGACCACCACCGAATCGGCATAGGGCTGCCAGTCGCCGCGGAAGTGCACGGAACTCTTCAGAACGACCACGTCGTAGCCGGTGATGTCGATGCCCAGATGCGTGCAGACCGCCACGCAATGCGGCTGCTGGCGCACGGATCCGACCACGACGTCGATGCCGCCGATCCTCAGCCAGGCCGAAGGTCCCATATTGATCGGCTGGCCGCCCACCATCGGCCCCGTCCCGGTGAACCGCCCGTCCGAGACGGCGACGACCTCCGCCTTCGTCGTCAGTGGCTCCTCGCCGGGCCCCTTGCCTTGGGCGGCGAACGTGACCTCGATCGTCGCCCCCTGACCCGCCGACTGCGCGGCCAGGGCGATTTCCGGCTCGTGATAGAGCGCCATGAGCGTGTTCCTGGCGCCTCGCCCGATCATGGCCTTGAGGAAGCCGGTGGTGATCGAGGACCCACCTGCACCGGGATTGTCCTGCGTGTCGGCGATGATGACCGGCCTGGAGACGGGGCCCGCCCGCGTGAAGGCGAGCGCGATCGCCTCGTTCTGCGGCTTGGCCAGATGCTCGAGGAACGCGGCTTCGGCGCGCAGCACCGCCTCGGTCAGACGGCCGACGGCCGCGTCGACCTGATCCGGGTCCGGTCCATAGCCGATGACCGTCGCACCCATGTCGAAGATGTCGGCAGAGGGAAAACCCGGGCACAGGGACAGGTGCACGCCCGTCTCGGCCTCGATCGTGCCGAGCAGCGCGTAGAGCCCCTTCATCGGCTCGATCATCGAGCAGCCGGAGGCGATCGGGATGAGGAAGGGCATCTGGCGGAAGGCCCGGGCCGGGTGCGGCCCCCAGGCCACGACCCGGTCGAACCATTCGGCCACGCGCTCGCCGGTCTGCCGCCAGTCGATATGCGGATAGGTGCGGTAGGCCGACATGAACGAGGCATTGTCGACCATCTGCTGCGTGACATTGGCGTGCAGGTCGAGGGACGCGACAATCGGCACATCCGGCCCGACGAGGCGGCGCACGCGGGCGAGCAGCTCGCCCTCGGCATCCTCGATGGTCTCGGTGGTCATGGCCCCGTGCAGTTCAAGGAACACGGCGTCAGGCGCGGCATCGGCGATGTCGGCCAGGATGTAGGCGGCCGCCCGCTCGAACACCTTGTCCTCCACCCGCCCCGAGGGCTGGGCGAAGGACCAGGACAGCGGCACCATCGTGTGGCCGGCCGCCTCCGCCACCTTCATGAAGCCTGACACCGCGATGTTGAAGGGCCGGAACTTGGTCAGCACCTCGGGGCCGCGGGTGAAGCCCGGCCAGGCGCCCTCCTGGTTGAACATGGCCCAGGGCGTCGGCTCCGGGACGAAGGTGTTGGTCTCGTGCATGAAGCCGCCGACGGCGATGCGCATGATGGGGAACCTTCTGCGTGGAAAGGGCGGGCATTCTTTGCCGCCCGCGCAGGGGCTGTCATCCCCCGCGCCGGCTTGCCTGCGATGCAGCCACTGTCACGACACCGTCGGGCGTCAGCGGACCTGGCGACCGGTCCGCTCCAGACGCCAGAACTGGCCGGAATAATTGCCGCAGCTGCGCAGCTCCGGCTGGTTGCTGTCCGGATCGATATCGAGGCACATGTCACGCCCGCGAAAGGTCGTGGTCAGCCGTACCCACTCGCCGGCCCGCACGATCTGCCAGAACTGGCCGGTATAATTGCCGCAGTCGCGCAGTTCCGGCCGGTTCGTCGGCGGATTGATGTCGAGGCACATGTCGGGGCCGCGGAACTCGGTGCGCAGGCGGTAGGAGCCGTTGCCGACGGGCACGAACTGCCAGTTCTGGCCGGTGACATTCTGGGCGGTGTCGAGCCGGGCCTGATTGTTCCGTCGCCCGCCATTGAACACGTCCATGGGCATGCCCGCGCCGCGGAACTGCGTGCTCAGCTTGTAATAGGAGCCTGGATCGGGAGCCTGGGCCTGGGCCGGCGAGGCCACGCCCGCGAGGGCGATGCAGGCGATGGCAAGGCAGGTCGTTGCAAGAAGGGGGCGGCGCATGTCCGGGGGGCTCCATCATCACGGCTGCAGGACGTAACGCCTGCCGCAGCGATCCTGTTCATCTGTTTGTCGAGAAAGCTGTGCCGGGCGATCCGACTCCCGTCGGGATGACCCATCCGGCGGCAGAGGCATAGCCGGTCGCGCAGCGCGAGAACAGTCACGGGAAGCGGCACACGGCGTCGCACGCACGCCCGCAATGCCGCAACGACAGGAACCCTCGCCGGCGAGGGCGAGGGTTCCGGCCGCCCGGAAACGATGCGAACGGTCGCCCGTCAGCCCATGGTCGGGATGACGAAGCTCGCGCCGTCCTTGATGCCGGAAGGCCAGCGGGAGGTCACCGTCTTGGTCTTGGTGTAGAAGCGGAAGGCGTCCGGGCCGTGCTGGTTCAGGTCGCCGAAGGCCGAGCGCTTCCATCCGCCGAACGTGTAATAGGCCAGCGGCACGGGGATCGGCACGTTGATGCCGACCATGCCGACCTCGACCTTCGCCGCGAAGTCGCGGGCGGCATCGCCGTCACGGGTGTAGATCGCGACGCCGTTGCCATATTCGTGGTCGTTGGCCAGCGAGAGCGCCTCGCCATAGGTCTTGGCGCGCACGACGGAGAGGACCGGCCCGAAGATCTCTTCCTTGTAGATCCGCATGTCCTTCGTGACGTTGTCGAACAGGCAGCCGCCCATGTAGAAGCCGCTCTCGTAGCCCTGCATCTTGAAACCGCGGCCATCGACGACGAGGCTGGCGCCTTCCTTCACGCCGATATCGACATAGCCCTTCACGCGCTCCAGCGCCTGGGCGGTGACCAGCGGGCCGAAATCGGCATCCGCAGAGGTCGAGGGACCGATCTTGAGGCTCTCGACGCGCGGGATCAGCCGCTGCATCAGCTGGTTGGCGGCCTCCTCTCCGACCGGCACCGCCACCGAGATCGCCATGCAGCGCTCGCCGGCCGAGCCGTAGCCGGCGCCGATCAGGGCATCGGCCGCCTGGTCCATGTCCGCGTCGGGCATGATGATCATGTGGTTCTTGGCACCGCCGAAGCACTGCACCCGCTTGCCGGCCGCGCAGCCGCGCGAATAGACATACTCCGCGATCGAGGTCGATCCGACGAAGCCCACCGCCTTGATGTCCGGGTCGTCGAGCACCGCATCGACCGCTTCCTTGTCGCCGTTGACGACGTTGAAGATGCCCGGCGGCAGGCCGGCCTCGAGGAACAGCTCGGCCAGCATCAGCGGCACGCCCGGGTCGCGCTCGGAGGGTTTCAGCACGAAGGCATTTCCGGCGGCGATCGCGGGACCCGCCTTCCACAGCGGGATCATGGCCGGGAAATTGAACGGCGTGATGCCGGCGCAGACACCCAGCGGCTGGCGCATCGAATAGATGTCGATGCCGGGGCCGGCGCCTTCCGTGTATTCGCCCTTCATCATCTGCGGTGCGCCGATGGCGAACTCGACCACTTCGAGGCCGCGCTGGATGTCGCCCTTGGCATCGGCAATCGTCTTGCCGTGCTCGCGGGCCAGCAGTTCGGCCATCTTGTCGTTGTCGCGGGCGCAGAGCTCCAGGAACTTCATCAGCACGCGGGCGCGCCGCTGCGGATTGGTCGCGGCCCAGGCGGGCTGCGCGGCCTTGGCGTTCTCCACCGCCGCACGGACTTCCGCCTTGGAGGCGAGGGCCACATGCGCAAAGACCGAACCGTCGAGCGGCTGGAACACCTCGGCGGTGCGGCCGGACGTGCCGGCGACATGCTTGCCGCCGATGAAATGACCGTAGCTGCGCATGACCTTGTCTCCCTTGGATGTTCCTGTGGCTGACGCCATCCCTAGTGCGGAGCCCTCCGCCGACCAAGAGCCAAGTTGGCGCATGCGTTGTGCGCAAATTGGCGTAAGATCGGCGGATGACGCCAAACTGGGATCATGTCCGGGTCTTTCTCGCGGTGGCACGCTCCGGCCAGTTCCTGGCCGCCGGCCGTGCGCTTGCCCTCGACCACGCCACCGTCGCCCGCCGCATCTCGCTGCTGGAGGAGGCGCTCGGCACGCAGCTCGTCGCCCGCTCCACAGCCGGCATCGCCCTGACGCTGGCCGGCGAGAAGTTCCTCGGCGCCGCCGAGGCGATGGAGACGGCCTGGCTCGACGCCCAGGCGGGCATCTCGCAGGTCGACCGGGTGATTTCGGGAACCGTCCGGATCGGCGCGCCGGAGGGATTTGGCGCGCTGTTCCTCAGCCCACGCCTCGGCCGGCTGGCCGGCCGGCATCCGGACCTGACGATCCAGCTCGTGCCGCTGCAGCGGACCATGTCGCTATCCAAGCGCGAGGCGGATCTGGCCGTCGTCATCGACCCGCCGGCCGATGGCCGCCTGACCGTCCGCAAGCTGACCGATTACGGCCTCGGCATGTATGCGAGCGGGGCCTATCTGGCGCGCCACGGCACACCGTCCGTCCCGGACGACCTCGCCCGCCACCTGATGGTCACCTCGGTGCAGGAACTGCACTATTCGGAATCGCTGACCTATTACCCGCCCGCCTTCGCGGCCACCCAGCGCCGGTTCGAATGCGCCAGCGTCCTCGCCCAGATGGAGGCCGTGAAGGCCGGCGTCGGCATCGGCGTGCTGCACGACTACGCCGCCCGCGACAGCGCCGGCCTCAAGCGCGTGCTGCCGGACCTTGTCATCCGCCGGACCTACCACCTCGTCGCCCATGTCGATACCCGCCGCATCGCCCGCATCGACGAGGCCTATCGCTTCCTGGTCGAGGAGGTCGCGGCCGCGGGCGGACTGTTCGGCTAGACGCGGCGCGGCCGGGCGGCCCTGTCCGTCAGATCCAGATCGAGTGCCTCGGCGACCCGGGCGCTGGCCGGATGGCGCAGCAGCTCTGCCGGCGGCCCCGTCTGGATGATCTCTCCGCGATCGATGACGGCCATCGTGTCGGCGAGGCCGGCCGCCTCGTCCAGATCATGCGTGACCAGCAGGATCGGCACGGCGATGGCCTCGCGCAGGGCCTTGAGCTCGGCATGAAGGGTGCGCTTCACCCGCCGGTCGACGGAGGAGAACGGCTCGTCCAGCAGCAGGATCTCGGGTTCGCGGGCGAGCGCGCGCGCCACCGCCACCCGCTGCTGCTGCCCTCCCGACAGTTCCGCCGGAAAGCGCCCGTCGAGGCCATGGAGATCGACCAGGGCGAGCAGGCGCAGGGCCTCCTCGCGCCGTTCCATCTTCGGCCGATGGCCCATCGCGGCCATGACATTGCCGAGCGCGGTCATGTGCGGAAACAGGGCATGGTTCTGGAAGACAAGACCGGCCCGCCTCAGATGCGGCGGCAGGTTGATCCCGGCCGCCGTATCGAGCCACACCGCGTCGCCGGCCCTGACCAGCCCGCCAGCCGGACGGTAGAGCCCGGCGATGGCGCGCAGCGTGGTGGTCTTGCCGCTGCCGGAGGGACCGACCAGCGCGACCATTTCGCCGGTGGCACAGGCGAGCGAGACGTCGAGCGGGATCGGGTGATCCTGTCGGAGCGTGATGGCAATGCCGGATGCCTCAGCCATGGCGTCGCGCAACCCGTCCCGAGAGGCGCGTGGTCGCGAGCAGGGCGGCAACCGAGACCGCCATCAGCACCGCCGACATGATCCCGGCGCCCCGGTCGTCGAAGGCCTGCACACGGTCATAGATGGCGATCGACAGCGTCCGCGTCTCGCCGGGGATCGAGCCACCGACCATCAGCACCACGCCGAACTCGCCGAGCGTATGGGCAAAGGTGAGGATCATGCCGGTGACGATGCCGGGCCAGGCCAGCGGCAGGTCGATCCGCCTGAGCACGGTGCCCGGGACCATGCCCGACACCGCCGCTGCCTCGCGCACCTCGGCGGGAATGGCGCGGAACGCCTGCACCATCGGCTGAACGGCGAACGGCACGTTGGCGATCACCGAGGCGACGAGCAGGGCCTCGAAGCTGAACACCAGCGGCCGGCCGAACAGGGCCTGCCAGAGCTGGCCGACTGGTGAGGCCGCGCCCAGCGCCACGAGCAGGTAGTAGCCAAGCACGGTCGGCGGCAGCACCAGCGGCAGGGCGAGAAGCGCCTCCACCAGCCCGCGCCCGCGAGCCGCACGGAAGGCGAGCCAGCGCGCGACGACGAAGGCCAGCGGCCCGAGCACGGCAACGGTCGCCGCCCCCAGCTGGAGCGACAGGGAAAGCGCCGTCCAGTCCATGGCCGGGCTCAGGAACTCTCGCCGGCGACGAGGAAGCCGTGGCGCCGGAAGATCACGCGTCCCGCGGGGCTTTGCAGATAGGCGTAGAAGGCCCGGACATCCGGTCCGGCTGTCTTCAGCAGTGCCATGCGCTGGCGCAGCGGCACATGCCAGTCGGCCGGCAGCAGCACGAAGTCGCCAAGTGCCCGCACCTGCGGTGTCAGCGCCAGCGAATAGGCGACGATCCCGCCCTGCGCGGCGCCTGTCGTGGCGAACTGGGTCGCCTGGGCGATGTTTTCGCCGATTACCAGCCGCGGCTGGATCGCGTCCCAGAGGCCCTGACTCTTGAGCGCCTGCTCGGCAGCCCGGCCGTAGGGCGCATGTTCCGGACTGGCGATGGCGAAGCGGGTGAGGCGCCCGTCGGCCAGCGCGGCGCGCAGATCGGCCAGGGCCGCATCAGCCTTCAGTGGCGAGCCCTTCGGCACGAACAGCACCAGCCGGCCCTCGGCGTAGATCACCCCGCGATCCTCCGTCAGGCCCGCATCGGACAGCTGGAAGACGAAGCCTTCATCCGCGGACAGGAACAGCTGGAACGGCGCGCCCTGCCGGATCTGGCGCGTGATATTGCCGGACGACCCATAGACCGGCGTGATGAGGCGGCCCGTCTCGGCGCGGAACGCGGCAACGAGGTCATCCATGGCCGGCTTGGCGCTGGCCGCAACGGCGATGACCTGTCCCTGCTGCGCCAGCCCCGGAGAGGCAACAGCCACGGCCAGGGCGAGAGCAAGGCCGGCAAGGGCAGTGGACAGGCGACGCGAGAGGATCATTGGGGCCATCCATTCGATATGTACGGACGGAAATATCGCTTTCCCCCTGCGCCCTGTCAATCGCCCTTGCGCGACACCTGATCCAGCCAGGCAAGGTCCGCCGCACCATCTGCGCGGGTGCGCGCCTCCACCCGCCGGTAGCATCCCAGAACCTGCTGGCCGAGTGCGGTCAGTTCCGCTCCGCCGCCGGCACGCCCGCCCTTGGACGAGGTCACCAGCGGCTCGGCGAACATCGCATTCATGGTTTCCACCAGCAGCCAGGCGCGCTTGTAGCTCATGCCCATGCGCCGGCCCGCCGCCGCGATCGACCCGGTCGCGAGGATGCCGTCCAGCAGATCGGCCTTGCCGGGGCCGAGCCGCACGCCCGGCGCGAAGTCGATCCGCAGGCTGATCACCGGCCTGCCGGTTTCCATATGGTCGCCCATCGAACCCTCCCGCATCCCCAAGCTCTAGGAGAGGATGCGCGGCCTGTCAGCCCTCGAAAAGGGAGCCCGGCGTCGGGGGGGCGGACCCCCGACGCCGGGCTCGGGCTGGTTCCGTACAGATGTGCGGAACCAGCCCATCCTATTCCGCGGCGACGCGGATCGGTGGTGGCGGTGATGGCTGCACGGTTACCGGTGCCGGCGGATGGCCGTGCGGCCGGCCGTGGCCGGCAGCGGCCTCATCGTCCGGTTCGTCGACGGGTCCGACGAAGCGGCCGAAGACCCAGGAGAAGAAGCGGCTGACATCGTCCATCACCGTGTAGAAGGACGGCACGAAGACGAGGCTGAGCACGGTCGAGACCAGAAGGCCGCCGATCACGGCAATGGCCATGGGCGCGCGGAACTCGCCGCCGTCGCCCGATCCGAGCGCCGGCGGGATCATGCCGGCGCCCATGGCGAGCGTCGTCATGATGATCGGGCGGGCGCGCTTGCGGCCGGCATCGAGGATCGCGGTCTTCCGGTCGACGCCCTCGCGCACCTTCTCCACCGCGAAATCCACCAGCATGATGGCGTTCTTGGTGACGATGCCCATGAGCATCAGGATGCCGATCACCACCGGCATGGAGATGGCATTGCCGGTGAGCAGCAGCCCGATGATGACGCCGCCCAGCGACAGCGGCAGCGACATGAGGATGGTCAGCGGCTGGAACACCGAGTGGAACAGCAGCACCAGCACGCCGAGCACCATGAGCAGGCCCGTGCCCATGGCGATGGCAAAGCCCTGGAACACCTCCTCCATCACCTCGGCATCGCCGCCGCGCTGGAACGAGACGCCCGGCGGCAGGCTGCGCGCCGCCGGCAGGGCGAAGACCTGTTCGAGGGCCGGACCGATCTCCAGGCCGATCGCGAGGTCCGTGCCGATATTGACGCGGCGCACGCGGTTGTAGCGCTCGATCGACGAGGGCCCCTGTCCGAACGAGACATCCGCGACCGCGGTCAGCGGCACCTGCTGGCCGGTCGTGGTGGTGATCGACAGGGCGGTGATCAGGTCGAGCTGGGCCCTGGCATCCGTGTCGAGCTGCACGCGGATCGGCACCAGCCGGTCGCCCGCATTGAACTTGGCAAGGTTCGCCGCCACGTCGCCGATGGTGGCGATGCGCACCGCTTCCGATATCTGGTCGGTGGTCACGCCATAGCGCGCCGCCTCGTCGGCCTTGGGCACGACGCGGATCTCCGGCCGTTCGAGGCCGGCCGTCGCCGCCACGTTCACGAAGCCGGGAATCTGGCGCATCTCCGCCTCGATATTGGCGACGGCCCGCGCAAGGTTGTCGGTATCGGTGCCGCGCACGATGATCGAGAGTTCGCGCTCGCCGCGGTCGTTGACGTACCAGGCGCGGATGTCCGGCACCTGGGTGAACAGCGGCGAGGTGACCTGCTGGATCTCCCGCTGCTTGCGCTCGCGCTTGGTCTTGTGGGACAGGCGCACGATCATCGTCGCGCGGCGGATCTCGCGCGTCCCCACGGGATTGGACCCGCCGATGGTGAGCACGGACTCGACCTCCGCGATCTCCTTGCGGATCAGCTTGGCAAGCTCGTCCGTGCGCCGGCGCGTGTCGTCCAGCGTCGAGCCGGGCGGCAGTTCCACCGAGATCACGAAGCGCGCCTCGTCCGGGAAGGGGATGAAGCCGGTGGGCAGGAACTTGATGGCCCAGATCGACAGGGCGAAAACGCCGATGCCCGCCAGCAGCGTCAGGTAGCGGAACCGGAGCGTTCCTGACAGGAAGCGCAGGTAGCCGCGCATCAGCAGGCCGTCCTTCGGCTCCTTGTGCGCATGGGGCCTGAGGAAATAGGCCGCCACCATGGGCGTGATGAGGCGCGCGACGAGCAGCGAGAACAGCACCGCCACGGCCACCACGAGGCCGAACTGCTTGAAATACTGCCCGGCAATGCCGCCCATGAACGAGACCGGCGCGAACACCGCGACGATGGTCAGCGAGATGGCGATGACGGCGAGGCCGATCTCGTCGGCCGCCTCCATCGAGGCCCGATAGGGCGACTTGCCCATCTTCATGTGCCTGACGATGTTCTCGATCTCGACGATGGCATCGTCGACGAGGATGCCTGTGACGAGGATGATCGCCAGCAGCGAGACGAGATTCATCGAGAAGCCCATCAGCTCCATCACCCAGAAGGTCGGGATGATGGACAGCGGCAGGGCGATGGCCGAGATGATGGTCGCCCTCAGGTCCCTCAGGAACAGGAACACCACGATGATGGTGAGGCCGGCGCCCTCCATCAGCATGGTCATGGCCGACTTGTGGTTGCCGGCGGTGTAGTTGACCGAATTGTCGATCTCGCTGAAGGCGATGCCGGGATGGGCCTTGCGCAGTTCGTCGATCTTGGCGCGCGCCAGCGCGGCGACGCGCACGTCCGAGGCGCCCTTGGAGCGGAACACCTGGAAGGCGACGGTCGGCGTCTCGCCGTTGAGCCGGGTGAAGGCGCGCGGCTCCTCGTAGAGATCCTCCACCTTGCCGAGATCGGCGAGCCGCACCTCGCGCCCGCCGGACAGGACGATGCGGGTATTGGCAAGATCCTCGACCGTTCGCGCGCCCGCGAGCGTGCGGATCGACTGCTCCTGCCCGCCGACATCGCCGCGGCCACCGGCCAGGTCGACATTGGTCGCGCGCACGCGCGCATTGACCTCGCCGGCCGTGATGCCGAGCGCCATCAGCCGGTCGGGGTCCAGAGAGATGCGGATCTCGCGGGCGACGCCGCCGTTGCGCTGGACCCGGCCGATGCCGCGCAGGCCCTGCAACTCGCGCTTCACCGTGTCGTCGACGAACCAGGACAATTGCTCCAGCGTGCTCGACGGCGACGCCACCGCCACCGTCATGATCGGCTGGTTCTCCACGTCGAGCCGCTCGATGATCGGCTCCTCGATGTTGCGCGGCAGATCGGCCCTGACCTTGGCGATGGCATCCTTGACGTCGTTCAGCGCGCGGTCGGTGTTCACCTCCAGGCGGAACTCGACGATGGTCGTCGACTGGCCGTCCGTCAGGTTCGAGATGACGTTCTTGACGCCGGTGATGTTGGCGACCGCGTCCTCGACCTTCTTGGCGATCTGTGTCTCCAGCTCGGCGGGAGCGGCACCCGCCTGCACGACCGTCACCTGGATCAGCGGCACGTCGATATTGGGAAAGCGCGTCACCGGCAGGTTGAGATAGCTCATCCAGCCGAGGAAGCAGAGCACCACGAACAGCACGATCGAGGGGACCGGCTGGCGGATCGAGTAGGCGGAGACGTTGAACGACATCGCCCGCCCCCTCAGCGCGCCGCCAGCGCGACCGGTGTCACCCGGTCACCATGGCGCACGAAGCTGCCGGAGACGGCAACAACCTGCTCGCCTTCCTTCAGCCCCTCGCGGATCTCGATGCGTCCCTCGGCCCGCAGGCCCGTCACGACCGGCCGCGTCTCGACGACGCCGTCCTTCACCACCTGGACCGAAGTCTGCCGACCGAACATGACCGACGACAGCGGCACCAGAACGCCTTCGGTGCGTGCCACCTCGACGGTTGCGCGGCCGAAGGAGCCGAGCGGCGGCATCCGCTCCGCGATCACCGCGATCCGCACCCGGCCGAGCCGGTTGGTGCGGCTGACCTCGGGCGCGACGAGCCGCACCTTGCCCTCAAGGGCCGCGTCGAAGCCGGCGGCCTCGACCGGGGCCGCCTGATCGGGACGCAGTCGGGCGAGGGTCGTTTCCGGCACCTCGGCCTCCAGTTCGACCGCGGAATCCGCCGTGATCCGGAACAGCGGCTCGCCGGCCGCCATGGCCAGCGCGCCGAGCCGGGCCGTGCGGCGCGACACGCTGCCCCCCACGCGGGCGCGGATCTCCGTGCGGCTGATGCGCAGTTCGATGTCGCGCCGCTGGGCGCGGGCAAGCGTCAGGTCGGCCTCGGCAAGCGCGAGCGCATTGGTCGCCGATTCGACCCGCGCGGCGGCCGTGGTGGCCGCCATGGTGCGCTGGTCCAGGACATCGACCGTGGCCGCGCCGCTGCGCTGGAGCTGGCGGGTGCGGTCAAGCTGCTGGTCGGCCAGCGCCCGCGAGGCGGTGGCCTCCGCGATAGACGCGCGCGTCTGCGCGATCGCCGCCTCGGCGCGGGATATCTGGGCCGCGTTCTGGGCCAGCTGGACGTCGAGCATCTCGCGGTTGAGGCGGGCCAGCACCTGGCCGGCCGTCACGCGGTCGCCCTCCTCGGCGAGGATCGCGATGATGGCGAGGCCATCGACCTCGGGCAGGACCAGCACCTCGTCGCGGGCGACGAACGAACCGGAGGCCACGACCACCTCGCGGATCGTGTCGCGGACGGCGGTGGCGACCGTGACCGACGGCGCCTGGGCGGCCGGCTGCTGGGCGGTGGCGGGCAGCCCCGCTGCGATCAGCGCGGCAAGGGCAAGGACGGGGGACGCGATGCGAACCATCGGAAGGGCTCAGGTCTTGTTGTCGTTGGATGCGGGGGGCCGCTGCAGAAGCATGTCGCGCAGCACGGAGAACATGATGTCGACATGCGGCACGGGATCGAAGCCGGGATCGCGGGCGCGGCGCAGCATCAACCCGTCGGCGAAGGTGATGAGGAACTGCGCCGTCCGCTCGATATCGGCATGCGGCGAGGTCTGCCCGCGCGAGCGTGCAAGGTCGAGCGCGCCGTAGATCTTGTCGTGGATGAAGCTGTCGACCTTCTCCCGCAGCGCCGCGATCTGCGGATTGCGCGCCACCTCCGACATGGTCTCGATCCACATCGCGCAGTGCTCGCGCGGCTCCTCGACGAGGTGATGGCGCGCCATCGCCTCGAAGGCCTGCCAGATGTCGGACGCCCGTTCGAGCTGGGAGAACTGGTCGCCCACCTCGTCGAAGTCCCGTTCGCACAGGCCCTCGATCATGGCTTCCTTGGAGGGGAAGTAGCGGTAGAGGTTGCCCGGGCTCATGCCGGCCTCGGCGCAGATCTCGCTCATCGAGGCGCCGTGGAATCCGGAGCGCACGAAACAGCGCTCGGCGGCATCGAGGATGGCCGATTTGCGATCCGTCCGCTGGACGTCGTCGATACGTGGCATGGAAGGGGTCCGGGGTTGACCGAGGTTCCCATAACCGGAACCACTGCATAGTGCAATGCAAAAAAGAATGAACGTTCGCTTTTATCAGACAGATTGGCGAACAGTTAACGCGGCCCGGCGTGCTCCTGGGGCGAAAATGGATCGGCCGGGAGAAAGCGGGGACCCAGTCCGCAATCTCCCGGCTCGACCTGGTGTCAGGGGAGGAACCCGGGGGCGTTGGAAGCTCCGTCCGTCCGACCTCTGCACAATGGCGCACAGCCGGCCGGCAGGCTGTGACGCCCGTCACAGTTCGGTCGATTGGAGAGCGCGCGCCACCGGGCGCTTGAGCCACCGACGTGTCGATGATTGCATGGGTCCCGATCGTCCGGCCGATTCTCCCGCCAGCGCATGACGCGTCGCACGGGCGGATGCCGCAGCCGGACTGCACCGAGGGAGCCCGACACATGTTCAAGAGCCTGATCGCCGCCACGATACTCAGCCTTGCAGCCGGCACGGCTCTCGCCCAGACCGCCACCCAGCCGGCGACCCGCCCGTCCGCGCCGGCGACGACGCCAGCGCCCGCCACCCAGCCGGCCACGCTGATCGACATCAACACGGCCACCCGGCAGGAGCTGATGGCCTTGCGCGGCATCGGCGAGGCGCGCGCGGATGCGATCATCCGGGGCCGTCCGTATCGCGGCAAGGACGAGCTGACCCGCCGCTCCATCATCCCCCAGAACGTCTATGACGACATTCAGGCCCGGATCATCGCGCGCCAGGCGCGCTGATCGTCCAGGTCGGCTCAAATCGTCTGCAGGGCATGGCGGCGGGGGCCGATCCCCGCGCCCGAGGCTGCATGAAGGCGACTGCCGACGGCGGCCAGCAGCCCGTCGTGCCCGCGCGGAGCGATCAGCGTCACGCCGAACGGAAAGCCGTCCGCGCGGAGCCGGCCGGGAACGGCGAGTGCGCAGAGATCCAGCAGGTTGACGAAATTCGTGTAGGTGCCGAGTTCGCTGTTCGGCCCGATCGGATCCACCTGCAGGGCCTCCACGGTGCGCGGCCGCGGATAGGTCGGCACGACCAGCACGTCGATGGTCTCCCATAAAGGCTCGGCCGCCCGTTTCAGCTCAGCGAGACGGTAGAGGCCGGCAAAGGCATCGGCCGCGCTCATGCCGGCGGCAGCCCCGATCACCGCTCGGGTGGTGGGGTGGAGGACATCCGGCCGCGTCTCGATGATCGAGCGGATGGCCTGGTAGCGCTCGGCAACCCACGGCCCCTGGTAGAGGAGCGCGGCCACCTCGAACAGGGGCGCCATGTCGACGGCGGCGGGCGCAGCCCCGGTGACCGTCGCGACATCGCCGAGCGCGGCGTTGAAGGCTGCCTCCGACAGGCTGTCGCCCCCGAAGCGCCGCCCGGCCGCATCCGGCACGCCGACGCGCAGTCCGTCCGGCAAGGCTTCCGGAACCGGCCCCACCGGCAGGTTGCGCGAGAACGGGTCGGCACCGTCATAGCCGAGCATGACGCGATAGGCGCGATCGGCGTCCTGAACGGTGCCGGCAAAGACCGACAGCGTGTCGAGGGTCCGGCAGGCCGGCACCATGCCGCGGCCCGAAAGGCTGCCGACCGAGGGCTTGAGGCCGACAATGTTGTTGAGGGCGGCCGGCACCCGCCCCGACCCCGCCGTGTCCGTGCCGATGGCGAAGCTGACGATGCCATGGGCAACGGCAACCGCCGATCCGGAGCTTGACCCACCCGGCACATAGCGCGGATCCACCGCATTGCGCGGCGCCGGCCAGGGGGTCCGGACCCCGACGAGGCCGGTGGCGAACTGGTCCAGATTGGTCTTGCCGAGAAGGATGGCCCCGGCCTCGATCAGGCGCTGCACGGCGAAGGCGGTGGTGCCGGGCACATGGGTGAAGGCGGGACAGGCAGCGGTGGTCGGCAGGCCGGCGACATCCACATTGTCCTTGACCGCGAAGGGAATGCCCCAGAGCGGCTTGTCGACAGGGTCGAACGTGCCCAGCGCATCGGCGGCGGCGCGCGCCTCCGCCTCGGGAACGAGGTGGATGAAGATGCCCGGATCGTTCACCTCGGCGAGACGGGCATAAGCGGCGGCAATCACGTCGGCCGCAGCCTCGCCCCCGGCGTAGCGCCCATGCAGTTCGGCAATGGCTGGAAATGCACGCACGGCCCGCGTCCTGTCATTGCGTCGATCCAGACCACCTGGACGAAGACTGGACGGACACCAGCAAGGCCCGTTCCAACGGCATATGGTGGAGCTGGCCGCACAAACAGCCACCCATTATGCCCAATAAATGATCAGTCGTGATCTATTGTATGCAATCACATGGATTGAAGGCGCCGCCCCTGTCGGAACGGCGCCTTCGTCGGCCGGCAGTTGCGGGGAGGAGCGCCGGCCTGAGTGTCAGCGCCGGACGGCGGCGGTGCGCTCGACGGCGACGAACATCGCCAGGGCCATGACGGCCAGCGCCGCGAAGATCAGCCAGGGACTGATGCCAAGCAGCTGGTGAAGCTGGACCCGCCCAAGCGCGCCGACCGGCAGGATCGTGGCCTTCACCCAGTCGAAGGTCAGGGCATAGGCGATGCCGCCGGCGATCATGCCGAAGGCGCCGACCAGGGCATGCAGGCTGCCGCCGCCGATGGCGGCCAGCGCCGTGCCCGGGCAGTAGCCGTAGAGCACCATGCCGATGCCGAACAGCGCGGCGCCGAGGCTGACCGCAAGCAGGTCAGCCGGCTTGATGTGGAACTTCGCATAGCCCGCCTGGGTCAGCAGGAAGACCCCGACGCCGCCGACGATGATGGCGGTCATCATGATCTTCAGCACCGTGAAGTCCCGGAACAGGAACTGGCGCACGATGGTGTTGTAGTCGGCCACCCGGCCGCGATGCAGCAGGAAGCCGAAGGCGGCGCCGAAGACGACCGCGAGGACGAGGGCGAAACTGCCCGTGACAGGAAAAGTCATGGCGAGGTCCTTCTCAGCGGCTGGCTGGACGGTAGAGGGCGAAGGCGGTGACAATGCCGGTGGCGAACATCACGGCGAGGAACACCCAGCCGCTCAGCGCCAGCTGCAGGCCGCCGGATATGCCGTTGCCGCTGGTGCAGCCATTGGCGAGGCGCGCGCCATACATGGCGATGGCGCCCCCGAGGAAGGCGACCGCATAGCGCCTGGCCGGCGAAGGACCGAAGCGCTCGGCCCAGACCGTCGGCACCTGCTCGAACCGGAAGCGGCCGGACAGGACCGCCGAGAGGAAGCCGCCGATCAGCGTGCCGACCAGAAACAGCGTGCCATAGTCGAGCACGAAGGCGTTGCGCGCCCAATAGCTGTTGCGGGCCACCGTTTCGGCACCGAGGATGGGCGTGGCGGCCCCGCCGGCCACCTGCGACAGCGCCGTCGTGATGCCCAGCGGAGTGTTGACGACGACAAAGACCACCCAGCTCAGCACGCCGATCCCGGCGCCGATCAGGTAGGGCGTCCAGTCGATGGCGAGGCTCTCGCGATCCCCCGCCGGTGAATAGGTTGTTGATCCGATCGACATGGTTCCCACAGACCTCCTGTGACGTGTAGTGCGCCTGCCCTTCAGCGCCGGCAGGTGTTGATTCCGAAGAACGTGTAGGCCGGGCAGAACCGGAACAGGGCCGTCAGCACCATCACGATGCCGATGATCGGAACCACCCAGAGGAACGTGCCAAGGCCCGACAGCGCCGCTGCCACGGGGGGCAGGAACGGCGCCACGAGCAGGACGAGCCCGAGGACGATCCGGGCAAGGCGATCTGCGCCACCGACATTCTGCATGATCAGGTCTCCGCTTTTGGTTATATGTTATTCAAATATACGAATATGACTATCTGTCAACTGGTATCTGAGGACCCGCTGCATCCCCCTGCCACCAGCAGTCGCGCGTTCATCGCCCGGCAACCAATTCGGGCAGGCGCGGGCCAAAATGGCGGTTTTGTTTACCTGTTTGGGCTCTCATTCAGTCTTGAGACAGGTCTGCAGGCACTTTCAGGGTGCCGGGCAGTTCAGCCGGAGCGCCATCACCGCATGGACGAGCACGTCGGATTGACCGATCTCGACCGCGCCGCATCCAGGGCGCACGGGAGCCTTGGCGCCATCGCGTGCGCCAGCCTGCTGGCGCCTGTCCTGGAGCAGGCCGTCGACGCCGTCGTCATCATCGACGACACCAATGACGTGGTGTTCTTCAACGCCGCGGCCGAGAAGCTGTGGGGCCGCAGCCGCGCCGAGGTCATCGGTCGCAATGTCAAGGCGCTGGTGCCGGAGGCCGTCCGGCCCGATCACGACGCCCACATCGCGCACAACCGCAATGGCCGCGCCGACAGGCTGGTGGGCACCAGCCTGGAAGTGCCGATCGAGCGCCCCGACGGCACGCTGCGCCACGGCTCGCTGTCGCTGTCGCGCGTCCAGATCGACGGGCGCACCTTCTACTCGGCCTTCGTCCAGGACGTGACCGCGGAGGTGGCGCAGCGCGAGGAGCTCTATCTCCTCTCCCTCGTTGCCAACGAGACGGACCGGGCCGTCATCATCACCGACGACCGGCATCGCATCGTCTATTGCAACCGCGCCTTCTCAGACATGTTCGGCTACGGCGTTGAGGAGGTCAGGGGACAGCGGCCGACCGAGCTTCTGTCCGGCCGGCACACCGATCCCTCGATCCTCCAGCGGCTGAACACCCTGCGCCAGATGCAGTCCGGCCTGCATGTCGAGGCCATGGCCTATGACAAGGCCGGGCGGGAGCTGTGGATCTCGGTTACGGTCAATCCCATCCACGACCAGGCCGGCACGTTCCGCCACTCGGTCTCGCTCATCGCCAACATCACCGAGACCCGCCAGATGCAGCTGCTCCAGCAGGCGGTGCTGGAGGCGGTCGCCAATGACCGGAGCCTGGCCGATATTGGCGAGATCGTCTGCCGGCAGGTGGAGACCATCGCGCCGGGTGTCGTCTGCTCCATCCTGCGGATCGACGAGGAGTGCAAGGTCCGCCCGATGGCGGCGCCGAGCCTGCCGCAATTCTATTCCGATGCCCTCGACGGCCTTGCCATCGGCCCGGATGTCGGCTCCTGCGGCACGGCCGCCTGGCGCGGGGAGCCCGTGCTGGTGGAGGATATCGAGACCGATCCGCTCTGGGCGCCCTACAAGGAACTGCCGCTGCCACTCGGGCTGCTGGCCTGCTGGTCCAGCCCGATCAAGCTCAAGGATGGCCGCGTCGCCGGCACCTTCGCCTTCTACTTCCGGGAGAAGCGCGGCCCGAGCGCCTGGCACGAGCGGCTGGTGGAATCCTGCGTGCACCTGTGCGCCCTCGCCCTCGAGCGCCACGAGGCCAAGGAACGCATCGCCCAGCTCGCCTATTACGACACGCTGACCGGCCTGCCGAACCGCACGCTGCTCGGCGAGCGGATCGACCAGTCCATCGCGGAAGCCGGTGCCGACGGCTCGCTTGCGCTGCTGTTCCTCGACATCGACCATTTCAAGGACGTCAACGACAGCCTTGGCCATTCGGCCGGCGACACGCTGCTGATCGAGATCGCCCAGCGGCTGAAGGCCCAGACCCGCACCGGCGATCTCGTCAGCCGCCTCGGCGGCGATGAATTCGTCGTTCTGCTCGCCGACTGCTCGGCCGATCACGCATCGGGCATCGCCGCACGCATCCGCCAGGCCCTGGCTGTGCCGGTGACGGTGGAAGGCATGGCGCTGCCGGTCTCGGCGAGCGTCGGCATCAGCCTCTATCCGGAGGATGGCAAGGACCGGGAAGCCCTGCTCAAACATGCCGACACGGCCATGTATGACGCCAAGAATTCGGGGCGCGGCACCCATCGCTTCTTCAGCCCTGCCATGAACGTGATCGCCCAGGAGCGTCTTGTCATGGGCTCGGCGCTGAAGGAGGCGGTGCGCGAGCGGCAGCTGACGCTGGCCTATCAGCCCCAGATCAGCGGCGAGACCGGCGGGATCCACGGGGTCGAGGCGCTGGCCCGCTGGCGCCATCCCGTCTTCGGCGACGTGCCGCCGTCGCGCTTCATCGGGCTTGCCGAGGAAATGGGTCTGGTCGAGGCCATCGGATTGTGGGCGATCGACGAGGCCTGCGGCCAGCTTGCCGACTGGCATCTGCGCGGGCTGGATATTCCGGGAGTGGCCATCAACCTGTCGCCGCTCAACTTCCGCAGCCGCGACCTGCCGATCCAGGTGGCCGAGGCGCTGAACCGCCACCGGCTGAGGCCGAGCGCCCTGACGCTGGAGATCACCGAAAGCCTGATGATGGACGACTGCCCGACCACGGCCGCCACCGTCGGGGCGATCCACGATCTGGGCGTGCGCCTGTCGCTCGACGATTTCGGCACCGGCTATTCGAGCCTCGGCTCGATCACCCGCCTGCCGATCGAGGAGATCAAGATCGACCGCAGCTTCATGCAGGGCCTGGAGACGGACCGGAACGCCCGCGAGGTTGCCTCAACCGTCATCCGCATCGGCCGCAGCCTCGGTTTCACGGTGGTTGCGGAGGGCGTGGAGACGGCCGCCCAGAGGCGCTTCCTGGAGGCCCTGCGCTGCGATGTCCTGCAGGGCTTCCTGTTCTCTCCGGCCCTGCCCGCAGCCGCGCTGGAGGACTGGCTGGCAAGCCGCATCGCGCTGCCCGGCGGGCGTGCCGCGACCGGCTGAGCGGAAGACCTAGAGCTCGACCAGGTCCGGCGTCTGCCGCGAGAACGGACGGCATTTGCAGGCGCTGCCGAGCGGGCAGCTGGCCGGGGTCGCCCGCTCGCGGCGCAGCACGCAGGTGAGTGCGTCGAGCGCCTTGTCACCTCCGGGCAGCATCTCGGAAACCACCGTTTTGGAACGCGGAACCGGCCCGAAATACGAGCCCGTGCGGACGAAGGGCCGGGCCTCGCGCAGCACCTTCTCGACCCGCAGGCGCAGGCCCGTGAGGCTGAACGGCCGCGCGACGAATTCGTGGACTCCGGCGCTGAGCGCGCCCATCACCGAGGAATAGCGCGTGTCGCCGCTGACCAGCACCACGGGCGTGAACCGGACATCGCCGCTGGTCCGGCGCAGGAACTGGGTCACCTCATAGCCGTCGAGCCCGTAGAGCTGACGCGCCATGACCAGCACGGCGGGCCGGTGCTGTTCGGTCGCCTCCAGCGCCTCGAAGCCCGTGCGGCATTCGATGATGCGCCCCAGCCCGGCCAGCGATGCGCGCACGAGACGGCGGGCGAACGCCTGATCGTCGGCGACGACGATCGTCGCACGATGCGGCAGGACGGGCGCTTTCGAACGCGGGGAACGCACGCGATGACCTTAGGGAAGACTCCCCTTCATCCGTGCGCCGGAAACCCTAAGATCGGCTTAAATCAGCCGTTCCGTCGGGGCTATTCCGCCGCTTGGCCCGCCTGCGCCGGACCCGCCTTGACCTCCGGCCGCTTCCGCTCGCGCGTCAGCAGGCGGAAGAACATCGGCACGAACAGGATGGCGACGAAGGTCGCCGCCAGCATGCCGCCGATGACGCCGGTGCCGATGGAATGCCGGCTCGCAGAACCGGCGCCCGTCGAGATGGCAAGCGGCACCACGCCGAGGATGAAGGCCAGCGAGGTCATGATGATCGGCCGGAACCGCAGGCGGGCCGCCTCCATGGCCGCGTCATAGACACTCAGGCCCTGCTGGTAGCGCTGCAGTGCGAACTCCACGATCAGGATGGCGTTCTTCGCCGACAGGCCGATGAGCGTGACCAGGCCGATCTGGAAATAGACGTCGTTCTCCAGGCCGCGCGCCCACACCGCCAGCAAGGCGCCGAGGACCGCAAACGGCACGGCGGTGATGACGGCGAGCGGCAGCGACCAGCGCTCGTACTGCGCGGCAAGGATCAGGAACACCATGATCAGGCCGAAGATGAAGCCCTGATAGCCGGTGCCGGCGGTGGCCAGTTCCTGATAGGCCGAGCCGGTCCAGCCGATCGTGTATTCGGCCGGCAGGGTCTGGCGCACCACCTCCTGCATGGCCGCGATCGCCTGTCCGGACGAATAGCCGGGCGCCGGCTGGCCCATGACCTTGGCCGAGGGGAAGATGTTGAAGCGGTCGACCTGGTCGGGACCGACGATGCGCTCCACCCGTACGAGCTCGCTCAGCGGCACCATCGCGCTGGTGCTGGAGCGGACGAAGACGTGCCTGAGATCGTCGGGCGTCATGCGGAAATCGGCCTCGGACGACAGGCTGACGCGGTAGGTCCGCCCGAACAGCGAGAAGTCGTTGACATAGAGACTGCCGAACGAGGACTGCATGGTCTCGAAGATGGTGGCGATCGGAATGCCGATCGCCTTGGCCTTCTCGATGTCGACGGTGATCTGGTACTGCGGCACCGAGGTGGAGAACATGTTCTGCACGCCGGCCAGTTCCGGCCGCTGGGCCGCCGCCTGAACCAGCCGGCCGGCCGCGTCGGCAAGGCTTGCCAGCGATCCGCCGGTGCGGTCCTGCAGGTAGAACTCGAAACCGCCCGTCGTGCTCATGCCCTGGATGGGCGGCGGATTGAAGCCGATGACGATGCCGTCACGGAACTGGCCGTTGATGGCTCCGAGGCGCGGAGCGAGGTTGCGCGCGTCCTGGGCGGGGTCGCGGCGCTGCGCCCAGTCCTTGAGCGTCACGAAGGAGATGCCGGCATTGGTCTTCTGGCCGCCGGACAGCAGGTCGAAGCCGGCGAAGGTGACGACGGCCGCCACGGCCGGGTTCTGCTGCAGTTCGCGGTTGGCGATGCCGGTCACCTCGCGGGTGCGCGAGATCGAGGCGGCCGGCGGCAGCACGGTGACGAGGAAGACATAGCCCTGGTCCTCGTTCGGCACGAGACCCGACGGCACCCTCTGGAACAGGTGCCAGAGGCTGCCGAGCAGGACGACGAACAGCATCACCCCCACGGCCGCGCGGCGCAGGAAGAACGACACGCCGGCGACATAGCGGTTGGTCACCCAGTCAAAGCCACGGTTGAACCAGCGGAACGGCGCCCAGGGCTCCTGATGACCAGGTTTCAGGATCAGCGCGCAGAGCGCCGGCGTCAGGGTCAGCGCGACGATGCCCGAGACCGTGACCGAGACCGACAGGGTCACGGCGAACTGCCGGTAGAGCTCGCCGGCAAGGCCGCCGAGGAAGGAGACCGGGATGAACACGGCGCACAGCGTCAGGACGATGGCGATGATCGGCCCCGTCACCTCCTCCATGGCCTGGATGGCCGCCTCGCGTGGTCCCTTGTTCTGCGTGCGCATGATGCGCTCGACATTTTCCAGCACCACGATGGCGTCGTCGACGACAATGCCGATGGCCAGCACCAGCCCGAACAGGGTCAGGAGGTTGATCGAGAAGCCAAGCATGAACATGCCGGCGAACGTGCCGATGATCGAGACCGGCACGGCCAGGATCGGGATGATGGTGGCCCGAAGGTTCTGCAGGAAGATGAACACCACGAGCGTGACCAGCACGATGGCCTCGATGAAAGTGTTGATCACCTCCCGGATCGAGACCTCGACGAAGCGCGTGGTATTGAACGGAATGTCGTAGCGAAGGCCCTCCGGGAAGCGCCGGGCGATGGTCTCCATCGTGGTGCGCACCGCCTCGGCGACCTGCAGGGCATTGGCACCGGGCTGCAGGAACACGCCGATCGGCACGGCCGGATTGCCGTTGAATGTGCCGGTGAAGCCATAGGAGAGCGCGCCGAGTTCGACCCGCGCCACATCCTTCAGGCGCAGCGCCCCGCCATTCTCGTCCGAGCGGATGATGATGTTCTCGAACTGGGCCGGGTCCACCAGCCGGCCGGGCGTGGTCACCGAATAGGTGAAGGCCTGGGCCTGGGTCAGCGGCTCCTCGGCAAAGCGCCCGGCGGCATATTGCGAGTTCTGCTCGCGCACGGCGGCGGCAATGTCGCTGGGGGTCAGGCCATACTGGGCGACCTTGTCCGGCCGCAGCCAGATGCGCATCGAATAGTCCGAGGCGCCGAAGAGCTGGGCATCGCCGACGCCGGGCACGCGCCGCAGCTCGTCCATGATGTTCACCAGCGCGAAATTCGACATGAAGATCGTGTCGAAGCGGGAGCCGGGCGAGGACAGCGTGATGACCTGGAGGATCGAGGTCGAGCGCTTGGCGACGGTGACGCCCTGGCGCGTCACCTCGGCCGGCAGGGCCGCCATGGCGCGCTGCACGCGGTTGTTGACGTTGATGGCGGCCTGATCCGGATTGGTGCCGATCTCGAAGGTCACCGTCAGGCTCATCGTGCCCGAACCGGTCGAGGTCGACCGCATGTAGAGCATGCGCTCGACGCCGTTGATCTGCTGCTCCAGCGGCGCGGCGACCGTGGTTGCCACCGTCTCGGCGGTCGCGCCCGGATAGTTCGCGGTGATCACCACGTCGGGCGGCACGATCTGCGGATATTGCGAGACCGGCAGCGCGCGCATCGCGACGAGGCCGGCGAGCACGATGACAACCGACAGGACGGTCGCGAAAACCGGCCTGTCGATGAAGAAGCGCGACATCATGGCCGGGTCCCCGCCGCGGCGGTGGCGGCACCCGGCGGCCGCGGCGCGTAGGGCACGGGCCGGACCGGACCGCCGGGCCGGACGCGGATCACGCCGTCGACGACGATCCGCTCGCCGGCCTTCAGGCCCTCGCGCAACACCCAGCCGTCATTCAGCTCGCGATCGAGCCGCACGGGTCGGACCTGCGCGTTGGACTGGCCATCGACCACATAGACGAAGGGCCCCTGCGGACCCTGATTGATCGCCCGTTTCGGCAGCTTCACCGCATTGGGCATGGTGACGCCCTCGATATTGACCCGGACGAACTGGCCGGGCAGCAGCTCGCCGCCGGCATTGGGGAACACCGCCCGGATCTGGATGGTACCGGTGCGCGGATCGACCGTGCGCGAGCGGGTGTCGAGGCGCCCCGGCTGGCCATAGACGGCGCCATCCCCGAACTGCAGGCGGACGGCGAGATCCTCCCAGACCAGCGGCGAGGCACGCTGCCGGTCCATCTCCTGGAACTCGCGGAACTCCCGGTCAGTGGTCGAATAGTTCACATAGGCGGGGTCGAGCTGGGTGATCGTCGTCAGCAGAGTCTGCTGCGCCTGCACCAGCGTGCCCTCGGGCGGCATGCCGAGGCTGGTCGGACCGGCGACCGGCGCCTTGACCACCGTATATTCGAGATTCAGCCGTGCCGTAGCGACATCGGCCTCGGCCACCTGGAGGGCGGCCCGCGTCTGGTCGCGCGCGGCGGTGGCATCGTCGAGCTGTTTCGGCGTTGCCGTCTGCCGCTGAACGAGCTGTTCGATGCGGGTGAAATTCTCCTCGGCGAGGCGCAAAGAGGCCTGCGCCTGCGCGGCCTGGGCCTGCGAGCGCTGCAGCGCGGCCTCGTAGGGGCGCGGGTCGATGCGGAACAGGATATCGCCGACCGACACCGTGGCGCCCTCGGGCACCTCCCGCTTCAGGAGGATGCCGCCGATCTGGGCCCGGACCTCGACCACCCGGAAGCCGGCGACACGCCCGGCATATTGCACCGGCAGCGCCACGTTCTCGACCGTCACCTCGACGACGCCGACTTCCGGCGGCGGCGGGGCGGCCGGCGGCGCGGCCGGCGCCGAGGCGCGGGTCTGGGCCACGGACGCCACCAGGCGGTCCATGTGTCCGGACGTCCACAGATAATACCCGCCGGCAGCAAGCCCGGCGAGAAGAACAACGGCGATCACGCGCCGGACGGGACTGGACACGGTCAATGCTCCAAGGCCCCTGTGCCGCCGGACGGACGGCACCGGTGGGGGTGGCCAGGATCACGCTTGCCTGGCAGGCACGATAGGGTCCGGATTTCCGCCTCTCCGGCCGGCAGGCCTGCCCGCGGCCTGCCCCTGTCCCGTCCGGACAGAGTGCGACCGCCGGGGTGCCCTGCGCGGCGCAACTTGGCGCGTCATGGCGCGGATCGCAAGAGGCTCGCGAAGGATGGCCGGACAAGCGGCCGGCGCATGGCCAGCCTAGGCCGGCCTAGACTGCCCGCACGAGAATGCCCTGCCTGACCAGCCGCTTGCAGAAGTCCAGGGCGGCGGCGCCGCCAAGCGCCTTGGCGGTTGCACCCGTTTCCAGCTTCTGCAGCCAGCCCAGCTCGACGGCCGTCAGCGGCACGGTTCCGCCGGCCCATCGCAGTTCGGCGCCATCACCGAGCGGCACGACATAGTGGTGGAGCGAATCGGCCAGAACCAGCCGCTCCGAGGCCTTTGGATCGGCGACGACCAGCCCCCGGCCCGGCAGCGGCAGGCGATCCAGCGCCAGGCGCTCGAGGAAGAACATAGAGGCGAGGTCAAGCGACTCGTCGGTGGCAAGTCCCTGCAGCCGCTCGGCCGCAAGGCCGGCCAGCGCCGCCCGCGGCGCTTCCTCCGCCAGGCGCCAGACCGGGAAGGCCTCGCGCAGCGCCGGGGTCGTCGCCTCGAGCTGGTCGATCATGGCCTTCAGCGCATCGCCCCAGGTCGGCTCCATCAGCCCGACGGTAATATGCAGCGAGGGCTCGCCTCCAGGCTGCGCGGCGGCATCGTGCAGCACGCCGCGCGGCAGGTAGAGCGCATCGCCCGCCTTCAGCGTCAGATGCTTCGCCTTGGAGGCGTCCGGCGCATAGGCCTGTCCGTCCCAGGGCGTGCGGTTGGTGGCGAACGGGACCGGCTGATGGTCCCAGTAGCGCCACTTCTTCTCGCCCGAGACCTGCAGCACCAGCACGTCGTGTGAATCGAAATGGGTGCGGAAACCCTGCGCGCCGGGCGGGGTCAGATAGATGTTCGCCTGCACCGGATGCAGGAACACCCGCTCCAGCCCGCGGCAGAAGCCGGCAAGCGGACGGTGCAACTCGTGGAATTGCGAGACGATCAGCGTCGCTCCGCCATCGAACAGGCGGAACAGGCGCACCGGGTCGACCCGGCCATCCTCGTGGGTGAAGTCCTCGTCCGGCACGGCCGCGCTGCCGTTGCGGCCGCTGTCGGCCATGGCGACGCGCGGCGCCTGGGCGGCATCCGTGTTCAGGAACCCGTCGAGATCGGCGATCGACAGGACCTGCGCAAACCGCCTGGCGCTCCTGAACTTCAGGTGGCGCGGCGCGCAGGCCTCCCGCAGCTGCAACCCGTCCTCGACCGACATCCGCCCGAAGGCGAGCGCAAACGCATCCGCTGCCAGCGTCATGATCCGACCGCCTGCCGGGCGCCTACCAGCCGCGACCGCGGCCCTGTGCATCCCACGGATCGTTGTCGGTCACCCGCACGCGGCGGCGGATCACGCGGCGCCGGCCACGGCCCGGATCGTCCCACGGGTCGCTGTCGGTGCCGCGGCGGATGACGACGCGGCCGCGGCCGCGGCCCTCACGGTCATAGGGGTCGCTGTCGGTCACCCGGCGCCGCTGCGCTTCGGCCGGCGTCGCCGTGGTCACGGTGGCTGCGGCGGCAATGGCTGCGCCGCCCATGAGCGTCTTGAACATGAACAGGCGCCGGTCGAGCTTCGGCTCCACGCCACCCTCGGGGGCGGGCTTCGCCAGCGATTTCTTGGGTTTCTGATCGGTCATCACATGCTCCCGTCGCGGCTGCGCATGCAGCCACATGGAACGATTCCAAACCGGAGTGTGAACCAGAGCGGCATCCTGCCGCAAGCCCGTAATGACCCTAGGTCAGCTGCGGAGCCGCAGACTTTGCGCAATCGACGCGAAATGCAGGGTGGCATTGGCCGTCCGGGCCGCCCAAAATGGGCGCGGCGGCAGGGTGGAGCGGGAGGAGACCACGTTCAAGGGGTCGCAGATTGCGGTCCCCTCCCGTCCGAGCCAGTGATCCGGCAACGCAATACCTGACGCCGGTTCGCAACCTATTCAGCAGGACCGGTGCCAGAGCGGCCATGAGCCGTGCCAACACCGCATATGGTGATTGGCGCAGCGTCCCCATCAATATCTTGATCGCGGGGCCCTGCCCCCGCCCGGGCCTCTCCCGCTCTGACCGATGCATTCTGCAATGGCCTTGCAGAACGCGAGACCGCACGCCATTGCCACGGTCCGTGCCGTTTCCGTTGCCATGGGGCCGCCCCTCCTATAAGTGCAGCGCAACACGAGCATGCGGGTCCGCGTTTCACGGGGGCCCGCGCTTTGCTTTCCAGCGACCGGACGCCGCCCCCATGAGCATGCGCAACATCGCCATCATCGCCCATGTCGACCATGGCAAGACCACGCTCGTCGACAAGCTGCTGCAGCAGTCAGGCTCGTTCCGCGAGAACCAGCGCGTCGCCGAGCGCGTCATGGACTCCAACGACCTGGAGAAGGAGCGCGGCATCACCATCCTCGCCAAGGCCACCTCGGTGGTCTGGAAGGACACGCGCATCAACATCGTCGACACGCCGGGCCACGCCGATTTCGGCGGCGAGGTCGAGCGCATCCTCTCCATGGTCGATGGCGCCATCGTGCTGGTGGATGCGGCCGAGGGGCCGATGCCGCAGACCAAGTTCGTGGTCGGCAAGGCGCTGAAGATCGGCCTGAAGCCGATCGTCGCGATCAACAAGATCGACCGTCCGGACGCCCGCCACATCGAGGTCATCAACGAGGTCTTCGACCTGTTCGCGGCGCTCGATGCCACCGACGACCAGCTCGACTTCCCGATCCTCTACGGTTCCGGCCGCGACGGCTGGATGGCCGAGAAGCCGGAAGGTCCGATGGACCAGGGCCTCTCCCCCCTGTTCGACCTGGTGCTGCGCCACGTCCCCGAGCCGAATGTCGAGCCCGGCCCGTTCCGCATGCTCGGCACGCTGCTGGAGGCCAATCCCTTCCTCGGCCGCATGATCACCGGCCGCATCGCGTCCGGCAGCATCAAGCCGAACCAGTCGGTCAAGGTGCTGGCCCGCGACGGCTCGCTGATCGAGACCGGCCGCGTCTCCAAGATCCTCGCCTTCCGCGGCATCGAGCGGCAGCCCATCGACGAAGGCGTCGCCGGCGACATCGTCGCCATTGCCGGCCTGTCCAAGGGCTCGGTCGCCGACACCTTCTGCGACCCCTCGGTCGACACCGCCATCCAGGCCCAGCCGATCGACCCGCCCACCGTCATGATGGGCTTCATCGTCAATGACTCGCCCCTCGCCGGCACCGAAGGCGACAAGGTGACCAGCCGCATGATCCGCGACCGCCTGTTCAAGGAGGCCGAGGGCAATGTCACGCTGAAGATCGAGGAAAGCCCGGACAAGGACACGTTCTTCGTCTCCGGCCGCGGCGAATTGCAGCTGGCCATCCTGATCGAGACCATGCGCCGCGAGGGCTTCGAGATCGCCGTCTCGCGGCCGCGCGTCGTCTTCCAGAAGGGCGAGGGCGGCGAGACGCTGGAGCCGGTCGAGGAGGTGCTGATCGACGTCGACGAGGAACATTCCGGCGTCGTCGTGCAGAAGATGAGCGAGCGCCGGGCCGAGATGGTCGAGATGAAGCCCTCGGGCGGCAACCGCCTGCGCCTGGTCTTCCACGCCCCGACGCGCGGCCTCATCGGCTACCAGTCGGAGCTTCTCACCGACACCCGCGGCACCGCGATCATGAACCGCCTGTTCAAGGCCTACGAGCCCTACAAGGGCGAGATTCCGAGCCGGATCAACGGCGTCCTGATCTCCAACGACATCGGCGAGAGCGTCGCCTATGCCATGTGGAACCTCGAGGACCGCGGCCCGATGATCATCGACCCGGGCGTCAAGGTCTATCGCGGCATGATCATCGGCATCCACAACCGCGACAACGACCTCGAAGTGAACGTGCTGAAGGGCAAGAAGCTCACCAATATCCGCACGACCTCCAAGGACGAGGCGGTGCGCCTGACCCCGCCGATCCGGATGACGCTGGAAAAGGCGCTGGCCTGGATCCAGGACGACGAACTGGTCGAGGTGACGCCGAAGTCGATCCGGGTGCGCAAGACCCATCTGGACCCGAACGACCGCAAGCGCGCCGAGAAGGCCCGCGAAGCGGTGGCCTGATGCTATTTAGCTGACCGCTTTGGCTAAGTTCCGGCCATATTCGGTCATCTGCGCAATGCCCCTCTGCTCTTGGAACGACTCGCCGAATTCTTGTTTTAATTTCAAGTATTCTGGCATCTTTCTTAAATCATTATACTTTTCATCGTCCGAAAACCAAGACGTATACTGGCAATTATCACCTTGACGTAGTAGGCTCTACCTGTATGATGGGCTCAATACCGGAGCCTATCCATGTCGAACCTGTCCAACCCGATCTTTCACGACGAGACCAAAGCCCGCGAGTGGCTTGAAGCACGGGTTTGGCCGAACGGCCCGGTCTGCCCTCATTGCAAAGAGGCCAATCGCGCCACCCTCATGAAGGGCAAGAGCCACCGTCCCGGCCTCTACCAGTGCAATGCCTGCCGCGAACCCTTCACGGTCACCGTGGGCACGCTCTATGAGCGCTCCAAGGTTCCGCTGCATACGTGGCTGGCCGTCACTCACCTCATGATGGCGTCGAAGAAGGGCATGTCAGCCCTGCAGATCAGCCGCATGATCGGCAAGCCCTACAAGACCGTCTGGTTCCTCTGCCACCGTATCCGCGAGAGCCTGCGCGAGGTCCACACCGGCCCCCTCGGCGGTGGCGGCAAAACCGTTGAGGCTGACGAGACGTGGGTTGGCGGCAAGGCCAAGAACCGCGTCACTCGCGAGCCCGCACCCAAGAAGCCCGTGCTGTCCCTCATCGAGCGTGACGGCAAGGTCCGCTCGTTCCATGTCCCGGCTGTGACCGCAGCCACCCTTGGCCCAATCATCAATGCCAACGTCGATAAGGCCACGGCCCTGATGACGGACGAGAGCACGGTCTATCCGGGCATCGGCAAGAAGTTCGCCAGCCACAGCACCGTGAACCACTCAGCGAACGAATATGCCCGCCTCGGCGGCTACATCCACATCAACACCGCCGAGAGCTATTTCAGCCTCGTGAAACGCGGCATCACGGGCTCGTTCCACCACGTCTCGGAAGCCCACCTGCACCGCTATCTCGCGGAGTTCGACTTCCGCTACAACAACCGCACCGTAACCGACTACGAGCGCTTTTCAGCCTCGATCCCCGGCATCGTGGGCAAGCGTCTCACCTATCGGCGGCCTGACTCGCACGGGTGCGATTGATACCACCTTGAAGCGCTTCTTCCGCAAGGCCGGCATCCGTCTGATACGTCGCAAGTTCAGGAAGTCATCCCCAAGGGAAGGCTAGATATTCCCGCATAAGGATTTCCTTATGTCCCGGAAAGCTGTGGCCGTTACTCGCGCTCGTCTTGACGAATCGCGGAAGCTGATCGTTGGTGGGTTCTGATTGCCTCGGAAAAAACGAACGGCCCGGAGTTGGCGCTCCGAGCCGTTTGAATTGAGGCGAGGCAGAGTGTCTGTCTGAACCGGGCACCTGCCACGTGGTCACTACCCACAGCGTTTCACTACGCTGATTTGGGGATCGCGTGCAAGACGGTTCAGACCATCAGCCACCATGAAAGGTCACTACTCATGGCTGATAGGCAGACGCCGCAGCGCGGCATTCGTTCCCCTTCCCGTCGTCTCACTCCGTGGGACGTGGCGATGATCAAGAAGCGCATCCGTGAGGGTGAGTTTCTGAACCGCATCGCCGCCGACTACGACGTGAACCCCGGGCGGGTGAGCGAGATCAAGAACGGGCATCGTTACGGCGATATCCCGGCCGCTGCGTAGCGGTGAATACGGGGAGGCGCGGTGGGCGACTGCCGCGCCTCTTTCTCAATCCTTCTTGATCGGCTTGGGCGCCGGCTTGTGCTTCGGCCCGCTCTTGATTGCAGCATCAACCGCGCGCTCGAAACGATCCCAGCCATCGGGGCGCTCGTCGAGCTTCTCGCCCTCCTTCTTGGTGTCACTCAATGGCCGACGCATTCGAAAGCCCCCGGTTTTTGCTGACGCAATCGAGCGAAAACATCTCGAAATTCGAAGGCCTCTGCGAAGCCTTTCTCACAAAGAATGGATACACCAACGTCGTGGATATAGAGCCGGAGACCGGAAACAAGGTTTTCAAGGTCGCGTTCAGAAACCCGCTCCCGGCCAAGGCGAGGCACCTCGCGACCACTGCTCTCAACGACATTCGACACGCTCTGGATCAGGCCGCCTGCGCCGCCGTTGCCGTTGTTACCGGCGCGGAACCCGGTGACGTTTTCTTCCCCAAGGGAGAAACGCCCTCCGACCTTCTCGGGCGGCTCAGGAGAAAAATTCCGACCGAATTGCACCCCATTTTCCAGTCGTTCGAAACATACCCAACTCAAAATGGAGCGCCAGGCGGGAACCACACCCTGTGCGCCCTCATTGAGGCCGCCGGCCCGAACAAACACAGCGTCACCTACAAAGTGGGGGGGCGGATCACCCAATACAGAGACGACAACATTCGCGGCACCAACGTTATCTCCATCGGCCTGCCCCCCGAATGGGACTGGGACAAAAACGAGATGATTATTGGCGTCACAGCCCCGAACGGACACCTCGACTACCAGTTCAAGATCGCCGGACTTGTAGCCTTCGGCCCATCGAGGGGGCTGACAGGCGTGCCAGTTACGGGATTCCTGCGCCAAGCGTTTACCGAAGTTAGCCGCGTCGTGGACGCTCTCGAAGCAGAGGCGACCCGCATCATTTCGAGTCGCCCCTAGCCGATCGGGACCATCAGACATGACAAAGCCTCACCGCGCAATTATCCCCCTCGAAGGCTCCCCCAATATAGCAACGTATGTCGGGTTCGTTGCGGGGCACTTCGCGCTCCTCGAAGACCAAATGTGCAGGCTATACGCCAGCCTGCTGCGTATCAGTCGCTCCAATGCGCAACTGACGTTCTACGAATTCGCCGCAAGACGTAGGCGCGAGATACTCAAAGCGCTTCTGGCCGAAATCGACGATAAGGCGCTTGCTGATGAGGCCATCTCATTCATTGATGAGCACGTGAAGCGTGTCACCGATCGGCGGAACGAGTTCATGCACCACATGTGGGCGGCTGGCGGCAAAGGGCGCATCGTGAGGATCGACCCGACGCGCACCCTCTCTGGGAAACAACTCGTGTACGAAACCGAGCTATCTGCGAAAGCATTTTTCGAGGACATCGCAGTCGTCAATGAACGCTTCCAAAGACTGCTCCTCAGAATCACGAGCCCCTAAAATCGCTCGATGTATGGCAAGGACGATCTGCCCATCGCGCCTCGTGAAGCGGCCCTCTGAGGCCACATGAGTTCGCAGCACTTTAACACCCGCCGAAATCATGGCTGGAGTGACATCAATCTCAGCAGTGCCGGCCTGTCCAGTTTCTTCTACCACTAGTGCCTACTATGTCAAAGTGATAATTGCCCGTATACTTTGCAGATAAAACACCTAGCCTATCTAGATTTTCAATGTAAACCCTTGTCATAATCGGATTTTCACATTTGCTTTGCAAGGCAATATCAGAATAATGCACAACAATAGGAACTATTGACGTTCCCTCTTTCTTTTTTGACAGCGTCATGATTGGCAATGACGGGCCATTATGCAGCTTCATTATGATTTTCGCTTCATCGACAGAAATTTGCTTCAATACTTCGACGTAGGACGGGTGAATTTCCCCTTTAACGCGAGAATCCATGGCATTTGAGAGTAAATTTGCGAACATGTCCCGTAGATTTTCTTTTCCATCTAACGTTCTGACCGCCTCTAATGCGGAGGCGGCAATCTGCATGTCCGGCTCGACTCTATTTTCTTCTGGAATATTATGAACCCTTGGTTCTATTTTCTCATTTATCCAATCAGATAGTCGTTCTGCGCCCCATATAACGCCAAATACTGGCCTCATCAGAACATGAGCTGCACGATTCACCAATTGACCGGCTGTTGACCCAAGCGGCGCGATCTCCTTTCCAAAATTCTTGGCAGCCGGCCCAACAGCTGCCCCGATTGTCTGTCCAACACCAATTTTTGGGTCGAGACTTGATGTCGTTTTGGGCTTCGCAGGTCTGCTGGGTTTCTTTGGCATCACGCTGCCAGTCCTTGCGCTTCGTCGGTCAAGCCATTCAGCGTGAACATCAGCCACGGTGTCAACCAGTGCTTGCACTTCGCCAACTCCTACGCGCTGGCCTCCACATTCACCCCGTCCCGCACCGTCTCATCCGCATTGATCCAGAGCCCCGGCTGCATCGGTAGCCAGGAGGCGGCGCCCATCAGTCATCAGTATTCAAAAAAGATTTCCGTGCCGAAAATGGAGGCGGCGAATTGGATTCCCAGCAGTCATATCGATCCCAGCCTCATACATGTTGCAGTCGTCTAGCAGCATATCGATGGGCGGCGCGGCAAGGGCGCGGAGCCTCGCTCGCCGGCTACAATTCACATCCCTCCTCATCCTGAGGTGCGAGGACATTAGCCCGAGCCTCGAAAGACGCGGATCCGTTGGGCAGGCCGGACGGGCACAACCGTGCGGGGCGGAGGCGATATATGGCAGCGCGCTTGCCGTGGTGCGGATCGCTGACCCCAAACGCGCTTGCCGCCGTGCGGATCGCAGGCCCCACCCTCACCCTCCCCGCTGCGCGGAGAGGGGGACTATGGCGTTACACCCGATGCTGAACCCGTCGCGCCAGGCCCTGCGGCCGGGATAAGGCGCGACGTCAAAGTCCCCCTCTCCGCGCAGCGGGGAGGGTAAGGGTGGGGAATTCTGTTCAGCGAGCGCAAACCTCGCCCCCTCAGGCCGCCTGACGGGCCCCGGCGCCGACGATCCGCACGATGTCCGCCATGATGGCGTTCAGCTGGAAATCCTTCGGCGTATAGACCGCCGCGATCCCGGCCTCGCGCAGCACCACCTCGTCCTCGGGCGGGATGATGCCGCCGACGATGACCGGCACGCCGTCCAGGCCCTCCGCACGCATCCGCTCCATCACCTCGGTGACCAGCGGAATGTGGCTGCCCGACAGGATCGACAGGCCGACGACGTGGACGCCCTCTTCCAGCGCCGCATTGACGATCTCGGCCGGTGTCAGGCGGATGCCCTCGTAGACGACCTCCATGCCGCAGTCGCGTGCCCGCACGGCGATCTGCTCGGCGCCGTTGGAATGGCCGTCGAGCCCGGGCTTGCCGACCAGGAACTTGATGCGCCGGCCGAGCACACGCGAGACCTTCTCGACCTCCTCGCGGATCGGGGCAAGGTCACCGGCATCCGCGCGGGCGGCCCGGCCGACGCCGGTCGGCGCGCGATATTCGCCGAACACCTCGCGCAGCACCTGACCCCATTCGCCGGTGGTCACGCCGGCCTTCGCCGCGGCGATGGAGGGCTCCATGATGTTGCGGCCCTCCTGGGCGGCCGAACGCAGGTCGGCAAGCGCGCGGTCGGCGGCCTTTGCGTCGCGCTGTTCGCGCCAGGCCCGGATGCTGGCGATCTGGTCGGCCTCCACCGCCGGGTCGACCACCATGATCGAGCCTTCTCCGGTGGTCAGCGGCGAGGGCTCGGTTTCGGTGAAGCGGTTGACGCCGATGACGGTCAGTTCGCCGCTCTCGATCGCCTCCAGCCGCCGCGAATTGCTCTCCACCAGCTTCGACTTCATGTAGGGCACGGCCGCGATCGCCCCGCCCATGCCGGCGATCAGCGCCATCTCGGCGCGCGCCTCGGCCTTCAGCTCCTCCACCTTGGCGGCAACCGCCGGATTGCCGTCGAACAGGTCGCCGAACTCCAGCAGGTCGGTCTCGTAGGCGAGGATTTGCTGCAGGCGCAGTGACCATTGCTGGTCCCAGGCCCGCGGCAGGCCGAGCGCCTCGTTCCAGGCGGGAAGCTGCAGGGCGCGGCAGCGCGCCTTCTTCGAGATCGTCACCGCCAGCGCCTCGATGAGGATGCGATAGACGTTGTTCTCGGGCTGCTGCTCGGTCAGTCCCAACGAGTTCACCTGCACGCCGTAGCGGAACAGCTTGTGCTTGGGGTCGGTGACGCCGTAGCGGGTCTCGACCAGCTCCTCCCACAGGTCGACGAAGGCGCGCATCTTGCACATCTCCGTCACGAACCGCATGCCGGCATTGACGAAGAACGAGATGCGGCCGACCACCTCGCCGAAATCCGCCTCCGGAACCTCTCCCGAGGCCTTCACAGTGTCGAGGATGGCGGTGGCATTGGCGAGCGCGAAGGCCAGTTCCTGCACCGGCGTCGCGCCGGCCTCCTGCAGGTGGTAGGAGCAGACGTTCATCGGGTTCCACTTCGGCATTTCGGCCGTCGTGAACAGGATCGTGTCCTTGGTCAGCCGCAGCGACGGCTCGGGCGGAAACACATAGGTGCCGCGGGACAGATATTCCTTGAGGATGTCGTTCTGCGTGGTGCCGGAGAGCTGGTCGCGCGGCGCGCCGGTCTCGTCGGCCACCGCCGCATAGAGCGCCAGCAGCCAGGCCGCGCAGGCATTGATGGTCATCGACGTGTTCATCTCGGCCAGCGGGATGCCGTCGAACAACGTGCGCATGTCGCCGAGATGGGAGACCGGAACGCCGACCTTGCCGACCTCGCCGCGCGCCAGCACATGGTCGGCGTCGTAGCCGGTCTGCGTCGGCAGGTCGAAGGCAACCGACAGGCCGGTCTGGCCCTTGGCGAGGTTCGCCCGGTAGAGCGCATTCGACTTGGCGGCCGTCGAATGGCCGGCATAGGTGCGGATCAGCCAGGGCCGGTCGCGCTTCGTCGTGCTGCCCATGGTCGCCTCCCGACTGGGTTCTTGGCGTCCATTCTGTGCCGTGTGACGATTTATTGCAATGCAGCGAAAGTCGCCCGCGCTCGGCCGTCCGGGGGAGGGCCGAGCGCGCCGACGGAGGCGCTAGGCGCGCCTGACCAGGCTGATGAGGAAGAGGAGGATGACGGCACCCAGCGTCGCGGAGATGATCGCGGAGAGGATGCCGCCGCCGATGGCGATGCCGAGGCGCGGGAACAGCCAGGTCGCGATCAGGGCGCCGATGATGCCGACCACGATGTTGCCGACGAGGCCGAAGCCGAATCCCTTGACGATGATCCCGGCCAGCCAGCCGGCGATCGCTCCGACGATGATCAGGATGAGCAGGCTTTCGATGGGCATGGGCATGTCTCCGCTGTTCTGCCGGGCCGGGGGCACCGGGGACGACAGCTTAGCGCCCCGGCCGCCCGCTTGCCACGGCGATTGACCGGGACGGCCGGACACCGCAGGCTGGAAGCGCAATCTGCCGAAAGTCTGAGCCGGGCGTGGCGATATTTCCCGTCCGGCCTGTGGATTCTGTCTTGCCTCTCCATGTTGCACTGCACATACTCCGCCTCCCACGAGCCCGGCCAAGAAGGCTCATGACGACCCAAGAGGTGACACCATGGCTGCCGCTGCCCCCGCGCCCGCTTCCCGCCCGCTGAAGGACCTCTACGAGTTCGGCGAAGTCCCGCCGCTCGGCCATGTCCCGGCGAACATGTATGCCTGGGCCATCCGCAAGGACCGCCACGGCCCGCCGGAACAGTCGTTCAAGGTCGAGGTCGTGCCGACCTGGAGCCTCGGCGAGGACGAGGTGCTGATCTACGTCATGGCCGGCGGCGTGAACTACAACGGCATCTGGGCCGGCCTCGGCCAGCCGATCTCCCCGCTCGACGGCCACAAGCACCCCTTCCACATCGCCGGCTCGGATGCCTCGGGCATCGTCTGGGCGGTGGGCGCCAAGGTGAAGCGCTGGAAGGTCGGCGACGAGGTGATCGTCCACTGCAACCAGGACGACGGCGACGACGAGGAGTGCAATGGCGGCGACCCGATGTTCTCGACCTCCCAGCGGATCTGGGGCTACGAGACGCCGGACGGCTCCTTCGCGCAGTTCTGCCGCGTCCAGTCGCGCCAGTTGATGGAAAAGCCCCGGCACCTGCCCTGGGAGGAGGCCGCCTGCTACACGCTGACGCTGGCCACCGCCTACCGCATGCTGTTCGGACACCCGCCCCATACGCTGAAGCCCGGCGACAACGTGCTGGTCTGGGGCGCCTCCGGCGGACTCGGCGTGTTCGCCGTCCAGCTGGTCGCCGCCGCCGGTGCCAACGCCATCGGCATCATCTCCGACGAGAGCAAGCGCGACTACGTGCTCCAGCTCGGCGCCAAGGGCGTCATCAATCGCAAGGATTTCAACTGCTGGGGCCAGATGCCCACGGTGAATTCCGACGAATATGCCGCCTGGACCAAGGAAGCCCGCAAGTTCGGCAAGGCGATCTGGGACATCACCGGCAAGAAGGATGTCGACATGGTGTTCGAACATCCGGGCGAGGCGACCTTCCCCGTCTCCTGCCTCGTGGTGAAGCGCGGCGGCATGGTGGTGTTCTGCGCCGGCACGTCCGGATTCAACATCACCTTCGATGCCCGCTATGTCTGGATGCGGCAGAAGCGCATCCAGGGCTCGCATTTCGCCCATCTGAAACAGGCCGCGGCGGCCAACCAGTTCGTGCTCGACCGGCGGGTCGATCCCTGCATGAGCGAACTGTTCCCCTGGGACAAGATCCCGGCCGCCCACGCCCTGATGCATGCCAACAAGCATGCGCCCGGCAACATGGCCGTTCTCGTCAACTCGCCGCGGCCGGGCCTGCGCACGCTCGACGACGTCATCGAGGCGACCGGCGGAGGTTGAACGGAACAGGTTCAGGCGGCCGGCCCCGGCCGCCAGCCCGGCTGATCAGCCCGGCTGCGGACCCTCATAGCCCTCGATGACGATGGCATCCATGTCGGCGCCGCCCTTCTGCTCGGCGCGGGCATCCCGGTATTCCGGCGAATTCCAGCAGGCGAGCGCCTGCTCGTAGCTCGGAAACTCGATCACCACGTTGCGCGAGCGGCTGGAGCCGACCACCGGCTCGAACGTCCCGCCGCGCACGAGAAACCGCCCGCCGAACTTGGCGAAGGCGATGCCGTTCTTGGCCACATAGTTCTTGTAGGACTCGGCGTCACGGACATCGACGCGGGCGATCCAGTATCCCTTGGGCATGACAGGCTCCTCCACGGCGCCATTGATGACGCAGCCGGCGCCGCGGAGCAATGTGCCCGCGCCCCGTCGGTGCGATTGACATGGCATGGGAGTCGCCTTAGAGAACTATTGAGTTATTTTTACTAACTACGCGGAGCACCGCCATGTGGTACGTGATCTCGGGCCTCGTCGCGGTCGTTGTCGCCATGCTCGGCTTCGCGGCAACACGCGCCGACCACTTCCGCATCGAACGCTCGATCATCGTCAACGCGCCGGCCGAGCGCATCCATCCCCTGATCGCCGATTTCCGCAACTGGCGCGCCTGGTCGCCGTGGGAGGACAGGGACCCCAACCTCGAGCGCAGCTATGCGGGCAACCCGTCCGGCCGGGGCGCGACCTATGCCTGGCGCGGCAACAGCCAGGCCGGGGAAGGCCGCATGGAGATCCTCGCGGACGAGCCGCAGCGCATCGCCATCCGGCTCGATTTCATCAAGCCCTTCGCTGCGCAGAACACCGCCGAATTCGTCCTGACGCCCGAGGCCGGCGGCACGCGCATCACCTGGGCCATGTTCGGGCCCCAGCCCTTCATCGCCAGGCTGATGGGCCTCGTCTTCAGCATGGACCGCATGGTGGGCGGCGATTTCGAGACCGGGCTCGGCCGCATGAAGGCGGCCGCGGAAGCCTGACCACCCCAGTCCACATCCATATCGCAGGGAGAGACCGATGATCGGCGAACCGCAGCAGGAACATCGCTGGCTGGACCAGCTTGTCGGCGACTGGGAGACGGAGGGCTCCTGCCCCGGCGGCCCCGGCGAGCCGGACCAGGTCATGCGCGGCCGCGAGAGCTTCCGCTCGCTCGGCGGCATGTGGGTGGTTGGCGCCGGCGAGGGCGAGATGCCCGGCGGCGGCACGGCCCTGACGCAGATCACGCTCGGCTATGACCCGGCCCGTGGCTGCTTTGTCGGCTCCTGGGTGGGTTCGATGATGCATCGCATGTGGCTCTACGAGGGCCACCTGGACGCAACCGGCAAGGTGCTCACGCTCGACAGCGAGGGGCCGAGCATGTCGGGCGACGGCACGATGGCGAAATATCAGGACATCATCACCATCATCGGCCAGAACGAGCGCAGCTTCTCGGGCCAGGTGCTGATGCCGGACGGCAGCTGGAACCGTTTCATGACGGTCACCCAGCGCCGCCTGGGCTGAACCGGAAGGCCGCCAGGCCGGAACGGGCTCTTGCCGGTCCCGGCGTCTTCCTGTATAGGCCCGCGCTTCGGATCGCCCGGCTGATCAAGGGCTGCCGTGGCGATCCCGATTGCTCACACCGAGCTTTCAGGACGGGTTCATGCGGGGTTCGCCCCGCAGCGCTGCCGGTCCGCAACGATTGAAGAGAGCCAAATGCCCAAGATGAAGACGAAGTCGGGCGCCAAGAAGCGCTTCAAGATTACGGCGACCGGAAAGGTGCTCTACGCCCAGTCCGGCAAGCGCCACGGCATGATCAAGCGGTCCAACAGCCAGATCCGCGACCATCGCGGCACCAAGGTCCTGTTCGAGACCGACGCCTACAACATCAAGCGGTACTTCCTGCCGAACGGCTGATCGCCGGCTCCAGGACCACCCCTTCAGATATTGAAAAGAGATCAGCCATGGCCCGCGTCAAAAGGGGCGTTACGTCCCACGCCAAGCATAAGAAAGTCCTGAAGGCCGCCGCCGGATTCCGGGGCCGCCGCAAGAACACCATCCGCGCCGCGAAGGCTGCCGTCGACAAGTCGATGCAGTATGCCACGCGCGACCGCCGCAACAAGAAGCGCACCTTCCGTGCCCTGTGGATCCAGCGCATCAACGCCGCGGTCCGTGGCCACGGCCTGACCTATTCGCGCTTCATCGCCGGCCTGACCGGCGCCGGGATCGAGGTCGACCGCAAGGTTCTCTCGGACCTTGCCATCACCGCCCCCGACGGTTTTGCGGCCCTGGTCGAAAAGGCCAAGGGAGCGCTGCCGGCGAACGCCTGACCTCACTCGCAGGTCCAGAACATTCCGGCCCGCGCGCCCCTCCACGGGGGAGCGCGGGCTTTTTCGTTCGGTGCTTGACTGCAACCGCCGCAGGCCTCCAAACGAACCCGATCTCACCGCAACGACAACCGGGCATCCATCAGCCATGACCGATCTCGCCGCGCTCGAAAGCGATCTTCTGTCCCAGGTGGCGTCAGCCAGCGACGAGGCGGCGCTCGAGGCCGTCCGCATCGCGGCCCTCGGCAAGAAGGGCTCCGTCTCGGCCCTGCTCGCCAGCCTCGGCCAGATGGCGCCCGACGAGCGCCGCACGGCGGGCGCCGCCATCAACCAGGTGAAGGACCGGGTCAGCGAGGCGCTCGGCCAGCGCCGCGACGTGCTGAAGGCCGCCGCCCTCGACACCCGCCTCGCCGCCGAAGCCGTGGACGTCACGCTGCCCGTTCGCGAGAGCCCGGCGGAAACCGGCCGCATCCATCCGATCAGCCAGGTGATGGACGAACTGACCGCCATCTTCGCCGACATGGGATTTGCCATTGCCGAAGGTCCGGACATCGAGACCGACGACTACAACTTCACCCGGCTGAACTTCCCAGAGGGCCATCCGGCCCGCGAGATGCACGACACGTTCTTCTTCAATCCGAAGGAGGACGGCAGCCGCCTGCTGCTGCGCACCCACACCTCGCCGGTTCAGGTGCGCACCATGCTGAGCCAGAAGCCCCCGATCCGCGTCATCTGTCCGGGCCGCACCTATCGCTGCGACAGCGACCAGACCCACACGCCGATGTTCCATCAGGTCGAGGGCCTTGTCATCGACAAGGACAGCCATATCGGCCACCTGAAATGGATCCTGGAGGAGTTCTGCAAGGCCTTCTTCGAGGTCGACAGCGTGAAGATGCGCTTCCGGCCCTCGTTCTTCCCCTTCACCGAGCCCTCCATGGAGGTCGACATCCAGTGCAACCGCCAGGGCGGCGAGGTGCGCTTCGGCGAGGGCGAGGACTGGCTGGAAATCCTCGGCTGCGGCATGGTGCACCCGAACGTCATCCGCAATTGCGGCCTCGACCCGGACATCTACCAGGGCTTCGCCTGGGGCATGGGCATCGACCGCATCGCCATGCTGAAATACGGCATCAACGACCTCCGCCAGTTCTTCGAGGCGGATGTGCGCTGGCTGTCGCACTACGGCTTCCGGCCACTCGACTTGCCAACCCTGGCGGGTGGCCTGTCAACCTGAGGAGACAGACATGCGCATCGTCGGCACCCTGCTGCTCGCATTCGGCGTTCTCGCCACGCCGGCCATGGCCCAGACCCGGCCCTCGGTGCCGGTGGTGGTCGGCGGCGACGCCGACCTCGACGCCTGCGCCACGCTCAGCCAGATCCGCGGCCTGAACCCGCGCGGCGACGGGTTCCTGTCGGTCCGCTCGGGACCTGGCACCGGCCATGCCGAGATCGACCGCCTGTTCAACGGCAACCAGGTCTATTCCTGCGCCGAGCGGGGCGACTGGATCGGCATCATCTATCCGTTCAGCCGGCGCTGCGGCGTGGCCACCCCCTGGCCTGCCGCCCGTCCCTATGCCGGCCCGTGCCGGTCCGGATGGGTTCACCGCCGTTTCGTCCGCGAAGTCGCAGGCTGAGCGCGTGACGGCCAGCGCCTACTATTTCGTGACGGACATCGAGGCCGATGGTCCCAATCCCTTGCGGAACTCGATGCTGAGCTTCGCGAGCGTGGTCTTGCGCGACGACGGGCACATCTGCGGCGAGTTCGAGGCGGTGCTGGAACCCATGCAGGATCGCGAGGCCAATCCCGCCACCTTGGCCTGGTGGGGAACCCAGCCGGCGGCCTGGAAGGCCGCGACGGAGAACGCCGTGGATCCCGCTGTCGAAATGCGGCGCTTCACCGATTGGGTCGGAAGCTTTGACGGGCGGCGCGGCTTTGCGGCCCGCCCGCTCCTGTTCGACGGTCTCTGGATCGACCAGTATCTCAGGCTGTTTTCCCGGGAAGACATCTTCGGCGTGTCCTTCTGGGGCTCGACGCTGTTCGATGGTCAGGCCATCGACATCGATTCCTATGCCATGGGCATTTTCGGCCGCACCGCGGTCGCAGACCGGGGCGGGCCGCTGCCGGCCGAATGGCTCGGCCATGTCGAGCATACCCATAGCGCCATCGACGACGCGCGCGGCTACGCCAACCTCCTGTCGCGTCTCTTCACCATCGCACGCCAGACGCCCGACCACCCTGGCGACTATTTCGGGGCCGAACGATGAAATTCACCCTCTCCTGGCTCAAGGACCACCTCGACACCGAGGCCTCCCTTGCCGACATCACCGAGACGCTGACCCGGATCGGGCTGGAGGTCGAGGGCATCGACGATCCCGGCGCGCGGCTGAAGGACTTCACCATCGCCCGCGTCATCTCGGCCGAGCAGCATCCCAACGCCGACCGGCTGCGCGTCTGCATGGTCGATACCGGATCGGGCGACGCTGTGCAGGTGGTCTGCGGCGCGCCCAATGCCCGCACCGGCATGATGAGTGTCTTCTCCCCGCCCGGCACCTACATACCGGGCAAGAAGATCACGCTCGGCGTCGGCACGATCCGCGGCGTCGAGAGCTGCGGCATGCTCTGCTCGGCGGCGGAGCTGGAAATCTCCGACGACCATGACGGCATCATCGACCTGCCGGCGGATGCCCCGCTCGGCATGCGCTATGCCGAATGGGCCGACATCGCCGACCCGGTCATCGAGATCAACCTGACGCCCAACCGGCCGGACTGCACCTCGGTCCACGGCATTGCCCGCGACCTCGCCGCCGCCGGCCTCGGCAGCCTCAAGCCGGACCCGATCCGGCCGGTCAAGGGCGCCTATGCCAACCCGCAGAAGGTGCGCCTGCAATTCGCGGCCGGCGAGGCGCACTATTGCCCGGCCTTCGCCCTGCGTCTGGTGCGCGGCGTGACCAACGGCGCCTCGCCCGCATGGATGCAACGCCGGCTGAAGGCTATCGGGCTGCGGCCGATCAACGCCCTCGTCGACATCACCAACTATGTCACCTTCGACCGCGGCCGGCCGCTGCACGTCTTCGACGCCGCCAAGGTCAAGGGCGACCTCGTCGTGCGCCGCTCCACCTCCGGCGAGACCGTGCTCGGCCTCGACGGCCGCATCTACGGCTTCACCGGCAACGAAACGGTCATCGTCGACGACAACGGCGTCGAATCGATCGCCGGCGTCATGGGCGGCGAGCATTCCGGCTGCGACGAGACAACCACCGACGTGCTGATCGAATCGGCGCTCTGGGACCCGCTGGACATCGCCCGGACCGGGCGCAATCTCGGCATCGTCACCGATGCGCGCTACCGGTTCGAGCGCGGCGTCGATCCGAACTTCACCCTGCCCGGCGTGGAACTGGCAACGAAGCTGGTCATGGACCTGTGCGGCGGCTCGCCGTCGGACGTGACGCTCGCCGGCGCGATCCCGGACACCAGCGCCGTCATCACCTTCCCGCTGTCCGAGACCAGGCGCCTGACCGGCCTCGACGTGACGGAACGGGAGGCGCGGCGCATCCTCGAAGGGCTCGGCTTCCACGTCTCCGGCTCCGGCCCCGTGGTCAAGGTCTCGCCGCCCTCCTGGCGGCCCGACATCCACGGCAAGGCCGATCTCACCGAGGAGATCATGCGCATCGCCGGTGTCGACCGCGTGCCCTCCACGCCGCTCGACCGGGGCGGCACGGTGCCGAAGCCGGTCCTCACCCTGATCCAGAAGCGCACGCGCGCCGCCAAGCGCGCGCTGGCGGCCCGCGGCATGGTCGAGGCGTTGACCTGGAGCTTCATCTCCAAGGCGCAGGCCGAGCTGTTCGGCGGCGGACAGCCGGCGCTCGCCCTCGCCAATCCGATCGCCTCGGATCTGTCCGACATGCGGCCGAGCCTGCTCGTCGGGCTGGCCACGGCCGCCCAGCGCAATGCCGACCGCGGCCATGGCGATGTCGCCCTGTTCGAGGTCGGGCAGGTGTTCCGCGGCGACCAGCCGGACGACCAGTTCATCGCCGCCTCCGGTGTCCGCCGCGGCCTTGCCCGGCTCGCCGGCAACGGCCGCCACTGGCAGGGGAGCGCACCGGTCGACGTGTTCGACGCCAAGGCCGATGCGCTGGCCGTGCTGGCCGCGGCCGGCGCTCCGGTCGCCGGCATCCAGGTCGTGCCCGGCGGCCCGGCCTGGCTGCATCCCGGCCGCTCGGGCACGTTCCAGATGGGCCCGCAGAACATTTTCGGCTGGTTCGGCGAACTGCATCCGCGCGTGCTCGAGGCGCTCGACGTCAAGGGGCCGGTCGTCGCCTTCGAGGTGATCCTCGACCGGCTGCCACCGCCCAAGGCCCGCCCGACCCGCACCAAGCCGGCACTGGCGCTCTCGCCCTTCCAGCCGGTGGAGCGCGACTTTGCCTTCCTCGTCGGGCGCGAGGTCAAGGCGGCCGACATCGTGAAGGCGGCGCAGGCCGCCGACCGGCAGTTCGTCGCCGGTGTCGAGGTCTTCGACGTCTACGAGGGCAAGGGCATCGAGACGGACCGCAAGTCGGTTGCCATCGCGGTGACGCTGCAGCCGAAGGACAAGACCCTCACCGATGTCGAGATCGACGCGGTCGCCGCGAAGATCGTCGCCGAGGTGATGAAGAAGACCGGCGCGACGTTGCGCGCCTGAGGTCCCGGTCCGCGAACCTGCCCGTCAGCCCTCCGGGCTGACGGCGTGGTCCAGCCCTGCCCGTCAGCCCTCCGGGCTGACGGCGCCCTGCTCGATGAGCATCTCGCGGATCAGCTTCTTCGGCACCTTGCCGTAGCCCGATTTGGGCAGTTCCTGCCAGACGAACACCTGGCGGGGCATCTTGTAGCGCGCCAGCTTTCCGTCGAGATGCGTCAGGATCTCGCCGTCGTCCACCTGCGCGCCCGCCCGCGCGACGACAACCGCCACGCCCGCCTCGCCCCAGCGCCGGTCCGGCACGCCGAGCACTGCCACCTCCGACACCGCCGGATGGGTCAGGATCAGTTCCTCGATCTCTCGCGGATAAACGTTCGAGCCGCCGGATATGTACATGTCCGAGGCCCGCCCGGTGATGTAGACATAGCCGTCCGCATCCTTGTGGCCGAGGTCGCCGGTGCGGAAGAAGCCGTCGCGGAACGCCTTCGCATTGGCCTCCGGATTGTCGAAATAGCCGGCAAAGACGGCTGGCCCCGCCACGCAGATCTCGCCGGTCTCGAAGGGGGCCAGCTCCGCTCCGGCCTCGTCGAAGATGCGCACGTCCATCGCCGTCCGCGGATAGCCGCAGGTGCCGATCCGGCCCTGCGCGCCGTCGTCGATCGCGTGTTCGCGCGCCGGAAATACGGTGATGTTGCCGGTCACCTCGCCGAGGCCGAAATATTGCACGATGCACTTGCCGAGCCGGGTCAGCGCCATCTGCTGGTCGGCGCGGTACATCGGCGAGCCGGCATAGATCACGTGTTTCAGGCTGGAATGGTCGTGCCGGTCGGCGGCCTCGTGGCCGGCCAGCATGGTGAGGATGGTCGGCACGGTGAACATGTTGGTCACCCGGTGCTCGGCGATCAGCTTGAAGGCCTCCTCGCAGTCGAGCCGCTCGGTGGAGAGCAGCACCGTGCGCGCGCCCCGCGCGACCTGGTTCAGCTGGTGGATGCCGGCGCCATGCGACAGCGGCGCCACCACCAGCGAGGCATCGTGCTCGGTCGTGCCGGGCACCAGATCGGCCAGGTGATTGGTGACGACGAAGCCCATCTGGCCGTGGGTCAGCACGGCCGCCTTGGGCTTGCCGGTGGTGCCGGAGGTGAAGAAGAACCAGCAGGGATCGTCATGGTCGGCCGGCTCCGGGCTCACCGTCGCCCCGCCCGCCATCATCGCCTCGCCCTCGGCGACCAGCGCCTCCCATTCGGCATCGGCGAAGTCGCAGGCACCGATCGACACCGTCAGCGCGAGGTCGGCATCGGCCGCCTTCACCGCCGCCGCGTGATCGGGAAAGATCTGTTCGCAGATCAGGACCTTCGCGCGGGCGGCCTGCGCGATATAGGCCACCTCCTGCGCCGTGTTGCGGAAATTGGTCGGCACCCAGATCGCCCCCAGCGTCCAGGCCACGAACATGCTCTCGAACATGGCGTTGGAATTGCGCGCCTGGGTGACGATGCGGTCGCCCCTGCCGACGCCGCGCAGCTTCAGTGCGGCCGCCGCCGCCCGGACCCGCGCCGCCATCTCCTGCCAGGTCCAGGTCCTCTCCCGCCAGACCAGCCCCGGCCGGTCGGGAAGGCGGCGGGCCGTGCCGAACAGCAGGTCGGCAAGGTTCATGACCCGGCGCGACAGGGGCTGGCAGACGACGCGGCCGTCAGCGGCAAGGTGCGGTCCGAGGGAGGTTGGGCTGGTCATGATTGGCGCGTTCCGGGGCTCTTGTGCCGGAACGATAGCATCCGCCGATCCATCCGGCAGCCCGCCGGACGGCGGGGCTCCCCCGACGCTGCCGGCCGGTCGCAGAACGGCGTTCACCCGCCGCTACATGCAAGCCATGTGCTGAGTGGCCCTTGAGCCGGCGGGGCGGTCAGGGTCGAATGGCACATCAGGCCAGTCCGGGACCCCGTCATGCGCATTTTCACGGCGAGCATCGCCACCGAGACCAACACCTTCTCGCCGATCCCCACCTCGCTGGAGAGCTACCTGACCTGCTTCGTGGCACGGCCCGGCGACCACCCGACCGACAAGCCCTCGCTCTGCACCGCACCGCTGTTCGTGGCCCGCCAGCGCGCCAAGCAGGAGGGCTTCACGCTGATCGAGGGCTCCTGCTTCTTCGCCCAGCCGGCCGGCATCACCACGCGCCGCGCCTATGAGGCCATGCGCGAGGAGGTGCTGGAGCAGCTGAAGGCCGCCATGCCGCTGGACGGCGTGCTGCTCGGCATGCACGGCGCCATGGTGGCGGACGGCTATGACGACTGCGAGGGCGACATCCTCGAGCGCGTGCGGGCGATCGTCGGTCCCGGTTGCGTGATCGGCGTCGAGCTCGACCCGCACAACCACATGACGCTGAAGCGCGTCGGCCTTGCCGACATCATCATCTGCTTCAAGGAATATCCGCACACCGACATCCTGCCGCGAGCCGAGGAACTGGTGACGCTGGTGCTGAAGACCATCCGCAAGGAGATCAGACCGGTCGCCTCGCTCTATGACTGCGGCATGATCGCCTTCTATCCCACCACCTCCGAGCCGATCTGCTCCTTCGTCGCCCGCCAGAAGAGCTTCGAGGGCCGCGACGGCGTGCTCTCGGTCTCCTTCGTCCACGGCTTCCCCCATGCCGACGTGCCGGAAATGGGTTCGCGCGTGCTGGTCTATACCGACAACCGCAAGGCGGAGGGCGACGCGCTGGCGCAGATGCTGGGCGAGGAGATCATCGCCCTGCGCGGCCGCACCGCGCCGCCCAATCTCGACTATGCCGATGCGCTCGACCAGGCGCTGGCCGCCGACACGGCGAAGGGACCGGCGATCATCGCCGAGCCGGCCGACAATGCCGGCGGCGGCTCGGCCTCCGACAACACGATGTCGCTGCGCGAACTCATCGCCCGCGGTGTCGAGAATGCCGCCGTGGCGCCGATCTGGGACCCCGGCGCGGTCGCCTTCTGCCACGCGGTCGGCCCCGGCGGGCGGTTGAAGCTCCGGATCGGCGGCAAGGTCTCGTCCGAATCCGGCGATCCGGTCGATGCCGACTGCGAGGTGATCGCGGTCGCCACCGATTGCCACCAGAGCTTCGGCGATGCCAAGGCGGCGGTCGGCGATCTGGCCGCGGTGCGGGTCGGCGGCATCACCGTCATCATGAACACCAACCGCTGCCAGGCGCTCGGCCGCGAGCTGTTCACCGAACTCGGGCTCGACCCGGCCTCCTACCGCCTGCTGGTGCTGAAATCGGCCCAGCACTTCATGTCGGGCTATGGTGCGCTCGCCTCGCACGTCTTCTACTCGGAGACGCAGGGGCCCTCCACCCAGCGCTACGAGAAGCACGCCTATACCCGCATCGCCCGGCCCATATGGCCATTGGATGCGGATGCGCCCGGCCGGCTGATCGTCTGAGAGCCGCACAGGTCCAGACCGTCGCACCATGTCAAAAGACACGTCGAGCGGCGGGTATCCGCGCGAAAAGGGCCGTCAATAGGCGGATTTGGCCCGGGGGCAAGAATGAGTGACGGAACGATCGTACGGCTGACCTATGTGAGCCGGCACGATTTCGACTGCGACGGACACGGCTTCCATCCGGCCTTCACCACGATCGAGCAGGTGGCCGTGCTGACCAATGCCACGCTCGACATCACCGGCTTCCTGATCTGCGCGCGCTCCTGGTTCGCGCAGATCATCGAGGGTCCGGCGGACAGCATCGGCAAGCTCTACGAGGCGATCGCCCGCGATCCGCGTCATCACGACGTCCGGCTGATCGAGCAGGGTCCGGCCGACCGGCGGCTGTTCCCCGACTGGCACATGGCCATCGGCATCGCCTCGCCGGCGGCCATCATGGTCTTCGCTACGCTTGACTTCTCGGAGCGCAACGCGCCGGAGAACCGCAGCGCGCAGGACCTGCACGAACTGGCAACCGATCTTGCCGCCCTGCGCCGCCTGGCCGATGGCTGAGGCCTAGAACCCCGCCTCCACGGCGATGATGGTCTCGCCGCGGATATCCTCGGTGAGCTGCTCTTCCAGAACCGTGAAATCCGCCGTCGTCTTCAGCTTGTAGGAGCGCGGATGGGCGAAGGGCACGGTCACCTCGCTCTTGAACCGGCCGGGCCGGGCGCTCATCACCAGCACGCGGTTGGCCATGAACACGGCCTCCTCGATGTCGTGGGTGACGAACAGCACGGTCTTGCGGTGCTTCTCCCAGATCGACAACAGCAGCTCCTGCATCAGCGAGCGGGTCTGGTGGTCGAGCGCGCCGAACGGCTCGTCGAGCAGCAGCACCTTCGGGTCGTTGGCGAGCGCGCGGGCGAGCGCGGCGCGCTGCTGCATGCCGCCCGACAGCTGCTTGGGATAGTGGCCGGCGAACTGGGTCAGGCCCACCTGCGCCATCAGCGTCTCGGCAATGGCGCGGCGCTCTGCGGCCGGAACGCCGCGCTCGCGCGGGCCGAACTGGATGTTCTCGGCCACCGTCAGCCAGGGGAACAGCGTGTAGCTCTGGAACACCATGCCCCGGTCGGCACCGGGGCCGGTCACCGGCCGGCCGTCGAGCGTCACCGTGCCGGCGGTCGGCCTGTCGAGACCGGCGACGATCCTCAGCAGGGTCGACTTGCCGCAGCCCGAGGGGCCGAGGATGGCGACGAACTCGCCGTCGGCGACCGACAGATCGACCGGCGCCAGCGCATGGGTCGGCTGGCCCCCGCGCACGCCCGGAAAGGTGCGCGACACGCCCCTGATGACAACGCCGGTCATGCTGCGGTTCCTTCTGCCGGGCGGCGCTGCATCGGAGAGATGCGTCCTTCGAGGCTCGCTGCCGCTCGCACCTCAGGATGAGGAGCGGGGAGGATGACATCAGGGCTGTCGCGGCGCGCCCGGACCATCCGAAATTCAGTCGCGCGGCCCACCACCCCCCTCATCCTGAGGTGCGAGCGGCAGCGAGCCTCGAAGGACGCAAAGCCCGGATGCAGGGCGCCCGGATGCAGGTCGCCCGGCACAGTCCTCACCTCTGCCCCGGTCATATCGTGCTCCAGGGAAACAGCTTCTGGTTCACCGCCTTGAACGCGAAGTCGGAGATCAGCCCGATCACGCCGATGACGATGATGCCGAAGATCATCTGCCCGGTGGCCAGCAGCGCCTGGCTTTCGATGATCATATGGCCGATGCCCGAGGACGACCCGATCAGCTCGGCGACGATCACATAGGTCCAGGCCCAGCCGAGAACGAGACGCAGGATCTCGGCGATCTGCGGCGCCGCATAGGGCACCATGACGCGCCCGACAATGCCGGCATCGCGCGCCCCGAGCGTCAGCGCGGCTTCCACCAGGTCGCGGCGGATGGAGCCGACCGCCACCGCCACCATCAGCACGATCTGGAACACCGAGCCGACGAAGATGACCAGCAGCTTCTGCCCCTCGCCGACGCCCGCCCACAGGATGAACAGCGGGATGAAGGCCGAGGCCGGCAGGTAGCGGGCAAACGAGACGAACGGCTCGAAGAAGGCCTCCACCGGCTTGTAGGCGCCCATGGCGAGCCCGAGCGGCACAGCGACGAGCGCGGCGATGATGAAGCCGCCGACGACCCGCCAGACGGTGACCGCGATATCCTTCAGGAAGCCGTGGTCGGTGATCAGCGCCCAGCCTTCGCGCAGCATGGTCAGCGGGTCGGCGAGGAAGATCTTCGGCACAAGCCCGCCGAAGGTCACCGCCGACCAGGCCGCGAAGAAGATGACGAAGAAGGCGATGCCGAGGACGATCCGGGCGCCGGAAGAGACAGGCTCGAGGGGTTTCATCGGATCATCCGTTCCGCAGCATGCATAGGCGCGACCTTCAACGCGTCATGGCCGGGCTTGGCCCGGCCATCCACGACTTGAACACGCCCGGCAGGAATTCGTGGATGCCCGGCACAAGGCCGGGCATGACGACGGTTGGGAGTGCGCCCCTACTGGATGAACCGCGTATCGACCATCGTGTCGAAGTTGGGCTTGCTCCGGATGATGCCGATCTCCATCAGCAGGTCGGCGGCCTTCTCGGTGAAGGTGCGCCACTCGCCGGCGAAGAAGGTCCGGTTGGCCTCGCGGTCCTGCCAGCGCAGATACTGCGCCGAATTGCCGAACTGCTCGGCCGTCTGGCGCACGTCCGCGCCCATGATCCGGTAGGCCTCGGCCTGGTTGGTGCGGATCATCTCCAGCGCCTCGAAATAGCTCTTGGCGAGCGCGCGCACGGCCGCCTCATTGGCCTGGATGAAGGCCGGCGTGCAGCCGAACGTGTCCATGACCATGGGATAGTCGAGCGTGGTGGCGATGATCTTGCCGGCCTGCGGCGCATTGCGCACCGCGGACAGGAACGGCTCATAGGTCATGGCGGCATCGTTCTGGCCGGCCACGAAGGCCTGCGCCGCCGGACCCGGCTCCATGTTGACCACGGTCACGTCGCGGATCGACATGCCGTTCTCCTTGAGCATCCAGGCCAGCGTGAAATAGGGCGCCGTGCCGGGGGCGGAGGCGGCCACCGTGCGGCCGCGCAGGTCGCGGATGGAATTGATGTTGTTGCGCACGGCCATGCCGTCGGCGCCGTAGCTCTTGTCGAGCTGGAACAGCTGGGTGGTGGCAATCCCGTTGGCGTTCCAGACGATCCAGGTCTCCACCGTGGTGGCGGCGCACTGGATATCGCCGGAGGCGATGGCGAGGTGCCGGCTCGCCTGCGGGATCTTGCGGATCGTCACGTCGAGGCCGTTGCGGGCGAAGATGCCGGCTTCCTTGGCCAGCGTCAGCGGGGCAAAGCCGGTCCAGCCGGAAATGCCGATATTGACCTTGGTCTGGGCGCTGGCCGGGCCGGCGAGGGCAAGGCCCGCGACAAGGGCGCAGCCGGCAAGCACGCGGCGCGCTAGGGACCGTGACGTCATGTTCGTTCTCCTCTGGGGGCGGTTGCCGGAAACGGTCCGCCGCTGCCTGCACTCTAGGAGGCAGGCCCAATCCTGCGGCATACGGAAATCTGCGTATCAGGCGACAATCTTGCTGCGCTGCGGCACCATGCAGCAGCCGCGCCCGGCCTCATGCCCCCGCCGGCAGCGCGAAGGGGCTCTTGTCGCGCTTCAGGAAGGCGCCGTCGCCGGGGCTGCCGGTGACGCGGCCATCCTCGACCACGGTCCGTCCCTTCGCGATGGTCATGACCGGCCAGCCGGTGACTGCGAACCCCTCCCACGGCGTGTAGTCGGAGCCGTGATGCAGGATCTCCTGCCGGATGGTTTCCTTGCGGTTCGGGTCCCACAGCACGATGTCGGCATCGGCACCGACCGCGATCGTGCCCTTCTTCGGATAGAGGCCATACATTTTGGCGTGGTTGGTCGAGGTCAGCGCAACGAAGTCGTTGGCGCTGATCCGGCCCTTGGCCACGCCCTCCGACCAGAGCACGGGCAGTCGCGTCTCCACGCCCGGCAGGCCGTTCGGCACCCATTTGAACGAGGTGCGGCCCTTCGGGTTCAGCTTGCCTTCCGGGCTGTCGTAGAAGAACGGGCAATGGTCGGAGGAGAAGGTCTGGAACACGCCCTGCTGCAGGCCCTCCCAGATGGCCTTGTGGCTGTCGGTGTCACGCGGCGGCGGCGAGCAGACATATTTTGCGCCCGACATGTCCATGTTCAGGCCCTTCATGTCATCCTCGGTGAGGGTGATGTATTGCGGGCAGGTCTCGGCATAGACCTTCAGTCCGCGCTGCCGCGCCCACCGGATCTGCTCCATCGCCTCGCGGCCGGAGACGTGGACGATCATCAGCGGCACGTCGAGCAGTTCGGCATGGCTGATGGCGCGGTGGGTCGCCTCGCGCTCGATCACCTGCGGCCGCGAGGGCCCGTGATAATAGGGCGCGGTCTTGCCGGCCGCCTCCAGCCGCTCGGTCAGGAAGCGGATGTTGTCGTAGCCCTCGGCATGGACCATCACCAGCGCCTGCTCGCGCCGCGCCACCTCGAAGACCTCGAGCATCTGGCGGTCGGACAGCACCAGATCCTCATAGGTCATGAACACCTTGAACGAGGTGCAGCCGTCGGCGAACAGGGCGGGCAGTTCCTGGTTCAGCACGGTGGGGGTCGGGTCGGAGACCACGAGGTGGAAGCCGTAGTCGATATAGGCCTTGCCCTCGGCCTTGGCGTGATAGTCGGTGACGCAGGCGCGCAAACTCTCGCCCTTCACCTGCATCGCGAAGGGGATGACGGTGGTGTTGCCGCCGGCCGCCGCCGCGCGCGTGCCGCTCTCGAAGCCGTCCGCCATGCGGATGCCCGGGCCCGAGGGCTGGTCGAGGTGGACATGGCTGTCGATGCCGCCGGGCATGACCAGGAGGCCCGAGGCGTCGATGGTCCGTGCCGCATCCGTGATGGCCTCGGCGAGCAGCACGATGCGCCCGCCGCGGATGCCGACATCGCACCGGGTCGTGTCGGTGGCGGTCACCACGGTGCCGCCGCGGATGGCGAGGTCGATATCGGGCATGGTCGGGTCCTGCGCTGGCTCGTCGGGTGGTCTGCTGTCGCACCGCATTTTCGGGGGCGGGTCAAGGGCGGCGGGTGTGCAGGCTTCCGGGCAGGCCTGCATGAACGGCGTGCGTCCTTCGAGGCTCGCTTTCGCTCGCACCTCAGGATGAGGAGGACGGCAGGTTGCCCGACCGACGGCCCATGCGCGACGCATGAGCCCCTTCGCGGCTGATGCCACCCACCAACCCCCTCATCCTGAGGTGCGAGCGAAAGCGAGCCTCGAAGGACGCAAGACCCTCGTGCACGGTCCAGCAGCCTAATGCCCGCCATCCGCCTCGGCCACGGCCAGCCCGTCCACCACCATCACCCGCACCCGCGCGCCGATGGCAAGGTCCACCGGCCCCCGGCACATGACCCGCGGCCCCTCGTCGAGCGTCACCAGCGCGATGCCGTAGCCGCCCTCCACCTGCCATTCCGGCAGGGGCGCGCGGTGCACCACCGTGGCCGACCAGACCGTGCCGCCGCCGCCCGCCTCGACCGGCTGCGGATCCCCCGCCCCGCAGGCCGGGCAGGCGATCCGGCGGAACTGCCAGCGATGGCCGCAGGACCCGCAGGCAAGGAGCATGAGGCCGCTCATGCCACGCGCTCCAGCACGAAACCGGCATGGCTCGACAGCACCCCGCCATCGGCATGGCAATAGGCAAGCGGGGCATCCTTCACCTGCCGCCCGCCCGCCTCGCCGCGCATCTGGCGCACCACCTCGACCACATGGGCGAGGAAGCCGGCAACGCCCGAATGGCCATAGGACAGAAGGCCGCCATGCAGGTTGAGCGGCAGCGCACCGTCGCGGGCAAAACGCCCCTCGCGCGCGGCCCGGCCGGCCTGGCCCGGCGCTGCGAAGCCGAGCGCCTCGATGAAGATGGCGAGCGTCGCGGTGAAGCTGTCATAGAGGCCGATGAGGCGCATGTCGGCAGGGCTCCGCCCGGCCGCCGCGAAGGCGCTGGCCGCGGCAATCTTCGCGCCGAGGCCGAGATCGTCGGGCATTTCCGAGATGTGCTGGTGGGTATGCGCCTCGCCCGTGCCGGCAATGCGGATGGCCGCGCGCCCGGACGGCTCCGCCGAAACGACAACCGCCGCCGCGCCGTCCGAGATCGGGCAGCAGTCGAGGAATTTCAGCGGCCGCGCGATGGGCTTGGATGCCAGCACGTCCTCTACCGACACCGGTGTCCGCAACTGCGCGCCGGGATGGCCGGCGGCATGGCGGCGCATCAGCACGGCGAGTTCGGCCAGATCCGCCGCGCTGGCGCCGGTCTCGTGCAGGTACCGGGCGGCCAGCAGCGCGTAATAGGCGGGGATCGAGGCGCCCAGCGGCACCTCGTGGTCGGGATGGCCGACGCCGGCCAGCGTCCGCATCGCGTCGTCGCGGCTCTGGCCGGTCAGCCGGTTCTCGCCGGCCAGCACCAGCACGTTGCGGCAGGCGCCGGCCTTGATCAGGTGGCTTGCCAGCACGATGGCGACCGCCCCGGTCGCGCCGCCAGCCCGCGCCTCATGGGCATGGCGCGGACGGATGGCCAGCCGCTCGGCCATCACCGTGCCCATCATCAGGTGCGGAAATGTGGTGGCATAGCCAGCGATCAGCCCGTCCACCGCCTCGCGCGGCAGGCCGGCATCGGCGAGCGCGGCAAGGCCGGCCTCCTCCATGAGGTCGACCGGCCCCCGTCCGGCATGTTTGCCGAAGGCGGTGACCGCAACGCCCGTGAGGAAGGCCATCGGTGCCGGCCCGGCTCAGGCCGGGGCCGCTTCCAGCACGATGCGGCCGGCGACCTTGCCGGCCTCCAGGTCGTGCAGCGCCTCGTTGACCTGGCTCATCGGCCGCCGCTCGATCGGGATCGGCGGCAGCTTCACGCTGCGGGCGAGCGCGACGAACTCCTTCAGTTCCTTCAGGGAACCGACATAGGAGCCGCGCACGCTGAGCGCCCGCATCGGAATGAACGGCAGCGGATAGCGCAGCTCGCCGCCGAACAGGCCGACGATGATCACCTGCCCGCCCTTGCGCACGGCATTGATGCCGAGCGTGGTGGTGTCCTCCGAGCCGACGAAGTCGAGCGCTGCGGCCAGCTGCCCGCCGGCAAAGGCGGCAAGCTGCTTCGCCGCGTCCGGCGCAGCCGGATCAAGCGTGGCGGCGACGCCGATCGCCTCCGCCTGCCGGCGCTTTTCCGGCGAGGGATCGACTGCGATCACCGGCCCCATGCCGAGCGCCTTCAGAAGCTGCAGGGCCGTCTGCCCCAGCCCGCCGCAGCCGAACACGGCGATCTTCTCGCCCTCGCGGTGCGGCCGGATCTTGTTCACCGCGCTGAACACGGTCACGCCCGAGCAGGCATAGGTCGCGGCCACGGCCGGGTCCATGCCGTCGACATCGACCAGAAACTCCTCGTCGCGCACCAGCACATGGTCGGCAAAGCCGCCCCGCGCCTGCACGCCGAGAAATTGCGGGGCGGCGCAGAGATTCTCGTCGCCCGACTTGCACAGCGGGCATTCGCCGCAGCCGATCCAGGTGTGCAGGAGGCGCCGGTCGCCGGGCTTCACGGTGGTCACGTCCGGCCCGACCGCCTCGACCGTGCCGAGAATCTCGTGACCGAGCGTCAGCGGCAGCTTGAGCCCGCGCGCCTGCAGATCCAGGGTCTTGCCGCCGCCGATATTGTACTTGCCCTCGCGGATATGCAGGTCCGAATGGCACACGCCGCAATGGGTCACGCGCACCAGAACCTCCTTGCCCTTCGGCACCGGACGCTCCTCCTCCGTCAGCACCAGCGGTTCGCAGGACATGTTGAGGCGCCAGGACTGCGTGCGGGCGGGCGTGAAGTCTTGCATGACGGTTCCTCTCGGGCTGGCAGGGCGCCTGTTTCAGGCCGTTTTGTCGGTCGGGGGGCGAACGCTAGCACGCAGGCGCCGCGTGTAAATGTGCCGAAGGGCCGAGCCGCTCTGCGGTTTCGGGACGGGTGCGAACGGGACCGCGACCGGCCGGAACGACGACGCCCGGCGGGAGTGTCCCCCGCCGGGCGCAGTTTTCGAACATAGCCGGAAAGTGCCAGACCAGCGTCACGCTGTCAAGGCATATTTTCTCCTAGAAGGACAAAAGGCTTATTGCCGGGCCCGCTCCTGCCCCTCACTCCTTCAGGGTGATGATGCTCACATGGGCGGCCACCACCTTCCAGCCCTCCGGCGTGCGCAGCCACGTCTGCATCTGCCGGCCGACCTTGCCCTGTTCCATGCTGGCGCGCCGGAACAGGGTCGAGGCGGTCGCCATGTCGCTGCCGAAGGTGGTGATCACCGTGCGGTCCAGCGTCCGGTCCAGCCCGACAGGCGAGCGTCCGGCCCGGAAGGCGGCGATCTCGCCATAGCCATAGAGGTTCTCGCCGATCCCGTAGCGGATCGTGTGGTCCGACGGCCAGAACAGGGCGTCGAGCGCCGCCACATCGTTGCTGGTCAGCGCCGTCTCGTAGGCCGCGAACACGGCGCTCACCTCGGCATGGGTGTCCGGGTCGTTGATGATCACGGTGTCAACCTCTTCGGCACGATGTGTCGGGCGGCTCAGGGGACCGCCCAGTGATGGATGGGCATGCCGGCCGCCGCGACGAGGGTCGCGATGGCGCAGGCGGTAACGGCAACCGCAATCAGGACGAAAGAACGGGGCATGATACGCACCTCCGGGACGCAGGACCAACGCGCGACCTGCGCCATTCGCCCCGGCGATCGGTCGGATTTTCGAACAAGTGTCCCGATCATGGTGAACCGTCCCTTGCCGCCCGGTCAGCCGAGCGCCGCCACCGGTGAGGCGACGACCCCGGCCCGCTCGAGGTGGCCGGCGACCCGCACCGCGATATCCTCCCGCCATGGCGCCGCGATGACCTGCACGCCGATCGGCAGGCGCTCGCCCTCCGTCCAGACCGGCACGGCCATGATCGGCAGGCCGACGAAGGAAAAGGGCTGGGTGAACAGGCCGAGATTGGCCCTCACCGGCACCTGCTGGCCGTCCAGTTCGAACACCTTCTGGCCGATGGCCGGTGCGCGCGTCGGTGTGGCGGGCGCAAGGATGACATCCACCTCCCGGAACAGGTCGAGAATGGCGGCCCGGTAGGCGCGCCGCACCTTCTGGGCATTGGCCACCCAGGCGGCCGGCAGCAGCGCCCCGGCGATCAGCCGGTCGCGAGTATCCGGATCGAAGTCCTGCGGCCGCTCCCTCAGGCGCGGCAGGTGCAGCGTACCGCCCTCCGACATGGTGATGAGGAAGGCGGCGGCCCGCGCCTCCTCGGCCATCGGCACCTGCACCGTGCCGGCACCGAGGGCAGACGCCACCCGGTCGAGGGCCTCTGTCGCGGCGGGATGTTGCATCTTCGCGAAATAGCCGTCGGCGCGGACGATCCTCAAGCCGGCAATGCCGCGATCAACCTCGGGCAGCAGCGGCACGGACGGCCGCGGCTGGCAGGCCGGATCGTCGGGGTCATGGCCGACCATGGCGTCGTGGAAGGCGGCGCAATCGGCGGTCGAGCGCGCCAGCGGCCCCAGATGGTCGAGGCTCGCCACGAAGGGAAAGGTGCCGGCCCGCGACAGCCGCCCATAGGTCGGCTTCAGCCCGAACAGGCCGCACAGCGAGGCCGGAACGCGGATCGAGCCATTCGTGTCCGAGCCGAGCGTCACCGCCGCGAAGCCGGCGGCGGCCGCCGCCCCCGAGCCGCCGGACGATCCGCCGGTCATGTGGTCCGGATCGTGCGGATTGCGCGAGGCGCCGTCATGGGCGTTCTCGCCGGTGAAGTCATAGGCATATTCGCCCATGTTGAGTGCGCCGAGGAGCACGGCATCGGCCGCGGCCAGTTTGCGGATCAGGAAGGCATCGCGCCCGGCGGGCGGATGGTCGCGGTTGATCCGGGCTCCGGCCAGCGTCGCCATCCCTGCAATGTCGAACAGGTTCTTGACCGCATAGGGCACGCCGGCCAGCGGGCCGAGCGGCACGCCGCCACGGCGCTTGGCATCGACGGCGTCGGCCTCGGCCAGCGCCCGCTCGGCCGTCACGGCGGTGAAGGCCCCGAGCCGGCCGTCATGGGCGGCGATGCGGGCCAGATGCGCCTCGACGACGGCACGGGCGGTGAAGCGGCCCTCGCGGACGCCGAGCGCCAGCGCGGTTGCCGGAAGGCTGGTCAGGACATCCGCCATGTCAGGCCTCGAAGACCGGGGCCTGGTCGGCGTGGTCGCCGTGCGGCACGCGGGCCACGATCCGGGCCATGCGGGCGGCAATCGTCAGGTTCAGCACGACGCCGGGTCGATAGTCGGGCGCAACCTCAAGCCCCACCAGGGGCGCCACCGCATCGATGATCCGGCCGGCCTCGTCCGCAGTCAGGTCTTGCTGTCTCATGACACCCCCCAATTTCCCACCGGGCCGGCCGCAGCAACGGTCAGCCCAGGATCTGTGCAGGCCGATGGCCCTGCGGCCACCCGGCAATCCTGAGGCAAGTCCGGGGCCAGATCAGCCGCCCTGGCGGCTGTTGGTGGCAAAGAACTGCCACATCTCCTCCGCCGCCTCGATATCGTTGTTGTGGTTGCCCAGCATGGTGCCGGTCAGGGGCACGATCCGGCGGCCGGCCCGCGTCGGCGTCTGGTGGCCGCCGCCCTCGATCCGGTAGAGCTGCGTGGCATGGCGGCAGCCGGTGCCGTCGGTCAGGAATACGGTCGAGCCGTCGCTGTCCACCGAGTCCGGCAGGGGCCGCTCGCCGGCGCCCGAGCAGCCGTTGCGAAGACGCAGGAAGGTGAAGCTGTCGACGGCGGAGAGGAGGGTCGAATCCGGATCGCCGCTATGGATCCGTCCCGCCCAGGGGGCGATCCGGTCCTGCGTGCCCATCATCATCAGCACGGGCATCGGCCGGCCGGGGCAGGCGCGGGTCCAGCGGATGGCGAGATTGGCGAGAAGCGGCGCGGCGGCAGCGAACAGGTCACCCGCCTCGCACATCAGGCGAAACGTCATGAGGCCGCCGCTGCCGAGACCCGCGATGAAGACCCGGTTGCGGTCGATCCGGCCATCGGCCGTGAGTTCGGTCACCACCCGGCGGATGAACGCCACGTCGTCCGAGGTCTGGCTGGCGCTGAACCGGCGGCCGTCGGGCGGGCTGCCGTCGTTCCAGGACTGGGCCCGGCCCTGAGGATAGGCGATGACGAGGCGTTCGCGGGCTGCCACCACGTCCCAGGCCATGTAGCCGCGGATCTGGGCGGAGGTGCCGAGCGCGCCGTGCAGAACCACCACGAGCGGTGCCCGCTGGCCGCGGCTGAAATCGGTGATGAGCACGGTGCGGTCGCCATCGACCGTCTGGAACGAGCGGGTCTGCACGTCCTGCGCCGCCCCCGGCACTGAGGCACCGAGCCAGAAACAGGCGGCAAGCACCGGCGGGAGCAGTCTGAACCCCATCGCAGCCCGTGTGAATCGCCGGTCCCGCGAAGAGACCGCAGATATCCTGACACGATTCGCAGCCGGCGAAAGGGCGGGTGACCGAACGTCACACCACGGGGTTGAGCAGCGCCTCGCCGCGCGTCAGCCGGCCGAGGTTTTCGATCAGCATGTCGACGACGAGCCGCTCGTAGTCCGCTGTCTCCCCGCCGGTGTGCGGCGTGATGATGACATTCTCCATCGACCAGAGCGGCGAGGTCTCCTGAAGCGGCTCCTCGCGGGTGACGTCGAGCGCCGCACCGGCGATCCGGCCGGCCTTCAGGGCGTCCACCAGGGCGTCCTCGTCCACCACGCGGCCGCGCGCGCAATTGACCAGCAGCGCCGTCGGCTTCATCGCCGCCAGCCTGCCTGCATTGATGAGACCCTCGGTCTCGGCGGTCAGCGGGCAGGTCAGCGCCACGATGTCGGCATCGGCGAGCGAGGCGTCAAGATCGGCCGGGCCGACCAGCCGGTCGACCGCCTCCACGCGGGCCGAGGTGTCGCGCTTCAGTCCGACCACGGTCATGTCGAAGGCTTTTGCGAAACGGGCGAGCCGCGCGCCGATGCCGCCGAGCCCGACGATCAGCAGCGTCTTGCCGGCCAGCTCGAACTCGCGCGCGGACGGGTCGCCGATCATGCCGCGCCAGACCTTGCGCGACTGGTTGTCGCGGCCCGTATGGATCATGCGGCTGAAGGCGAGGATCAGGCCCATGGCATGTTCGGCCACGGCATTGGCATTGGCGCCCTTGGCGCTGGCGAGCCGAACGCCGCGCGCCTTCAGGGCGGCCTGGTCGAACATGTCGACGCCGGCGCTCACCGACTGGATGAAGCGCAGCCGCGAAGCCGCCTCCAGCGGCGCGCCGCGCCAGAAGCCGGATGCCACCACCACGTCGAAGGCGGGAAGGCGGGCATGGAAATCGGCCGCCGTGCGGAACTCCTCGAAGCGGATGCCGGTGTTCCGGCGGGCGAATTCATCGCCCAGCTGGTAGGCGGAATGGCCAAAGCCGATGACAAGCTCGGAGGCGGCGGGAAACGCTGGGGTCATGTCGGGTCCATGATGGCGAAAGCTGCCCGATCATCCCCAGCCGCGCCGGCTTGGCAACCGCCGCAGGCCCATAAGCGTCATGCAGCGCGCCCCCATGCGGGCGAAGCGCGTCAGGCCGCCGGCAGAACCTCGTTCCGCCGGGCCTCGCGCGCGACAGGCGCGTCCGGTGCCGCCAGCGGCAGCAGCCCGGTCGCCTCGCCGGCCTCGAAGGTGAAGCGCGCGCCGAACTTCCGCGCCAGCGCGCGCATGGCGACATTGCCGGCCGAGGACGTGATCCTGAGCGCGCCGAACCCGTCCGCGCGCGCGCCCGCGATCACCGCCTCGAACAGGGCAGTGGCAATTCCCCGCCGGCGCAGGTGCGGCTCCACCGAGAAGGCGATGTCCGCAGGCTCGTCCGCCAGCGGCGGATGCAGTTCGGCGGTGCCGCGCACCGCGCCGCTCGCGTCGACCAGCGCGAACACGCGCGTCGGCCCGGCAAAGCACCGCTCCGAATAACGCGTGATGAACAGGTCGTCGGCAACCCCGTTGAACCGGTCCCGCCGGCCATCGGCATCGAGGCGCAGCAGGTGGTCGCGGTGCAGGGTCTGGTCAGTGCGCCCGAGGGCGCGGATCGTGCCGAGCGGATGGGGGGCTCGTGCCATGGTGGTTTCCTCGTGGACATGTCCCGAGGACGCTCATTCCCTAGAGCCCCAATATTGTGCGCCGCACCATGACTGTCAATGCGTCTATCTTGCATTGCAGCAAAGTCAGTCCGGCATGGTAAACGGGGAACCGGCCGCGCGCGTCTCAGCTTCCCGCCCAGACATCGAGGACGTAGCGGCCTTCCCGGCCCATGCGCTCGATCCAGGCCTCGCCCTCCTCGAGGGAGGCCTCGTTCTCGTCGCACCAGATGCCGACCAGCGCCCGCTTGACGTCCGGCTCCATGCGGCTGCCGTCGCCGCAGACGAAGATCACCGCGCCGGCCTGGATCATCGGCCACAGCCGCGCCGCCTCGGCCTTGATCAGGTCCTGCACATAGGTGCGCGAGCCATTGTGGCGGGAGAAGGCGACAAACAGGTCGCATATGCCGTCGCGCGCGAAGCCTTCCAGCTCCTCGCGGTAGATATAATCCTGGTCCGGATGCCGGCAGCCGAAGAACAGCGTCGCCGGACCGAGCGTCTCACCCCGCGACTTGAGCGCGGCGCGGTGCTGGCAGAAGCCGCGGAACGGGGCAAGGCCGGTGCCGGGACCGACCATGATGATCGGCACATTCGGATCGGCGGGAAGCTGGAACCCGGCCTTGGTTTCGCGCACCAGCGCCTGGACGGTCGCGCCCTCCGGGCAGGCTCCCAGATGGGTCGAGCAGACGCCCTCATAGGTGCCATGGCCGGACCGCGCCGGACCGCGCACCACCCCGACCGTCACCGAACAGCGGTCGGGCGAGGCCAGCGGCGAGGACGAGATCGAATAATAGCGCGGCGTCATCAGCGGCAGCATTTCCAGATAGCTGCCGAAGGTCAGTTCGCAGGCCGGGTGATCCTCCATGAGGTCCAGCACCGAACGCCTCTTCACCCAGACCTCGCTGCGATAGCCGCCCGGCTCGGTCTCGGAGGCGAGCGCCACCAGCTTCGGCCGGGTCATCGGGCAGCGCGTCGCCTCGGCCAGAGCCTCCACCTGCTTGCGGGTGGCTACCGCCTGAAGCTCGACATAGTGCCCGAGCAGGCGGGACAGCGCGATCGGCTCCCCGACCGGCAGGGCCGCGCGCCGCCCGGCCTCGGCCCGAAGCCGCACCTGCGTCTCCGGCGTCATGCCGAACCGCGCGGCGACCCGCTTCACCAGCGCGTCCGGATTGACCGGCACGACCGACAGATGGTCGCCCGGCCGGTAGGTGACACCCTCCGGCAGCGCCACCTCGACATGGCGGGTGGAGCGATCGACGGCCGGATCGCCCGACTGGACCTGCAATTCGCGGTTCTCGACCACCTGCATCGGCCGCGCACCGGCGGCATTGACGACCGGCGCGGCAGACGCGGCCGAAACCTCGTCCACCTCGTAAAGCGGGGCAGCCCGGGCCTGGGTCGAGAAATCGATGTCGAGGCCGAGCGCCTCGCCGACCACCGGACAGAGCCCGGCAAGCCAGTCCTGGAACTGCCCGTCAAGATCCTCGCGGGCATCGCCCTCGGCGCGCTCGCGAATGCGCGTGGCACCAAGCGCGGCAAGCCGGTCGTCCAGCCGGCGCGGCACGGCCTGATAGGTCGAGGCCCAGTCGCGGTTGCCGCAGCCGAACACGGTGTAGCGCACGCCCGACAGGAGGGTGGGATCGTCCGCCTCCTCCAGCCACTTCACGAAGCGCGCCGCATTGTCGGGCGGGCCGCCATTGTAGGAGGCGCAGGCAAACACCACCGCGCCCTCGGTCGGCAGCTCTCCTGCCATCTCGTCCATCTCGGCGAGCGTCACGTCGAAGCCGTTGACCTCGCCCGCCGTAGCGATGGCACGCGCCACCTCCTCCGTCGCACCGAGGTTGGAGCCATAGAGCACCGTCAGCTTCGCGCCATGCTTCGGCCTTGCGGCAACGGCCGCGGCGGCGCTTGCCGCCTGCGGCGCGCCTGATGCCGGGATCGTCGTGCCGCGCGTGCGGCCGGGACGCGGCTTCACCTTGATCATGAAGCCGTCCGGCTTGATCGACAGCGTCTCCTTGATCTTCAGCTTGTAGTTGGCGTGATCGAACAGCTGGAAGCGCTGCAGGATCATGCCCAGCACGAGCGTTGCCTCCTGCATGGCGAACTGCCGGCCGATACAGGCGCGCTGGCCATTGCCGAAGGGCTTGTAGGCGTTGACCGGCCGGGCCGCCTCCGCCTCGCGGGAGAAATTGTCGGGATTGAACTTTTCCGGCTCCGGACCCCAGACATTCGGGTCCCGGTGCAGCATCAGCGCCAGAACCGTGACGAAGGTGCGGGCCTTCAGCGGATATTTCCCGCCGATGACCTCGTCCTTGTAGGGGTAGAGGCCGAAGGCGGGCGCGGTCGGCCACAGCCTCAGCGCCTCCTTCAGGATCTGCTGGATATAGGTGAGCTGGTTGACCTGCGCATAGGTCGGCTGGGCGCCGATATCGTTGCCCAGAACCCGGTCGGCCTCCTCATAGGCCTTCGCCAGCACGTCCGGATTGTTCAGCAGGAAATAGAGCGTGAACGACAGGAGGCCCGATGTCGTCTCGTGGCCGGCGATCAGGAACGTGTTGATCTGGTAGCGGATGTTCTCGTCGGACAGCGTCTCGCCGGTCTGCTTGTCGACGCCTGCGAGCATGTAGTTGAGCAGGTCCTTCTGGTCGCCGCCCGAGCGCCGCCGCTCGCGGATGATGTCGTCGACCAGCGCGTTCATGAAGTTCACGTCGGTCTTGAGCTGTCCGAGCCGCCGCGACAGCAAGAGGTTCTCCAGCGGCAGGCCACGCTGCATCATGCAGGTCTCGAGCGTGCGGGTCAGCGCGTCGATGAAGGGATGGTAGTCCTGCCGGTAGAACGAATTGAACCGGTAGTCGAAGCCGCAGACGCCGATCGTGTCGAGGGCGAGCGCGGTCATGTCATGGACGACGTCGATCTCGTCGTCGGCATTAAGCCGCTCCCACTTCATGCAGAGCTGGGAGGCGATGTCGAGCATCATCGGCAGGTAGCCGGCCATGGCCCGCTGCGAGAAGGTCGGCAGCAGGATGTTGTGCGCCTTCGCCCAGTTCGGCTCCTGGGTGTCGCCGGTGAACAGGCCGTCGCCGCCGATCGCGCGGATGCGCCTGAGCGAGCCGCGCACGGCCTTGTCGAAGCGCTTCTCGTCGCACAGTTCGTCGACCAGCGCGGCGTCCGACACGACGACCAGCGGCGTGCCCATCATGTCGAGCCAGTAGATGCCGCCGTTCTGGCGCGTCAGCTCCATCAGGCTTTGCAGCGGCGTGTCGCTGTCCACCGTCAGCATGTTGCCGACGATCGGCTTCTTCGGCGGATGCGGGATGGGAGCGAGCGCGTTCGCGGCAGCCATGGCATTCCCTCAATGGTTTTCGGGCATTGAGGGGGGCTGCGCGAGCCCTGTCAACCGCGCGTGCAGGGCGCGTCGCCGAAGCCAGCCGTCCGTAGCGTCAACGCTGGTTGGACTGGGCGCGCCGGGGCGTCTGGCGGGCGGGGCGGGCCGGCTCGTCGGCCCAGGCCGCCGGCGTGGCGACGCGGACGGCCGTCTCCGGTTCCGGCTTTGCCGTGAAGGTCTGCACGGCGAGGCGCGCGGCGGCCAGCGTCTGGGCGTCGATGCGGCCGGCCACCTCGTCGCGCTTCTTGGCCGCATCCTGATCGCCACCGAGGGCCGCCAGCGAGAACCACTTGTAGCTCTCCGCCAGGCTCTGATCGACGCCGAGGCCGCGGCCGTAGAGGATGCCGAGATTATACTGGCTGTCGGTCACGCCATGGTCGGAGGCGCGGCGGAACCACTGGGCCGCGGTGCGGTAGTCCGGACGGTTGCCGCCATGCTGGCCCTGCGCATGCATGACCGCCAGATTGTGCATGGCCTTGCCGTTGCCGGCCTCGGCGGCGCGCTCGTAGAGGCGGCGGGCGCGCTCGAAATCGCGCAGCACGCCGGTTCCCTTTTCGTAGAGGCTTCCGAGCCGGTACTGGGCGGGCACGATGCCGGCATCGGCGGCGCGCTGATACCAGCGTGCGGCCTCCTGGGCATTGACCGGCACGCCGCGGCCTTCGAGGTGCCGCGTTCCCATTTCGAAGGCAGCCTGCGGATCGCCCTTGTCGGCCGCTTCGCGCAGGGCGGGCGGAACCGACGTGCCGGCGCGCTGGCCGCCGCCGACCGGCTGCCAGCCCGTGGCGGACACGGCCGAGCCGGGCGGAGCGAGCGGCTGGCGCGGGCTGACGGTGCCGGTCGTGGCAGGTGCGGCTGCCGGATCGGCGGCCCCCGAGCCGTCCGGCTGCGCGGGCGGCGGGTCCATGGCCGGAACCGGCGTGACGGCGGGAGGCGGGTCACCTGTCGCGGCGCCGCCTGAGGCGGGGGCGGCCAGCGCGGGATCCTGCGCCGGAGGCGCGACGGCCGATGCTGCCGGATCGGCGGACGAAGGCGGCGTGGCAGCCGGTGCAACGTGCTGGATGGCGGGCGTCGGGGCGGGCGGCGCGCCGCGCAGCTTGGGCAGGGCGGTGACCCCGGCCGCCAGCAGCAGCAGGGCCGCGGCAAGACCCATCAGGATGGTGCGACGGTTGGCATTGAGGCGGGCGGCGAGGCTCCTGCCGGCGCCCTCCCCGTCCTCGGCGGCATCGGCGGCGGGCGGCTCGATCGGGCGGTCGACGGCGATCGGCGGCGGAGCCGGGCGCATCTCGGCATCGACGGGGGAAGCGGACCTGCCTGAGGCTGCCGGTCCGGACGCGATCCGGGCCTGCGGGCTGCGCTCCGGACGCTGGACGGCACTGGCGATCCGGGCCTCGACGGCCGTTTCCCCCTGGCCACGGCCGGCGCCGCGCAGGCGCGCGAACAGCGAGGGGCGTTCCGCAACGTCCGGCGCCGGGCTCTCGTCCGGCCCCGCGGCGGCCGCTGCCTTGGCGGCGCGGCGGGCGGCGGCGATGAAGTCGGTCTTGGTGCCGGGCGCCTGGCCGGAGCCGGGCTGCGGCGGGCGCAGGCGCGGGCTGCCGAGGCCGGGTTCGAGCGGTTCATCCACGCTGCCGGGCGCACGGTCCGGCGGCAGGCGGCGCGAAACCGGGGACGCCGCACGCTCGGCGACGACCGGGGCCATTGCGGCATGGGCGGCGGCCGCTGGCTCGCGGGCGGGCGGGGCAACGATCTCGGCGGCCTGCAGCGGCGCGGCCGGCGCCATGGACGGCTGGGAGGGCGGCGCCTCGATCTCGGCAATGCGCCGCACCACCCGGTCGAGGGTCTCGCGGACCACCTCGGTCGGCTGCGGGTCGGGCACCCGCCCGCGCGCGGTGGCGCGATCGGCCAGATCGGCCACGGCTCCGCGTGCGGCCCGCTCGGCGGCGTCGATGGCGCTCGCGCGCATCTCTTCCATCTGGACGAAGATGTCCGACAGGCCCTGCTCGATGGTACCGAGCTGGACGAAGCGTGCGTCGGCGGCGTCGATCTTGGTGGCGAGCGCCAGCAGGTGCCGCTCGATATCGGCGAGCGCGCCGGCATCGTCCGGCCGGGCATGGCTTGCCTCGAGCCGATCGGTCAGACGGCGCAGGGCCTCCTCGAGCTGCGGGCTGGCGGCAGGGCCGCGGTCAGCCTGCGGGGCGCGGTGGGTGCTCTCCAGGCGGCTCGCAATCTCCTCGATCCGCTGTTCGATGGCGGCTGCGAAAGCCTCCACGCCGGCCCCTGACAGGGCCTCCCGGTCGGCGTCGTGACGGGTGGCCGCCAGATCCTCGATGCGGCCCGCCAGCATGGCGATCCGGTCGGACAGCGCATCCACCGCATCGCGGGTGACGGTTCCGGCGAGCATCGCCCGCAGCGACCCGATCTGGTCCGAGAGATGCGCGATCGCATCACCGTCGGTGCTGCGCGCGCCGCTCAGCATGTCGAGCCGCGCCGACAGCGAACGAAGCTCCTCGGCAATGCCCTCCGCCGGCATCAGGCTGGCAACGGTGCGCTCGAATTCCGCGACGAGCTGGCCGATGGGGCCTGCGGACAGGCCCTCCGAACGGAACGTGTCGAGCCGGCCGGCCAGGGCATGGATCTCGGCCTCGAGCGATTCGACCGCCCGGCGCGGCGCCAGGTGCCCAAGCTCGCCGGCAATGGCGGCAATGTCGGCCCGCAATCCGGCAAGGGCTGCGGTCTCGCGCCGCTCGCCGCCGCTGGCCATCTCGGCGCGCATCTGCTCGATGCGGCCGGAGAGCGCCGACAGTTCGCGCGCAAGGCCGTCATCGGCCGGGCGATCGATCGCCTCGACGCGCTGCGACAGCCGGCGGATCTCGCCAAGAATCTGGTCACGGCCGGGATCCGTGTCGGCCGGCCGGTCGAGGTCCTCGATCCGCTGCGACAGACGGCGAATCTCGCCGAGGATCTGGTTGCGGCCCGGGTCTGATTCGGGCTGGCGCGGCGCCGGACGCGCCAGCACGCCCTCGATCTGCCGCGACAACTGATCGATCCGGTCCGATATGGGCCCGAAATCCGGTGGCGGTGCGGATGTCCGCACAGGCGGGGCGGCCGCCGCCTCATGGCGCGGCGGCGGCGGCGCCGACGGTTCGGCAAAACCGGGAAACTGCCCTGTCTCCAGCGCACGTCTGCGGGCGGCGATCTCGGCGACCGTGGCGTCGATGTCGCGGACAAGGCTGCGCGGCCGCGCGGGCTCGGCATGCTGGTCCTGTGCGGGGCCGGTGGCATGGTCGAGGTCGCGAATGGACCGGGCGATCTCCTCGAGCCGCGCCTGCGCCTCCGCCCGTGCGGACTGGGCGGGGGAGAGGGCGGGCGGCATCGGCGGCGCCATGGCGGGCGAAGCGGCGAAGGACGCGGCGGCGGGTGGCGGCGGGCGGCTGCCCAGCTTCTCCACCGCCTCGATGGCGGCCTGCGAGCGGCGCTCGGACAGTTCGGCGAGCCTTGCCACGGCGTCGAGGGCGCGGACGATCTCGCCCGTCTCGGGCGCGGGCAGGCGTGTGCGGGGAATGGCGGTGTCGCCCTGCCTGCGGGTCGCCTGGTCGAGGCGCTGGGTAATCTCGTCGAGCCGGCGCGTCACCGAGGCAAGGCCCGCCTCGGCCTCCGCCTCGCGCTGCACCGCCTGGTCGGCGATCATGGCATTCAGCCATTCGCCCAGCGACATTCCAGAGCGCCGGGCCGCATCCTTTGCGGCCTCCCGGGCGTCCTGATCGACGCCTTTCACGCTCCAGGGGACGGTGTGTCGCATCACGGTTCCACACGCTGCTCAGATTGTCCGGAACGCAACCGCCCGTTGCTGGCAAGGGGCCGTTGGCCGGGGGCATCCTGCTTGGCGAATCCTCACCTTGCTTCGCGGACGCTCCGGACTCGCAATCTTGGCAATCATGGTAAAGGGACGGTTAACGGCCCGGAACTTTATTAACTTTGGTTCCAGTCCGTTAACTGGTAGTCTCGCAACGTGTGTTCGCCGGGCATGCAACCGAACGGCTGTCCGGTTTGTCCTAACGGTAACTAACATGCCGAAGCCGGGGTCACCCTCCCCAGACGCCCCCGACTTCCGATATGAGGCCGACCATCCCGAGGTTTCCTCGCCAGCGAGGGTGGAGTAGGATATGGAACGGAAGGCATTGATGACCCGGAAGAACGACGAAGACGTCTTTTGGATCGAGGACGACGCGGAAGCCGCCAAGGCCGGCCCCGCCGTCTACACGATCGGCGACCTCGCTCGTGAGTTCGACGTGACGCTGCGGGCCCTGCGCTTCTACGAGGACAAGGGCCTGCTGTCGCCGCGCCGCGATGGTCTGGCGCGTCTCTACAGCCCGAACGACCGGATTCGCCTGCAACTGATCCTGAAGGGCAAGCGGCTTGGCTTCACCCTGGCCGAGATCGCCGAGATGATCGAGGCGCATGAGCGGCAGGACGGCGGGGCCGAGCATCAGCTCAAGCTGTCCCGCGAGAAGTGCCTGGAGCAGATCGCGCATCTCGAGCAGCAGAAGCGCGAGATCGAGGAAGCGATTCTCGAGCTGCGCCGCACCCACGACACGATCTCCCAGATGATCGGCCAGACGAAGGCCTGATACCCTTCTCGCCTTTCCTGATCACGCCCCATCGCCTCCGTCGTCCGGCGGAGGCTGATTCGTTCGTGCATGCGAGGGGATGTCGCAGGCGGCAAGCCGTCGCGGGGCCGAGCGCCCTTGCGGCGGCTTGCGTTTGTTCCTATGCCCGCGTCTCGCGCGCCGGGCCGCTGCCGGCGTCATGACCGAAGGCCACCCCATGACCGTCGCCCTGTCCCTGCCGAAGGACCGCATCCGCATCCTGCTGCTGGAAGGCATTTCCGACACGGCGACCGCCGCGCTTGTCCAGGCCGGCTACACCAATATCGAGCGGCTGCCCACGGCGCTCGATGGCGAGGCGCTGGCGAAGGCGCTCCGGGGCGTGCACCTGCTCGGGATCCGGTCGCGCACGCAGATCACCGCCGCGGCGCTGGCGGCCGCCGACCGTCTGATCGCCATCGGCTGCTTCTCGGTCGGCACCAACCAGGTCGATCTCGTCGCCGCCAACCGCGCCGGCGTGCCGGTGTTCAACGCGCCCTTCTCCAACACCCGCAGCGTCGCCGAACTGACCATTGCCGAAATCGTCATGCTCATGCGCCGCATCTTCCCGAAATCGGTGAAGGCCCATGCCGGCCAGTGGGACAAGTCGGCGGCGGCCAGCTACGAGATCCGCGGCAAGACGCTCGGCATCGTCGGCTATGGCAATATCGGTTCGCAGCTTGCCATGCTGGCCGAGGCCATGGGCATGCGCGTCATCTATTACGACCACACCGACAAGCTGCGCCACGGCAATGTCGAGCCGTCGGACGATCTCATGGACCTGCTGGCGCGCGCCGACGTGGTCTCCCTGCACCTGCCGGAAACGCCCGCCACGCAGGGCCTGATCGGTGCCCGCGAGATCGCCGCGATGAAGCAGGGCGCCTATCTGATCAACAATGCCCGCGGCACCATACTCGATCTCGACGCGCTGGCCGACGCGCTGCGTTCGGGCCACCTGCGCGGCGCGGCGGTCGATGTCTTTCCCGTCGAGCCGTCCTCCAATGCCGACCGTTTCGTGACCCCCCTGCAGGGGCTGGACAACGTGATCCTGTCACCGCATGTCGGCGGCTCCACGGAGGAGGCGCAGGAGCGCATCGGCGCGGAGGTTGCCCGCAAGTTCGTCGATTATTCCGATGGCGGCTCCACCTGGGGCGCCGTGAACTTCCCGCAGGTGCAATTGCCGGTCCGCCCGGCCGGGACCCGCTTCATCCAGGTCCAGCGCAACCTGCCGGGCGAGCTTCGCCGCCTCAACGACGTCTTCGCCGAGCGCAGCATCAACATCGCCGCGCAGTACTACCAGACCGACGGCGAGGTCGGTTACGTCGTCCTGGACGCCGACGGCCGGGTGGAAGAGGCCGATGCCATTCTCGAGCAGATCCGCGGCCTGCCGGGAACGGTGCGCGCCCGGCTGCTCTATCGGGGCGGCTGAGGGCCGGCGTCAGGCCGCGTGGCGCTCGGCCGAGGCGCCGAAATGGCCGATATAGCGCGGGTTGATTGAAGAGACCGGCAGCACGATCAGGACGTCCGTGGTGCCGAACTGGTGGTCGACCACCGCCCCGTCACCGACATGGGCGCCAAGCCGCAGGTAGCCCTTGATGAGCGGCGGCAGGGCATGCAGCGCCTTCTTCATGTCGATGGCGTCGCGCGACAGCCGACCCATTTCGACATGCCGGGCGGGCACCGGTCCGGCCGACCATTCCGCCGGCGCGCGGGCATTGTGGTGCAGGAAGGACAGTTCCAGCGACAGGGTCTTCGGGTCGGTGCCCTCAAGGCTGGCGCAGCCGAACATCACGTCGATCCGGTGGCTGAGCACATAGGTCCAGATCCCGTGCCAGAGCAGTTCGACCGTGCGCTTGTTGCGATAGGCCGGCAGGACGCAGGACCGTCCGAGCTCCAGGAAGCGCAGCCCGCGATGGCGCGACAGCAGGCCCTCGATGGCAAACTCGCCCGTCGTGTAGAAGCCGCCGTGACGGTCGGCCACCTCCTGGCGGAGCAGGCGGTAGGTGCCGACGATGGCCGGGCGCGGCATGCCGAAGGCCGGCTTCTCCATCACCGCATGGTCGATGACCACCAGATGGTCGCAGATCGCGTCGAACGGATCGATGTCCCGGCGGGCGAGCTTGGAGGGGGCATCGGCAATGGCCCGCATCTCCTCGTAGAACACGCGCCAGCGCAGCTTCTGCGCCCGCCGCACCTCCGCGGCATTGGCGGCCAGCCTGACCTCGAGCGAGCCGATGCGGCCGAGCGTGCGCGGCAGCGAAACGTCCTGCTGGCGCAGGCTGAGACCGCCATAGGCCCGCATCATCGGGATGATCCGGCGGCCCTGGTCGGCCCAGACGGCCGGATTGAAATGCCAGGCGAAAGGCTGGGCGCTTGCACGCGCGGCCCGGTCAACGCTCTGTGCTGCGCCTTCGGCCATCTGCCCCTCCCACACACCCCCGTCGCGAATCGGACGGGCAGCGATGTGACCGTCGTCGCGCAATCGGCAGACAGCGCAATGACGGTCCCGCGACGGATCAATGACGATGAGCAGATAGGCGCAATGGGCCGGTTTGTCAGCCGGCTGCGGTTGTCGCAGTGGCTGCTGGGGCAGAAACCAGAGCCGCGACCGGAACAGCCGCAGCCACCTCCTGCGCAGGCTTCTCGGAGCGGCGGGCGGCGTTCAGCTCGAACAGATAGGCGTTGGTCGCGTCCATCATGGAGCGCGAGGCCTCGGCAAGGCCGGCCAGCACCCGCGACTTCTGGACATCGCTGAGCCCGCTCTCGCGCACCGCCGACCCGAATGAGGCGAAGCCGGAGGTGATGGTCCTCAGGAGCTCGAGCTCCTTCAGTCCGTTCGGGCGCGTGGCGCCTTCGGTCGCAGCGGCAAGTTCACCCACGGCAGGCCCCCCAAGGTCCGGTTCGCCGGAAGGCTTGCACGGCATGGTTAACGAGTGGTGAAGACGCGCTCGTCCAAGTCCGGGGAATTGGACACAAGAGGCTGCAACGCGCCGCAATGCCCGGTCCGGCAGCGGATCGCTAGCGTCATCCCATCGAAACCACAGCCATGGGAGCTGACGATGATCACCGAGAAGACTGTTGCAAAGTGCACCGCCGGAGCGATCATTCTGGCTGGATTTGTCGCCCTCGGCGGCCTGTTCGGACCTGTTGCAGCCATGGCGGATGCAAGGCCCCCGGCGTCCGCATCGACGACCCCCTCCATCCCCCAGGTCGCCGACCCTGCTCCGGCCATCGACCACAGCGAGCTCAGGCGCGCGTTTCTGACCGAAATGCAGACGGAATGCGTGAAAGTCGCTCAGGCGCGGGGCGCGCCAGCTTCGATCGCAGTCGCCTTCTGCGGCTGCCTGACCCAACATGCCGCAACGCTTCCGTCCGCCGAACTCGAACAGATCGCCGCTGATCCCACGATCCTTGAACCCCAGATTCGGGTCTGCCGGGCTCAAGTGACCGCACCGGCTCAAGCATCAGATGCAACGCCCCCGGCGTCCGCATCGACGACCCCCTCCATCCCCCAGGTCGCCGACCCTGCTCCGGCCACCTTCTACAGCGAGTTCACGCGCTCGTTTTATACCGAAATGCAGAGGGAATGTACGGAAAGTCTTCAGGCGGGCGGCACGCAAGTGTCCGTCGCAATGGCCTTCTGCGGTTGCATGACCCGGCATGTTTCAACGCTTTCGTTCGCCGAAATCGTACGGATCGGTTTTGATCCCACGATCCTTGAACCGCAAGTTCGGGTCTGCGTGGCCCAGGTGACCGAGCCCGCTCAATAAGCGCGGAACACAGGACTGGCGCAGCTGGAAGCAGCTGCGCCTTTCACGTTTTACTGTGAGGACGGGCGGATCAGATCGTCTGGTTGTAGGCGCCGACTTCCGGATTCTCGCGCAGGACGGCGTCCACGCCCCTGAACATCTCGTGCATCCGGGCTTCCGAGACCGGGCTCTCGACCACCACGACCAGTTCCGGCTTGTTGGAGGAGGCCCGCACCAGCCCCCACGTGCCATCGGGCGCGGTGATCCGCACGCCATTGACGGTGACAAGGGAGGCGATCGGCTGGCCCGCCACCTCCTCGCCCGTCGCCTGGATCGCCTCGAAGCGCTTCACGACACGCTCCACCACCTCGTATTTCACCTCGTCGGCACATTTCGGCGACATGGTGGGCGAGCCCCAGGTCTTCGGCACCTCGGCGTAGAGCTCCGCCATGGAGCGGTCGGGATTGCGGTCGAGCATGTCGAGCACGGCGATCGCGGTGACGACGCCGTCGTCATAGCCGCGGCCGACCGGCGCGTTGAAGAAGAAGTGTCCGGATTTCTCGAAGCCGGCGAGCGCATTCAGGTCGCGCACCCGGCGCTTGATGTAGGAATGGCCGGTCTTCCAGTAGTCGGTTTTCGCACCCAGCCGCTTCAGTTCCGGGTCGGTTTCGAACAGGCCCGTGGACTTCACGTCGACCACGAACTGAGAGGGTCCGTGGACGCGCGCCAGGTCACGCGCCAGCATGACGCCGATCTTGTCGGCGAAGATCTCCTCGCCATGGTTGTCGACCACGCCGCAGCGGTCGCCGTCGCCATCGAAGCCGAGGCCGACATCGGCGCCGTGCTCCTTCACCGCATCCGCCATGGCATGAAGCATCTTCATGTCCTCGGGATTGGGATTGTAGCGGGGGAAGGAATGGTCGAGCTCGGCATCGAGCGGGATGACCTCGACACCCAGCTTCTCGAGGATCTGCGGGGCGAACGCGCCTGCCGTGCCGTTGCCGCAGGCCGCCACGACCCTCAGCTTGCGCGTCACCTTCGGACGTTCGGTGAGATCGCGGATGTAGCGGGCGGCGAAATTCTCGACGAACAGGTAGGAGCCGCCGCCGATCAGGTCGAAATCGGCCTCGAGCACGATCTTTTTCAGCGCCCCCATCTCGTCGGGGCCGAAAGTGACGGGTCGCTGCGCGCCCATCTTCACGCCGGTCCAGCCATTGTCGTTGTGGCTGGCCGTGACCATGGCCACGCAGGCCACGTCCAGCTCGAACTGGGCGAAATAGGCCATGGGCGACATGGCAAGGCCGATGTCGCGCACCTTGCAGCCGGCCGCCATCAGTCCGGTGACGAGCGCCATCTTGATGGAGGCCGAGTAGCCGCGGAAATCATGCCCGACGACGATCTCGCGCTTCACCCCCATGCGGCCGATCAGCGTGCCGAGGCCCATGCCGACGGCCTGCACGCCCATCAGGTTCAACTCCTCGCCGAAGAACCAGCGGGCGTCGTATTCGCGGAAGCCGGTCGGCTTCACCATCGGCAGCGACTCATAGGCCGCGGTATTGGGCTTCAGACTGGCGACGGGTTTGGGAAACATGCGTCGGCGGGCTCTCTTCAGGTGGCGGCGGGCGGCCGGCGGACAGGTGTCCGACCACCGACGATCGAGGCAAGGCCCATGCCACCGCGCGCATGAACATCCGATGACCGGATGCGCCCGGGCAGGGCCGGGGCGGAACGGCTGCGAGGCGGGGCGTCTGGTTCAGGCCGCGCGCTGGAGCGGTGGCGCGATGACGTGGCGCGACAGCACCCAGGGGGCTTCCTCCAGCGTCATGATGCGGACTTCGGGCACATGGCTGAAAATCGAACGCACATGGTCCTCGATCGGGACGAGAGCCCCCGACGCCGTCCTCAAGGTCAGGCGATCGGTGACAACCTCCAGCACGTCGCCGTGCAGGCGCGCATAGATGACGGGTTCCTCGGACATGGACGGCCTCGTTCGTCGCGGGAATGCAGGCAAAGCACCCACGAACGGCCCCTCATGAACCGGGTCGTTCGCCATACACTGCGAAGCTTACGGGGCTCCATAAGCCCCGATCAACCCCGACCTCGGGATGAGGTCGGCTCACCGCCCCTGCGGCCGACGCTCGTCATAGATGACCCGGACCAGATCGGCGGCATTGCGTGCGCCGAGCTTCTCCATAATGCGGGCCCGGTGGACCTCGATCGTGCGCGGCGAAATGCCGAGGCTGCGCCCCGCCTCCTTGTTGGAGGCCCCGCGCACCAGCTCCTGCAGCACGTCGCGCTCGCGCGGCGTCAGCAGGCTTGCCCCTTCCGGGCCGAGGGCGGCCACCGGGTCGGAGCTTGCCGCCCGCTGGCGCCCATGGGAGGCCACCGCCTGACGAACCTGGAGCACCACCTTGTCGGAATCGAAAGGTTTGGCGATGAGATCGATGGCGCCGGCCTTGATGGCGGCCACCGCCATGGGGATGTCGGCATGGGCGGACATCATGACGACCGGGCCTTCGAAGCGGCGGGCGGCAAGCTGGCGCAGCACCTCGAAGCCTCCCGGCCCCGGCAGGCGCACGTCGAGCAGGATCACGTCCGGCAGGCGATGCTGAACGGCCTGGAGCAAGCCCGGACCATCGGACAGCGCCACGACACCGAAGCCCTGCATCTCGAACAGCAGGGCCAGCGCCTCACGGACCGGCGCATCATCGTCGACGATGAAGATTTCGAGCGAAGGGCCGGTCGGGATGGACACGTCTGACGCCCTTCTTCAGGTCATCCGGTGTTCGTCAACAGTCAGCGGGCTGTCATGCTGCCCGAAGGGTTTCCACCGACCCCTCAGGAATTATACGTATGTGACAAATTGCCCGTCAAACTGTCAGGCGGCGCGACCGACCACCCGCTCGCGATAGAGCAGATAAAGTCCGGAGGCGATGACGATGCCAGCGCCGGCGAGCGTGTTGGCGGCCGGCACCTGGGCGAAGACCAGCCAGCCGAGCGTCACCATCCAGACGATCTGGGAATAGATGAACGGGGCCAGGATGCCGGCCGGCGCATAGCCATGCGCGATGATCAGCAACCAGTGGCCGAAAGCGCCGAGTGCGCCGATGGCGATCATCCCGGCAACCACCCAGACGCTGTCCGGCGTCACCCAGACCATGGGCACCAGCGCGGTCGCGACGATGGCCCCGAAGGCGACCGAATAGATGGAGGTGGTGGCGGCCGAGTCCTGCCCGGCCAGCAGCCGCGTCAGCAGGTTGTAGACGGCATAGCAGCAGGCGCCGACCATCGACAGCAGCATGGCCCAGTGGATGGCCCCGCCCCACGGCCGCGTGACGACAAGCACGCCGATGAAGCCGACGATCACCGCCGCCCAGCGGCGCGGGCCGATCCATTCGCCCAGGAAAGGGCCCGACAGGATCGCCACCAGGAATGGCGTGGCGAACATGATCGAGACGGTCTGGTCGAGTTGCAGATGCTGGAGAGCGAAGAAATTGAGCGCGGTGGAGCCGAACAGCAGCGCCGAGCGGATGGCCTGGATCCATGGCCGGCGGGTGACCAGCACACCGCGGTTCTGCCAGGGATTGAAGATGATGAGCACCATGATCAGCGCGGTCGTGTAGCGGGTCCACACGACCTGGATCGGGTCCATGTGCGAACCGAGCCACTTGGCGAGCGCATCGAGACAGGCAAAGCAGGCCAGCGCCGCGCACATCAGGCCGATGCCCTTGAGGCGGTTGCGGGCAGCTGCCTGCGCGGCGTCGGTCGTCGCGGCGGCCGGCCGCGCGGCGGGGGCATCCAAGGCCTTGTCTCCCGTGCTCTTCGGTCCTCTCTAGCCGATTTGGCCGCCCGGCAGGTCCCTGCCCCCGCATGGGAGCCGTGCGGGCTTGCCTGCGGCCGGAGGCGGTGACATAGACGGAGCTACGGGGCCGATGACGGTCGCCCCGTCAGGACTTCGGCCTCGCCGGGACCCAAGCACCGTCTCCGACCGCCATGCGGTGGAGGCTCGCTTGTCAGAACGCCCCTTTTCTATCACTCCCGATCAGCTTGCCGCGCATCTCGGCACGCCGCACTGGCCCCAGGTCATCGACGTGCGCGCCGCCGACATCCGCGCAACCCAGCCGGACCTGCCGGCCTCCCGCTGGGTCGACAGCCCCGACCCGGCCGGCTGGGCCGCCGGCCTCGATCCTGCCCGCCCCGTGGTCGTCGCCTGCAAGGCCGCGCTCAATCGCAGCCAGCGCGCGGTTGCGGCGCTGCGCGCGGGAGGGATCCCGGCCATGGTGCTTGAGGGGGGCTCCAACGCCTGGGCCGCCGCCGGCCATCCAGTGCTGCCGCGCGCCGCCGCCCATGCCTTTGGCGGCCCCGGCCGTATCTGGGTGACGCGCAGGCGTCCGAAGATCGACCGCGTCGCCTGCCCCTGGCTGATCCGCCGTTTCCTCGACCCCGACGCGGTGTTTCTGTTCGTCGATCCACCGCAGGTGCTGGAGGTCGCGGCCGATGTCGGCGGCATCGCCTTCGATACGCCCGGCGCACCGATCGAGCACGACGGGCCGCGCTGCTCGTTCGATACGCTTCTCCAGGCTGTCGGCCTTGACGGCTTCGCGCCGCTGACGGCCCTTGCCACCATCGTGCGCGCGGCCGATACCGACGATCTGGCATTGAGCCCTCAGGCTGCGGGCTACCTCGCCGCCTCGCTCGGCCTGTCGGCCCTGTCGGGCGACGACGACCGGGCTATGGTACGTCATGGATCCGTCGTGCTGGATGGGCTCTACACCTGGATCATCCGCGCCCGCGCGGAAACCCACAGCTGGACCCACCGCGCATGACCGCCATCGACCGCCCCGCCGATGCCACAGGACAGGTGCCGTTCTCGGAGGCGCTGGCCGTCTGGTTCAAGGTCGGCTTCCTGTCGTTCGGCGGCGCCGCCGGCCAGATCGCCATGCTCCACACCATCGCGGTGGAGGAGAAGAAGTGGCTGGACGAGAAGCGCTTCCTGCACGCGCTCAACTACTGCACCCTGCTGCCGGGCCCGGAGGCGCAGCAGCTTGCCACCTATATCGGCTGGCTCCTGCACGGGGTGCGGGGAGGCCTGGCCGCCGGCCTGCTCTTCGTGCTGCCGGGCGCGCTCATCGTGCTCGGGCTTTCGATGCTCTATGTCCTCGCCGCCGGTGTGCCGGTGGTCGAGGGCATCTTCTTCGGCATCAAGGCGGCGGTGCTGGTCATCGTCGCCAATGCCGTGGTCAAGATCGCCCGGCGCGTCGGCCATTCGCCGGTGATCTACGCGATCATCGCCGGCTCCTTCCTCGCCATCTTCGCCTTCGCCGTGCCCTATCCGCTGGTCGTGATCGCCGCGGCGCTGGCCGGCGTCCTGCTCCTGCCCGCAAGGCCCGACGACGAGCCGCCCCCGCCGCCCCGGCCGGGGCGCCTGCGCGAAAGCCTCACGGCGGCAGCGATATGGGGCGCCATCTGGTGGGCTCCCGTGCTGGCGGCCGCCTTGCTGCTTGGCCCCACGCATATCCTCACCCAGATCGGCCTGTTCTTCTCGCAGCTGGCCGTCGTGACCTTCGGCGGCGCCTATGCGCTGCTCGTCTGGCTCGCCCAGGCGGCGGTCGAGCAGAAAGCCTGGGTCACGGCGGCGGAAATGGCCGACGGCCTCGGGCTTGCCGAGACCAAGCCGGGGCCGACCATCCTTGTCACCCAGTTCGTCGGCTTCCTGGCCGCCTGGCGCCTGCCCGAGCCCTTCGCGCCGATGACCGCCGCCATTCTCGGCGCGGCCATGACCACCTGGGTCACCTTTGCCCCGTCATTCCTGTGGATCTTCGCGGGTGCGCCCTATGTCGAGAACCTGCGCCACAACCGGCGCCTGGCCGCCGCCCTGCAGGGCATCACGGCGGCGGTGGTCGGCGTGATTCTCTATCTGGCGGTCTGGTTCGCGCTGCACGTCTTCTTCGGACGGGTCGGCGCAGCCGCGTTCGGCCCCGTGAGGCTGCCGACGGTCGACGTCATAGCCCTGGACTGGAAGGCCGCAGGGCTTGCAGCCATCGCCTTCCTGCTCGCCTTCCGGGCGAAACTGACCGTCGTGCCGCTGGTCGCCATCATGGCGGCGCTTGGGGTTGCCGTCAGGCTGACGCTCCCCTGACGGTCACGAGCCCGCGAAGGTGCGCGGCGCCGGGCTGACCACCCGGCCGCCGGCCTGGATCACGGCCAGGCCGCGCTGCGGCGAGCCATCGGCGCGGAAGCGGAACAGCCCGTCGACACCGTTGAAGCCGGACGAATTGGTCAGCACGGCCTCGGAGAAGCGCTGCGAACCCTGGGTGCGGACGAGCGCGGCGATCAGCGAGACCGAGTCGTAGGCCAGCGAGGTGATGCGTGCCGGGTCCGAGCCGAAGCGGGCGCGATAGCGGCCGGCATAGCTCTGGAAACCGGCCTCGTCCGGCGCCGAATAGAGCGCGGTCGGCGCCGCCTGCGCGGCGGCCCGGTTTCCGACCCAGGGGCCGACGCCGAGCACCTGCACGCGGCGGGTATCGATGCCCGCGCTCGAAAGGGCACGGATAGCGGCACCGTCATAGGGGTCCGGCACGAAAATGGCGTCGATCTGGCCGGAAATGCCCGACATGCGCGAGGCCGCGGCCGTCACGCCGTTGGGGTCGAGCGGGAACTTCTCGATGGCGACGACCCGGCCACCCGAGCGGCTGACAGCCTCCTGGAAGGCCCCCTGCACCACCTGGCCGAAGGCCGATTCCGGCACGAAGGCGGCATAGGAGCGCTTGCCGGTCTGCGCCGCGTGCTGGACGATCCGGTCCACCGTGTTCTGCGGCGTGAAGCTCATCAGATAGACGCCGCGGGCAGCGACGCTGGTGTCGGTCGAATAGGCGATGATCGGCCGACCGGCGGGCCGGGCGACAGCGGCGGCACCACGCACGGCATCGGCGAGCAGCGGGCCGAGGAACATCTCGGCGCCCTCCTGCAGGGCCGCCTGCGCGGCGGCCTGGGCACCGGCGGCGCTGCCGCCGTCATCCTTGACCAGGATGGTGATGTCGGGGCCCTGGAACTCGGCGACCGCCATTTCGGCGGCGTTGCGCAACTGGGTGGCGGTGTTGCCGGCCGCGCCGCCTGCCGACAGGGGCAGCAGCATGGCGATCTTGACCGAACCGGTTCCGATGGTCGAACCGGGAGCAGCCGTCGCCTGCGCGCCCACGGGCGAGGGCAGCGGCGATCCGGCACCGGGCAGGGTGGTTCCCGAGCAGCCCGCGAGCGCAAGCCCGGCACCGCCGAGAAGAAAGGTCCGTACGGACAGAAGCGGCCCGCCGGTTCTGAGGTCCACGCCGTGCCGTCCGTCTGCCGTTCTCGTCATCTCGGAAGACCTCCACTGCCCAGAACGCCCCGCCCCGGACCCGAATAGCCGCGTCGGTGTGCCAAGGTCAAACCAGCAGAACCGGAATTTGTGGCCGAATCGCAACACGGACGCTGTGGATATCATGGTCCCAGCCGCCGGTGGACGCTACTTGGTGCTACCGCCTAGTCTGTCTCAGGTCATCCGAAGTCAGCCCATGCCCCACCGCCCGGACCCCCGGTCCATCCTGGCCACGCCGGCCGCAGGCGAGAGCCCGGCCGCACCCTCCCGGCGCTATGCGCTGGGGGGGACGACCTTCACGGCCCGGCAGCCGGAGCCGGGCCTGCACGTCGTCGCCACGCCGATCGGAAACCTGCGCGACATCACCATCCGCGCCATCGAAACGCTGGCGGCGGCGGATGTCGTCGCCTGCGAGGACACGCGGATGACGCGGCGGCTGGTCGACCATTTCGCCCTGTCGGCAAAGCTGGTGCCCTATCACGAGCACAATGCCGCCGAGATGCGTCCGAAGCTGCTCGCCCGGCTCGCCGCCGGAGAGGCGGTGGCGCTGGTCTCCGATGCCGGCACGCCGCTGGTGTCCGATCCCGGCTTCAAGCTGGTCGAGGCGGCACGCGAGGCCGGTCACGCCGTGATCCCGGTCCCCGGCCCCTCGGCCCTGCTCGCCGCCCTGGTGGCCGCCGGCCTGCCGACCGACGCCTTCTTCTTCGACGGGTTCCTGCCGCCCAGGAGCGCCGGCCGCCGCCAGCGCGCCGCCGTGCTGGCCGCCGTGCCGGGGTCGCTCGTCGTCTTCGAGACGGGTCCCCGTCTTGCCGCATCGCTCGCCGACCTCGCCGCGGTGCTCGGCCCGCGCGAGGCCGCGGTCTGCCGGGAACTGACCAAGGCGCACGAGGAGGTCCGCCGAGGCCGGCTTGATGCGCTGGCCGGTCACTACGCCGAGGCCGGAGCCCCGAAGGGCGAGATCGTGCTGGTCATCGGCCCGCCCCAACCCGCCGCCCCGCCCGACGAGGCGGATATCGATGCCCGGCTCATTCACGCGCTGGAAACGGCTTCGGTGAAGGATGCTGCGGCGGCCGTCGCCGAGGCGACGGGCCTCGCGCGCCGCGATCTCTACCAGCGGGCGCTTGTCCTCGCCCGCCGCGAGGACTGAGATGGCCCGGCGGCAGGCGGCACGGCGCGAGGCCGACCCGAAGCGCTCGGCCGCCTGGGGACGTGGCCGGCTGGCGGAACTGGCGGCGGCTGCGCTGCTCCTGCTGAAAGGCTATCGCATCCTGGCGCGGCGCTGGCGGGCACCGGGCGCCGAGATCGACCTGATCGCCCGGCGGGGGGCGACGCTCGTCTTCGTCGAGGTGAAGGCGCGGGCGGCAAGCGCCGATGCCGACCTTGCCCTGACACGCGCCCAACGCCTGCGGATCGCGCGTGCGGCGGAGTTCTGGTGCGCCCGGCATCCCCGCCATGCGGCAGGCGACAGGCGCTACGACCTCGTGCTGGTATCGCGCGGCGGCTGGCCGCGCCATATAGAGGGCGCGTTCGACGCCGACAGTTGAAAGGAATGCCCCATGCGCCTCAAGGTCGCGGTCCAGACGGACCCGATGGATTCCATCAAGATCGTCGGCGATTCGGGCTTTGCCCTGATGCTGGAGGCGCAGGCGCGCAGCCACGACCTGCACTTCTATCACCCCGACAGCATGGCCCTGGAGGACGGCGTCGTGACCGCCCTGGTCTACCCGCTGGCGGTTCGCGACGTCGCCGGTGACCATTTCACCCTTGGCGAAGGCCGGCGCGAACGACTGGAAGGCTTCGACGTGGTGCTGATGCGGCAGGACCCGCCCTTCGACCTGCACTACATCACCGCCACCCACTTCCTCGAGCGCATCCATCCGCGGACCCTGGTGGTCAACGATCCTTTCCAGGTGCGCAATGCGCCGGAGAAGATCCTCGTCACCACCTTCCCGCAGCTGATGCCCGCAACCCTGGTGACCCGCGACTTCGCCGCAATCCGCGCCTTCCGGAAGGACAAGGGCGACATCGTCATGAAGCCGCTCTACGGCCATGGCGGCGCCGGCGTGTTCCGCATCCGCAAGGATGACGAGAATTTCGGCTCGTTCCTCGACACATTCGCAGCGCTGACCCGCGAGCCCTGGGTCATCCAGCAATATCTGCCGGCGGTGCGCGACGGCGACAAGCGCATCCTGCTCGTGGACGGCGAGTTTGCAGGCGCGGTCAACCGCGTGCCGGCACCCGACGACCTGCGCTCCAACATGGTGCGCGGCGGCGCGGCCGAGACCACCGAGATTTCGGCGCGCGAGCGCGAGATCTGCGAGACCATCGGACCGACGCTGAAGGAGCGCGGCATCATCCTGGCCGGCATCGACGTGATCGGTGGCAACCTCACCGAGATCAATGTCACCGCCCCGACCGGCATCCGGGCCATCCGGCGTCTCGGCGGGCCGGACATTGCCGGGCGTGTGTGGGACGTGATCGAGGCGAAGCGGCGCGGCTGACCCCCAACCGGCGACGGGGCCCGCCTCCGGATGTTCCCTTATTGTTCCGACCTCCGGAACGTGCAGACTGCACGCGGGGGTGGTCCATGGTCCAGCGCGTTGCAACCGTCGCTTTCGAGGGCATCGAGGCCAAGGCCGTGGATGTCCAGGTCCACGTCCTGTCCGGACAGGTGGTGTTCTCGATTGTCGGCCTGCCCGACAAGGCGGTGAGCGAGGCGCGCGAACGCGTGCGCTCCGCCCTTGTCGCCTCGGGGCTGGCCCTGCCGGGCAAGCGCATCACGGTCAATCTGGCGCCCGCCGATCTTCCGAAGGAAGGGTCGCATTTCGACCTGCCCATCGCGCTCGGCCTGATGGCGGCGATCGGCGCGATCCCGCCGGATGCACTGGCCGGCTTCGTGGTGCTGGGGGAACTGGCGCTCGACGGGCGCATCACGCCGGTTGCCGGCGTCCTGCCCGCGGCCATGGCGGCCAATGCCATGGGCAAGGGTGTGATCTGCCCGGCGGCCTGCGGGCCGGAGGCGGCCTGGGCAGGCGAGGATGTCGAGGTTCTGGCGCCCGACAGCCTGCTGCAACTGGTCAACCACTTCCGCGGCACGCAGGTGCTCTCGCGGCCGGTGCCCGGTATCCGCCGGGCCGGCGGCACCGATTCCGACCTCAAGGACATCCGCGGCCAGGAGAGCGCCCGGCGCGCGCTTGAAATCGCGGCGGCCGGCGGCCACGCCCTGCTGATGAACGGGCCTCCCGGCGCGGGCAAGTCCATGCTGGCAAGCCGGATGCCCTCCATCCTGCCGCCGCTCGCTCCGGCCGAACTGCTGGAAGTCTCGATGATCCATTCGGTGGCCGGCGAACTGGAAGGCGGACAGCTCACCACCCGCCGGCCGTTTCGCAATCCCCACCACTCGGCCTCCATGGCAGCCCTGGTCGGCGGCGGCCTGCGGGTCCGTCCCGGCGAGGTCTCGCTCGCCCATCATGGCGTGCTGTTCCTGGACGAACTGCCCGAGTTCCAGCCGCAGGTTCTGGACGGCCTGCGCCAGCCGCTGGAATCCGGCGAGGCGGTAATCGCGCGCGCCAACCAGCGCGTCAGCTTCCCGGCCCGCTTCCAGCTGGTCGCGGCGATGAACCCGTGCCGCTGCGGCCATGCCACCGAACCGGGATTTGCCTGCAGGCGCATGCCCAACGAGCGCTGCATGGCCGACTACCAGGCAAGGCTGTCCGGCCCGCTGATCGACCGCATGGACCTCGTCATCGAAGTGCCGTCGGTCTCGGCCGCCGACCTGATGCTGCCCGCCCCGCGCGAGGGCAGCGCCGAAGTCGCCGAGCGTGTCGCGCGCGCGCGCGCCATGCAGCGGGATCGCTATGCAGCGCTCGGCCTCGACGCGCGTCTGAATGCCAGGGCGCCGCCGTCGGCGCTCGATCTGGTGGCGGAACCGGATGCGGCGGGGCGGGCCCTCCTCGGCCAGGCTGCCGAGGCCATGCGCCTCAGTGCCCGCGGCTATCACCGGGTGCTCAAGGTTGCCCGCACCATCGCCGATCTCGATGGCGCGGCCCAGGTCGGCCGCATTCACCTCGCCGAGGCCCTGAGCTACAGGGGAACGCCGGACCGGGTAAACCGCGCGGCCTGACGGGCGCCGGGGGGGATTGTCTTGTCGACCGCGACCGATGCGCGCCGGTCAGACCCCGATCGGCGCCGCCCCGTAGTCGGCATCGGCTTGCAGCCCGTCATCCGGCTCAAGCGGAGCCAGAGGCGGCGAGGCCTGCCGCACGGGCGCCGCCGGCAACGGCGCCGGTGCGGCGACGACCTGGCGCTCGATGGCGCTTGCCACGAGCGGTGCGGCCTCGGGCGCCACCGGACGGGCAAAGACGAAGCCCTGGACGAGGTCGCAGCCGAGTTCGGCGAGAACGCGAACCTCCGACTGGCGCTCGGCGCCTTCCGCGACAACGGTCAGGCCGAGGCCGCGCGACAGCGCGATGATGCCACCGAGCAGCTTGCGCTTCTCCGGCCGCGTCGCCACGCCCTCGACGAAGGAGCGGTCGACCTTGAGACGGTCGAAGGGCAGGCGGGTGAGGTAGCCGAGCGAGGAATAGCCGGACCCGAAATCGTCGAGTGCCAGCCGCACCCCGAGCCCGACCAGCGCCGACAGCGTGCGGTTCAGCCTGTGTTCGGAATGGTCGAGGAACAGGCTCTCGGTCAGTTCGAGGCACAGGAGGTTGGGCGGCAGGCCGGTCTCGGCCAGAACCGCGGAGACCGCCGTCTCGAAATCCATGTTCCAGAACTGAGCCGGCGAAACGTTGACCGATACGGTTCGCGTCGGATAGCCTTGGTCGAGCCAGGACCGGGCCTGGCGGCACGATTCCCGCAGCACCCACAGGCCGAGATCGACGATCAGGCCGGAGCTTTCCGCCACCGGGATGAATTCCGCCGGCGAGATTGGCCCACGCTCGGGATGGTTCCACCGCAGCAGCGATTCAAAGCCGACCACCTTGTTGGTCGCGAGCTCCACCTGCGCCTGGTAGTGGGCGTGAAGGGTGCCGGCATCGACCGCGTGGCGCAGATGACGGCCAAGGTCCAGGCGCTGCTCCACCGCCTGGGCATAGGCGGGCGCGAACACCATGGCGCGGCCGCGGCCGGCCTCCTTGGCCATGTAGAGGGCGAGGTCGGCGTTGCGCATGGCGTCATCCACCGTCGAACCATCTTCCGGCAGGTTGGCGACACCGACCGTGGCGCCGACAAAGGCCTCGCCATTGGCAAGATCGATCGGACCGGTCAGTGCCTCGACGATGGTCTCGCCCAGTTCCAGCATGTCCTGGCCGGCATCGCCGCGTTGGGGAATGACGGCAAACTCGTCGCCGCCGAGACGGGCGATGAAGGCCTGCGGGCCCAATGCATCGCGCAGGCGGATCGCAACGCGCGTCAGCAATTCGTCGCCGGCGGCATGACCGAGCGAATCATTGACCTCCTTGAACCGGTCGAGGTCGATCAGCATGAGCGAGGAGGCCGTGCCCTGCCGGAAGCAGGCATCGAGCACCGAGGCGAGCTGCCGCTTGAACAGCGCCCTGTTGGCAAGGCCCGTCAGCGGGTCGCTGTAGGCCAGTTCCTCAAGCTGCCGCTGGGTCTCCTTGCGCTCGGTGATGTCCTGCATCGTGCCGATCACGCCGGCCACGGCGCCGTCGCACATCTCGGCCTTGCAGGTGATGGCGAAGTCGGCGGCCCGGCCGTCCGCACGCATCACACGGACATCGAGCGATTCCGTCCCGCCGGTGCGCATCACGCGCTTCTGCGCTGCGATGAGACGCTCGCCGCTGTCGTCGAGGAAGCGGGCGAGGACATTCTCGTGGGTGGTGTCGAAGGTCTCGCGGTCCAGGCCGACCAGCGCGAAGACCTCCGGCGCCCACAGGACGCGCGGTTCGCCGAGCCGGTATGACCAGGTCCCGATCTTGCCCATGCGCTGGGCCTCGCGCAGCGCATCGGTCCGCTGGTCCAGCAGGGCCTGAGTCTCGCGCAGCGTGCTGATATCCGTCGCCGTGCCGCGATAGCCGACAAAGCTCCCCGACGGATCGAACACCGGCTTGCCGCTGGACCGGACCGTCCGGCCGACGCCATCGGCGAACCGGACCGTGTAGACGAAGTCACGGAAGGATTGGTGCGCCTCGACATCCCGGCGGTGCTGCTCCATGCGCTCGCGGTCCTGCGGCACGACCGGGAGATCCCAGCGGCGCATGCCCACCACCCGCAACTCGCGAACAACCGTGCCCTCGGAGGAATCGATCCGGGTTTCCCGGAACCTGTGCTGCTCGTCCGTTTCCCAGCACCAGTCCGAGGCCGTGCTGACGAAATCGGCGAGCCGCTGCTCGCTCTGGGCCAGCCGCGCGAGGGCAGCCGTCTCGTCGGTCACATCGCGGACGATGCCCGACACCTGGACCACGCGGCCATATTCGTCACGCTCGGCCTCGCCATGCACGGCATAGTCGAGGATCGCATCGTTCTCGCCGCGGAAGCGGCCTCGCACGACATAGGGCTGCCCATCCGTCCAGCACCTGACAAGATTGCGGGCAAGCTCGGCGGGAGCATCGTCCAGATAGCCCCTGCGCACGGCCTCGAAAGTCACCCGCCCCTCTTCGGTCGGCAGGCGATACATCAGGGCCAGTTCCGGCGATATCCACAGCGTTCCGCTGTCGCGCTCGTCGCACCGCCAGTAGCCCATGCGGGCAATTTTCAAGGCGCGCGCGAGCAATCCGGCTTCCGCGCTCCGCAGCGCTGGACGCCTCCGATCCTCCTGCCGCCCGGTCGAAGGCTTGATGCCCGTCATGTTTCCGTGACCAAATGCCCAAAGACCATTGTCCCGGCTGCGCATTAGCAACTGGTTACGGCGCCGGCCCTCCAAGGTCAGAATCCGCGTTCAGAAAGAACACATTCGCGAGAAAGACATGCCCGAAGCACCCATTCCCGTCTTCGATATTGGCCAGGTTCTGGTCAGGTGGGACCCGAAGCGCGGCCTGGCCCGCCATTTTGCGGACGAAACGGCCATCGAGCGGTTCATGGCTGAGATCGACTTTGCCCGCTGGCACGCGCAGCAGGATGCCGGCCGGTCGGTCGAGGTGGCGGTGGCTGATCTCGCTGGTCGATTTCCCCATCATCGCGCGGCCATCACCGGCTTCTATGCAGACTGGCTGGACAGCATTCCGGGCGAGGTCGAGGGCACGCGCGCCATTTTTGAGGGCCTTGCCCGGCGCGGCCCGGTCTACGGCATCTCCAACTTCTCGCGCGAGCTGTTTGACAGGACCGTGCCGGCCTATCCGTTTCTCGCAGACTTCACCGGCCTGGTCCTGTCAGGCGATGTCGGCATCAACAAGCCCGACCCGCGCATCTACCGGATCCTGTGCCAGCGTCACGGCCTGACGCCTGGCGCCTGCATCTTCATCGACGACAGCGGGCGCAACGTGGAGGCGGCACGAGCCGAGGGCATGGATGCCCTGCTGTTCACCGACGCCGCTTCGCTTTCCGACGATCTTCGCGCCCGGGGTCTGAACTGGTAGGCACCGCGTGTTCGGCGATCGTCTCGGCGAGACGGTCGCGATCCAGCGGTTTGGTGACGAAGGCATCCATTCCGGCGGCGATCGCAGCCGCGCGGTCCTCGACGAAGGCATTGGCCGTCAGCGCAACGATAGGCATCCGGCGGCCGGCGGCCTCGCGGGCGCGGATCATCTTGGCCGCAGACAGGCCGTCGCAATCCGGCATCTGCATGTCCATCAGGACCAGGTCCACGCCCTGCTCGGGATCGAGGGCCATGTCCACGGCGGCGCGGCCGTCGCGCGCCCAGAGCGGGCGGTGGCCCATGGATTCCACCAGCTTGCGGGCGAGCAGCGCGTTGATCTCGTTGTCCTCGGCCACCAGAATGGTCAGTGGCCGGGCCGGCATCGCGGCTGCGGGGCGATCCGGTTCCGCATCTGGTGCAAGCGGCGGGGCATCGACCATCCCGCCCGGCGCAACCTGCATGCAGAGCGAAGCCTCGCGCACCGGCGAAACCAGCCAGCCTGTCACGCCGCGCCGGCGCCAGATCGCCACCTGGCTGCGGGCGGCTGGCGTCACCAGAAGCACCGTGCGTCCGGCGCGCTCGCCAAGCCCGGCAAGGCAGGCGGCAATCGCGTCCTCCCCCAGCCGGTTGTCGAGAATGACGGTGTCGAACCGGCCTTCGGCAGGAATTGCCGCTTCGTCAGACACAGCGAGGGCCAAGGCCCCGCGCGCGCGCAGGCGCTCCGCGAGAACCGGAGCCTCGACCACCGATGGCGAGAGCACCAGAACCGACAGCCCGTGGAGGGATGGCAGGGCCCGCGGCATGGTCTCGGCCGGGGCCAGCGGCACACGCAAGCCGAAGCGCGAGCCCTGGCCCAGTTCGGTCGTGACCGACAGTTCGCCCTCCATGAGCGCGATGATCCGGCGGGAGATGGCAAGCCCCAGGCCCGTGCCGGCATGGCGGCGGGCGAGCGTCGTCTCGCCCTGCTCGAACTCGCCGAAAATGCGCTTCACGTCATCGGGCGCGATGCCCGGTCCGGTATCGGCGACGTCGATGGCAAGCACCCCGTCCTCACCCCTGACGGTGACGGTGATGCCGCCCTTCTCGGTGAACTTCACCGCATTGCCGACCAGGTTGAGCAGCACCTGGCGCAGCCGCGTGGCATCGCCCACGAGCCGGCCGGGCAGCGCCGGATCGACGGCGGCGACGAGGTCGAGACCCTTGGCCTGCGCCCTCGGCCCGAGCAGTTCGGCAACCCCCTCCACCAGCGGCAGGAGGTCGAAGGGCGCCGGCTCCAGGTCCAGCCGGCCGGCCTCGATCTTGGAAAAGTCGAGGATGTCGTCGATCAGCGTCAGCAGCGCCTCGCCGGACGCCTTCACTGCCCCGGCATAGCTCTTCTGTTCGGGTGTCAGCGGCGTGTCGAGCAGGAGGTCGGCCATGCCCATGATGCCGTTCAGCGGCGTGCGGATCTCGTGGCTCATAGTAGCGAGAAAGCGCGACTTGGCTTCGTTGGCGCCCTGCGCGCGGGCGCGCGAGCGGGCAAGCTCCACCTCGGCAACCTTGCGTTCGGTAATGTCGCGGCCGACCGACTGGGTCTCCTCGCAGCGCCCCTCGCCGTCGCGCACCGGATGGTGGCGCCAGGCGATCCAGCGACCGCCATGGGCCGTGGCGACGAACTCGTCCACGCTGACCGATCCGTCCGCCTCGCGGCGCTCGTCGGAGCGGGCGCGCACGTCGACGCCGGATCCCGAGCCGACCAGTTGATCAGCACCGAGCCCCACAAGCTCGGCGAAGGCACGGTTGGCATAGGTGATGCGCCCCTCGCGGTCGCGGCGCACGATGATGTCACCCTGCGTGTCGATCAGGCCGCGATGCCGCTCCTCGCTCTCGGCCAGTTCGAAGACCCGGTCGGTGAGATGCTCGACCGATTCCTCCAGCAGCACCACCTTGCGGGCAAGGGCCCGGCGGGCGTGGGCAAGGCGGGCGATGATGGCGGCCGCGGCAACCACCAGCGCGACCGCACCGCCCGCAAGCAGAGCCAATCCGTCCACCGCGCAACTCCCGCAACATCACCTGATGATGACGGGAGGGTAAAGAGGCAGGGTTGACGGGTGGTTACCGGCAGCCGGTCAGGCTGCCGGAAGGGCTCATCCGCCGACATTATAGGCGGCCAGCGCCGCCATGTTGACGATGTCGGAATCCTTCGCCCCGAGAGGAACGATCTGCACCGGCTTGTCGAGGCCGACCAGCAGCGGGCCGATGACGGTGGCTCCGGCCAGTTCCTGCATCATCTTGGTGGAGATGGAGGCCGAGTGGAACGCCGGCATGACCAGCACATTGGCCGGTCCCGACAGGCGGCAAAACGGATAGGCCTGGATCAGGTCGCGGTTCAGGGCCACGTCCGCCGCCATCTCGCCGTCATACTCGAAATCGACGCGCCGGCCGTCGAGAATGCGCACGGCCTCGATCACCTTCTCCGAGCGCTCGCCCTTGGGCTGGCCGAATGTCGAGAAGGCGAGCAGCGCGACGCGCGGCTCGGTGCCGAGCCGGCGGGCGGCATGGGCCGCCTCGACCGCGATCTCGGCAAGGTCTTCCGCGCCCGGCATCTCGGTGATGGCGGTGTCGGCCACCAGCACGGTTCGCCCGCGCGACAGCACGATGGAACAGCCGATCAGCCGGTGCCCCGGCTTGGTGTCGATGACCCGGCGGATATCCTCCAGCGCCGAGGAATAGTTGCGCGTGACGCCCGTGACCATGCCGTCGGCATCGCCGGCCGCCACCATGGCGGCGCCGAACACGTTGCGGTCCTGGTTCACGAGGCGCTGGCAGTCGCGGAACAGGTAGCCCTCGCGCTGCAGCCGCTCGTAGAGCTGGCTGGCATAATCCGCATTGCGCGTGGACAGGCGCGCATTGGCGATCTCGATGCCATCGCGCAGTTCGATCCCGGCCGCCTGGGCGGTTTCCCGCACCCGGTCCTCGCGGCCGACCAGGATGGCCGTGCCGAGGCCCTGGTTGACGAAGCTCAGGGCGGCGCGGATCACCTGCTCCTCCTCGCCCTCGGCGAAGACGATGCGCCGCGGCGAGCGGCGCGCCCGCTCGAAGATGCGCGAGAGCACGCCGGCCACCGGATTGAGCCGTTCGGTGAGTTGCGCCTTGTAGCCGTTCATGTCGACGATCGGCCGGCGGGCGACGCCGGTCTCCATCGCCGCCTTGGCGACAGCCGTCGGCACCGCATACATGAGGCGCGGATCGAAGGGCACGGGAATGATATATTCCGGCCCGTATTTGGGCCGCCCGCCGCCATAGGCGGCTGCCACATCGTCCGGCACATCCTCGCGCGCCAGCGCCGCCAGCGCCTCGGCGGCGGCGATCTTCATCTCCATGTTGATCTTGGTGGCGCGCACGTCGAGCGCCCCGCGGAACAGGAAGGGGAAGCCGAGAACGTTGTTGACCTGGTTGGGATAGTCGGAGCGGCCGGTGGCGACGATCGCGTCGGAGCGCACCGCATGGACCTCCTCCGGCGTGATCTCCGGGTCGGGATTGGCCATGGCGAAGATGATCGGCTTCGGCGCCATCGACATGACCATCTCGCGGGTCAGCGCGCCCTTCACCGACAGGCCGAAGAACACGTCGGCCCCGCTCACCGCCTCGGCGAGCGTGCGGGCATCGGTCACCGCCGCGTGGCCCGACTTCCACTGGTTCATGCCATCCGTGCGGCCGCGCCAGATGGTGCCCTTGGTGTCGCAGAGAATAACGTTGTCGGGAGCAAAGCCCATGGCCTTGAGCAGCTCGACGCAGGCGATGCCGGCCGCACCGGCGCCGTTGACCACCAGCTTCGTGGATTTGGGGTCGCGGCCGGTCAGGTCCATGGCATTGATCAGGCCGGCGGCGGCGATGATCGCCGTGCCATGCTGGTCGTCATGGAAGACCGGGATGTCCATGAGCTCCTGCAGGCGCTGCTCGATGATGAAGCACTCGGGCGCCTTGATGTCTTCCAGATTGATGCCGCCGAACGAGGGACCGAGATAGCGCACAGCATCGATGAACTTGTCGGAATCCTCGGTATCGATCTCCAGATCGATGGAATCCACGTCGGCGAAGCGCTTGAACAGCACCGCCTTGCCTTCCATCACCGGCTTGGAGGCGAGCGCGCCGAGATTGCCGAGGCCGAGGATGGCGGTGCCGTTGGTGATCACCGCCACCATGTTGCCGCGTGTCGTGTAGTCGAAGGCGCGGGCCGGGTCCTCGGCAATGGCCAGCACCGGTACGGCGACGCCAGGCGAATAGGCCAGCGACAGGTCGCGCTGCGTCGCCATCGGCTTGGTCGGAACGATCTCCAGCTTGCCCGGCCGGCCGGTCTGGTGGAAGGCCAGCGCCTCCTGATCGGTGATGGTCGGCCGGTTGCGTCGGCCGGAGGTCTGGTCGGTCGCCATGTGCCCTGGTTTCTTTGCGCGTCCTCGTGGGGAGGGCGACCATAGGGAATGGGCGGGGAACGGGCAACGGGCCGTCAGGATGAGCAAAGCGCGGAGGGAACCGGCCGGTCAGGCAGCCATCGGGAACAGCTCGTGGCCGGCTGGGCCGGTCATCAACCCATCCTCGATCGAGGCCGCAGTCGCATCCTGCAAGTCACCCGAACCGCGCCTTCAGCACCTCGAACAGCGCGCGCGCGGCCTGCAACTCGCCGCCCTGCGGCCGGCCGGGCTTCTCGGCAGGCACCCAGGCATAGACGTCGGCATGCAGCCAGGCCTTCGCCTTCTCCACGAAGCGGTCGAGGAACAGCGCGGCGGTGATCGAGCCGGCAAAGCCGCCGCTCGTCACGTTGTTGAGGTCGGCGATCTTGCTGTCGAGGCCGGCCGCATAGGGCTTCCAGAGCGGCAGGCGCCAGACCGGATCACCGACCTTCAGCCCGGCTGCCATCAGTTCGGCGGCGAGCGCATCGTCATGGGTGTAGACCGGCGGCAGGTCCGGGCCGAGCGCGACGCGGGCAGCGCCCGTCAGCGTGGCGAAATCGGCGATCAGCTCCGGCGCCTCCTCGTCGGCCAGCGCCAGCGCATCGGCCAGGACCAGCCGGCCCTCGGCATCGGTATTGCCGATCTCCACGGTCAGGCCCTTGCGGGTGGGGAACACGTCGCCCGGCCGGAAGGCCCGGCCCGACACGGCATTCTCCACTGCCGGCACCAGCAGGCGCAGCCGCACCGGCAGCTTGGCCGCCATGACCATGTGGGCAAGGCCGATGGCGGCTGCCGCCCCGCCCATGTCCTTCTTCATCAGTAGCATGGCGGATGACGGCTTGATGTCGAGGCCGCCCGTGTCGAAGCACACGCCCTTTCCGACCAGCGTCACCCGGGGATCGTTGGCGCGGCCCCAGGTGAGGTCGATCAGGCGCGGCGCGCGCGGCGAGCCCATGCCGACGGCATGGATCATCGGCAGACCGGCGCGGATCAGCTCCTCGCCGACAATCGCGGAAACCTTCGCCCGGTGGCGCTTCGCCAGAGCCCGGACGGCCTCCTCGAGTTCGGCCGGCCCGAGGTCGTTGGCCGGCGTGTTGACCAGGTCGCGGGCCAGCGTCACGGCTTCGGCGGCGCGGGTCACGGCCGCCTCGTCGACGCCCGCCGGCAGCACGAGAAGGGCCTCCTTCGTCGGCGCCTTGCCATAGCGGGTGAAACGGTACTGGCCGGTAATCCAGGCCAGCACCGCCTGCTCGGCATCGCCGGGATCATTGGCAAACCGGTAGAGTCCCGCCGGGATCAGGCCCGGCAGGCGGCCGACGAGCAGCGGGTCGCGATGCGCGGCATCCTCTGCCTCGATGCCGAACAGCACGGCCCCGATCTCGCCCTTGGCGTCGGGCAGGACGGCCGCCTTGCCCGGCTTCGGTTCGTATCCCGTGGCGCCAAGGAACGCTTTCTGGGCTGGTTTGAGGCGGTCGCGAACGGACGGCCAGATCTGCGGCGTGACGAAGGTGACGGCAATGGCACCGGCAGAGCCGGCGGGTCTCAGGAGCGGGTGCATCGGCAATCCGGGCCAGGGAGGAAGCTGTGCCAGCCTAGTGGCTTGCGCCTTGCGGCGCCATGCTCGGACCTCAAGGTCACACCGCTTGCCCTGCCACCCATCCGGACGACCAGGCCCACTGGAAATTGTAGCCGCCAAGCCATCCGGTCACGTCCACCACCTCGCCGATGAAATGGAGCCCGGGCACGGATCGGGCCGCCATGGTCTTCTGGTCCAGCCCGGCCGTATCCACCCCGCCCAGCGTCACCTCGGCCGTGCGATAGCCCTCCGAGCCTTCGGGCCTGATGCGCCAGCCGTTCACGGCCAGAGCGACCCGTTCCAGCACCCGGTCGGAGCAATCGGCGAGATTGCCGCCGATCGCCTCCATGTCGCAGACCGCCTGGGCGAGCCTGCGCGGCAGCAGCGTGGCCAGCATGGCCGCAACCGACTGCCGTCCATGGGCCGAGCGGGCGGCCTTCAGCCGGCCGATGACATCGACATCGGGCGCCAGCGCGACCACGACCTCCTCGCCCTCGTGCCAGCAGGACGAAATCTGGAGGATCGAGGGCCCGGACAGGCCGCGATGCGTGAACAGCAGCCCCTCGCGAAAGCGGGTCCGGCCATGCGCGACCTCGGCGGTCTCGACCGAGACACCGGCCAGCGGCGTCAGGCGCTCCAGCAGGTCGGGGCCGAAGGTCAGCGGCACGAGCCCGGGGCGCGGCGCGACCACGGCGAGGCCGAAGCGCTCCGCAACCTGATAGCCGAAGCCGGTGGCGCCCATCTTCGGAATCGACTTGCCGCCCGTGGCAATGACCAGCGATTGACACCGCACCGGCCCGGTGGACAGCCGCACGGTGAAGCCCGCTTCGTCGCGGTCGATGGCATCGACGCTTGTGGACAGGTCGAGTCGCGCCCCTGCCCGCTCCATTTCGGCGAGCAGCATGGCGATGATCTGACGGGCCGACCCGTCGCAGAACAGCTGGCCGAGGGTCTTCTCGTGCCACGCGATGCCGTGGCGGTCGACCAGTTCGATGAAGTCATGCTGGCTGTAGCGGGCCAGCGCCGAGCGCGCGAAATGCGGGTTGCGCGACAGGAACGCCTTCGGGCTGCAATGGAGGTTGGTGAAATTGCAGCGCCCGCCGCCGGAGATCCGGATCTTCTCGCCCGGCGCGTCGGCATGGTCCACCACGAGCACCGACCGGCCGCGCCGGCCGGCCTCGATGGCGCACATCATGCCCGCCGCTCCCGCCCCGACGACGAGCACATCCACGGCGGATTGTCGGGCGCTGGTCATCGGTGGCACGCGGACCTTCGGACGGGACGGGGCGACGGCACGGTGCCGTCACCTCCGCATGCCGCGCCTCGGCTCGCCTGGCAATCCCGAAGTCGGTACAGGCGATAAAGTCAGTGCAGGCGATAGAGAACGCGGAAACGCGCCGGGCTGGCGACGGCAAGGGTCTGGGCCGCAACCGGCAGGATCGAGATGATCCGCTCGGCAGCGATACCCCGGTCGGCCAGGGCCGCGTTCAGCGCGCCGACATCGGCCTCCGTGACGATCTCGCCGACGGCGGCGGCACGGTTGGTGGGGGTCTGGGTGGCAAGGGCAGCCATGGCGGATCTCCTGCTTGGTTCGAGAAAAATGCGGCGCCGGCAGTTCGCGATGCCGGCGCCGCCGGGGACCTGCCCGATGCAGCCGGAGCAGGTCCTTTCGGAAGGCGGTTATTCGGCGGCCACCGCTCGCGGCAGGTCGTCGACCGACAGACCCATGCGGGTGGCGACGCCGATGCCGTAGTTCGGATCGCAGCGGTAGAAATGCGCCACCTGGCGGCGAATGATCTCCGCCGGAACGCCCTGCATCGAGGCTGCGATATTGTCCATCAGCTGGCGCTGCTGGTCCGGCGACATCAGCCGGAACAGATCTCCCGGCTGCCGGTAGTCGTCATTGCCATCACGGTGGTTGTAACGCGCAGCGGCCCCGTCGAGTTGCAGCGCAGGCTCGACGAAACGCGGATCGTCCACCGGTCCGCCCATCGAGTTCGGCTGGTAATAGGCGTCCGGATTGGCATGGCCGGCGAAGCGCATGGCGCCGTCGGCATGGTAGTGATGGACCGGGCAGCGCGGCTGGTTCACCGGCAGCTGGTGATGGTTGACGCCGACGCGATACCGATGGGCGTCCGCATAGGCGAAGATGCGCGCCTGCAGCATCTTGTCGGGCGAGTGGCCGATGCCCGGAACGATGTTGGAGGGGGCGAGGGCCGCCTGCTCCACCTCGGCGAAATAGTTCTCGGGATTGCGGTTCAGCTCGAGCTCGCCGACCTCGATCAGCGGATAGTCGCCATGCGGCCAGACCTTGGTCAGGTCGAAGGGGTTGTACCAGTGCTTGCCGGCGTCAGCCTCCGGCATGATCTGCACCGAGAAGGTCCATTTCGGGCAATCGCCCCTCTCGATGGCCTCGTAGAGGTCGCGCTGGGCCGACTCCCGGTCCTCCGCGATGACGGCCGCGCCCTCCGCATTGGTCCAGTTCCGGATGCCCTGCTTCGTCTTGAAGTGGAACTTCACCCAGAACCGCTCGCCCGCCGCGTTGATGAACGAATAGGTGTGCGAGCCGAAGCCGTCGACATGGCGGTAGGACTGCGGCAGGCCGCGGTCGCTCATCAGGATCGTGACCTGATGCAGGCTCTCCGGCGACAGCGACCAGAAGTCCCACATGGCGGTCGGCGAGCGCAGGTTGGTGCGCGGATGGCGCTTCTGCGTGTGGATGAAGTCCGGGAACTTCAGCGGGTCGCGGACGAAGAAGACCGGCGTGTTGTTGCCGACGATGTCCCAGTTGCCCTCCTCCGTGTAGAAGCGCAGGGCGAAACCGCGCACGTCGCGCTCCGCATCGGCCGCGCCGCGCTCGCCGGCCACGGTCGAGAAGCGCAGGAAGGCCTCCGTCACCTTGCCCGGCTGGAGTGCCGAAGCCCTGGTATATTTCGAGATGTCGCCGGTGATGGTCAGCTTGCCATAGGCGCCCGAGCCCTTGGCGTGGACGGTGCGCTCCGGAATCCGCTCGCGGTTCTGGTGGGCGAGCTTCTCCAGGAGGTGGAAATCCTGCATCAGCAGGGGACCGCGCGGGCCGGCGCTCAGCGAATTCTGGTTGTCGCCGACGGGCGCACCACCCGCCGTGGTCATGATCTTTTTCTCGGCCATCGGGCGTCTCCGGGTTCGGTTCCATTTGGGGGTGGACTCGTTCTAATCAGGCCTTCACGATCAATGCCAATCGTATTATCCTGCCTGTCCGATCAGCTTTTCTGATAACGATGGTCTCCCTCAAGCAGCTTCGCTATTTCGACGCGCTCGCCCGCAACGGCCATTTCGGCCGGGCGGCTGACGACTGCGCGGTGACCCAGCCGGCCCTGTCCATGCAGATCCAGGAGCTGGAGCGGGAGCTTGGGCTGAAGCTGCTCGAGCGCCGGCGCAACGGGGTCAAGCTCACCAGCGAAGGCCGGGAGATCGCCCGGCGGGCAGCCCGCATCCTCGCCGGCGTGCGCGACCTCAAGGACTATGCCCAGCATCTGTCCGAGGGGCTGACCGGCACGCTGCAGCTCGGTGTCATCCCCTCGGTCGCGCCCTATCTGCTGCCGCGCTTCCTGCCGAAGCTGCGCGCGCGCTATCCCGACCTCGACGTCCATATTCGCGAGACGCAGACCGCCCAGCTGACCCGCGAACTGCTCGACGGCCATCTGGACCTGCTGGTCGTGGCGCTGCCGATCGACAATCCCGACATCGAGACCATCCGCCTGTTCGAGGACCGGTTCCTGCTCGCCCTGCCGGCGTCCCGGCGCATCGACAGCCGCGTGCGGGCAACCCCGGACATCATCAAGGGCGACCGCCTGCTGCTGCTGGAGGAAGGCCACTGCCTGCGCGACCAGGCCCTGACCTTCTGCGACCTGCGCACGGTGGAGACCATCGACACGTTCGGGGCGTCCTCGCTCACCACCCTGGTGCAGATGGTGGCGAACGGCCTCGGCCTCACGCTTCTGCCGGAGATCTGCCTGGAGGTGGAGGCCGCACGGGCCGAGCTCAACATCATGCGCTTCGCCGAGCCGGAGCCGAGCCGGACGCTCGGGCTCGCCTGGCGCGCCACGTCCCCGCGCAAGGCGGATTTCGTCACCTTCGGTCAGATCATCGCACAGGCGCGCCCTGCACCCTCGCGGATGGCCGGGACAGGCTGACAGGGCCCATTGCGCCGGCGCGCGGCTTGAATAAAATCTTGCCGAATCCAGCTCGTGCCGACAGCGATGATGTTCACTTTCCAGCGTACTCTCCGCTCCGTTCCTGCCGCAGCCGTCATCGCGTTCGGGCTCGCGGCCGCGTCGGGTCCGGCGACGGCCCAGTCGGTGGCGTCTGTGCCGTCGACCGAGGGCCATTACCGGCTGGAAATGCTCTCGTCCGACCAGCGCCAGCAATTGCTGCAGCACGTCGAGCGCTATGCGGTGGTCGAGGCCTTCCTGAAGGCCTGCGGCCGGCGCCCTGCACTCGAGACCCGCTTCCGCCGGCTCGTCCAGGGCTGCATCCACGCGCAGTCGGTGAACACCATCGCCGGACATTTCCGCCGCGCGGTCTCGTCGCGGGCACGCCTGCGCTGGGACTGCACGAGCCCCGACGGCCGCCGCATGATCGCCCGCACGGAGCAGGCGATCCAGGCGACGGCGGCCGACGTGTCGCGCCTGTGCCGGCGCGGCTGATCAGTCGTCCAGATCGCGCTTCAGGATCGAGAAGTCCTGCCGGCTGAGTTCCAGATCATATTTCCGTCCGTCGGCGGCCACGGCGTCGTCGACCTCCCAGCGCCCGTCATCCATCTCGATATCGCCCCAGCGCACGAAACCCTCGCGGCGCAGAACGGCCTCGATCTGCTGGCGCTCCTGCGCGGTCGGCTTGCGGTCGTCGGCGCGGGCCGGCAGCACGGCAAGCATGGGCAATGCCGCAATGCCGAACGTGGTGGCCAGAAGCGTGCGTCGGGAATGATGGGACACGGGCAAATCTCCTTTGGTCCGAGGCAATGGCAACCGGTCAACGCCCGCCGGCAGGGTTGGTTGCGCCCGGCGACAGTTGGTCGCAACCACCGCGTCGCGCAGCGCCCGTGCCGCATTCCTTGACTTTTGGCGTCATCGGGCCTAATCGCCCTCCCACTCTCGCTCATCCGAGACCTGTCTTCGCCGACCGGGGCCTGACCCCGGAGGTTCCCGCCCGACAGCGCAGCGTGCGCCCTCGGGCGCGAAAGGCGTTGCGGATCCGGCGGACCGGGACCACCTTCGGGACAACCTGACGGTGAACTCTGGAGCGATCATGTTCGAAGGCCTGTCGACGCGCCTGTCCGGCATTCTCGACCGCCTCAAGGGCCGCGGCGCGCTGAGCGAGGCCGATGTCCAGGAGGCGATGCGCGAGGTACGCCGCGCCCTGCTCGAGGCCGATGTCGCGCTGGAGGTCGTCCGCTCCTTCACCGACAAGGTGCGCGATCGCGCCATCGGCGCCGAGGTCATCAAGTCGGTGACCCCCGGCCAGATGGTCGTCAAGATCGTCCATGACACGCTGATCGACACGCTCGGCACCGAGGGCGTCGCCATCGACCTCCAGGCCGTGCCGCCGGTGCCGATCATGATGGTCGGCCTGCAGGGCTCCGGCAAGACGACCACCACCGCCAAGCTCGCCAAGCGCCTCTTCGAACGCCAGAAGAAGAAGGTGCTGATGGCCTCGCTCGACACGCGCCGCCCGGCCGCGATGGAGCAGCTTGCCGTCCTCGGCAGACAGATCGGCGTCGACACCCTGCCCATCGTCGCCGGCCAGTCGCCGGTTCAGATCGCCCGCCGGGCGATCGAGGCGGCAAAGCTCGGCGGCTACGACGTGGTCATGCTCGACACGGCCGGCCGCACCCATGTCGACGAGGCCCTCATGATCGAGGTGGCCGAGGTCGAGAAGGCCGCCAGTCCGCACGAGACCCTGCTGGTCGTCGACAGCCTCACCGGCCAGGACGCGGTCAATGTGGCGCGATCCTTCACCGGCCGGGTCAATGTCACGGGCGTGGCCCTGACCCGCGTCGACGGCGACGGGCGCGGCGGTGCCGCACTGTCCATGCGCGCCGTCACCGGCAAGCCGATCAAGCTGCTCGGCACATCGGAAAAGATGGACGGCCTGGAGGAGTTTCACCCCTCCCGTGTCGCCAACCGCATCCTTGGCATGGGCGACATCGTTTCGCTGGTCGAGCGGGCAGCGGAATCGATCGATGCCGAGAAGGGCATGGCGATCGCCAGGCGCATGCAGGCCGGCCAGTTCACCATGGACGACCTCGGCGACCAGCTCGACCAGATGATGAAGATCGGCGGCATGCAGGGCCTGATGGGCATGCTGCCGGGCGTCAAGAACATGCAGAAGCAGATGGCCGGCGCCATGGACGACAAGGTGATCAAGCGCCAGCGCGCCATCATCCATGCCATGACGCCGTGGGAGCGGCGCAACCCGAAGGAGATCGACGGCAAACGCCGCCGCCGCATCGCCCGTGGTTCCGGAACCCAGCCGGAAGACATCAACAAGCTGCTCAAGATGCACCGCACCATGGCCGACATGATGAAGTCCATGGGCGGAGCCCAGGGCAAGCGCGGCCCCATGGCCGGCCTCGCCAACATGTTCGGTCTGGGCGGTGGCGGCGGCATGCCCCAGCCGACCCCCGAAATGCTCGCCGAGTTGCAGAAGAAGATGCCCGGCGGGCTTCCCGACAAGATGCCGGCCCTGCCGCCGGGACTGTCCGGCGGTCTGCCGCCCGGCTTCCCCGGCCTCGGCAGCGGCAAGCTGCCCGGCCTGCCGGGCTTTCCGTTCGGCAAGAAGAAATAGGCCGGTCCCGTTCAGCCGGCTGCCCATCCCGACACACTCGAACGACCCCCTACGGAGCAACGCATGTCCCTCAAGATCCGCCTCGCCCGCCGCGGCACCAAGAAGCGCCCGTTCTACGCCATCGTCGTCGCCGACGCCCGCTCGCCGCGCGACGGCCGCTTCATCGAGAAGCTCGGCACCTATAACCCGATGCTCGGCAAGGACCAGAAGCGCCACGACGTCGATGTCGAGAAGGCCAAGGCCTGGCTCTCCAAGGGCGCCCAGCCGACCGACCGGGTCGCGCGTTTCTTCGACGCCGAGGGCCTGATGACGCGCGAGGCGCGCAGCAATCCCGAGAAGGCCAAGCCCGGCCGCAAGGCTGTCGAGCGGGCCGCCGCCCGGGCCGAGAAGGCCGGCGCCGCGGCTCCGGCCGAAGGCTGACCTGTTGCGGCTCTCCGTGCAGGGCGACCTGCACGGAGACCCTGCGTCCTTCGCGGCTCGCTAGACGCTCGCCCTTCAGGCTGAGGAGCGGCGGCAAGTGGCATCGAAGATGTCGGGAGCACTCAGGTGGTCGCTTGCCGCCCCTTGGCGCCAGACACACACATCCTCATCCCGAGGGGCGAGCCTCGAAGGACGCACCTCCGTTCCGCAAGGCGTGCTGGATCGATGCCTGCCGACCTCATCCTCGTCGCGAAGTTCGGCGCCCCGCACGGGGTGCGCGGCGAGGTGCGGGTGAAATCCTTTACCCAGGACCCGATGGCGGTGGGCGACTATTCGCCGCTGCTGTCCCGCGACGGGCGCGCCTTCACCGTCGAGACGCTGCGTCCGGCCGGCGAGGTCCTGATCGCCCGCATCGCCGAACTGAAGGACCGCACGGCTGCCGAGGCCGTGACCAATCTCGACCTGTTCGTGCCACGCGCGCGCATTCCGGCGCCCTCCGACGAGGACGAGTTCCTGCATGCCGACCTGATCGGCATGGCGGTCGTCGCCGTCACCGGCGAGACGATCGGAACCATCATCGCCATCCACGAATTCGGGGCCGGCGACATGCTCGATGTCGCCCGTCCCGGTCGCAAGGCGGTGCTCATCCCCTTTACCCGCGCGATCGTGCCGACCGTCGACCTTGCCGGCCGCCGGGTGGTGATCGACCCGCCCGAGGGCCTGCTGGACGACACCCCGCGCGGGCCGGACGACCACGACTGATGTTCCGCGCCTCGGTCCTCACCCTCTATCCCGAGATGTTCCCGGGCCCGCTGGGCGCCAGCCTGGCCGGCCGCGCTCTCGGCACGGCCTGGTCGCTGGAGACCCTGTTTCTGCGCGACTTTGCCACCGGCAGGCACCGGGCCGTCGACGACACGCCAGCCGGCGGCGGGCCGGGCATGGTCATGCGGGCCGATGTGCTGGCCCGGGCGATCGACCATGCCGCGCCCGCGGGCGATCAGCGCCCGCGCCTCTGTATGTCGCCGCGCGGCGCTCCCTTGACACAGGGTTTCGTCAAGGAACTCTCGGCCGGCCCGGGTGCCGTCATCCTGTGCGGCCGCTTCGAGGGCATCGATGAACGGCTGATCGCGGCGCGCGGGCTGCGCGAAGTCTCCATCGGCGACTACGTGCTGTCGGGCGGTGAACTTGGCGCCATGGTGCTGCTCGACGCCGTGGTGCGCCTGCTGCCCGGCGTGATGGGCCACGAGGCCTCGGGCACGGAGGAGAGCTTCGAGGACAACCTCCTCGAATATCCCCACTACACCCGCCCCCAGATCTTCGAGGACATGCCGATCCCCGACGTGCTGGTCTCCGGCGACCATGCGAAGATCGCGGCCTGGCGCCGCCGGGAGGCCGAGCGGCTGACCCGCGAACGCCGGCCCGACCTGTGGGCGAGGCGCAAGCCCGGATAGGCGCTGGCGCCGGGCATCGTCCCCTGCTGCAACCGCAGAAAAGGGGTGACAAGGCCCGCATTTTCGACTATCGAGCCGCCTTCCGACGAGGGTCGCCCACAGCGCCGCGTCGAATCCGGACCGGCGGGTTTCTGCGGGTTCCGGACCATTCCGCAGAACCAAGACCAACAAGATGCCGGAACCCTCAAGGGTGCGGCCAGAAGGATGACGAAACATGAACCTGATCCAGACCCTGGAGGCCGAAGAGGCTGCCCGCGTCATTGGCGACAAGACCATTCCCGTCTTCGGTCCCGGCGACACCGTGATCGTCAACGTCAAGGTCCGCGAGGGTGAGCGCACCCGCGTGCAGGCCTATGAGGGCGTGTGCATCGCGCGGTCCGGCGGCGGGCTCAATGAGAGCTTTACCGTCCGCAAGATCTCCTATGGCGAGGGCGTGGAGCGCGTGTTCCCGGTTTATTCGCCGGCCATCGATTCCGTGAAGCTGGTGCGCCGCGGCAAGGTCCGCCGCGCCAAGCTCTATTACCTGCGCGACCGTCGCGGCAAGTCGGCCCGCATCGCCGAGCGCGTGGACCGGAGCGACCGCAACGCCTGATCCGCGAATTCTGCCGGACACTGTTCTGACGGACATTGGAACGGGGCCTTCGGGCCCCGTTTTGCATTGAGGGCATCCGCCCGTTCAGGCCGCTTCCTCGACGATCGCGCCGAGTGCCTCGGCGGCATCCTTCGGGCGCTGCGTCGCATCCGAGACGACCCGCCCGTCGCGGAACCGGACGACCCGGCCGGCAAAGGTGGCCACGTCCGGTTCGTGCGTGACGACCAGAACGGTCATGCCCTGCCGGTTCAACTCCTGGAACAGGGCCATGATCTCGAGAGAGGTGCGGCTGTCGAGCGCACCGGTCGGCTCGTCGGCCAGCAGGACCTTCGGGTCGTTGACCAGCGACCGGGCGATGGCCACGCGCTGCTGCTGGCCGCCGGACAACTGGGTTGGCAGGTGGTGGACCCGCTCGCCGAGGCCGACGCGCTCCAGTGCCTCCTGGGCCCGGCGGCGGCGCTCGCGGCGAGGCAGTCCCGCATAGACCATGGGCAGCTCGACATTGGAGAGCGCGTCCTGCCGGTCGAGCAGGTTGAACTGCTGGAACACGAAGCCGATCTTGCGGTTGCGGATCGCCGCCAGCCCGTCGGCGGAGAGCGCCGACACCTCCTCGCCGTCGAGCACGTAGCGGCCGGCGGTCGGCCGGTCGAGGCAGCCGACGAGGTTCATGAAGGTCGACTTGCCTGAACCCGACGGCCCCATGACGGCGACGAACTCGCCTCCCTCGACGACGACCGACACCCCGGCCAGCGCCGTCACTACCTGGTCGCCGAGCGTATAGTGCCGGGCAAGGTCGCGGGTCTCGATCAGCGCCATCAGAACATCCGGAAGCCGCGCCGCGCCGCGGGGCTCGCCTGCGGCGCCGGCCCGCCACCGACGATCAGTTCACGGCCCGCGTCCAGATCGCCCGACAGCACCTCGGTCATAACGCCATCGCTGATGCCGAGGCTGAGCGTCACGGCCTCGGCACTGCCATCGGCACCGACCACGAAGACCCGGCCCGGCTGGCCGCCATCGCGATCGCGCCGGCCGTCATAGCGGGCGCGGATGGCGGCGAGGCCCTCGCGCTGCTCGGCGGTGAGCACGGCCTCGATGCGCGTCACCATCTCCGCGCGCAGGCGCCGCATCTGGTCGAGCCGTTCCGCGCGCTCCATGCCCGGCCCGAACAGCGCGCGGAACTGCGGCCGCATCTCCTCGATGACCGCATCGACCCGCGCGGCCTGCGCGGTGTCGAGCTTCAGTTCGGTCTTGATCGCCTCGATGAATTCGCCGGCCGCCCGGCCGCCGCCTTCGCCCCCGCCACCACCGCGGCGGCCAAGACCGCGTCCCATCGGCGCACCGAAGGGACCCGCCGGCCCGGCCGCGGCCTGCGGCTGCGCGCTCGTGCCGGCCGGACGCCAGCGCAGCGCGGCATTGGGAACGCGCAACGCGCCGTCGCGCCGGTCCGTGATGATCCTGAGCGTTGCCGTCATGCCCGGCAGCAGCTCCATGCGCGGGTTCTGGAACGAGATGATGGCCGTGTAGATGACGACGTTCTGGATGGTCTGGGAGCCGAGCCTAACCAGCTTCACCTCGCCGCGGAACTGCCGGTTCGGATAGGCATTGACCGAGAAGGTCACCGCCTGCCCCGGCTTGACGCGGCCGACATCGGCCTCGTCGATATTGGCGTAGATCTCCATCGACCGGAGGTCCTGGGCCACGAGGAACAGGGTCGGCGCCTGCAGAGAGGCGGCGACCGTCTGGCCGAGCTCGACCTGCCGCTGCACCACGGTGCCGACCACCGGCGAACGCACCTCGGTATTGGCAAGGTCCACCTCGATCTGCCGCACCATCGCCTCGCGCTGGAGGATCTGGGCGTCGATGCCGGCGATCTGGGCCTGGGTCACGCCGAGCCCGGCCTCGATGGAGCGCTTGGCCGCCTCGGCCGAGGCGATCTGGGCGCGGGCGGAATCGCGCGCGGCGCGCTGCGTCACCACCGCGGTGCGCGCCTGCTCGACCTGGATCTGCGAGGAGACACCGCGCTGGCCGAGCTCGGTCTGGCGCGCCAGCGCACGGTCCGCTTCGGCAAGCTGGGCCTCGACCTGGGCGAGCTTGGCGACGACGTCGAGCCGGGCCGCCTCGGCGCGGGCGATGTCGGCGCGGACCTGCTCGACCTGCGCAGCCTGGACACCGCGCTGGGCGCGGATATTGGCAAGGTCGGCGCGCGCGCCGTCGAGCCGGGCCTTGACCTGCGTCGGGTCCAGCCGGGCGAGCACCTGGCCCTGGGCCACCTGGGTGTTGAAATCTGCCAGAATCTGGATGACCTGCCCGGAAACCTGCGAACCCACCACCACCGTGGAGATCGGGTTGATCGTGCCGGTGGCATTCACCGCCGCAACAAGATCGCCGCGATCAGCGCGGGCTGTCCGCCAGGCCGGCTGGTCTGCGACCGCGAGGGTCCCCGGCCCGGCGAACCACCAGGCGCCAGCCCCGAGGGCCGCGGCAAGAACAAGGAACAGGGTCAGGCGGCGCATGGAACGAACAGGCTCTCCGGCACAGTGTACGCCGCCAGATTACCACGGCCGCACGGGCCGATCACATGACAGTTTGGAAAGCTTGCAGCGTTCAGGCGCCGCATCGCCCGGCGGCCAGATCGGCGCGGATCTGCCCGGCATAGGCCTTGAAGTCGACCTCCAGCACATAGCGGTCGCTGTCGAGGAAAGTGTCGCGCACGTAGGCGAGATGGGCATCGATCTCGCGCTCCATGGTGGCGGCATCCGCCGGCTGGACGTGTCCCGAGATCACCCCGGCGATCCATTTCGCCTGCAGTTCGACCAGCGGAATGGTCGGGCCTATGGGCTGGACCAGGCCTGGGAAGAACAGGTCCGGCAGCGCCGGCGGCTGCAGGCGCCGGTAGAGCCTCACGGGTGCCCGGTCGGCGCGGAACAGGGCCGGGTCGAGGAAGGGGAAGCTGGTCCGATAGCCGGTGGCATGGATGATGGCGTCGAATCGCCGGCGGCTGCCGTCGGCGAATGTCACGTCCTCGCCGTCGAGGCGGGCGACATTGCCCTTCACCGTGATGCGTCCGTGGCCGATGGCGTTCAGGAGGTCCTGGCTCAGCGTGGCATGCTCCCGCCAGATCGGGTGGGACGGGCGCGGCAGGCCGAAGCGGCGCTGGTCGCCGAGCGCAATGCGCCCGAGCCGGGCCATGATCGTGCGGGTGATGCGGGTCGGCAATCCGATGCGGCGGGACAGGAAGGCCGACCAGCGGTCGGTGGGAATGCCCATGATGTATTTGGGCATGAGCCAGGCGCCGCGCCGGGTCGAGACGGTGACGCTGCGCGCACGCCGGGACAGATCGACCGCGATATCGACGGCCGAATTGCCGAGACCGACCACCAGCACGTCGCGATCCTCGAAGGGCGCGGGCGTGCGGTAATGGTGCGAATGGATCTGTTCGCCCGCAAAGGCGCCGGGAAAGTCCGGCCAGCGCGGGTCCCAGAGATGGCCGTTGGCGACGATGACCTGCGCGTAGCGGCGAACCTCGCCGGTGTCGAGCGTCACCGCCCATCCGCCCTCCCCGTCCGGCTCCACCCGCTCCACCGACGTGCGGAAGGTGACCAGCGGGCGGATGCCGAATTGGTCGGCATAGGCTTCCAGATGCTTCAGGAAGGCCGTGTGAGACAGATAGTCCGGCTGGTCGGCCGCGATCGGGAAATCGGAATAGCCGAGATTGTCGCGGCTCGTGTCGATATGCAGGCACTGATAGGCCGAGGACAGGCCGTTGTCGTTCTCGTAGCGCCACATGCCGCCGATGTCCGAGCCCTTCTCGAAGCAGTCGAAGGCAAGGCCGCGCTCCTTCAGCGCCTTGGCGACCGCAACGCCGGACGAGCCGGCGCCGATGATGCAGATGGATGCGCGGTCGCTGGCCAGGGGCTTGTCATCCGCCATCGCCGATCCCCTGCATGTCGGCCAGATGGTCCTCGATGAGGGCCGCCATGCCCGCATCCGACTGAAGGCCGAGCCGGAAGGCGGCGCCCGAGACGAAGTGTCTCGGCCAGCCATCGACGATAGCCTGCAGCGCCGGATCGGGCGCGATGGTCACGCGGGCCGCCACCTCCCGCCCGCCATGGCGGGCAAGGGCCTCGACCATCTCCTCGACGGTGACCGACAGGGCGGGCAGGTTCATGGCCCGGTTGGCCGGCAGGTCCGGTGCGGCAACGTCGTGCAGGGCGAGGAGCGCGCGCACCACGGCGCCAGCCGAGACGAGCGGCAGGACCGTCTCGGGCCTGAGCGGGGACACCGCCGGCTTGCCCTGCAGGGGCTCGCGCAGGATCGCGGCGATCCGGTCGGAGATGGCCGGCACCGCCGAGCCCGGCCTCACCAGCACGATGGGCAGGCGCAGCGAGCGGCCGTCGACGCGCCCCCTTCGGCTGGCATCGGCGATCAGGAGTTCGTTGATGGCCTTGTGCGTGCCGTAGGTGGTCGCCGGTGCCGGCCGCACGGCGTCATCGACGATGTCGGGCAGCGGCCCGCCGAACACGGCGATGGAGCTGGTGAACACCACGCGGGGACAGCCCCTGCATCCCTCGACGATCCGGCGCAGCGGCTCGACATTGACCGCATGGGCGGAGAGGGGATCGGTCTCGGCCTCCAGCGTCAGGCTGGAGGCGAGGTGGAACAGGCTGTCGAAGCCCTCGTCGACCAGCCGGGCGGAGAGGGCGGGGTCGCGGATATCGCCGGTCATCATCCGCACCGTTGCCCCGCCGCGCGGCAGGGCCGGCGCCACGCGGTCGACGAGCACGATCTCCGAGATCACCTGCTCATGGCCATCCGCACCGGCCAGCACGCCGCGGCGCGCCAGGTCCTCCACCAGTCGGCGGCCGAGAAAGCCTGCCGCGCCGGTCACAACCACTCTCATTCCCGTCCCCGGCTCTCGCTGCGCCATCGTCGGCGCAAAAGGAACATACTACTCGGTATCATGTTCAATCAAGCCGGCTCCTGGCGCGTCCTCAGCCCCTCCACCAGCGTGCGCACCATGGCCTCGGCCAGCATCCGCCGGCCGTCCGGCCCCTGGTCGGCGTCGGGCCGGTACCAGATGACGGTCCATTGCAGCGCGCCGAGCATGGTCTTCACTGCCACCGAGACCTCCAGCGCTCCCAGCGATCCGTCGTCGCGGGCCCGCTGCGCCGCCGTCTTGAACAGGCCCTCGAACCGGTCGCGGCTGGCAATCAGGTCGTCGAGCACGGCGCGCTGGGCCGGTGTGGTCGCGCCGAACCGGTGCAACTGCACACCCTGCGCGACGACGGTCTCGAATGTCAGGTTGTCCATCATGGCCATGGCATGGGCACGCAGCATGGCGGAGAGCACCGCAAGGCCATTGCCGTCCGCCTGCGCAGCCGGCTCGACGGCCGCGAACAGCCGCCGCATGCCCTCGCGGTGGACATCGAAGAACAGGTCCGTCTTGGACGCATAATGGTAGTAGATGCGCCCCTTGGTCGCCTTCAACCGGCGCGCCACATCGTCGATGCTGGTGGCGTGGAAGCCCTGCTCCATGAAGCATCGCGCGGCGGCTTCCAGAATGTCACGGGTCGGAGAAGGTTCGGTCATCGGCTCGCCATCAGCGGGGCAGGGACTGCAACCTGACCGTGCCCGGCGGCGAGGGCAACCGCGGCGTGTCTCTGGAATGACCCCGGCTTGCGCAATCACCCGCTCTGGCCACTTGCTGCATTCAAACGGAGGAGACAGGACATGGGGCGCCTTGCACGGATCATCGTCCGGACGCTGGCGGTGCTGGCCGTGCTCGCAGCCGTCACGGCCGCGGCCTTTCTCGCCAGCCCATGGCCATCCGCCACGGTGATCCGCTGGGCCTTCGAGGCCGGCGGCGCCCGCACGGCCGCCGCCCTCGCCCGCCACGTGCCGCCCGGCGTGACCACCCGCGCCAACGAGCGCTACGATCCGTCCGACCCGGAGGCCTATCTCGACATCCACCGCCCGGCGACCCCGCCGCCGGGGCAGCGGCCGACCATCGTCTGGATCCACGGCGGCGGCTTCGTCTCCGGCAGCAAGGAGGAGATCGGGAACTACCTGAAGGTGCTCGCCGGCCAGGGCTTCGTCGTGGTCGGCATCCGCTATTCGATCGCTCCCGGACACCGCTATCCGACGCCGGTGCGCCAGACCCATGCGGCACTTGCCCATCTGGTCGGTCACGCCGCGCGGCTGGGCATCGACATGGAGCGCGTCGTGCTCGCCGGCGATTCGGCCGGCGCCCATATCGCCGCCCAGACCGCCAACAGCCTAGTCTCCGCCGACTATGCCCGGCTGGTCGGCGTGACGCCGGGCATGGACAGGGCGCGGCTCGTCGGTGCGGTGCTGTTCTGCGGGCCTTACGACATCGCCATCGTCGACCGCAGCGGTCTCGGTGGCCTGTTCTTCGCCGCCACCGGCTGGGCCTATACCGGCCGGCGCGACCTGACCACGCCCCCCGAGCCGGCAGGTTTCTCGGTCGCGCGCCACCTGTCGCCCGACCTGCCGCCCCTGTTCGTCTCGGCCGGCAACGGCGACTTCCTCCTCGCCCACTCCCGGCTGCTGGTCACCGAGGCAGGCCGCCGCGGCATCAGGGTCGACGCGCTGTTCTTTCCCGACGATACCCGCCCGGCCTTGCCCCACGAGTACCAGTTCAATCTGGATACCGACGCCGGGCGCCTGGCGCTGAAGCGGGTCGTCGCCTTCCTTGACGGGCTCAAGGCGCCCTGACCGACCGAGCCGCCCGTTTCACCGGCAGGCCATCAGCGCGTCGATCATGTCGCGCACCAGCCGCGATTTCGGCCGGTCCGGCGGCAGGATCAGCAGCGTCCGGATCGGCACGGCCGGCACGAAGGGCTTCAGGACCAGCCGCGACAGATCCATGCCGCCGGCCGCATAGGATGAGACGAAGCCGAAACCCGCCCCTTCCGAGACCAGGGCGCAGACGGTGGCCGCATAGATGGTCTCGACGACGACGCGCGGCGCGGCACCGGCTTCCGCCAGCACGCGGTCGAGCCGCTGGCGCGCCCGGTCCTCGGGCACATAGGCGACATAGTCCTCACCATCGAGATCCGCCGCCGTGATGACCGCCTGTCCCGCCAGACGATGCGCTGCCGGCAGGGCACAGAGTGCCTCCGGCGCCAGGAAGGGCTGGTGGACGATGCCTGTCAGGTCGATCTCCTCGGCCGCCAGCCCGAGGTCGAAGGCGCCGTCGGCAACGCCGTCGCGGATGCTGCGCGAGGCTGCCACCATGACGGTGACGGCGATGTCGGGGTGCTGGTCCCGGAACCGCTTCACGGCCTTCGGCACGAGCGAGGAGCCGAGCGCAGACAGCGTTCCAAGCCGCAGCGCGCCCTGCCCGCGATCGCGGATGCGGGCCGCTGCCGCCCTCAGCCTGTCGACGCCGCGGAACGAGGCGTCCACCTCCTCGAAGAACTGCCGGCCCTCGGGGGTCGGCAACAGCCGGTTCTGCACCCGCGCGAACAGCGCAAAGCCCACCGACCGCTCAAGCTCCGACAACGCCCGGCTGACCGCCGGCTGGGTGACGCCCATGAGCTCGGCCGCGCGCGAGGCGGTTCCCGTGCGCATGACCGCGGTAAAGGCTTCGAGCTGGCGATGGTTCACGGCATCAGGCCATCGCGCGCGCGGGCGCGCCTGTCAACGGCCAGCGCTCGCCAAGTCTCAGGCCACCTTGCCGCCGAGTTCGTCTTCCACATGCGCGCGCACGATGTCGTCGAAGCTCGTCTCGGCGGTGAAGCCGAGCTCGGCCGCGCGCCGTGCATCGAACCGCTTCGACCAGCCGCCGACGATCCGCATGATGAGTTCGTCGGGCTCGCGACGCACCAGCTTGAGGGCCTTCTCGCCGCCGATCCGTCGCAGCGCCTCCAGCTGCTCGCCCACCGAGGCCGCAACGCCCGGCATGGCAAGGCTGCGGCGCCAGCCGAGCAGGCCCGTATCCATGGTGGCGGCATGGATGAGGAAGCCGACCGCCGAGCGGGGGCTGGCATGGGTGTGGACCACGTCCTCGCCCACCGGCAGCACGGCTTCGAGGCCCGCCAGCGGCTCGCGGATGATGTTGGAAAAGAAGCCGGATGCGGCCTTGTTGGGCTTGCCCGGGCGCACGCAGATGGTCGGCAGGCGGATGCCGATGCCGTCGAAGAAACCCTTGCGCGAATAGTCCGCGAGCAGCAGCTCGCCGATCGCCTTCTGCGTGCCGTAGCTGGTCAGCGGGGTGAGGAAGAACTCGTCGTGAATGGCGTCCGGGAACGGCGCGCCATAGACGGCGATGGACGAGGTGAACACGACGCGCGGATGATAGGGCGCCTTCACGCCCTCCTGCCGGATCGCCTCGAACAGCTGGCGCGTGCCATCCAGATTGATGTGATAGCCCTTGTCGAACTCGACCTCGGCCTCGCCGGAGACAATGGCGGCGAGGTGGAAGATCACCTCCGGGCGATCCGCCACCATGGGCCCGGCGGTGGAGGGCTGAGAGATATCGACGGCCCAGCTGGTCACCTTGCCGGCAAAGCCGGCCGGCGCCTCGGGCGCCACCACGTCGACGAGCGACAGCGCGGTGACCGGCTTGCCGCCGAGCTGGCCGTCCCTGACGAGACGGTCGGTGAGCTTGCGGCCGATCATGCCGGCCGCTCCGATGATCAGGATATGCACGGGCGTGTCCTCTTCGTTTGAAACGATTTGGACCGCAGTCTAGTGCGCAGTCTCCCGCGGTGGAACCGGGTCCCGGCGCGCAGGACCTGCGCGCGCGGCGAGGCGGTCAGGCCTCCTCGGCCTCGTCCTCGTCCTCGGCCGCCTCTTCGGCCTCGGTATGGGGCAGCAGCGTCTTCTCGACGCGCCGCAGCAGCTTGCGCAGCCGCCTGACATCCTTGCCGTCGAACTCCGCCAGCATCTCGTCCTCTGCGGCGAACCACAGGTCGTCCAGATCCGCGGCCCTGCGTTCGCCGGTCTCGGTCAGCGCGACGCGCACCAGCCGGCCGTCGCCACCCGTGGAACTCCGCCGCTCGACGAGGTCCTGGGCGGCGAGCCGGCCGACCGTCTTGGAAGCCGTCGGCGGGCGCACGCGCAACGCCGCGGCGAGGTCGCCCATCTTCATCTCGCCATTGTCAGCCAGGATCTTCAACACCTGTTCCTGGCCCGGATAGAGGCCGAGGATCGCCAGCTTGCGGGCCACCAGCGAGCGGTGCAGCCGCGCGGCGTGCTGGAGGTGGGCACCGATCGTCTTGCGGTAGGGATCGCGTGCCGCCCCCTCGCCGTCCTTGCTGCGTGACATGCAGGTTCCCCCCAGGATGCGGACCGGCTGCGGCCCGCGGGCGCCTCGACTTGGCAGCCGGCGCATGTTTCCTCGGCAAAGGTGACAAGAGCGTGACGGGTGCGAGCCGGCTCACAAAGCGGAGAGCCGCGACCGCACCCGTTCGAGGAATGCCGCCCGCGTCTCATCGGTCGCCCGGTTCATGTCGTAATGGGCGAGATAGGTAACGGAAGCCGTGAAGCGCGTCACCGCTCGCAGCACGCGCGTGCAGTAGCGGCGCGGCGGATCGCCCATCAGGAAGGCGCGCCAGCGGGTGGCGCCATAGGTCGTCACCACCGCCACCTTGCGGATATGGCTCAGCAGTCCCTGGGTGCGCCCGTCGACGAGACCGAAGGACACGCCGGGCAGGAACACCCGGTCCAGATAGCCCTTGAGCAGGGCCGGCAACCCGAAGTTCCAGACCGGGAAGACCAGCACCAGGGCCTCGGCCGCCTTCAGCCTGTCGACATGGGCCTGAACCGGCGCCGTGTTGGTGGCGAGGTCGTGGTAGCCGAGCCGCTCCTGCCGGCTCAGCACCGGATCGAAGCCCTCGGCATAGAGGTCGCAGTCGTCCACGTCATGGCCCGCCGCCTCAAGCGACTCGACCGTCGCCCGGTGCAGCGCCGCCCCGTAGCTTTCCGGGTTCGGATGACAGTAGAGGACGAGGATCCGCATCAGGACAACACTCGGGCACGGCGCCAGCCGTCACCCCCGGCGAGGCCCGTGGCGAGACGCGAACGCTGCCAGCGTCCGCGCGATGCCATGGGCGAGGGAAGGGGGTCCACAGACAGCCACCAGAATCGGCCGGAGGTGAGAGGTTGCACGTCTGGATCCCCTTCCCCTCGCTGCGCTCGGCCGGAGATGACGAATTGCAGCAGCCGGGAAGGAGCAGCCGTCGCCCGCATCAGGGCGAGACGCCCGCGGCCGCCAGGCTCTTGAACAGGAAGGTCTTGCCCGAGCGATAGTCGTAGTCCGGGTCCTCCCAGGCGATCATCTTGCCGGGATTGAGCAGGCCCTTGGGATCGGCCTCGCGCTTGAAGGCAAGCTGCACCTCGTCGGTCTGCTTCATGCCGCCTTCTTCGAGCGTGTAGCGGTGCGGATTGAAGATCGGCGCGCCCAGGTCCTCGTGGATGCGCATGATCTCCTCCAGCCGCTCCTCGGTGGTGAAGCGCACCAGCGGCAGGCCGAAACAGGTCACCTTGCCGTCGAAACGGACAAATTCGAGGTGACCCATCACCTCCTCGCCGAACCGTTCGTGGAGAGCCGTGGCCAGCTTCACCTGGTCGGGGAACGGATAGAGCACCTGCAGATAGGTGATGGCCGGGTCGACGCGCAGCGCGCGCAGCGTCGTGTGGTTCCAGGTCAGTTCGAAACCCGGCGGCAGCTTCTTGCGCTCCTCCTCCGGCACCTTGTCCGAACGCAGCAGCAGTTCGGCGCCGGCCCGCCTGGCAAGGTTCAGCGCGGCATCCACCGCGAAATCGGCGATGATGGCGATGACCACATGCTGGTCCTCGGCAATGTAGTCCTGATGGCGCAGGAAATAGGTCCGCGGCGCGGGGGCTGCCACCACGGCGATGTTCTTCTTGGCGATCCCGTCCTGTTCGCCCAGTTCGTTGGCAAAGGCGGCCGCCCGCTCGAACGTGTCGAAGCCGAGGAACAGATCGACCCACCGATAGGCCGGCCCGAGCGGCATCTCCACCTCGGTGATGATGCCGTTGGTGCCATAGGCATGGGTCACCCGCGCCAGGTCGTCGCCGCTCAGTTCGAGGACGCGCGGCTCCTCCTCCATGGTCACCACCTTCAGGCGGATGACATTGCCGGCATCGCGCAATCCCCCCCAGGTGATCGAGCCGATGCCGCCGGAGCCTCCCGCGATGAACCCGCCGACCGATGCCGTGGCATAGGTCGAGGGATGCATGCGGATTTCCTGGTTCTGCGGCCGCGCCACCTTGTCGATCTCGGCGATCACCGCACCCGCCTCGGCGACGAAGCGGCCGGGCTGCACCGCCTTCACCCGGTTCATGCCGGAAAGGTCCAGAACGATGCCGCCCGACAGCGGCATGGCCTGTCCGTAATTGCCGGTGCCGGTGCCGCGCGGCGTCACCGGAATGCCGAGCTCGAAGGCTGCCCCCAGCGTCTCGATCACCTCCTGCTCGCTGGTCGGCGAGACGATGATGTCGCCGACCACATGGTCGAGCTGGCGCTTGAGAGTGGGCGAATACCAGTAGAAATCGCGGCTCTTCTGCTTGACGAGGGCCGGATTGTCCTCGGTCTTGATGCCGGCGAGCCGCGATTTCAGCCCGGTGATGTCATAGGCCGGGCGAACGGGCGCGGCGGCAGGCTTCGGTTCGGCCTCGGTCATCGGATCAGCTCCACAAGGGGTCGAGTTCGCGGTGGTCGGGCAGTGTCGTGTCGATGGCAAGGCCGGCGCGGACCACGGTCCGGTCGGACTGGGGGCGGGACAGGAGTTCGGTCCAGGTCCGACCGCGGAACAGGACAAGGTCGGCAGGGGCGCCGGCCCGGATCGAACCGACCCCGTCGAAGCCGCAGACCGCGGCGGGCGTCGCCGTCACGCTGCGCGGCCAGTCGCCCACCGGGTGGTCGAAATGCAGGATGCGGGTTGCCTCACGATAGACCTCCAGCACGTCCAGGTCGCCATAGGCGTAGAACGGATCGCGGGTGTTGTCGGACGACACCATGACGGCGATGCCGCGCGCCTTCATCTCGTGCAGCAGCGTGACGCCCCGTCGCCGCGGCGTGCGGCCGGGGTTACGGTCCTGCAGATACATGTTGCACATCGGCAGCGACACCACGGCAATGCCGGCCTCGGCGACGAGATCGAGCGTGCGGTCCACCTCGGCCGCATCCTGGGTCGACAGCGAGCAGCAATGGCCGACCACGATGGGGCCGTTGCCAGCGCCCGACCAGCCGTGCCGGATCGCCGCCTCGGCGATCAGGCGCAGGGAATAGGCGCCCGCGTCCAGGGTCTCGTCGACATGGAAATCGAGCGGCAGACCGGCATCGAGCGCCGTGCGGACAATCGCCTCCAGTCCGCCGGGCAGGTTCGGCGACATGTAGGTGACGCAGCCGAGCCCGCCGCCATGGCGCTTCAGCAGCCCGGCCATGGCCGGCAGGTAGCCCGCCTCCACCGCGACATCGATGCCGCACAGCGAGGAGCCCTGCAGCGCGATGCGACCGCCCCAGGCCGCGCGCATGGCGTCGAAAACCGGCCAGGAAATGGCGGCCTGAGCAGGCAGCGAATCGATATGGGTGCGGATCGCGGCCGTCCCGTGGGCGAAGGCGCAGCGCAGGGAGAAATCCATGCGCGCTGCAACATCCGCCGCCGACCAGTTGGCCTCCCGGTCGGCGCCGACAGCCGCCAGCGCGCCGGGAAAGGTGCCGTCCGGATTGGCCGCGCGGGGCCAGATATGGCCCTTGTCGAGATGGGTATGGGCATCGACGAAACAGGGCAGCACCATGCCGCGGTCGAGATCGACCTCGGGGGCGTCGCCCGGCCCACCGGCGACCTCATGCGGCCCGACCGCCTCGATCCGCCCGTCGGCGACAACGATGTCCGCAAGGGCCAGCCCGTCGCCGTCGGACGCCAGCGTGGCGCCATCGGCAAGGCTGACTGGAACACTTGCCCGCACCAGCCGGTAACGGCCGGTCCGAGGCAGGGACGCAAAGCCCGATCCCATGCACGTCTCCCGCGGCGTCGCACATCGTGCCGGCGCCGGCAGCGGCGCCGCAGTGCCCGGAAATAGCCCGGCATGCCGCGGCGCGTCAAAGGCCGACTGGAGCAGGCGCCAAAAAAAGCCGAAGCGGGCCATTGCATTCGGCCGCGTCCTTTGGCATAGGAACGCCTCCCCGGCGCCCCGGTGCCGGCGGACCCACGGATGCGGGTGTAGCTCAGGGGTAGAGCACAACCTTGCCAAGGTTGGGGTCGAGGGTTCGAATCCCTTCGCCCGCTCCAGTTTTCTTTCGTCACGCTTGTTGGGCGGAGTCGGTCCATGACCTTCGGTTCGATGAAGTCGTTCATGCGCGCGCTCGATGGCGACGCCATCCGCGTCGACGGCGCCTCCGAGACCGCCCGGTTCTTCGTCCTGTCGCCCGACCGTCGCATCGAGATCGCCTCGCGCGGCATCACGATCAGCCGCCGTTCGGCCCGGCCGCGCGCCCGCATCCGCCGCTTCGTCCGCGTGAGCTGACGCCGTCCTGCGGCGCCGCCGTGTCAGCCGGACGCGACGTGATCCTCCGCCCGGCAACGGGCGCCGACATCCCCGCCATCACCGCCATCTACGGTCCGAACGTGCGGGACGGCATCGCCTCGTTCGAATATGACGTGCCGGACGCGTCCGAGATGGAAAGGCGCCAGGCGGCGATCCTCGCCGGCGGCTATCCCTATCTGGTCGCCGAGATCGACGGCGCCGTCGTCGGCTATGCCTATGCCAGCGCCTACCGCACCCGGCCCGGCTACCGCTTCGCCTGCGAGAACTCGGTTTATGTCTCGCCTGCCGCGCAGGGCCGGGGCGTCGGGCGCGCCCTGCTCGACCAGCTGATCGATGACTGCACCGCGCTCGGTTACCGGCAGATGATCGCGGTGATCGGCAATCTGGGCAATCACGGCTCCATCGCCCTGCACCGGGCCTGCGGCTTCACAGTGGTCGGCGTCCTGCCCTCCATCGGCTGGAAGCTGGACCGCTGGGTCGATTGCGTGCTGATGCAGCGCCCGCTCGGCGAGGGCGACCGCTCCTCCCCCGTCGGCCCCTGAAGGGAAACGGACCGTTTGGCTGCAATCGCCTAATTGCCCGGCAGGTCAAATGTGATCCGGGCAGTAGCGCCGGTGGCGGGGTCGTCGTTCATGCCGACCGTGACCGTATAGTAGAGCCGGCGCCCCTCGGAGGAGATCCACCAGGCTAGGGATTGCGGATCGGGGTGGCGCGCCCTGCGCGGCTCGCGTCCGCTGTTCTCGCGCAAACGTTGCTGGATGAGCCCGGCGAGTTCCCTGCGACTGGCGGTTGATGAGCCGATCTCACAGTATTTTTCAGCCCGCGGCACCGAAGGCTGCGACCAGCCCCCCGAGTAACCGCGGGCATGGAGTTCAACGAAGGGGCTCGCGCTGACTGTCCGAAACCCAAGTTCGCGTGCCTTCTCACCGGCTGATGCAAAAGCATCGCCGATCGTTGCGAGACAGATGTCGTTGAAGACGCTGAGGACCTGGCGGGCGGAGCGCTGGGTCTGCGCCCCGGCCGGAGCAGTGACGACGATGAGCAGGGCACCACCAAGGCACAGCATCCGGTACAGGGACATCGGGTCTCTCCGTCTCCAGTTCGGGACGCCGGTCGCAGCCTGACAGCTACCAGTTGCAGGCCGCGCGCACGGCCGAATCGAAGGTATGGTGATCGCGTCCGCCAATGGCGTTGCCCCAGTAGCCTGGAGCAATTGCCCGGTAGTTCGGGCCGCGCGAGCGATAGTAGCGGTAGATGTAGTACTGATTGCGCTGGCACTGGACGATCGTGATGTCGGCGCGCTCGACATTGGGTGCCTGGGGCTGGTGGAACTCCCGCAGGATTCGGAAATTGTTCTGGGCGAGGGCCGGTACCGCGAGCGTGGCGAGAACCGCTACCACACCGATCGTTGAGATGCGCATATCTTTCACTCCCTCCGGCAAACCTCAATCGGGCTGGCGAGCCCTCTGTGGCTGGCACGAGTGTCCGGTCGGCGACCCGTCCGGGCAATTCGCACAGATGTGCTAGTTGACGTGTCTGACGGTGCCTGGATTGACTGACCCGACCCGTAGGCGCCCTGGACCGGATCGGATCGCCTTTTGCGGAAGAGAGACTCGCTGGAAGAGGCCCGCCGATGCCGGACCGCATCATCGTTGCCGACGATCATCCGATCTTCCGCGATGGTCTGCGCCGGATTGTCCAGCGCGCATCGCCCGAGGCCCATGTCTCGGAGGTGGGAACCTTCGACGACCTGCTGGATGCCATCGGACAAGGCGCACCGCCGCTGATGCTGGTGGTCGACCTCGTCTTTCCAGGCTTTTCCGGCGCCGACAGCGTGGCGCGATTGCGCAGCAATCTCCAGGACACTGCGCTGGTCGTTGTCTCGATGGTGGATGATCCGGACCAGATCGAGGCCGTGATGGACGCCGGAGCAAACGGCTTCCTGTCCAAAGCAATTCCGGCGGCGGACATTGCGGACGGCTTCGTCCAGATCATGGCGGGGGAGATCGTGCTGAGGACCGCGTCGGAACTCGGCATCGTCGGCGTCCGACAATCTCCCGCCATGCCGCTGTCGCCACGCCAGATGACGGTCCTGCGCCTCGTCGGACAGGGCCAGACGAACAAGCAGATCGCCCGTGAACTCGGCATATCACCCTTTACGGTGCGCGTTCACGTCTCTGGCTTGATGCGCGCGCTGCAGGTCAGCACTCGGGCCGGTGCCGTCAGCGTGGCTGCCGAGCGTGGCCTTATCTGACGTCGAGCGGTTCGATCCGGCTGTCGGCATGGAGTGATTGCAGCAGACTGCGCAGGCGCGCGGCGTTCAGCGGCTTGGACAGGACGTGAATGCCGCGTGCCCCCGGATCGGCGCGCAGCCGCTCGACATCCTGTCCGGTGACCACGATGGCCGGGAACGCGCGGTGCCAGCGTTTCTTGACCTCCGCGATATAGGCCAACCCGCTGCTTCGGCCCGAATTCTCGTCACAGAGGACCAGGTCGAAGTCGCGACCCGGGGCCCGGCTTTCGGTTTCGGGTACGATGTCCATCGGCAGCACGACGCAGCCCCAGCGGGCCAGCAGCCGGGTTGTTGCCAGCAGGACGGCGGGATCATCATCGATCACCAGGACGCGCAGGCCCTCCAGTTGGCGGGTGTAGCGGTCAGTTGGGCTTTCACGCGGGCGGGCGGGCGCGGGAGAAGCCCGCAACCCGCCGATCCTGAACCGCGTTCCTCGGCCTGGCCACGACCGCAGGGTAAGCACCAGCCCCATCATATGGGCAAGCCGCTGCACGATGGTCAGGCCAAGGCCAAGCCCCTCGATGGCGCCATTCTCACGCCCGGCCAGGCGCACGAACTCGTCGAAGACGCGAGCCTGATCCTCGGTACGGATGCCTCCGCCCGTATCGACGACATCGACGGCGATGCGGCCGCCGACATGCCTTGCGGCCACGAGAACCGTTCCTCCCGGCGCGTATTTGACAGCATTGGAAACCAGGTTCTGGAGCATATTGTGCAGCAGGGCGGGATCGGCATGGACCCAGAGCGGGCTTGGCCGGCTGCGCAGCCGGACGTTCTGCTCGCGCGCGGTTTCGCCAGCCTGCCTCAGAACATCGTCGATCAGATCCTGCAGCGGCAGATCGGATGGTGCGAGACGAATGCGGCCCACGTCCAGCGCCGACAGGTCGAGGAGCGAGCGGCACAGCAGGGCAAGCCCCTTCAGGGACCGGTCGATCTGCCCGAGGATTCCGCGATCCTCGGCGGACATCCCGGCGGTCTTGAGGCATTCGACGAACAGGCTGATCGCATGGATCGGCTGGCGGATGTCGTGACTGGCCTGGGCGAGGAAACGCAGCCGCGCGGACTGTGCCTCGGCCAGTTCGCCCGCCAGCGTCCGAAGCTGATCGTTCTGCTCTCCAAGTTGCTCGATGAGTACCGCCCGTTGCTCCAGAAAGCGCTGCATCAGGGCGGCTGCAACACTCAGCGACAGCGCGAACAGCAGCACCATGACCGCCATCGAGGCGCCTGCCACAGAGCCTTGAAGCCCATGGGCCAGGGCCAGCAGCGTCAGCGACAGCCAGATCGACGTCATGCAACTGGCCGGCCGGGTGAGTTGCGTGCCGACAGCCGCCAGAGCGGTCGCCCCGAGGATCATCGAATAATAGACCAGTGCCGTCTCCGGACCGGTTCGCAGTGCCAGGGCACCGACGCCCCAACCGAGGGCGGCAAGGCCGGTCAGCAGGAGGTGCGCCCGCCCATATAGCCTGGCGCGCTCCGGAGGCGGCAGGCGCCACGCATAGTCGAGCGCCAGCACGAACTGGAGGAGCGAAACCGAGATCATGATGATGAGCCAGAGACCCATCTCTGCCCGGGGGTATATCGCCGAGAGCAGGAAGAAGGTCAGTCCGACGACGGCGGCATGGACTGGCCAGGCCCAGCGGCCGACAAGGAACAGAATGTCGTGGTCCCATCCCGGGCGCAGTGACTGGGACGCGACGTCAGGGGCGAAGGACATGGGACATCAAGTCTGAACGGCAGCCCAGGGCCATTGGCCGGAACCCGTCGTGCCGCGCCTCGTCCATGAGACTGCCTCCGTTGAGGGATGAGACCCTGCGCGCCTTGCCCGTTGGGCGGGCGGGCAGCCTAGCGGAAGCCGTCCGGACCGGGCAAACGCAGCTAGCCCTCCCCGCCCCCGGTGCGGCGCCAGCCCCGCCGCGCCTCGTCGACCATCATGAACTCGGCGAGATTTTCCAGCGTGATGATGCCGACGACCCGCTCGTCGTCGTCGATCACGCCGACCAGCGGCGCGCCCTTCTGCTGCAGCAGCGCCACCGCCTGGTTCAGCGGCGCGCGCCGGTTGATCACCGGCAGATCGCGCTCCATCACCTCCACGACCGGCGTGGACGGCCCCTTGGCCGAGAGCGCACGGATCATCCCGTCCCGCGTCAGCACCCCGCGCAGGCGGCCGGCGCCGTCGGTGACCGGGAACTCCCGCTGCGAGGTGGCGATCAGCGCCTCGGTGGCTTCGCCAACGGTTGCGGCGGTATCGAGCGAGGTGAAGGAGGTGATGGTGGCCTGCCGGGTCGAGGCCTGCCGCGTCGCCTCCTCAAGCTCGACCGCATAGCTCTCGTGGCTGGCCGCGAGGAACACGAACAGCGCGATGAAGATCAGCAGCGGATTGCCGAACAGGCCGAGGAAGCCGAGGCCGAAGGCGACCGTCTGGCCGATGCCGGCGGCAATCCGGGTCGCGCGGGCGCGGTCGAGGCCCATGGACAGCACCGCCCGCAGCACGCGCCCGCCATCCATCGGGAAGGCCGGCAGCATGTTGAACAGGACCAGCACCACATTGACCACGGCAAGGCGCGTGGCGAAGTCCATGCGCTGGTCCTCCACCGCTGCCGCGAGCCGTTCGGTGGACAGGCTCGCCCCGAAGACCACGACAAGAAGGATCGCGATCACCACGTTCACGGCGGGGCCGGCAAGCGCGATCAGCAGTTCCTGTCCCGGCTTCTCGGGCATGCGCTCGATATTGGCGACACCGCCGATCGGCAGCAGCGTGATGTCGCGCGTGCCGATGCCGAAGGCGCGGGCGGTGAGCACATGGCCGTATTCGTGCAGGACGACGCAGGCGAACACCGACAGCACGAACAGCACCGCCGTGATGGCCGCCTCCTGCCCGCCGCGCATGCCGGCCGCAATGGCGAACCAGGCCACGAGCAGGAAGAAGGTGAGGTGGATGCGCAGCTCGGTCCCGGCGATCCGTCCCAGCGATATCGACCAACCCATCATGACCTGACGTCCCGTCCACGCTTCCCGACCTTCGGCGCCATCATGAAGCCGGCAGCGCGCATCAGCCAGCCTTGATCCACGACAAGGCGACCGGCTGCGATGCCTCTGCCGCGATCGCCCCGCCGCCGTAACGGCTGGCCGTGGACGCCCGAACTGCCATCCAGGACCCGCTGTGCCGGGCAGGACCGGGCGGCGTCGTGTCGATGCCGGACCGGTGATCTGGAGGGAGGCCGCCATGAGCATGACGACGACCACGATGGACAGTCCCGCCGCCCGCTTCGTGCCGACGGCACGGCAGGCCTGGCATCTCGTGCTGGGAGGCTTTGCCGCCACCGGCTTCTACGAGGTCTGGGCCAACTGGCCGACCCACCTGTTCGCAGGTTATCCGCTCGAGCCTCCCGCCCTGGTGAAGGCCCTGTTCCACCACCAGCTCGGCTGGGGCGTGGGCGATATCATGGCCAAGGCCCTGCATTACCTCACCGGCGTCGTGTTCTATCCGCTGGGCTACTGGCTGGTGACGCGGGTGAGCCCCTTCGGCCATCCGGCCGATGGCTGGATCTGGGGTGTCATCACCTATTTCATCGCGCTCGGCTTCTGGGCCCCGCTCGCCGGCCTGCCCTTCCTGCTGATCGGCGAGAACAACCCCCTGTCGTTCATGAGCCTGATCGGCCACGCGATCTTCGGCTATGTGCTGGCCGTGGTGTTCCAGGGCCTGGAGAGGGCCTCCCCCTCGCGCTGACGCCGCCGGCCGTTCACAACCCCGTGACAGCGTCCGCCGGACCGAAACGTCCGGCGGCCTGCCCGCGAAATCGGGATGACCACGGGAAGGCACCGGCGCCATGTCGCCGCTGCGCCAGTCACCGGTCGGAAGGAGCAGGCGACGATGCTGGCGGATGCCCATGGCAAGGCGACGAGCGAGGGCAGCCTTCCTGCCGCCGGCTCACCATGAGAGATGCCGTGATCGCCGCGACCCCCTCCGCCCCGAACGGGCAGGCGCCGCCGGCCGGGAACCGGTCCACCGGGCCGTCCGCGCCGGCGCGTCGGCCGCGCGACGAACGGCTCGACTTCTTCCGCGGCCTGACGATGTTCATCATCTTCATCGCCCATGCCGACCTCAATCCCTGGAACAACTGGATTCCGGCCCGCTTCGGCTTCTCCTCGGGTACCGAGCTCTTCGTCTTCTGCTCGGGCCTCGCCAGCGCGCTGGCCTTCGGCTCGATCTTCGTCAGGCAGGGCTTCGGGCTCGGGACGGCGCGCATCGCGCATCGCATCTGGCAGGTCTACTGGGCCCAGCTTGGCGTGGTCATGGCCGTCATCGGCCTGATGATCGCGGCCGGCCTTTTCTGGCCGGATCGCGGGCTCGATCTCGACCCCTTGCCGCAACTCCTCTCCGACCCGGCCACCGCGATCTTCGGCCTCGTCACGTTGCGCTGGCTCCCGCCCTATCTCGACATCCTGCCGATGTATCTGGTCATCCTGGCGCTGGTGCCGGTCGCGATGGGGCTGGCTGCCATCCATCGGCTGCTTCCGCTGGCGGCCGCGTTTGCGCTCCATGCCGCGGTCTGGATCACCGGCATCAATCTCGTCGGCTATCCGTGGACGGGCGCCGGCTGGTTCTTCAACCCTTTCGCCTGGCAGCTCGTCTTCTTCACCGGCTTTGCCATCGGCATGGGCTGGCTGCGCCCGCCGCCGCTGCGGGACCGGCGCGGGGTCATTGCGGCCGCAGTCATCGTGCTGCTGTCCGTCCCGGTGGCGTTCTGGGGCATCCGCACCCAGAGCCCGGTTCTCGAGGCGCTTCACGCCGCGATCCTGCCGGGCAACGAGAAGACCGACCTGCACTGGCTGCGCTATGTCCATTTCCTGGCGCTCGCCTATCTCGTCCTGTCGGCCATCGAACCCTGGCGCGACCGGCTGACCGTGGGTGCGGCAGCGATCATCGTGCGGGTCGGGCAGCAATCCCTCGCGACATTCCTGGCCAGCCTCGTGGCGGCGCGTGCCTCCGCCATCGTGTTCCAGCTGGCCGGCACGAGCCTTGCCGTCTCCACGATGGTGAACCTTGCCGGCATTGCCCTGGTCGTCGCCACGGCATTCGTGGTCGGCTGGTTCAAGTCGAGCCCATGGGCGAGGATGCCGCAAGGGTCCGGCGCGTCCCGCCTCACGCCCGACCGCACGAAAACCCTCAGCTCGACCGATACTCTCTCTTCCGGTCAATCGGCCATCCGACTATAAGGCTGGAGGAAGAGCGCGCAGCCTGCGGAACGGGCCGCGCCGCCGGCCCGACCAGACCCGCCATGCCCATCCTTGCCGAGATCCGAGCCCTTGCCGCCGACGCGCTGGCGGTCATGCGCCATCCCGACGCGCGCGGCGCGGTCGTCATCTATTCGGTGCTGTCGCTGGCCTTCTTCATCGGTGCGCTATGGACCGCCGGACTGGTGTGGACCCTGGTCGCGGCCGCCATCGGCATCGCGATTCTGCCGGTCGTGGAGTTCGTCACCCACAGATACGTGCTGCACCTGCTGGAACTGGCCCGCACGCCGCCGACCGCCGCGTTCTGGAACCGGGCCCACTATGCCCATCACATGGAACCGAGGGACACGCGGGTCATTCTCGCCCATCCGGCGAGCGCGGTCCTGCTGATCGCCGTGGTGGCCAGCATCGTCTGGTTCATCGGCCTCGCACCGGTCGCGCCGCTCGTTGCCGTCGGCTTTGCGCTGTTCGCCTTCTACGAGATCGTCCATTTCGCCTGCCACATGGATGGCGAGACGCGCTCGGCCTATTTCACGCGGCGGCGGCAGGAACATGCCCTGCACCACTATGTCGACGAGAACCGCAACTACGGCATCACCACAGCCATTGCCGACCGGCTGTTCGGCACCCGCATCGTCGACAGGAAGACGCTGCAGCGCTCGCCGACCGTGCGCAACCTCGGCTATACGGGCGAATTCGCCGATCGCTACCCCTATTTGAAGCGCGACCGCGACCAGCCCCCCGGCGAACCGCGCTGACCCCGGCAGGACCGCATGCGCTTTCCCGCCCCGCTGGTCCCGGCCCGTCTGGTGCGTCGCTACAAGCGCTTCCTGGCCGACATGGTGCTGGAGAACGGGGAAGCGGTCACCGCCCATTGCGCCAATCCCGGCTCCATGCTCGGCCTGACGGCGGCAGGCAACCGGACATGGCTGTCGCGCTCGGCCGATCCGAAGCGCAAGCTGGCCTGGTCATGGGAACTGGCCGAGGTCGATTTCGGCCGCGGGCCGGAGATGGTGGGCATCAACACCGCCCATCCCAACCGCCTCGTCGAGGAGGCCGTCCGGGCCGGCACGATTCCCGAGCTTGCCGGCTACGGGAGCCTGAGGCGCGAGGTCGCCTATGGACGGGCGAGCCGGGTCGACATGGTGCTGGCCGGCGGCGGCAGGCCGGACTGCTATGTCGAGGTCAAGAATGTCCACCTGATGCGCCGTCCGGGCCTTGCCGAGTTTCCCGATTCGGTCACGGCCCGCGGGGCGCGGCATCTTGACGAGCTCGGCGCCATGGTCGAGGCCGGCCACCGGGCGGTGATGGTCTTCCTGATCCAGTATGGCGGGGCGGATCGCTTCGCGCTCGCCCGCGATCTCGACCCGGCCTATGGCAGGGCCTTCGACCTGGCCCGCGCGCGCGGCGTCGAAATGCTCGCCCGGGCCTGCCGCCTGACACCGCAGGAGATCGTGGTGGAGCGGGCGGTGGCAATCGCGGACTAGCGATCCGGCCTCAGGCCTTTTTCAGGAACTCGGTGCGCAGCACCAGACCCTTCACCTTGTCGACATTGCACTCGACTTCGGCCGGGTCGGCGGTCAGCCGGATCGCCTTCACCCGCGTGCCGCGCTTGAGCGTCACCGACGTGCCCTTGACCTTCAGGTCCTTGATCAGCGTGACGGCGTCGCCGTCCTTCAGCACCGCACCGTTCGAATCTCTCGCGTCCATGTCAGTCCTCGTGCCCTCGCGGCGGATAGGCGTGGCGGCCGCCGCGCCAGTCCGCGACCTCGCCGTCCCCGCCATAATCGGGCCCGACAGGGACCTTGCCCTCGCCGCCGGGGATGTCGAGCACATAGGTCGGCTGGGCAAGGCCCGAGAGCCGCCCGCGCAGGCCACGCATCAGCCTACGGCCCTCGGCAATCGGCAGGCGGAAATGACCGGTGCCGGGCGCAAGGTCGGGATGGTGCAGGTAATAGGGCTTCACGCGGCTGGCGAGGAAGGCGCGCATGAGGGCCTCCAGCGTCTCCGCATCGTCGTTGACGCCCCTCAGCAGCACCGACTGGCTGACCAGCGCGATGCCGGCATCGGCAAGCCGGGCGAGCGCGGCTTCCGCCCCGGCCGTGAACTCGCGCGGATGATTGGCGTGGACTGCGACATAGACCGCCTTGCCGGGCGCCCGCAGCGCGCGCGCGAAATCGGCGCTCACCCGGTCCGGCTCGACCATGGGCACGCGCGTATGCCAGCGGATGACCTTCACATGCGGGATGGCGGCCAGCGCCCGCGTCACCTGCCGGACCCGGCGGGCGGACAGGACAAAAGGATCGCCGCCGGTCAGGATCACCTCGAAGATGCCTGGATTGCCGGCAATATAGGCGACCGCGGCGGCCAGCTCCGGCTCGCCGAGGCTTCCCTTGCCCTTCGGCCCGACCATCTCGCGGCGGAAGCAGAAGCGGCAATAGACCGGACAGACATGGACGATCTTGAGCAGCACCCGGTCCGGATAGCGGTGGACGATGCCCGGCAGCGGCGAATGGGCCTCGTCGCCGATCGGATCGGCGCGCTCCTCCGGCCGGATGTCGAGCTCGCGGATGTCGGGGAGGAACTGGCGGGCCATGGCATCGTCCGGGTCGCCGGGCGCGATCAGCGCCGCGACGGCGGGCGTCACCGCCACCGCATAGCGGGCACCGACCTGCGCGGCCTCGTCCGCCCGGCCGGGCGCGATGAGCCCGGCCGCGACCAGGTCTGCGGCGGTCTTCAGGGTCCGGTCGCGGCCGGCCATGTCCTTGCGGTTCATGCCGCCTCTTGGTCCCTCGACGCGCCGAAGGCAAGCCCGCTCCGCCGCGTCCATTCACCCTCATCCCAAAGAATGGCACGGAAAAAGCGGCCCTGGCCGACGGGCGGACTTGCCGGCCAGGGACCTTTGGATTACGGGGTCCCTCTCGCTGCGACCCAGTTCCGGCGCCGATATTGCATGGCATTGGCAGGCGCGGGGCGCGCTGTCCTGAAGACTCTTGAGGGAGGCTTTCCTTGGCCGAGACCGGAACCTGGAACAAGGCGCATGGGGCGGAAGCCTTTGGCTTCACGGGACTGAAGGCCGTCCACTGGAACTATCTGGAACCGCAACTCGTCGAGGAGGCGGTGGCCCGCGGCGAGGCGAAGCTCTCCGCAGGCGGCCCGCTGGTCGCCGAGACCGGCCAGCACACGGGCCGCTCGCCGAAGGACAAGTTCGTCGTCCGCGACGCCACCACCGAGAACACGGTGTGGTGGGAGAACAACGGCGCCATCACGCCCCAGGCCTTCGATCTGCTCATGGCCGACATGCTGGAGCACGCGAAGGGCCGCGAGCTCTTCGCCCAGGACCTCCATGGCGGCGCCGATCCGGCGACCCGCATCAAGACGCGCGTCTTCACCGAATACGCCTGGCACAACCTGTTCATCCGCAACCTGCTGATCCGCCCGAAACGCGAGGATCTGGCCTCCTTCGTGCCGGACATGACCATCGTCGACCTGCCCTCGTTCAGGGCCGACCCGAAACGCTACGGCGTGCGCACCGAAACGGTGATCGCCTGCGACTTCACCCGCAAGATCGTGCTGATCGGCGGCACCTCCTATGCCGGCGAGATGAAGAAGAGCGTGTTCACCATGCTCAACTTCCTGCTGCCGCCGCAGAAGGTCATGCCGATGCACTGCTCGGCCAATGTCGGCCCCAACGGCGATGTCGCCGTGTTCTTCGGCCTCTCCGGCACCGGCAAGACCACGCTCTCGGCCGATGCCTCGCGCACGCTGATCGGCGACGACGAGCACGGCTGGGGCAAGGACGGCATCTTCAACTTCGAGGGCGGCTGCTACGCCAAGGCGATCAAGCTCTCCCGCGAGGCCGAGCCGGAGATCTATGCCACCTCCGAGCGCTTCGGCTCGGTGATGGAGAACGTGGTCATCGACCCGGTCAGCCGCATTCCGGATTTCGACGACGGCTCGAAGACCGAGAACACCCGCATCGCCTACCCGCTGCACTTCATCCCGAATGCCTCGGAAACCGGCCGCGCCGGCCATCCGAAGAACATCGTGATGCTGACCGCCGATGCCTTCGGCGTCATGCCGCCGATCGCCAAGCTGACCCCGGCCGAGGCGATGTATCACTTCCTCTCCGGCTTCACCGCCAAGGTCGCCGGCACCGAGAAGGGCGTCACCGAGCCGCAGCCGACCTTCTCCACCTGTTTCGGCGCGCCGTTCATGCCGCGCCATCCCTCCGAATACGGCAACCTGCTGCGCGAGTTGATCGCCAAGCACCATGTCGACTGCTGGCTGGTGAACACCGGCTGGACCGGCGGCAAGCACGGGGTCGGCCGGCGCATGCCCATCTCGATCACCCGCCTCTTGCTGCGGTCGGCGCTGGATGGCTCGCTCAACCGCGCGGACTTCCGCCGCGACCCCTATTTCGGCTTTGCGGTGCCCGCTTCCGTGCCCGGCGTTCCCCCGCACATGCTCTATCCGATCAAGACCTGGCGCGACAAAGCCGAGTTCGACACCACGGCCCGCCGGCTGGTGGAGATGTTCCAGGAGAATTTTGCCAAGTTCGAGCCCTATGTGGACGCCGACGTGAAGGCGGCCGCTCCCGCCGTGCGCCTCGCGGCCGAGTAAGCTTGCAGCCTGTCCGACTGAGAAGGCCCGGCCATCGCGCCGGGCCTTTTCGTTGGTGGTCCCGTTTTGCCGGTACTGCGCCCTGCTTCAGCCAGGTGCGTCCTTCGAGGCTCGCCCGCGCCTCGAAGGACGCAAGGTGCCCGATGCAGGACGGCTTGTCCATGGGAGCCGCGGCACGACGGTCGTCAATGAGACGCGAGGTCAGAGTTTCCCTCTCCGCGCGGAGCGCGGGGAGGGTTAAGGGTGGGGCATGAAAGCCGATTGGCTCACCCCCGCGGCGGGGCGGGAGCGGCGGGGGCCGACCCCCCTGCCTGCTGCGGCGCACCGGGCCGCCGGCGCTCGTTCTGGCGGATCTGCGCCCACGAGTTCTGCTGCGACAGCATCTGCCTGAGATAGGCGACGTTCTGCTCGGCCTCGGCGGGGGGAAGGTCCTTGCGGGCAATCTCCTCGGCCTCGCCAAACCGGCCCTGGAGGCCGACGACGAGGGCGAGGTTCTGGCGGATGCGCTGGTCGGCCTCCGGATGGGCGGCGGCCTGTCTCAGCACCTGCTCGGCCTGCGGCAGCTGTCGCGACAGCGCGTGCGACAGGCCGAGATTGGCCAGCACGGTCGGCTGGCCGGGCGAGATCCTCAGCGCGTGCTCGTAATGGCGCCGCGCCTCGTCCGGGCGGCCCATCTGGTCGAAGATCGAGCCCTGGACATTGACGATGCGCCAGTCTGGCTGGTCCGGCCGGTGCGCGCGACCGAGCACTTCGAGGGCCTGCTCGTGGCGGCCGATATCGGCCAGCGCCCGGCCATATTCGCCGAGCAGAGCCATGTTGGTCTGGTTGCGCACGGCCACGCGCTCCAGCACCGCCACCGCCTGCCCGGCCTGGCCGGTGGCGCGCAGGGCGCGGCCATAGCGCATGGCATTGGCGGCATCCTGCGGATTGGACTGGTAGCGGGTGGCGAGCGTGTTGATCTCGGTGCGGGCCTGCTGCTCGGTATAGCGGACGTTCGAGATCGAGCCGGTGACATCGCCGCCGCGCCGCGCCGATGTCTGGCATCCGCCCAGCGCGAGCGAGGCGACGGCAAGGCCGATCAGGACGGCCCGACGGGCGAGGACGGCAGGGGCGGCGGTGGCGACGGACATCAGCGAACTCCGGACGGCGGGGGGACCGATCCCCACCCCGGTCATAATCCGTTAACGTTAACGGTCCGTTGAGACGGCATGTTCAGCGCCGCCGCCGCTGGGGCGCGGCGGCCGGCTGCAGCCAGCCGAGCACCTGGCCCGCCGCCCGCTCGCCGGAGGCCCAGGCACCGCCCACCGTGCCCCACAGGCCCTCGTCGGTTGCCTCGCCGGCGATCACCAGCCGCTGGCCGACCGGCTCGGCGAGACGCAGCCTCTGCGGCGTGCTGCCCGGCCCCGCCACCGACCAGGCGCCGCGCACGAAGGGGTCCGTGGTCCAGGAGGTGACGTGCACGTCCTCCATCACCCGACGGGCCTGCGGGCCGAACTCGTTGCCGACGAACTCGGCGGCAAAGGCCTTCATCGCCGCCGGGCCGGCAGCGACCAGGTCGCGGGCGAAGCGCCCGCCGATGTCGAGATACCACCAGTCCGAGCCGGCGATGCGCGCCAGCGGCTTGGCGGTGGCCGCCGTATCGGCCTTGACCACGAACGGCTCATCCGGCTTGGCGCCCATCGGGTCGCCGGGCAGCCGGACGATGAGGTGTTCGTAGGCGCCGCAGGTCAGCTGCTGCACCGCCTCCTGCTGGCGGCGCGGCAGGGCCGGATGGAAGCGCAGGGCTCCCGAACCGAGCACGGCGGTCGAGACCGTGACGATGGCCGCGCGCGCCCTCACCGTGCCGGCCGGCGTTTCGACCGACACACCCCGCCCGGACCAGTCGATGCGCGTCACCGGCGTCGCCAGCCGCACCGGAAGGCCTTCGGCGAGCCGGGCGAGGATCGCGCCATAGCCCTGCCGGCAGAACAGGTCGCGCGTCTCCAGCGCGTTGTAGTAATCGACGCAGGAGATGTCGCCCACCTCCTTGCCGGAATCCCAGGCGCCCTTCAGGAACTCGACGGTCACCCGCCAGTCGCGCAGGTCGCGCGGCAGTGCCTCGGCCACCGAAATCTCGCGGCCGGCCTCGCCGGCCTCCAGGATCGCCCGCTGGGAGCGGCGCAGGGCCGAGGCGAAGGCCTCGCGCTCGCCCTCGCGCGGATCGCGCCCCTTGATGAGCAGGCGCGGCCGATCGGGGTCGTCATAGAGGTCGAAACCGGCCTGCCGGGCCAGCGGCACCAGCGGATTGTCCTCGGGTGCGTGGATCCAGTGAGCCCCGAGATCCATCGGCATGCCGAAATGGACATTGTCGGTGATGCAGCGTCCGCCGGTGCGGTCCTTGGCCTCCAGCACCGTCACCGACCGGCCGTCCGCGACCAGCCGGCGGGCGGCGGCGATACCGGCGGCACCTGCGCCGATCACCACCACGTCGACCTCGGCGGCGGGCGCCTGCTGGCGCGGCGCACCTCCCCGCTGGGCCAGCGCCTCGGCGGGGGCAAGCAGCGCGGAAGCGGCGAGCAGCCGGCGCCGTGTCATCAAGGGTCCGTTCATCCTGGTCGGCGAATCCCGATCATCCGTGACGCCTATCACAGCCCTGCGACAGCGTCGCGCGCCTGATGGCCCCGCCTGTGAACCGCTTGGCAACGGTTGGCGACAGACACTTGACCTCCAGGAGACGGGGGTCCCTGGGGAGGGACATCATGGGAGACCGCATTCTCGATGCCTTGGGGCGGCGCGTGGCCGCCATCCTCGACAAGCGCTCGCCCGGCTACGAGCCGACCACACCGAGCGACCCTGTGGCGCTGCGCGCCTCGCTGAGGCCCGGCGACGTGCTGCTGGTCGAGGGCGACACGCACATCTCGGCGGTCATCAAATATCTGACCCAGTCGACCTGGTCGCACGCGGCCATGTATGTCGGCCCCATCGAGGGCGCCTGCGAGCCGGACGGCGAGCCGCATGTCCTGGTCGAGGCCTATCTGGGCGTTGGCGTCATCTCCGCGCCGCTGTCGAAATATCGCGACTTCCACACCCGCATCTGCCGCCCGGTGGGCCTGACACCCGAGGACCAGACGCAGGTCTGCTGCTTCCTGATCGACCGTATCGGCCTCGACTACGACGTGAAGAACATCCTCGACATGATGCGCTTCCTCGTTCCCATGCCGATCCCGGTCCGCTGGCGGCGGCGGATGATCGCCTTCGGATCGGGCGACCCGACGCGCGCCATCTGCTCGACGCTGATCGCCCAGGCCTTCGAGTCGGTGCGCTATCCGATCCTGCCCAAGGTCGAGCGGAGCGCGAAGGACGGGGAGATGCGCGTCAGGGGCGAGGCTGCCCGGCGCGAGGTCCTGCACATCCGCCATCATTCGCTGTATGCCCCGCGCGATTTCGACATCTCGCCCTATTTCGCCATCGTCAAGCCGACGATCCAGCGCGGCTTCAACTACAAGAAGCTCAAATGGGGCGACACGCTGACCGATGGCGGGCCGTCCAGCGGCCATGCCGAGGCGCCGCCGCTGGACTCGGTGGCCTGACCGGCGCGCCCTAGAGAAGCCCGTGCTTCCTGAAAGCGTCGGCCAGCGTCATGCCGGCCTCGATATCGGCCCGCATCCGCCGCTCGCCGGTGATCTTGGCAAGCGCCGTGGACAGCACCGGCAGCGCCTGGCCGCGCGGAATCACCACCACGCCGTCGACATCGCCCACGATGATGTCGCCTGGCCGGATATCGGTCTCGCCGATCCGGATGGGCGCGTCCTTGGCCACCATCATGCCCCGGTGCTGGGTATCGGCCGGCGACAGCGCCGCAGTGAACACCGGAAAGCCCATGGCGCGGATGGCGGTGACATCGCGCACCGCGCCATCGGTCAGGAAGCCGGCGGCCTGCAGATGCCGCGCGCGGGTGGAGAGCAGTTCGCCCCATGGCCCGATGCGCGGATTGCCGGCCGTTGCCATGACGCAGACCTCGCCCGACTTCAGGTCGTCGACCAGCGCGATCTCGAGATCGTAGATGGTCTCGATCTTCTCCCAGATCGGGCGGTACGAGCCGGTGCGCGCCGGGCCGAACAGCACCGCGCCCTCGTCCACCGGGCGGATCGCGGCGGGCAGGATCTGGTGGTGAAGGCCGTGCTCGTCGAGGGCGTCCGAGACCGGGGCCGAAGCGATCAGCGGACGCGCCCGTGCGATGATGTCGTCGAAGTCGTCTGCCATGCCTGCCTCCCGGAAGCGGCCGGGTTCCGGCCCGGTCCTGCCGGCATCAGCTTGCCTTCTTCGCGAGGAAGTTCTCAACCCCCTCGCGGAAGGCGGGTCGGATGATCAGCCCGACCTGCGTCTCCCGCTCGGCATCGAGCTGGGCGGCAAGGCTGCTGGTCTCGGCCGCGTCCATCAGCCGCCGGATGCCGAAGAAGGCATCGGCCGAGCCGCCACCGAGGCGCACCGCCAGGGCCCGCGCCGTCGGCAGGCAGGCCTCGTCGTCGATGCAGGTCCACACAAGCCCCCATTCGGCGGCCGTCTCTGCGGGCAGCTTGTCGCCGAGCAGAGCCAGCGCCCGGGCCCGGGCCCGGCCGATGGCGCGCGGCAGGAACCAGGTCACGCCGAGATCGGGAACCAGGCCGAGCCTTGGCCCGAAGGTCAGCACGAAGGAGGCCGAGCGCGCCGCCACCGCAATGTCGCAGACCAGCGCCAGCCCGACGCCCGCGCCGGCGGCCACGCCGTTGATGGCGGCAACCGTCGGCTTCGGGAAGGTGTCGAGGGCGAGGATCAGCGGGTTGTAGAGATCGCGCATGGCGGCGTTGACGCTCTCGCCGGACGGCGCGATGCCGCTGGCAAGATCGGCGCCCGCGCAGAAGCCGCGCCCGGCGCCCGTCAGCACCAGCGCCTTCACTTCGGGATCGACCCGCGCCTCCTCGATGGCGGCAAGCGCAGTGGTCACCAGTTCCGTGTTGAAGGCATTGAGCCGGTCCGGGCGGTTCAGCGTCAGCGTCGCCAGCCCCTCGCTCACCTCGTAGGTCGTCGTCATGCCTCGATCCTCCCAGCGATGATGCCGGCATTGGCTGCCGTTTCGATGTCTGCCTGCGTGAACCCGGCCCGGCGCAGCACCGCGCCGCTGTCGGCACCGATCGCTCCCGAGGCCGGTGCGATGGCGCCAGGCGTGCCGGAGAAGCGCGGCGCCGGCCGCGGCATCGGCCCGTCATCGGAGGGGCCGAACGTGCCACGCGCCACATTGTGTGGATGGGCCTGCGCCTCGTTCATGTCCAGCACCGGAGCAAAGCACACGTCGGTGCCCTCCATCACCGCGCACCAGTCGTCGCGGGTCCGGGAGGCGAAGGTCGCGGTCAGCGCCGCCTTCAGGTCGGGCCACATGGCGGTGTCCCACTGATTGGCAAAGCGCGGATCGGTCAGCCCGGCGAGCTTCACGAGCGCGGCATAGAATCGCGGCTCCAGCGAGCCGATGGAGACATAGCCGCCGTCCTTCGTGCGATAGACGCCGTAGAAGGGCGCGCGACCGTCCAGCATGTTGGCCTCGCGCTCGACCTTCCACTGGCCGGCATTGACCATGCCGAAGATCATCGAGCCGAGCACGGCCGCGCCATCCACCATGGCGGCATCCACCACCTGCCCGCGCCCTGTCGTCCGTGCCGACAGGATGCCGGCCACCAGACCGAGCGCCAGCATCATGCCGCCGCCGCCGAAATCGGCCGCCAGATTGAGCGGCGGCACCGGCGGCCGGTCGGCCGGCCCGAGCGGCCAGAGCATGCCGGAGAGGGCGAGATAATTGACATCGTGGCCCGGAGCGGAGGCCAGCGGCCCCTCCTGCCCCCAGCCGGTCATGCGGCCATAGACGAGCCGCGGATTGGCGGCGAGGCACACATCCGGCCCGAGGCCGAGACGCTCCATGACGCCGGGGCGGAAGCCCTCGAACAGCGCGTCGGCGCCGGCCACCAGCTTCAGCACGAGATCGACGGCACCCGGCTTTTTGAGATCGACGGCGATGGATTTACGCCCACGTCCCAGCGCATCGCCCGCGCCCCACGGCACGGGGCCTGCCCGGTCGATGCGGATGACCTCGGCGCCCATATCGGCCAGCATCATGCCGCAGAACGGTCCGGGGCCGAGGCCCTGGAACTCGATCACCGTCACGCCGGCAAGTGGTCCGGTTCCTGCCACCCTGTCCTCCGGCCCGTCGGGGCAATCGTGGTGCTGCACATGCCGTGTCGCGCAAATCATGTCGCGACCATCGTGCCGGACCAGCGGAAACGCTAAAGACGGTCCCCCTCAAGTCAAGGGAGCCGGCCCCCGCCGTAAGGCCGATGCGAGGGGCACGCGACCCTTGGCGTGACCATTGGCGCGACCATTTCGGCGTTGCATTTTGAGCCCGAGCGGCCATCTATGCGGACGAACGAACCATGAGCGCGGGCCCTGCGGGTGGCTCGCAGGGAGACATTCATGAGCGGCAATGGCGGGGCGAAGATCGGCGGCCAGTTCGGTGCGTCCTATGGCGGCGGCTATGGCATGACGCCCCCGGCGGCATCCGCACCGGTGCCTCAGGCGGCAGGCGGCGGCGAGGACGGCCTGATCAAGGACACGACCACGCGCGACTTCGTCAGGGATGTGCTGGAGGAGTCGAAGAAGCAGCCTGTCATCGTCGATTTCTGGGCCCCCTGGTGCGGCCCCTGCAAGCAGCTCACCCCCGTGCTGGAGAAGGTGGTCCGCGCCTTCAAGGGCAAGGTCAAGCTGGTCAAGATGAACATCGACGACCACCCGCAGGTCGCCGGCCAGCTCGGCATCCAGTCGATCCCGGCCGTGTTCGCCTTCGACAAGGGCCAGGGCATCGACGGTTTCATGGGCGCCCTGCCCGAGAGCCAGGTGACGGCTTTCGTCGAGAAGCTTGCCGGGGGCGCGGCCAATCCCGACCTGACCGAGGCGCTGGCTGCGGCCGATGCCGCGCTCGTCGAGGGCGATGCGGCCGGCGCCGCGCAGATCTATTCGCAGATCCTCGGCGTCGAGCCCGACAACCTCCATGCGCTGGCCGGCCTTGCCCGCTGCGCCATCGAGACCGGCGAACTGGAACAGGCGAAGGCGCTTCTCGACCAGGTTCCGGCCGACAAGCAGACCGACAGGGCCGTGGTTGCCGCCCGTGCCGCGCTGGATCTGGCCGAACAGGCCGCCGATCTCGGGCCGATCCACGAGCTGGAGCAACGCCTCGTCGAGAACCCGGCCGACCATCAGGCCCGGTTCGACCTGGCGGTCGCCCTCAATGCCAAGGGCCAGCGGGAGGAGGCGACCGACCAGTTGCTCGACATCTTCAAGCGCGACCGCAACTGGAACGAGGACGGCGCCCGCAAGCAGCTCGTCCAGTTCTTCGAGGCCTGGGGGCCGATGGACGAGGCGACCATTGCCGGCCGCCGCAAGCTGTCCTCGCTGCTGTTCCGGTAAGGGCGTCAGCGCGCCGGCGCAGAGGTCCCGATAGCGGTGCGGACGAGGGCGAGGGCATCCTCGCTCGCCCATTCCGCGGGACCTGCCAGATAGCCGAGCTCGCAGCCCTTCGCGTCGATGACCAGCGTGGTCGGCATGCCGAAGGCCCGGCCGACCTTGCGCAGGTCCTGGAAGATCCTGGCCGAGTGGTCGTTGTAATGCGCCATATGGCGGATGCCGGTGTCGGTCAGCCAGGTGCGGGCCCGCTCGGGATTGCGCGTGTCGATATTCACCGCCACCACCTCGAAGCCCGGTCCGCCGAGCGTTTCCTGCAGCCGGTCGAGGGCGGGCATCTCGTGGCGGCACGGGGCACACCAGGTCGCCCATAGGTTGAGCAGCACCACCTTGCCGCGGAAATCGGCCAGCGTCACGGCGCGCCCGTCCGGTGTGTTGAAGGCAAGGTCCGGGGCCGGGGCCGGCCGTTCCGTCACCGTGAAGGCGGCCACCTCGCCGCGGGCATGCGGCGCCATGCGGGCCGAGACCTCCCGGGCGGCGGCGCAGGATGCGCTGGCCGGATTGCCTGCCATGCCTCCGGTCCAGTAGAAGGCCGCTGCGCCCGCCGCGAGACCGATCACGCCAGCAGCGATGACAAGTGTTGCAGCGCGCGCCAATTCCCTGATCTCCCTTGCCCGAGGACGAGACGATGACCGCAGCCGACCAAGCCGGCAACACCATGTGGGGCGGCCGCTATGCGTCCGGCCCTGCCGCCGTGATGGAGGACATCAACGTCTCGATCGACTTCGACAGGCGCCTGTATAGGCAGGACATCGCCGGCTCGAAAGCCCATGTCGCCATGCTGGCCGAACAAGGCATCGTGAGCCGCGATGACGAAGCTGCGATCACCAAGGGCCTCGACCAGGTGCTGGCGGAGATCGAGGGCGGCACCTTCGTCTTCAGGCGCAGCCTGGAAGACATCCACATGAACGTGGAGGCAAGGCTTGCGGAGATCATCGGCGCGCCGGCGGGCCGCCTGCACACGGCCCGCTCCCGCAACGACCAGGTGGCGACCGATTTCCGGCTCTGGGTGCGCGATGCCGCCGACGGCCTGGACGCCCAGCTGAAGGATCTCCAGACGGCGCTGGCCGAAAAGGCCCTCGCGGAGGCCGCGACCGTCATGCCCGGCTTCACCCATCTGCAGGTGGCCCAGCCGACGACCTTCGGCCATCACCTGATGGCCTATGTGGAGATGGTCGGGCGGGATCGAGGGCGGATCGCCGATGCCCGCAGGCGCCTCAACGAGAGCCCGCTGGGCGCCGCGGCGCTGTGCGGCACGTCCTTCCCGATCGACCGCCACATGACGGCGAAGGCGCTCGGCTTCGACCGTCCGACCGCCAATTCGCTGGATTCGGTCGCCGACCGCGACTTCGTCATGGAGGTGCTGGCGGCGGCGACGATCACGGCGGTGCACCTGTCGCGCCTCGCCGAGGAGATCGTCATCTGGTGCTCCTCGCCCTTCTCCTTCGTGAAGCTGTCGGATGCCTTCTCGACCGGCTCCTCGATCATGCCGCAGAAGCGCAATCCGGACGCCGCCGAACTGGTGCGCGCCAAGGTCGGCCGCATCCTCGGCGCCTTCAACGCCATCGTGGTCGTGCTGAAGGGCCTGCCGCTGACCTACCAGAAGGACATGCAGGAGGATAAGGAGCCGACCATGGACGCGCTCGCCTCGCTCTCGCTGGCGATCGCCGCCACCGCCGGCATGGTGCGCGACATTCAGGCTCAGAGCGCGACCATGAAGAAGGCGGCCGGCCAGGGCTATTCCACCGCCACGGACCTCGCCGACTGGTGCGTCCGGGCGCTCGGCATCCCGTTCCGCGAGAGCCACCACATCGCGGCAAGGGCGGTGGGGCTCGCATCGGAAAAGGGCGTGCCGCTGCACAGGCTCACCCTCGCCGACATGCAGTCGGTCGACGGGCGCATCACGGCGGACGTGTTCTCGGTGCTGTCGGTGGCGAAATCGGTGGCGAGCCGCGTCAGCTATGGCGGCACGGCGCCGAGGAATGTGCGGGCGCAGGCCAGGCGCTGGCTGAAGGCGCTGGGCTGAGGAGGCCTCGCCTTCGGGGAAGGGATGCCCTGCACCCATCCCGTGCGTCCTCATCCTGAGGTGCGAGCGAAGCGAGCCTCCAAGGACGCAAAGTCCGGACAGCGGCCAACAGCCTCACGCGGATTATTTTCTTTTCATATGACAATACGCCTTGACAACGTGACGATGGTTTGGTAGATTCCCGCTATGTTCGAAAACTGCGCCCGGCGGGGGAAACCCTGGCCGGGCGTCGTCGTTTTCAGTGTCCGCCAACGGCGTTCCACGGGAGGCACGAATGTTTGCGCTCGTCCTGAACCTTTTCGCCGCCTGCGGCCACCCATGGTCACTTCGCGGCCGATCGCCGCGGGGCCGGAACCAGGGAGGCGACCCATGCATGCTCAACGCGACATTCGAAAGTCGGCTCTCACCCTGCTTGCTGCCGCAGTTCTGTCGACGGCTGCCGGGTTCGCCTCCCAGGTTCACGCATCCCCGCTCGCAGCGGCCGCCCACCTTGCCGCCCCGTCGATCCGCACCATCGCCGAATATGGCACGCATGAGGGTGCCGGCACCGACGCCCACCGGTTGACCCGTCCGGCCAACCGCTTCCACGGCTTCGTCGGCCAGCCCGGCCCGAAGGCCGGCGCGGCCGTCGCCCGGTGAACAGCGCTCCGGCGGCATGAAAAAGGCCGGGTCGCCCCGGCCTTCGTCGTTCCGGTTTGCGGCCCGCTCAGAGCCCCAGCTTCTTCCTGCGCTGGGCGAGCGTGCGCAGGCGCAGCGCGTTCAGCTTGATGAAGCCCTCGGCGTCGCGATGGTCATAGGCCACCGCGCCCTCCTCGAAGGTCACCAGTTCCTTGTCGTAGAGCGAATAGGGGCTCTCGCGGCCGATGACGATCACATTGCCCTTGTAGAGCTTCAGCCGGACCGTGCCGGTCACGAACTGCTGCGACTTGTCGATGAGGAGCTGCAGCAGTTCGCGCTCCGGCGAGAACCAGAAGCCGTTATAGATGAGCTCGGCATATTTCGGCATGAGCTCGTCCTTCAGATGCGCCGCGCCGCGGTCGAGCGTGATGCTCTCGATGGCGCGATGGGCCATGGAGAGGATCGTGCCGCCGGGGGTCTCGTACATGCCGCGCGACTTCATGCCGACGAAGCGGTTCTCGACGAGGTCGAGGCGGCCGATGCCGTTGATTTTGCCGAGTTCGTTGAGCTTCGTGAGCAGCGTCGCCGGCGACAGTTCCTTGCCGTCGATGCCGACCGCATCGCCTTCCTTGAAGTCGATGCTGATGACGGTCGCCTTGTCGGGCGCGTTCTCCGGTCCGTCGGTGCGCGAATAGACGTAGTCGGGCACTTCCACGGCCGGGTCCTCGAGCACCATGCCCTCGGAGGAGGCGTGCAGCAGGTTGGCGTCCACCGAGAAGGGCGCCTCGTTGCGCTTGTTCTTGGCGATCGGGATCTGATGCGCCTCGGCGAACTCGATCAGCTTCGTGCGGCTCGACAGGTCCCATTCGCGCCAGGGCGCGATGATCGTGACATCGGGCTTCAGCGCGTAATAGGTCAGCTCGAAGCGGACCTGGTCGTTGCCCTTGCCGGTGGCGCCATGGGAGACGGCGTCGGCGCCGACGGCTTCCGCAATCTCGATCTGCCGCTTGGCGATCAAGGGGCGGGCGATCGAGGTGCCGAGCAGGTAGAGGCCCTCATACATCGCGTTGGCGCGAAACATCGGGAAGACGTAGTCCTTCACGAAAGTCTCGCGCAGGTCGTCCATGAAGATGTTTTCCGGCTTGATGCCGAGCAGCAGCGCCTTGTCGCGCGCCGGCCCCAGTTCCTCGCCCTGGCCGAGATCGGCGGTGAACGTCACCACCTCGCAGCCATAGGTGGTCTGCAGCCATTTCAGGATGATCGAGGTGTCGAGGCCGCCGGAATAGGCGAGGACGACTTTCTTGACGGATTTTTGCGCGGCCATGGGGGGTTTTCCGTGAGGGCGGGCGGGTCTGGCCGATCCGCATAAAGAAGCGCCGCGCGGGTGGCAAGCGAGGCGGCGCAAGGCGGGGCCGTCGGCGATGTGAATGACCTCGTCCAGGCGTCAGTCCGCCCGCCCGGTGAGCCGGCGCAGCGGCGCGCCGATGGCGGCCAGCCGGGCCGCGAGCACCACCTCGTCGGGCCCGCGGACGAAGACGAGCCGCCAGCCGAACACCACGATCAGCAGGGTGAGGAGCGTCGCGATCAGCGTATCGGACAGGAAATGCCCGCCGAAGCCGATCCTGAGGGCCGAGATCGCCGCCGTATAGACACCGGCCGCCGCCAGCGCCGCCGGCCTGACGGCCGGAGGGGCGAGCATGGCCGGGGCCACCAGCCACGCCGCTCCGGAGGATTCGCCGGAGACGAACGAGCAATTGGTCGTGCACGACCGCCCGTCGCCCGGCCGCCACCACGGCGTGAAGCTGCCCTGCCCGCCGAACTCGGCGACATGGACCGGACGGGCCCGCTCCCAGTGCTCCTTGAGGACGCCGTTGACGAGGATGACAGGGGCGGCGAGCACCGTCGCGGTCAGGAACAGCGCGGTCCGCGCGCGCATGAACTGGCGGGTACGGGGGGCGACGACATGCTGGATGAGCGAGACCAGTGCCGCCACGCCGATCGCGACCGTCGGCCACATGCTCACCTGGCGCAGGAACCGGGCCCAGCCGTGGTCGGCCAGCCAGAAGCCGCGCTCCGGCGCGAAGAACAGCCGGGCGACGGCGAGGTCGTCTTCCGGAAACACGGCGATCACGGCGATGGCGACGGCGAGCACGAAGGCGACGGCGATGAGGGCGGCGCGGAGCAAGGGGACCTTCCGGCTGGAGACCGGGCCTTCTACACGGGAACCGGCCGTGGCGGAACGACCGGGCTGCGGTCAGGGATTTTCCTGGCGCCCGCCGCTGGCATCGTGGCGCATGATCAGCGGCATCTGGGCGATGGCAAAGGCCATGGTCAGCGGCATGATGCCCCAGACCTTGAACGACACCCAGAAATCGGTCGTCTGGGTGCGCCAGACCACCTCGTTGATGGCGGCCAGCACGAAGAAGAACAGGCCCCATCGCCAGGTCAGCAGCCGCCAGCCCTCCTCCGTCAGGTCGAAGACGGAATCGAGCACGATCTTCAAAAGGTTGCGGCCGGTCAGCGCGCCCCAGATCAGCACAACGCCGAACAGCGTGTTGACGATGGTCGGCTTCAGCTTGATGAACAATTCGTCGTGCAGGATCAGGGTCAGCCCGCCGAACACGGTGACCACCACCGCCGAGACCAGCGGCATGACCGGCAGCTTGCGCACCAGCGTCCAGGTCACCGCCAGCGACACCAGCACGGCGGCGATGAACACGCCGGTCGCCATGAACAGCCGCTGGGCCGGCTCGACACCGAACCAGCGGTCGCCGTAGGAATTGACCAGGAAGAAGATGACCAGCGGCCCCATTTCGAGGGCCAGCTTCGGGAGGGGGGCGAGGTCCCGCTTTTCGGTATGCGACATGAGCCTCTGCGCCATGGACATTTGGTCGGGGGAGTTTAGCTTGCGCCGGTCCTCAACACCACTGTCGGCCGCGTTCCGGCCACGTGAAACGCCTGCGGAGCGCTGATTTGTCCTATGTCTTCGAGCCCGCCACCCGTCCGGCCCTGCCGGTCGTCGGCACCGACAAGCTCTTCCCCGTGCGCCGGGTCTATTGCGTCGGCCGCAACTATGCAGCCCATACGCGCGAGATGGGCGGTGACCCGACCCGCGAGCCGCCGTTCTTCTTCAACAAGGCGGCCGACGCCCTGCAGCCGGTTCCCCACGGCCAGACCGCCGACCACCCCTACCCGCCCAAGACCGCCAACTACCATTTCGAGCTGGAAATGGTCGTGGCGCTGTCCGGCGGCGGCAAGGATATCCCGGTCGAGAAGGCGCTCGACTGCGTGTTCGGCTATGCGGTCGGCCTCGACATGACCCGCCGCGACCTTCAGGACGAGGCCAAGGCGCTGAAGCGCCCGTGGGAACTCGGCAAGTCCTCCGACCTGTCGGGCCCGGTCGGCCCGCTCTATCCGGTCGCCATGGTCGGCCACAAGGGCAGCGGCCCGCTCTCGCTCTCCGTCGATGGCGTGGTGAAGCAGAAGGCGGACCTTGCCGACATGATCTGGTCGGTGGCCGAGCAGATCTCCTTCCTGTCGACCTATTTCGAGGTCTGCGCGGGCGACGTCATCTTTTCCGGCACGCCGGACGGCGTCGGCGCGGTGACGCGCGGCCAGACCATGGTTGCGACGGTCGATGGTCTCGGCGAGATCAGCCTGAAGGTGGTCTGACGGACTGCTTCCGCAAGCATCCTGACAGCATCATGACGCGGCTGCTCCGGCAGCCGCGTTTTTTCATCCGCGCACGGGCGGCTGCGGAAGACGCTCCGTAGCGAAGGCGAGGAAGCCCTCCCAGTCGCCGCCCGCCAGACCGCGACGGGGCAGCGGGATGGCCTCCAGCTTGCCGATGAACAGGAACAGGTGGTCGGCCGTGACCACGGCGTTCTTCAACCCGTTCCAGGCGACACGGCCGCTCCAGTCATCGACCGCCCATGAAACGCCGTCCGCGTCGACCGAGGCGGTCATCGGTCGGTTCGCTGCGGCATGGCGGGAATAGACCCAGCGGCCGACCACCTGGTCGAAGAAGAGATCGACCAGCGGAATGAACAGGACAAGCCCGACGATCCACTTGGCGACGTCCCATCGGAGATGGAGGCTCCAGTGAGCCGACAGCCCGCCGAGCCACCAGAGCGTTGCAAGGAACAGCACGGCGACGAAAGGATAGCGCAGCCAGCGGCCATGGCCGCGCAGAGGTCCCAGCCGCTGCCGCGCGCGGAGCAGCGCGCGATAGTCGGCGAAGGTCGAAACGCTTGCGAACCGGTAGGCGGCGTCCATGGCGCTGATGCACTCGCTGGGGTCGCGGCCGCATGGTCCCCGGCCGGCTTGATGGATCACTTGCCCGTCTGTCGCAGCAAGGACCGCCATGGGTTCATGCAGCGGGCAAAGAAAAGGCGGCCTTCCGGCCGCCCCTTCATATCGTCAGGCGTCGCGCCACCTTACAGCGAGCGCTTGATCTCCTCGACGCGGTAGCACTCGATGACGTCGCCGGCGCGCATGTCCTGGTAGCTCTCGAAGGCCATGCCACATTCCTGGCCGGCCTGGACCTCCCTGACCTCGTCCTTGAAGCGCTTGAGCGTCGACAGCTTGCCCTCGTGGATGACCACGTTGTCGCGGATGAGGCGCACATTGGCGCCGCGCTCCACGCGGCCGTCGGTGACGCGGCAGCCGGCCACCTTGCCGACCTTGGTGATGTTGAACACCTCCAGGATCTCGGCATTGCCCAGCATGGTCTCGCGCAGTTCGGGCGCGAGCAGGCCGGACATGGCGGCTTTGATGTCGTCCACCAGGTCGTAGATGATGTTGTAGTAGCGGATCTCGGTGCCCGACTGCTCGGCCGCCGCCCGCGCTTCCTTGTGGGCGCGCGTGTTGAAGCCGATGATGACGGCCCCGGCCGTCTGGGCAAGGCCGACATCGCTTTCCGTGATCCCGCCGACGCCCGACAGGATGACGCGGGCCGACACCTCGTCATTGCCGACCTTGGCGAGCGCGCCGACGATGGCCTCGACCGAGCCCTGCACGTCGCCCTTGACGATGAGCGGGAACTCCTTCTTGCCGGCACCGGCCTTGAGCTGGCTCATCATGTCCACGAGGCTGCGGCCGGCGCCAAGGCGCGCGGATGTCTTCTCGCGCTTGAGCGCCGTGCGGTAGTCGGCGATCTCGCGGGCGCGCGCCTCGGTCTCGACAACCGCGACGCGGTCGCCGGCCTCGGGCGTGCCGCTGAAGCCGAGCACCTCGACCGGAACCGAGGGGCCTGCACCCTCCACCGTCTCGCCCTTGTCGTTGATGAGGGCGCGCACGCGACCCCATTCGGCGCCGGCGACGATGATGTCGCCGGGGTGGATCGTGCCGCGCTGGATCAGCACGGTCGCCACCGGGCCACGGCCGCGGTCGAGCTTGGCCTCGATCACGGTGCCCTCGGCCAGGCGGAAGGCATTGGCCTTCAGTTCGAGCACCTCGGACTGGAGCTGGATCAGTTCGAGCAGCTTGTCGAGGTTCTCGCCGGTCTTCGCCGACAGTTCGACCTCGAGCACGTCGCCGCCGAAGCTTTCCAGCTGCACCTCGTACTGGAGCAGGTCGGTCTTGACCTTCTCGGGACGCGCGTCGGGCAGGTCGATCTTGTTGATCGCCACGATGAGCGGAACCTTGGCCGCCTTGGCGTGATTGATCGCCTCGATCGTCTGCGGCATGACCGAGTCGTTCGCCGCCACGACCAGCACCACGATATCCGTCACCTTGGCGCCGCGGGCGCGCATGGCGGTGAAGGCGGCGTGGCCGGGCGTGTCGATGAAGGTCACCAGGCCGCCAAGCGGGGTCTGGACCTGATAGGCGCCGATATGCTGCGTGATGCCGCCGGCCTCGCCCGAGACCACGTTGGTCTTGCGCAGGGCGTCGAGCAGCGAGGTCTTGCCGTGGTCGACATGGCCCATGATGGTGACCACCGGCGCACGCGGCGACAGCATCTCCTCCGGATCGGGGCTGTCGAACAGACCTTCCTCGACATCGGACTCGGCAACGCGGCGAACCGTGTGACCCAGTTCCTCGGCGATCAGCTGGGCGGTGTCGGCATCGATCACGTCGGTGATCTTGTGCATCGCGCCCTGCTTCATCAGCATGCGGATGATGTCGACGGCCCGCTCGGACATGCGGTTGGCGAGATCGGCGATGGTGATCGTCTCGGGGATCGTCACCTCGCGCAGGATCTTCTCCTTCTGCTCGGTCTGGCGCCGGCCGGTCATGCGCTGCACGCGGCGGCGGAACGAGGCCTCCGAGCGCATGCGGTCGGAGCTGTCCTCGAGTGCGTTGGTCAGGGTCAGGCGCGTGCGGCTCGGTGCATCCGCAGCCGGACGCTCGGGTCGGACGGCAGGCGTCGCCACCTTGCCGCCCGGGCCACGGCGAACGCCGCGCGGACCGTCATCATCGTCCATCGCGCCGCGCGGCCGGCCGGCCGAGGGCGGTCCGGACCGCATGGGACCGGCACCCTCGGGGCGGGTCGGAATGGCGCTGGCGGCCGTTGCACCGGCACCGAACTGGCGCGGCGGACGCGGTCCGTCGAGACGCGGCGGACGGCCGTCGAGACGCGGCGGCCGATCACCGAACGGACGATCGCCGGGCGGGCGCGGGGGACGGTCGCCGAATGGCCGGTCGCCCGGCGGGCGCGGCGGACGGTCGCCATAGGCAGGCCGGTCGCCGGGCGGACGCGGAGGACGGTCGCCGAACGGACGATCTCCCGGCGGACGCGGCGGACGGTCGCCATAGGCAGGCCGGTCGCCGGGCGGGCGCGGCGGACGGTCGCCATAGGACGGGCGGTCACCCTGCGGACGATCGCTGCGCGGCGGACGGTCGCCATCGGGACGCTCGGACGGCCGGCGCGCCTCGACCGGACGCGGCTGCTCGGCGGCCGGCTGCTCGGCCGGCTCGTCCGCGCGCGGCGCCTTGCCGAGATCATCGAGGCTCTGCGGGCGACCATCGTCGCCGAAGCGGCGGCGTGCCTCCCATTCGGACCGGCGGCGGGCCTCGTCCTCGGTGCGGTGGCGGTCATCCTCGGCGCGCTGGCGGCTCTCCTGCTCGGCGCGTTCGGCTTGACGGCGCCCGTCATCCTCGGAGCGGCGACGGGCCTCCTCCTCGGCGATCTTGCGCAATTCCGATTCGCGCGTGCGCGCATCGGCGAGGGCGCGCTCGCGGGCGTCGCGCTCCTCGTCGGAGAGCGTGCGCAGCACCATGCCGCCCGCAGCGGACCGTGCGCGGGGAGGCGCTGCAGCCGGTCGCGGAGCCTCGCCCGCAGCCGGCGGGGCCGGCGGCGGGGGAGCGGCCGGAGCGGCCGGGCGCTGCTGCACGAAGGAGCGCGGCTTGGCCGACACCTTCTCCACCACCACCGTCTTGGTGCGGCCGTGGCTGAAACTCTGGCGGACCATGCTCTGCTCGGATCCGGCGGGGCGCTTCAGGCTGAGCGTCTTGCCGGTCAGGCTGATCGTCTTGTCGCCGGGGGTCTTCTCATCAGTCATTCGGTTCGGGTCCTGCGCCTGTCGGCTGGTCCTTGAAAATTCGGTGCTTCGGCTCGTTGACGGAAGCCAGCGGGGTTCCGCCGGCCTCGTCACCGGATCGGAAAACCTCGAGGGCCGTGCAGCGCGCGAGAACATTTGCGCTCGGCCCACCGGCGAGCAGCGCTGCATGTATCACATTCAGCCGCCCCAATGCCAAATCCAATTGCGACGAGGTGAACATCGCAATCCGCGGCATGGCGGCAGCATCCGGTCCCAGGCTGCGGGAGAGCGCCTGGCCGAGCTTGCGCACGCCATCGTCTCCGGCATCGGCGGCATGGACAACGGCCGCAAGCTCGGAAGAGCCGATCGCCGCCTCCACCTTGGCAAAGCCGGTGACCACGGCGCCGGCCTTGTTGGCCATCGACAGGGCCGCGAGGGCCTGGGCTTCGACAAGCCGCTCCACCTGGCCCGTCAGATCTCCGTCCACGACCACCTCGCGGCGGAAAGCACGGGCAAAGAGCTTGCGCCGGACGGCTTCCGCGACAACGGCGCGACGCGCCGTCACCCAGGCGCCGCGGCCGGGCAGCCGGGCCTTCAGGTCGGGAATGACCCGTCCGGACGGGTCGACCACGAAGCGGATGAGGCCGGACGGATCCCCGGCCTTGCGGCCGACGATGCACGTGCGCTCGCTCGCCCCGCGACGGACATTGGGTCCGCCGTCGAGCGCAAGGTCAGCCGTGTCGTCGTCTGCCACCATCACGTTGCGTGGTCCCCGGGGTCACGCCCCGGCCTCCTCGTGTGCGGGAGCGGGCTCTTCCGCCACCGGTTCCTCGATCCATCCGGCCTTCACGCGCGCCTGCATGATCATGGCCTCGGCCTCGTCCTTGCTCAGCTCGAAGCCGTCCAGGAAGCCGGCATGCTTGGTCGCCTGGCCTTCCTTGCGCTCGGTCCAGCCGACGATGTCGTCGGGCACGCAGCCGGCGAAATCCTCCAGCGATTTCACGTCGTTCTCGCCGAGCTTGACCATCATGGCCGTGGTCAGCCCGTCGACCTGGCGCAGGTCGTCGGCAACGCCGAGTTCCTTGCGGCGGGCGTCGTGCTCGGCCTCGATGCGACCGAGATGATCGCGGGCGCGGCGCTGCAGCTCCTCGGCGGTGTCCTCGTCGAAACCCTCGATGGAGGCAAGCTCCGCCATGTCGACATAGGCGACCTCCTCGACGGTGCGGAAGCCCTCGGAGGTCAGCAACTGGCCGACCACCTCGTCCACGTCGAGCGCGCCCATGAACAGGCGGGTGCGGGCCTCGAACTCGGCCTGCCGGCGCTCGCTCTCCTCCTGCTCGGTGAGGATGTCGATGTCCCAGCCGGTCAGCTGGGAGGCGAGGCGCACGTTCTGGCCGCGCCGGCCGATGGCCAGCGACAGCTGCTGGTCGGGCACCACAACCTCGATGCGCTCGCTGTCCTCGTCGAGCACCACCTTGGCGACCTCGGCGGGCGCCAGCGCATTGACCACGAAGGTGGCGATGTCCGGGTTCCACGGAATGATATCGACCTTCTCGCCCTGCAACTCGGCGACCACCGCCTGGACGCGCGAGCCGCGCATGCCGACGCAGGCGCCGACCGGGTCGATGGACGAGTCGCGCGAGACCACGGCGATCTTGGCGCGGGAGCCGGGATCGCGGGCCACCGCCTTGATCTCGACGATGGCGTCGTAGATTTCCGGCACCTCCTGCGCGAACAGCTTGGCCATGAACTGGGGATGGGTGCGCGACAGGAAGATCTGCGGTCCGCGCTGCTCGCGACGGACATCGAACAGATAGGCGCGCACCCGGTCGCCGTTGCGGAACAGCTCGCGCGGGATCAGTTCGTCGCGCCGGATGATGCCCTCGCCGCGGCCGAGATCGACGATCACATTGCCGTATTCGACGCGCTTCACCAGGCCCGAGACGATCTCGCCGACGCGATCCTTGTACTCGTCGAACTGGCGGTCACGCTCGGCCTCGCGCACCTTCTGGACGATGACCTGCTTGGCCGACTGGGCGGCGATGCGGCCGAAGTCGAAGGGCGGCAGCGTCTCGGCGATCCAGTCGCCGGGCTGGGCGGCCGGGTTCTTGCGGCGCGCCTCCTCGGTCGCGATCTGGATCGCGGCATTGTCGACCTCGTCGATCACCAGAAGCAGGCGCGACAGGCGGATGTCGCCGGTCTTGGCATTGATTTCGGCGCGGATCTCGGTCTCCTGGCCGTAGCGCGAGCGCGCGGCCTTCTGGATCGCATCCTCCATGGCCTCGAGCACGATCTGGCGATCGATCTGCTTCTCGCGCGCCACGGCGTCGGCGATCTGCAGGAGCTCCAGGCGGTTGGCAGAGACGGCCATCGTGGTTTTCCCCTTCTGAGGACAGGTTCTTCAGCGTTCGGGTCGTGTCAGCGTGCAGGTCTGGGCTTGCCGGAGCGGGCAGGTCCCTTGAACTTGCCGCCCGGCGATGTCGGTCCGGGGCGCCGGCCGCCGGGCGGACGGGCACCCTTCGGGCCAGGTTTCAGGGTCTTGGGCGCCGGCGCCGCCCGCACCGGACGGGGCGTCTGCGGGCGAAGGACGACGAGCATCTCCTCGTCCCCCGTCTCGTTGGCGTCATCGGCGTCCATGTCGTTGTCGAGGTCGGCATCGTCGTCGGGATCGGCATCGCCATCGAGGTCGCCCCCGCGCACGGCCGCCTTGGTGCGGCGAAGTGTCTCGCGGATCAGGTCGTCGGTCAGAACGAGGCGCGCCTCGGCCATCTCCCCGATGGCCAGCACGACATCCGCCGGCTCGTCGGCCGCGACATCGGTTCGCCGCAGGCGCGCGCCGGTCCCGTCCGTGCCGAGCAGGATGCCGCGGAAGCGCTTGCGGCCAGCCTGGGCGACGGCCATCTCGATCTTCGTCTCGTAGCCGGCCCAGCGGTCGAAATCGCCGGTCCGCACCAGCGGACGATCGATGCCGGGCGAGGACATTTCAAGATTGTAGGCGTCGGAAATCGGGTCCTCGACATCGAGAACCGGCGACAGGGCCCGGCTGGCCGCCTCGCAGTCCTCGATCTTGAAGCTGCCGTCCGGCCGTTCGGCCATGATCTGGACCGTCACGCCGCTGGCCCGCGACCCGGACAGGCGCACGCGCACCAGGCGGTAGCCCATGCCCTCGAGCACGGGCTCCACGATCGCCGCAACGCGCGCGGCCATTCCGGTCTCGGTGATCAGGCGCGGATCGCCTTCCAAGCGGGGCAACTCCATCGGCCTCGCCGCCGCTGCGAAACAAAAAGAGCGGGCCCCCGGAGGAACCCACTCTCACGATCGCTCATCGGTGAGGGTGTATGAAACGAAAAACGTGAGGATCACATACGCCCTCACGGCCCGTTCCGCAAGGGGCTGCCCACACGGCTGCCCCCCAGAGGCACTCTCACCAGGACCGAACCGGCCGTTCCGCGACAGGGCGCGCGGAACGGCTCCCGGTCGCGTCAGGTGTCGTCGTCGTCATCGGCGGCATCGCCGATCAGGTCGGCAACGTCGTCGTCACCCTCGTCCTCGTCTTCCTCGAGGAAGGTGTCGTCGTCGTCGTCGCCGGTATCCTCGACCTCGACCTCGACATCGTCCTCGATGGCCGCGCCCTTGGCCGGGGAGGCCTCCTCACCGTCGGCCTCCTCAAGGCTGACGAGTTCGGCATCGCCCGTCTCCAGCTCGGCATCCTCGTCCGTGGCGGCCGCCGCCGGCTTGGCTGCGGCCGACCCACGCCGGGCCGGCTCGAACATGGCGCGCTGCAGCACCTCGCCGGTATAGGGCGAGACGATGGGATCGCGGTTGAGGTCGTAGAACTTCTTGCCGGTCGTGGGGCAGATGCGCTTCACGCCGAGTTCGGGTCTCGCCACAGCGGACTCCTTGGCCTTCAGGGTTCAGACTGTCTCTATGAAGGGCGGTGAGGTGGACCGCCCTTCCCGGCTTGTCAAGAGGCCTGCTTCGGAGGATAGAGCCCATCCCTGAACTTTCGCCGGCCGGAACCTGTCCCTTGAGCGCATCGACCACACCGACCCCGATGACTGCCCGCCGCGGCGCGGCCCTTTCCGGCACCGTCACGGTGCCAGGCGACAAGTCGATTTCGCACCGGGCGCTGATGTTCGGCCTGCTCGCCGTGGGCGAGACGCGGATCACCGGCCTGCTGGAGGGCGAGGACGTCATCAACACGGCGAAGGTCTGTCGCGCGCTCGGCGCAACCGTCGAAAGGCTCGGGCCGGGCGAATGGCTGGTGCGCGGCGTTGGCGTCGGCGGGCTGAAGCAGCCGGCCGAGCCGCTCGACTTCGGCAATTCCGGCACCGGCTGCCGGCTGATGATGGGCGTCGTCGGCGCCCACCCGATCCGCGCCACCTTCGACGGCGACGCCTCGCTGCGCAAGCGCCCGATGCGCCGGGCGCTCGACCCGCTGGAGTTGTTCGGCCTGACCGTCGTGGCCCAGGGCGAGGGCGGCCGCCTGCCGATCACCGTCGAGGGGCCGAAGGACGCGGTTCCCGTGGTCTATGAATCACCGGTCGCCTCGGCGCAGGTGAAATCGGCGGTCCTGCTCGCCGGGCTGAACGCGCCCGGCATCACGACGGTCGTCGAGACCGAGGCGACGCGCGACCACACCGAGCGGATGCTCGTCCATTTCGGTGCTGACGTGACCGTGACGCCTCACGGCGCGCACGGCCGGCGCATCGATCTCGTCGGCCAGCCGGAGCTGAAGCCCGCGCCCGTCATCGTTCCCGCCGACCCCTCATCCGCCGCCTTTCCGCTGGTTGCCGCCGCCATCGTGCCGGGTTCGGACGTGACCATTTCCGGCGTGATGATGAACCCGCTGCGCACCGGCCTGCTCGCCACGCTGATCGAGATGGGCGCGGCGATCGAGGTGCTGAACCCGCGCGTCGAATCCGGCGAGGATGTCGCGGACCTGCGCGTGCGCGGCTCGCATCTGTCCGGCGTCGACGTGCCGGCGCATCGCGCGCCCTCCATGATCGACGAATATCCGGTCCTGGCGGTGGCGGCCGCCTTCGCCGCGGGGCCGACCCGCATGCGCGGCCTGCACGAGCTGCGCGTCAAGGAATCCGACCGGCTGGCGGCGGTGGCGGCAGGCCTTGCCGCGGCGGGCGTGGCCCACACCATTGAGGGCGATGACCTGATCGTTGCCGGCGACGGTCGCGCGCCGGGCGGCGGCACGGTCGAGACCCACATGGACCACCGCATCGCCATGAGCTTCCTGGTCATGGGCCTTGCCACGGCAGAGCCGATGACCGTCGACGATACGGGCTTCATCGCCACATCGTTCCCGGACTTCACCGGCCTGATGCGCGGCCTCGGGGCAGACCTCTCATGATCGTCGCTATCGACGGGCCGGCCGCCTCCGGCAAGGGCACGCTGGCCCGGCGCATCGCCGCCCATTACGGCCTGCCATGCCTCGATACGGGCCTGCTCTATCGCGGGGTCGGGCGCATCATGCTCGACCGCGGCTTCGACCTCGCCAATGTCGCGATCGCCGCGGCCATTGCCGAGAATCTCGACCTTGCCGACCTCGATCCGGATCGCCTGCGGGACCGCGCAACCGGCGAGGCCGCCTCCGTGGTTGCGGCCCATGGCCCGGTGCGCAGCGCCCTGCTCGACCTCCAGCGCGCCTTTGCCGGCCAGCCGGGCGGCGCCGTGCTCGACGGGCGCGACATCGGCACGGTGATCGCCCCGTCGGCCGAGGTGAAGATCTTCGTCACCGCCAGCCCCGCGGAGCGCGCGCGCCGCCGTTTCCGCGAACTGGTCGGCCGCGGCGACCTGGCCGACACCGCCGAGGCCGAGGCGGCGGTGCTGGCCGACATCCAGAAGCGCGACGAACGCGATTCCAGCCGCGCCGATGCACCGCTGGTGGTGGCACCGGGTGCGACCGTGCTGGACACCACCGATCTGGGGCCCGATGCCGCCTTTGCCGCCGCCCTCGCCCTTGTCGAGGCGGTCCGGGGGCCTGCGCGGCCATGACGCCGTTCGGCGCCCGCGTCCGTGCCCTGCGCGAGGCCAAGGGTGCCACCCTGACCGCCATGGCCGAGGCGATCGGAGTCTCCGCCGCCTATCTGTCGGCGCTGGAACACGGCAAGCGCGGCCGGCCGAGCTGGTATCTGGTGCAGCGCATCATCGCCTATTTCGGCATCATCTGGGACGAGGCGGAGGAACTGGTCAGGCTCGCGGAGATTTCGCATCCGCGCATCGTCATCGACACGTCGGGGCTGTCGCCGCAGGCGACCGAACTCGCCAACCTGCTCTCCCGCCGCATCGCCCTGCTCTCCGAAGAGGAGATCGCCGAACTGCTGTTCATCCTGAAGTCGAAGCTGCCGGGTCGCTAGCGCCCTCGCGCAGCGCCGTCCGCGCCGCCGGGTTCGGCTGCAGCACCGGATTGAAGATCTCGATCGCCCGCGGCCGGCGCGCCGGGATCGGCCGGTACACCTGCTTGGTCGCCTCCACCAGATGGACACCGGCAAAGGGCAGCGACAGGGCCGAGCCAAACCGTTCCCACGCCCCCGCCGAGCGCAGAACCAGCGACTTGCGGATCGGCGGCATCCACAGGGCCTGGCTCCACGCCACCGGCGTGAACGAGGACTGGCGCATCAGCTCGGTCAGCTGGCGCGACGAATAGGGTCGGCCCTGGCCGAACGGGGTCGTGTCGCGCTGGGCCCACAGGCCCCGGCGGTTGGGCACGACGGCCAGCACGCGCCCGCCGGCCGCCAGCACCCGCCAGGCCTCGCGCAGCAGCGACTGGACATCGTCAGCCACCTCCAGCGCATGGACGATCAGCAGCCGGTCGATGGCGGCATCCGCCAGCGGCAGCATGTCGTCCTCCACCAGCGCCGAACGCCCCGGCCGCGCGGTCGGCCAGTGGATGACGCCCTGCCGCGCGGGCATGAAGGCAAGCGTTCGGTCGCCCTCGTCGCGGAACAGGCCGAGATAGGGCGTGCAATAGCCCAGACCCACCACGGTCATGCCGCGCGCCGAGGTCCAGTGGCCGCGGATGGCACGCCCCACCATGCGCCGCGCGGCCATGCCGAGAGGCGAGGAATAGAAGGCGCGCAGGTCGATGACGTCGGACAAGGTTCACCCTTCCGCACTGGACCCGGCCGGCTCAGGGCCCATCTGTCGGGAGGGCGGAGAATGAAATGGCATCGCCGCGGAGGCAATGCCATAACCGCCCGACCGCTGAACCCGGAGCAGACCATGGCCGCCGAGACCCATCTCTTCACCTGCCTGTCCGACAATTTCGGGCTGCTGATCCATGACCCGGCAACCGGTGCCACGGCGGCTGTCGACGTGCCGGAGGCGGCTCCCGTGATGGCGGCGGCGGCGCATAAGGGCTGGACGATCAGCCACATTCTGGTGACCCATCACCATCCCGACCACGTCCAGGGCATTCCCGAGGTGAAACAGGCGACCGGCGCACGCGTCATCGCCAACGCCGCCGATTCAGCCCGCATTCCGCTTGTCGACGAGACGGTGATGCCGGGCGGCACGGCAGGCTTCGGCTCGTTCACCGCCGATGTCATCGACACGCCCGGCCATACGGTCGGGCACATCGCCTATCATTTCGGCGCCGAAAGGATCCTGCTGGCCGGCGATGCGCTGTTCTCGCTCGGTTGCGGCCGCATGTTTGAGGGCACGCCGGGGCCGATGTGGCAGGGGCTGACCGCGCTGCGCGCCCTGCCAGACGACACGCTGCTGTTCTGCGGCCATGAATACACCGCCTCCAACGCGCGTTTCGCTCTGACGGTCGATCCGGGTAATGCCGACCTGAAGGTACGCGCCGACGAGGTCTTCGCGCTGCGCGAGAAGGGTCTTGCCACCGTGCCGACGACGCTTGGCCTCGAGAAGCGGACCAACCCGTTCCTGCGGGCCGACGACCCGGCGATTGCGGCCAATCTCGCCATGGCCGGGGCCGACCCGGCCGCGGTCTTTGCCGAGCTGCGCGAACGCAAGAACCGCAGCTGAGGCCGGCGCGCTTCAGAAGTCGACGGCGATGCCGCCCACCTCCCAGTCGCCATAACGCACCGGTTCAGCGCCGCCGCGGCCATGGACCTCGGCCTCGCGGGCGAGGTCAGCGGCCTGTGCATCGAGCGCCGCGCGCCGTTCGGCGGCCTCGGCAAGCGCGCGCTGCGCAGCCGGCGTCAGCACCTTTGCGGGCATGGACGCATCGGCCGCCGCGGCAGGCTGGATGGCGACCGCCGTCGCATAGGCCGGCACGGCCGGAGTCGCGGACGCTCTGTCGTCGGGACTGTCGCTCATGGCCGGCAAGGTGGGAGCGGCGGCGGCAATGTCAAGCCGGGCGCCTTCAATCCGGCGCCGTTGACCCCTCGCTGGCGGCCACTATAGTCCCGCCGCGTTGCCCCTATGGCGGAATTGGTAGACGCGCTCGACTCAAAATCGAGTTCCGCAAGGAGTGCTGGTTCGATCCCGGCTAGGGGCACCAAGAGCTTGCTGAAGCGCCGCGGCAGGCGTGGCAAGGGAGGCCGCCATGACCGGGACGCTGACCGAGGATCAGGCCTACCGGGCCATGGTCTTCTTCCTGCGGGGCCAATGGGAGCGGACCGGCTCGGCCGATATCGCAGCCCTGCTCGGCGACCTGAGCCTGCTGCCCGACGGCAGGCCCGCCGATCCGGCCGTGGCAGATGATTTTCGCGAGGCCATTGCCCGGGCGAAGGGGTCGGAGGCGATCGGGCTCGACCTGCCGCCCTCCCGCTGAGCGCCCCCAAGGCCCCTGAACGGCCGGGTTGACGCTGGCAGGGCAGCCGGGCAATCCCGTCTGCCATGCAGGACACGGCGACAGGCGGAGCGGCAGCGGCCATGGCAGAGGCGGTTCACACGGCGCCGGACGAACCCCTGCCGGACCATCCCGCCTGGCTCGCGCCGGGCCTCCTGATCGACAGCGACCATCCGGACATCCGGGCGCGGGCAGCCGCCGTGACGGCCGGCGCGGCCGACGATCGCGAAAAGGCCGTCCGGCTGTTCAACCATGTGCGCGACGGCTGGCGCTACGACCCGTTCAACTTCCGCCTGACCCCCGGCCACCACAAAGCGAGCACGGTGCTGGCTGCCGATCACGGCTATTGCATCACCAAGGCGGTGCTGCTCTCGGCGCTCGCCCGCGCTGCCGGCATTCCCTCCGCGGTCGGGCTTGCCGATGTCACCAACCACCTGACATCGGAAAAGCTGACGCGCCAGATGGGCGGCAGCACCCTGTTCGTCGACCACGGCTTCTCGCTCCTGAAGATTGACGGCCGCTGGGTGAAGGCGGCGCCGGCCTTCAACATTGAACTGTGCGAGCGCTTCGGCGTGACGCCGACCGAATTCGACGGCCGTTCGGATGCGATCCTCCAGGAATTCGACGCCCGCGGACGCCGCCACATGGAATATCTGCGCCACCATGGCGCCTGGTCGGACCTCCCCTTCGACAAGGTGGAGCGCGATTTCCGCGCGGCCTATGCCGGCTCGGACCTGATGCGCGCGGCCACGGCCCCGGATGACGGCGCCGCAGCCGCAGCCGCGGGCGACGATCCCTTCGCAACACCCGTCCGGGGGAGCCAGACATCATGAGCCACGCCGGTGCAGACCACGCCGCGACCGATCAAGCCGCTGCCGGGCAGGTGTCCGAACGCGCCCGCGCCATTGCCGCGAAGGTGGAGGCCTTCGTGCGCGAGGTCGTGGTGCCCTACGAGCGCGACGCCCGCCTCGGCCCGCATGGCCCCTCCGAGGATCTCGTCATTGAACTGAAGGAGAAGGCGCGGGCTGCCGGGGTGCTGACGCCGCATATCCTGGAGGACGGCGACCACCTGACCCAGATCGAGACCGCCTATGTGCTGATCCGGTCTGGCCTGTCGCCGCTCGGGCCGGTGGCGGTCAACACGGCCGCCCCCGACGAGGGCAACATGTACCTGCTCGGCAAGGTCGGCTCGCCGGAGCAGAAGCAGCAGTTCCTCAAGCCCCTGGTGGAAGGGCGCGCCCGCTCCGCGTTCTTCATGACCGAACCGGCGCTCGAGGGCGGCGCGGGCTCCGATCCCTCGATGATGAAGACCACCTGCCGCCCGGACGGCAACCACTGGGTGATCAACGGGCGCAAGGCCTTCATCACCGGGGCCGAGGGCGCCAGGGTCGGCATCGTCATGGCGAAGTCGGACGACGGCGCCTGCATGTTCCTTGTCGACCTGCCGAACCCGGCCATCCGCACCGAGCGCGTGCTCGACACCATCGATTCATCCATGCCCGGCGGCCATGCGGTGGTCGTCATCGACAATCTGCGGGTGCCCGCCGACCAGATGCTGGGGGCGAGCGGCGAAGGCTTCAAATATGCGCAGGTGCGGCTGTCGCCGGCGCGCCTGTCGCACTGCATGCGCTGGCTCGGCGCCTGCACGCGCGCCAACGAGATCGCCACCGACTATGCGTGCCGGCGCGAGGCCTTCGGCAAGCTGCTCATCGACCACGAGGGCGTCGGCTTCATGCTGGCGGAGAACCTCATCGACCTGAAGCAGGCCGAACTGATGATCGACTGGTGTGCGGGCGTGCTCGACAGCGGCTCGCTCGGCACGGCCGAGAGCTCGATGGCCAAGGTGGCGGTCTCCGAGGCGCTGATGCGCATTGCCGACCGCTGCGTGCAGGTCATGGGCGGCATGGGCGTCTCGGCCGATACCATCGTCGAGCAGGTGTTCCGCGAGGTGCGCGCCTTCCGCATCTATGACGGCCCGACCGAGGTTCACAAATGGTCGCTGGCCAAGAAGATCAAGCGCGACTGGAAACACGCCCGCCACGCCTGAGGGCGCGGGCCAACACGGGAGACGGAACCATGGCCGAAGCCTATATCATCGATGCGGTCAGGACCGCCGGCGGACGCCGCGGCGGCAGGCTTGCCGGCTGGCACCCTGCCGACCTCGGGGGCGAGGTGCTGAACGCGCTGGTCGATCGCACCGGCATCGACCCGGCCGCCATCGAGGACGTCATCGTCGGCTGCGTCAGCCAGGGCGGCGAACAGGCCTTCCATATCGGCCGCAACGTGGTCCTGGCCTCAAGACTGCCCGAGAGCGTGCCGGCCGTCTCCATCGACCGGCAGTGCGGCTCCTCGCAGCAGGCGATCCAGTTCGCGGCCCAGGCCGTGATGTCGGGCACCCAGGACCTGGTGATCGCCGCCGGCGTGGAAAGCATGACGCGCGTGCCGATGGGCTCGGTCACCGGCCTCTACGCCAAGGCCGGCATCGGAGAAGGCCCCTTCTCCAGGCGCATCCAGCAGCGCTTCGGCGTCGAGGGCTTCAGCCAGTTCACCGGCGCCGAGATGATCGCGAAGAAATACGGCTTCACCCGCGACGAGCTCGACCGCTTCGCGCTCGAGAGCCATCGCCGCGCCATCGCCGCGACCGAGGCCGGCGCCTTTGACCGCGAGATCGTCGCGGTGGACGTCGACGGCGAGCCCCATCGCCGCGACGAGGGCATCCGCTTCGACGCGACGCTGGAGGGCATCGGCTCGGTAAAGACCCTCGTCGAGGGCGGCGTCATCACCGCCGCCAATGCCAGCCAGATCTGCGACGGCGCCTCGGGCGTGATCGTCGCCAACGAGCGCGCGGTGAAGGCTCACGGGCTGAAGCCCATCGCCCGCATCCACAATCTGACGGTCACGGCGGGCGACCCCGTCATCATGCTGGAGGAGCCGATCCCGGCGACTGCGCGGGCGCTGAAGCGCGCCGGCATGGCGATTGGCGACATCGATCTCTACGAGATCAACGAGGCCTTCGCGCCGGTGCCGCTGGCCTGGCTCAGGGCCACCGGAGCAGATCCCGCAAGGCTCAATGTCAACGGCGGCGCCATTGCGCTCGGCCACCCGCTGGGCGCCTCGGGCACCAAGCTGATGGCGACCCTCGTCCATGCCCTGCGCGCCCGCGGCAAGCGCTACGGCCTGCAGACCATGTGCGAAGGCGGCGGCATCGCCAACGTCACCATCGTCGAGGCGCTCTAGGCAACCGTGCGGGTCGAAAGCGGCCGGGACGGTCCCGGCCGCTTTCGGCTGCACCCGATCAGGGCTGGCCGGCGTCGATCTCGGCGCGCGGCAGGGCCTGGGCCTCCAGGCCATGCTTCTTCAGGAGCGTCATGTAGGTGCCGTTCTCGATCAGCCGGTTGAGAGCGGCGGCAACCGCGTCACGCAGTTCGGTCGACTGGCGCGGAAAGGCGAGGCCCGACATGTTGCGGCCGATCGGGTCGCCGATGCGCTTGAACACGCCCGGCTCCTGCTGGCTGAGATAGACCACATATTCGGCGCCCAGCACGGCGGCATTCACGCGGTTCTGCCTCAGATCGGTGCGGGTGGCGGTCGCCCCCTCGGTGCCGACGACATTGATCGCCGGGCGGCCCTGCTCCACGCAGTTCTTCTGGCTCCAGGCCTGCAGCGTCGGGAAATAGGCCGTCGTGCGCGGGGTCGCGATCGACTTGCCGCACAGATCCGTCGGCTGGTTCAGGTCACCCGCCTGGGCGGTCAGCGCGAAGATCTGCGGACCGGTCGAGACATAGTCCACGAAGGACAGGCGCTCGCGCCGCGAGGGCAGGTCGGTCATGGACGAACCGGAGAAGTCGATCCGGTTGGTGGTCAGCGCCGGGATGAGCTGGGCAAAGGCCATTTCCTCCCACTGGATGCGCAGGCCGAGCACCTTGGCGATCTCGGTGACGAGGTCGACGTTGAAGCCGCGGCGCTCGTTGGTCGCCGGGTCCTTGTAGGCCATGGGCGGATAGGTCGCCTCGATGCCGATGCGCACGACACCGGCGGTGCGGATGGCCTCCGGCAGCGGGATCGGCTGCTGGGCCACGGCGCCGGCGGACAGCAGCGCGGCGAGGCCGGCGGCGAGGAAGGCGGTTCTGGTGATCATGGCTCTTGGCTCCTTGCTGGATAGCGATTGGCTGGACTTCGGTTGCAGGCCGGACCTGCGTGATGCCGGCACGGCCTGCATCCGCCTTTTCGTTCACGCCGCCCTGGCGGCCGCGGCCTCGCAGCTTGCGAAATGGCCGGCGATCTCCTGTCCCGTGCCGATCCAGACGTCGCCGTAGTCCTTCACATGCTCGAGGAATTCGCGCAGAAGCCTGAGGCGCATCGGCCGGCCGGACACCTGCGGATGCAGGACCGTGGTGATCAGCCCGCCCCAGTCGCGGGTTTCGGCGAGTTCGTCCTTCCAGATCGACAGGACGTGCTCGCGCGGGAACAGCGGCCGCGGCGAATAGCGGTGCGTGAGCCCGTACATCCAGTCGTCGTAGGTCATGGTGACGGGCAGCTCGATGATGCCCGGCGTGCCGTCGGCGAGGACATGGCGGTAGGGACGCACGTCGTCGCGCCACGACGACGAATAGAGGAAGCCGTGCTGCTTCAGCAGGACACGCAGTTCCTCGCAGCTTTCCCCGAGCGGGGCGCGGTAGCCGACCGGCACCACGCCGAGCCGGCGCTTCAGGCTGTCGAGGCCCTTCTCCACCTCCTCCACGATATGCGGCGCGCCGGGATCGGGCATCAGGTGATGAAAGCCGTGATGGCCGATCTCGTGGCCGTCCTTCGCGATCGCCTCGCACATGGCGGTGTGCGCCTCGATGGCCCAGCCGGTGATGAAGAACGTTGCCTTCAGCTCCTGCTGGCGCAGCATCTCCAGGAGCTTGGGCACGCCGACCCGCGCCTCGAACCCGCCATAGGACATGGTGACGAGGCGCTCGTAATGGTTCGGATCCTTGGCCGTCCAGGCCGATTCCGCATCGACGTCGAACGACAGGAACAGCGCGGCCTGGTTGCCTTTCGGCCAGGGATGGACAGGCGAGAGCGGGGCCCGGTTGGCGGGCTTCAGCGGCAGGGCGTCGAGACTAGCGACCGGCATTGATGGTGACCTCCGTGAGTTCCGAGGGCTGGAGCTGCCACTTGGCGAGCAACTGGCGATAGGTGCCGTCAGCCATAAGTTCCTTCAGCGCCCGGACGATGGCCTGGCGCAGGTCCTCCGCCTCCTTCGCCGTGGCGATGCCCATCAGCGTGAAGCGGGTCGGCTCACCGACGAGGGCGAAGGTATTGGGCTCGAGGCCCATGATGTAGGGGAGCGTCTCCGAGCCCTGCATAGCCGCGTCGATGCGGCCGGTGCGGACCGCGGCGAGCATCTGCTCGAAGCTCGTCTCCTGCCACTGCATGCGAACGCCGAGTTTTGCCGCGATGGCATTGCCGAGCTCGATGTCGAAGCCGGTCAACTCATTGGTCTGCGGGTTCTTCATCTCGAGCGGCGGATAGTTGGGCACGACCGCGGCGATGATCGTGCCGCGCTGGCGGAGGGCGGCAGGAAGTTCCTGCGCGGCGGCCACGCCGGCCGTCAGGCAGAGCGCGGCGGAGAGGAAAAGGCGGGTCAGCATGGTGGAGCTCCGGGTGTCTGGAAGGAGGGCCGGTTGCTCCGGCTCTGGAATGCAGAAGGGTCGGGGACCGGACCGGCTCACGCCAGCACCGCCGCGATGAAGGCGCTGGTGCGGGCCTCCTTCGGCGAGCCGAGAACCTGCGACGCCGGCCCCGTCTCGACGATGGCGCCGTGGTCCATGAAGACGACGCGGTCGGCGACCTCGCGGGCAAAGCCCAGTTCGTGGGTGACGACGATCATGGTCATGCCGGAGGCGGCGAGTTCGCGCATCACCGCCAGCACCTCGCCGACCAGTTCGGGATCGAGCGCCGAGGTCGGCTCGTCGAACAGCATGAGCTTCGGCTTCATGGCGAGCGCGCGGGCGATCGCCACGCGCTGCTGCTGGCCGCCGGACAGGTTGGCCGGATAGGCATCGGCCTTCTCGCTCAGGCCGACCCGCTTCAGCAGCGCCTGGGCCTCCTCCAGCGCCTCGCGCCTCGGCCGCCCGAGCACCTGCACCGGCCCCTCGACGATGTTTCCGATGGCGGTCAGGTGGGGAAAGAGGTTGAAGCGCTGGAACACCATGCCGGTGGCGAGCCGCTGGCGTGCGATCTCGCGCTCCGGCAGGCGGTAGAGCTTGTCGCCGTCGATCCGGTAGCCGGCCAGTTCGCCATCGACCCAGATGGCGCCGCTGTCGATCTGCACGAGCTGGTTGATGCAGCGCAGCAGCGTGGTCTTGCCGGATCCCGAGGCGCCGATGATGCAGACCACCTCGCCGGGGGCGACGTCGAGGGAGACGCCATCGACCGCCTTGAAGCTGCCGAAGCTCTTGTGGACATCGACGATGGAGACGATGGGCCGCAGGGCCGTGGCGGCGGGAACGCTGGTCATCGGCCCACCCCCGCGCCGCGCCCGTAATGGCGCTCCAGCAGCATCTGCAGCGGGGTCAGGATCGAGACCACGGCCAGATACCAGAAGGCGGCGACCATCAGCAGCTCGATGACCCGCGAATTGGCATAGTAGATGTTCTGCGAGTTGTGCAGGATCTCCGAGAACTGGATAATGCTGGCCAGCGAGGTGAGCTTGACCATGCCGATGGTCTCGTTGCCGAGCGGCGGGATGATCACCCGCATCGCCTGCGGGAAGACGATGCGGCGCAGGGCGGTGAGCCGCGTCATGCCGATCGACTTTGCCGCCTCGTACTGGCCGACATCGACGGACAGCATGCCGGCGCGCACCACCTCGGACGTATAGGCGCCCTGGTTGATGCCGAGGCCGAGCAGGGCCGCCACTGCCGGCGTCATCACATCCACCGTGCGGGCGGACCAGACGCCCGGAATGCCGATGGTCGGGAAGACCAGCGCCAGGTTGAACCAGAGCAGAAGCTGCAGGATCACCGGGGTCCCGCGGAACAGCCACGCATAGCCCATCGCGACGCTCTTCAGCACCGGGTTCGGCGACATGCGCATGATGGCGGTGACCACGCCCAGGACGATCCCCAGCGACATGGCGCCGACGGTCATCATGATGGTGTTGGCGAGACCCTCCATGATCGCCCGCGCGGTCAGGAACTGGGCGACGACGTCCCACTCGATCTGGCCGACGGCAAAGGCGCGCACCAGCGCCGCGAGGACGACAAGGATGACGGCCACCGCCATCCACCGGCCCCAGTAGCGTTCGGCGACGATGGTGTGGCCGGACACATCCGGCAGGGCGGCGGTGCTGGCGGCTGACTGGCTCATGCGCTGCGCCTCTCGTCGGTGGTGGCAGGCCGGGGCGGGAGAACAGCGCCGATCTGGTCGACGATGGCGCGGTAATGCTGGGGCCGGCGGTGGGCAGCGAAATTGAACATCTTCTCCTTGCCCTGCCGGCAGGCATCGAGGTCGATGGCAGCGACCAGAACCTCGTCGCCAAGCGTTGTGGCCTGTGCAACGACCGTGCCGTTGGGATCGACGATGCAGGAGCCGCCGATCAGGCCCGATCCGTCCTCGTTGCCGGCCTTGGCCACCGAGACCGCCCAGGTGGCGTTCATGTAGGCATTGGCCTGGACGGCGAGCGTGGAATGGAACGTGCGCAGCGCCTCGTTTTCGCTCGTGCCGCCATTCGGGTCATAGGCGGCCGAATTGTAGCCGATCAGCATCAGCTCGATGCCTTGAAGCCCGTAGCAGCGCCAGGCCTCCGGCCAGCGGCGGTCATTGCAGACGAGCATGCCGAGCACGGGGTCATGCCATTCGGCAGGGCCCCAGAAGGCCGGAAAGCCGAGGTCGCCATAGTCGAAATAGCGCTTTTCCAGCTGCTGGAAGCGGTCGCCGGGACGCGGCTCCACGGAGCCGGGCAGGTGCACCTTGCGGTATTTGCCGAGCGTGCGGCCGTCCGGGCCGACCGTGATGGACGTGTTGAAGCGCCGGCCCTCGGCGAGTTCCGCGAACCCGACATAGAAGCCGACGCGGCGCTCGCGCGCCCGCTCGAACAGGGCGGCGACCTGGGGGTTGGGCATGGCCGGCTCGAAATAGCCGTCGACCTCGCCGGGCTGGAGCAGCCAGCGCGGAAAGAAGGTGGTGAAGGCGAGTTCCGGAAAGACCACCAGCTGTGCGCCCTGCCCGGCGGCCTCGTCGAGCAGCTCGATCATCCGCGCAAGGATGTCGGTCCGACTGTCGGCTCGCTGGTTGGGGCCCATCTGGGCCGCGGCGACATGCAGGATGCGGGGCATGAAATCCTCTGTCCGGGGTTCTGGCGGCCCTTGAACGGGCGCGGCGCCAGACTGCGTCCGCGCGGACGAGGGCGACAATCCTTCGACTATGATTTCTTAGGCAGGCCCATTTGCTGGGCAAATAGGCTCGCTGACGGCAAAGGATTCCCACGGACCGTCCGGGATCAGGCGAGCCGCTCGGCAGCCTCGCTCAGGGCGAGGCGCACCTCGCGCAGGAACTCGCTCGCCAGGCGCGACAGCGGCCGGCTGCGGGACGACACGACATAGGCGCGCACCGCCGTCTCCGGCTCGAAGGGGATGACGGCCAGGTCCGGGCGCCCGCTGCCGCCGGGCGAAAAGGGGTCCACCACCGCGATGCCGATGCCGCTTGCCGCCAGCACGCAGGCCGTGTGGCAGTAGCGGACCTCGACGGCGAGATGGAACGGCTCGCCGGCCGCCTCGAAGGCGCGCCTCACGGCCGTGCCGAGCCGCGTGCCCCGTTCCAGGGCGATGAACGGCTCGCCCCTCAGATCGGCCGGGGTGATGGCGCTGCGGCTGGCGAGCGGATGGTCGCGATGGACCACGCAGACCATCCGCCCCTCATAGACCGGCTCCACCCTCAGGGCCGGATGCTCGCCGATGCCGAGCACGAAGCCGAGTTCGGAGACACCAAGCTCGACCTTCTCGGCGACATCCTCGAGCCGGAGCACATCGAACGAGATCCGCACCTTGGTCTTGCGGGCGAGGAAACGCTGCAGGGCCACCGGGATGGGGCCGTAGCCGAGCGGCGGCGTCGCGAGGATGCGGATGCGGCCGGCACGGTTGTCGCGCAGATCCTGGACGCGCGCCTCGAGCGCCGTGTGCATGGCGAAGATGGGCTCGGAATCCTGATAGAGCGCACGCGCCTCCTGCGTGGGGAACAGGCGATTGTTGATCCGCTCGAACAGGGCGAAGCCGAGCTGATCCTCCAGGTGCCTGATGGCGTTGGAGACGGCCGGCTGGGACAGGCCGAGTTCGCGCGCAGCCCCCACCGTCGTTTCGCAGCGGATCACCGCCCGCAGAAGTTCCAGCTGGCGCAGGTTCATGCAGGCCGCCTGAAGAAAGGTCCGGATGGGTCGCGCATCCGCGGTTATCGCATCGTCCGGCCGCGCGCACCAATCCCTCTCGCCAGAAGGCTGGGTTGATCAGGGGTCGAATGCCAGATGCGCCGGCAAGGATCGTGCATCTGCAAACGCCAGAGGCCCCGGCCAATTCTGACCGAGGCCCCTCGATCGGCGCTGCCAGAAGCGGCGCCCGACGGCTTGCGACCGTTACTCGATGATCTGAACCACGCGACGGGTGCGCGGCTCGACCAGCACGGTGCGGTCGTTCACGATCGTGTAGCGGTACTGGGTGTCACCGAAGCGATCCGGCACCTCGTAATAGGTAACCGAGCGCGGCAGCACGGTTCCGACGACGATATCGCCTTCGACGGCATGCGAGTTGTGGCGACGCTCCACGACATATTCGCGGAACTGCGGACGGGTGCCCTCCGCGATGCCACCGGCGACCGCGCCGGCAATACCGCCGACCGCCGCGCCGACGGGTCCGCCAACGATTGCGCCACCCACGGCGCCGGTCGCCGCGCCTGCGGCCACACCCGGCGGCACGCCCTGCTGCTGCTGGGCGAACGAGGCCATCGGGAACGTAAGGGCGAGAGCGCCGGCGAGAGCGCCCGCTTTCAGGATCGATTTCATCATATCCTCCACTGTCAATCCGAACAGAAAGTCCGGTCACGACACCAACGTCCTCTCGTCGCGGATGTTCCAATATCTGGGAATTTGTTGCGGTCATTTGGCCTTCAGCCGATCCGATGGGCCGACACCGTATCGATACGCTGACGATGCGCCCGATCATGAATGCCGATGACCGCAGATGGGGCGGGAACCCGGCGGGGAGCGGCGCGTTGATCACCCGACGGCACCTGGCCGTTCCAGATTGGAGTTTCATGCCATGGGCAGCACCACAGACAGGATCAAGGGCGTCACCAACGAGGCCGTCGGCAATGTTCGCCAGGCCGTCGGCAAGGCGGTGGGCAACACCGAAATGCAGGTCAAGGGCAAGCTTCAGGAGATCAAGGGCGAAACCCAGCAGGCCAAGGCCGACGCCAAGGACGTGGTCAAGAAGGTGGTCGACGGCGCCTGATGGGCGCTGACCATCTTCGCGATCCGGGCGTCCCCCCACGAGCGCCCGGCGGGCGACCAGCGGTAACCGCTGGTCGCCTATTTTTTTGTCCGCCGCTTGCCGTCTTCACCGCGGCCTCAAATGCGGATGATGGCCGCGACGGCCAGTCAGCAACGCAACGGACCTTTGTGATCGAGACCGGAACCCGTCGCTTCTCCCGACGTTGATCCTGCAGGTCGCATGTCAACGCAAGGAGAAAGACCATGGGTCTTGGACGCGGTTTTCTGTTGTGGATGCTTGGAATCCCCCTTCCCATCATCCTACTGCTGGCGTTCTTCTGGAGCTGACGACGCCATTCCTTCCCAAGCAGAGAAGATCAAGCGGCCCTGGCGATCATCGCCGGGGCCGCTTTCTTTTCCGGATGGCGCCTGGCGATTGGCGTCGGGCCAAGGGACCGAAGCTCCACGACGACAAACGGCCCGCAGCTGGATACTGCGGGCCGTCGATATGCTCATCGGCTGTGTGCGGGGCGCGCCCCGCGTCAGGCCCGTCTGATCAGGCCCGCGACCACCGAGACGACGAACAGAACGATCGCCACCCAGAAGAGCAACTGCGCACCGCTCATCGCAGTGCCGGCAACGCCGCCGAAGCCGAGGAAAGCCGCCACAAGGGCGACAACGAGAAACACGACTGCCCAGTGCAGAAGCGTACCCATGGTTTGTCTCCTGTTCTTTGATGGATCTGGCCCTGCCCCCAGCAGGGCCTGACCGACATCGGGATGTCAGCCGGATAACCCGTCAGCGCTGCCGAGGTTCCCGTCGATGTCGATGGAACTTTCCGCGCCGATGGGCGTTGATGGGCGTTCAGTCGGCCGGCCTGTCGGGTCGCCGCATTTGCCTGCCAAGCTTGAAGACCTGACGATGATTCGCCCCTGCAGACCCCGGCCAGCATCCCAGCCGGCCTCCGGACCCGGACAGACCCGATGGATGCGCTGACGCCCGGCTTTCCGGCTTCCCTGTCAGAGGGGGACGAGAAGCGCCGACTGAGTTCCCTCCGCAAACGCCTGGTCCTGCTGATCGTCGGCATCGCTGTGCCGCTGCTGGCGCTCGGAATCGGTGCCGTATGGCAGGCTCACCTGAGCGAACGCGGACGCATCGAGGCGCGTCTCGTAGAGACTGCGAGGGCCATCTCGGCCAGCGTCGACAGCGAGATGCGCCAGTCGGAGGGCTATCTGAGGGCCCTGGCCGCCTCCCCTTCGCTTGCCACCGGAGACTGGCTGGCGCTCTACCGTCAGGCCCAGGCCTCGGCGGAGGCCGGCACCTTCGTGGCCATCTTCGACAGCTCCGGCCGGCGGCTGCTCAACACCTATTTCCCGATAGGCGGCGGCAGCCAGTCGCTCGACGCGCCCACGCGCACGCTCGTCGAGACGGCTTTGTCCCGCAATGCCTTCACGGTCACCGGCGTTATCGTCAACAGCCCGACGGGCGAGCCGGCCATCATGGCCGGCCTGCCTGCGGTCACGCGCTCAGGCGACCAGGTCGTGGTCGCCCAGATCATCCCCTCCCGCGTCCTGCGCGCGGCCCTGACCCAGCAGGCCATGCAGGAGGACTGGATCGCAGCGATCCTCGATGCCGAGGATCGCGTGGTCTCGCGCACGCGCGACGAGGGCCGGTTCGTCGGCTCGGTAGCCATCCCTGCCGTGCGCCAGGCTCTGGCCGGCGGAACGGCCGGCATCGTGAAGACCCGCACCGTGGAGAACCTGCCGGCAACGCTTGCCTTCGCACGCGCGCCGGCCAGCCGGTTCTCGACCGTCATCGCCATCCCCGAGACCGTGTTCAACCGGGCCTTTGCCGCAACCATCGCGCCGGTGGCGCTGATCGGCCTGAGCCTGATCGCCGCCACCCTCGGCATCGCCATGCTCGCCTCCAGCCGCATCCTCTCCACTGTCCGGCGGGACTATGCGGCCGTCGAGGCGCGCCGGATACTGGCGGCCGAGCGCCTGCGCGTTGCCGGGGAGGCCCTCCAGGAGACCGAGCGCAAGTTCCAGACCATCGCGAATGCCATGCCGCAGCTGGTCTGGTCGGCAGGGCCTGACGGCTTCGTCGACTATTTCAACGAGCGCTGGCACGAGTATACGGGTCGCGACCCGAATGCCTCGTCGGGCTGGAGCTGGCAGGAGGTTCTGCACCCCGACGATGTCGCGCCGACGATCGAACGCTGGCAGAACAGCCTGTCGACCGGCGAGCCCTACGAGGTGGAGTACCGCCTGAAGAGCGCCGCCGGCGGCTACCGGTGGTTCATGGGGCGCGGCGAGCCGATCCGCGACGACGAAGGCCGGATCGAGCGCTGGTTCGGAACATGCACGGATATCGACGACAAGAAGCACGACGAACAGGCCCTCGTCACGGCGCAGGAGCAGCTCGAACAGCGCGTCCGCGAGCTGGAATCGGTCTATGACCATGCACCCGTCGGCCTCGCCCTGATCGATGCGGACTTCACCTTCCTTCGCGTCAACCAGGCCCTGGCCGCGATGGACGGGCGCCCGCTCGCCGATCACAGGGGCATGCCGGTCTTCTCCGTCATCCCGCATTTCGAGGCGCGCCTGCGGCCGGTCATGGAGCGCGTGCTGGCCGGCGAGACCCAGCGCAACATCGAGATCCAGGGCGAGATCGCCCATCTGATCTACCCCTCGCGCACCTGGCGTGCCCATCTCTACCCCGTCCGCAATGCGGCCGGAGAGGTCCGTGCCATCGGCGCCTTCTGCGAGGACGTCACCGCGGCGCGGCTGGCCGATGTGGCGCTTGCCGAGGAGAAGGCGAGGCTCGAGCGCCTGATGCTCTCGGCGCCGAACATGATCTACATCACCGACGTGCAGCGGCGGCAGAACGCCTATGTGAACCCTCAGGTTCTCGACAGCCTCGGCTATGCGCCGGCCGAACTGCAGGGCCGCGACATGGCGGAGCTGAACAGCCTCATCCATCCCGACGACCGCAAGGCGCTGGCCCGGTTCGGCCGGGCCGTGCGGCGGCTTGCCGACGGCGAGGTGCGCGAGGCGGAATACCGGCTGCGCCATTCCGATGGCAGCTACCGCTGGTTCCTGATCCGCGAGACGCCGTTCCAGCGCAATGCGGCCGGCCGGATCACCCAGATCCTGGGCACGGGCCTCGACATTTCCGGACGCAAGCAGGCCGAAGAGAACCAGCAGGTCCTGATCCGCGAGCTGCACCACCGGGTCAAGAATATCCTGGCGACCGTGCAGGCGATCGCCTCCACCACCGGCCGCTCGGCCACCACCTTCGCGGCGTTCCGGGAGGATTTCGCCGAACGGCTGGTTTCGCTCGGCCGGACCCATTCCCTGCTCACCCGCGAGGCCTGGTCGGGCGCGCCGCTGCACGACATCCTCAGGGGCGAGCTGGAGCCCTATACCGGCACCGGCTCGGAACGGGTGGTCATCGACGGCCCCGACATCACCATCCCGCGCGACATGACCGTCACCATCGGCATGGCCATCCACGAACTGACCACGAACGCGGTGAAATACGGCGCCCTGTCCGTGCCGGCCGGTCGCGTCCATGTGCGGATCGAGGCCGACCGGACCAGCCCCGAGCCGCATCTGTCCGTGACCTGGACCGAGGCGGGGGGACCGCCCGTCGCTCCGCCCTCGCGTCAGGGTTTCGGGACCTTGCTCCTGCAGCGCCTGTTTGCTTCGCAACTCGGCGGCGAGGTGGCGATCGACTACCGTCCCGGGGGGATCGTCGCGCGGCTGGAGGTGGTGCTGCGCGCCGACGAGCAGCGCTGACATCGTCGGCAGAGGAACTTTCGCCCGATCCAGTCGTTGATCCGGTTGGCTGTGGAGCCGGCATGTCGCCGGCCCCCGATGAGGACCGGCGTCCATGCAAGGCGATCTGTTGCGCTTCCAGCCGTGGCGGGCCGTCGAGCCCGAACCCGAACCGGACGACGATCACGGGCCCTGGTTCTCCGGCGACCACGATCCGGTTGCGCGCTGGGCCACCGTCGGCATCTTCGTGATTCTGGCAACCGCGGCCCTCGCAATCGCGCGGCCCATCGCGCTTCCCGTCACTGCAGGCATCGTGTTCGGCATCATGCTCGGCCCGGTCGCCGATTCCCTCGTGCGCCGCGGCGTGCCGCATGGCCTTGCGGCCGCAACCGTGGTTGGCGGCGGCACCCTCTGCCTGATGTCGATCTTCGCTGTGCTCGCAGCTCCGGTGGCCATGGGCGCCGACCAGATCCCCGCCATCATGGAAACCCTCAAGACGCGGCTGGACGGCCTGTTCGACTTCCTCAGGCGGCTGCAATGGGCGGCCGATACCTCCAGCGGCGCGCCCCAGGTGGAGCTCTCCGGCGGGCTGTCGCTCTCCCCTCTGCTCGACATCGCCATGACCTCGACGAGTGCTGCGGGCAGCCTGCTGATCTTCGTCGCGACCGTCTATTTCTACCTTGCCGCCCGGCGCCATCTGAAGGCGCGGGTGCTGCGCCTGTGCCTCGGACGGGACGCCCGGCAGGTCGCCGGCAGTTTCTTCGAGGAGGTCGAGCAGCGCATCGCCAGCTATTTCGGCGTGGTCACCGTCATCAACCTCGGCGTCGGCGCCATCGCCGCGACCATCGCCTGGGCCGCTGGCTTCCCCTATCCGATGTTCTGGGGCGCCCTCGCCTTCGCTCTCAACTATCTTGCCTATGTCGGCCCGCTGATCGTCACCGCCCTCATCTTCGGTGCCGGATTGATGAACGGCGGAACGCCCTTCCAGATCGTCTGGCCGGCGCTGGCCTTCTTCCTCGTCCAGATCGTGGAGGGCAATGTCATCGCCCCGGTCATGATCGGGCGGCGGCTCATGCTCTCGCCCTTCGTCGTGTTCCTGTCCTTCGTCTTCTGGCTGTGGCTGTGGGGGCCTGTCGGCGCCATCCTCTCCACCCCCATCCTTCTTGTGGCGCTGGCGATGGTCGAGACCATGTCGACCCTGCGCGATGCGCCGGCGGATGGCGGAGCCGATGGACCGTCGACGTCCGGGGATGGAACCGCTGACCCCGCCGGGCGTTCATCCGGAGACGACGGCGGCACCAGGCCGTCGCACCCTTTCCCTGACGTTTCCGCGAGGAGGTAAGATCATGGCCAAGGCCAGCACCAGGACCGGTTCGCCCGCGACCAGCACCCGCACGTCGCGTTCCGCCAACAAGGCATCGTCCGGCAAGGCCCCTCTGCGCGCCAGTGCCGCCGCTGACGCCGAGACCGTCACCGAACAGGCCGCGACCACGGTGGACACGCTCGTGGCCCAGGTCGGCGACAAGCTCCGCGAGGCTGGCATCGACCCGCAGCGCGTGCTCACCGCCGCCCGGGACCAGGCCGGCGAGGTGCAGGAGAAGATGGCCGAAGAAGTGAAGACCAACCCCCTTCGCACGCTCGGCATCGCGGCTGCGGCCGGCCTCGTCGTCGGCTACCTGTCGACGCGGTGACCGTCATGTGGCGGGGCCTTTCATTGCTCGCCGCACGGGAGGTCGGTGCCATGGCACGCAACCGCGTGACCCTGGTCGTGGCCTGGACCGCAGTCGGACTGGTCGTCGTGGCCGGTGGCAGCTTCCTGCTCGCCGCCGCCCATGTCGCCATCTCTGACGCCTACGGCACGATCATCGCGCATCTGGCCATCGCGGGCATTCTGTTCGCGATGGCTGGCATGATGGCCATCGGCACGGCCGTCTGGCGGCGGCGGATGCGTAGGCGGCGCGACACGCTTGCAGCGACCGCTCTGATGGTGGCCCCTGCCATAGCCCCGACGGCGATCCGCGCCATCGCATCGAGCCCCGCTCTCGGCGCGACGGTGGTTGCCGGTGCCGCTGCGCTCGGCGCGGTGGTCGCCAACCAGATCAGCAAGGATCCCGCCAAGGATTCCGAAGCATGAGTGTTGCCCGCACGGCGACATCGAGGAGCCCTGACCGATGAACGATGCCACGATGCCAACGCCCGGCGATGTCCTCGCCGGGCGCTTTCTCGTGCCGACCGCCCGGCGGTTGCGCAGCGCGGCGGTGGCAAGACTGCCCTCCGTGCTGATCTGCGAGGACGACCCTCTGCTGGCCATGGAACTGGAAGCGGAGATCACCGAGGCCGGCGCCGTCTGCTGCGGCACGGCGGCAACGTTCGACGAGGCCGTGCGACTGGCCGGGATCGTCCGGCCGGATATCGCGCTGGTCGATCTGAACCTCGCCGACGGACCGACGGGCGCCAGCCTTGCCGATGCCCTGCACGGTCAGGGCGCCCGCATCCTGGTCCTGTCCGGCGACAGGGAAATCCATCCGCAGCTCGGCCGCACCCCGCATGTCTTCCTGTCCAAGCCGGTCCCGCCGGCTGTGCTCCAGGACGTTCTGAAAACGATGCTGATGCCCCTCGCCAGCCCTCTGCCAGTCGGAACGGAATGGCTTACCGGACGTTGATCAGCTGTATCCACCCCAACTGAAGGAGGCACCCATGCCCACTCCCTCCGGCCATACCCGAGCCATCGCTGCCTCGCGCGTCACCGGCACCGGCGTCTACAATCGCGCCGGCGAGAAGGTCGGCCATGTCGAGGACGTCGTCCTGGACAAGATGTCCGACAAGGTGATGTTTGCCGTCATCGGCTTCGGCGGTTTCCTCGGCATCGGCGAGCGCTACCACGCGCTGCCCTGGTCCATGCTCGACTACGATCCCAATCAGGGCGGCTATGTCTGCAGCCTGTCGAAGCAGGATCTCGAGCAGGCGCCGCACTACGAGCTGAATGACCTGCTGAAGCATGACGGCGGCGGCACGGTTCCCTCGCTCGACTATTACAGCCGGTTCAGCAAGCACTGACCGGGGAAGCCGCGGCCGGCAACGGCCGCGGCTTTTTCGTCACCAAGGCCAGGTCAGGACCCCTGCCATGATCGAGCTTCTCACCAGCCCTGTCATCCTGTTCATGACCGCTTTGCTCCTGGCCGCCCACGGGCTGAAGTCGCCGTGAGGTCATGATACCGGCGCGCAACCTGCCGATCCTGATGCTCTCGGCACTCGCCGGAGCCTGTATGGGATCGTCAGATGCATCGGCCCGGAGCCATCGGTCTGTAGCGCCTCCGGCTGAGGCGGATCGCTCCCAGAGCCCGCCCGAAAATGCCCCGCTGCCGCAACCGCGTCCCCCAGGCGCCGGACCGTCATCCGGACCCGCACCCGAACCCGTTTCTCCCCCTTCACAACCTTCGACGACGCCCGAACCAGCCGCGAGCGCGCCTGCGACCGATGTCTGCCGGCGTCGGCTTGCCGAGCTGGGCGCCATCTTCGAGCCGGTCGAGCCGCCAAAGGCGGCGGCACCTTGTGGCATCGCCGATCCGGTCCGGCTGGAAGCCCTGGTCGATCGCGGCCGCCGGATCGCATTGCCCGACCGGCCTGTCCTTGCCTGTTCTTTCGCTCTCGTAGTGGCAGGCTATGCCCGCGATGTGCTCGCCCCGCTGGCGCGCGGCCAGGCGGGCGGCGAAGGCGTGACCGGCGAGGCCGCCTCCACCGCCGAACTGGCCGCGTTCGGAACGGGGCCGGGATATACTTGCCGGACGCGGAACCATGTGGCGGGCGCACGCCCGAGCGCGCATGGCCGCGGCGAGGCGATCGACATCGGCTGGTTCAGCTTTGCCGGGGGCCGGCGCATCGTTGTCGGCGACGCTGCTTCGGGCGAGGCCGCGATCCGCTTTGTCGGCGCTGTCCGCCGTTCGGCCTGCGGCTGGTTCACCACGGTCCTCGGCCCGGGCACGGACGCTGCCCATGCCGATCATCTCCATTTCGACATCGAACGGCGGGGACGGTCGGGCGATCATCGCCTCTGCCAGTAATAGAGGAAGCGCGGACCTCCGGGTTCCCTGATCTGGCCGACGGCTGTTCGGGCTGCCCTCAACGCGGAGACGGTCCCGATGCAACGCTCGGCGGTCTTGCCAATGACCGCCCTGGTGAACCGGGAGGCTTTCCTCCCCTTCTCACACGAAAAAGCCCCGCGCCATATGGCGCGGGGCTCTTGGTCTGCCGAGTGCTCAGGAAGGCCCGGTTACGAGCGGCTGGCCGTGAACTCCGGCATGTCCTGGAGCTGCTGCTTGGTGCGCATGACGATCCCGAACAGGGTGCCGTCCTCGCTGCGCATCAGCTTCACGTCGGCGAGCTGCAGGGCCACCTTCTTCTCGCCGATGCCGAGGAAGCCACCCACGCCGACGATTGCCTGCGAGATGCGGCCGTCCTGACCGATCACGAGATCATCGATCTTGCCGATCGACTCGTGCTGGTCACGCATGGAGCGCCACTGCTCGTCGGTGACGACAGACACCGTCATCGCGGCCGGAGCGGAAGTGCCCATCGCGGTCGCGCCCGGAGCGGTGCTGCCCGTCGTCGCCGGAGCGGCGGTCGTGGCGGGAGCCGTCGTCGGCGCAGCCGCCGCGCGTTCGGTCGGGGCATAGATGGAGATGCCGACGATCTTGCCGGTGGTCATCTCACCATGCATGGCCGCCGTCGTCCTGGCCGGGGCAGGGGTTGCCGGGGTGGCCGGAGCAGCCTGCGGAGCGGGGGCGACCGGCGCGGGGGCCGGAGCGGTCGTCTGAGCCAGCGCGCCCGTCGCCATGAGCGTTGCGAGCGACGCCGTGATGAGGATCTTGCGATTCATCGTGATCTCCTGCTGTTGTTGAACAAAAAGACATCGTATCCGGCCCGCGAAGAGACCGAAGCCGCCGTGTCTGTTCAAACAACCGCCTGGAACAGCAGAAGTTCCGATCCGGACATCGTCTTTTTCCCAAGGGATCGCGACCTCCCGGCAGACCACCTGATCTACAGAAGAGGCCGCTTCGCCATATCACCGCCAAACCGTTCGGCAAGCTGCTCGGTCAGGCGTGGATTGAGCAGGACGAGCCGGCCGTCGACCTGGTCGAACAGTCCCGCACGCCGCAGCCGCGACCAGGTCTTGCTGGTGTGGACCAGCGACAGGCCCAGCGCATCCGCCAGATGCTGTCGGGTGAGCGGAAAGAGAAAGCCGCGGTCCTGGACAAGGCCGACCGCCTCGGCCCGCCGGTAGAGCGAGATCACCAGCGATGCGGCACGGCCGGCCGCGCCGCGCTGCCCGACTGACAGGAGGTTCTCGTCGATCAGGCTTTCCTCGCGCGAGCCGAGCCAGGCCAGTTCATAGGCCAGTTGCGGCATCTTGACGAACAGATCCCAGATGCGGCGGCGCGGGAAGGCGCAGAGCTCCACGTCGGTCAGCGCCTCGACGCCATATTGCGCGACCGACAGGAGCGAGGCCTGCAGCCCGAGAAGGTCCCCGGGCAACAGGAAGTTGAGGATCTGCCTGCGGCCGTCGGGAAGCGTCTTGTAGCGGAACGCCCAGCCCGAATAGAGCGTGAACAGTTCGGCATCGTCCTGGCCGGGGAAGATGATCTCCCGCCCTGCGGCAAGGCGCCGGTGGTCGGTCTTCAGCGCGGCGATGAAGGCGACCTCGTCCTCGCCCTTCGGCAGGAAAGCGGGTTTTCTGCGCAGCGGGCAGGTTTCGCACCAGGGCTGGACAGCCTGCCGTGACGGGCGGCCCGGGTTCATGAAAAGCCTCCAGACTTGAAAGGGATAAGGCGACCGGCCGGCAGCTTCGGGCGGGAACCCGAAGCGCACCGCGGCGTTGCATCCTGCGGCACGCATCCTGTCCGTGTCCACCTGCCCACGATCACGTCAGGAGACGTGTCCCATGACCGAGATGGCAATGTCCTGTTCCTCCGACGCAACGTCGAGGAACCGCTCCCGCACGCGCTCGTTCTTCCGCGTCGCGCTCGGCTTCTGGTCCGGCCCTTCGCGCCGCAGGGCCTGGCTGTTGACCCTGCTGGTCCTCGTCCTCGCCTTCGCCCAGATCGGCGCCCAGGTCGGCATGACCATGTGGAACCGCCTGTTCTTCGATGCGCTGGAGACACGGTCGACCAGCGCGGTCATGACGGCAATCGGCCTTCTGCCCATCCTGATCGCTGCACTGGCCCTCACCGTCTCGGGGCTCGTGGTCATGCGCATGCTGCTGCAGGTGCGCTGGCGCGAATGGCTGACACGGCGGCTGACCGGCTGGTGGATTGCCGACCAGCGCTATTACCGGCTCGGCCTGATCGCGCCCGAGCAGGGGCCGCCCGAATACCGGATGGCGGAGGATGTCCGCCAGTCGACCGAACCGCTGGTCGAGTTCGCAATCGGCCTGGTTTCAGCCTTTGTGACCGCGGTGACCTTTGCCGCGATCCTGTGGACGGTTGCCGGCTCCCTGACGGTCCGGATCGGAGACAGCGTCATCGTCATCCCGGCCTATATGGCGCTCGCGGCGGTTCTCTACGCGGTCATCGCCTCGGCCGCGGCCTATTTCGTCGGCCGCGCGCTGGTGGGCCGCGTGCGCAACAAGAACGAGTGGGAGGCGCGGTTCCGGGCCGAGATGACCCGGCTGCGCGAGAATGCCGAGAGCATCGCGCTTATCAAGGGCGATGCGGATGAGAAGTCCGCCGTCGAGACCACGTTCGGGACGCTTGTCCAGGCCTGGCTGGCGATCATCCGGCGGCAAGGCCTGATCGCCCTCGTCCTGAACACCAACGGCGCTTTGTTTCCCATCGTGCCGCTGATGCTGGCCACGCCCAAATACCTGTCCGGCGAGTTGTCCCTGGGGGCCGTCATGCAGGTCGTGGCCGCCTTCACGGCCGTTCAGGCGGCGCTGATCTGGTTCGTCGACAACTTCGTCCGCCTGTCCGAGTGGTATGCCTCGGTCATCCGGGTGGACGAACTGGTGGAGACGCTCGAGGAACTCGACATCGGCTCGATCATGGAAGAGCAGAGGGAGATCGTCTTCGACGAGAGCCCGGATGAGGCGATCCACCTGGAGCATGTCTCGCTGTCCCATCGCAACGGACGGGTGGTGATCGAGGATGCGACCGTGCAGATCGCACGTGGCGAGCGGGTCCTGATCGCCGGACCGAGCGGATCGGGCAAGAGCACGCTCATCCGAGCACTGGCCGGTCTTTGGCCCTGGGGTTCCGGCCGCATCAGGCTGCCGAAGGACGCGCGCTTCGCCTTCCTCCCGCAGAAGCCCTACATCCCGCTCGGCACCCTGCGCACGGTCCTGCTCTATCCCCACGGCGACACGCCCGTGGACGACAAGGTGATCGGCGATGCGCTGCGACGCTGCGGCCTCGGTGAACTCGCCAGGCGCCTCGATGAGGATGCCGAATGGGATCGCACGCTGTCCGGCGGCGAGCGCCAGCGGATCGCGTTCTGCCGGCTGCTGATCCACCGGCCGACGATCATCGTGATGGACGAAGCCACCTCTGCCCTCGACGAGGAGAGCCAGCATGCGATGTTGACCATGGTGGTCAGCGACCTGGCCGATGCCTCGGTCATCAGCGTCGGTCACAGGCAGGAGCTGGAGGCCTTTCACGACCGCAAGATCACCCTCGCGCGGCGCCCTGCCGGGGCGCGCCTGCAGGCACAGGCACCGCGCTGGACGTTGCCGGCCTGGCTCCGGCCGACCGGCACGTGAGCCGGGTCCGGCTCGGACGAGAAAGGAAGGGAACCTTTCCGTTTCGGGCGTGTTGATGAGACGACATCGCTTATGCGCGCGGTGCCAGACCTCCCCCCTCCTGACTTCGGCCGCCTTCGGGCGGCCGTTTCTTTTGGTCCCTGGGGCAGCCTTCTGGCGGTCACCGCTCCGCAAGCCGGAAGGACCGCCCATCCGGAAGGGTCAGGTCAGTTCGGCCGAGATCCGCCAGCGACCGAGCGATCCGGAAGCGGCACCGGCAAGCGGCTCGGCTTCCAGCTGGCGCAGCAGCCCATGAGCGACCCGGGTCTTCAGGGCCTGCGAGCGCCGGACGTCGGTGACGACTTCCACTGTCATGTCGCCCTCGCTCTCGCAGACGAGCCGCACATCGAGATGATCGGCACCCTCGACGTTGACCGCATGGCTTGCAATCTCGACCACCAGCAGACCGAGCGGGATCGCCCTGTCGATCGGCAGGCCGACCTTGTCGGGGCAGTCCGCCGAAACCCAGGACTGGCCGTCATGCAGGAGAGAGTTCAGCGAGAGTGCGATCTCGTTGAGAAAGGGCTTGAGCGGGACCGGTCGCATCTCGCCCTGCGACAGGGCGAGGCGGTAGGCAATGGAAAGGACGTGGATCTTCGCCTCCACCGCGGAGAGCACGGCGCGATGGGCCTCGCCATTCTGACGGCGGGCAAGGCTGAGATAGCTCTGCACGACCTGCAGGCTGTTCTTGACCCGGTGATGGAGTTCCCGGAGCAACTGCCTGTTCGCGTCGAGGGCAAGATTGAGCGAGGCGAGCTTCTCCGCCTGATCGATGACCAGGGTGTTGAAGGACTCGCTCACGGCACGGATATCGCCGGGCATGGCGGCATCAACCGGTGCAAGGCGCGGTTCGCTGGACGAGCGCGCGATGGCCGCCTGCTGGATGCCGCGGATCCAGCGCAGGATGTGACGATCAATGGCATAGGAATAGGCGCCGAACAGCACGAGCAGCGTGACCAGCGGCGTGAGCAGGAGCATGAGAAACTGCAGGAACGCCGCCTGTTCGGCGGCATCGTCGAAGCGGGCGAGCAGGTAGAGGTCCGGCTCGGCAACCCGGCGCGAGGCATAGGTGGCGCTGACGCCACCGCGACTGGTATCGCGCCAGCGTTGGAAATCGCGATTCAACAGGACGCTGCGCGGCAGCCATTCCTGGCCGGCTTCCGCATCGCCCCGCGCGATCACCACCTGGTCCGGCTGCTGGACAAGGGCCACGATGGTTCCGGGAAAGGTCGCCGACATGTCGAACACGCCGTCGAGCACCGCGGCATTGACCAGGAAAAGCCCCTCGATCCGCTGGCCGGCGGCGTCCGGCTCGCCTGCGGCCTGGATGACGAGATAGCGCCGTCCGCCGGTTGCGACTGTGCCATAGCGCGCTTCGGCGAGATCATTGCCGATCTGGGATGGCGTCGGCGGGCGCGTGCGGAACTGGCCGTCTATGGCGGTGACCATCTCGTCCGTGAGCGCCGGCGCACGCCCTGCGGCACAGGTGACCCGCCCGGCGATGCGGATATAGACGCCCTCGATACCCAGATCGCGGTCGGCGAGCCGGCGCGCGACCGCCTGGCAATCGGCTGCCGTGCTGCTGCCGGCCGCCACCGCCTGTCCGGCCACCATCATGCCGCGCACCATCTCCCGGTAAAGGATATTGGTCCGGACAACGAAACTGCCGACCGCCTGACGCTGCGACGCCTCGATCGACGTCAGCACCAGCCGATAGGTGACCAGCGCCGTCACCGCCGCGACGACGGCGATCGGCACGACCACGAGCACCATCAGGGCAAGCAGACGACCCCTGACTGTGCGAAGGGCGGATATGGCCATCGGGTCAGGACGGCACGGGGTCTGCCGGCGAACGGTCGACCACGGCCTGCGTGCGGCGATCCGGACCGAGATCGTCGGCACCGGTGATGTCCAGCAACTCCGCCAGCCGGACCCGCGCACGATTGACGCGGCTTTTCACCGTCCCGATGGCCACACCGCAGATCTCCGCCGCTTCCTCATAGGACAGGCCGCTCGCACCGACCAGGATCAGCGCCTCGCGGTGCTCCTCCGACAGCTTGCCGAGCGCCTCGCGAAACTCGGACATCGCCACCGCGCTTTCCTGCTCGCCGCTCACGGCCAGCCGCTGGGCATAGGTGCCGTCGTAGTCCTGCACCTCCCGGCCGCGCTTGCGGTACAGCGAGTAGTAGGTGTTGCGCAGGATGGTGAAGAGCCAGGCGCGCAGGCTGGTGCCGGGCTGGAATTTCTCGGAATTGCCCCAGGCCTTCAGGACGGTGTCCTGGACGAGATCATCGGCCTTTTCCGGCGAACGGCACAGCGACACCGCAAAGGCGCGCAGGTTGGGCAGCTCGGCGATCAGGTCCTCGCGGAACGTGTCATTGGCCATTGGCGCGCTCCTTGGCCTCGAGTTCAGCCAGAAGAACCAGCAGCCGGTCCGGTATGGGCTCCTTGACCAGATCGTCGTAATGGGCCTTCAGCGACCGGCCGATCGCGTCCTGGATTCGCGGATCGATCACGGCAGGCTTGCCGTCGTCGTCCTTCTCCGGGTCGTCGAAGGCGTCAGGTGTCCCACCCATTCTGATCTCCTCATCGCGCCCGCGCAGAAAGGCGCCAATCCGGACAGAAACGCCAGGGATCCGGATTGGTTCCCGCCGCAGCGAAAAATAAATCGCTTGCAAATGCAACAACTTCCGGGCTGCCATATGTGCGAGTGACTGGAGCTTCGCCCAATGACCATCGCTGCCGATATCGCCCCGCATCTTCCCTATCTGCGGCGCTTCGCCCGCGCGCTGTCCGGCACACAGGCTGGAGGCGATGCCTATGTCGTGGCAACCCTCGAAGCCCTTGTGGCTGATCCGTCGTCGTTTCCCCGCGACGTGCCGGCCCGGATTGCGCTGTTCCGCATCTTCCTGAAGCTGTGGTCATCGTTGCCGCTGAACGGCGAGACGGACGCCCGCCCCTCGCCGGCTTCCGGCGCTGTCGAGCGCAATCTGGGGGCGCTGACGCCGCGCCCGCGGCAGGCCTTCCTGCTGCGCACGGTCGAGGGTTTTGCTGCGACCGACGTCGCCCGCATCCTCGAAATCGACGACGCCGAGGCAATCGCACTGATCGATCAGGCCGGCCGCGAGATCGCTGACCAGGTCGCCACCGATGTGCTCATCATCGAGGACGAGCCGATCATCGCGCTGGATATCGAGACGCTGGTCCAGGAGCTGGGCCATTCCGTCACCGGCATCGCCCGGACCCACAAGGAGGCGGTGGCCCTCGTCCAGCGCCGCCGGCCGGGCCTCGTTCTGGCCGACATCCAGCTTGCCGACGGCTCCTCCGGCCTCGACGCCGTGGCCGAGATCCTGACGTCCATCGACCTGCCGGTCATCTTCATCACCGCCTATCCCGAGCGGCTGCTGACCGGCGACCGGCCCGAGCCGGCCTTCCTGATCACCAAGCCGTTCCAACCGGAGGCGGTCAAGGCTGCGATCAGCCAGGCGCTGTTCTTCGACCGCCGGGTCGAAAGAAAGGTTGCCTGACGCGCTCGCCGGATTTTTTCGGCGACCGTCGGGAACCGGATGCCGTCACAAACGTTTGAAGGAATTGGCAGGCGGTCGGCGACCGCCCCGAGCGGGAGAAGTTCCATGGCAGCATGGTCCGTATCGGCCGTCACGGCCACCTCGCTGTCCACCGCCTTGTTCGGTGGCTATGTCGTCGCAGCTCCCTTGATCCTCGAGGCTGCATTTGTGGTGATGACGCTGACCGGCGTCCATACCGTCATGGGCCTGCTGGATTCACCCGATTGACCTTCGCGCACCGGCCGGACCGGAAGAGCTCGCCATGGCCCCGAGGGCGACAGCGTACGCAAGGGAACCTTTTCGCATCAGCGCGCGTTGGATTGTCGAACCGCCCTTGCCTGGCCGAAAATCGGTCTCTCGAGGGTCCCTTACACCGTCCGTGGCAGGAGGTCGCAACACGGCGGAAACTTTTGGCTGATATGGATTGAGTGATATGTCGAGGCAGCGCATCCTGGTCGTCGAGGACGATCCCTTCATCGCCATGGATATCGAGGCGGCGGTGATGGATCATCTGGGCGATCGAACAGAAATCATCGTGACCAACAACCTGCGCGAGGCACAAGGCCTGGCAGCGGACGCGGTTCACTGCGCGCTGCTCGATGTCGATGTGATCGGTGGCAAGACCTTCGATCTTGCCCGCGAGCTTCGCCAGCGCGGAACGCCCTTCGCGTTCGTGTCCGGGTCCCTGCCGAGCGACCTGCCCGAGGAGCTTTCCGGCGCGGCCTTCGTCCGCAAGCCCTTCCGTCCGCGCGACATTGTCGGGTTCGTCAGCACCGCCCTGGTGCAGCAGGAAGACGGCCACCTTCATATGCCGCCCGCCGGCGAAGGCGAGGGAGCAGGCGCGCCCTGATCGCGACCATCCGGACCACCCCCATCTGGCGGCTCTTGCCGCCAGATTGGTCATCCGGACGAAATCACGCAATTTCAAAACCTTGAATCAACAGGGGCGGATCGTTGACCGATCCGCCCCTGTCTCATGAGATTGCGTGTGTTGAGGCCTGAAGCCCCGCCGGCCAGGCCCTCAGTCGGCGGAACGGCGGCCCTTCGGCGCACCCGCGCCAGTGTCGGGCGAGGCCGGTGCGACCGGATCGCTGGCCGGAAACGTGTCCTCCAGCGCCTTTTCGAGAGCCGCCTCTTCGGCCGGGCTGGCCGAGCTGCGTGGCATTTTCGGACCCTTGCCGGCAATCGCGCGATCAAACTCGGCGGCGCCCGGATTGGTGTCCGGCTTGCGGCTGTCAGCCATGATGGAACTCCTCTTCGGTTTCCCGGCAACCAACGCGCGGGGCCGCCCAGGGTTCCCCCTCGCCTGCCCCTATCGCAGCGAGCCGATATAGGCGACCAGGTCGCGGATCTCCTGGCGGGTCAGCGACAGGTCTGGCATCGGCGGGTGCGGATCAGCGAGAAACCCCTCCAGCACCGCAGGCGATCCGGCATGGCGGCGGGCAATCTCCGCAAAGGACGCAACCGCGGCCGTCGCCGATCGCTGGTCTTGTCCCACCAGATGGCACGCGGCACACCACCGCTCGGCGATTGCGCGCCCGGCGGCGGCATCGGGCCGCGGCTGGGCGAACGTCACGGTTGCTGGCGCGAGCAGGGTCGCCAGGGCGAAGGCCACAAGTCCGGAAGCCGCGTGTTTCGAAGCCGCATGTTTCATGGATACCCCCTCGGTCGATACCGGATCGGATTGCGCAACGTCGGGGGTCGCCGCGGTCGTCCTGCATCCTGACCAGGGACGGCCGCGATGGGCAAGCCTTTCAATCGCCCCGAACCGGCGCACATCGCAGGGAGATCTCCCTGTGCCGCGATCCTCCTGTGCATCCTCGCGCCGGCAATGCTAGCCTCGCCGGAACGGCCGGCGTCGCAACGACCGGCCATGCGAGGCAATTCAGGGGGGAGGACCGGCGGGTCATGGCAGAGCAGTCAAGCAACCGTTCCGGTTCCCCTCGTCCAGACCCCGCGCGTCCCAATCTCAGCCTTGCCGACCATGCCTATCGCATCCGGCGCCATGCGCTGCGGATGGGCGAGGTGCAGGGTCAGGGCTATATCGCTCAGGCGCTCGGCGTCGCCGACGTGCTGGCCGTGTCCTATTTCCACGCCCTGCGCTACCGGCCCGACGACCCCGAATGGGAGGGCCGCGACCGCTTCCTGCTCTCCATCGGACACTATGCCATTGCGCTCTACGCGGCGCTGATCGAGGCCGGGATCCTGCCCGAGAACGAGATCGAGACCTATGGCGCCGACGACAGCCGCATGCCCATGTCGGGCATGGCCGCCTATACGCCGGGCATGGAGATCACCGGCGGCTCACTTGGCCATGGCCTTGGCATCGCGGTGGGCATGGCACTGGGCGTGAAGCGCAAGCGCTCGCAGAGCCTGGTCTTCAACCTCATGTCGGACGGAGAACTGGACGAGGGCTCGACCTGGGAGGCGGCCATGTCGGCAGCAAGCTGGAAGCTCGACAATCTCGTCTGCGTCATCGACGTCAACAACATGCAGGCCGACGGACCCTCCACCGAGGTCAGCAATTTCGAGCCGCTGGCGCCGAAATGGGAGGCCTTCGGCTGGTTCACCCAGCGCGTCGACGGCAATGACATCGACGCGCTCGTGCGCGCCTTCGATGCGGCAAGGTCGCATGAAGGCGCCCGCCCGCGGGCGATCATCTGCGACACGCGCATGGCCAGGGGCGTGCCCTTCCTGGAGGCGCGCGAACGCAACCACTTCCTGCGCGTCGAAGCGCATGAATGGGCCGAGGCGCTGGCCGTCCTCGATGCCGGGAGGTCCTGATGCGCCAGTCGAAATACACGCCCCGCACGGTCAGGCTCGGTCCGAACGGCGAGCGGCTGATGACCTCGGCGATGATCGCCTCCATCGCCGGACCCGATCAGCGCACGCAGCCGGCTCCCTTCGGCCATGCACTGGCGGCACTGGCCGACAGGCGCGACGACATCGTCGGCATGACCGCCGACCTGTCGAAATACACGGACCTGCATGTCTTCGCCAAAGCCCATCCGGACCGCTTCTACCAGATGGGCATGGCCGAGGCCGTGCTGATGAGCGCGGCCGCCGGCATGGCGCGCGAGGGCTTCTGCGTCTTCGCAACCACCTATGCGGTGTTCGCCTCGCGGCGCGCCTACGACTTCATCTGCATGGCGATCGCCGAGGAGAGCCTCGACGTGAAGATCGTCTGCGCCCTGCCTGGCCTCACCACCGGCTACGGGCCGAGCCACCAGGCGACCGAGGATCTCGCCATCTTCCGCGGCCTGCCCAACATGACCATCGTCGACCCCGCCGATGCGCTGGAGATCGAGCAGGCGACCGAGGCCATCGCGGGCCGCAAGGGCCCGGTCTACATGCGCCTGCTGCGCGGCAACGTGCCGCTGTTCCTCGACGAATACGGCTACCGCTTCACGCTCGGCAAGGCGGCACTGCTGCGCGACGGGCCGGATGCGCTCATGATCTCCACCGGTCTCATGACCATGCGCGCCCACGAGGCGGCCGAGCGGCTGCGGGCCGATCGCATCGAGGCGGCGATCCTGCACGTTCCGACCATCAAGCCGCTGGACGTCGAGGCGATCATCCGAGAAGCGGGCCGCACCGGCCGGCCGGTCTTCGTGATGGAGAACCACACCATGGTGGGCGGCCTCGGCGAGGCCGTGGCCGGCGTGCTGATGCGTGCGAACGTACGCCCGCCCGCCTTCCATCAGATCGCCCTGCCGGATGCCTTCCTCGATGCCGGCGCCCTGCCGACGCTTCACGAACGCTATGGCCTCTCCACCGATCAGGTGGTGGCGCGGGTCAAGGCGGCTCTGTGAGGCGCCGACAGCTCAGGCCGGGAAGGCGATCTGCACCTTCATCGCCTTCGACCGGTCGGAGGCAAGGTCGAAAGCCTCCGCTGCCCGGTCCATGGGCAGGGTGGCGCTGATCAGCGGCCGCACGTCGATGCGCCGCGAACCGATCATGTCCACCGCCATGGCGAATTCCTCGTGGAAGCGGAACGAGCCGCGCAGCTGAAGTTCCTTCGCGACAAGCACGCTGATCGGCAGGGTGAAGTCTCCTCCCGTTCCCACCTGAACGATCACGGCCTTCGGCCGCAGCGCGGCGAGGGCGCCGGTCAGCGCCTTCATGTTGCCGGAGGCCTCGAACATCACATCGAAAGCTCCCTTGTCGGCCTCAAAAGGTTTGAGGGCATCGGGATCGGCTCCGGTGTTGAGCGTCGTTGCCACGCCGAGCCGGGCGACCGCATCGAGCGTTGCCCCGGCAATGTCGGTGGCGACGATCTCGGCCGCGCCGGCGGCATGGGCGGCAAGCGCACAGAGCGCGCCGATCGGCCCGCAGCCGGTGACGAGCACGCGCTTGCCGATGAGCGGTCCCGCACGGCGCACCGCATGAAGGCACACCGCCAGCGGTTCGCACATGGCCGCTTCGCCGAGGGAGATGGCGTCGGCGATCTTCAGCGCCTGACCGGACTCGCAGACCAGCATCTCGCGGAAGCCGCCCTGCACATGCGGGAAGCGCATGGCCGAGCCGTAGAAGCGCATGTCGAGGCAATGCGCCTGGCTGCCCTCCCGGCAATAGCGGCAGGTGCCGCAGGGCCGCGAGGGATTGATCGCCACGCGGTCGCCCGGCTGCAGCCCGTCCACGCCTGCGCCCACAGCCGCGATCACGCCGGCGATCTCGTGGCCGAGCACCATGGGCTCCCGGATGCGCACCGTGCCGAAGCCGCCGTGGTGGTAGTAGTGCAGGTCCGAGCCGCAGATGCCGCCGGCGGCGATCCTGACCGCAACCTCTCCCGGGCCGGGCGCTGCGACGGCAACCGCATCGAGCCGGAGATCGCGGGGGGCGTGGATGACCAGAGCCCTTGCGCTCGCCTTCGGTCCCGTCATGGCGTGTCCCCCGCCGGAGATCCCGGTCTCGATACCGTTCGCAGCCGGTGCGTGGCCCGATGCCGCGCACCGGCGGTCGCTCACGCCGGCATGGCGGTCTCGACCAACTTGGCCATGTAGCTGGTCCCGACCGGAATGGCGTTGTCGTCGAAATTGTAGGCCGGGTGGTGGCAGGCCGCCGTATCGCCGTTGCCGAGGAAGATGTAGCAGCCCGGCCGGGCGTTCAGCATGTAGGAGAAGTCCTCGGCGCCCATCAGCGGCGGCGTCTCCGGATCGACCTTATCGTCTCCGACGACAGACCTGGCGACCTTGACGGCGAAGTCCGTCTGGTCGGAATGGTTGAAGGTCACCGGATAGCCGCGCTGGTAGTCGACCGTGGCGGTGCAGCCCATGCCCCTGGCGACATTCTCCACCAGTTCCTTCATGCGCGCCTCGACAAGATCCTGCACCTCCGGCTTGAAGGTGCGCACCGTGCCGAGCATGCGCAGGGTCTGCGGGATGACGTTGAACGCTTCTCCCGCCTTCACCGAGGTTATCGAGACGACGGCGCTCTCGATCGGATCGACGACGCGCGCAACGATGGTCTGCATGGCAAGGCCGATGGCGAAGCCCGCCTGAACCGGATCGACGCACAGATGCGGCATGGCGCCGTGGCCGCCCTTGCCCTCGATGTCGATGATGAAACGGTCGGCCGCCGCCATGGACGGACCCTTGCGGACGGCAAAGGTGCCGACCGGGATGCCCGGCATGTTGTGCAGGCCGTAGACCTCCTGAATACCCCAGCGCTCCATCATGCCGTCCTTGACCATGGCATCGCCGCCACCGCCGCCTTCTTCGGCGGGCTGGAAGATCATGATCGCCGTGCCGTCGAAATTGCGTGTCTCGGCGAGATATTTGGCCGCGCCGAGCAGCATGGCGGTGTGGCCGTCATGGCCGCAGGCATGCATCTTGCCGGGCACCTTCGAGGCGTAGGGAAGGTTGGTCGCCTCCTCGATCGGCAGCGCGTCCATGTCGGCGCGCAGGCCGATGACCTTGCCCGACGCGTTCGTGCGCCCGCGGATGACCGCAACGACGCCGGTCTGGCCGATGCCGGGGACGACCTCGTCGCAGCCAAACTCCTTCAGCTTCTGCTCGACGATGCCGGCCGTGCGATGCACGTCGTAGAGCAGTTCCGGGTTCTCGTGGAAGTCACGCCGCCAGGCGGTGATCTCGTCCTGCAGGTCGGCGACGCGGTTGATGATGGGCATGGAAGTCTCCGGACAGCGCGAAAGGGCTGTCCGGACCCTAGCGCGTCAGGGCCCGCCCGGCGAGAGCCGGGAGCGGATCGCGGCCATGCCTGTCATGGCTGGGACGCAGCGGGCTACGCCCTGTCGATCAGCGCGAGCAGGCTCGGATGCAGCCGAGGAGACTCGCTCTTGAGGAAATTGACCAGAGCGACCTCGTTGGGGTGCAGCCTGCCGGACTGGCCGACCCGCTTCGCGATCCAGGCTGCGTTGAGGCTGCAGATGTCGGGCACCATCGCGGGCGCCTCGACGACGGGCACCGGCGTGCCATAGGCCGGCATGATGTCGGCCAGTCCCTCCGTCAGCATTCGGCCGAGGAAATGCCGCACACCGTCGGTCGGTGCATCCAGCCAGGCCTCGCGCCGCAGCGCCTCCTGCCGTGTCGGCACCTGGTAGCCGGAAGTCACCATCAGGAAATTGGCCAGTGCCTTGACGAACAGGTCCGACCAGGAGGGATGGTTCTCTGCCTCTGCGGTCATGTCGTTGATGTCGAGGAGAACAGCCGCCTCCTGCCGGGTGATGCCGATATTGGCGTCGCCGCCGAAGGCATAAAGGATGCGCCGGATCAGTTCGACCTCGTCGGCACCGATCACGCCCGGCGTCAGCCGGCGCGAGCGCCCGATGCAGCCCTCGCCGTGGACGACGCCGTGGCGGACCTGTTCCAGTGCGAAGCTGACGAGTTCGGGAGGGCTCGACTGCGCCCGCTCCAGAACGCGGATCAGCAGTTCCAGTTCGGTGGGTCCATCGACGCGGTTGGACCGCGAGATGCGGGCGACCAGCCAGCTGGCATTCTGCTCGGAGACATAGCCACGGGGTTCGGCCTGATCGACAAGGTAGTCGCACAGCGCCTCCACGAAGAAGGCGGGCCATTCCGGATCGCGCAGGGCCATGAGTCTGTCGTTCAGGGCAAAGACCTGCTCGACGTCCTCGTCCGTCACGCATCCCTTGCCATAGACCCGACGCCTGAGCGCCAGCACGTCCTCCGCGGTGATGACCCCGCGGTCGGCGATGGTCATGCCAAGCTCTGTGATGGTCATGCCAGCCCTCGTCCCGATATCCAGCCCCTGGTCAGGGTAACGGGCCGGACTTGCCATCCGCCTAAGGTTTTCCGTGAATTTTCCGGAAAGATCCGGTCGGTCTCAAACCGTTCTGAGGGCGATGATCGGGTCGAGTCGGCTTGCCCGCCGCGCCGGATACCAGCCGAAGAACACACCGATCAGGCCCGAGAACAGCACGGCGCCGATGATGGCCTGCGGCTCCACCAGCAGCGGCCAGCCAAGCCGGGCGGAGATGGCCGTAGCAGCTCCGAGCCCGATGGCGATGCCCATCAGGCCACCGATCGCGGCAAGCGCGATCGCCTCGATGAGGAACTGGCGCATGACATCGCGCCGGCGTGCGCCAACGGCCAGCCTCAGCCCGATCTCGCGGGTCCGCTCGGTGACGCTGACGAGCATGATGTTCATGATGCCGATGCCGCCGACGGCCAGCGAGATCGCCGCAACGGCCGCCAGCAGCAGCGACAGCGTGGTGGCCGCACCCGCCGCCGTATTGGCGATCTCGGTCAGGTTGCGGATCTGGAAATCGTCTTCCTGCCCCGGCTGAAGCCGGTGGCGCTGGCGCAGCAGCTGGCGGATGTCGTCCTCTGCCTGTGCCATGCTCTCACCCTCGCGGATCTTCACATGGATCACGCCGACGGCGCGGGCATTGGCACGGTTGACGCCGACGAGGCGCTGCCGCGCGGTCGGCAGCGGCACGAAGGTGGTGTCGTCCTGGTCCTGCCCCATCATGGACTGGCCCTTCGATTCCATCACGCCGATCACCCGGAACGGAACCTGGCGGATCCGCACGGTCTCTCCGATGGGGTCGATGCCCTCGCCGAACAGGTTGCGCGCGACCGTCTGACCGAGGATGACGACCTGCGCGCCGCGCACGGTCTCCTCCGGCTCGAACAGGCGACCGCTGGCAATCGTCCATTCGCGTGCCTCGAACCAGCCGAGATCCACGCCGACCACTTCCGAGAACCAGTTGGTACCGCCGGCAACGATCTGGGTGCGCGTGCGGCTGTTCGGCGCCGTCACCTGTACGGCGGGGATCTCGGTTTCGACGGCCCGGGCATCGTCCTCGGTCAGCGACGAGGAGGCGCCGAGGCCGAGGCGCACGCCACCCTGGGTGACGTTGCCGGGCAGGATGATCAGGAGGTTGGCGCCCAGCGACTTCACCTGCGACAGCACGCGCTCGCGCGCACCGCCGCCGATCGCCACCATGGCGATCACGGCCGCGACACCGATCACCATGCCGAGCATGGTGAGGGCGGAACGCAGCTTGTGGGCGCGCAGCGCGGACAGCGCCTCGCGGATGGCTTCGAAAAGGCTCATGCCGCCAATATATCATCGCTCTGGCGGCGCGGCGCATGAAAGCTTGGTCATATTGACCCCGTGCCGCGATCCTCCCGCCCCGATGCCGGGCCGCCCATGCGTCGCCACGCTTCCCGTCACGCGGCCGTTCGGCTATGGGCTTGGCAAAGCTGACCCGAGGACGCGCCGAGACACCCATGGCCAAGTTCGTTCCGCCCGTATCCCCGCTCGCGCCGAAGACGGTGCCGTCCCTGCCTCCGATCGACGGGGTCACGCTGGCCACGGCAGAGGCCGGCATCCGCTACAAGGGGCGCACCGACGTCCTCGCCATCGCGCTCGGCAAGGGCACGACGGTTGCCGGCGTGTTCACGCGCTCGAAATGCCCATCCGCACCGGTTGACTGGTGCCGGGCGAACCTTGCCGGCGGGACGGCCCGCGCGCTGGTGGTCAATTCCGGCAATGCCAATGCCTTCACCGGCAGGAAGGGCCGCGAGGCGGTGGCGCTCACCGCGAAGATCGCGGCCAAGGCAGCCGGCTGCAAGCAGAGCGAGGTGTTTCTCGCGTCCACCGGCGTCATCGGCGAGCCGCTGGACGCCACCCGCTACGAGGGCGTGCTGGACACGACCTTCGCGGCCGCCAGGCCGGAAGGCTGGCTCGATGCGGCCAAGGCCATCATGACCACGGACACGTTCCCCAAGGTGGCCACCGCCACCGCCACGATCGGCGGGGTGACGGTGACCATCAACGGCATGGCCAAGGGTGCCGGCATGATCGCCCCGGACATGGCGACTATGCTCTCCTTCGTCTTCACCGATGCGGCCATCGAGGCGCCCGTGCTGCAGGCGCTGCTGTCGAAGGGCGTGAAGACGACGTTCAACACCGTCACGGTCGACAGCGACACCTCGACCTCGGACACGCTGATGCTGTTTGCCACCGGCGCCTCCCAGAAGCGCGGTGCCCCGCACATCACGGAGACGAGCGACCGCCGCCTTGCCGGCTTCCGCAAGGCTCTCGATGCGGTGTTGGCCGATCTCGCCGAGCAGGTCGCCCGCGACGGCGAGGGCGCGCGCAAGCTGGTGCATGTCGTGGTCAAGGGCGCCGTCTCCGGTGCGTCCGCCTTCCGGGTCGCCAAGTCGATCGCCGACTCGCCGCTGGTCAAGACCGCCATCGCCGGCGAGGACGCAAACTGGGGCCGCGTGGTCATGGCTGTCGGCAAGGCCGGCGAGCCGGCCGAACGCGACCGCCTGTCGATCTGGTTCGGCGACATCCGGGTCGCCCATGAGGGCGAGCGCGATCCCACCTACGACGAGTCCGCGGCAAGTGCGGTGATGGCGCGGGATGTCATCACGGTGACTGTCGACCTCGGTCTGGGCCGTGGCACGGCGCGGGTCATGACCTGCGACCTGACCAAGGACTATGTGGCGATCAACGGCGACTATCGCTCCTGATCCGGAGGGCGCCGGACCAGCCCCGTCCCTTACGGAAACAGCCGAAGTTTCTGGGCTTGCGAAGCCGAAAGGTTAACTTCTGGCATGTAGAAGGAGAGGGCCATGACCCTCAAGCTGGTCTTCGTGGCTGCCTGCGCCCTGGTGGATACGGACAACCGCATCCTCCTGGCCGAGCGGCCGGAAGGCAAGGCCTTGGCGGGACTGTGGGAATTCCCCGGCGGCAAGGTCGAACCGGGGGAGCGGCCGGAACAGTGCCTGATCCGTGAATTGCACGAGGAACTCGGCATCACGGTCCAGGAGCCCTGCCTCGCCCCCCTCACCTTCGCCAGCCACACCTACGAGACCTTCCAGCTGTTCATGCCGCTGTGGGTCTGTCGCAGGTGGGAAGGCCAGGTCCGCCCCCTTGAGGGTCAGAAGCTCGCCTGGGTGAAGCCGGGGCGGCTGAGGGACTATCCCATGCCGCCCGCCGACGAGCCCCTGATCCCCTTCCTCACCGAGTTGCTCGGCGAGGCCCGCGATTGACAGGAGTGACCCGGATGGCGCGCTGCTCTGGATCCCTGAAGCCCTTGATTTCCCGTTTCGCTGGCGAAACGAACGGGGCCACGGCCATCGAATATTCCATGGTCGCGGCCGGCATCGCCGGTGTCGTCGTGGCGGCCGTCTATGCGCTGGGATCGGCCATCGACACCAATTTCTACGGCGCCCTGGTCAGCGCCTGGCGCTAGCCGCGGTCGACGGGCGAGACCGCCCGTCGCCGTCCGGACCGTTCTTTACACGAAATACTGGCCACCATTGATGGTCAGCGTCGCGCCGGTCATGAAGCCTGCCTCGTCGGAAGCCAGGAACAGGACCGCGCGCGCGATCTCGTCGACCTCGCCGAGGCGGCCGACCGGGATCTGGGCGATGATGGATTCCCGCACCTTCTCCGGAACGGCCATGACCATGTCCGTTCCGATATAGCCTGGGCAGATGGCGTTCACCGTGATGCCCGCCTTGGCACCTTCCTGCGCGAGCGCCTTGGTGAAGCCGAGATCGCCCGCCTTGGCCGCCGAATAATTGGCCTGTCCCATCTGCCCCTTCTGCCCGTTGATGGACGAGATGGTGATGACCCTGCCGAACTTGCGGTCGCGCATCCCCGGCCAGAGGGGATGTGTCATGTTGAAGACGCCGGTCAGGTTCGTGTCGATGACTTCCTTCCACTGGGCAGGCGTCATCCTGTGGAACATGGCGTCGCGGGTGATGCCGGCATTGTTGACCAGCACATCGACCGGTCCCAGTTCCGCCTCCACCTTGGCGATTCCCGCGGCACAGGCGTCGTAGTCGGCGACCGACCACTTGAACACCGGAATGCCGGTTTCGGCCTTGAAGGCCGAGGCGGCCTCGTCATTGCCGGCATAGTTTGCGGCAACCTTGTAGCCTGCGGCCTTGAGGGCCTTGGAGATGGCGGCGCCGATGCCGCGCGAGCCTCCGGTGACCAATGCAACCCGTGACATGGAGGAACTCCCTCTGCTGCGTTCCCGTGGATGGACGATTCATCGATCCCGGCATCTGCGTGCCAGGTTGTAGTCTGTCTTCACCGGAGGGATGAAGCCTTGGCCGGAGGCGCATCCGCCTCCGGCGAAGATTTGCCAGCCGGGCTGGCCGGCGCCGCGCCGATCAGCGCTCGATGCACATGGCAACGCCCATGCCGCCGCCGATGCACAGCGTGGCGAGTCCCTTCTTCGCGTCGCGCTTGGCCATCTCGTGCAGCAGCGTGACGAGGACGCGGGCGCCGGAGGCACCGATCGGGTGGCCGATGGCGATTGCGCCGCCATTGACGTTCACCTTGTCCGTGTCCCAGCCCATATCCTTGTTGACCGCGATGGCCTGCGCCGCGAAGGCCTCGTTGGCCTCGATCAGGTCCAGGTCCTTCACCGTCCAGCCAGCCTTTTCCAGCGCCTTGCGCGAGGCCGGGATCGGACCGGTCCCCATGATCGCCGGATCGACGCCGGCGGTCGCCCAGGAGCGTATGGTGGCAAGCGGCTTCAGGCCGCGCTTCTCCGCCTCGGCTTTGGTCATCAGCACGATGGCTGCGGCGCCGTCATTGATGCCCGAGGCATTGCCGGCGGTCACCGTTCCGTCCTTCTTGAAGGCCGGCCTCAGCTTGCCCATGCCTTCGGCGGTGGCGCCCTCGCGGATATACTCGTCCCCGTCGACGACGATGTCGCCCTTGCGGCTGGAAATCGTGACCGGGACGATCTCGTCCTTGAACTTGCCGGCCTTCTTGGCCGCCTCGGCCTTGTTCTGCGAGGCCGCGGCGAAGGCGTCCTGCTCCTCCTTGGTGATCTGCCACTTCTCGGCGACATTCTCGGCGGTGACGCCCATGTGGTAGCCGTGGAACGCGTCGATCAGGCCATCCTTCAGCATGGAGTCGATCATCTCCAGCGACCCCATCTTGGTGCCGCCGCGCAGATGCGCGACATGCGGGGCCATGGACATGCTCTCCTGGCCGCCGGCAACGATCACCGTGGCATCGCCGTTGGCGATCTGCTGCATGCCGATCGCAACCGTCCGCAGGCCCGAGCCGCAGAGCTGGTTGAGCGCCCAGGCGGTCTTCTCGGCCGGGATGCCGGCCTTCATCGCAGCCTGCCGCGCCGGGTTCTGGCCCTGGCCGGCCCCCAGGATCTGGCCGAACACGACCTCATCGACATCCTCCGGAGCAACGCCGGCGCGCTCCAGCGCGGCCTTGATCGCGATCGCCCCGAGGTCATGGGCCGGCAGGTTGGCGAATGCACCATTGAACGAGCCGACGGGGGTGCGGGCAGCGCCGACGATGACGACTTCATCGGACATCAGATTTCTCCTCGATTCAGCATCCGCCGGTCCGCGGCGGACGTGTCCCTGTGACCATGGGAGCGGCACCGCAGCACTGTCAACCGCGCCCTTTTGCCAAAGGCGGAAGCGTGCACCCGCACACCGTCAGCGGCATTGCACAAAACCGTGGCAGCGCCTGCGAAAAAGACCTATCGTGACGAAATCATGGCGGCCGCATCAACGGGCCGGGGAAGCGCAGGCCAGGGGGAACGATGGCGAAGAACGATCCGGTCACCATCAAGAAATACGCGAACCGGCGGCTCTACAACACGGGGACCTCGACCTACGTGACGCTTGAGGACCTCGCCTCGATGGTCAAGGCGGGTGAGGACTTCCTCGTCTATGACGCGAAGACCGGAGACGACATCACCCGCTCGGTTTTGACCCAGATCATCTTCGAGCAGGAAAACAAGGAGGGGCAGAACCTCCTGCCGGTCTCGTTCCTGCGCCAGCTCATCCGGTTCTATGGCGACAGCATGCAGCTTCTGGTGCCGCGCTATCTGGAACTGTCGATCGACACCCTGTCGAGGGAGCAGGACCGGCTGCGTCAGCAACTCGCCACAACGATCGGTGTGAACCCGCTGGTGGCGCCCTTCGAGCAGCATATCCGGCGCAATCTGGAAATGTTCGAGAAGGCCTTTTCGATGTTCTCGCCTTTCGCAAAGCGCGAGGGCGGAGAAGCGCGCCAGGCGGAGCCGGCCGCCGTTGCCGAGGAGGGCAAGAAGCCCGCCCCGCCGGCCAAGAGTGAGGACATCGACGATCTTCGGGTCCAGTTGGCGGCCATGCAGCAGAAGCTGGAGCAGCTTTCGCGCAAATAGGCCGCCGGTCGAGGGCCTTGGCTCCGGTCTGCCGGCTCAGGCAGTCTGGCGCAGCGACGCCATGGCGGGGGCTGCCAGCCAGGGCCGCTGGTCGCTGGCCCGGCCGGTATGGTGACCTTGAAGGGCGTCGCAGCCGAGTTCGGCCAGAGCCAGCGCCACGTCCTCGTTCGGGACCCATTCGGCAACGGTCGACAGCCCCATGTGGCGGGCAAGTTCCAGAAGCGTCGCGACGAAATGGCGGTCGTCGGTATTGCGATGGAAATCGGCGATGAACGACCCGTCCACCTTGACACTGTCGACGCCGAGCCGCCGCAGGTTGCGGAAGGACGTATAGCCGGCTCCGAAGTCATCGATGGCAACCCGGGCAGCGACATCCTTGACGCGTGCGACGAAGCGGCGGGTCTCGTCCAGATCCGCAATCGCGGTCGATTCCGTGATCTCCACCGTCAGTCTGGCGGCAAGGTCGGGATTGGCCTTCAGCCGGGCCGACAGGGTGTCGATCCAGGCCCGGTTCATCACGGTGGCCGGCGACACGTTCACCGAAAGGCGGACGCCCGGCGCTGCGGTCAGTTCGGCGAGGGCAAGTTCCATCACCCGGGCATCGACCAGTCGGATCAGCCCCAGCCGCTCGGCCAGCGGCACGATGCTGGCCGCCGGCAGCAAGGTGCCGTCCGGCCTGCGCACGCGCAGCAGACATTCATAGCCGAGAACCTCGCGGCCAGGCCCTGCCGCGACGATCGGCTGGTAGGCCAGCGCGATCCGGCGGTCGTTGAGAGCGGAGACGATCTCCCCGGTGGTCTGCAGGTTCTCCTGTCGCGCCCGCTCGCGTTCGGGGCTCGGCTGGAACGCCTCGAAGGCGCCGCGGCGCCGGCCCTTGATGGAGTCCAGCGCCTCCTGCGCGCGGCCCATCATGGCAGCCAGCGAACTGGCATGGCGCGGCGCCACGACCCCGCCCATCGTGACCGTGACCGGGATGGGGCCCGCGCTGGTCAGGAACACATCGTCACGAACGCCCATGAGAATGCGCTCGCAGGCCACGCTCATCTCGTCGGGCTGGCAGCTGCGCATCAGGATGCCGAACTTGTTGCCGGAGAGGCGTCCGAGCAGGTCGCCGCCGCGCAGGCGGGTGCGGATGCGACGGCCGACCGCCGCGATCACCTCGTCGGCGACGTCGAAGCCGTAGCACTCGTTGACCTGAGCCAGCCCGTCAATGGCGGCGATCACGAAGCCGATGGAGCCGCGCACCTTGACCGCATCCTCCAGGGCCTCGTCGAGCACCTGGCAGAACCTGTGGCGCGCCAGCTGGCCGGTCAGCGGGTCGATCTCGCTCGCCTCGCGCAGGCGCCGCTCGTTCTCGTAGCGGTCGGTGATGATCCGTACCGTGCCGTGAGCCTTCAGCGGGCGACCGTCGGACGAGGCGAACCAGCGGCCGGTATCCTCGATCCACTGGAGGATGCCCGGCTGCGGCGCGATGGCATAGGTCACGCAGTACGCCACGCCCTCGCCCCGGTCGACATGGGGCGAATTGACAACGGCCTCGTAGCGTCCGGCGGGCGACTCGGGGGACATGAAGCGGGCAAATCCCCGCCCCGTCGACAGGCTGGCCATATCGGCTATGCCGAGCACCTCGGCGACATTGTCGCTCCAGCCCAGCTGGTCCGACGGCACGGCCCATTCATAGGTCGCCGTCCCGACGGACGAGAGGATTGCTCCCGCCTCGGTGGCCGATCCGGATTCGACGGCGAGCGTGTCGGTTGTCTGCATTCCGATCGTCACGGGCACCGTTCAGCATCCTTCGGTCCAGCCTTCAATAGGCCGCAAAACCGTGAAAGAAACGTATCGTTATCGTTACGGAAGGTGAGAGCCCGTCCAAGTCACTGTCATGGCAGTGTTTGGACCCTCAGACCGGGCCGAAGGATGGCGCGGGACGGCCGCGGTGCTTGGTGCAGTCAGGACAGGATGTCCCGCAGCAGATGTTTGCAGGCCAATCCGCGCCGGCGGCCCATCTGTGAACCTTGATTTGCGCCGCTGTGCCAGATTGGCACGGATCCGATGGAACACCATTTGCGACACGACCGGAACCGGCATCTCCGCCGGCCCACATGGGAGCCCACCATGGTCGCGATCGGCAAAGTCACACGGACGGCTCCGCTGCGCTGGACGCGCCGCCAGACGCTCGCCGAGCGTCGTCGGCCTGCAGACACGGGCACAGGTTTCGCCGAGGCGATCCAGACCCTTCCTGCCGTTACGCAGGCCGACCCCGAACCGCTCTGGCCGCTTCACCGGCGCCCGGCGGCCACCTTCGTCGCCCAATTGCTCGCCACGCGCTTCAACCTGCAACAGGCGCGCCGCCGGATGACGGCCAGCATGGAAGAGGCGGAGGCAAGCTACCAGTCCGCCGACAGCGGGCGCCGCCCCGGCGGGCCGGGTCGCATCGTCCGCCGCGACATCTGACCGGCGCCCGCGCAGGCCTCAATAGCCGAGCGCCAGGCCGTCCTTTCGGGCATCCGAGCCGCCGACCAGGAAGCCGGATTTCTCGATCCGGATCATCTGGCCGCCACCGATCGGCTTCGCCGCCACCAGCACCTCGTGACCCATGTCCCGCATGGCGCTGATCGTCGCCTCGGGCCAGGTCGGCTCGACCGTGGTCTTCTCGCCCTCGAAGAAGGCGCGCGGCAGGTCGATGGCCGCCTGCGGGTCCATGCCATCCTCGACCAGCGCGCAGACGACGCGCGCGTGGCCTGAGGACTGGTAGCTGCCGCCCATGACGCCGAAGGAACAGGTCACCTCGCCGTCCTCCACCAGCATGGCCGGGATGATCGTGTGCATCGGCCGCTTTCCCGGGCCGTAGCAATTGGGGTGGGCGTCATCCAGGTTGAAGCTGCAGCCGCGGTTCTGCAGCAGGATGCCGGTGTCGGGCGTGCAGATCTTCGAGCCGAAATGGTGGAACAGCGAGTTGATGAACGAAACCGCCATGCGGTCGCGATCCACGATCGTGCAGTAGATCGTGTTGGTGCCGGGCGGCGGCGGGATCAGCCGGGGCGTGCGCCGCTTCGGGTCGATCATCGTTGCCAGTTTTCTGGCAAACCCCTTGTCGGTCAGTTCCTCGACAGAATGGCGCATATGCGCCGGGTCGGCGACATGCGCATCGCGCAGGGAATAGGCGATCCGCGCCGCCTCCACCTCCAGATGCAGCCGCTCCGGCGACAGCGGGTCCATGCCAGCGATGTCGAAGCACTCCAGGATGTTGAGGATGATCAGCGCGGTGATGCCCTGGCCATTGGGCGGCAGTTCGACCACGCCCGTGCCCTTGTAGCTGCCGATCACCGGGGTCTCGACCGTGCCGTGATGGCTGGCGAGATCCTCGAGCGCCATCCGTCCGCCCTTGGCCGTGACCGTCCTGACGATGTCCTCGGCAATACGGCCTTCATAGAAGCCCTTCGCACCTCTGGCGGCGATCTCCTGAAGTGTCGCGGCCAGCGCGGGGCTTGCCATGCGCTCGCCCATGCGCGGCGGCCGACCGTCGAGGAGATAGTGCCGTGAGGCCCCCGCATCGCGCCCCAGCGCCTCGGCATCGGCCGGCCAGTCGTAGGCGACCCGCGGGGTCACGGGCCAGCCCTCGCGCGCATAGCGGATGGCCGGCTCCAGCACCCGGCCGAGATCGAACCGGCCGTGGGTCCCGAGGATCGTTTCCCAGGCCTCGATGGCGCCGGGCACGGTGACGGAATGGACGCTGTCGGGAGCGATGCCCGTCAGGCCCTCGGCGCGCAGGGCCGCAGCGCTCGCGGCCTTGGGTGCCCGGCCGGAGCCGTTATAGCCCCAGATCGGCTTGCCTGGCCTGGAGATGAGCGCAAAGCAGTCCCCGCCGATGCCGGTCATGTGCGGCTCGACCACCGCCATCACGCCGACGGCAGCGATCGCGGCATCGGCGGCCGTACCGCCCGCCTTGAGGATATCGAGGGCGGCCGCCGTTGCCAGCGGGTGCGACGTCGCAGCCATGGCTTCGGTCGCATAGGCGGACGAGCGGCCCGGCTGGTAGAAATTGCGCATCTGGAACGTCACGGCCATCCTCCTCCCGGTCCCGCCCGGGGCCTGTCCCGCAGCCAGTCCGGCCGCGCCTGCATTTGTCTCAGACCTAACGCAAGAGCAGGCACCTTGACCACGGCCTGCATGCGAGGGCCATGTGCACGTCCCGCAGGGCTTGACGCAAGCCCGCCGGGTCTGGACCGTTGCCTGACCCGCATTGCCGCGAACCGGAGACCGTCATGACCCTTCTCACCCTCGCCCAGGCCCGCACCATCGTGGACGCAGCCCTCGCCCACGGCCGGGACAAGGGCTTCAAGCCGCTGGGTGTGGTGGTCGTCGATGCCCGCGGGGCGGTGCGCATGACGGCTGTCGAGGACGGCAACGCGCTGCTGCGTGCCGACATCGCCCACGGCAAGGCCTATGGCTGCATCGCGGTGGGCGTGGGCGGGCGCACGCTGAACAAGATGGCGCTCGATCGCCCGCATTTCATGACAGCACTCGGCGGGCTGACCCGCGACCGCATCACGCCGGTTCCGGGCGGAGTGCTGATCCGCGATGCGGATGGCGCGCTGCTGGGTGCGGTCGGCATTTCGGGCGACACGTCGGACAATGACGAACTGGCGGCGGTTGCCGGCATCGAGGCTGCCGGCCTGCAGGCCGATACCGGCGCCTGAGCCTCCGACAAATGCAGAAAGCCGGCCTCTCGGGGCCGGCTTCAGGCAGTCGGGACGGTCGCGCAGGCGACCCGAAGGATCAGTCGTTGGTGGTCGACTTCGGCTTCAGGATCTGCTTGCCGCGATACATGCCGGTCTTCAGATCGACATGGTGCGGACGGCGCAGGTTGCCGGAATCCTTGTCCTCGATATAGGTCGGGGCCTTGAGCGCATCGTGCGAACGGCGCATGCCCTGGCGCGAGGGGGACGTCTTTCTTCTCGGAACGGCCATGGAACTCTCTCTGGCGGAGCCGCAGGACCGGAAGGCCTCGGCAGCGTGCTGAAATCGTGAGACGGGCGCCTATACACGCTTTCTCCCGGCCGTGCCAGAGGCAATCTCCGGGATCGGCCGGGCGGCGCGCGGACTGCCCTCAGCCCTTCCAGGCAAACTGCAGGATCAGCGTGCGCTGGAGGAAGGAGAAATTGTTGTCCGAGACGATGGTCAGGATCGTTTCGCCATCGGCGTCCCGATGGACCGCCAGCCCTTCCATGTTGTCGACCTGCGCCGACATGTCGCCGGAAACGATGATCGGCCCGTCGAGGGTCGCGCCAGCACGCACCGCATCAATGCCGATGCGGCGGATCCGGAAGGCCACGCCGCGCCAGGCCGAGAACCAGCGTTCGAGGATCAGCAGATCGCCATTCGGCAGGAATGCGAGGTCCGTGACGTCGAAATCGTTGGTCCGCCTGACGGCAATCTCGCTCGATCCGTCCCGGCCGATCAGGAAGCCCCGGATATCGCCCGCCGGATTGAGCCCACGCTCGGACAGGGCCAGCAGCGTGCCGGCCAGCGGCGAGGGCCGCGGCAGCACGCCGATCGCCTCGATGCCGCGGTTCGACGGCAGGCGCTGGCTGCCCATCGGCACGGGAATGGACGTGCCGCGCGCGAGAAACCCTTCGCGGCCGAACGTGTCGAAGCGGAAGATGCGGTGGGTGCGCTCGACGCCGATCCAGGCCGTGCCGCCCTCGATCCACAGGGCCTCGGTGTCCCAGTTGCCGGTGGAGGCCAGCGTCCGCCCGCCGGGACCGAGCACCGGTGCCATGCGCGCCTGCGACAGCCCGGCGATCCGCGGACCTTCCATGTCCACCTGCGCACCGAGCCAGAAGCCCTTGTCGGTGATGGCGGTGAGCTGGCGCCCGGCCGGGTCGAGACGCAGCGACGACAGGCCGCCGAAATGCGGATGATCGGACTGCAACTCCAGACCGCCCCGGTATTCCAGCTGGCCGAACCGGCTGCGGCCCGCATCTCCCGGCAGGAAGCTGGTGACCGGAAAGGAGCGGATCGTGATGGACACCGGCCGCGGCACGGGCCTTGGCTGGGCAACCACTGAGGCGGACGTCGCCGCGGCAGCGACCACGCCACCCGCCAGGGCCAGAAGGCCGCGACGATCCATCAGGCCACCCGCCTGCGCGTCCGGGTCCCGCCGGCATTCTCGATCGCGTGCTCGTCGAAGAGCTCGGCCAGTTTCTCGGTCATGGCGCCGCCGAGCTCCTCGGCATCGACGATGGTCACGGCGCGGCGGTAGTAGCGCGTCACGTCGTGGCCGATACCGATGGCGATGAGTTCCACCGGCGAGCGGGTCTCGATCTCCTCGATGATCCAGCGCAGGTGCCGCTCCAGATAATTGCCCGGGTTCACCGAAAGGGTGGAATCGTCCACAGGCGCGCCATCCGAGATCATCATCAGGATCTTGCGCTGCTCGGAGCGACCCAGCAGGCGCTTGTGCGCCCAGTCCAGCGCCTCGCCGTCGATGTTCTCCTTGAGCAGCCCCTCGCGCATCATCAGCCCGAGATTCTTGCGCGCGCGGCGCCAGGGCGCATCGGCCGCCTTGTAGATGATGTGGCGCAGGTCGTTGAGCCGCCCCGGATTGGCCGGCTTGCCGTTCTGCAGCCAGAACTCGCGGGCCTGCCCGCCTTTCCAGGCGCGGGTGGTGAAGCCGAGGATCTCGACCTTCACGCCGCAGCGCTCCAGCGTGCGGGCAAGAATGTCGGCGCAGGTCGCCGCCACCGTGATCGGCCGGCCGCGCATCGAGCCGGAATTGTCGAGGAGCAGCGTCACCACCGTATCGCGGAAGTTGGTGTCGCTCTCCTGCTTGAAGGAGAGCGCCGCCATCGGGTCCATGATGACGCGCGGCAGCCGCGCCGGATCGAGGATGCCCTCCTCGAGATCGAAGTTCCACGACCGGTTCTGCTGCGCCATCAGCCGGCGCTGAAGCCGGTTGGCGAGCCGGGCGACCACCGGCCCGAGATGGGAAAGCTGCTTGTCGAGATAGGCGCGCAGCCGGTCCAGTTCCTCGGCATCGCAAAGCTCCGGCGCATCGACGATTTCGTCGAACTTCGGCGTGAACGGCTTGTAGTCGGGGCCCTTGCGCTCGGCCCCTTGCGACTTCGGCCGCCAGGGCTCGCTGGCATCCTCCGAATCGCCCAGTTCGTTCTCGTCGGGAAGTTCGGCCGTCTCCGCGTCGGACGCCTCCTGGACGCCGTCGGGCGATTCGTCGGCCATCTCCTCGGCATCGTCCATCTGCATGCCGTCCGAGGACTCCTCGTCCTGGCTGTCAGGGCTCTCGCCGGATTCGGGCGCGTCCTGCTCCTGGCTATCGGAATTGTCGTCGTCGTTCTCGTCGTCCGAGCGGCCCTGCTCGTCACCCATGTCGAGCGAGGACAGAAGGTCGCGCACCGCCTTGCCGAAGGCCTGCTGGTTGTTTTCCAGCCCCACCAGGGCTTCGAGGTTCTTGCCCGCCTTGCTCTCGATGGTTTCACGCCAGAGATCGACGATCTTGGCTGCCTCCACCGGCGCCTTCTGGCCGGTCAGCCGCTCGCGCACCATCAGGGCCAGTGCATCCTCGATCGGCGCGTCCGCCTTGTCGGTGATCGCCTCGTATTTGCCCATGCGGTGGTAGTGGTCCTCCAGCCGCGCAGTGAGATTTTGCGCCACGCCCGCCATGCGGTTGGAACCGATGGCCTCGATGCGCGCACTCTCCACCGCCTCGAACACGGCGCGGGCCTGCTGGCCCTCGGGCGCAATGGAGCGGTGGACCTTGGCATTGTGGACGGCAAGCCTGAGCGCCATGGCATCGCCGTGGCCGCGCACGATGGCCGCGTCGCGGGGCGAGAGCCGGCGCGGCGGCTCGGGCAGGCGCGCCTTGTCGCCGGCAAGACCGGGCTTGTCGGCGGCATAGGTGACTTCAAGATCGCGGCGGGCAATGGCACGCATGCAGGAGGCCACCGACCGCTTGAACGGCTCGGTCGGGCTTTCCTTCGTATTCGGCTTGGCTTTCGAATTGGAACTCACGCCAGATCCTTTTTCAGCCAGATGCGGCGATGTCCGGGCGGAAAGTCGTCCAGTTCGCCGAAAACCTCATAGCCCAGCTTCTGGTAGAAGCCGTCGCCCTGGAACGAGAAGGTGTCCAGGTAGATGTGCCTCGCGCCGCGCTTCGCCGCGATGGCCTCGGCCTTTCCGATCAGGTCGGTGCCGATGCCGGTTCCGCGCAGCGCCTCGTCGATCCAGAGGAGTTCGACGAAGCACCAGTTCCACATCGTGAAGCCGACTAGCCCGCCGCGAACAGTGCCCTCGTCGTCGCGGACCGAGATGGCGAAGCGCTTCCACTTCGTCCGGCCGGCCTTCGCCGTGTTGTAGGCGATGAGGCCCTTGACCACGGCACGGGCGGTTTCGCCGACGCGGGTCTCCTCGGCGATGACGAGGCCGGCGGTGGACATTTTCCTCCGGCCAGCCACGTCGATCCTCCAGGACCTGTCAGCTCAGCGCCACGTTGACCGCGCTCTCCGGCAGCTCCTGCCCGAAGCAGCGCTGGTAGAACTCGGCGACCAGCGATCGCTCCAGCTCGTCGCACTTGTTCAGGAAGGTCAGGCGGAAGGCGAAGCCGATATCCTTGAAGATGTCGGCGTTCTCGGCCCAGGTCAGCACCGTGCGCGGGCTCATGACGGTGGAGAGGTCGCCGTTCATGAAGGCGTTGCGGGTCAGGTCCGCCACGCGCACCATCTTGTTCACCTGGTCGCGACCCTCGGCCGTCTTGGCGAAGCTCTTGGCCTTGGCGAGAATGATGCCGACCTCGTTGTCATGCGGCAGGTAGTTCAGCGTGGTGACGATGGACCAGCGGTCCATCTGCGCCTGGTTGATCTGCTGCGTGCCGTGATAGAGGCCGGTCGTGTCGCCGAGGCCGACCGTGTTGGCGGTGGCAAACAGGCGGAAGGCCGGATGAGGGCGGATGACGCGGCTCTGGTCGAGCAGGGTGAGACGGCCCGAGCTTTCCAGCACGCGCTGGATGACGAACATCACATCCGGGCGGCCGGCGTCATACTCGTCGAAGCAGAGCGCGACATTGTGCTGATAGGCCCACGGCAGGATGCCGTCGCGGAATTCGGTGATCTGCTTGCCGTCCTTCAGCACGATGGCGTCCTTGCCGACGAGATCGATGCGGCTGACGTGGCTGTCGAGGTTGACGCGGATGCAGGGCCAGTTGAGGCGGGCGGCGACCTGCTCGATATGGGTCGACTTGCCGGTGCCGTGGTATCCAGACACCATGACGCGGCGGTTATAGGCAAAACCGGCGAGGATGGCGAGCGTGGTCGCCTTGTCGAACAGATAGTCGGTGTCGAGGTCCGGCACATGGTCTCCGCCCTCGGAATAGGCCGGAACGGTCATGTCCGAGTCGATGCCGAAGACCTTGCGAACGGAAAGGGTCGTATCCGGGGTCCCGGACACCTTGTCGGTCTGCACTGTCACGAAAAACCTCCGATGCCGCGCTTGGCGCGGCGAGCTCACATCGTCACGATCCCGAAGACCTTACCAGATCGGAACATGGGGCCGGAAGGGTGCCCTTCGCGGGAAAGCCATTCGCATTCCTGATGCGTGCCATCTGCCGGACACGGGGGAAAGGGTCAGCAGAAGCCGACCGATTTCAGATAATTGTAGGCCTGGATGATCTCGCGCAGCTTGTCCTCGCGCGAGCGGTCGCCGCCATTGGCGTCCGGGTGCAGGCGCTTGGCGAGTTCCTTGAACCGCGCCTTGATCTCGGCGGCGGTCGCGTGAATGTCGAGATTCAGCGCATCCAGCGCCTTGCGCTCGGCATTGCGGATCATCCGTCCTTCCGGTTCCGCCGGCCGCTCTCCCGAAGGCCGCCAGTCGGCGCCCTCGAACAGGCCGAACGGGTCCCGCGCGGCACGCGGATCCAGCCGGTCCTGGCGCGTTTCGCGCCGCCCGTCGCGGGTCCATGAATTGACGCCGACGCTCCAGGTCGGCCTGTGGCCGGTCAGCGCGTCCTTCTGATAGGCGGCAACGGCAGAATCGCTCATCCCCGCGAAATAATTGTAGCTCGCATTGTACTCGCGGACATGGTCGAGGCAGAGCCAGAGGAACTCGCCCTCGCGGTCACGGCCAAGCGGCGCACGATGGGTCGCCTCGCATTTGCAGCCTGCGAAGGCGCACACGCGCATGCCCGGCCGCGCCCGGGCGCGGCGGTCGTCCTCGGGCTTCACCCGGATGCTGTCGAAGAGAGGCGATTCGAGCTTCATGGCGGTGCAGGCGTTGGGTTGGGCGATTATGGGGATCGCGGGTTAACGCGGCAAGACGAGCCCCGGTCACGAATGTGGTCTGCGCGCCCGAATCCAGCGCGCCTCAGTCCAGACCGAAACGCAGGGCCGCCGCCGCGGCAACCGGGCCGACCACGGCGCTGACCAGGGTCAGGGCCGCCAGCAGCGCGAAGGGCTCCGCGAATGACATGGGCCCGACGATGGCGGCCTGGGTTGCCGCCACCCCGAAGATCAGGACGGGTATGGTCAGCGGCAGGACGAGGATGGCCATGAGCAGACCACCGCGCCGGAGGCTGACGGAAAGCGCGGCTCCCACCGTCCCGATCAGCGTCAGCGCCGGCGTGCCGACAGCCAGCGTCAGCGCGACCACGCCCATGGCCGCAGGCGGCACGTTGAGGAAGAGGCCGAGCAGCGGGGCGGCAATCACCAGTGGCAGGCCGGTCGCCAGCCAGTGCGCCGCAGCCTTCACGGCCACGACCAGCGCCAGCGGCACCGGCGCATTCACGATGAGGTCGAGCGAGCCGTCGTCGGCATCGGCCTGGAACAGCCGGTCGAGGCCGAGCAGGGTCGCCAGCAGGGCACCGATCCACAGGATCGCGGGACCGATGCGGGCAAGCAGGTTCATGTCCGGCCCGACGCCGAAGGGCACGATGGTGACAACCGACAGGAAGAAAACGACGCCGATCATGGCGCCGCCGCCGACCCGGACGGCGAGTTGCAGGTCGCGCAGGAACAGGGCTGCGAGCGGTCCCCTCACGCAGCCCCCCCGATCGCCAGCTCCCGCGCCGGCAGGCCAAGCGGCGAATGGGTCGCCGCGATCAGCAGCCCCCCGGCCGCCACATGGCCCGCCATGATTCCTGCGAGCAGCGTCTGGCTGGCTGCGTCGAGCGCCGCGGTCGGCTCGTCCAGCAGCCAGAGCGGGCGGGCGACCGTCAGCAGACGGGCAAGAGCGAGGCGCCTGCGCTGCCCGGCCGACAGATAGGCCGCTGGCAGATCGGCGAGATGGCCGAGGCCAAGCCGGTCGAGCGCCACATCGGTGGCAAGGCCGCCGCCGCCAAGGAAGCGGGTCCAGAACTCCAGGTTCTCGGCAACGGTGAGCGCCTGCTTGAAGGCATCCTGGTGGCCGCAATAATGGGCCTGCTCGCCGATGCTGGCCTCCGGATCGCCGCCATCCAGCGCGAGCGAACCGGACGCCACCGGCACCAGCCCGGCGATCAGCCTGAGGAGGCTCGATTTGCCGGCCCCGTTCGGCCCGACGACCTGCACGGCCTCGCCGGCGCCGATTGCAAAGGACAGATCGGCAAAGACGATGCGGCCGCCGCGCTGGCAGGTCAGGGCATCGCCTCGGAGCAGCATGGCTGGCCTTGTCCTTACCGACGAAAGGGTGACGTGCGCGGCGATCAGAAGCGCTTCTAACCGTATGGCGGGCTGATTGGAATCCCTCTATAAGCCCCCCAACGGCCGCGCGCTCCTCCCGTCATCCGACGTTTCGCCCTGGGCGCGAACCCGGCCTCCGGAACGAGGGGATCATCGCCACATGTCGCTCGACAGCTTCAAGTCCCGCAAGACGCTCAAGGTCGGCACCAGGAGCTATGTCTATTTCAGCCTCAAGGACGCTGAGAAGAACGGGCTGAGCGGCATATCGGCGCTCCCCTTCTCGATGAAGGTGCTGCTGGAGAACCTGCTGCGCGCCGAGGATGGCCGATCGGTCACCAAGGCCGACATCGAGGCCGTGGCCGCCTGGCTGAAGGACCGCGGCAAGGCCGGCAAGGAGATCGCCTTCCGTCCGGCGCGCGTGCTGATGCAGGACTTCACCGGCGTTCCGGCGGTGGTGGACCTCGCCGCGATGCGCGACGCCATGAAGGCACTCGGCGGCGACCCGCAGAAGATCAACCCGCTCGTGCCCGTCGATCTTGTCATCGACCATTCGGTCATCGTCGACGAGTTCGGTTCGCCGAAGGCGTTCAAGAAGAACGTCGATCTCGAATATGCCCGCAACGGCGAGCGCTACCGCTTTCTGAAATGGGGCCAGCAGGCGTTCAAGAACTTCTCCGTCGTGCCGCCCGGCACCGGCATCTGCCATCAGGTGAACCTCGAATATCTCTCCCAGACGGTGTGGACCCGGAAGGAGAAGGTGAAGAAGACCGTGCGCGGCAAGACCGTCTCGCAGACGGTCGAGGTCGCCTATCCGGACACGCTGGTCGGCACCGACAGCCACACCACCATGGTCAATGGCCTCGCCGTGCTCGGCTGGGGCGTCGGCGGCATCGAGGCGGAGGCCGCCATGCTCGGCCAGCCGCAATCCATGCTGCTCCCCGAGGTGATCGGCTTCAAGCTGACCGGCCGGCTGAAGGAGGGCGTCACCGCCACCGACCTCGTGCTGACCGTCACCCAGATGCTGCGCAAGAAGGGCGTGGTCGGGAAGTTCGTCGAGTTCTACGGCCCCGGCCTCAACAACATGACGCTGGCGGACCGGGCGACCATCGCCAACATGGCCCCGGAATATGGCGCCACCTGCGGCTTCTTCCCCGTCGATGACGAGACGCTGAATTACCTCACCACCTCCGGTCGCAAGGCCGCGCGCATCGCGCTGGTCGAGAAATATGCCAAGGCGCAGGGGCTGTTCCGCACCAAGGCCTCGCCCGATCCGGTCTTCACCGACACGCTCGAGCTGGAACTCGGCGAGGTCGTCCCCTCCATGGCCGGCCCGAAGCGTCCCGAGGGCCGCGTCGCGCTGGAGGCCGTCGGCGCTGGCTTCGCAAGCGCCATGGAGACCGACTACAAGAAGGCCGCCGAGATGGGGCGGCGCGTCAAGGTCGAGGGCCGGGACTTCACCCTCGGCCATGGCGATGTCGCCATCGCCGCCATCACCTCCTGCACCAACACCTCGAACCCCGCCGTGCTGTTCGCGGCCGGCCTGCTCGCCCGCAACGCCGTCGCCAAGGGCCTGAAGACGAAGCCCTGGGTGAAGACCTCGCTGGCCCCCGGATCGCAGGTGGTGGCGGAATATCTCGCCAATTCCGGTCTCCAGAAGGACCTCGACAAGCTCGGGTTCAACCTGGTCGGTTTCGGCTGCACCACCTGCATCGGCAATTCGGGCCCTCTGCCGGCGGAGATTTCGAAGGCCATCAACGACCACGGCCTGATCGCCGGCGCCGTGCTCTCCGGCAACCGCAACTTTGAGGGGCGCGTGTCGCCCGACGTGCAGGCGAACTACCTCGCCTCCCCGCCGCTGGTGGTTGCCTATGCGCTCGCCGGATCGGTGACCATGGACCTGACCAAGGAGCCGCTGGGCACCGACAAGAAGGGCAATCCCGTCTATCTGCGCGACATCTGGCCGTCCTCGGCCGAGATCGGCGCCTTCATCGCGAAGAACGTCACGAAGAAGCTCTTCAAGGAGAAATATGCGGACGTCTTCAAGGGCGATGCCAACTGGGCCAAGGTCAAGGCGCCCACTGGCCAGACCTATGCCTGGGATGACGGATCGACCTATGTGCAGAACCCGCCCTATTTCGTCGGCATGGGCATGAAGCCTGCCGCGATCGGCGACATCCAGGGCGCGCGCGTCCTCGCCCTGCTCGGCGACAAGATCACCACCGACCACATCTCGCCGGCCGGCTCCATCAAGGCTGCAAGCCCGGCGGGCAGGTATCTCCTCGACAACAAGGTGGATGTCGCCGACTTCAACCAGTACGGCACGCGCCGCGGCAACCATGAGGTCATGATGCGCGGCACCTTCGCCAATATCCGCATCCGCAACCACATGATGGGACCGAACGGCAAGGAAGGCGGCTTCACCATCCACTATCCCTCGAAGGAGGAAATGCCGATCTACGACGCCGCCATGAAATATGCGGCCGAGAAGATGCCGCTGGTAGTCTTCGCCGGCGTCGAATACGGCAACGGCTCCTCGCGCGACTGGGCCGCCAAGGGCACCAACCTTCTGGGCGTGCGCGCCGTCATCGCCCAGTCGTTCGAGCGCATCCACCGCTCGAACCTGGTCGGCATGGGAGTGGTCCCGTTCACCTTTGCCGAGGGTACGACCTGGGCCTCGCTCGGCCTGAAGGGCGACGAGACCGTCACCATCAAGGGCCTCGACAAGGTCAAGCCGCGTCAGAAGATGGAGGCCGAGATCACCTATGCCGACGGCAAGGTGAAGAAGGTGCCGATCCTCTGCCGCATCGATACGCTGGACGAGATCGAGTACTTCAGGAACGGCGGCATCCTGCAATATGTGCTGCGCGACCTGGCCGCCTGAGGCGGCTGCCACGGCGCCCCGGCCAACGGGGCGCCCCCGGTCCCGGCACTGCGACCTCACGCCTGATTGTGCAATTCTCAACCAAGCGTGAGTAGCCTTGGAGGCTCGGGGCAAGCATATCAGGCTCATGCCAGTGTCAGGATGCAAGTGGGGCGGTCGGTGATGCGTCGGACGGGACCATGGGGCGTCATTGCCCTCGCTCTCGCTTTGCTGGGTTCGACGGATATGGCCGCGGCCGGTGAGCGACCGCGCGCCGTGCTGGAACTGTTCACCAGCCAGGGCTGCTCGTCCTGTCCGCCGGCCGACCGGAACCTGTCGCGCATCGCCGATGAGCCCGGCATCATCGCTCTCACCCTGCCTGTCGACTACTGGGATTATCTGGGCTGGCGCGACACGCTGGCCCGCCCGATCCACGCCAAGCGGCAGAAGGCCTACAGCCATGTCCGCGGCGACCGGCAGGTCTATACCCCGCAGGTGATCATCAACGGCGCCGCCCATGCCATTGGCTCGGACTGGTCGGCGGTCGAGCGCGGCATGACCCAGACCGGCTCGCAGTCCGGCGTTCTGACGGTTCCGGTCACGGTGACGATCACCGGCGAGACCATGTCGATCTCGATTGCCGCGCAGGAAAACGGCCTCGTCAGTCCCGAGAACCCGGCGACCGTGACGCTGTTCGGTGTCGCCTCTCACGAGCCGGTGGAAATCAGCCGCGGCGAGAACCGCGGCCAGACCGTGACCTATCGCAACGTCGTCCGCTCCAACCATGCCATCGGCGAGTGGACGGGCGGGGCTCGCACCTTCGTCGTCAACATCCGCGAACGAATTGCGGCTGGCTGCCAGCGGGCCGTCGTGCTGGTCCAGGCCGGAACCTACCGGAGACCGGGCCCGGTCGTCGGTGCGGTCATGGCGACGCTGCAGCCGGGCATGTGAGCGGAACGGGTCGGTGCCGGGTCAGGCCGGCGCCATCCAGACCAGGTCCGGCGCGACGATGCCGGGAACCTCGTCCTCATCGATCCGGCGGACAGCCTCCACCGACACCAGGCTCTCGGCAGTCAGCGGGCAGATACCCCAGCGAACCAGTTCGCGGGCAATCGAGCGGCGCACGCGCGTGGCTGCCGTGGCCTCCGCATCGGCCTCGACGAAGCGGGTCGCCGCGAAGGCCGCGCCTGTGGCCGGCTGGGGCTCTCCACGCGCTTCACACCGAAACCAGGGCATCGTTCCTGTCCTTTTTCCTCCGCCGCACTCAATCATCATGAAGTTGATCGAATCTTGACGGAATTGCTTAACCAATGGCGATCATCACTCGCGCCGTTCAAGGTGAGTGTCCCGGGACGAGGTATCGGTTCAATGGCTGATGGCGCGCTGAATGATTCCGCCGTGTTTCTGTCGCGGCGTCTGGTCCTGGCGGGCGGCGGATCCGCCCTGCTGCTCGCCGGCTGTTCGGCGCCCGCGCCTGTCGTCCAGCAGCCGACCTTCTATCGTAACCTTGCCCAGACCGGCGCCAGGGTCGATGCTGCCATGGCCGCCGAGATGATTTCCGGCTTCCGACGCAACAATGGGCGCGGCCTGCTGGCGGTCGATCCGCTGCTGATGGAGGTCGCCGAGGCGCAGGCCGGCGCCATGGCCAGTGCCGATCAGGTGGGCGTGCGCACCGGACCGGTCGGCACGCGGCTGACAACGGCCGGCTATCGCCACCGCACCGCGGTCGAGAACACCTCCGCGGGCTATCTCACCCTGGCCGAGGCCTTTTCGGGATGGCGCGATTCTCCGCCGCACCGGGCCAACATGCTGAATCCGGCCGTCTCCCGCCTCGGCATCGCCACCGGCTACAGGCCGGGCTCCCGCTACCGGGTGTTCTGGGCAATGGTTCTGGCGGAGCCGACGGCCGCCGCCTGATCAGGTCGGATCGCCCGAGGCCAGGTACCAGTCGCGGATCGCGCGGCCCTGCATGAACACCACCTCGGGACGCGCCATGAGCGCGTCCAGCAGGGCCTCGATCACCGCCATGCGATGCGGCACGCCCATGATGTAGGGATGGATGGCAAAGCCCATGACCTTCGCCCCGCCGAGCGGGCCGGCGCTGGCAGCCTCGGCGATCAGCCGGTCGGCCTGCGCCATTGTCCGGTCGAGAAACTCGCGGGCCGGGTGGTGCTGGATCATGATGGTCGGGATGTCGTTGAGCTCGACCGAATAGGGCATGGTCAGCACGGGGCCCGAAGAGGTCTTGAGACGCGCGGGGAGGTCGTCCACGACCCAGTCGGCGATATAACCGATGCCGGCAGCGGCCAGATGGTCGGCAGTCTCCAGCGTCTCGGTCAGGCCCGGCCCCAGCCATCCGACAACCGGCTCGCCGGTGAACGCGGCAAGCGTCTCGACGGTCTGGCGGATCATCCCCGGCTGATCCTCGATCCGGTGCGTCGGCACCTGATGCCAGCCATGCCCCATGAACTCCCAGCCGGCGTCGCGCGCGGCCGCGGCAAGGCGCGGATAGTCGGGCACCACAGAGCCGTTGATGGACAGCGTCGGCCGGATGCCGCGGCGCTCGAAGGCCTCGAGGAAGCGCCAGAAGCCGACCCGCATGCCGTATTCGTGCCAGGCCCAGTTGGCGATGTCGGGCTGCAGAGCCGCACCTGTCGGCGCCACCAGCACCTGCCGCGGCATCGGATTCTCGATCCGCCAGTTCTCGACATTGACCACCGGCCAGACGGCGAGGCGCTTTCCATCGGGCAGATGGATGCGCGGGCGATCGACGGCGGCGGTATGGGGCAGGCGCTGTTCGGGACGCATGGGCACTGCGGCTCGGCCTTACGCCGCCTTCTTGCCATGGTGGCTGTGGAGCTTGGCGCCCAGCACACGGCGGATATCGTTGAATTCGGGACTGGCGACATCGCGCGGACGCGCCAGGGTCGAGGCGTTGTCGCTCTCGATCCGGCCCGGACCCGGCGTCATGACCACCACGCGGTCGGCAAGGAAGATCGCCTCCTCGATGGAATGGGTCACGAAGACGACCGTCAGGCCGGTGCGCTGCCAGATGTCGAGGAGTTCGTCCTGCAGGCGCTCGCGGGTCATGGCATCGAGCGCGCCGAAGGGCTCGTCCATCAGCACGATCTCGGCATCGTTGGCGAGCACGCGGGCGATCGCCACGCGCTGCTTCATGCCGCCGGAGAGTTGGTGCGGATAGGCATTGGCAAACTTCGTCAGGCCGACCAGTTCGACGAACTTGTCGACGGTCTCCTTCACCACGCTCCTGGCCAGCCCCCGCGACGTCGGCCCGAAGCCGATATTGTCGCGCACCGACAGCCAGGGGAACAGCGCATAGTCCTGGAAGACCATGCCGCGCGTCGGGTCCGGTCCCTTGATCGCCGTCCCCCACATCAGCGCCTCGCCGGTGGTCGGCCGCTCGAACCCGGCGATGATCCGCAGCAGCGTGGACTTGCCGCAGCCGGATGCCCCGATCAGGCAGACGAACTCGCCCTTGCGGATGGTGAGGTTGGCATCGTGCAGGGCGTTGATGGTCTGGTCCTGCAATTGATAGACCTTGGATACCTGCCGGATCTCGACGATGGGGGTTTTCGATTCAGCCATGATGGGTCGGGCTCCAGGCGAGCAGGCGGTTGCCGATCATCACGACGATGCGGTCGGAGATGTAGCCGGCGATGCCAATGATGATCATGCCGCAGATGACGAGTTCGGTGCGCGACAGCGTGCGGCCGTCCATGATGACGGCGCCAAGACCCTCCGGAACGCCGGTCATCTCGCCGACGACGATGACGAACCAGGCAAGGCCGAGGCCGAGCCTGAGCCCGGTGAAGATCGACGGCAGGGCCGCCGGAAGCACAACCTTGAAGAACTGCGCATTGCCCTCGCAGCCGAGCATGGAGGCCGCCTCGAACAGTTTCGGGTCGACCGAGCGCACGCCGAAGACCGTGTTGAGCAGGATCGGATAGAAGGCGCCGAGGCAGACCAGCGCGAAGGCCGACCGCGGCCCGAGCCCGAAAAGGATCATGGACAGCGGCAGCCAGGCGGTGACCGGAATGGGGCGCATCACCTGCAGGAACGGGTCAAGCACCATCCGCGCCGTCGGGATGCGGCCGATCATCAGGCCGAGCGGCAGGGCGAACAGTGCCGCCAGCGCGAAGCCGCCATAGACGCGGCTCATCGAGGCGATGAGATGAGTCAGCAGCGTCGCCGAGAAGGCATCGTCATAGATGCCGCCCCAGGCAAAATCGATCATGTACTCGCCGACCTCGTAGGGGGTCGGGATCAGACGTGTCCAGCGCTGGGTCGTGGCGACCTGCCAGAAGGCGAGCAGCAGCGCCGGCACGATGAGGGCCAGAACCAGCGGCTTGACCCTCTCCCAGGGGGTCTTGCCCACGGGCTTCTCGATGGTCACCGTTGCCGGCGGCGGCACCGTCTCAACCAGAGCCATGGGTCCTGTCCTCTCGTGCCATGAAATCGGGCCGGCGCCGCCCGCGGAGCGGACGACGCCGGGTTGCTCGTCGAATCAGACGGAGATCTCGTTGGAGAACTTCGGATTGAGGAACTTGGCAAAGTCCGGCAGGGCGCGGATCTGGCGCAGCGACAGCATCTGCTCCGCATAGGTCCGGGACTGCTTCAGCATCGTCTCGTCCATCTTCCAGGCGTATTCGACATTGTTGGCGCCGAGCGCCTGCTCGACCGCCGTGCGGTTGGCGCCGAGCCGCTGCACGGTCATGTCGGCCACGACCTGCCTGTTGGCGACCATGAACTCGACCGCCTTGCGGTGGATTCCGAGCGCCGTCTTCACCAGATCGGCCTTGCCCGACACCGTGTCCTCATGGGTGGCGAAGATCATGTTGAGGCCGCCCATATTGGTGCCATAGGGATATTCGACCAGCTGACCGACGCCCGAGGAGATCGACAGGCCCGGTCCCGGCTCGGCGCCGACATAGGCGTCGATATCGCCGCGCGAGAGCATGGCATGCATCTCGCCGAACGGGACGCGCACCGCCGTGATGTCGCGGATGGACAGTCCCTCCATGCGCAGGCGCTCCATGATGAAGACCTCCTGGGTGGAGCCCGGCCAGATGCCGACGCGCTTGCCCTTGAGGTCCTTCACCGTCTTGACGTCCGAGCCGGCCTTGGAAATGACGCCCATGCCCTTGTTGGAGAAGGCTCCGACCACCACCACCGGCTCGCCGGCGGCCGCGCCCAGCGTCGCCGCGGCGATGCCGAAGGCGCCGAAATCGACCGATTTGGTGACGACGGCATTCTTGCCGTCGGTGGGGCTGTCGAAGGTGATGATCTCGATCTTCGTGCCGGCCGGCGCAAAGCGCTCGTAGAAATGCGGCGGCATGGAATGGATGAGGCGCAGTGAGCCCATCTTGATGGTGCGTTCCTGGGCACGCAGCACGCCGGGCGCGGAGAGGGTGCCGGCGGCAACGCCCGCACCGATAAGGAAATGACGACGACGGATCATGGTGTGGCTCCTGTGGAAGGTTTTCTCGACGGATTGTCCCGCCTCTGCTGCCTGTGGCCGGTCCTGGTCCGGCACTTGTTGTCGTTTCCGGCCCGGTTGGTCGGGTGCTGTCATGCGGCCTGCCCCGAAAGATGCGCGACATAGGCGCGCCAACCGCCATGGGCGGTGATCTCCTCGGCCCCGACGAGGCCCTGCGGCTCCGCCAGAAAGCCCTTTGGACTGGTGCCGTCGGCAAGGCGAAGCGTGCCGATCCCGAGGGGAGCGGGAATGCCGGCGACGAACCGCCCGAAACCCGCCGGCTCCAGCGCCCAGACCTCGCAGGCAATGCCCGCACCGGTTCCGTCCGCGACCCGGATGAGGCCCGGCCGCGCCGGCGGTCCGCCGGGCAGGGCGTAGAGGCGATAGTCCGCCGTCGTCGTTGCGGTGCGCCGGAAGGTGGCACCCAGGCCAACGAGTTCGCGGTTGAGCGCCATGCCCGACAGATGCGCTCCGACCACGACGATCTCGATCGCCTCGCTGCCAGGCAGATCGGATGGAAGCGTTGCCGTCACAGCCTGGCCCTCCCGGAGCAGTGCGGGCCGAGAGCGTTCGGGCTGGACGATCGGAGATGTCGGCAGGTCTGGTGCATGGCAATCAGGCAGGTTGATGCCGTTGCCTCGCAATGCCTGTGCCAAACGTCGGAGGTGACCGGAAAATGGGCCGCCGACTGGCGGGAACCGTGGCCGTCAATCGACCAAGCTCATGACAATATGCAGAATTTCTCGCCCGGCTGGACCGGCTTGGCCAATGTCCGCCAGGCGATTACCCGCGCGAAGCAGCCGTCTGGTGCCGCTGAATTGTATGCAATCAGGGCGAAGGAGCCAAAAAATGACTACGATTTAATCATTCTCGGGAGTCCGAACCGGCAGCGGAGAGCACCTCCCAGGCCTGTGCCGACAACCCGATATGGCGGAGCATGGCAGCACGGGCGCGCTCCGCGTCGCCCCGCTGGATCGCCTCGACGACGGCATCGTGCTCCTGATGCGAGCGGGAGAGCCGGTCGCGGCCCTCCAGCTGGGCCCGACGGAATGGGGCGAGGCGGCGCCGTGTGGCGGAAGCGAGTTCGGCAAGATAGGCATTGCCCGACCCGCGATAGACCGCCACGTGAAACTCGATGTTCAGGCGGCTGTAGGCGGCAAGGTCTCCGGCACGCACGAGCGCGGCCATGGTTGCGTGCAGACTGTCGAGATCCGCGCGCGCCTTGCGGCTCATCTTCAACGCACTCTGGGCCGCACACAGCGCCTCCAGTTCGCCCATCACGGCAAACATGTCGCGCAGGGCCGCAGCGTCCGGCTTGGCCACGACGGCCCCGCGGTGCGGCCGGATATCGACAAGCCCGGACGCTGAAAGCTGGCGCAGGGCCTCGCGCACGGGCGTCCGCGAAACGGCATATTCGGCCGCGATCTGCAGTTCGTCCAGCGCCGAGCCGGGCACGAGCCGGCCGGATACGATCGCCTCCGCGAGACTGGTCTGAAGCTCCTCGGACCGGGTTGCCTTGGGCCGAAGCTTCAGCCCGGACGCCTCGTCGGCATGAGCCGCAAGGCTGCCCGTCCCGTTGCTGGTGCCTGATCCCTCGTTCATGGCGATCGGTCTGTTGCGGTTCGTTGGGGGGACAGGTTCAGGGCAGGATCGTCGGCAGGGGAATGCGGATTGGACCGATCTGCAGGCGCCCGTCCGCTGCTCTCAGATTGAGCATGCGGCCGGGCCGGCCTTCAACATCGGCCGGACGGCCGGCAAGGGTCAGCGCACCGGTCGCAAGAGGCCCGAGCGTGGCGCCGAAGCCTGACGCCTGGATGGCCGCCTCGGCATTGGCGACCCGGAGCTCGATCTGGCCCTCCGGCTTGCCCTCGGGGGTCAGGCGCAGATTGCCGCGGGCAATGCCCAGTGCCTCGCCCTGCGCCAGGCGCACCAGCACCACATCCACCGAGCCGCCCGCGGCCTTCCACTGCCGCGGCGTCAGCGGCAGCGGCAGGCTCGGCGAGCGCAGCAGCCGGCGCAGGACCAGTTGGACCTCGGCATCGACCGGGGCCGCCACCTGCTCGCCGAAGCGGGCCGACACCAGCTTTGACACGACATCGACGCTGATCGGGTCGGCCTGATTGGGGCGCGTGTGGAGTTCGGCCCGGTTCGCGCGCAGGATCGCCTCGCCGTTGCGCATCACCTCCAGCGCCTCGGCATGGGCGCTCGTGCTGTCATAGCGGCCGATGGCCAGCCGCGCCGAGGCCTGGAACAAGCGCCAGTTTGCGGTGACGATAGTCGGGTCACCCTCTGTGGTCACCACGGCGGGCCCTGTGACCTCGGCGATGACATGGCCGGGGCTCCAGATCTGGGAGACCACATGCAGGCGCTCGAAGCGATAGGTCTGGTAGGGTCGGGCTTCGTCGCGCAGTTCCACCGTCGGCCTGGTGCAGGTGATCTCCATGCGGAACGGATAACCGCCGCGTGTGCGCTCGGCGCATTGGATCACCCGGCCGTTGGCCGCCTCGCTGGACAGCCAGCGCTGGACGAGGTCCTCCGCGCGGTTCGCCCCCCAGTGCCAGACCAGGCTCCAGCCGGCAACCGCGACGCCGACGGCCGCCAGGGGCAGCAGGATGGTCCGCAGTCTCGGCATGGGCACTCATCTCCGGCGGGGCTTGCAAGGCAATGATCGCCTCTATACCAGAACGCGCCTTGCGTCTCCCCGCAACCGACGCGCTCCGGCCCCCTTCATGATCGGCAATGACGGCGACTTCTGGGTGTTCGGCTACGGCTCGATCATGTGGCGTCCGGGCTTCGATTTCGAGGAGCGGGTCCCGGCCAGGCTGATCGGCCTGCACCGCTCGCTCTGCGTCTATTCCCACGTCCATCGCGGCACGCCGGAACAGCCCGGCCTCGTGCTCGGCCTCGACCGGGGTGGCGCCTGCCGGGGCATCGCCTTCCGCGTGGCCGGATCCCGGCGCGAGGCGACGGTCGCCTATCTGCGCGAACGCGAGCAGGCCACAGCGGTCTATCTGGAGGTCGAGCGGCGTGTGACGCTGGCACGGCCGGGCGATCCGGTCGTGCAGGCGCTGACCTACATCGTCGACCGCGGCCATCCGCAATATGCCGGCCGGCTCAGCCTCGAGAAGCAGTTGCACATCGTGCGGCAGGGACACGGACGCTCGGGCGCCAATCCCGACTACGTGCGCAACACCGTCAGGGCGATGGAGGACCAGGGCTTCCGCGACGCCGACCTGCACTGGCTGGCGACGCATTTGTAGGCGCTACAGGGCTTCGCCGCGCAGCAGCCGCGGCGCCTCGCCGCCGATCCCCGCCGCCTGCCGGATGAAGAACGACTTCAGCCCCGGCATGCGGTCGACGAAGCCGAGGCCGAGATCGCGCACGAAGCGCAGCGGATCGGAGCCGTTGGAGAACAGCCGGTTGAGCCCGTCGGTCGCTGCCCCCATCACCACCGTGTCGAAACGGCGCCAGCGCTGGTAGCGCTCCAGCACGTCGGGCGAGCCCGGGTCGAGCCCGAGACGGGCCGCGTCGGCCACGCATTCGGCCAGCGCAGCCACGTCACGGAAGCCCATATTGATGCCCTGACCCGCGATCGGATGGATGACGTGGGCGGCATCCGCCACCAGCGCCAGCCGCTCGCCGACGAACGTGCGCGCGACATGCAGGCCAAGCGGATAGGCACGCGGGGCATCCACCACCCGGATCGGGCCGAGCTTGTGGCCGAAGCGGGTTTCCAGTTCGTCCTGGAACAGGACCTGCGGCAGGGCGCAGAGCCGCTCGGCCCGGCGGCTCTCCTCGGTCCAGACGATGGACGACCGCCGCCCCTTCAGGGGCAGGACGGCGAAAGGCCCGGCGGGCAGGAAATGCTCCTCCGCGCGCCCCTCGTGGTCGTCCTCGTGCTCCACCGTGCAGACGATGCCGGACTGGCCGTAGTCCCAGCCGACCGTGGTGATGCCGGCAAGCTCCCTCAGGCGCGAGCGCCCGCCGTCACAGGCAGCGACGAGGCTGGCCGTCACCGGGCTGCCGTCGGCGAGTTCGAGCATGGCCCGGCCCGGCCCGCCGGTCAGGGCCTCGACCGCCTGCGGCAGGAACCGCACGCCGAGCGCCTGCGCGCGCGCGCGCAGCGCCTCGGTCGCCACCGCGTTCGGCGCCATGTGCGCGAAGGGTTCGCCGGGCGTCACATCGCCGTCAAACGTGAGCAGAACCGGCCTGACCACATCCAGCGTGCGGCTGTCGGTCACCACCATGTCGAGGATCGGCTGAGCCTCGGGTGCGATGGCCGGCCAGACCTCCAGCACCTCGAACAGCCGGCGTGCGGCGGCTGCAAAAGCCGAGGCGCGCCCCTCGTCGCGCACGGAACCGGCAAGAGACGGGTCGGCGACCGCCACGGAAAAGCCCTCGCCGAGGGCCTGTTTCAACGCGACCGCAAGCGCCAGTCCCGCCATGCCGGCGCCAGCGATGGCGACGTCGACAGACAGCGTATCCCGGTCGGATCCGGGATCGGTTGCGGGCTGTGAAGCAGGCTCTGGCATGACGGCGTCCGGGCGCGTGCGATGCCGGAATACCTAGGCGAGGATCGGCCGAAAGGGAATTGCACCGCGTCACAATGACCGCGGCGGGCCCGTCGTCAGCCGGACGCAGACGCCCGGGATCGACAAAAGAACACGAAGTTGTGAAGGCGAAACCTTTCGCCGCGCGCGCCTCCACCGCGCGACGCTAGGGAATGTCGGTCCTCAGCCTCCTAGCTGCGGACGGCGAGGTTGACCGCCTTCGGCCCCTTCCCGCGCTTGTCGGGCTCGAGTTCGAAGGAGAGTTTCTGTCCCTCCGCGAGGCTTGCGAGCCCAGAGCGCTGGACGGCGGAGATGTGGACGAAGATGTCCTTGCCCCCATCGTCCGGCTTGATGAAGCCGTAGCCTTTTTCAGTATTGAAAAACTTGACGGTACCCGTCATCGACATGCCGGTCAGCCTTTCGGAATGCACTGCCGGTTCCGCACGATTGCGAACCTGACTGAGCTCCGGACCAGGAATATCCGCGATGCTCCGGACACGGTACGACACCGGATCGCCGCCAGGTCCTTGCCGCCCGGACCTGAGAGCCGATCAAAGCGTATCGCGGTTTTTTTGTGATGCACAGCCCCCTTTCGCTGAATCAGCGAAGGTTTCGCCGGATCAATGCCAGCCTCGACGGGGACGGCAAAGAAGAGGAGGCGCAGGGAACATCCGATATACGCCAGGTCGTCACGTTCTCGTCGGTTGTGCAGATGGCAAGGCGCTCACCGCCGGTGGTCCTCAGGCAGATCGTCTGCCCGACGGTCCAGTCACGCCCTTCGGCCCGACAGGTGCATTGCGGCAGCGTCACGGGCGGACCGGGCGTGAAGGGCTGGCGGCGCGCGGGCTCAAGCGGCTGGCCGAGGGCCGGCCAGCAGATCAGCGCCATGACGAGGACCAGGCTGAACCTGCGCATGACATCAGGATAGCACCGGCTGGTGCCCGGTCCAACATGCCGCCGGCTTCAGCCGGGGCGCCGGGCCGTCACCATGTAATTGACGCCGAGATCATCCGTCTCGACCCAGGAATCCCTCAGGATGTCGTAGCGGACGCCGCGCCGGTCGAAGACGGCCATGCCGGCAGCGGCGATGCCGCTGGCCAGTTCCTCCGGCGTCACGAACCGGTCCCACTCGTGCGTTCCGCGCGGCAGCCAGCGCAGGACATATTCGGCACCAACGATCGCCAGCGCATAGCTCTTCAGGGTCCGGTTGATCGTCGCCATGACCAGAAGCCCGCCGGGGCGGACCATGCCGGCGCAGGCCGAGACAAACAGCGGCACGTCGGCGACATGCTCCACCACCTCCATGGCCAGCACGATGTCGAAGGTCTCGCCCTCGGACGCGAGGTCCTCTGCCGTCGTGCAGCGATAGTCGACGGCAACGCCCGACTGCGCGGCATGGATGCGTGCGGTCTCCACATTGGTGCGCGCCGGATCGGCCCCGACCACCGCGGCGCCCATGCGCGCCAGCGGCTCCGACAGGAGGCCGCCGCCACAGCCGATATCGAGGACCCTGAGCCCCTTCAGCGGCGTCATCGAACGCGCATCGCGCCCGAAGGCCTCGGCCGCCCGGTCCCGGATATGGGCGAGACGGACCGGATTGAACTTGTGCAGCACGGCCATCTTGCCGCGCGGGTTCCACCATTCGGCGGCGAGCCGCGAGAACTTCTCCACCTCGGCCGGATCGAGCGTCGTCGCCGGGAGCGTCATGACGATGTCCTCTCAGAAGGGCCCGGACCATGGCTGGCGGGGGTCGTCCAAGGTCGCGTTGCCTTACCCCCGATCGGTGGTTATGGATACGCGCCTTTTCGCCCCCCGGCCTTGATGCGCGCCAACACGCCGCAGCGCAACGGGCCCTTTCGAGACCCTTGCCCGGCCAGATCTTCCACCCGTCCCCTCAACCAGGCCCGCTTCAACCAAAGCCCGCTCCAACAAAGCCTCACCATGTCTCGCCTCGTGATGAAGTTCGGCGGAACCTCCGTCGCCAATGTCGACCGGATCCGGAACGTCGCCCGTCACGTCAAGCGCGAGGTCGAGGCCGGCTACAAGGTGGCGGTGGTGGTCTCGGCCATGTCCGGCAAGACCAACGAACTGGTGGCATGGTGCAAGGAGGCGGCGCCCTTCCACGACCTTGCCGAATATGATGCCGTGGTAGCCTCGGGCGAGCAGGTGACGGCGGGCCTGCTGGCCATCGTGCTCGGTTCCATGGGCATCCGCGCGCGCTCCTGGCAGGGCTGGCAGATCCCGATCGTCACCGACGAGGCCCATTCGGTCGCGCGCATCGCCGATATCCCCGCCGACAACCTCGAGGCCGCTTTCGACGCGGGCGAGGTGGCGGTGATCTCCGGCTTCCAGGGCATCACCCGCGAGAGCGGACGCATCGCCACGCTCGGCCGGGGCGGCTCCGATACCTCGGCGGTGGCCATCGCAGCGGCCATCCATGCCGAGCGCTGCGACATCTACACCGATGTCGATGGCGTCTACACCACCGATCCCCGGGTCGTTCCGAAGGCGCGGCGCCTCGACAAGGTCGGCTTCGAGGAGATGCTGGAAATGGCCTCCCTCGGCTCCAAGGTGCTGCAGGTCCGCTCCGTCGAACTGTCCATGGTTCACGGCGTGCGCACCTATGTCCGCTCGTCCTTCGACGATCCGGACGCCCCGCAGCAGGGCACTCTCATCTGCGACGAGGAGGAAATCGTGGAAAAGCAGGTCGTGACCGGCATCGCCTTCTCCAAGGACGAGGCACAGGTGAGCATCCGGTCGGTTGCGGACAAGCCGGGGGTCGCCGCCGCCATCTTCGGCCCGCTGGCCGAGGCCAACATCAATGTCGACATGATCGTCCAGAACGTCTCCTCCGACGGGACCACCGATATCACCTTCACCTGTCCGGGCGCAGACCTGGAACGCGCCCGCCGCGTGCTGATGGATGCAAGGCCGGTGATCGGGTTCACGGCGCTGGAGACGGCAACCGACGTGGTGAAGGTCTCCTGCATCGGCGTCGGCATGCGCTCCCACGCCGGTGTCGCGGCCAAGGCCTTCCGCGCGCTTGCGGACAAGGGCATCAACATCCGGGCGATCACCACGTCGGAAATCAAGTTTTCCGTGCTGATCGATGCCGCCTATACCGAGCTGGCGGCCCGCACGCTCCATTCGCTCTACGGCCTCGACAAGGCGGCATAGGGCGATCCGGGGCACGCGGTCATGGTCACGTTCGGGATGCCGGACTTGAGGCAGCTTCTGCTGGCAGCGCTGGTGGCCGCCCTGTCCGCCATCGGCCCAGCTGCGGCTCAGACATCCGCGATGCTGGGCATTCCCTTCACGATCACCAGGCCCGCGGGTGACGGACCCTTTCCCGGCGTGGTCCTGCTGCACGACTGTTCCGGCCTTGGTCCCGGCTCGTCAGGCGCAGCCTGGCGCTGGTCGTCGGAGCTGACGCGTCTCGGCTATGTGACGATCTGGCCGGACAGCTTCTCGACCCGCGGTTTCCCCGGCGGCGTCTGTTCCGAACCGAACCGTGGCGCCGTTGCCCCGCGCTACCGGGTGGCCGATGCCTATGCGGCCCTCGCGCATCTGCGCAGCCTGCCCTTCGTCGATGCCCGCCGGGTTGCGGTCATGGGTGGCTCGCACGGCGGCTCGACGACCCTGGCCTCGATCCTCGCCCTGCCGGTCAACATTGCGCGAGGCTCGCCGGGTTTTGCCGCCGCGGTCGCCCTCTATCCGTCCTGTGGACCGCGCTACGGCGAATGGGAGGTGGTGCACGCGGCCGGTCCGGCCAGTCCCGTCACCAGCTATCGCGGCGTGTTCAGGCCACTGGCACCGACACTGATCCTGACCGGCGAACTGGACGACTGGACACCGGCCGAGCCGTGCAACCAGTTGGTAAGGGCGGCTCAAGCCGCCGGACATCCCATGGAGATCCGCATTTATCCCGGCGCGCACCATGCGTTTGACAGCGCTGCTCCGGTCCGCCACGTCGCCGGCCGCATGAACGCCAATGCGGCTGGCGGACGCGGAGCGACCACCGGCGGCAACGCCACGGCCTGGGCCGACGCGCGAATCAGGGTGCGGGATTTTCTCGCCGCGCATCTGCAGGCAACGACACGCTAGTCTTGCGGCGGGCCGCACTTTTCTGCATCAGGACGCCGGACCCGCTCCGGAGCGGCACCGGCTTTGCAAACCGGCATCGCGGACCTTAATGGTTGAACGGCGGCGGGGGCCCGCCGTCCCCGGTTGTGCTACCAGCGGGCGACACGCCCAGATCGTGACCATGCCAATGCGTCCCGCATTCGGCGGTCCTCGCCTTCTGCTCCGCCGCCTCCGCGAGGTGATGGCCGAGCAGATCTCGGCGCAGGAGCGCCTCGACAAGATCGTGGTGCTGATCGCGGCCAACATGGTGGCCGAGGTCTGCTCGGTCTATGTCCTGCGCGTCGACGCGGCGCTCGAGCTCTATGCCACGCAGGGCCTGAACCGCGAGGCCGTCCACCTGACCGTCATGGGCGCCGGCGAGGGCCTCGTCGGCATGGTCGCCCAGACGGCTGAGCCGCTGAACCTCTCCGACGCACAGGATCACCCCTCCTTCTCGTTCAAGCCGGAGACGGGCGAGGAAATCTTCCACTCCTTCCTCGGCGTGCCGATCCTGCGCGGCGGCAACACGCTCGGCGTGCTCGTCGTCCAGAACCGAGCGCACCGCAAATACGAGGAGGACGAGGTCGAGGCGCTGCAGACGACCTCGATGGTGCTGGCGGAGATGATCGCCTCCGGCGAGCTCTCGCCGCTGGCGACACCCGGGCAGGAACCTGCGGTGCGCCGGCCGCTGGCCATCTCCGGTGCCGGCCTCGCCGAGGGCGTCGGCCTTGGCCATGTCGTGCTGCACGAGCCGCGCGTGAAGGTGACCAAGCTGATCGCGGACGATCCAGCCTCCGAGATCACGCGGCTCGAAAGCGCGATCGAGGCCCTGCGTGCCGAGATCGACGACATGCTGGACAGCGAGGAGGTGGCGCGCGGCGGCGAGCACAAGGACATCCTTGAGGCCTATCGCATGTTCGCCCACGATCGCGGCTTCGTGCGGCGCCTGAAGGAAGCCATCGCCACCGGCATCACCGCCGAGGCCGCCGTCGAGCGCGTCCAGTCGGACAACCGCGCGCGCATGATGCGCCAGACCGACCCCTACATGCGCGAGCGCCTGCACGACCTCGACGACCTTGCCAACCGGCTGATGCGCCAGCTCACCGGCGAGAAGGTCGTCTCCCACGAGGACCTGCCCGACAATGCCATCGTCGTGGCGCGCCACATGGGACCGGCGGCGCTGCTCGACTACGACCGCTCGCGTCTGCGCGGGCTCGTGCTGGAAGAGGGCGGGCCGACCAGCCACGTCGCCATCGTCGCCCGGGCGCTGGGCATTCCGGCTGTCGGGCACGCGGACAATGTCACCGGCCTTGCCGACCAGGGCGATGCCATCATCATCGATGGTGCGACCGGCGAGATCCACCTGCGCCCGACCGGCGACATCGAGGCGGCCTATGCCGAAAAGGTGCGCTTCCGTGCCCGCAGGCAGGCCCAGTACGCCGCCATCCGCGACCTTCCGGCGCTGACCCGCGACGGCGTCGAGATCAAGCTGCACCTCAATGCCGGCCTGATGGTCGATCTGCCCTTCATGGAGGAGACCGGGGCTGCCGGCATCGGCCTGTTCCGCACCGAGCTGCAGTTCATGGTGTCCAACGCCCTGCCGCGCACCTCCGAGCAGCTCGACCTCTACCGCAAGGTTCTCGACGCCGCCGGCAGCCGGCCGGTCACGTTCCGCACCCTCGACATCGGCGGCGACAAGGTGCTGCCCTACATGGACGTGATCCAGGAGGAGAACCCGGCACTCGGCTGGCGCGCCATCCGCCTCGGCCTCGACCGGCCGGGCCTGCTGCGCAGCCAGGTTCGCGCCATGCTGCGCGCCGCTGCCGGCCGCGAGATCCGCATCATGTTCCCGATGATCGCCGCGGTGGAGGAGTTCGACGAGGCCAAGGCCATCGTCGAGCGCGAGCTGACCCATCTCAGGCGCCATGCCCACCGCATGCCCGATCGGGTGCATATCGGCGCGATGGTCGAGGTCCCGGCCCTGCTGTTCCAGCTCGACGAACTGTTCTCCCGCGTTGATTTCCTGTCGGTCGGCTCCAACGACCTCGTCCAGTTCATGTTCGCTGTCGACCGCGGCAACATGCGGGTCGCCAACCGTTTCGACGTGCTCTCCCCGCCGATCCTGCGGGCATTGCGCGCCATCGCCCGCAAAGGCGTCGAGCACGGCAAGCCCGTCACCCTGTGCGGCGAGATCGCCTCGCGGCCGCTGGAAGCCATGGCGCTTGCCGGCCTCGGCTACCGCGCGCTGTCGCTGTCGCCCGCGGCCGTCGGCCCGGTGAAGTCCATGCTGCTGGAACTCAGCCTCGAACGGCTGCGCGGCCTGATCGACCCCCTGATCGACGCGCCGCGGGCGGGCGTCTCGATCCGCGAGGAGCTGAGGTCCTTCGCCGAAGCCGAGGGCGTTAGCCTCTGATGCTGCCGCTCGCCAAGCTTGACGCGCTGGTCGACCGCCAGGCCGTCATCGAAGCCGAACTCGCCGCCGGCGCCGATGGCGAGCGTTTCGTGGCGCTGTCGCGTGAATTTGCCGAACTCCATCCGGTCGTCGCTGCGGTGAAGGCTTACAGGACCGCCATCGCCGAGCGCGACGGGCTGGACGAGCTTGCTGCCTCCGGCGATGCCGAGATGGCCGACCTGGCCCGGGCCGACCGGCCGTCCGTGGACGCGAGGATCGCCGATCTAGAGACCGCCCTGCGGCTCGCCCTGCTGCCGAAGGACGCTGCCGACGCCCGCAACGTGATCCTGGAGATCCGCGCCGGGACCGGCGGTGACGAGGCGTCGCTGTTCGCCGGCGATCTGTTCCGGATGTACGAGCGCTATGCCACCCTGCAGGGCTGGTCCGTGGAGGTCATCTCGGCGAGCGAGGGCACGGTCGGCGGCTTCAAGGAGATCGTCGCCACGGTGAAGGGCTCGGGCGCCTATGCGCGGCTGAAGTTCGAGAGCGGCACACACCGTGTCCAGCGGGTGCCCGCAACCGAATCCGGAGGGCGGATCCATACCTCCGCCGCGACCGTCGCCGTGCTGCCCGAGGCCGAGGAGGTCGATATCGCCATCGACGAAGCGGACCTGCGGATCGACACCATGCGTGCCCAGGGCGCCGGCGGCCAGCATGTCAACAAGACCGACTCAGCCGTGCGCATCACCCATGTGCCGACCGGCACCGTGGTGCTCGTGCAGGAGGAGCGTTCGCAGCACAAGAACCGCGCCCGCGCCATGGCCATCCTGCGCGCCCGCCTCTATGACGACGAGCGGCAGCGCCTTGACGCCGGCCGGGCGGCGGACCGTCGCCTTCAGGTCGGTTCGGGCGACCGCTCCGAGCGCATCCGCACCTATAATTTTCCCCAGGGCCGGGTCACCGACCACCGCATCGACCTCACCCTCTACAAGCTGCCCGAAATTGTCGCCGGCACGGCGCTGGGCGAGATCGTCGATGCCCTGATCGCCGACCACCAGGCGGGCCTGCTGGCCGCCGAGGCGGCCGCGTGATCGCCGCCGGCCAGACGCTGCGGGAGGCGCGGGTCGCCTTGTCAGGAGCCTTCCGCGCGGCCGGCCTCGACGAACCGGAGGCCGATGCCCGCGCCCTGATCCGCCATGTCGCCGGCAGCGATTCCGCCCTGCACGGGATGGCCTCGGACCGCTGCCTGACCGATGAGGAAGCGGGCCGGTTGTCAGCCCTTGCCGCCCGCCGGCTGGGCCGCGAGCCGGTCGCCCGCCTCACCGGCATGCGCGCATTCTATGGCATCGATCTGGCACTCAATCGCGCCTGCCTCGTGCCCCGGCCCGATACCGAGACCGTGGTGGAGGCGGCACTCGCCCTCCTGCCCGACGGCCTGCCCACCCGCATCCTCGATCTCGGCACCGGCCCGGGCACGATCCTGCTGGCGATCCTCGCCGAACGCCCCGCGGCCACCGGGACGGGTGTCGACCTGTCTGCAGAGGCGCTTGAGGCGGCCCGCGCCAATGCCGCGGCGCTTGGCCTTGGCGCGCGGGCCGACTTCCGGCAGGGCAACTGGCTGAAGGGCCTCGCAGGCCCGTTCGGGATGATCGTCTCCAACCCGCCCTATATTCCGGCCGCCATCTGCGAAGGGCTCGACCCTGAAGTGCGCGACCATGATCCGCGGCTCGCTCTCGACGGCGGGACCGACGGGCTCGACGCCTATCGGGCGATCCTTGCCGGAGTGCCCGCCCTGCTGGCGCCCGGGGGCCATCTGGTGCTGGAACTCGGCATCGGCCAGGCTGCCCCCGTCGCGCTCATCGCGCGCGACCACGGCCTGCGGCTGGCGGCGCTCCGGTCCGACCTTGCGGGCATTCCGCGCGCTCTGGTGCTGGTGGCCACGTAGGGTCAGGGCCGCGGCAGGGCGAAGACCACCGCCCGGTACTCGGCCGAGTCCGTAAAGCCGGCATCGATCAGCAGCGCAATGACCACCGCCATGCTGGTTCCAGCCTCGTTGCGCACGATGTCGGTGATACGCGGCGCGATCAGGCACGTCTTCGGCGGCAAGACATAGTGGATGGCGATCGTCCGGGTGCGGAAAGCCTCCGGACTGCGGGTTGCAGCGTCCTGGTCCCAGGAGGGAATCTCTGGCGCCAGCGTCACGCTCAGCCGATGCATCTCGGACGTCTCCCGCTCCCGGCAGGCCAGGTCGGGGTCGGCCGGCACCGGCATCTCGGCGGTCACCGCGTATTTCATCGAAACGCCGGGATGGGCGCCGACGATATCAGGCCTGTCCATCACACGCAGCGGCCCCTCGGTGGCGGTCAGGTCGGTGATGGCGCCCGCCCAGCCTGCGGCCGGGATCGGCCAGACGCAGGGCCTGGAGCGGCCGGCGCGCTGTCTGCCGCACCCAGCGCCGGATTGCCTGCGTGGAGGCGGTCTCGCTGTCGTCCTCACTGAAGCGGAAGCTACGGATGGCCTGCCGACGCGGATCGTCCGGGGCGCTGTCGAAGGTCAGCTGGGTCGCACCACGCGGAAAATCCGGCGCCGATCGGCCGGTCTCCCGGTCGACGACATCGATGGCGAAGGCGCCCTTCTCGTTGACCCCGTCGCCGCCCTCCTGCTCGAAGCCGAAATAGCGGCCATCGGCGGAGAATCCGAGGATGCGCAGTTCGGGCGCGGTTCCAAGTTCGCGCGAGGATGCGGGTGCCGGAGCCGCGAGGACGGCTGCAGCGGCAAGAACGGCAAAGGCGAGAAAGCGCGACATGACTTGATCGGATCCGGGCAGGGGCTTGGTGCCAGCCGGATTAATCTGCCCGTCTTTCCCGCTCACATCGCCGGACGGTTGCCCCGTTTCGTCTGTATCAGGCGGAGATCAGGTGTGCCGCGGGGCAGCGGAACGACCCGGAACGCAGAAACCCCGGCCGAAGCCGGGGTTTCCATGCGACCGAAAGCCCTGAAACCTTACTCTTCGCGCGAGCCGAGGAGCGCCATCAGGAACTGGAACATGCCGACGAAGTCGATGTAGAGCTGCAGCGCGCCGAAGATGGCGGCCTTCTGCACCAGCGACCCGTCGTTGGAATAGGCGAGGCTGTAGATGTACTCGTTCTTGATGTTCTGCGTGTCGTAGGCCGTGAGGCCGGCGAACACGAGGACACCCACCACCGAGATGATCCACTGGAGCATCGTCGAGGCCTGGCCGGTGAAGGCGGCAATGCCGATGTTCACGATCATCGCGATGATCAGACCGAACAGGCCCATCATCAGGAAGGTGCCCATGCCCGACAGGTCACGCTTGGTGGTGTAGCCGAACAGCGACAGGGCGCCGAACGAGGCCGCGGTGATGAAGAACACGCGCGCCACTGAAGTGTGGGTGTAGACGAGCAGGATCGTGGTCAGCGACACGCCCACCAGCGCCGCATAAAGCCAGAAGGTCATCTGGGCGGCCGGCGCACTCATCCGGTCGGCCCGGAACGAGAGCAGCAGCACCACGGCGAGCGGTGCGAGGATGACCACGAACTTGAACCAGCTGGCGAACAGGAAGGCGCCGAAGGGCGTCAGGAACTGGCCGCCGGGAATGCGCAGGGCCCCGCGGGCACCCTGGGCAGCCAGCGAGGCGTCGCCCGTCACCGAAAGCATGTAGATGCCGAGGGCGGCAAAGCCGGTGATGGCCAGGCCCAGCATCATGTAGTTGTAGACGCCGATCATGTACGACCGCAGACCCTGATCGATCTGGGCCTGCTGGGCGGCCGTCGTCTGGCCATAGCCGTAGCCACCGTAGGCTTGGGCATTCGGATCGTAGTTCGACATGGAAGAACCTCTGGGTTTCCCTTGGAGCGGATCGCCGTCAGGCCGACCTTCCCGACGCTCAATATGGTCGAGACCATGGCGGACACAAGGCCCACGTGCTGCGCCGCGGCCAACGCGGCTGTATGTCGCAAGCAAACCCGTCAAAAACCGCCAGTTTGCGGCAATGGTGCATCTGCGAAGGTAGGCTTCTACATGTTGCGGAGCACCGGCGCGGGCCGGACCCCCAGCGCCCGCCAGGTACCGATCAGGCCAAGCCCCACCGTCACGGTCACCGCCAGCACCACGATACCGGCAGCGGCCAGCGGCTCGAACGCGAAGCCGATGGACATGACCTGCGTCGTCACTGCCCAGGCGGCGACAGATCCGGCAGCGATGCCGAAGAGGGCGGTCACCGCGCCGAGCAGCGCATATTCGAGCGCATAGGTTGCAATCAGCATGGGCCGGGTCGCCCCGAGGGTCTTGAGAATGACCGCGTCGTAGACCCGTGCCCGATGGCCGGCTGCCAGCGCCCCCGCCAGCACCAGGATCGAGGCCAGCAGCGTCACAAGGCTCGCGCCGCGGATGCCGGTGGCGATGCGGGCGGCGAAGGCCCCGACCGTCTCCAGCGCGTCCTTGACCCTGACGGTAGCGACGGCCGGAAAGGCGCCCGCCACCGCCTGCAGCAGTGCGATCTCCACCGCCGCCGGCGGCTGCTCGCGGTAGGTGAGCGTGGCGAGGTGGGTGTGCGGCGCCCCGCGGAAGGCATTGGGCGAGAACACGACGATGAAGTTGATGCCGAGATTGTCCCACTGGATGCGCCGGAAATTGGCGATCCGGGCCGTGATGTTCCGGCCGAGGACGTTGACCGTCACCTCGTCGCCGATTTTCAGCCCGAAACCGCTGCCCATCCGCTCGTCGAAGGAGACCAGCGGCGGGCCTGAATAGTCGGGCGCCCACCAGTCACCCTCCACCACCTGCGAATTGCGCGGCACCGTGGTCGCATAGGTGATGCCGCGGTCGCCGCGCAGCGCCCAGGCGATCTCGTCGCGCGCACGGATCTCCTCGACCGGTCGCCCGCCGAGCCTGACGAAGCGGCCGCGCAGCATCGGCACCCGCTCGATCTCGGCGCCCGGCGCGCGTTCGGCGATGAAACTGTCGAAACGGGCGACGTCGCCGCTGGGAATGTCGGCGAAGAAGAACGACGGTGCCCGTTCCGGCAGCGCCTCGGTGATCTGCCGGCGGAAGCTGGCGTCGACCAGCGCGATCACCGCCAGCAGGGTCAGGCCGAGGCCCAGGGAAAGCACCACGGCGGGGGTCAGCGCGCCCGGTCGGTGGAGGTTGGCGATGGCGAGCCTCAGTCCCGGCCGGCGCGCCCGTGGCAGCCGGCGGGCGAGCGCCATGATGCCGGCCCCGACCAGCCTCAGCGTCACGAAGATCGCCGCGGCTCCCGCCATGAAACCGAGCGCCAGGCGCGGATTGAACGAGGTTGCGACAGACAGGATCACGAGCGCCGCGAGAGCGCCGGCGGTGAGCAGGATGTAGCGCCGGCGTGGCCAGCGCGACGATGCTTCCACCGTGTCGCGGAACAGGGCGGAAACCGGGATATCGTGCGCCCGCCCGAGCGGCCAGAGGGCGAAGGCCAGCGCCACCAGCAGGCCATAGCCGGCGGCGACCGCCAGTTCCCCGGCATAGACGCCGACCTCGATCGGAACCGGTATGATCTGGCCGGCCAAAGCCACGACCAACCAGGGCAGCGCCGACCCGGCGGCAAGCCCGATGGCGGTGCCGACCAGCGCCAGCCCGCCGATCTGCGTGAGCATGATGGCGAAGACGGTGCCACCGGTTGCCCCGACGGCCTTGAGGGTGGCGATGTCGTCCCGCTTGCGATCGACCAGCCCGGCCACGGCATTGGCAACGCCCACGCCGCCCACCAGCAGGGCGGTCAGGCCGACCAGGGTGAGAAACTGCGAGAAGCGCTGCACCTGCGTGGCAAGCTGCGGCGAGGCGTTCATGCGCGTGCGCACGTCGAACCCGGCGTCCGGAAACCGCTCGCGCATCTCTGCAACGACGCGCGCGATCGCCGCCTCCCCGGCGATGCGATCGTCGAGGCGCAGCTGATAAAGCCAGCGGATCAGCGATCCCGGCTGGATCAGGCCGGTCTGCCGGAAGGCATCAAGCGACAGGATCAGGCGCGGACCGAAGCCGACGCCGAAAGCCAGACGGTCGGGCTCGTCGCGGATCACGCCACGGATCTCGACAGTCAGATCGCCAAGCGTCAGCGTGTCGCCGGGTGTCAGGCCGAGCCGGGCCAGCAGTGCCGGTTCCACCAGCACGCCATGGCGGCCGTCGCGCAGGCCGGTGAGATCTGCCGTGGTGCCGCCCGGCTCGGTCGCCAAGGTGCCGACCAGCGGGTAGCCGGCGGGATCGACCGCCTTCAGTTCGACGAGCGTCGAGGTCGCGCCCCCGCGCGCCATGGCCCGGCTGGCGGCCATGACCGCGACGGTGCCGCGCTCGGCAAGCGCGGTAACGACTGCGGGCGGCAGTTCCTGATGCATGATCTGGAAGGAGGCGTCCGCCCCGAGGATCACCCGCCCCTCGCGGCCGAGACCTTCGACGAGGCCGCGCGCGAACGAGCCGACGCCGGCAATGGCGGCGACGCCAAGCGCGATGCAGGCGAGAAAGATGCCGAAGCCCCTGAGCCCGCCGCGCAGGTCGCGCAGGCCGATGCGGATGGCAACCGGCAGCCGCGCCGGCCGTGCGACGAAACCGCTCATGCCGGCGTCACCAGGCGGCGGTCCTCGACGATGCTCCCCGAGCGGAGCCTGACGACCCGGTCGCAGCGTTCGGCAAGCCCGTGATCGTGCGTCACCAGGACGAGCGTTGCGCCACGTTCCGCCTGCATGGCGAACATCAGATCGACAATGCTGCGCCCGGTTGCCTCGTCGAGATTGCCGGTCGGCTCGTCCGCGAACAGGATGGCCGGCCGGACGCTGAGCGCGCGTGCGAGCGCGGCGCGCTGCTGCTCGCCGCCCGACATCTGCGCCGGATAATGGTTGAGACGGCCGCCGAGGCCGACGGATTCCAGTTCCGCGGCCGCCTTGTCGAAGGCGTGCGCATCGCCGGAAAGCTCCAGCGGCACGGCGACATTCTCGAGCGCCGTCATGGTCGGGATCAGGTGGAACGACTGGAACACGATGCCGGCATGGCGGCCGCGAAAGCGCGCCAGCCTGTCCTCGTTCATGGCCGCGATGTCCTCGCCGGCCAGCCTGACCGTGCCGGCATCGGCCCGCTCCAGCCCCGCCATGACCATCAGCAGCGTCGATTTGCCCGAGCCCGAGGGCCCGACCAGCCCGACGCTCTCGCCCCGGCCGATGGTCAGGCTGAGGCTCTTCAGGATGTGGACGCGCGATGCCCCCTGGCCCAGTGACAGGTCGATCCCCGTCAGCACAATGGCGGCGTCGGGGGGCGCGGCGGTGAGAGCATCCATGCGGCGGTTCCAGGAGGGCAATCGATAAGGTCCGACCGCCGGTTGCGGTGCGGCAGGCCAATGCCTAGATGGCATCGACTACAGGCGTTTGGAAGGGAGAGCGGGTGCGCAAGCGTGTGATCGGGCTTCTGGCTGCGGTTCTTGCCGCGGTTCATCTCGCCGGCCTGTCGCCCGCGCTGGCCCAGCGGACCATCCGCATCGTTGCCCTGGGCGACAGCCTGACGGCCGGCTACCAGCTCACCGCGCAGGATGCGTTCCCGTCCCGGCTGCAGGCGGCCCTGCGGGCGCGCGGCCACTCTGTCGAGGTGGAAAATGCCGGCGTCTCCGGCGATACCTCGACCGGCGGCCTCGAACGGCTCGACTGGGCCGTGGGCGACGGCGTCGATGCAGTGATTCTGGAGCTCGGCGCCAACGATGCGCTGCGCGGCATCGATCCCGCCATCACCCGCCGCAACCTGGAGACGATCATCACCCGGCTGAAGGAGCGCGGCATCGCCATCCTGCTGACCGGCATGCTGGCGCCGCCCAATATGGGCCCCGACTATGCGGCCGCCTTCAACCCCATCTTCCCGGAGCTTGCCCGTCGCCACGGCCTGATCTTCGACGGCTTTTTCCTGGAGGGGGTGGCAGCGGTGCCCGCACTCAATCTCGGCGACGGCATGCACCCCAATCCGCGCGGGGTGGCGGTGATCGTCGAGCGCATTCTGCCGAAGGTCGAGGAGCTGATCGCGGCGGTCCGCCAGCGCTGAGCCAACGGCGCCGCGCCCCCCGGTTACAGAATCCGCTTGGAATCCGGCTGCCGAAACGCTAACTTGCCATCATGGATTCGATGCGGCTGGGATTTGATGCCGCTGGTCGAACACACGATACCGATCCGGTCTGGTGGGTTGCTGACGTCGGAGCCAGGCGCGTGGGGCGCCGTGGACCGACCCCGAAACGAGGACGTGGCGCGGCGCGCGCCGGCGGCAGGGTGCAGGGGCACCGGGGCCGCATATCCGTAGATCACCGAATGCTGCACGAGCAGCGGGGCCATGACCGCGATCCCGTGGGGATCGAACGGCCAGAGCCCGCAAACCGGACAGCCGCCATTGACGGCTGTCGCTTGGAGAGGTCGACAAAGGACCGACATGAGGAACGGCAATAACAAGCGCATGCGCGGCCGCAATCGCGGCAAGGGACCCAATCCGCTGTCGCGCAGCTACGAGTCGAACGGGCCCGATGTAAAGATCCGCGGCACCGCCCAGCATATCGCCGAGAAATACCTGCAGCTGGCCCGCGATGCCCATTCGTCGGGCGACCCGGTGTCCGCCGAGAGCTATCTCCAGCACGCCGAGCATTATTTCCGGATCATCGCCACCGCGCATGACCAGCTCCGGCAGCAGACGGGCTTGCGCGCGGATGGCCAGCCGGCCACCCAGGACGACGAGACCGACGAGGGCGAGGACGACGACGATTTCGCGTCCCCCTTCGACAAGCGCTTCGAGTCTCCGGTCATCGTGCGGCCCGAACCCCCGCAGCAGCAGCCGCGCGGCGATTTCGGCGGCCAGCGCGACTACCAGGGCCAGCGGGATTATCAGGGTCAGCGCGACTATCAGGGTCAGCGGGACTTTCAGGGTCAGAACCGACAGGACCGCTTCCCCGGCGGCGGTCAGCGTTTCCCGGATCGTCAGGATCGCCCGGACCGTCAGGATCGCCCGGACCGTCAGGATCGTCCGGAGCGTCAGGACCGGCCGCGCGGACCGGCCGACCCGGCTGCAGCCGACCAGCCCGATCTGGCCGGCGCCGAGGGTGACGCCGGTTTCGCCGCGCGCGAGGGCCAGCGTCAGGACGGGCGTCCCTACGAGAGCCGCCGTGATCGCTTCGAACGGCGCAGGGCCGAACGGTTCGCCGAGCGCCAGTCGCGCCGCGAGCCCGGCAGCCCGGTCGGTGAGGGCGGCCCCGACCGCGACGCGCCGCAGGGTGAACCGACCCGCAGGCCCGAGGTCGCGCGCGAGGAGGAGGAGGTCGGTCTCGGTCTGCCGTCCTTCATCACGGGCGGCGTTCCGGCCGCTGCCGAGGTGGCGGACGAGCCAGTCGTGGCCAAGCCGCGTCGGCGGCGCACGCCACGCGCCGAGGACGACGCCCCGGCCGCGGAAGCCCCCGAGAAGACCCCGGCCGCCGAGTAGGCAGCCCGTCCTTTCGTCCAATCGCATCATGAGGCGCGTCCCGTCCGGGGCGCGCCTCATGCGTTCCGGCACCTTGCCGCCCCGTTCGGGTCACGCTAGAGCGCTGCCATCGAACCGCCGTCCGGCGGCGACCCGACAGACATTGCAGGACGCGCCAGCCCGCCGGGGCCATGGCGCCCGGGAGCGAGGACACGACCATGGCGACTCACAAGCTGCTCATCCTGCCGGGCGACGGCATCGGCCCCGAGGTGATGGGCGAGGTGGAGAAGGTCGTCGCGTTCTTCGGCCGGCAGGGCGTTGCCAGCTTCGAGACCGAACGCGGCCTTGTCGGCGGCGCAGCCTTCGATGCCCATGGCGAGGCCATCTCCAACAGTGACATGGCGCTCGCCCAGGCGGCCGATGCCGTGCTGTTCGGCGCCGTTGGCGGACCGAAATGGGCCGACGTGCCCTATTCCAAGCGGCCGGAGGCGGGGCTTTTGCGCCTGCGCAAGGACCTCGGCCTGTTCGCCAACCTGCGCCCGGCCATCTGCTTCCCGGCACTGGCCGCTGCCTCGTCGCTGAAGCCGGACGTGGTCGAGGGGCTCGACATCCTGATCGTGCGCGAACTGACCGGTGGCGTCTATTTCGGTGAGCCGAAGGAGATCGTCACGCTCGAGGACGGCTCGCAGCGCGGCGTTGACACCCAGCTTTACACCACCGGCGAGATCGAGCGCATCACGCGCGTCGCCTTCGAACTGGCGAAGACCCGCCGCAACAAGGTGTCCTCGGCCGAGAAGCACAATGTCATGAAGACCGGCGTCCTGTGGAAGCAGGTCGTCACCCGCGTCCACAAGACCGAATTCGCCGAAGTCGAGCTTGAGCATGTCCTCGCCGACAATTGCGCCATGCAGCTCGTGCGCTGGCCCAAGCAGTATGACGTCATCGTCTGCGACAACCTGTTCGGCGACATCCTGTCCGATGTCGCGGCCATGCTGACCGGCTCGCTCGGCATGCTGCCGTCCGCCTCGCTCGGCGCGGAAGACCCGGTCTCGGGCAAGCGCAAGGCCCTCTATGAGCCTGTCCACGGCTCGGCGCCGGACATTGCCGGCACCGGCGCGGCCAATCCGATCGCGACGATCTCGTCCTTCTCGATGGCTCTGCGCTATTCGTTCAAGGCGATCGAGGCGGCCGACATGCTCGATAAGGCCGTGACGAACGTGCTGGCCTCCGGCATGCGAACGGCCGATATCCGCTCCGACAACACGCATGTCATCGGAACGGCCGCGATGGGCGATGCGATTGTCAGTGAGCTTCAGCGGCTCTCCGCCTGATCGTGCGGGCGCGCTGCGTCAGGTCCGGAAGTCGATAGTCAGGCCGGGCTTGGCCATCTGCTTCGGCTGTCTGGACGTGCCGATCGTGGCCGTGAAACCCTCAAGCCGGTTGAGGTGCTGGCGGGCTTCCGGCGACAGCGTCACGGTGACGCCGGCGGTCTGGACCCGCGGCCCGGCATGATTGCGACCGGGAGCCGGCGCGGCGGCCTCGCGTCCGGTTGAGGCGGGACCTGCCAATCCGGGGCTGATCTGTCCAATGGCCAAGAGCGCCTCCTGTCGAGTTGGCGATCATGCTGGACTTTTATGGTTAAGCGCCGGTTAACGGCACCGTCCCGATCAGAGCCGGTTGGTTCTCAGGCGCGCTGCCGAGGGGTTGTCGAAGGCCCGGACGGGCGCGGCCTGCGTGCCCGAGGCACCCGCGCAGGGCTGCCGGCGAAGCTCGGCCCTCGTGAACACCTGGGCGACCTGCGGGTCTCCCGCACTGACCGCGAACAGGCGGTCGAGGAAGCACCTCGCCTCGGGACGGCTTACGATTTCCTGGCCGGCGCTGCAGATCCATCCGGCCGCCCGGAACTCCGCCTCTCCGTCGCGCAGGGCGAAGCCGAGGCAGGCCTTTGGGCCCGCTGGCGTCGCGATGGTCATCTCCACCACCGGCAAGGGTCCGAACTTGGTCTCGAGCGTCTCCGTGCCGCCCCTGACCTCGGCCTCGATGGCGAGATCGGCTGCAAGCCTCGCCACGTCCTGTTCCGCATCGGCAGGGTCGGTGCGACCGCGATCGGCGGCCAGAACCGCATGGCGACCCTGGCCGGTCGCCTCGCCGAACTGGAACAGTTCGCGTGACAGGCCGTCGGAACGCCTGAGAAGGCTGGTCTGCAGTCCGGCCGGGCGCCAGCGCGGCGCATCGACGTCAAAGGCAGCATGGCGGACCGGGGCCACGCGCCACACTGGCACGCTGCTGCGTGTCTCGGCATCATCCGAAAGCGGACGTATCGCCACCTCGACCCTGTCGCGGCCCTGGCTGCCTGGCTGGACGAGAAGGGTCAGCGGCAGGGCGGTCAACGCCGCGATGACCGCAACGCCGGTGATCCCGCGCACCGACGACCGCTCCGATAACCCTCGGCGGCCGGAGGCAGCATCCGTCAGTCTCGGTCCATCCGTCGTCATGTCCCCACTCCCGGCGGGACCATGACGCGGGACCGGCTCAGGCGCCGTTGAGGGACGTGGTTGACGCTTCCTGAATGCGGGACATGGTGAACGTCGCGTCAATCGACTGCGCGGAACCGCCCCCCGGCGCCGCGTTGCGCGGCAGCCACATACCGGCATTTTCCGGGCCTCATCATGGCGGGAACCGGAAAGGACTCGTTGACTCTCGCCCGCGGATTTCCACTCTCGGTAGGGAAGCAGAAAGCGCAGGCCCCGTTTCCTCGGCGCGAACGCCGGGACCGAAGGGCGGCGCGGGAGAGGGTCATGACAGTGGGACTGAAGCGGTGGCTGGCCGCCGCAGCTATCTTTGCGCCTGCCGCACTGGCAGGGTTTTCAGCAACGGATCGGGCCGAGGCCCGCGAGGTTGTCAGGTTGCGGCAGGACATGCCGCCGGGCACGATCGTCATCCGCAATTCCGAGCGCCGGCTCTATCTCGTCCAGGACAACGGAACGGCGATCCGCTACCGCATCGCGGTCGGGCGGCCCTCCGAGCAGTGGCGCGGCGAGACGGTGATCTCCGGCCGTCATGTGCGGCCGGCCTGGTCGCCGCCGGCCGTCGTGCGACGCGCCAATCCGCGCCTGCCCGACGTCATTGCGGGCGGCGCGCCGAACAATCCCATGGGGGCTGCGGCCCTGACGCTGGCGGGCGGCGAATATGCCATCCACGGCACGTCGGCGAGCATGCGCCGCTCGATCGGGACGGCCGCCTCCTTCGGCTGTTTCCGCATGTACGACGAGGATGTGATGGACCTGCTGAACAGGGTCAGCGTCGGCACTCGCGTGGTTGTCACGCACTGACCGGCCTGCCGGCGCGGGCGGGCCGGCTCACGGGCGCGCGAGAAACTCGCGCGCCAGCGTGATATCGGGCTGGGTCAGGCCATGGCCGGCCGGCAGGATCTCGTGCCGCACCGCGGCGCCGGCCAAAGTCAACGATGCCGCCAGTCCTTCCGCGTTGCTGGCCGGGATGATCGGATCCATGGCCCCCGTCAGCATGAGAACGGGCTTGCCATCGAGACGGGCGGACGGGCCCTCCGGCAGCGGCACCATCGCGCGGATCAGCACGGCCCCGGACAGAACGTCCGGCCGCCGGTAGAGCATCGCCGCCGCGATGTTGGCACCGTTCGAGAAGCCGAGCGCAACGGGCGCGGCAAGGCCATAGCGCGTGCGTGCCGCCGCGATGAAGTCAGCCAGTTCGTCGGCGCGCCGCCGCACGTCCTCCTCGTCGAACCGTCCTTCCGCGAAGCGACGGAAGAAGCGGGGCATGCCGCCCTCGCTTACGCGCCCACGCGGGGAGAGCAGCGCCGCCCCCGGCGCCACCATCTGGCCGAGCGGCAGCAGGTCGTTCTCGTCTCCGCCCGTGCCGTGCAGGAGCAGAAGCGGCGGCCGGCCGGCATCGGTTCCCGGCACGAAGCGGTGAATGTGGCTGAGGGCCGTACCGGCATCGGCTTCAGTCGGGGTCATAGGGGTCATCGCGGTCTCTCCAGGGGGACGGCCCCCGCGGCGTGAACCGCGGGGGCGTTCTGGCTGTGGCCGGGCGCAAGCGTCACGCCACGGCCGGAAGCACGGCCTCAATGCGCGCACGCATCGGCTCGAGGCCGGCCGGCAGCTTCAGTGCCTCGCCGAGATGGCCAACCGGCTCGTCGACGGCAAAGCCCGGCGCGTCGGTCGCGATCTCGAACAGGACACCGCCCGGCTCGCGGAAATAGACCGAGCGGAAGTAGTTGCGATCGCGCTGTTCCGTGACCCGCTGGCCGTGGTCGCGGGTGAGCTTGTCCACCATCGCGGCCTGCGCGGCATCATCCGCCGCCCTGAACGCAATGTGGTGAACCGAACCGGCACCCTCGCGCCCGGGCAGGAAGTCGCCCGCCGAGCGGATGTCGATCACGCCGCCGATCGTCGTGCCCGGCACGCGGTAGCGACGGACCTGACCCTCGGCCTCGGCAGCCTCGAAGCCGAAGACGTCGACAAGGATCGCACCCGTCCGGGTTCCGTCGGCGACCATCAGGCTGACGCCATGAAACCCGCGGATGGCGTGCGCGGCCTCGATGCCGCCACCCGTCCAGCCCGCCTCGGCCTCCGCGCCGGGCGTGCAGACAAGGGCGAGCCGCATGCCGTCCGGATCGCTGAACGGCAACACCGTCTCGCCGAAGCGCTTCACGATGCTATCGTGGGCAACGCCGCGCTCGATGAAGCGCTGCGTCCAGAAGCCCAGCGAGCCTTCGGGCACCCGGAACGCGGTCTCCTGGGTCTGACCGATGCCGAGCCGGCCGGGGTTCGCGTGCTCCCACGGAAAGAAGGTCAGGATCGTGCCCGGCGAGCCGGCCTCGTCGCCGAAATAGAGGTGATAGGTGCCGGGATCGTCGAAATTGACGGTCTTCTTCACCAGCCTCAGGCCAAGCACCTCGGTATAGAAGGCATGGTTCCGGCGGGCGGGACCGGCAATGGCGGTGACGTGGTGGATGCCGTTCTGGGGCCTCTCAAGGCTGGTCATGGCGTGTCTCCCGGGATCGGGGGGACGGGATGTCCCGTGTCGCAATGCAAGATAGGCGGTGATCTGCGTCGATCCAGCGCATCCTCCTTGCGTTCACGCAATGTCAGCGTGCGATGTTCCGCACGACGTCCTATCGGGCGAACGCGGCCATGATCGGCTCGCCGTCCAGGGCCTGACGATAGATGAGCCACGTCAGGCCGGTCCAGACCAGCGCCGTCGCCGCGACCGCTGCCGTTGCGGCGGGCGCCGGCAGGAACCAGACGGCGAGAAGGCCGGCGATCGGCAGGACCTGCATCATGTGGGTCGCGAGGAAATGGGCTGCGCGCAGGTCGCCGACTGTCAGGGACCAGCCGGTCAGCGGCATGCGCGCTCCACCGGCCGGCTCGGTTCCGACAAGGGGGCTGAGGCGGGACCCTATCGTGAAGGCGGTGACCAGCGTCAGGACCGTGCCGCCGACCAGGCCCAGCAGGATGGCAAGGCGGACCGGGCCATCGAGCCGCGCCTCGGAGTCTGCGAAGGCAATGATGCCGATAATGGCTGCCGTGGCCGTGATCACGACGGCTGCGGCAGCCATGAAATTGTACATGGCGGCGTGGAAGGCCGTGGACTGGTTGAAATGCGAGTGCTGCTGGCGGGCCGCCTGAACGACGATGTAGCCCAGTTCGCCGGCACAGGCGGCAGCATAGATGATCGCAACAGCCGTGAGCGTGCCAGCCGACCGCCAGCCTGCTCCGAGCATCCCGGCGACCAGCGCCATGGTCGCCGTGTGGATGCCAACCGAGATGGCGAACTTCATCGGCTTGGCCCAGACGCTGGCATCCCCCAGGAGGCGCTTGTCGAACGCCCACAGGACGAGCGTGGCAAGGAACAGCAGCCCGCACAGGCCGGCGACCGACCACAGCACGGTTTCGGCAAGGCCTGCGCGCATCGGCGTCATGGCAGGGCGTCCTCCGGTGGCGGCGCGGAAAGGGCCAGATGCAGCCGGGCCATGGCGTGGCACTGCATGGACTGGTGGACGGTTCCGGGCAGACCCAGCGTTCCGACGGCCGGCGACTGCATGATGCTGGCCAGGCCATGCACGGTTGCCCAGACATAGAGGGCGTCCAGTTGGGCGAGGCGTTCACCGCCGGCGGGCACGGACATGGCCTGGATGCGGGCGATGGCCCGTCCGAGAATGGCGAATGCGTGCTGGGCGCTGCGCATCATGTCCGGATGACCCGCGGGGTCCGGCAGGGGCGTGGCAAACATCAAGCGGTATTGCAGCGGATGGGCACTGGCATAGGCGAGATAGGCCGAACCGATCGCGCTGAGATCTGAATGGGGATCGTCGGTCGCGGGACGGTCGTCGAGGTGACGCGCGAAGCCGTCGAAGATCCGGCGCACCACCTCCGCCAGCAGATGATCCCTGCTGGGATAGTGCTTGTAGGGCGCCTGGTGCGACACCCCCAGCCGCCGCGCAACCTCCCGAAGGCTGAGCGCCTCGACCCCGGATTGCTCGATCACCGCCATAGCCTCGCCAACGCAGGCCTCACGCAGGTCCGCCACTGCCGATCGTGCCCTTGCCATGCCCCGCTCCCGTCATGCCCTGCATCACCGCCTCCATGATCCTGGTCCGGCCTGCGCGCGGCAACAGGGCAAGCGCCCCCCCCAGAAGCTTGGCGAGCAGGCCGGGACGCACAGTCGTGCGCCGGCCGAGAGCCGCGAGCGTTCCCCGGGCGACGACGTCCGGCGTTTCGGCGCGGCCCATGGTCATGGTGGCACGGGCAGCAAAGCCGCTCGTCACGGGCCCGGGAGCGGAGGCGATGACATCGACACCGGCAGGGGCAAGCTCACGGCGGATCCCTTCGGCCAGCGTCTGCACATAGGCCTTGGTGGCCGCATAGTGGGCGGCGCGAGGCACGCCCTGGAAGGCGACCAGCGAGCTCATCAGCACGATGCCGCCCCTGCCGCGGCGCGACAGACGGTCCGCAAAATGATGGACGGTCAGCATCACGCTCTCGCAATTGAGCCGGACCATGGCGCGTTCGATCTCCGCATCGGCGGAAGCAATGGGACCGGATGTACCGAAGCCGGCAGCGCAGACCACCAGCCCCACGTCATGCGAGGCAGAGGCATCGATCAGCGCCCTCAGTCCGTCTTCCGTGCCGAGATCGGCGGCCACCACCACCGGTTCAATACCCGAGGCGGCCGCGGCCTCGGCTGCCACTGCCGCCAGGCGGTCAGGCCGGCGAGCCGCCAGCACCAGACCGAAGCCCCGGCGGGCGAGGTTCAGGGCCATGGCCCGGCCTATGCCATCCGACGCCCCGGTGACCACGGCCCAAGGCCCGTAGCGCAGGAGGAAGGGCGTTGCATGCCTGCCGGTCGTGTGGTTGTGCGGCACCATCACAGGGTCCTCCGAGCATCAGGTTGACACTGCCTACCTTCTTACGTTGACACTGTCAACCCGCCGGTTGCGACGATCTGGCCGCCGTGGTGTCATCGGTGCGCGGCAGTCGGCCGCAGGGCATGATGGAGATGAGGATGAAGACGCGTGCGGCTGTGGCCTGGGAGGCGAACAAGCCCCTGACCATCGAGACCATCGACATCGGCGGCCCGAAAGCCGGCGAGGTGCTGGTGGAGATCATGGCAACAGGCGTGTGCCACACCGACGCCTATACGCTGTCAGGCCTCGATTCGGAGGGCAAGTTTCCGGCGATCCTCGGCCACGAAGGCGCGGGCGTCGTCCGCGAGGTGGGCGCAGGCGTCACCTCGGTGAAGGTCGGCGACCATGTCATTCCGCTCTACACGCCGGAATGCCGGGCCTGCAAAACCTGCCTGTCGCAACGCTCGAACCTGTGCACCGCCATCCGCGGCACCCAGGGGTTGGGCCTGATGCCCGACAATACATCTCGCTTTTCCTGCGAACCCGCCGGCGGCGGCCGCAACGAGGTGTTTCACTATATGGGCTGCTCGACCTTCTCGAACTTCACCGTGCTGCCGGAGATTGCCCTGGCAAAAGTCCGCGAGGACGCCCCCTTCGACAAGATCTGCTATATCGGCTGCGGGGTGACGACCGGCATCGGGGCGGTGATCTATACGGCCAAGGTCTGGCCGGGTGCGAATGTCGCGGTGTTCGGCCTTGGCGGCATCGGTCTCAACGTCATCCAGGGCGCCCGCATGGTGGGCGCCGACCGGATCATCGGCATCGACCTCAACCCGGCCAAGGCCGAGATGGCCCGCAAGTTCGGCATGACCGACTTCATCAATCCGGACGAGGTGGGCCGCGACAAGGTCGTTCAGGCCATTGTCGACCTGACGGGTGGCGGCGCCGACTTCTCCTTCGAGTGCATCGGCAACACCACGACCATGCGCCAGGCGCTGGAATGCTGCCACCGCGGCTGGGGCGAGAGCATCATCATCGGGGTTGCGCCGTCGGGGACGGAGATCTCCACGCGGCCGTTCCAGCTTGTCACCGGTCGTGTGTGGAAGGGCTCGGCCTTCGGCGGCGCCAGAGGCCGCACGGACGTTCCGAAGATCGTCGACTGGTACATGGACGGCAAGATCGACATCGACTCGCTGATCACCCACACCATGCCGCTCGACGAGATCAACACCGCCTTCGACCTCATGCACGAGGGCAAGTCGATCCGAAGCGTGGTGACGTTCTGAGCCAGGCAAGCGCCGGGTAGGAGGCCCGGACCCCGAAGTGGCAGGAGCGGCCCCTTGCGGAGCCGCTCCCCCTTGAGAATTCCGGGGCCATCAATCAGCCTCTCCCGGACCCTAGATCAGATTGGCGTGCCGTCAGGGCTGCGAGGCGGGCGGGTTCGGGGCCGGCACGGCCGGATCGGCTGCCGGCGGCTGGGCAGCCGGGGCCGGCGGAGCCGGGGTCGGCGCGCGCTGTTCCATCTGCGGCGCGGACGGCGCCTGGGCGGTCCGCTCGGCCGGCCCGCCAAACATGGAAGCCACCAGGAACACCAGCAGCAGGGCGGCGGCAAATCCGCCGACGATCATCACGCCCGTGCCGCTTGCCGAAGCCTGCAGGCGCGGGTCGCTCAAAGGATGATTGGTGCTGCCCGGCATGTGGCGATCACGCGTGGCGGGATCCACATCCACCGGTCGCGGCTCGCGAATATCGCGGGGATCGTAGTGGGTCATGGTCCTGTCTCCCGGAATGAGAAATGGTGCCATATCAACGTTTGTCAGGGCGGGGGGGTTCCTCCGGGACGGGAGTTCCAAGCGTCTGGCAAGGCGTTCAGCGCTGGCAGGGCTTGCGGCGACGGGAGGCGCGCACAGCAAAGGGCCGGCCCCGAAGGACCGGCCCTTGTGTTTCTTGAATCGTCTGATGTGACAGGCCGGAAGGCCGCGTCAGGGTTGCTGGGCGGGCGTCTGCGGAGGCGGCGCCGGCTGGATCGGCTGGGCCGGCGGAACCGAGCCGGTCGTGCCCGGATCGGCGGCAGGCGGCGGAACCACGGCCGGGGTGCCCTGAGCAACCGGCGGTCGCTGCGCCTCGGGAGCGCGGACGGTCGGCGTCCCGGACGAGCCCAGCATCGACATCACGACGATGACAAGGATGAGCGCAGCGGCGATCCCGCCGATGACCATCCAGCGATTGCCGGGGCTGCGGTCAAAGCGAGGATCGCCCACCGGCAGCGGCGGCTCGGTGTTGGTGCGGCGCGCCTCGGGCGCGATCGGATCGGCGTCTGCGCGGCGCGGTTCGCGGGGATCGTGGTTTGTCATAGCGGGTCCTCCTGCGACAAGGGCTCGCTGGGTCAACGTCCCGAGACCGAGGGAGTTCCGAAGAAAGTCAGACCGGCTCCGGCCGCGCGTCCCTCCGCGAGGTTAAATCAGGGCTTCGGCCACCTCCCTTCTGGAGGCAGGGGGAGGGGCAGGACCTGGCCGCCGGCGCCGCTCCCCGGGCCCCGAGAAGCGGCCAGCAACGGGCTGCCGGCTGTATTTCGTCCGGATGGATCGCCATGGGCGGTTCTCCTTGGCTGGGGCAATGGGGCGCGAATGCGTTGCCCCTTCCATGCGCCTTGTTGCGCTGCGGCGAAGTGACCACCGTCACGTTTCGACTGGTTTGCCAGCCATTCCGCCAGGGCGCCGGCCCCCTGCATCGCGCCATCTCGCCGCCGGACCCTCGGCGCCCTATTGTCATGCGGACGGGACGCGCGCGCCGATGACCGGCGCCGGCAGATCCCTGCCCAAGGAAACGCCGCTGTGAAGCTGTTCTTCTCCCCCGCCTCGCCCTTTGTCCGGAAGGTCATGGTCTGCGCCATCGAGCGCGGCATCGACGGTCAGATCGAGAAGCTTGCCTCGGCGGCCCATCCGATCAACCAGGACGCCGCCATCAAGGCGCACAATCCGACCGGCAAGGTTCCCACCCTGGTCGCCGACGACGGCATGGCCATCTACGATAGCCGAGTGATCTGCGAATATCTCGACTCCATCGGCAATGCGCCGAAGCTCGTCCCCGACAGCGGGCCGGCACGCTGGAGCGCGCTGGTCCTGCAATCGGCGGCCGACGAGTTGCTCGACGCCGCGCTGCTCGCCCGCTACGAGACCGTCGCCCGCCCGGAATCGCTGCGCTGGAACGACTGGACCAAGGGTCAGATCACCAAGATCCACACGACGGTCTCGACCTTCTCCGGCCAGTGGATCGAGCATCTGGAGACCAGGCTCGACCTCGGCACCGTGGCGGCCGGCTGCGCGCTCGCCTATCTCGACTTCCGCTTCCCCGACATCGGCTGGCGCAACGGCAATGACCGCCTTGCCGCCTGGTATGCCGGGTTCGCCGAACGCGCCTCGATGAAGCAGACCGTGCCGGTCGGCTGAGCCCTCAGGCCTTGGGCCGGCCCGGATAGTCCGGGTCCGGCAGGAAGGGAAACGGGCCGGGCGCCTTTTCCACATAGGCCGTGTGGCTGACGAGACCGGTCTCGTCCAGCCACTGGTGGAGATGGAAGGCGGCCGGCTCGAAGTTGAACGCAGCCGTCTGGGCACCGCTGAGGTCCAGCACCACCTGATGGGCGATGCTGGGGCCGACCATGGCGAGCGTGCCGCCGACGATGGCCTGGATCGGCCGGTGGTGATGGCCGCACAGGATGCGCACCACCTGCGGATTGCGCGCGATGATGTCGACGAAGGTCTCCCGGCCGTCGATCAGCGCGATCCGGTCCATATGTCCGAGCCCGCAGGTGAAGGGCGGATGGTGCATGACCACCACGGTCGGGCGGGCCTGGTCCTCGGCCAGCCTCTCCTCCAGCCAGGCGAGCCGCTCGGTGCAAAGCCGGCCGGCGCCCGATTCCGGCAGCACCGTGTCGAGGCCGATCAGCCTGAGCGGGCCGAGCTCGGCCGTCCACTGCGCATAGGTCGGATGCTGCGTCAGACCGGGATAGTCGGCCAGCACCTGTTTCAGGTTCTCGCGGCGGTCGTGATTGCCGGGGATCAGGAACACCGGCATCGGCAGCCGGGAGAGCATGCGCTTCAGGTTCTCATATTCCGGGATCAGCCCGTTGTCGGTGAGGTCGCCCGAAATGATCACGCAGTCCGGCCGGGGATTGAGCGCCAGCACCGCCTCGATCGCCCGCTCGGTCAGCATGTTGGTCTCGGCCGTGCGATAGGCGGGCAAGCCCACGGGCCGTACGTGGAGGTCGGTCAGATGGGCGATCAGCATGGGGCAGCTCCGATGAAGGGATCAGAGGTCGCCTAGCCGGCTCAGATGACAGGCGCGCGACAGGCAACCCGGCATCGCCTGTGTCACCGGTCCGTCGCAGGAATGTCGGTGAAACGTCATCCCCCCGTCGCCGCACTGTTGTCTGGACCGCTTAACCGGACCTCATCCAGGAGGTTCAGGTTCATGGCCGGCATCACTCTCGACCGGGTCGAGAAGTCATTTGGCGCCACGCGCGTCCTCAACGGCGTCAGCCTCGGCTTCGAGGCGGGGGCCTTCGTCTCGCTGGTCGGTCCGTCCGGCTGTGGCAAGACCACGCTGCTGCGCATCATCGCCGGCCTCGAACAGGCCGATTCAGGCTCGGTCGCCATCGGTGGCATCGACGTGACTGGCCGCCGCGCCGCGGACCGGGACGTCGCGATGGTCTTCCAGAACTACGCGCTCTACCCGCATATGACGGTCGAGCAGAACATCGCTCTGCCGCTGGTCATGCGCCGGCTCAGCTCTTTCGAGCGCGCGCCGCTGCTCGGACGCTTCATTGCCGGCACGGGCGAGCGGCGCTCTGCGATCCGGTCCGAAGTGGAGGATGCCGCGCGGCTCCTGTCCATCGACCACCTGATGCAGCGACGGCCGGGCCAGCTCTCGGGCGGCCAGCGCCAGCGCGTCGCCCTCGGCCGCGCCATCGTGCGGCATCCGAAGGCCTTCCTGATGGACGAGCCCCTGTCCAATCTCGATGCGGCCCTGCGCCACGACATGCGCCGCGAACTGGTCGATCTGCACCGGCGCGTCGGCGTCACCACGGTCTATGTCACCCATGACCAGGCCGAGGCCATGACCATGTCCGACCGCGTGGCGGTCATGCTGGCCGGCCACGTTCTGCAGTTCGGCTCGCCGCGCGAGGTCTACGAGACGCCGGCCACCATCGAGGTTGCGAAATTCATCGGCTCGCCGCGCATCAACATCCTTGCCGGAGAGGCCGGCCCCGAGGGCCGCGTGACGGTTGCCGGCCACACGACCACGGCCGTTGCCCCGCGCACGTCCGGCCCGCTCGACATCGGCATCCGCCCCGAGCACCTGACGCTTGGCACTGCCGGCATCCCGGCAAAGCCCCATCACGTCGAGTTTCTGGGTTCGGAAGTGCTGGTCTATGCGCGCGAAACGGCGCAGGGCTCGGAGCTCATCCTGCGCCTCGCGCCGGAGGACTGGGAGGATGCGCCCTCCAGGGAAGCGCTGCACGTCCTGCCGCAGGAGGGCCGCCTCCTCGCCTTCGACCGCACCGGCCGCCGCGTCGGCCTGATCCGGGACGCGGCCGCCGCACAGGTCCGGGCCACGCCCCCGCGGGTTCCCCGCTATGTCTGACATCGCCCTGCCCGCACCGGCCTCAGCGGCCCGCGCGACCGACCGCCCCGGCCGGACCGAGGCACTCGCCGCCTGGATGCTGACGCTGCCCGCCATCGCGGCCTTCGTGCTGATGCTCGGCCTGCCGACCCTCGCCGTGGTCGCCATCGCCTTCACCGACTACGAGCTCGGCGCGCCGGGCCTGCGCTATGTCGGCCTCGCCAATTTCGCCGAGCTGATGGAGGATCGCGGCTTCGTCACCTCGTTCCGCAACACCGCCTTCTATGTGGCGGTGACGACGCCGGCCTCGATCATCGGCGGGCTGCTGCTGGCCATGCTGATCGAGGCGGGCACACGCGGGCGCGCGTTCTTCCGGGCGGTGTTCTTCCTTCCCGTGGTCTCGCTGATGGTCGCGATGGCCACGGCGTTTCAGTACATGTTCCACCCCACCATCGGCCCGGTGAATGCCGCGCTCAGGGCGCTTGGCGTCGTCGGGCCGAACTGGCTCGGGTCGTCGGACAGCGTGATGTGGACGCTCGCCATCATCGGCACCTGGGAGCAGATCGGCTTCAACATGGTGCTGTTCCTGGCCGGCCTCACCGCCATCCCGCGCGACCTCTACGCGGCGGCGGAGGTCGACGGCGTGCGCTCGGCCTGGTCGCGGTTCTGGACCGTCACCTGGCCGCTGCTCGGCCCCACCAGCCTGTTCGTGCTGACCATCACCATGATCCGCGCCCTGCGCGTCTTCGACATCGTCGCAACGCTCACCCAGGGCGGGCCGAACAAGGCCTCCGAAGTGCTGCTGTTCACCATGTACACGGAAGGCTTCACCTTCTTCCGCATGGGCTATTCGGGCGCCATCACCGTGGTCTTCCTCCTGGTGGTGGTGGTTCTCATGATGCTCCAGACGCGCGTGCTTGACCGCCGCGTCCACTACGGGTGAGGCACCGATGACCCCCTCCTCACCGCACGACAAGAGCCTGGCCGCGGATCTGCCCCGGCTCATCCTGCTGTCGGTCCTCGGCCTGATCTTCCTGTTGCCCTACATCTGGATGATCTCGGTCTCGCTGAAGCCGCTGGACGAAGTCTGGCGCGCCTCCATGTCGCTGATCCCGGAAACCTTCGCCGTCGACCGGAACTACGGGCGCGTGTTTCGCGAAGTGCCGATCGGCCGCTATCTTCTGAACGGCGCCATCGTCTGCCTCGGCATCCTGGTCTTCCAGCTCGCCTTCGCCCTGCCCGCCGGCTATGCGCTGGCCAAGTTGAACTTCCGTGGCCGCGAGACGCTGTTCGCCTTCGTCATGCTGGGACTTCTGATCCCCGCCCATGTCCCGGCCATCCCGCTCTACATCGCCTTTGCCCAGACCGGCATCCTCAACACCTATGCGGCGCTGATCGCCCCCTCGACCATTTCGGTCTTCGCCATCTTCCTGTTCCGCCAGTTCTTTCGCGCTATGCCGGACGAGATGATCCAGGCCGCGCGCATGGACGGTCTCGGCGAATGGTCCATCGTCTGGCGCATCGTCGTGCCCAACGCCTGGCCGGCCGCAACCGCCTTCGCGATCTTCTCGGTGGTGGCGCACTGGAACGACCTGTTCTGGCCGCTGATCGCCGTCTCCGGCAAGGGCGAGCTCGCGACCCCCGCGCTCGGCGTCCTCTATTTCCGCGCCGAGGAGGCGGGCGACGATTTCGGCGCGCTGATGGCAGCCGCCACGATCACGACCCTGCCGCTGGTCGCCGCCTTCCTCATCGCCCAGCGCCGCTTCATCGAGGGCATCACCATGACCGGCCTCAAGGGCTGAGGCGGCCACCCGCCCTTCTCGACATGCAACCGACGGAGAGACCCATGACCTCATCGATGAGCCGGCGAACCGCCCTTCTCGCCACCGCCGCGACGCTTGCCGCGCCGCGCCTTGCCCTCGCCAGTCCGGTCGAGATCGAGGTCCACTATGCCATGCCGCTCGTCTACAAGGACGTGAAGGAGCAGATCGCCGCCGAGTTCATGCGGCGCAATGCCGACGTGAAGGTGTCCTACCGGACGCCCTCGCCGAACTACGAGGACGGCACGCAGCTTGTGCTGCGCCAGGCCGTGGCCGGACAGCAGCCGGACCTGACCTTCCAGGGGCTGAACCGGGTCCGCGGCATCGCCGAGCGGAACCTGGCTCTCGATCTTTCGCCCCTGCTCGCCCAGGAGGGCGACGCCGGTGCCCTTGGCTACTCGCCAGAGCTGCTCAGCCTCGGCCGCGCGGCCGGCATCCAGGCCGGTCTTGCCTTCGCCACCTCCAATCCGATCGTCTACGTCAATGCCGACCTGTTTCGCCGCGCCGGCCTCGACCCGGACAGGCCCCTGACCACCTGGGACGAGGTGATCGAGGCCTCGAAGCGCATCACCGCTCTCGGCAACGGCATCCACGGCTCCTATTACCGCTGGCAGGGCGACTGGATGTATTCCTCGCTGCTGTTCGGCTTCGGCGGCCGCATGATGAACGAGGCCGAGACCGAGGTCGGCTTTGCCGGGCCCGAGGGCCGCGCCACGCTGGGCGTTCTGGATCGTCTGGTGCGCGAGGGCGGGATGCCGACGCTTGCCGGCGAGGCCGGCGCCCAGGCCTTCGCTGCTGGCCGGATCGGCATGTATTTCTGGTCGACCGCCTTCCTGCGTTCGGCGATCAACTCGCTCGGCCAGAACTTCGCCCTGACCACCTGGGCATTCCCGCGCGGCGACCGCGAGAAGGGACGCCTGCCGACCGGCGGCGCCGCCGGCGTGGTGCTGGCCCGCGATCCCGCCAGGCAGCGGGCCGCTTACCGGTTCCTGCGCTTTGCAACGAGCCCGGAGGGCACCGCGATCATGGTGAAGGGCACGGGCTACGTGCCGGTCAACGCGCTTGCCGGCGCCGATTCCAGCCATCTCGGTGACTTCTACCGCGCCAACCCGCTGTTTCGCACCGGCGTCAACCAGATGCCGCTCATGGTGCCGTGGTTCGCCTTCCCCGGCCCGAACGGCGTGCGCATCACCCGCGTCATCACCGACAACATCACCCGCGTGGTCGAGCAGAAGGCTCCGATCGACACCGCCCTCGCCGACATGGCCGCCGAGGTCGCCCGCCTCCTGCCGCGCGCCTGATCGCTTCTGCCATTCCGCCGCGCCGGACGGGCCGGAGCGGCGGATCCATCCTCCTGAGCCGGCCCGAACCAGAGGTTCCGATGACCACCCAGATGACCCGCCGCTCGACGCTCGGCCTGATGGCCGGCGCCGCGACCATTGCCATGCCAAATGTGGTTCGCGCCCAGACCATCGAGGTCGTCGCGCATTATTCCATGCCGCAGATCTTCAAGACCGCCATGGAGGCCGTCGCCGAGGCCTTCAACAAGAAGAGCGACAGGGTGAAGGTCACCTATGTCAACCCGACGCCCACCTATGAGGACGGCGCCCAGCTCGTCTTGCGCCAGGCGACCACCGGCGGCCTGCCGGATGTCTCGTTCCAGGGGCTCAACCGCCTGCGCCTCTTCGCCGAGCGGTCGATTGCAGCCGATCTGAAGCCCTTCCTCGACCGTGAGGGCGACCTCGCGAAGATCGGCTATTCAAGGCCGATCCTCGGCCTCGGCCACCATGGCGGCGTGCAGTGCGGCCTGGCCTTCGCCACGTCGAACCCGATCAGCTATGTCAATGTCGATCTTCTGAAGAAGGTCGGCGCCAGCATCGAAACCCTGCCCAGGGATTGGGACGGCGTCATCGCCCTTGCGGCGAGGATCTCGGCTCTCGGCGACGGCAACAGCGGCATGTTCTTCCGCTGGGCGGGCGACGACTGGATGTTCTCCGCCCTGCTTTACGGCCATGGCGGACGCATGCTGACCGAGGACGAGAGCAAGGTCGCCTTCGACGGCGCCGAAGGCCTCGCGGCCCTGCGCCTGCTCGACCGGATGGTGAAGGAAGGCAAGATGCCGAACCTCACCGGCAATGCCGACCTGCAGTCGTTCGGCGCCGGCAAGATGGGCATGATGTTCCGCACCACCGCTCAGGTGCGTCAGGTCTCCGGCATGGTCGGCAGCAATTTCGAGCTGGCCACCACCACGCTGCCGGTGATCGACCCGGTCAAGGGCCGTCTGCCGACCGGCGGCGCCGGCGCCATGATGATGGGCAGGGATCCGGCCCGCCAGGCTGCGGCCTGGGAGTTCATCAAGTTCGCCACCTCCGCCGAGGGCACCACCCTGATGGCGAAGAACACCGGCTACGTGCCCTGCAACCAGCTCGCCATCGACGATCCCGGCTATCTCGGCGCGTTCTACAAGGCGAACCCGCTGTTCCAGGCGGCCACGAAGCAGGTTCACCTCATGATCCCGTGGTACGCCTTCCCGGGCCAGAACTCGGTGCGCGTGACGCAGGTGATGGTCGACAATCTCGCCCGCATCGTCGAGCAGAAGGCCTCTCCCGAAGAGGTCCTGCGCGACATGTCCCGCGAGGTGACACGCCTCATCCCCCGCCGCCAGGGCTGAACCTTCACGAGGATGATGGACAGCGGCCCGTCCGGCGATCCGCCGGGCGGGCCTTCTCGTGCCCGTGCTCAGCCGGCAAACCCGCCCTCGGACAGGAACTCCGCTTCCTCGGCCGTCGTCTCCCGGCCGAGGATACGGTTGCGATGGGGAAAGCGGCCGAACCGGACGATGATGTCGTGGTGGCCGCGCGCATGCCCCTCCTGCTCGGCTCCCAGGGCCGACTGCAGCCGCACCGAAAGCTGCTGGTCGGCCAGGTCCTCGGAATGGGCAAAGGGCAGATAGACGAACAGCCTGACCGTCTCGGGCACCTGCTGGTCGAGCCCCCGCTCGACGGCATTCCGCGCGATCATCCGCGCCAGCGGATCGGTCGCATACATGTGCCCGGTGCGCCGGAAGCAGTTGCGCGGGAACTGGTCCAGCAGGATGAGCAGCCCGAGCAGCCCTTCCGCGCTCTCGGCCCAGTGGTCCAGTTCGCGCCGGGCCGCGGCCCAGTGCAGCGCCTCGAAGCGCCGGCGGAAATCGCCGTCGAAACCCTCGTCCTTGGTGAACCAGCGCTCGCGGCCGGCCTCCGTCCAGAAGCGGACGATCTCGGTCGGGGCCACGTTGCCGACAATACCTTCCGTCATGATCGCTCCTGCCTGCCAATCCATGGGGCTGGCCTTATGCAGGAGAAACCGGCGCCTGTCGCGCCGGCTTCATCCAAATCCGCTTCAGGCGGGCTGAACCTCCTTCTGCGGCGCGGTCGTTCCACAGCCGCAACCGGAGGCGCCCTGACGCCTGGCCGTCTCGTCGGCGGCGCAGCAGGCCGTGGCATCAACCTTGGCCGGACCGCCGCAGCAGGCAGCTTCCGCAGGGGCAGGGCCGCGCGAGGTGGAACAGACGCCCGTCTCCGGCAGCACCAGCTCGACCCGCCGGGCCGCCTCGTGATCGCCGGCCAGTTCGGCGGCAATCGAGCGCACCTGCTCATAGCCGGTCAGCATGAGGAAGGTCGGTGCCCGCCCGTAGGACTTCATGCCGGCGAGATAGAGCCCCGGTTCCGGCTGGGCGAGTTCGCGCGCGCCATGCGGGCGCACCGAGCCGCAACTGTGCACGTTGGGGTCGATCAGCGGCGCCAGCAGGGGCGGGCATTCGAGCGCCGGATCCAGCGCAAAACGCAGTTCGGACAGGAACGACAGGTCCGGCCGGAATCCCGTTGCCACCACCAGTTCGTCGACCGCGACCGAGCGGCCATCGGCCGCCGTGACGATCAGCGCGCCGCCTTCCTCGCGCAGCCGCTCCACGCCGAAGCGGGTCTCGATGGCGATGCCGCCGCTCTCCGCAAGCCGCTTCATCTCCGTGCCCAGTTCGCCGCGCGCGGCGAGCGCATCATTGGCACCGCCGCCGAAGGACTTTGCGGGGTCGGCGCCGCGCACCAGCCAGGTGATGCGCGTGCCGGGCTCTTCCTGCATCAGCCTGGCCAGGTCGAGAAGCGTCCCGAGCGCCGAGTGACCGGCACCCAGCACCGCGACCTGCCGGCCGGCATAGCGGGCACGGGCGGCACCGAGGACGTCGGGCATGCCATAGGCGATGCGGCCCGCGGCCTCCGCCTCCCCGATGACAGGCAGGCCATTTGCGCCGGACGGTCCCGGCCGGTCCCAGGTGCCGGACGTGTCGATGACCGCATCGGCAAGGATCACCTCGCCGCCGGCCAGCCGCAGCTCGAACGGTGCCTCGCCGCGCCCGGCCGTCTTCACCTTGTCGAAGCCGCGCCGGCCGAGGGCCACCACCCGCGCGTCAGTCCGGACATGATCGCCAAGAGCGGCCGCGAGTGGCGCCACATAGCCCTCGATCATCTCACCCCCGGTCGGATAGCGACCGGGCTCCGGCGCCACCCATCCCGTCGGCTGGAGCAGCCGCTCGGCAGCCCGGTCGACGTTGAACTCCCAGGGTGAGAACAGCTGGACATGGGCCCACTGGCGCATGGCGTGGCCGGCTTCCGCGCCGGCTTCCAGCACGACCGGTTTCAGGCCGCGTTCGAGGAGATGGGCGGCGGCGGCCAGACCCACGGGGCCGGCACCAATCACGGCAACGGTGCGGATGACGGTGGCGCTCATATTATTCGTTACTTCCGGTTTGATCGAATTATCGGGCAAATGATTCAGGCGGCAGGCAGGACAAGCGGTCCCTCCGAACAGGCGGATTCCGCGCAGCACTCCTCGGCAAGAAAGCCGATCAGGCCGTGCATCACCGCGTAGTTGGCCCGGCAGATCAGCGTCGTCCCGCGCCGCTCCTGGGCGATGAGGTCCACGATGATGAGAGCCTTCAGGTGGTGCGAGAGGGTCGAGGGCGCGACCTTCAGGAGTTCCTGCAACTGCCCGACGCTGGTCCCGGCCTCCCCTGCCCGGACCAGCGCACGATAGATGCGCAGGCGGGTCGGGTTGCCGAGGGCTTCGAGGCGGGCTGCAGCATCGTCAATCGTCATGATCGAAAGGTGGCACGCCGCCAGAAGCCTGTCAACGGTAATTCGAGAAATACCGAAATAAAGAATGCTGCCCCGCCACAGCCCACGCGCCTCAGGCGGCCATCGCCTCGCGGCCGTCATGGCCTGCCACCCTGATGTCGACGATCACGCCGGGCTGCGCGGGTGCTCTCAGCCGCACGGGCGTGAAATGCTCGGTGCGGCCCATGGCATCGGTTTCCGTCAGCACCCGGAACGAGCGCCCCACCATCGCATTGAGATGGGCGGCAAGGGCGGCCTCGCCCTTGGCTCGCAGGCGCCGCGCCCGCTCCTTCACCACCTCGCGCGGCACTTGCGGCATGCGCGCGGCCGGCGTGCCCGGCCGGGGCGAGAAGGGGAAGACATGGAGATGGGTGAGCCCGCAATCCTCGACGATGGCGAGCGAGCGGGCGAACATGTCCTCTGTCTCGGTGGGAAAGCCGGCGATGATGTCGGCGCCGAACACGATGTCCGGCCGCAGCCGGCGCACCGTCTCGCAGAAGGCCCTGGCATCGACGGAGAGGTGCCGGCGCTTCATCCGCTTCAGGATCATGTCGTCGCCCGCCTGCAGGGAGAGGTGCAGGTGCGGCATGAAGCGCGGCTCGTCGGCAATGACGTCGAGCAGGTCGCGATCGGCCTCGACGGAATCGATGGAGGAGATGCGCAGCCGCTCGAGGTCCGGAACATGCCTCAGGATGGCCTTGACCAGCGCGCCAAGCTTCGGCTCGGCCGGCAGGCCCTGCCCGTAGCTGGTGATGTCGACGCCGGTCAGCACCACCTCGCGATAGCCGTTCTCGACGAGGCGGCGGGTCTGGCTGACCACCTCGCCCATCGGCACCGAGCGCGAGTTTCCGCGGCCGAACGGGATGATGCAGAAGGTGCAGCGATGGTCGCAGCCGTTCTGCACCTGCACGAAGGCGCGCGACCGGCCGGCCAGTCCGTCGACAAGGTGCAGCGCCTGCTCGCGCACCGCCATGATGTCGTTGACCGCCACCTTCTCGGACGCCGCGACGCCGAAATCCGGACCGCGGCCGAGCGCCGTCCGCGTCTCGCCCCAGGCGGATGCCTTCATCTTCTCGTCATTGCCGATGACGCGGTCCACCTCGCCCATGGCCGCGAAGGTCTCCGGCTCGGTCTGCGCCGCGCAGCCGGTGACGACGATGCGCGCATCCGGGTTCTCGCGCTTCAGCCGGCGGATCGCCTGGCGGGCCTGGCGCGTCGCCTCGGCGGTCACCGCGCAGGTGTTGACCACGATGGTGCGATCGAGCCCGGCTTCGGCCGCAAGCCTGGCCATCACCTCGGACTCGGAGGTGTTCAGCCGGCAGCCGAACGTGACGACCTCGACGGACATGGCGCGGTCAGGCCGCGTCTGCGAACAGCGAGGGGGAGAAAACGCCCTCGTGCTCGAGTTCCGTCGGCCCGATCATGATGACGTGGTTGTCGTCCCGCCATTCGATGAACAGTTCGCCGCCCGGCAGGGTGACGCGCGCCGCGCGGCCGGTGCGCTTCGTGCGCGCGGCCGCCACCAGTGCCGCACAGGCGGCCGAGCCGCAGGCCCGGGTGATGCCGGCGCCGCGCTCCCACACCCACAGCACGATGTGGTCGGGTGCCTTCACCGCCGCCAGCGAAATGTTGGCCCGGTCCGGAAAGATCGGATGGTTCTCCAGCATGGGACCGATCTTCGGAAGGTCATAGGCAAAGGGGTCGTCGACCCAGAAGATCGCATGCGGATTGCCCATGGAGACGGCCGAGGGCGAGTGCAGGATGGGATCGTCGATCGGCCCGATCTGCAGCTCGATGGCGCGGGTGTCGCGGAATTCCTCGGCCAGCGGAATGTCCTGCCAGCCGAACTTCGGCTCGCCCATGTCCACCGAGAACGCGGCCGGGCCGAGCCGCCGGCAGGCCAGCAGGCCGGCGCGCGTCTCCACCACGAGGGTCGTGCGGTCCGTGCCTTCGGTCAGCACCCAGGCCACGCAGCGCGTGCCATTGCCGCAGGCGCCCGCCTGCGAGCCATCGGTGTTGTAGATGCGGATAAAGGCCTCCGTGCCGGGCGTGCGCGGGGCGTGCAGCACCATCATCTGGTCGAAGACCGATGCCGGATCGGCGGCAATCGCCCGCGCCTCGTCTGCGGTCACGACATGGCTCGAGGCGCGCAGGTCCACCACGACGATGGCATTGCCGGCGCCGTTCATCTTCCAGAACGGATGGTTGGCGAGAGGGCTCATGGTCGAACCTGGCGGAAGCGTGAAAAGCCGCGCGACTTCGTGGGCGAATGTGATGAAAGGGACACGTTGCGGGTTCTCTATATAGGCTATCGTTTCTGTCGCCAAACCGCCCGGCCTGACGTGGCGGGGCAAGACGGTCCCGGGACAGGATGACCTGCGCGATGACGGCGGAATTCGGTGGTCTTGTCCGGTCCCTGACCCTGGCCGCCGGGCTCGGCCTTGCAGGCGGGACCGCCCTCGCCCAGCCGGCCCCCGCTCCGGCCCCTGCCGAGACCGTGCCGCCGCCGGCGCAACAGCCGGCTCCGGCAGAACCCGCTCCGGCAACGCCTGCGCCCGCCACCCCTGCGCCCGCCACGCCTGAAGCCACTCCCCCTGAAGCCTCGACACCACCCGCCGAGCCGATTCCGGCAACGGTCGGCCGCTGGCCGACCGACGAGGAGGTGCAGGCCGCAGGCTTCGGCGAGGAGGTGGTCCTCGAGCCGAAGCCCGCGCTGGTTGTCTCCGGCAAGAGCAGCTGGGACGACATCTACGCCACGTTCTACAAGGCCATCGCCGATGCCACCGCCATCGCCCGCGCGCAGGGCGTCGATGTGGTCGGCCCCCCCATGATCCGCCTGGTCACCTCCTCCGACACGGAGGTGGAGTTCGAGGCGCTCGTTCCCGTCTCGGCCCTGACCGGACCGGCGGAGCGCTTCGCCCCCGCAAAGCCCGGCACGACGCCCGGCGGCAGCGCGCTGCGCTTCGTCCATCTCGGTGGCCACGACACGATGGAACAGACCTACGACGAGATCACCAACCATCTCGACGAGCGCGGCATCACCGCCGAGGATGCCTTCCTGGAGGAATATATCCGCGACCCGCAGAAGACGCCGGAGACGGATCTGGCCACCTTCATCTATGTCTTCCGCCGCCGCTAAAGCCGAGCCGCTCACAGGCTGACCACCTCGTAGCACGGCGCCTTCCCCAGACCGCAAGGCGATAGCCGCGCCTGAGGCCGAGCGCGTAATAGGGATCCGCCTCGACCAGTCGGGTGGCCTCCTCGCGGCTCTCCACCTCCATCACCCACAGGCCGCCGTCGAACCATTCGCCCGGCGCTGGCCGAAGCCCGCCGGCGATCAGGATCCGGTCCCTGTGACGCTCCAGATAGTCGAAATGGTCCTGGGCATGGTTCAGCCGTACCCAGGCAGCGTCGGCATTGTCGTCGAACAGCGCGATCCAGCGGGCCATGATGGTCTCCACAAATGCGAACGGCGGACCCGAAGGCCCGCCGTCGCAAGAAAAGGATTGGGTTGCGAACGAGGGGCGGCGGCTCAGGCCGCCGCTTTGGCCCGCGGCTGGATCAGCTTGCGGTTGACCAGCACCTCGGCGATCTGCACCGCGTTCAGCGCCGCGCCCTTGCGCAGGTTGTCCGAGACGCACCAGAACGCGAGGCCGTTCTCCACCGTCGCATCCTCGCGGATGCGCGAAATATAGGTGGCGTCCTCGCCGGCAGCATCGAGCGGCGTCGCGTAGCCGCCGTTCTCCTGCTTGTCGATGACCAGCAGGCCCGGCGCGGCACGCAGGATCGAACGCGCCTCCTCGACGGTGATCGGCTCCTCGCACTCGATGTTGACGGCCTCCGAATGGCCGATGAACACCGGCACGCGCACGCAGGTCGCGGTCAGCCGGATCTTCGGGTCGAGGATCTTCTTGGTCTCGACCGTCATCTTCCACTCTTCCTTCGTGAACCCGTCCTCCATGAACACATCGATGTGCGGGATGACGTTGAAGGCGATGCGGGCCGGGAACTTCTTGGTCTCCGGGTCCTTCATCGAATAGAGCGCCTTGGTCTGGCGGTCGAGCTCGTCCATGCCGTCCTTGCCGGCGCCGGAGACCGACTGGTAGGTCGAGACGACGACCCGCCTGATGGTGAACCGGTCGTGCAGCGGCTTCAACGCCACGACCAGCTGGGCGGTCGAGCAGTTCGGATTGGCGATGATGTTGCGCTTGGTGAAACCGGCAATGGCGTCGGCATTCACCTCGGGCACGATCAGCGGCACGTCGGAATCGTAGCGGAAGGCCGAGGAATTATCGATCACCACGCAGCCCTGCGCACCGATCTTCGGGGACCATTCCTTCGACACCGATCCGCCGGCCGACATCAGGCAGATGTCCGTGTCGGAGAAATCGTAATGCTCCAGCGCCTTCACCTTCAGGGTGCGGTCGCCGAAGGACACCTCTTGGCCGACCGAGCGGCGCGAGGCGAGCGGCACGACCTCGGAGACGGGAAACCCGCGCTCGTCGAGGATGGAGAGCATTTCGCGGCCCACATTGCCCGTGGCACCGACGACGGCAACCTTGTAACCCATGATCTTCAGGCCTTCTGTTGCGGTTCTCCCCCGGATGCGGACCCGCCTCGGAGGGTCCGGTGGCGCCCATCTCCCCGTCGGGGGAGCACCCGGAAGCGAGGACGAAGCGTCAGCCTGCCGTGCCGCCTTTGGCGACCGGCATGGGTTTCGTCGTCGTTTTGGTGACCGCGAAAGCCATGGCTGGAAAGAGGTGTCCCCGGCGGAAATGCCTGAGCGAGCGGAAGAACACGAGGCGCGGGCAAAAGTCAATCGCCCGCGCCCGTCGGCGCCTTCAGGACCGCGCCGGTCAGACCGGACGGTCGCCCTTGGTGACCTTCAGCGTGCGGTTGTCGACGCCCGGCAGCATGCGGCCCGGATCGCGCGTCACCACGATGTCGAGCACGGTCGGCGAGGAGGTGTTGGCGAGGCCCTCGGCGAGCGCCCCCGACAGCTTTTCGGGGTCCTCGACGCGGATGCCGTGGCAGCCCATCGCATTGGCGATGTTCGCATAGTTGAACTCGACCAGATCCGAGGACTGGTAGCTGCCCGGCCCATAGACCGAGTGCTGCAGCGCCTTCACATAGCCGGAGGCGGCATTGTTGAAGATGCAGACGACGAAATTCGCGCCGACGCGCTTGGCCGTCTCCAGGTCGCCCATCGACATGTTGAAGCCGCCGTCGCCGGTCATCGACACAACCCGCCGCGACGGCCCGACGCCGAGCTGCGCGCCGATGCCGCCGGGCACGCCATAGCCGATCGAGGCAAAGCCGCGGTCGGCGACGAAGTGGCGCCCGGCCTTCTTGGTGTTGAACAGGAGGCCGCCCCAGTGGCCGGCGAAGCCGCCATCGGCGACCAGCACGGCGTCCTCCGGCATGATCCGGTTCAGTTCGCCCATCAGCCGGCCGATATTGATCGGCGTTTCCTTCGATTCCAGCCGGTCGGCGGCCCCCTTCATCCACTCGCCCATCTTCTGCGGGATCTCGGCGAGATAACCGGCCCGGCGCGACACCCGGTCGGTGCCGTCGTCGAGCGCAGACGCAAGGTCCTCCAGCGCCAGGCGCGCATCGCCCGCCAGCGTCACCTCGGTCTTCGTCGTCCGGCCGATTTCCTCGGGCAGGATGTCGACATGGATGACGGTCTTTGACGGCGGCAGCAGCGAGAAGCGCTTGGTGGCGATCTCGCCGAGCTTGCAGCCGACCACGAGGATGCAGTCGGAGGTCGCGATCAGCCCGTTGGCGATCCGGTCGTAGCGGCCGAACAGGCCGGCGGACAGGGGATGCGAACAGGCGACCGCCCCCTTGCCCGACATGGTGTGGGCAACCGGGATGCCCTGCTTCTCGGCAAGGCCCAGCAGCGCCTCGTAGGCCTCGGAAATGTGGATGCCGCCGCCCGCCAGAATGATCGGCCGCTCGGCCTTCGCCAGCATCGCCGCAGCCCGCTGAAGCTCGGTGCCGTCGGGGCGCGAGCGGCGCGCCTGCGCCTTCAGCGTGCCGGGATCGAGCCAGAAATCGGCGGCCTCGAAGTCGTACTCGCCATGGGCGATGTCCTCGGGCACGTCGATGACCACCGGGCCGGGCCGGCCGGAGGTCGCCACCGCGAAGGCCCGGCGCACGGCCTCCGGCACGCGCTTGATGACCTCGATGCGGATGATCTCCTTGACGATCGGCCTCAGGATGTCGAGCTGGCGCGTCTCCTGCGTCATGTTCTTGGTGGCATGTTCGCGGTTGGCGTCGCCGACGATGGCGATCAGCGGCATGCCGGCATTGAAGGACTCGACAAGGCCGGTGACCAGATTGGTCGCGCCCGGGCCGAGGGTGGCATCGACAAGGCCCGGCCGGTTGGTGACGCGCGCATAGGCATCGGCCGCAAACGCGCCGCAGCGCTCGTCGTTGATGAGGTAGTGCTTCACGCCCAGCACCCGGCAGGCCTCGTAGAAGGGCAGAAGCTGGAAGCCGCCCATGCCGAACATCGGCGTGTTGCCGGCCAGCTTCAGCATTTCGGCCAGCGCCTGCCCGCCCGTCATGGGGCGCAGCGTGTTGGAGGCGGTCTCGCTCATGGTGTCTCCCGGAGGTCTTGTTGGTTGGTCGGTCGTTCTGGCTGGATCAGGCCGGAGCCCGCAATGTCGAGGCGACCATCGCCGCGACGAAATCGCGCGTCGACTGGCCGATGGCGCCGCCGCGCCGTTCCGCCAGCGGATTGAGGGCGGAGATATAGCCATCCTGCCAGACCGACAGGCCCTCGCCTATGCGGGCGGAGAAGGCCGAGACCATGCCCCCGGCAATGCCGCGGTCCTCCAGCGCCGGCAGGCGCGAGATGCCGGCATCGGCAAGACCCCGGTCGGCATCGACATAAACCGCGGCCAGCACATCCGCCTTGACCGCGCTCGCCGGCTTGCCTGCCAGAAGGCCGCCATGGGAGCCGGTGACGACGATATGGCCGGCATCGTCCGGCCCGACCAGCCCGTTGGAATCGAGCGCGAAGACACGGATGCCGCCGGCGCCCGCCCCGGCGATCTCGTGGCGGGCCTCCTCGAGCGGCTCGGGCATCGGCGCCGGCGGCAGGCCGGCTGCGCAAAGGCGCTCCAGGGCCTCGGCACAGGTCATGCCCGGCGCGAGGCCAAGCCGCGCGGCCGGCGCATTGACGAAGGACAGGACGCCCCGTTCCGGCATGTCGGCGCCCCAGCCGATCCGCGCCGAGCGATGCGAGACGGCCGCCGCCGGCACGCCGAGCGGTTCCAGCCAGCCGAGCCCCGAAATGCCGGACCGCTCGCGGCCCACCCCGGCATCGTTCAGGACGAGCGCGGCAACCCCCTTCGCCGCGCCGTACCAGGCGGCATAGACCGCCCCGTGCGAGGCGCAGGCCGCCACCCGGCCGCGCGCATCGGCGGCAAGATGGGTGACGCTGTCGAGGACAAGGGGCTGCATCTGGCAACGATCGGCTGGATGACGGGGGCGGCATCCTGTCAAGCCCGGACGCCGGGGGCAATTCGCCGACCCACGCCTTTCGGGCGATGTCTGGCATGCCTGCCCTTGCCTTGACAGGCAGGGGGGCGGCTTCAAACTCGCCGGCCAACAAGAGGGCCGAATGGCCGGCCGGCCTGCCCGGCACGCGGAGGATGCTCATGACGGCTGCGGCCGATGGCGCAGGATGGCGCTCCCCTTGCTGTGCGAACCGTCCCTGCCGTGCAGCCGCCCGGCTCGCGTCACCCGCTGCGGCGGCGGGATCGCGGTAGGCCGATGGATTTCGCCCTGACCGCCGACCAGCAGGCGCTGCAAGAGGCCGTCCGGCGTCTGTGCGCGCGCTTCCCCGACAGCTACTGGCTCGCGCGTGATACGGAAGGCGGATTTCCGCTCGATTTCCACCGTGCCTTTGCCGAGGCCGGCTATCTCGGCATCGCCATGCCGGAGGATTGCGGCGGCTCGGGCCTCGGCATCACCGAAGCGGCGATCATGATGGAGGCGATCGCCGCATCCGGCGCCGGCATGTCGGGCGCCTCCGCCATCCACCTCAACATCTTCGGGCTGAACCCGGTGGTGGTGCGCGGCACCGACGCGCAGAAGGCGCGGATGCTGCCGCCGCTGATCGAGGGCCGGGAGAAGGCCTGCTTCGGCGTGACCGAGCCGGATGCCGGCCTCGACACGCTGAAGATCAAGACCCGTGCCGAGCGGCAGGGCGACGTCTATGTCGTCACGGGCCAGAAGATCTGGACCTCGACGGCCCAGGTCGCCGACCGCATCCTGCTGCTCGCCCGGACGACCCCGCTGGATCAGGTCACCAAGCGCACCGACGGCCTGTCGCTGTTCTACACGAAGCTCGACCGCGCCCATGTCGAGGTGCGCGAGATCCCGAAAATGGGGCGCAAGGCGGTCGATTCCAATCAGGTCTTCTTCGACCGCCTGCCGGTGCCGGCCGCCGACCTGATCGGCGAGGAGGGCAAGGGCTTCGACATCATCCTGCACGGCCTGAACCCGGAGCGCGTACTGATCGCGGCCGAAGCCATCGGGCTGGGGCGCGCCGCGCTCAGGCGTGCCGCGGCCTATGCGAAGGAGCGCGTCGTGTTCGGCCGGCCGATCGGCAAGAACCAGGCGATCCAGCACCCGCTCGCCGAGAGCTGGATGGAACTGGAGGCGGCCGAACTGATGACGCTCAAGGCCGCCACCCTCTATGACCGAAACGAGCCCTGCGGCCCCTTCGCCAATGCCGCCAAATATCTGGCGGCCGAGGCCGGCTACCGGGCCTGCGAGCGGGCCGTCATGACGCTGGGCGGCATGGGCTATGCCCGCGAGTTCCATGTCGAGCGCTACCTGCGCGAGGCCTGGATCCCGCGGCTTGCGCCGGTCTCCGCGCAGATGATCCTGTCCTTCATCGCCGAGAAGGTTCTCGACCAGCCCCGATCCTATTGAGACGACGCACGATCCCGAAGACCCGCAATCCCGAAGACCCCGAACAGGCCAGAACGAGGGAAGAGACCGCCCATGCAACCCACCCACAACGTCCAGCGGCTTCTGGACCTCTACGGCACCATGAGCCGGATCCGCGCCTTCGAGATCGCCGCTCTCAACGCTCACAAGGAGGGCGTGGTGCCGGGTCCGCTGCACGTCTCCATCGGCCAGGAGGGCGTGGCCACCGGAATCTGCCTGAACCTTGGCTCCGAGGACCGCATCACCTCCAACCATCGCGGCCACGGCCATGCCATCGCCAAGGGCGCGGGCATCCAGGGCATGATGCGCGAACTGTTCGGCCGGGATGGCGGCCATTGCCGCGGCAAGGGCGGCTCCATGCACATTGCCGACTTCTCGGTCGGCATGCTCGGCGCCAACGGAGTGGTCTCCGGCGGCATCCCGATCGCGGTCGGTGCCGCGCAGGGCCTGAAGATGATGAAATCCTCGGCCATCGCCGTCTGCTTCTTCGGCGACGGCGCCATCAATCGCGGCCCCTTCCTGGAGGGGCTCAACTGGGCGGTGCTCTACAACCTTCCCGTGCTGTTCGTCTGCGAGGACAATGGCGTCTCGGCCTTCACCGAGACGGACACGGTGACGGCCGGCCCCGGTGTCGTCGCACGCGCCGAATCGCTCGGCGTTCCCGCCGTCACGGTCGACGGCAATGACGTGATGGCGGTGGACGAGGCGGCCGCCCGGCTGGTTGCCGAAGTGCGTGCGGGCAAGGGCCCGCGCCTCCTGCACGCCCGGACCTATCGCATCACCGGCCATACCTCGACCGATGCCGCCGCCTGGCGCAACCCGGCCGACGTGGAGGCCGCGCGCAAGCGCTGCCCCATCGACCGGCTGGCCGCCACCCTCGCCGAGCGCGGCATCGCCGTGTCGGAGCTTGCTGCCATCCGTGCGAAGGCTGAGGCCGAGATGGCCGCGGCGGTCGACGATGCCAAGGCAGCGCCCTGGCCGGACGAGGCCCTGGCCTATGAGGATGTTCAGGACGTCGGCGCAGTGCGCTATTCGGGAGTGCAGGCATGACCGCGAACACCGTCACCCTCGTCGAGGCCGTCCGCCTCGCAGCCCTGCAGGAAATGCGCCGCGACCCGACGGTCTGGGTCCTGGGCGAGGACGTCGCCCGCGGCGGCCTCTACGGCCAGTACAAGGACTTCCTTCCCGAATTCGGGCCGGAGCGCGTGGTCTCAACCCCGATTTCGGAATCGACCATCATGGGCGCCGGCCTCGGCGCGGCGCTCGTCGGCACCCGGCCGATCATCGAGATGCGCATCTTCGACTTCGTCATGTGCGCCATGGACGAACTGGTCAACCAGATCGCCAAGATCCGCTACATGTTCGGCGGCCAGGCCCGGCCCTCGGTGGTGGTGCGCATGCCGCACGGCATCTGGCGCAACTCTGCGGCCCAGCATTCGCAGATGCTCGAATCTTGGTTCGTCCACCTGCCGGGCGTCATCGTGGTGACGCCGGCGACGCCGGCGGATGCGGCGGGCCTGCTGGTCACCGCCATCCGCTCGGACGATCCGGTGCTGTTCTTCGATCCGAAGAACCTCTTCCCCGTCACCGGCGAGGTGGCATCGGTCATCGAGCCGATCCCCTTCGGCAAGGCACGGACTGTGCGCCAGGGCACCGATCTGACCCTCGTCTCGTGGTCGGCCATCATGCCGGCGGTGGACCAGGCCGCCGCGACGCTGTCCGAGGCCGGTATCTCGGTCGACCTCATCGACCTGCGCACACTCTGGCCCTGGGACCAGGAGGCGGTCTGCGCCTCGGTGGAGAAGACCGGCCGGCTGCTCGTCGTCCACGAGGCGGTGGCCGCCGCCGGTTTCGGCGCGGAGGTGGTCGCCAGCGTCGTCGAGACGCTCGGCCCGGCACGGGTGAAGGCGGCGCGCCGGCTGGGCGCCCCGCGCATTCCGATCCCGTTCTCGCCGCCGCTGGAGGATGCGGTGAAGGTGACGCCGGCAAAGATCGTTGCGGCGGCACGGCAGGTGGTCTCGGCCTGATCCGGGACCTTCCGCTTAGGGGAATTCCGTAAGTCTCCTGATTGTGGCTGTGGCAGTGCGGTGGTTCATTCGCACTGCGGCTCACGGGGGTGGCGAGACCGCGGCAAGGGGAATGCGCCATGGGCAACCGAGGTCTTTGTGCGGCCGCGGGGTCGCTGGTCGTTGCGGTGTTGCTGGCCACGGCCGCGAGCCTCCAGCCGGGCAGTATCGGCCAGGCCCGTGCGCAGGCCGCCAGTGCCGGCGAGGCCCGCCAGATCGCGCAGGCCCCGGCCCGTCCGGCGCCCGTGCCGCAGCGCCGTCCCGACGCGTCGCAGGCCCAGCGGCCGGCTGCCGATCCGCCCCTGCGCGCCTTCCGCCGCGACGATTTCGCCGATCTCGCCCGCCGGTTCGAAGCCTTCATGGCGGCGCGCAGTCCCACCGACAACCGCCCGATCGCCGATGTCCGCCGCGATGCCGATGCCGCCGCCACGCGCGGCGACTTCCGCGCCGCCTCGGTCCACTGGGAGAATATCGCCCAGCGTTCGGGCACGGATTCGGCCCCGTGGGTCCGCTATTCGCAGGCTCTCGGCGGCATCCGCACCAATGACTGGCGCGAGCGCCAGCGCTTCCAGGAGAACACCCTCGGCGCGGCCTATCTGGCCTATCAGCGCGCCCAGAACCGCGTGGAGGAAGCCTTCGCGCTGGCCCATATCCGGCAGATCATGATTGCCCGCCAGCAGTGGCGGCCGGCCATCGACGTCGCCCGCGCCGTGGTCGATGCCCGCGACACGCCCGAGGCCCGCGAGGCCTATGACCGGCTGCGCCAGCAGCACGGCTTTCGCCTGCGCGAGACCAAGGTCGATTCCGACGCCACCCGCCCGCGCGCCTGTTTCGTCTTCTCCGAGAACCTGCGGAAGGGCCGCTTCGACTTCGCGCCCTTCATCCGCCAGGTGGGCGTGGACAATCCGCCGATCACGGTAGAGGACCGCCAGATCTGCGTCGACGGGCTCAGCCACGGCCAGCGCTACACGTTCCAGCTGCGCGAGGGCCTGCCCTCCGAGATCGTCGGCGAAGACCTGCTGCGCACCGTCGATGTCTCCGTCTATGTTCGCGACCGCACGCCCTCGGTGCGCTTCACCGGCCGCTCCTATGTGCTGCCGCGCGCCGGCCAGCGCGGACTTCCCGTCGTCAGCGTGAACCTCGAATCGATCGAGGTGGAAGTCTTCCGCCTCGGCGACCGCTCCATTGCCCAGACCGTGCAGGAGGAGTTTCCCCGGCCGCTGGAGAACTACGAGCTGCAGAACCTCGTCACCGAGCGCGGCATGTCGGTCTGGAAGGGCCAGCTTGCCGTCGAGAGCCGGCTGAACACGGACGTGACCACCGCCTTCCCGATCGACGAGACGGTGAGGAGCCTGGAGCCCGGCGTCTATGTCATCACCGCACGGCCGACCAATGCCCAGCGCCGCGGCGACGATGACGACTACAGCAATGGCCGCGTCCACCAGTGGTTCATCGTCTCCGATCTCGGCCTCACGGCCCTGTCGGGCATCGACGGCGTCCATGGGTTCGTTCACTCGTTGAACTCTGGCAGGCCTGCCGCCGATATCGAGGTGCGGCTGATCGCCCGCAACAACGAGGTGCTGGGCACGGCCCGCACCAGCCCGGCCGGCCATGTGCGCTTTGCACCGGGCCTGACCCGCGGCGAGGGCGCGCTCGCCCCGGCCCTGCTGGTCGCCACCACGGCGGCCGGCGACTATGCCTTCCTCAACCTGCGCCAGCCGGCCTTCGACCTCTCCGACCGGGGCGTTGCCGGCCGTGAGCTGTCTGGCCCGCTCGATGCCCTGCTCGTCCCGGAACGCGGCGTCTACCGGCCGGGCGAGACCGTTCAGCTCACCACGCTGCTGCGCGACGCCAAGGGCGATGCCGTCACCGGCCTGCCGCTGACCCTGGTGGTCGAGCGGCCGGATGGCGTCGAATATCGCCGCATCGTCACGCAGGATCAGGGCGCCGGCGCCCGTGCCGTGCCGATCCCGATCGTCTCCTCGGCGCCGACCGGCACCTGGCGTATCCGCGCCATCACCGATGCGCGCGCTCCCCCGGCCGGCGAGGTGCGCTTCCTGGTCGAGGATTTCGTGCCGGACCGCATCGACTTCGAGGTCAAGCCGACCGAGGAGCGGCTGACCCGCACGCGGCCCTTCGGCGCCGAGATCGACGCCCGCTACCTGTTCGGCATGCCGGCGGCAAACCTGCAGATCGAGGGCGAGGTGGTCATGGAGACCACCACCGAGTTGCCAGGCTTCGTGGGCTTCCGCTTCGGCCTCGGCGAGGAGGAGACCAAGCGCGACCGCGAGCCGCTGCCGGACAATGTCACGACCGACGAGCGCGGCCGGGCCACCATCGCCGCGCCGCTGCCGCGCATGGAGGACACCACCCGTCCGCTCTCCGCCCGGCTTCAGGTGCGCATCTCCGAGCCGGGCGGCCGCGCCGTCGAGCGCACCGCAACCCTTCCCGTCCTGCCCGGGACGCCGCTGATCGGGGTCAAGCCGCTGTTCGAGGGCCTGCGCGTCGGCGAGAACGACACGGCCGGCTTCGAGGTGATCGCGGTGGCCGCCAATGGCCAGGCCCGCCGTGCGGCGCGGCTCTCCTGGCAGCTTCTCCGGCTGGAGACGCGCTGGGTCTGGACCCGCGGCTCCGGCGGCTGGTCGAGCCAGGCCATCGTCTCCACCCGCCGCGTCGCCGACGGGCGGATCGAGGCGGCCGCATCGGGCGCTGCCGCCCGCATCGCCCAGCAGGTGCCCTGGGGCCGCTACCGGCTCGAAGTCTCCGAGGGCGATGTCGCAGGCCCCATGACCACCGTCATCTTCGAGGCCGGCTATGGCGCCGGCGGCACGGCCGACACGCCCGACGTGCTGGAAATGAGCCTCGACAAGCCGTCCTATCGCTCCGGCGAGACCATGACGGTATCGATCAATGCCCGCTTCGCCGGCTCGGCCACCGTCGCCGTGATGGGCGACCGGCTGCTGGCCGAGCAGACCGTCGACGTGCCGCAGGGCCGCTCCACCATCCAGGTGCCCGTCGGCAGCGACTGGGGCGCGGGCGCCTATGCCACGGTCTTCGTGCGCCGGCCGCTGGATGCGGCCGCCTCGCGCATGCCGGGGCGCGCGATCGGCCTCGCCTGGTTCGGCGTCGACACCGCCGAGCGGCGCCTCGCCATGACGCTGGACGTGCCGGACAGGATCGCCCCGCGCACCACCCTGCGGGTGCCGGTGCGGCTGGAGGGCCTCGCGGCCGGCGACCAGGCCTATGTCACCGTCGCCGCCGTCGATCTCGGCATCCTGACGCTGACCAACTACCAGCCGCCGAAGCCCGACGAGCACTATCTCGGCCAGCGCCGGCTCTCCGCCGAGGTCCGCGACCTCTACGGCCTGCTCATCGACGGCATGTCGGCCGCCCGCGGCTCGGTGCGGTCCGGCGGTGATGGCCCGACGAGCCGCTTCTCCGGCGCCCCGCCGGCGCAGGTGCCGCTGTCGCTGTTCTCCGGCATCCTCACCGTCGGCCCTGACGGCCGCGCCGAGGCGGTGTTCGACATTCCCGACTTCAACGGAACCGTGCGCCTGATGGCCATGGCCTGGACCACGACGAAGCACGGCTCGGCGTCGAAGGACGTGATCGCCCGCGATCCGGTCGTCGTCTCGGCCACCCTGCCGCGCGTGCTCGGCCATGCCGACCGCGCGATGCTCCGGCTTGACCTCGTCAATGCCGAGGCACCTGCGGGCGACTATCGCGTGACCGTGGAGCCGGAAGGCCCCCTGTCGCTCGAACGGCGCGAGGCGACCGTCAGGCTGGGCGCCGCCGGCACCCGCGGCGCGGTGTCCCTGCCGCTCGCGGCCGATGGCCTCGGTGTCGGGCGGCTGGCCGTGACCCTGTCCGGCCCGAACGGTCTGGCCCTCACCTCGCGCTATGCGCTTGGCGTCAGGCCGGCCCTTCCCGACATCAGCCGGCGCACCATCATGGCGATGGAGCCCGGCCAGTCGGTGCGCATCACGTCGGACCTTGCGACGGACTTCGTGCCGGGTTCTTCGCGCGTCGCCGTCTCGGTCAGTCCCTCCACCGCGCTCGACGTGCCGGGCCTGATCCTGGCGCTGGACCGCTATCCCTTCGGCTGCTCGGAGCAGATCACCTCACGGGCCCTGCCGCTGCTCTATCTCGACGTGCTGGCCGCGGCGGAAGGCGGGCTCGGGCTCGAACAGCCGGTGGCCGACCGGATCCGCGATTCGATCGAGCGCATCCTGTCGCGCCAGACGAGTTCAGGCTCCTTCGGCCTCTGGTCGGCCGGGTCCAACGAGGATCCCTGGCTCGATTCCTACGTGACCGACTTCCTCCAGCGGGCGAGGGAGAAGGGCTATGCCATCCCGGCCTTCGCCTTCAACGGCGCCGTGGAGCGGCTGCGCACGCTGGTCGTCTCCACCAACGGCGTCGGCAGCAACAAGGGCATGGACATCGCCTATGCCCACTACGTGCTGGCCCGCGCCGGGCGCGGCACGCTCTCCGAACTGCGCTGGCTTGCCGACACCCAGCTGAACGAGATCGCGACGCCGATCGCGCGAGGCCAGCTCGGCGCGGCCCTTGCCCTGATGGGCGATACCCCTCGTGCCGAGAGGGTGATGACCTCGGCCGTGCAGATGCTGCGGGCCGCCGGCCAGACCGATCTCGGCCGGTTCGACTACGGCTCGCGCCTCCGCGATGCCGCAGCCCTCATGGCGCTCGGCGTCGAGGCGCGGGTCAACCGGCGGATCGTCGCCGAAGCCCAGCAGGTGGTCGAGACGGTCCGCCCGCAGACCCGCTATCTGTCGACCCAGGAGAAGGTCTGGATGGTGCTGGCCGCCCAGGCGCTGATCGAGGATGCCCGCCGCATCTCCCTCGACGTCGACGGCATGGCCCATCAGGGCGCGCTGGCCCGCACGCTGCGCACCGACGAGGTCGATGCCGGCTTCGCCCTGCGCAACACCGGCCCCGACGCGGTGCGTGCGGTCGTGTCGGTCACCGGCACGCCGGCCCGACCCGAACCGGCCATGGCCAACGGCTTCACCCTGCAGCGCCGCTACATGACGCTGCAGGGCCAGCCGGTGGACATTGCCCGCGTCGCCCAGGGCACGCGCCTCGTCGTCGTGCTGCAGGTCACCGAGGCCAGCCCCATGCTCGGACAGATCATGCTGGTCGACCGCCTGCCGGCCGGCTTCGAGATCGACAATCCGAGCCTCGTCGCCTCCGCCCAGACCTCGGCCCTGCGCTGGCTGCCGCCGGAGGAGGTGCAGCCGGACTACAAGGCCTTCCGCGACGACCGCTTCCTCGCCGCCTACAGCCGCACCAGCGGAGCCAGGGGATCGTGGCAGGTCGCCTACATGATCCGCGCCGTGACGCCCGGACGCTACGTCGTGCCGCCCGCCACGATCGAGGACATGTACCGGCCCGAACGGTCGGCACGCACCGCCGTCGGCCAGACGGAGGTGACGGGCGGCGGCCGGTGACACGGCTCCGGCGCCTCGCCCTCCTTGCCGCCGGCGGGCTGCTGCTCGCCGGTGCGGGCGCTGTCGCCGTCTGGCAGGCCGGAGCCGGGCCGGACGGGTCGGCCACGGCCTTCTCGCGCGAGGTGGTGGACCGCAACGGCCGGCTGCTGCGCCCGTTCCAGACCGACGACGACATGTGGCGCTTCCCGGCTACCGCTGCCGATGTCGACCCGCTGTTCCTGCGCATGCTGACGGCCTACGAGGACCGGCGCTTCGCCCTGCATCCCGGCGTCGATCCGCTGGCGCTCGCGCGGGCGACCGGACAATGGCTGTCCAGCGGCCGCATCGTCTCGGGCGGCTCGACCCTGTCGATGCAGGTCGCCCGCCTGATCGACAAGCGCGCCGACGGTCGCTCGCTTGCCGTCAAGCTGCGCGAGATGGCGCGCGCCGTGCGTCTTGAGCGGGACCTCGGCAAGGGCCGCATTCTCGACCTCTATCTCGCGCTGGCCCCCTATGGCGGCAATATCGAGGGCATCCGCGCGGCCTCGCTCGCCTATTTCGGCAAGGAGCCGGCCCGCCTCACACCCGCCGAGGCGGCGCTGCTGGTGGCCCTGCCGCAATCGCCGGAGGCACGCCGGCCGGACCGCTTCCCGGACGCCGCCCGCCGCGCGCGCGACCGCGTGCTGGAGCGGATGCTGGAGGCCGGTGTCCTGAAGCCGGAACAGGTCGCCGCCGGCAAGGGCGAGCGCGTGCCGGTCGCCCGTCGGCCCATGCCGGCGCTGGCCTGGCACGCCGCACAGGAAGCGGCCGCCGCCGAGCCCGCCCGCCGCGTCCACCGCATGACCTTCGACCGCGGCGCCCACGAGGCGCTGGAGCCGCTGCTGCGCGAGCGCGTGCGCGCGATCGGCCTGCGCCTGTCCGGCGCGCTGGTCGTCGTCGACCATGCCACCGGCGAGGTGACGGCCCGCATCGGCGCCGCCGACCCGCTCGACGCCGAGCGGCAGGGCGCCGTCGACATGGCGCGGGCGGTGCGCTCACCCGGTTCGGCGCTGAAGCCGCTCATCTATGCGGTGGCCTTCGAGCAGGGGCTCGCCCATCCGGAAACGCTGATCGAGGATCGCCCCTCGCGCTTCGGCACCTATGCCCCTGCCAATTTCGACCGCGACTATCAGGGCACCGTCCCGGCCCGCACCGCGCTGCAGCTCTCCCTCAACGTGCCCGCCGTGGCCATGATGGAAACGGTCGGACCGCAGCGCTTCTTCGCGCGGCTGAACCAGTCCGGCATCCGCCCGGTCCTGCCGCGCGGCGAGGTGCCGGGTCTTGCCGTGGCGCTCGGCGGCGTCGGCATCCGCCTCACCGACCTTGCCGCGCTCTATGCCGCCTTCGGCCGGAGCGGCGACATGCCCGCGATGCGCGAGCGGCTGGACCTTGCCGCCCCCGAACCGGCCCGGCCCTTCACCGACGAGGGCGCGGCCTGGGTGATCGGCGACATCCTCGCCGATGCGCCGGCGCCGGACGGGGCCATTGCCGGCCGCCTCGCCTACAAGACGGGCACCTCCTACGGCCACCGCGACGCCTGGGCCATCGGCTTCGACGGCCGGCGGACGATTGCCGTCTGGGTCGGGCGGCCGGACGGTTCCTCGGTCCCCGGCATCACCGGGCGGACGGCGGCGGCGCCCATCCTGTTCGACGCCTTCGCCCGGCTTGGCGGCATCCGGCCCCTGCCCGGGCGTCCCCTGCATCTGGCGGCGCTGTCCAACGCCCAGCTGCCCCCGGCCCTGCGCCGCTTCGGCCCGGCGCGCGAGGCGGCGGGCGACACCCGCGACCTGGTGATCGCCTTCCCGCCGGACGGCGTGCGCATCGACCTCGGCGCCACCCGCGGCGAGAGCGAGATGCTGGCCATCCGGGCCGCCGGCGGGCGCCCGCCCTTCACCGTTCTCGTCGACGGCCGGCCGGCGGGGCGCTTCGGCGCACAGCGGCAGGCGACCGTCCAGCCGGACGGGCCCGGCTTCACCACCCTGTCGGTGATCGATGCCGAGGGCCGCAGCGCCAGCGTGACGGTGAGGGTGGAGTAGCGGGCGGCCTCAGGCGCCGGGATGATACTGGTAGAGCCAGGTCTCGGAGGCAACATGGTCGCCGACCCTGAGATAGCAGCGCATCTCCACCGGCTCGCTGCCCTCGACCTTCAGGTCGAACTGCGTGCGCCAGTGACCGGGCACATCGTTCGGCACCGCCTCGGTATAGCGATAGGCCCCGAACTCCCCGCGCGACGTCCACAGGACCGGCTCCGGGATGACGCCCTTCGGCAGGCTGGACAGCGGCCCGCCCTTGAACTCGATGAGGAACTTGCGCACGCCGTCGGGCCTGGGCTGGCCGGGCTGTCCGCCGCGGCCGAGGCGGGTCGCCACCACGCGCGCCAGCGGCGTCGGATAGGGCTCGTCCGCCAGCCAGTGCAGGCGGTAGCGATACTCGCGCGACGAGCCGGGCTCGGACGGGGTATCCGGCACCCACATGGCGACGATATTGTCGTGGATCTCGTCGTCGGTCCGCAATTCGACCAGCTGGACCGCGCCGGTGCCCCAGTCGCCCTGCGGCTCCACCCAGGCCGATGGCCGCTTCTCGTATTTCACGCCGTCGAGATAATGCAGGAACTCGCGGTCGCGCTGCAGCAGGCCGAAGCCGCGCGGCGCCCGGTCGACGAAGCTCGACGTCATGGTGCGCGGCGGGTTGTTCAGCGGCCGCCAGATGCGCTCGCCCGCGCCGGTCCACACCGCCAGGCCGTCGGAATCATGCACCTCGGGCCGCCAGTCGATGGTGCGCGACGAGGTCGTCTCCGAATACCAGTACATCGACGTGAGCGGCGCCACGCCGAGATGGGTGACCCGGGAGCGGAACGTCATCGCCGCCTCGATGTCCATGACCACGCCGCTGGTGCGCCGGCACTGGAACCGGTAGGCGCCGGTGACCGAGGGGCCGTCGAGCAGCGCATAGAGCGTGACGGGATCGGTCTCGGTCTCTGCCGGCTCGATCCAGAAGGCGACGAAGTCGGGGAATTCCTCCGGTCCCGGCCCCTGGCCGGGGGCGAGCGCGATGCCGCGGGCCGACAGCCCGACCTGGCCGAGTTCGCCGACCGCGCGGAAATAGGATGCGCCGAGCCAGGTGGCCCAGGGCTCCTGTTCCTTCCACGGCCCGGACTTGGGCTCCTGAATCCACAGGCCCGCGAACGCCGAGGCATCGGCCGGCAGGCCGGCGGCCGGATGGTCCGGCTGCACCGCGAACAGGCGCTGGTCGTAGAGCACCTCGCGCGCCTGGCCGTTGGCCAGCGCATGCATCCGCACCGTCTTCGGGAAATAGAGCCCGACATGCTGGAAGGTGACCGGGAAGGCGCCGGCGCCTTCGGCGAACAGGGCGGAATCCTTGGCGTAGCGCAGCTTGCCGTGGGCGTCGTAGTCGATCTGGCGGACCACGTCCGGGCTCGGCCGCGGCGGCTCGACATAGGGCCTGGCCGCCCGCTCGCGCGCCATCACCTTCAGCCCCTCATAGGTGAAGGGCTCGGGCCGTCCGAAGCGCAGCGGCACGGCAGCGGCCGCGGCCTGCCCGCCAAGGGCCGGGGCAAGCCCCGCGGCAGCGGCAATGGCAAGGAGGTTGCGGCGGGACAGGGGATGGATCATGGAGCCACTCGGGAATGCCGTCGGTCAGAGCGGGCGTGATGACACGATGTTCCCGGCGAAACTGGGGCGGGACGGGCCAAACGTCCACCGCCGGATCGCCGCACCGGCTGGTTCGCAGCGTTTGACGCCCCGCGGTCGAGCCGCCATATGCGGCAGATGACCACGCCGCGCCATTTCGACACCCTTCTGACCGGCGCGCGCCGGCTGCGCGCCTTTCGCCAGGGGCCGGCGGACTTCCTGCTGCGATCGGTGGCCGAGGATCTGGCCGACCGGCTGTCGCTGGTCCAGCGCAGCTTCCGGCAGGTGGCCGAGATCGCCACGCCGTCCGATGCGCTGCGCGAGGTTCTGGAGGCGCGCGGCCTGCCGCGGCCGGTCGCCTGCGAGAGCCTGCCGGCCCTGGCCGCCTCCCGCCGCGCGCCGGTCGTCGTGGCCCCCGTCGAGGCCCTGCCCTTTGCCGCCGGAAGCCTCGATCTGATTGTCTCGGCGCTCGGCCTGCAACTGGTCGACGATCTGCCGGGCCTGTTCGCGCAGGTCCGGCGCGCCCTGAAGCCTGACGGCCTGTTCCTCGCGGCCCTGCTCGGCGGCGACACGCTCGCCGAACTGCGCGAGGCCTTTGCCGTCGCCGAGAGCGAGGTCGATGGCGGCCTGTCGCCGCGCGTTGCCCCCTTCGCGGACGTGCGCGACATCGGCGCGTTGCTGCAGCGGGCGGGCTTTGCCCTGCCGGTCACCGATTCCGACCGGCTGACGGTGCGCTATGGCGATGTCTTCGCGCTGATGCGGGACCTGCGCGCCATGGGCGCCACCAATCCGCTGCTCGCGCGCCGCCGCGTGCCGCTCAGGCGCGCCACCCTGCTGCGCATGGCGGAGGTCTATCATCAGCGCTTTTCCGATCCGGACGGGCGCATCCGCGCGACCTTCCAGGTCGTCACGCTGTCCGGCTGGGCGCCGCACGAGAGCCAGCAGAAGCCCCTGCGCCCGGGATCCGCCAAGGCCCGCCTCGCCGATGCCCTCAACGCCCTGGAACAGTCGACGGGCGAGAAGCCTGGCGGCTGACCCGTTCCGCACCGCACTCGACAGGCCCCGGCGCCGGGGCCTAGTCTTGCCGCCCCATCCGCAGCCTTCCCACATTTGGAACCATCGCCATGGACATGACCGGCACGCAGCGCATCGAGGCCCCGCGCGAGGTGGTCTGGGCCGCGCTCAACGATCCGGAGGTGCTCAAGCAGTGCATCCCCGGCTGCCAGAGCATGGAGCGCACCGGCGACAACGGCTTTGCCGCCAAGGCCGTGCTGAAGATCGGCCCGGTCAAGGCGACGTTTTCCGGCAGCGTGACGCTGTCCGATATCGACCCGCCGAACGGCTACACGATCTCCGGCGAGGGCAATGGCGGCGTCGCCGGCATGGCCAAGGGCGGCGCGACGGTGAAGCTCGCGGAGGAGAGCGAGACCGTCACCATCCTGTCCTACGACGTGAAGAGCCAGATTTCCGGCAAGATCGCCCAGCTCGGCTCGCGCCTGATCGACGCCACGGCCAAGAAGCTGGCCGGCGAGTTCTTCGAGAGCTTCGGCAAGGTGGTCGCCCCGCCACCCCCCGGCACCGAGATGCCGGAAGAGAAGAAGAAATGGTGGAAATTTGGCAAGAAGGGGTGAGACGAAGCCTGCCGGCCGCCTACTCCCCCCGCCGCTCGATCGCCTCCATGTCCGGGTCCGACAGGCCGAAATGGTGGCCGATCTCGTGCACCAGCACATGGGTGATGACGGCGCCCAGCGTCTCGTCGTGCTCGGCCCAGTAGTCCAGGATCGGCCGGCGGTAGAGCCAGATCATGTTGGGCATGGCCCCGGAATGCTGCACCGACTGGAACGGCATGCCGAGGCCCTGGAACAGGCCGAGCAGGTCGAAATCCGTCTCGGCCTTCATCTCCTTCAGCACCTCGTCGGTGGGGAAATCCTCCACCCGGATGACCAGGCCCCGGCACAGCGCACGGAAATCCTCGGGCAGGCCCTCGTAGGCGCGGTTGGCCAGCGCCTCGAAGGTCGCAAGGTCCGGCGCCTTCAGGTCGCCGGGGTCGGAGGGCAGCGGCGGGACGGGCTCGCTCATGCGTCAGCGGATATAGGTGACATAGAGCACGACGAGACAGCCGATGCCGACGAGGATGGCGAGGATGCGCCCCACGCGCTTGCCCCAGATCTCGGCCGGATCGGTCGACTCGCCCCTGGCCGTGAGGAAGTCCGTGCTGCGCCGCAGCGCCGATTCCATGATCGGTGCCGAATCCTGATGCACGCGGGAAAGCGCCCGCTCGGCCTCCTCCTGCCGGCGCCGGTCCTGTTCGGAACGATGATCCCTGCTCATCCTGCCAATGTAGGCCATCGCGCTGACGAGGGAAGACCGGTGGAAACGGTTTGGTCACCCTGTTCGGCGAGACTTCGCTTCCGTTCCGGAGTGCGCACCATGACCCTTCGCCCGTTCAAGGCCCTGCGGCCCGTCGCCCTTGCCCTCGTCCTAGGCGGCCTCGCCGCGACCGTTCCGGCCGACACCGCGTTCGCGGGATCGTCCTGGCTGTTCTGGCAGCACCATGCCGGGCCGGTCATCTACCGCCCGGTGGTCACCCCGCGCACCTACTACTTCGTTCCCGAGAGCGCCCATCCGCGCGTCGCGCACAGTCACCAGCCGGTCCGGCAGCCCTGCCGGGACGCGCACGGACGCGCCCGCCCCTGCCGCTGACGTCCCTCACACCCGCTTGCGGAACATCAGGATCACGGTCACCGGCAGCACGAAGCCGATGACGGTGGCGATCACCAGCAGCTGGCCGAGATCGTCATAGACGCCGCGCCCGACCGTGAAGATCTGGTTCAGGTACTTGGTCTGCAACTGGCCGGCGACGAGCGCCAGGTTCATCAGCGAGGCCATCAGCGCGAACCAGGTCGCCCGCCGCCCCGCCGGCGCGTAATAGGCGACCAGCGTCAGCAGCGGGATCATCGAGAGCTGCGCGAAAGGCGAGGATGTCGCCGCGTCGACAAGCGCGATCGTGCGGGCGCCGAAGCCGAAATTGGCCTGCGTCCAGTCGGCGAGGCCATAGTAGAGCCCGATATTGGGCAGCGACAGAAGCGTGCCCGCCACCGCGATCCAGAACAGCACCGTGGTCACCGAATATTCGGTGAGCTGGCGGGAGAACAGCCACATGGCGGCGATGGCGATGACCGCGCCGGTCTGGCGCAGCACGCCGTAGAAGGCCTCGTCGAACTTCAGGATATCCAGCGTCCACCAGAAATAGCCGTCGCCGACGGACGGCGTGGCGCGGAACGCGAAGATGATGACCGAGGCGAAGATGATCGACCGGCGTGTCTTCTCGTCGAGATCGCGGATCAGCAGCCAGAGCATGGTGCAGATCACGGCCATCGAGACCGCGAACACCACCTCCTGCGCATAGGGGATGCCGCCCAGCGCAACGCCGATGACGAAGGCGCCGAAGGCGAGGCCGCCGCCCAGGATGCGCCAGTCCAGCGGCTGGCGCTCCGGCGTCTCGGCGCGGGCGAGGAACACGCCGGTGACCGAGATGGCCGGAATGACGAGGCCGGCGAGAAACACCTGCTCGCGGCTCATCACCGTGGCGAGCAGGCCGGACAGGCCGGCCACCGACAGGATGCCGATGCCGAGCGCAAGCCGCCCCAGCACCTGCACCATGCCGAGATCGGCGCGGATGTCGGCATCGGGCCGGGCGCTGCCATCGGCCTCCGTGCGCGGCACCACCTCGGTGGACATGGCATCGGCCACCACGTCCTGGATCACCGCGCCGAGCACGATGAGCAGGGCGCCGAGAACGAACAGGCCGTCGGGCCTGAGGAATGTCAGCCAGCCGCCCGCGCCGCCGGCCAGCGTGACCAGACCGGCAGAGGTGAAACCGGCCCCGATCAGCACATAGGCGCGGCGCTGCGAGCCGAGGATCGGAACCGAATCGACCAGCTGCCCGAACACCATCTTCACGGTCCAGGGCAGCGACAGCCAGACACCGATGCCGGCAAGCTCGGCCGGCGTCAGCGACAGGCTCTCCTTCACCCACATGTCGCGCGAGACATCGATGATGCCGAGCGCGCCATAGGCGAAATAGATCATCAGCAGCGGCAGATAGGCCGCCTTCAGGGCCCTGACCGGACGCGCGAGATTGTCGTTCCAGACATGGCGCAGCCGGTCTGCAAGACCGGTCGGCGCCGGGGCGGCGGCAGCGGGCTCGCTCATGATGCGTCGGGCGGGATGAAGGCCATGGCCCTGTCTGTCACCCCCCCGGCCCTGCCGTCAATCGGGGCTCAGGCAGCCGGCCGCAACAGCGCATCGGCCAGCTGCGACAGCGTCTGGAAGGCCGGCTCGATATCGCCGATCTCCGGTGCCCAGCGCTTCGGACTGGCCGGAAAGGCCTGGATGCGCTCCTGCACCCGGCGGATGCCGACGGCAAAGCCGCGCGGCGCGCGTCCGAACGGACCGACCGATTCGGGGTTGGCGGCCGCATGGGCCTCGAACTCGCCGGCAAAGGCCTCGTAGGCGACCAGAGCCGCCTCCAGCGCGGCAGTGTCGATGATGCCGCCGGCGCGCGGGAACACCGCCATGACCTTGCGGGCCTCCACCGTCGCGCGGCGGATGAACCAGCGCCCGTCACGGCCGGTCGCGCGCTCGAAGGCGGCAAGTTCCGCAGTCTCGACGACCGATCGGATCGCCTCCAGCCGGTCGCGCGCGCTCTGTCGCGCGGCGAGATAGGCGGGCACGACCGCGTGCAGGCGGTGATGAAGGGCGCGCGCCTGCTCGCCACCGTCCTGCCGATGGCCGCCGGCGCCGAAATGAGCTGCGGCCTCGTTCACCAGCGAAGCCATCTCGCCATGCAGGCCGATCAGGTCGGCCATGGCCGCATCACAATCGGAGAAGGCCGGGCCGGACCGGCGCTGGGTCTCGGCGGCGGCCAGTTCGCGGGACATGTCGCGCAGCGGATTGAAACCGCCGATGCGGATTTCGCGACCCGTCGGGCCGCGCTCGACATGGATCTGGCTGGTATAGCGCCGCCACATGGCCGGCAGCGTCATGGTGGCGTCGACCACGTCGGCATAGGCCGCAACCTTCAGCCGCGCCTTCAGGAGATCGCCGCCGAGTTCGGCCGGCATGGTCACGACGAGCATCGGGCGGGCGCTCGCCGCAAGGGTCGTCAGCGGCAGAGCCGCCAGGGGAACGGCCGCCAGGGGAACGGCGGCCATGAACAGGGCGATGCTGCGGCGGGAGAGCTGCGAGGAGGACAGCGAGCGCGAGGGCGTGTGGCGCATGGGGAGGCCTTTCGAATGGGTGTCTTTGCTGGCTGCCCGTTTCTCCCGGCGCAGTTTCGCCCCGATGCCCGCGCGCGGACCCCGGTGTTTCCTGTGCTTCTGCGGGAGGTGGGCGATTGGCGCCGTCTTCAGGCGATGTGGCCGCGCCCGGCAGGCCGTTCAGGCCTGCGGGGAAGGGACGAGCCGGGGCGTGGGGATGTCCGTCCGGGAGCCCGGATCGACCGGCAGGGCGCAGAACCGGAACATATCCGAAACATAGCGAACCATCGTCACGCTGTCAATGACAATAATCCTATTTTGTGCGACCACCATACCGGCCGCGGCCCTCAGCTCTCCTCGAGCCCGACAATGGCGCGGGCAAAATCGCGGGCGGCAAAGGGTTCGAGGTCGTCCACGCCCTCGCCGACGCCGATGAAATGAACCGGCAGGCCGGTGCGTGCCGCAACCGCCACGAGGATGCCGCCGCGGGCCGTGCCGTCGAGCTTGGTCATGACCAGCCCGGTGACACCGGCCGTCTTCGCAAAAGCATCCACCTGCGACAGCGCATTCTGCCCGGTGGTGGCATCGAGCACGAGCAGCACGGCATGGGGCGCGCCGGCATCAACCTTGCGCATCACCCGGACGACCTTTTCCAGCTCGGCCATCAGCTCGGACTTGTTCTGCAGCCGCCCGGCCGTGTCGAGGATGACCACGTCGGTTCCGGTTTCCTGCGCCTGTTTCAGCGTGTCGAAGGCAAGGCCCGCCGCGTCAGAGCCCTGCGGGCGGGTGACGACCGGCGCCCCGGCGCGCTCGCCCCAGACCTTGAGCTGCTCGATGGCGGCGGCCCGGAACGTGTCGCCTGCGCCGAGCAGCACCGACCGGCCCTCGGCGCGGAGCTTGGCGGCCAGCTTGCCGATCGTGGTGGTCTTGCCGGCCCCGTTGACGCCGACCACCATGATGACGAAGGGCTTCGCATCCCCGATCGCCAGCGGCCTTGCGACAGGGGCCAGCACGGCCTCGATCTCGGTGGCCAGAACGGTGCGCACCTCCTCCGGTTCGATATCCTTGCCGAACCGCCCCTTGGCCAGCGCCTCGGTGATCTTCGCCGCCGTGTCGACGCCGAGGTCCGCCTGGATCAGCAGGTCCTCCAGTTCCTCCAGCGTCGCGTGGTCCAGCTTGCGCTTGGTGAACAGGTCGGTGACGCCCCGGCCGAGATTGGACGAGGTGCGGGCAAGGCCCTCCTTCAGCCGCTGCCACCACTTCTTCTTCGGTTCCTGGACCGCGGCGGCCGGCGGTGCGGCGGCCGGGGCGAGATCGGCTGATGCGGCGGGCGAAGCCGCGACAGGCCCGTCCTGGCCGAACAGCCGCTTGAAGAAACCGGGCCGCTTCGGCTCGTCGGGCTTCGGCTGATCGGACATCGGCAAGGCATCTCGCTGGCGGCGGGGTGACGGGACTGTCCGGCATTTAGGCCGGATGGGCGGGGATGGCTAGGGCAAGGCGCCTGCGGCTTGACAGGACGGCCCCGACACGGGATCGGCTGGGGCCATGTCCCGTCCGGCTTCGCCCTCTACCGATCATCCCGTCCCGCCCGACCCGCTCGGCCTCATCCCGCGGCTGATCCATCGCGACGCCAACATCCTGATTCTCGACAAGCCGGCCGGCCTGCCGGTCCACAAGGGGCCGGGCGGCGGGGTCACCTTGTCCGACCAGCTCCACGTCCTGCGCTTCGGCCTGCCGCGCGACCCCGAACTCGCGCACCGGCTCGACAAGGACACGGCCGGCTGCCTGGTTCTCGGCCGGCACAGGCGCGCGCTGGAGCGGCTGGGCCTGCTGTTCAAGCGCGGCGAAGTGGCCAAGACCTACTGGGCGGTGGTCGAGGGCGGTCCGGATGCGGATGCCGGCGAAATTGACCTGCCGCTCGCCCCGCGCGATCCGAAGCGCGGCTGGTGGATGAAGGTTGCGCCCGGCGGCCAGCCGTCGCTGACCCGTTTCACGATCCTCGGCCGGGCCGGCGGGCGGGCATGGCTGGCGCTGGAGCCGGTCACCGGGCGCACCCACCAGCTGCGCGTCCATTGCGCGGAGACCGGCTTTCCGATCCTCGGCGACACGATCTACGGCTCGGCGCCGCGCCGCGGCGGCCCGGGGCTGCATCTGTTCGCCCGGTCCATCGTGTTGCCCTATGACCCGAAGCGCGAGCCCGTCCGCGCCGAGGCGCAGCCGCCGGACCACATGCGGGAGGCGCTGGCAGCCCTCGGCTGGGCCGCCTGAGCCAGCCGCAGCCGTCAGGCCGACAGGTCGCGGATCAGGCTGGCGATGAAGGCATCGCACCGGTCGAGTTCCGAGATCTCGATCCACTCGTCCGGCTGGTGCGCCTGGGCGATGTCGCCGGGTCCGCAGATGATGGTGGACAGCCCGGCCTGCTGGAACACGCCCGCCTCCGCGCCGTAGGGCACCACCTGGATGCCGTTGTCGCCGGTCAGCCGGCGGGCGATGCGCTCGGCCTCGCCGTCCTCCTCGCGGCCGAGCGGCGGTCCGCCGACCCGCCAGGTGACATGCACGCCGGATTCCGGATGCACCGCCTTCATGGCCGGCTCGATCTCGCGCGCGATGAAGTCCTGATACTCGCGCACATAGGCGATACCCTCGTCGCCCGGCACCAGCCGGATGCCGGTGACGAAGCGGCAGTCCAGCGCCGTGATGTTGTGGGCGGTGCCGCCCTCGATCCGCCCGACATGCAGCATGGTCCAGGAGGGGTCGAAATAGGGTACGCCGCCGGTCCGCTCCGCCTCGGCCCTGTTCCGCAGATCCCGGTCCTCGATCCAGGCGACCAGGCGCGCCGCGACGAAGACCGCCGAGACGCCGAGATAGCGGTTGGAGGAATGCACCTCGTGGCCGCGCACATGGGTATCGACCCGCAGATAGCCCTTGTGGCCTGTCACGACCTTCATGCGGCTCGGCTCGCCGACGAAACAGACGGACGGCTTCGGCAGATCCTTGCCGAACCGGGCGGCAATGGCGCGCGCGCCGTCCATGCGGATTTCCTCATCCGCGGTCAGGCTGATGTGGATGGGGCGGCTCAGATCGGCCCTGACCATCGCCGGCACGGCCGCCAGCACGCAGGCATCGAAGCCCTTCATGTCGCAGGCCCCGCGCCCGTAGAGCCGGTCGCCCTTCTGCACCAGCGTGAACGGATCGCTCGTCCAGGGCTGGCCCTCCACCGGCACCACGTCCAGATGGCCGGACAGCATGATGCCGCCATCCGTCTTCGGGCCGATCGTGGCATAGATGTTGGCGTTGCGGCCGTCCTCCTGCGGCACGATCTCGAAATCGACACCGTGTCCGGTCAGATAGCCGGCGATGAAGTCGATGCAGTCGAGATTGGTGGCGTCCGAGACGGTCGGGAAGGCCACGAGGCGCTCGAGGAGTTCGCGGCTGGTGAAGTGCTGGGGAACTGTCATGGCCAGAGGGAGCCCGAGACCAGCCATGCGCGTCAAGGGGACCGTCCTGCATGGCAGGCCGGTTGACCGGCGGGTGCCGGTCCGGTTTTCTGTCATGTCTCCCCGTTAGGACCCTCCATGCCCATCGTGAACCGGATCGCCGGTCTGCATGACGAAGCCACCCGTTGGCGCCGCGACTTCCACGCCCATCCGGAACTGCTCTTCGACCTTCCCCGCACGTCGCGTGTCGTGGCGGAGCGGCTCGCCGGGATCGGCTGCGACGAGGTGGTGACCGGCATCGGCCGATCCGGCGTCGTCGGCGTGATAAGGGGCCGCTCCACCGCGTCGGGCCGCGTTGTCGGCCTGCGCTCGGACATGGACGCGTTGCCGCTGACCGAGATCACCGGCCTGCCCTATGCCTCCACCGTGCCCGGCAAGATGCACGCCTGCGGCCACGACGGGCACATGGCCATGCTGCTGGGCGCGGGGAAATATCTCGCCGAGACGCGCCATTTCGACGGCACGGCCGTGCTCATCTTCCAGCCGGCCGAGGAAGGCGGGGGCGGCGCCCGCGAGATGGTCGCCGACGGATTGATGGAGCGCTTTGCCATCCAGGAGGTCTATGGCATGCATAACAGCCCGGACCCTGTCGGCACCTTCGCCGTGCGGTCGGGGGCCTCCAGCGCCGCGGCCGACCGCATCCACATCCACGTCGAGGGCAAGGGCGGCCACGCCGCCCGTCCGCACGAGGCGGTGGACACGGTGCTGGTTGCCAGCCAGATCGTGATTGCGGTCCAGTCGGTGCTGTCGCGCAATGTCGACCCGCTGGAAAGCGCGGTGGTCTCCATCTGCGCCTTCAATGCCGGCTTCACCGACAATGTCATCCCGCAGACCGCAGACCTGATGGGGTCGGTGCGCACCCTGTCGAAGGGCGTCCAGGCGCTGGTCGAGCAGCGCCTGCGCACCACCATCGAGGACACGGCCGCCGCCTATGGCGCGACCGCGACGCTGACCTACACCCACGGCGCACCCATGGTGGTGAACCACGCGGATGAATCCGAACATGCCGCACTGGCGGCCGCCGACATCGTCGGCATCGGCAATGTCCGCCGCGACAAGCCGCCCAGCATGGGCTCGGAGGATTTCTCCTTCATGCTGGAGGCGCGTCCCGGCTGCATGGTCGGCATCGGCCAGGGCGGCGCCTTCGGCGTCCATCATCCAGCCTACGACTTCAACGACGAGATCCTGCCGATCGGCATGAGCTACTGGGCCAGACTCGTCGAGACCCGCATGCCGGCCTGAGCCGGCGCCACCCCATCCCGATCCGCTTTCCGGAGACCCGCCATGCCCATCGTCAACCGCATCTCCGCCCTGCACGAGGAGGTCACCGCCTGGCGTCGCGACCTGCACGAGAACCCCGAGCTCCAGTTCGATGTCCACCGCACGGCGGCCATCGTCGCGGAGAAGCTGAAGGAGTTCGGCTGCGACGAGATCGTCACCGGCATCGGCAAGACCGGCGTCGTCGGCCTGATCCGGGGCAAGACCAACGGCTCCGGCAAGGTCGTCGGCCTGCGTGCCGACATGGACGCACTGCCGCTGACCGAGATCACCGGCCTGCCCCATGCCTCCAAGGTGCCCGGCAAGATGCACGCCTGCGGCCATGACGGCCACACGGCCATGCTGCTGGGGGCTGCCAAATATCTCGCCGAGACGCGCAATTTCGACGGCTCCGTGGCGGTCATCTTCCAGCCCGCCGAAGAAGGCGGTGGCGGCGGCCGCGAGATGGTCAATGACGGCATGATGGAGCGCTTCGGCATTTCCGAGGTCTATGGCATGCACAACGCGCCGGGCCTGCCGGTCGGCCGCTTCGCCCTGCGCGCCGGCCCGCTGATGGCGGCCGCCGACCGCATCCTGATCCATGTCGAGGGCAAGGGCGGCCATGCCGCCAAGCCGCATCTGGCGGTGGACACGGTCCTCATCGCCTCGCACATCGTTGCCAACGTTCAGTCCATCGTCTCGCGCAACGTCGATCCGCTGCAGAGCGCGGTGGTCTCCATCTGCGCCTTCAATGCCGGCTTCACCAACAATGTCATTCCGCAGACGGCGACGCTGGAGGGCACGGTGCGCACGCTCACCCCGGAGATGCGCGACTTCGTCGAGAAGCGGCTGCACGAGATCGTCGAGGGCACCGCGGCCCTGTTCGGCGGCACGGCGAGGCTCGACTATCACCGCGACTATCCGGTGACGCGCAACCATGCCGACAACGCGATCTATGCCGGCAACGCGGCCGCCGCCGTGGTCGGCGAGGAGGGCGTGATCCGCGACACCGTTCCGGTCATGGGCGGCGAGGATTTCTCGTTCATGCTCGAGGCGCGCCCCGGCGCCTTCATCTTCATCGGCCAGGGCGACACCGCCTCGGTCCACCACCCGGCCTATGACTTCAACGACGAGATCATCCCCATCGGCATGAGCTACTGGGCCAAGATCGTCGAGAACCGCCTGCCGGCCTGACGCCGTCCCCGCGCCCCGGCCGGCAATTGCCGGGGCGATGCCCGCCTGACATGCCCCGCCTGCCCTATGCCCCGCCACGCCAGGACATTCCCATGCCCATCCTCAACAGCATCGCCGCCCTCCATGAGGAGGTCACGGCCTGGCGCCGCGACCTGCACGCCCATCCCGAGCTGCAGTTCGACGTGCACCGCACGGCGGGCATCGTGGCGGAGAAGCTGAAGGCCTTCGGCTGCGACGATGTGGTCACCGGCATCGGCCGCACCGGTGTGGTCGGTGTCATCCACGGACGGGCCAGCGGCTCGGGCCGGGTGATCGGCCTGCGGGCCGACATGGACGCGCTGCCGCTCCACGAGATCACCGGCCTGCCGCACGCCTCCACCGTGGCCGGCAAGATGCACGCCTGCGGCCATGACGGGCACACCGCCATGCTGCTGGGCGCGGCCAAATATCTCGCCGAGACGCGCAATTTCGACGGCACCGCCATCGTCATCTTCCAGCCGGCCGAGGAGGGTGAGAAGGGCGGCGAGGCCATGGTCAAGGACGGCCTGATGGAGCGCTTCGGCATCCAGGAGGTCTATGGCATGCACAATGCGCCGGGCCTGCCGGTCGGCCAGTTCGCGCTGAGGCCCGGCCCGCTGCTGGCGGCGGTCGACAATTTCACCATCCAGATCGAGGGCAAGGGCGGCCATGCCGCGCGCCCTCACCAGGCCGTCGACACCATCCTCGTGACCGCCCAGATCGTCATTGCCGTCCAGTCGATCGTCTCGCGCAACATCGACCCGCTGAAGAACGCTGTCATCACCATCGGCGCCTTCAATGGCGGCACCGTCGGCAATGTCATTCCCCAGACCGCCGAGCTGCGCGGCACGGTGCGCACCCATGACGGGGCCGTGCGCGACTTCATCGAGAAGCAGCTGAAACACGTCGCCGAGACGGTGGCCTCGGCCTATGGCGCGAAGGCAACTGTCGTTCACGAGCGCGTGGTGCCGGTCACCGTCAACGACCCGGCCCACACGCCTCATGCGGCCGATGCCGCGGCCCTCGTGGTCGGCGATGCGGGCGTCAACCGTGACACCATGCCGATCATGGGCGGCGAGGATTTCTCCTACATGCTGGAGGCGCGTCCCGGCGCCTTCATCTTCATCGGCCAGGGCGACACCGCGCCGGTGCATCATCCCGCCTATGACTTCAACGACGAGATCATCCCGATCGGCGTGAGCTACTGGGCCAAGCTCGTGGAGAGCCGCCTGCCGGCGTGAGCGGTGAGCGGGCGGCCGCTCAGCCGCAGCGGGCGGTCAGTCCGCCATCCACGGGCAGCAGCACGCCGTTGATGTAGCCCGCCTCGTCGCCGGCCAGGAACACGGCCGCATGGGCCACGTCCCAGGCCGTGCCCATGCGGCCCGTCGGCGAGGACTCGTGGCGGGCCTTGACCATCGCCTCGGGCGAGTCATAGGCCGCGCTGATCTGCTGGTAGATCAGCGGCGTGTCCATGATGCCGGGCAGGATCGCGTTGCAGCGCAGACCGTCGCGCGCATATTGCAGGGCGATGCCGACGGTGAACTGGTTCACCGCCCCCTTGGCCGCATAATAGCTGGCATAGGGATAGCCGGTGTAGCGCAGGCCGGCGGCGGAGCCGATATTGGTGATGACGCCGCGCCCGCGCGCGCGCATCGACGGGATCACCACCTTGCACGCCAGAAACATGCCGGTGACGTTGAGGTCCATCTCGCGGCGCCAGTCCTCCTCGGACAGGTCCGGCGGGCCGCCCATCTTCGCGTGGCCGACATTGTTGTGCAGGATGTCGACCGGCCCGTAGGCGGCGGCGACATGGGCCACCACGTCCTCGATCTCGATCAGCTTCGTCACGTCGCAGGCGAAGGCCTGCGCGGTGCCGCTCTCGCCGCGGATGAGCTCGGCCGTCTCCTCGGCGGCGGAGCGGTTGATATCGACGCAGGCGACGCGCGCGCCCGCCCGCGCATAGGCCACGGCCGAGGCCTTGCCATTTCCCCAGCCGGGTCCCGCTGAACCGGCGCCGAACACCAGCGCCACCCTGTCGGTCAGTCTCGCCATGCCATCAACCCCGTCACGACCCGCTCATCCGAGCACCAGTTTCGGCAGCCACAGCACAAGGCCCGGAATATAGGTGATCAGCAGCAGCACCACGAACCCGACGGCGAGGAACGGCAGCACCTCGCGCACGACGGATTCGATCTTCACATTGGCAAAGTTGCCGCAGATGTAGAGCAGGATGCCGACCGGCGGGGTGAGCAGCCCGAGCATCAGGTTGAACACCATGACCAGCCCGAAATGCACCAGGTCGATGCCGGCCGCCTCGACGATCGGGATCAGCACGGGCAGGAGGATGATCATGGCGGCGATCGCCTCCATGAACAGGCCGACCACCAGCAGCAGGATGTTGATGAGCAGCAGGATGACCAGCGGATTGTCCGAAATGCCCGTGATCAGCGTCGCCACCTGACGCGGCAGCCCGCTGACCGCCATCAGCCAGCCGAAGCCGGAGGCAAAGGCGATGATGATCATCACCACCGCCGTGTCGAGCGCGGTCTGGACGAAGATCGGCCCGATATTGCGCAGGCCGAGTTCGCGGTGGATGACGATGCCGACGAACAGCGCATAAAGCACCGCAATCGCCGCGCTTTCGGTGACGGTGACGACGCCGCCGGTGATCCCGACGAGGATCAGCACCGGCATGAACAGCGCCCAGGAGGCTTCGCCCGCGCTCGACACCAGCTGGCGGAACGGCACGGCCTCGTGGCGCGGATAATTGCGCCGCCGGGCGATCCAGATGACCACCAGCGACAGGCCGAGCGCCAGCAGCAGGCCGGGAATGACACCGCCGAGAAACAGGGCCGCCACCGAGACGCCCTTGCCGACCGACAGGCCGTAGATGACCAGCGGGATGGATGGCGGGATGATCGGCCCCATGACGGAGGCGGCCGCGGTCACCGAGGCCGCGAAGCCGCCGCCATAGCCCTGCTTCTTCATGCCGGGGATCAGCACCTTGCCGAGCGCGGACGCATCCGCCACCGCCGAGCCCGAAACGCCCGAAAACACCATGCAGGACATGACCGTGGTCAGGCCGAGCCCGCCCGTGAAGCGGCCGACGCAGGCATTGGCGAAGGCGATGATACGCTCGGTGATGCCGCCGACATTCATCAGGTTGCCGGCGAGGATGAAGAACGGAATGGCCAGCAGCGAATAGGAATCGGCGCCGATCAGCGCCCGCTGCGCGAACAGCGAATAGGGCAGCGTCCCGTGCCAGGTGATGGCGAGGATGGTGGCAAGCCCCATGGCGAAGGCGATCGGCAGGCCGATCGCCAGGAACACCAGGAAGCCGATCATCAGGACGCTGGCCATGGCGACGGCTCCGGTCAGAGGTGGACGTCGCCCTGGGGCAGACGCTTCGACGGATCGACCAGCTTCTCCACCCAGAACAGCAGGATCAGCGCGGCCGACACGGGAGCGGCGAGATAGAAGCTTGCGGGCGTGATCTCCAGCGCCCCGAAGGTCTGGCCCAGGGTGTCGAGGGCGAGCTTGCCGCCAAACCAAAGCAGCATGAGCGCGAAGACGAGGATCAGCGCCTGGTTGGTCCAGTAGACCAGCCGCTGGATCGGCGCCGGCAGCATGATCACCAGCATGTCGATGACGATGTGGATCATGCGGCGGTAGAGCACCGCGGCGCCGAGGAAGGTCACCCAGACGAACAGGATACGGCTGATCTGCTCGGTCCAGGACAGCGGGGCACCGAGCACGTAGCGATACCAGACCGCCACGACCGTGATCACCACGATGGCGGCGATGCAGGCCCCTGCGGCCACGGCCGCGGCCCGGTCGGTGGCGTCGCAGACGGCACGCAGGGGGCCGGGCCTGCTGGTTTCGGGCGCCATGGGAACTCTCCGGCAGACGGGACGCGGGGGCGGACGGCCGTGTTCGGCCGCCCGCCGGTTGCGGTCAGGCCGCCGTCAGGCGATCGCGCCGATGCGCTGGACCCACGGCTTCACATGGGCGAACTCGTCCTCCATGCCGCGGAGCGTGGCGCGGAAGGCATCCTTGTCGACATCGTTGATGGCGACATTCTTCGCCTTGACCAGTTGGAGGATGCGGTTGTCGTCGGCGATCACCTTCGGCCGCATCTCGTTCTCCATGTCGCGTGCGGCCTGGTTGACCGCCTTGCGATGGGCTTCCGAGAGACCCGCATAGACCTGTTCCGACAGGACGATCTGGTTGTCCTGCATCATGTGCTCGGTGAGCGCGAAGTTGCGGTTCACGTCGAAGATGCCGGCATTGTAGGTGAGCGCCATCGGGTTTTCCTGGCCCTCGATGATGCCGGACTTCAGGGCCTGGAACACCTCCGGCCAGGGCAGCGGCGTGGGGGAAGCACCGAAGCGCTCGAAGGTCCGGCGCCACAGCGTCGTCTCCGGCACGCGGATCTTGAAGCCCCTGAGGTCGGCGGGCGTGCGCACCACCCGGCTCGAGGAGAGCATGCGCGGCATACGCGGGATCGAGCCGACGGGGCGCAGCTTCGCCACCTTGGCGACATCGTCGCCATAGGCCTGGATCATGGAGGTCATCACCCGATCCTTATGGGCGACATCCTTGAACAGATAGGGATAGGTCCAGATGTCGGCGGGCCGGTACCAGCCGGCAAGGATCGAGGCGCCGGGGGATGCCACCTGCACCGCCCCCTGCAACAGCCCTTCCACATGCTCGCGCTCGCCGCCGAGCGAGCCGGCATGGTGCGTGGTCGTCGTGATCTGGCCCTGCGTCAGTTCGCCGAGGCGCTTGGCGAAGAAGTCGAGCGACTGGGCGATGAAATCGGTCGGCGGCGTTGCACTGGCGCCGATCCAGTTCAGTCTCTGGGCACGCGCGATGCCGGGGGCCGCAAGAGCGGCGGCACCGGCGGCAAGGCCGGCGACGGCTGCGCGGCGCGAGAGGGTGGTCCTGTCGGAATGGGTCATGGGGCATCCTCCTAAAGGGCTGGGTTCGGCCCGTTTGCCGGGCTCTGAGGGTGAAGTTCGGGCTGAGCCGGCCGTGCCGGCCCAGCCGTGGCGACGGGGGCGGCCTTAACCCCCTTGCACGTTCGGCCGGGCGAAGGCGGCTTCCATCTCGCGGCGCACCTTCACGGCGGTGCTGGTCGCGTCATAGTCGACATCGCTCCACTTGAGCCGCTCGCCGGTCCTGATCGGATTCTTCAGCCGCACGTTGTGGGCAAGACCCAGCGGCAGGTAGCCGTTGGCGAGTGAGGCCTCGGCCGGGGTCTGCTTGCCCCAGACGCAGAAGCCGCCCTCGCCGTCGAGCATCTCGCCGGGGCTGAGGTCGCGCTTGGCGGTGGCCACCACATCCGAGTTGAAGCAGACGGGCGCGCCGGTCGGCTCCTTGCGCAGCGCGGCGGAGGCGACCGAATAGCCAAGCTCCAGGCCGATCATGTGGATCGGCCGGTAGAGGCACGAATAGCGGCCGGAACTGTCCGGCAGCATGGAATATTCGCGGAAGCACTCCTGCGTGTAGGCACTCTCGCTCTCGAACACGACATAGGTGCCCATGACCAGGGAATGCGGCACGTCGGTGCCGTCGCGATAGACCGAGGAGGTCACCTCGGTGACGCCGGCCTTCTCCAGAACGCCACCGGCCGCGCGCGGCTTGCAGATCTCGGCGTGTTCGAAGCGCGTGGCCGGCGGGAAGGACAGGCCCTCGGACTGAGCCTCAAGGCCCGTGGCATTGCACACGGCCGTCATCTCGATGCCGGACTTCGTGCCGTCCACGAAGGAGTTGAACATCTTCGGGTTGATCGAGTTGCGGTCCCGGATCTTCATGTACTTGTCGAGAATGTCCCAGACCGTGTCGGGCGTGGACTGGTGGTAGGTCGGATGGTAGCGCGTGCCCTTGCCGGCCGCGACGACCGTAAAGCCGCAGGCCCGTGCCCAGTCGACATGATCGGCGATCAGGGCCGGCTGGTCGCCCCAGGCGAGCGAATAGACGACGCCGGCGGCCTTCGCCTTGCGGGCGAGGATGGGGCCGGCAACGGCGTCGGCCTCCACATTGACCATGACGATATGCTTGCCGTTCTGGATGGCCCGCATCGCGAAGCGGATGCCGGCGCCCGGATCGCCGGTCGCCTCGATGATCACCTCGATGGCCGGGTGGTCGATCATCAGGTCGGCATTGTCGAGAATGGCGGTCGAGCCGGCCTTCAGCGCCTCGTCGATGGAGGCGGCGCCATATTGCTCGGCCGGCCAGGACCCGGCCTTCAGCTGGGCGCGGGCGCGATCCGGATTGAGGTCGGCGACGGCGACGAGCTGCATGCCGGCGGTGAGGCGGCACTGGCTGGCATACATGGTGCCGAACTTGCCGGCGCCGATCAGGCCGACCGTGACGGGCCGGCCGGCGGCCTGCCGTTCGAGAAGCATCCGGTGGAGATTCATGCCCTGTTCGTCCTTCCCCGCGGTTCCCGGGCGGACCGGAAGGCGGCGCCCGTTGGGATCAAGCGGCCGGCGCGACGGGAACGGGGATCGTGCGGCTGGCGGCGCCTGTCCGGCGCAGCCCTTGCCGCCTCGCATTCAGTCCGCCCGGAGGGCGCTTCTCCCGTGTGGCCCCGTCTCGCGTGGCCATCAATGTCATTGGACGAAAGGCTAACAAGGATATCAAATTCAACAAAATGAAATAAACTGGCCAGATTGCTGAAAAGGATTCACCGATGATACGGGGCATGCCGCCGCTGAAATGCCTGCAGACCTTCACCGCCGTGATGGACACCGGCAGTTTCGCGCGCGCGGCCGAACAGCTGGGCGTCACGCCCTCGGCGGTCAGCCACCAGATCCGCCAGTTGGAGGACATTCTCGGCAAGCCGCTGTTCGCGCGAAGGAACCGGGCGGCGCTGCCGACCGAGGACGCGGTCGCCTATGCCAATGCGCTGGCGGAAAGCTTCACGCGCATCGCGGTCGCCACCAGCCGCTTCTCGTCTGAAGGCGCGGTGCAGCGGCTGATGCTGCACTCGGCGCCAAGCCTTGCCACGCTCTGGCTGGTGCCGCGGCTGCCCGCCTTCCGGGCGCGCCACCCGGAGATCGACCTGACCCTGTTTGCCGGCCACGAGCCGGCCAAGCTGGGCGAGGACGGTTTCATGATCGACATCCAGTACAACCGGCCGGTGCCGGAGGCCTGCGAGAGCATCGCCCTCGCCGAGGAGACGATCGTGCCGCTGGCGAGCCCCGCCTTCGTGGAACAGCATCGCCTGACACGGGTGGAGGACATCAGCGCCGTGCCGCTCATCCACTCGATCCGCTGCGTCGCGCAGTGGGACGAGTGGATCGCCCGGCACGCGCCGCATGTGATGCTGCCACGGCGCGGCATGACCTTCGACCGCGCGTTCCTGGCCCTCATGGCGGCCCGCGACGGGCTGGGCCTGATGCTGGAATCGAACCTGCAGGCCGCCGCCATGGTCCGGGCCGGAGAACTCGTCATGCCCTTCGGGCCGCTTGGGATCACCGCCCTCGCCCACCGCATCGTCTATCGCCGCGAGGACCGGGCCCGGCCACAGATCGAGGCCTTCGTCGCCTGGATCATCGACGAGATGGCGGCCGAACGCGGGCTCGCAACCCCGCCGGAGGCCGCACGCCGGCAAAGGGCCGACGCCGGGACCTGAGCCCCGCTGCGGCCACGGCGGAACCCGCGGCCGCAACGTGGTCCGGCTTCAGCGCGGCGGCTTGATGCCCATGGCCGTGGTCAGTTCGTCGAACATCTTCACCTCGCGCTCCATCTGCGCGCGGGCGGCATCCGGGCCGAGGCCGAGCGGTTCGGCGCCGAGGGCCTCGAAGCGGGCACGCATGCCCTCGCTCGCCATGGCCTTGTCGCACAGGCCGGCGATCTGCTCGAGCAGCGGGCGCGGCATGCCCGCCGGACCGGCCAGTCCGAACCAGGTGTCCGAGCGCATGCCGGTCACGCCCTGCTCGTCGAAGGTCGGGATGTCCGGCAGGAACGAGGAGCGCTTCTCGGATGCCAGCCCCAGCGCCCGAACGGTGCCGGACTGGATGAACGGAAGGGCCGAGTTGACCGAGGAGAACACCAGCGGCAGCTCGCCGGCAATGACCGAGCGGAGCGAGTCGGCCGAGCTGCGGAACGGCACATGCCGCATGCGGATGCCGGTCGAGCGTTCCAGCATGCCGGCCATGATGTGGACGGTCGTTCCAAGCCCGGAGGAGGCATAGGCGAAATGCCCTTCCGGCTGCGCCTTCACCGAGGCGATGAACTCCTGGAGCGTGCGGGCCGGATGGTCGGCCTTGACGATCATCACGTTCGGCGAGGTCGCGAAGATGGTGATCGGGGACAGGTCCTTGAGCACGTCGATCTGCAGGTTCTGCATGATCGAGGGGACGATGGTGATCGTTCCCGGCACGCCCAGCAGCATGTGGCCGTCGGGGGCTGCCCGCGAGACCACGCCCGCGGCGATCATGCCGCTGGCCCCGGCCCGGTTCTCGATCACCACCGACTGGCCGATCAGCGGCCGCAACCCCTCGGCGAGCAGCCGCGTGGCGACGTCGGTGACGCCGCCGGCGCCGAAGCCGATCAGGATCTGCACGACCCGGCTAGGCCAGGCCTGGGCATGCACGGCCCGCGAGCCCGCCATCAGGGCCGCTCCGGCACCCACGAAGGTGCGCCGGTCGATCAATGTCCTGGTCATGTCGCTCTCTCCCTTTTGATCTGTCATTGGGACGCGGCGAGCTGTGCCCGCCGCATGCGGGTTTCTTCGGCGTCGAGGCTGGCATCGGCACGCAGCACGACGCCGTAGAGCAGGGCCGCCTCCTGCGCGGTCACGTATCCGGCCTCGACATCGGCCAGCACGCGCTCGATCTCGCGCTCATGGGGCAGGCCGTAGCCGCCGCCGCCCGCCGAGGCGATCAGCAGCCGGTCTCCGGCACCCAGCGCAAAGGTTCCCTTCCAGGCACGGACGGTCTCGCCATCCGGGCGGATCATGTCGACGAAGCCGGTCTGGCCGGCATGGCCGCCGTTCAGGCCCCAGGGCGGGCACTGGCTGCGCTCGAACTTCAGGCTGATCCGGCACGGGGCGGTGATCCGGTATTCCTTGAGCGTGCCGAGCCCGCCGCGTCGCCGCCCCGCCCCGCCGCTGTCCGGCCGCAGGGCCTTCGACAGCAGCATGAACGGATAGAGCGCCTCCTGCATCTCCACGGGAATGTCCGGCACGTCGCCATGGGCGTTCGAGCGCAACGGAAACGCGCCGTCATCCTCGGCCGTGGCGCCCCATCCGCCGGTCACCGTGTCGAGATTGGCGAACAGTTCGCCGGTTGCCGGCAGGCGGCCGAAAATGGTGTGGACGCCATAGGTGCCATGGTGGGCGGCAGCCTCCTGCGAGGGCAGCGCCTGGCCGAGCGCCTTCAGGATCGTGTCGACGGCGGTGGGAATGGTGTTGCCGGATCCGCCGATCGGCGCGTCGGCGCTGGCCGTCAGGAACGTGCCGTCGGGGGCTTCCACGTCGAGCAGGTCGAAATCGCCCTGGTTGACCGGTTCGAGCGGCGACAGGATGTATTTCGCCGCGATGCGGGCCGCCGCCACCGCGCCGCCATTGCGGCCGGCATTGGAGGGGCCGGCCATCTGCGGACCGAGCCCGGACAGGTCGATCTTCAGGCGCCCGCCTTCCACCCGCACCGCCACGCGGATCGGAACGCGCACGCCCTTCTCGCCGTCGAGGAAGCTTTCCGCGACATGCAGACCCGGTCGGGCCGTGGCGAGCACCGCCGCGGCCGCCTCGCGCGCCTGCAGGCGCATGGCACCGAGCGTCGCGCGGACCAGGTCCGCACCCCGCCGCGCCAGGATATCGAGCATCAGGTCGCGGCCGAGCAGGCAGCCGGCAAGCTGGGCCTCGAGATCGCCGAGCAGCAGGCGCGGAAAGCGGCTGTTGGCCGCGCACAGCCGGAACATGTCGTCGATGCGGCGACCGCCATCGAGCAGGCGAACGCAGGGCAGTTGCAGCCCCTCCTGCCAGACATCGGTGGTGTCCGTGCCGGTGCTGGATCCGGGCGCCGAGCCGCCGATATCGATCCAGTGGACGAGCACGGCGAAGAAGCCGACGAGCGCGCCACCGGCGTCGCCCGCCTCGCGGATCGGCGTCAGCAGAACGACATTGTTGAGATGCTGGCCGAGCGTCGCCGGCGAATTGGTCAGGATGGCATCGCCGTGGCGAAGCTGGTCGGCGCCGAAGGTGTCGAGCGCCTCGCGCACGCCGGTACCAAGCGCATTGGCGACGAAGATCGGCAGGCTGCCGCGCGACTGGGCGACGAGGGCGCCGTCCGGGTCCACCAGTCCGACGGAATAGTCCTTGTACTCCTGGACGAGCGGGCTGAACGCGCTGCGCTCGATGTTCCGCTCGATCTGGTTCGGGATCGACAGGATCTCGTGCCGCAGGATCTCGATGTCGATCGGATCGGCGGCCGTCGCCGCAGCGGGCAGGGCATCGCTCATCGTTCGGCCCCCGGTGCGGAGGTGGACAGGGCGATCTCGCCCAGCGACCCGACGACCGCGCGGTCATCCGGCCCGACCAGCAGGGTCGCGCTGTATTCCTCGATGATCGCCGGCCCGTTGACGACGAAGCCCGACGGCAGGTCGGCGCGGCGCCAGACCGGTACCTCGATCCAGCCGCCCGGGCGCATGTGCAGGGGCCTCGACCCGCGCGGCCGCGGCGTCTCCATCGCCTCCGGCAGGGCTCCCAGCGTGGCAAGGTCCGGCCGGGCGGCATCGCCCTCGGCGGCCACGCGCAGGCCGACCACTTCCGGCGTGAAGTCCTGCCCGAGCGTGCGGCCATAGCGCCGCGCATAGGTGGCCTCGAAAGCCTCGCGCAAGGCACCGGCAGAGGGCGCGCCGCTGAACGGAACCGCAACGCTGTGCCGCTGCCCGCGATAGCGCATGTCCGCCTGCCAGGACAGGGTGACGGCCTCGCCGGCGAACTCGCGGGCGGCAGCCTGCCGGGCCTCCCGGTCCAGTTCGTCGCGCACGCGGGAAAGCGCTGCCAGCCCGTCCGGCGACAGATCGGCAACCAGGCTGCGCACGATATCCAGCCGCGCCTTGGCCAGCAGCATGCCGACGGCGGAGAAATTGCCCGGCTGCGGCGGCACGATCACCGAGCGGATGCCAAGCTGGCGCGCCAGTTCGGCGCCGAAGATCGGCCCCCCGCCGCCAAACACGAACAGCGTGAAGTCGCGCACGTCATGGCCGCGCGCCACCGTGATCTCCTTGATCGCGCCGGCCATCAGCGTGGTGGCAAGGTCGAGCACGCCATGGGCGACGCGGCTGGTCGCGGCCTCGTCCGTGCCGTAGCCGAGAGGGGCGGACAGCCGCTCGCGGATGACCCGCCGGGCGGCATCGCTGTCCAGCGTCAGCCGGCCGCCGAGGAAACTGCCGCTGCCGATGCGGCCGAGCGCCAGATTGGCATCGGTGACGGTCGGCGCCTCGCCGCCGCGCCCGAAACAGGCCGGGCCCGGCTCGGAGCCGGCGCTGGCCGGGCCGACCCTCAGGCGTCCCGAACCGTCGACCCAGGCGATGGAGCCGCCGCCGGCACCCACCTCGACGATATCGAGCACCGGGCTGCGGATCGGGAAGCCCTGCTCGTAGCCGCCAACCCAGTAGGTCGGCTGCACCGCAAAGCCGCCGCTCTCGACCAGCGCGCATTTGGCCGTGGTCCCGCCCATGTCGAAGGCGATCACCCTCTCCAGCCCCAGCCGGCGGGCATATTCGGCAGCGGCGATGACCCCGCCGATGGGCCCCGATTCGACCAGCGAGACAGGCCGCTCCACGGAGGCCTCGAACGGCATGACGCCGCCATTCGAGCCCATCATCGCGAAGGTGCCGGAAAAGCCCTCGCGGCCGAGCCGGTCGGAGAATCCTGCCACGTAGCGGGCGATCGCCGGCCCGACATAGGCATTGGCCGCCGCCGTCGAGCTGCGCTCGAACTCGAACCATTCGCGGCTGAGGGAGGTGGCCGCCGTCACATAGACGCCGGGAAGGCGCTCGGCGAGAAAGGCTGCGGCCCGGCTCTCGTGCAGGGGATTGGCATAGGCATTGAGGAAGGACACCGCGACCGCCTCGACGCCGGCCGCCTGAAGCACGGGCACGAGCGCCAGCAGGTCGTCATCCGCCAGCGGCTCGACGACGGTGCCGTCGGCGCCGATGCGCTCCGTCACTTCGAAGCGCAGGGCGCGCGGAACAAGCGGCGGCTGGCGCCGGCATGTCGTGTCGAAGGGAACCGGCCGGTTGCCGCGGGCGATCTCCAGCACGTCGCGGAAGCCGCGCGTCGTCACCAGGGCGGCGCGGGCACCCCGCCGCTGCAGGAAGGCGTTGATGACGTGGGTGGTGCCGTGGCGCAGCCAGGCCGCGTCGGCGACCTGACCATCGGCCTCGCCGATGCCGGCCACCACGCCATCGACCAGATGGCCATAGGTCGTCAGGGTCTTGCCGAAGCGGATCTCGCCGCTTTCCGCATCATAGACGGTCACGTCGGTGAAGGTTCCGCCCGTGTCGGCAGCGATGAACTGCGGCAAGCCTTCCTCCCGGCAACCATGCAATTCCGGGAGGATGCGGGAGGGCGCACAGGGCGTGTAGCCAGTGGATGCGTCACAGCATCGTGCATATCCTGCACGAATAGGCGGGTCAGCGGCGACCGGTTCGATGCAGCTGGAGCAGCGCGCTGGCGATATGGTCGGCCAGCAGCCGCACGCGCAGCGGCATGGCCCGGTCGGCTGCCAGGACCCACATGGCCGGCGGGTCGCCGTCCGCATAGACCGACCGCATGTGCGGCAGCAGTTCCACCAGCCGGCCGTCCGCCAGCGGTCCCCTGACCAGCGAGTCGGACAGGCGCGCGATGCCGATACCCTGCAGGGCCAGGGCCAGCAGCATGGTCCAGCTGTCGCAGGACATGTGCGAATGCACCCGCTGGACATGCAGCACGCCGTCCGGGTCCTCGAAGGTCCATTCGGCCGGCTCGCTGACATTGTGCGTGAGGCACAGGTGGCGGGCGATATCCGCGGGCTTCAGCGGCGTGTCGCGGCCATCCAGATAGGCGGGCGATGCGACAACCTTGCGGCCATATTCATAGATCTTGCGGCCGACCAGGTCGGCGTCCGGCCGCCGGCCGGCATGAACGGCGAGGTCGCACATGCCGTCGAGCAGCCGGGCCGGTTCCTGCGCGATGGAAACGGCAACGCGCACGTCCGGCTGCAGGCGCGCGAAGCTTGCCAGGATCGTCGGCAGATAGGCTGAGGCGGCATAGTCGTTGGTGGCGAGCCGCACCAGGCCGGACGCCTGCCCCTGCATGGCGCCGATCTCGTCACGCATGCGGTTCCAGTCCAGCAGGGCCCCGCGCGCCCAGGACAAAAGCGTGAGGCCGGCTTCCGTCGGCGCCAGCGAGCGCGTGGTGCGCAAGAGCAGCCTGGCACCGATCGCCTCCTCAAGCGCGGTGATGCGGCGACTGGCCATGGACGGCGACAGCCCGCATTCGCGCGCGGCGGCCGCGATGCTGCCACGGTCGACGACGGCGCAAAACAGTCGGAAGGCGTCGAGATCCATGCCGGCTTCATACCAGAGGTCCGGCAAGGCCGCATGGGTCCGGCCGATGGCGGTTCATCTGGCCCGGCGCGCGCTCCGGAACCTGGCGAGGTCACATGGGAAGGGCGCCGGCAGGGACAGGCATCGCGGGGGAGAGGTCAAATCGCCGCATTCGCAGGCTTCTGTTGCAAAAATTGGCGGCAGGCCCGTCGCTCCCGAACGTGTTATCGACCGGGGCGCCGGAAACGCGTTGACGCCGCGAGGAAACTCACCAGTATCCGCGCAGGTCCGATCCCGTCCGTACCGAGGCTTCATGTTGCGATCATCCGGAGCAAGGCTCCAGAGCGCCGTGTCCCATCAGCCATCGCCGGTCTGGCCGTTGCGGTGGCTGGTGCTGGGAGCGCTTCTGCTTGCCTCGGCCGGCTGTGACGATCAGCCGAGCCGTGCCGCCGCGAACACCGCTGCGCCGGCTCCGGTAGCCGTCACCGTCATGACTCTGCAGCGCCGGGAAATCCCGGTGACCTCCGTTCTGCCGGGCCGGACTGCGCCTTACCGGGCAGCGGAAGTCCGCCCGCAGGTTGGAGGGCTGCTGCGCGAACGCCACTTCGCCGAGGGCGAAGCGGTGAAGGCCGGCCAGTCGCTGTTCCAGATCGACCCTGCTCCTTTCGAGGCCGCCGTGCGGCGCGCCGAGGCAGCGCTCTCCCGCATCCAGGCGGCCGAGCAGGTCGCGGCCAGCACCGCCAATCGCCTGCGCACGCTGGCGCGGGCGCAGGTGGTGAGCGAGCAGAACCTCGAGAATGCCGAAGCGACGCTGCGCCAGACCCAGGCCGACGTCATCTCGGCCCGTGCGGCGCTCGAGACCGCCCGCATCGATCTGGGCTACACGCGCGTGACCTCGCCCATCGACGGGCGGACCGGGCGCGCCAGCGTCACGCCGGGCGCGCTTGTGACCGCCAACCAGATCACGGCGCTCGTGACCGTCACGCAGCTCAATCCCATCTATGTCGACCTCACCCAGCCGAGCGCGGTCCTGCTGCAGCAGCGGCGCGACGTGGCGAGCGGCGCGCTGCGCCGCGACTCGGCTGACCGCGCGGCGGCGCGGCTGCTGCTCGAGGACGGCTCCGAATATCCGCATCCCGGCGAGGTTCAGTTCTCCGAGGTCATCGTCGACCAGGGAACAGGCTCGGTCACGGTGCGGGCGGTGTTCCCCAATCCTGACCAGCTCCTGCTGCCCGGCATGTTCGTCCGGGCCCGCGTCGAGGAAGGCGTGACGGATCGCGCCATCCTCGTTCCGCAGCGCGCCGTGCTGCGCACGCCGCGGGGCGAGCCCATGGCCTTCGTGGTGAATGCCGAGGGTGTGGTCGAGCAGCGGCTGCTGCGCGCCAGCCGCGCCGTTGGCAACGACTGGCTGGTGACCGAGGGCGTGGCCGCAGGCGACCGCGTGGTGATCGAGGGCCTGCAGCGCATCCGTGCGGGCGCGCGGGTGCAGGCGAGCGAGCACCCGTCCGCGCCACCGGCCGGCTAGGCCCGCGCAATGGCCCGCTTCTTCATCGATCGTCCGGTCTTCGCCTGGGTCATCGCCATCGGGATCATGGTGGCCGGTCTCCTGGCCCTCCGGAGCATGGCGGTCGCGCAATACCCGGCCATCGCCCCGCCCGCCATTTCCATCAACGTCGCCTTCCCCGGCGCATCGGCCGAGACGGTCCAGACGACGGTGGTCCAGGTCATCGAGCAGCAGCTGAGCGGCATCGACAACCTGCTCTACTTCGATTCCCAGACCACCAAGGACGGCGCGGCAAGGATCCAGCTGACCTTCGCGCCGGGCACCAATGCCGATACCGCCCAGGTCCAGGTCCAGAACCGCGTGCAGCTGGCGGTTCCGCGCCTGCCGCTGACGGTGCAGCAGCAGGGCATCCGCGTCGTCAAGTCTTCCGGCAACTTCCTGCTCGTGGTCGGCTTCGTCTCGACCGACGGCCGGATGGAGCGCACGGACATTTCCGATTTCCTCGTGGCCAACGTGCAGGACCCGATCAGCCGGACCGCCGGCGTCGGCGACTACCAGGTGTTCGGCGCGCAGTTCGCCATGCGCATCTGGCTGGATCCGGCGAAGCTGATCAATTACGGGCTGACGCCCTCCGATGTCGCGGCCGCGGTGCGGGCCCAGAATGTTCAGGTCTCGAGCGGCGAGATGGGCGGGCTGCCCGCCGTGCCCGGTCAGCAGCTGAACGCCACCATCATCGGCCCGTCCTACCTGCAGACCGTTGAGGAGTTCGGCGCCATCCTGATGCGCGTGCGGGCCGACGGCTCGCAGGTCCGTCTGCGCGACGTGGCGCGCGTCGAGATCGGCGGCGAGAACTATTCCATCACCACCCTGCTCAACGGCAACCCGTCCAGCGGTATCGGCATCCGGCTCGCCAGCGGGGCCAATGCGCTCGACACGGCAGCGGCCGTCCGCGCCACCATCGACCGGCTCCGCCCCAGCTTCCCGCCGGGGCTCGAGGTCACCTATCTGCAGGACACCACCCCCTTCGTGCAGCGCTCCATCCGCAGTGTCGTCCTGACCCTGCTGGAGGCCGTGGCGCTGGTGTTCCTGGTGATGTTCATCTTCCTGCAGAGCTTCCGCGCGACCCTGATCCCGACGCTGGCGATCCCGGTTGTGGTGCTGGGCACCTTCGCGGTGCTGCAGGTGCTGGGGTTCAGCGTCAACACCCTGACCATGTTCGGCCTGGTGCTGGCCATCGGCCTCCTGGTCGATGACGCCATCGTCGTGGTCGAGAACGTCGAGCGCGTGATGGCGGAGGAGCATCTCTCCTCGCTCGAGGCCACGCGGCGCTCGATGGACCAGATCACTGGCGCCCTGATCGGCATCGGACTGGTGCTGTCGGCGGTGTTCCTGCCGATGGCCTTCTTCGGCGGGTCCGTGGGCGTCATCTACCGGCAGTTCTCCGTGACCATCGCCACGGCCATGACGCTGTCGGTTCTTGTCGCGATCTTTTTCACGCCGGTGCTCTGCGTCTCGATGCTGCGCCCGCACAAGCCGGGCCAGGGCCAGCGCGGCGTCTTCGGCTGGTTCAACCGCGGCTTCGACCGCATGACGCGCGGCTATGTCGGCGGCGTGCGGGCGAGCCTGCGACGGCCGGCGCGCATGCTGCTGATCTATGTCGCCCTCCTCGGCGTCCTCGGCTACGGCTTCCTGCGCCTGCCGGGCGGGTTCCTGCCGAACGAGGACCAGGGCATTGCCTTCATGCAGGTGACGGCGCCCCCGGGGGCCACCGCGGACCGCACCCAGCGCGCGCTCGACGATGTGGCGCGCTACCTGCGCGAGGAGGAGCCCGGCGTCGTCGACAGCTTCTTTGCGATCAACGGGTTCAGCTTCGGCGGCCGCGGGCAGAACTCCGGCCTGGGCTTCATCACCCTGAAGGACTGGGATGTGCGGCGCGGCCCGCAGAACAGCGTGCATGCCCTGACCGAGCGGATCAATGCGCGCTTCGCGCGCTATCCGGACGCGCTGATCATTTCCTCCGCGCCGCCCGCCGTGCGCGAGCTCGGCAATGCCAGCGGCATTTCGCTCCAGCTTCTCGATCGCGGCGGCAACGGCCACGGCGCGCTGCTCGCCGCGCGCGACCAACTGCTCCGGCTGGCGGCGGCGAGCCCCGTCCTGACACGGGTACGGGCCAACGGGCTGAACGACGAGGCGCAGTTTCGCATCATCGTCGATTGGGAGCGCGCCAGCGCCCTCGGCCTGTCCGTCACCGAGGTGAACTCCACCCTCGCCACCGCATGGGGCGCGACCTACGTCAACGACTTCATGGACCGGGGCCGCATCAAGCGGGTCTTCATGCAGGGCGAGCCGGAGGCCCGCATGGTGCCCGCTGATCTGGACAAATGGTTCGTGCGCAACGCGCAGGGCCAGATGGTGCCCTTCTCCGCCTTCGGCCGCACCGCGTGGGAATACGGCTCGCCGCGACTGGAGCGGTTCAACGGCATCGCCTCGCGGGAAATCCAGGGCATGCCCGCCCCAGGCTTCACGACAGGCCAGGCGATGGACGAGATGGAGCGGCTCGTCGGGCAGCTGCCGCCCGGTTTCGGCTTTGCCTGGAGCGGCATCTCGTTCCAGGAGCGGCAGTCCTCGGGCCAGGCGATGGCGCTCTACGTGCTGTCGCTGCTGGTGGTGTTCCTGTGCCTTGCGGCGCTCTACGAGAGTTGGTCGATCCCGACCGCGGTCCTGCTGGCCGTGCCGCTGGGCGTCCTGGGGGCGGTGTTCGCCAGCCTGTTCGGCGGCATGTCCAACGACGTCTATTTTCAGGTCGGCCTCTTGGCGACGGTCGGGCTGACGGCCAAGAATGCCATCCTGATCGTCGAGTTCGCGCGCGACGGCTTCAACCGCGGCCTGTCCCTGGTCGAGGCGGCCGAGGAGGCGGCGCGCCTGCGGCTGCGGCCGATCATCATGACCTCGCTGGCCTTCTCACTCGGCGTCGTGCCGCTTGCCATCGCGAGCGGCGCGGGCTCGGGGGCCCAGAACGCGATCGGCATCGGGGTGATCGGCGGGGTGGTCGCAGGCACGGTGCTCGCCGTGCTGTTCGTGCCGGTGTTCTTCGTCCTGGTGCTGCGCATCTTCCGCACGCGGCGGCCGAGCGAGAGGTTTCAGGCCGCGGCCGCTGTCCAGCCCGTCCCGGCCGGCGAATAGCCGGCCCGCCTTGTCCATCTCTTGACGCCTGCGCGACGACCGTAGCGGAGCGGCTACCTGCCCGGGGGCGCGCCCCGGCAGGGCCGTTCACGCGGCGCTGGAGCGAAGGCCGTGCTGACTGGCGGAAAGGGAAGGACGAAGTCCGAAACTGACGCCAGGAGCGCGACCGCGCGACCGGCCGAGAGGCCGCCCCCGCGGAGGCGTTGAGCGAAGCGAAACTGCCGTGAGCGAAAGAATGGCGGAGAGGGAAGGACGAAGTCCGAACCTGACGCCAGGAGCACGACCGCGCGACCGGCCGAGAGGCCGCCCCCGCGGAGGCGTTGAGCGAAGCGAAACTGCCGTGAGCGAAAGAATGGCGGAGAGGGAAGGACCCACTTCGAACCAACTCTTTGACGTTCTGGCCGACTGGGAGCGCGAGCTAAAGCGAACGAACATTGATCTGAAGGGGCTGCGGCCATGACCCGCGCTCCCAAAGTCCAAAAGAAACGGACGGCAGCGCCGCTCTCCATCCGCTTCACTGACGCCGAGAAGGCGCTGCTTAAGGAGAAGGCGGGCGACGTGTCGGTCGGTGCCTATATCCGGCAAACGGTGCTGGAGGGTGACAGCGCGCCGCGCCGGACCCGGAAAAGCCCGCTTCGGGATGCCGAGCCGCTCGGGCGGCTGCTGGCGCTGCTGGGCCAGTCGCGGCTGGCCAACAACCTCAACCAGATCGCCAAGGGCGTGAACCAGGGCAGCCTGCCGGTCTCGCCAGAGGTCGAGGCGGATTTGCGCCAGGCCTGCGCGGATGTTTTCGAGATGCGCAGCCTGCTGGTGCGGGCGCTGGGCCTGAAAATTGTCGAGGAAGCGATCCAGTCGGCCGCGCCGCCGCTGGCCCCGGTCTTCGCGGCCGCTGCCGGAGGCGACGATCAGCCATCCCCCTTCGCCGGGTCTGCGGACACGCCGGAGGGCTGACATGATCCTGAAAGCCTCCCAACGCGGCGGGCCTCGTGCGCTCGCCGCGCATCTGCTCAATACGCAGGACAACGACCACATCACGGTGCAGGAACTGCGCGGCTTCGTCGCCGCTGACCTGCACGGCGCGATGGCGGAAGTCACCGCCATTGCGCGCGGCACGCGCTGCCGCCAGCCGGTGTTTTCGCTCTCGCTCAATCCCCCGCAAGGAGCCAGCATCCCGGTTGCCGATCTGATGGCGGCAGTGGACCGTGCGGAAGAGCTGCTGGGCCTGACCGGCCAGCCGCGCGCCGTGGTCATCCATGAGAAGCAGGGGCGGATGCACGCCCATGCCGTGTGGTCGCGCATCGACGCGCACGCCATGACCGCGCGCAACCTCGCCTTCTACAAATCCAGGCTGAACGGTCTCTCGAAGGAACTCTACCTCGAACATGGCTGGGCGCTGCCCGAAGGCCACCGCGAGAATGGCTGGAAGAACCCCCTAAACTTCACTCTCGCCGAATGGCAGCAGGCCAAGCGCCTGGAGATGGACCCGCGCGAGATCAGGCAGGTCTTTCAGGATGCCTGGGCGCGCTCCGACAATCTGCCAGGCCTGCGTCACGCCCTGGAAGAGCACGGGTATTACCTCGCGCGCGGCGACCGGCGAGGGTTGGTGGCGACGGATTTGAACGGCAATGTCTTGGCGCTGGCGCGCTGGACCGGCGTGAAGACCAAAGATGTGCGGGCGCGTCTCGGCGACGGCGCGGAACTGCCCGTTGTAGCTGACCTTCAGGCCGAGCTTCGCAAGCGCATGACCAGGGCCCTGCGCGGGCATCTGGCCGCCGACCGCAACGCCAAACGGGAAGAACTCCGACCCCTCAAAGAGGAATTGCGGGCGCTGGTCGCAGACCAGCGCGCCGAACGCGCGCGGCTGGCCAAGGGCCAGGACGCCCGCTGGGCGGCGGAGACGAAGGAACGCGCCAGCCGCTTCCGCAAGGGTCTTGGCGCGGTGCTGGATGTCATGAGCCTGCGCGTCTTCAGGATCAGGCGCCAGAACGAGCGCGAGGCCTTCGCGGGCTGGATGCGCGACCGCCAGCAGCGTCAGGCCCTCTACGACGCGCAAAGCCAGGAACGCGCGCTGGTCCACAAGCGCATCGCGTCCATAGAGGCCCGACACCGGGCTGAGCGCAAAGCCCTGACCCAGCGCATCGCAACCGTCCTGCGCGCCCAGCGCGAGCAGAGGAACCGGTCCCGGACGCATGGGCGGGATCACGATCTTGATCTCGAACGATAGGAACAACGGCCATGGCCAGAAGGATGACGGCCGAGGACATCAGGTTTCTGTTCGATCCCGACCCTCGTTATGCCCCGCTCGCCACTGCCGAACTGAGCGATGGACGCGGCTTCCTGAAGCCTTTGAGCATGGGCGATTACTGGCTGGGGTTCGATAGCAAGGGCCAGGGCGTGGCCTTTCGCGATAACCGGCATGTGCTGGTCTGCGGCGGCACGCGCGGCGGCAAGGGCGTATCCTTCATCGTCCCCAATCTCTGCCTGTGGCCGGGTTCGATGGTGGTGATCGATCCGAAGGGCGAGAACGCGGTGGTGACGGCCCGCCGCCGCGCGGGCGGCTCGGTCTATTGCCACGGCCTGGGCCAGCGCGTGCGCATTCTCGATCCCATGGGGGCGGTCGCACGCTCGGGCGATGACTTCGCGGACCTCAAATCCTCCTATAACCCCCTGACGCTGATCGATGCCGACAAGCCGGAGAGCATCGATATCGCCGCGCGCGTCGCTGATGCGCTGATCGTGAGCGAGGGTACGAGCGACTGACCTGAGACCCTCTTCTCCTCCGGCCTGAGGGAGAGTCCTGGGTTTCGTTTATGGCCTTAGGCGGCCTGTCGTTCCAGCATAGCTTTCATTGCGAACTCGGCTGGCGGCATGTTGCCGAGGGCCGAGTGTGGTCGGTGATGGTTGTAGTCCTCCTTCCATGAGGTGATGGCGCTGCGGGCCTCGGTGAGCGTCGAGAACAGCGTGTCGTTGAGGCACTCGTCCCGGAAGCGGCCGTTGAAGCTTTCGACGAAGGCGTTCTGCATGGGCTTGCCTGGAGCGATGTAGTGCCATTCCACGCCGGTCTGCTGGGACCAGTGCAGCACCGCCATCGAGGTCAGCTCCGTGCCGTTGTCGGAGACGATCGTGTCGGGCCGGCCGCGCAGACGGATGACGGCCTCCAACTCGCGAACGACCCTGGCACCTGAGAGCGAGGTGTCCGCGATGAGCGCCAGGCACTC